>NZ_CAMFLA010000005.1 GCF_945957525.1 uncultured Aquitalea sp. | reverse complement strand
TTTGCCCCGCTTCATCCAACTACTTCCTAGGTGACAAATCAACCACCACCCCACACGATTTGTACCAAATCGCTCAAACAAGCAGGCGCTTTTACCCGCGCCAGCGCCACCCGTCGGCATGCTTGAAGGGGATCGGTGGCATCTTGGTAAGGTTGGCCGAAAGGAAAAGCCATCCACGGGAATGATTGAATCCGTCTGGCAAAGATTTACCGAAGCGGGGCAGTTTCAAACTTCCAGACAATTTCGACTCACCCCTATCCCTTCGACGCGCGCCGGGCAAAACTGGCGGCACAGGTATTAAGCGGCTGCCTGTTTGAGCGCCGTTACGCAAGAACGGCGTGAGTTCAGCCGCGCCTGTGGCGACGGATTTTGCCCGGGGTTTCGCGCGACGCTGGGTCGCCTTTTCTTTGGGTACTTTCTTTTCGGCGAAGCAAAAGAAAGTACCTCGCCAGCGGGGCGAGACCCGCAAACTTGGCGGGTAGAGAACAGATTCGGCGGACAACGCCTTGGCGTAAGGTTGGCCGAAGAGACATGCCTACCAAGCTGCCGGATTGGTTTTGACCGTTGTTTATGCAGGCTTGGAGGCAGCTTCGCCCCTTCCGCGCGTCGGACGGGAAACGCTGTTGCAACTTGCAATAAAAAAACCCGCCTGCGGCGGGTTTTTCTTATCAAGCCAGCTTCACCAGCTGCGCCTTGATCTTCTCCAACTTATCCGTAAACTCCGCCACCTGCGCCCGGTCGCGCTCCACCAGATGCGCTGGCGCCTTGTCCACATAGCCCGGCTTCTCCAGCTTGGCGGTCAGCTTGGCCAACTCCGCCTCCACCTTGCCCTGCTCCTTGGTCAGGCGGGCCGTCTCAGCAGCCTTGTCCACCTCCACCTTCAACATCAGGCGAGCATTGCCAGAGAGGGCTACCGGCGCATCGTCCGCCGGCAGCGCGGCCACGATGCTGCCTTCGGTCAGGCGGGCCAGCAGCTTCAGGTAAGGGATGAAGTCCGCTACCGAGGCATCGCTGGTTTCGATAAACAGCGGCGCCTTGACGGCCGGGCCGATGCCCATTTCGCCGCGCAGGTTGCGCACTGCGTTCACCAGATCCTTGAAGGCGTCCATGCGGGCATTGGCTTCCGCGCTGATCTTCTCCGGCGCGGCTACCGGCCAGGCAGCCAGCATGATGGAGTCGGTCTTCTTGGCGTTGGCCAGCGGGGCAACGGTTTGCCACAGTTCTTCAGTGATAAAGGGCATCAGCGGGTGGGTGAGGCGCAGCGCCACTTCCAAAACGCGCACTACGGTGCGGCGGGTGGCGCGCTGCTGGGCTTCGTTGCCGTTTTGCAGCTGCACCTTGGCCAGTTCCACATACCAGTCGCAGTACTCGTTCCAGATGAACTCGTAGATGACCTGGGCGGCGATGTCGAAGCGGTAGGTTTCCAGCGCGTTGGTGACGTCGGCTTCGGCCTGTTGCAGGCGGCCGATGATCCACTGGTCCACAAAGCTGTATTCCAGCGGCAGGCTTTCGTCCTGACCGCAGTCCTTGCCTTCCACGTTCATCATCACGAAGCGGGTGGCGTTCCACAGCTTATTGCAGAAGTTGCGGTAGCCTTCGGCGCGCTTGAAGTCGAAGTTGACGCTGCGGCCCAGCGTGGCGTAGCTGGCCATGGTGAAACGCAGGGCGTCGGTGCCGTAGGCGGGAATGCCTTCGGGGAACAGCTTTTCGGTGGCCTTGGCGATGGCCGGGGCTTTTTCCGGGCGGCGCAGGCCGGTGGTGCGCTTTTCCACCAGCGGGGCCAGCGCGATGCCGTCGATCAGGTCAACGGGGTCAATCACGTTGCCTTCCGACTTGGACATCTTCTTGCCTTCGTGGTCGCGCACCATGCCGTGGATGTACACGTCGCGGAACGGCACCTTGCCGGTGAAGTGCTTGGTCATCATGATCATCCGGGCCACCCAGAAGAAAATGATTTCGTAGCCGGTAACCAGCACGTTGGAGGTGAGGAAGGCGTTGAGTTCCGGCGTTTCTTCCGGCCAGCCCAGCGTGGAGAACGGCACCAGCGCGGAGCTGAACCAGGTGTCCAGCACGTCCTGTTCGCGACGCAGCGTCTTGCCCGGGGCCTTGGCCTGGGCTTCCGCTTCGGTGCGGGCGACGACGATGTTGCCGTCTTCGTCATACCAGGCCGGGATCTGGTGACCCCACCACAGTTGACGGGAAATGCACCAGTCCTGGATGTTTTTCATCCACTGGTTGTAGGTGTTGACCCAGTTTTCCGGGATGAAGCGCACTTCGCCGGATTCCACCGCGTCGATGGCTTTCTGCGCGATGGACTTGCCGGTGGCGTCGCCCTCACCCACCTTGCTCATGGCCACGAACCATTGGTCGGTAAGCAGCGGTTCGATGACGGTGCCGGTGCGGTCGCCGCGCGGCACCATCAGCTTGTGCGGTTTGGTGTCCAGCAGCAGGCCTTGCGCTTGCAGGTCGGCCAGCATGGTCTTGCGCGCTTCAACGGTGCTGAGGCCGGCGTAGGCGGCCGGCAGGTCAATGGCGCCCTGGGCGCTGCCGTCAAAACCGAACACCTGGGCGCGGGCCAGGATTTTGGCTTCCAGGCTCATCACGTTGATAAGCTGGGTGTTGTGGCGCTTGCCGACTTCGTAGTCGTTGAAATCGTGAGCCGGGGTAATCTTGACGAAGCCGGTGCCGAATTCCTTGTCGACGTAGTCGTCGGCGATGACGGGAATGGTACGGCCGGTCAGCGGCAGTTGCAGTTGCTGGCCCAGCAGGTGCTGGTAGCGTTCGTCTTCCGGATTAATGGCCACGGCCACGTCGCCCAGCAGGGTTTCCGGGCGGGTGGTGGCGACAGTGACGAATTCATCGCTGCCCACCACCGGGTATTTGATGTGCCACATGTGGCCGTCTTCTTCCTCGGAAACCACTTCGAGGTCGGAGATGGCGGTGCCCAGTTTGGCGTCCCAGTTGGAGAGACGCTTGCCGCGATAGATCAGGCCTTGCTCGTACAGGCGGACGAAGACTTCGGTCACCACGTCGGCGCGCACGTCGTCCATGGTGAAGTATTCACGGCTCCAGTCCACCGAGCAGCCGACACGGCGCATCTGGCTGGTGATGGTGCCGCCGGATTTTTCTTTCCACTCCCACACTTTGGCGGTGAAGGCTTCACGGCCCATGTCGTGGCGGTTGACGCCTTGTTCGGCCAACTGGCGCTCTACGACAATCTGAGTGGCGATGCCGGCGTGGTCGGTGCCCGGAATCCACACCGTGTTGTCGCCCTTCATGCGGTAGTAGCGCGTCAGACCGTCCATGATGGTCTGGTTGAAAGCGTGGCCCATGTGCAGCGTGCCGGTGACGTTGGGCGGCGGCAGCTGAATGGCGAAGGAAGGCTTGGCGGTGTCCATGCTCGGCTTGAAATAGCCGGCCTGTTCCCATTGATCGTACCAGCGGCGCTCGATGTCGCCCGGTTCAAAGCTCTTGGCAAGTTCCATGGTGTGAATCGTGATTCTTCAGAATGGCGAAAAAATGGGTTGATTATACCGCGTTTCGCCGCTTTCTCATCGCGCCGCGCCGAGAATCCCCAGCGCGCGGCGCGCGGCATTCCCAGAACAACGGTTTGCCATCCGCCCTTTTACTCTGTCATTCATGATTTACACTGTCAGTGAGACACTGGAATATATGCCAATTGCAGACAATCAGAATTTGAAAGCCTCCACTACATGAGTACGACCCCACGCGTACTGGTCATTGAAGACAGCCTGATGTTGATAAGGCCGCTCTGCCGCATGGTGGCCAAGCAGGATTACACGCCGGTGCCGGTCACCACGCTGGCCGAGGTCAAGGCAGCGCTAGCGGAAAACCCCTCCTTCATGGCAGCGGTGGCCGACTATTGCCTGCCGGACGCCATCAACGGCGAGGTGTTGCCGGTGCTGCTGGAAGCAGGCATCCCCACCGTTGTGCTCACCTCGCACAACGACATGACCACCCGCGAGAAGGTGCTGGCTATGCCAGTGGTGGACTACATCCCCAAGGAAAGCCCTTCCGCTTTCGAATACGTGATGAAGTTGCTGCGCCGCATCCGGTTGAACCCGGCCACCAAGGTGCTGGTGGTGGACGACTCGCCCGCCGTGCGCACCTATCTGCGCCAGCAGTTGGCGCGGCATTTGTATCAGGTGCTGGAGGCGGAGCACGCAGAGCAGGCCATGGCGGTGCTGCGCGAGAACAAGGACATCCGGCTGATTCTGACCGACCACGACATGCCCGGCATGGACGGGGTGCGCATGACCAGCACCATACGCCGCTTCATGGACCACACCAAACTGGCCATCATCGGCATTTCCGGCAGCCAGGACCCCACCATGACCGCCCGCTTCATCAAGGCCGGAGCGGACGATTACCTGCAGAAACCCTTCAACTTTGAAGAATTTTTCTGCCGGGTGACACGCAATATCGAATTTGTGGAAAACCTGCAGGCACTGAAGGATTCCGCCAACAAGGACCCCTTGTCCGGCTTGTCCAACCGCCGCCACTTTTTTGAAAAAGTACAACAGCTGAACAGCGGCTACAGCGTAGCCATGCTGGACATCGACCACTTCAAGCGCATCAACGACAACTACGGGCACGACATTGGCGACGCGGTGATCGTGCATACCGCCCGCCTGATGGAAGCACAATTTCCTTATGACCTGGTGGCACGTTTCGGCGGCGAGGAATTCGTGGTACTGAGCCGCACCACCGACGCCGCCGCCTGGCTGCGCAGGCTGGACCAGCTGCGCGAATCGCTGGCCCATCTGGTGGTGGACACGCCGCGCGGCGAGTTGAACTTTACCGTCAGCATCGGCCTGGCTGGCAGCGAAACGCCGGACATCGTTCAGCTGCTCAAGCAGGCGGACGAACGGCTGTACTACGCCAAGCAGCGCGGTCGCAATCAGGTGTGCCAGAAGCGGCCGGGCGAAAGCGGAGACTGGGATGTCTCGCCGCTGACATGAGCGCCGGCGCACGCAAAAAGGGGGCGGATTATCCGCCCCCTTTTTCTTCGGCCAACCTTAGCCTAGCGCCCGCGATTGAAACCGCCGCCCAACCACCTCGACAAACCGGGCCAGGCAGCCCCGACGCGGCGGCGCACAAAGCAGGCGCAAGGCCGGGTCAAGGGAGGTGTGTCTTAGCGCGGCAGACAAAAATCAGCACACGACAGAGGCAAGGCGGGCCGACCCAAGCAGTACTGGAGTACGGCACGCTGGCGCAACGCAACATCAGGCATTTTGTTGGCCGCTCTTAATGCGCCGAAGCCCTGGAAAACAGGTTGATCACCGCCACGCCGCCCATGATCATGGCCATGCCCAGCACGGCAGGGGTGTCCAGCTTCTGGCCATACAACTGCCAGGCCACAATGGACACCAGCACGATGCCCACACCGGACCAGATGGCGTAAGCCACCCCTACCGGCACGCTGCGCAGCGCCTGCGACAGCATGTAAAAGGCCAGTACATAACCCAGCGTGGTCACGGCAGACGGCCAGAACCGCGTGAAACCGTCGGTCATCTTCATGGCCGAGGTGGCCACCACTTCTGAAACGATGGCCACGGCGAGAAATCCCCAGGCGTTCACCTTACTCTCCATTCATGCAAAGCCTGTCAGCATGCCGACGCTTCATGACACGTTGACGAAGCAGGTCGTAAACGAGATTGAAAACGTAGGTATACGGCAGGAAGAAAACAAAGAAACCGACATCCAGCAGGAACGCCTCCCACCAGGACACGTTCAGCCACCAAGCCGCCAGCGGCACCAGCGCAAACACCAGACCGCCTTCAAACAACAAAGCGTGAGCCACCCGCAGCAAGGGCGTGCGGCGCAGACCCCAAGCCTTTTCCGCCTTATCGAACAGGGCGTTGAACACCATGTTCCACAGCATGGCACTGCAAGACATCATGAAGGCCAGCCAGCCCATCTCGCCCATCCCCTTACCCATCAGCCATGCCGCCAGCGGCACCAGCATGATCATGGCGCAAACCTCATAGAGCACGGCGTGAAACACTCGCTCCATTAGAGTTTTATCCTGTTGCATGTGGCCTCCTTGCCGTATCGCGAATGTGGAATGGCTGACATTTTGATGGGTTTATCGGATAGTTATAAGATAAAACTCATCGGAGAAACCGATATGTCAGCATCAATCGATGCGCTGCAGGCCTTCAGCACCGCCGTAGAAACCGGGTCGTTTTCCGCCGCCGCGCGGCGCTTGGGAAAAAGCCAGTCCACCATCAGCGAAGCCATCGCCAACCTGGAAATCGACCTTGGAGTAGAACTGTTCAACCGCGCTGGCCGCCAGCCGGCACTGACCTCTGCCGGCCAGCAACTGCTGGCGCAGGCGCGGCAAGTGCTGCAAGCCAGCGACGGCCTGAACCGTCTGGCCAGCCTGCTTGGCGGCGGGCTGGAACCACGCCTGACGCTGGCGCTGTCAGAAACCTTCCAGTCCGCGCCTTTCGAGGCGGTGATACGCCGCTTTGATGAACAGTTTCCCGAACTGGAGCTGGAGTGCCTGGTGGCGGAAAAAGAAGACGTGATCGACCTCATCCAGACCGACCGCGCCCAACTGGGCTTTGTCTCTGCGCTGCCGGCCTATCCGGCAGGCATCGGGCACCGCCGCCTGCGCGAGGCCAGCCGCAGCCTGGTGTATGTGGCGCGCCATCACCCGCTGGCCGCAGAAACCGCGCTCACGCCAGAGAGGTTGGCCGAACACCGCGAGCTGCGGCTCAACACTTATTACGGCCCGCCCGCTCCCACCATCGGCACCCGCTGCTGGTCGGCCCCGAGTTATCTGTTGCTGCTGGAAATGACGAAGCTGGGCTTTGGCTGGGCTGATCTGCCGGAGAGTCTGGCCAACAGTTTCGGCGGCGGGGAATTGCAGGCGCTGGCGGTAGCGGGCTGGCCACGCCGGCTGGAGATCGACCTGGTGTGGTCGCAACGGCGCGCGCCGGGACGCGCGGCCGCCTGGATGCTGGACAAGCTGTTGTCAGAAGAGGCTCACACCGCCTTGTAAAGCGCCTTGTCGAACCAGCGCGTGGGCAACAGCCGCTTGAGATACCAGAACACCTTGGTAGGAGTGGTAACGCGATAGCGCGCCGCCGGGCGGCGGCTGGTCAGCGCACGGTAAACATCCGCCGCCACCGCTGTGGCCGGCAAGGTGAAGGGCGCTGCATGGCCTTCTTTCTTCAGGCGCGCCAGCTGCTGCCGGTAAGCCTCGCAATGCACGCTGGCCTCGGCGTCGATATTGGCGAGGAATTTCTGCAGCGCATTGGGACGGAAGCGGCTTTCAATCGGCCCTGGCTCCACCAGCGACACATACACCCCGCTGCCGGTCAGCTCCTGGCGCAGCGTGTCGCACAGGCCCTCCATGGCAAACTTGCTGGCGTTGTAAGCGCCGCGCCAGCGCATTGCGGCAAAACCCAGAATGGAGCTGTTGAACACGATGCGGCCATGCCCCTGCCGCCGCATCAGCGGCAACACGGCGTTGGTGAGTTCCCACGCGCCAAACAGATTGGTCTCGAACTGCTGGCGCATGGCGCTGCGGGAAACATCCTCCACCGCGCCGGGCTGGCCAAAACCGGCATTGTTGAACAAGGCGTCCAGCCTGCCGCCGCTCAGAGCCAGCACCGCATCCAGCGCCGCGCGGATGGAAGCGCTGTCGTCCACATCCAGCGTCAGGCTGTCAAAGCCCTCTTCGGCCAACCTTGCCGCATCCTCCGCCTTGCGGCAGGTGGCGAATACCCGCCAGCCGCGCGCCTTCAGATAATGCGCCGTGTGGTAGCCGATGCCGCTGGAGCAGCCGGTGATGAGCACGCAGGGTGCCTGAGCCATGATCTCTCCCGTTGTGGATGGTTTGCCGGCACACTACACCAATCGCACGTCGCCGACAAAATTGCCGGGCCGGCGGCGAAATGCACTAAAATGGCCGACTACCGATTTGACGCGCAAGGAACCCGCCATGGCGAAACCCGCCAAAGCAGCCGCCACTTTCGAGACGGCGCTGGCCGAACTGGAAGACATCATCCAGTCGATGGAAAGCGGCGACATGCCGCTGGAGACCGCGCTGGCCTCGTACAAGCAGGGCATCGAGCTGATCAAGCTCTGCCAGGGCAAACTGGCCGACGCCGAGCAGCAGCTGAAGATTCTGGAAAACGACGAACTCAAACCGCTGGACCTGCCGAATGGCCAATGACTCCTTCATCGGCTGGATGACCCGCATCCAGCAACACATGGAAACCGCACTGGCGGCTTTCCTGCCGCACGCCGACACCCTGCCCCCCCGCCTGCATGAGGCCATGCGTTACGTGACGCTGGGCGGCGGCAAGCGCGTGCGACCGCTGCTGGCTTTCGCCGCTGGTGAAATCACCGGCGCCTCGGAAGACAATCTGGCGCGCGTGGCCGCCGCGCTGGAAATGGTGCATGTGTACTCGCTGGTGCACGACGACATGCCCTGCATGGACGACGACGTGCTGCGCCGCGGCAAGCCCACCTGTCATGTCGCCTACGACGAGGCCACCGCCCTGCTGGCCGGCGACGCCCTGCAAACGCTGGCCTTTGAAACCATCAGCGCCCCCATGGCGGGCGTGGAGCCGGCCAACCAGCTGGCCATGACCCACCTGCTGGCGCGCGCCTCCGGCCACGCCGGCATGGCGGGCGGACAAGGCATCGATCTGGCCAGCGTGGGCCAGGCCCTCAGCCTGCCCGAACTGGAATTCATGCACATGCTGAAAACCGGCGCGCTGATTCGCGCCGCCGTGCTGTTGGGCGCGCTGGCGGGCAAACCGCTGAGCGCCGAAGAAAAAGACCGCCTGGACATCTTCGCCAAGCGCATCGGCCTCGCCTTTCAGGTGGTGGACGACGTGCTGGACTGCGAAGCCGATACCGCCACGCTGGGCAAGACCGCCGGCAAGGACGCCGCGCACGACAAACCCACCTACGTCAGCCTGATGGGCCTCTCCGCAGCCAAACGCTTTGCGCGCGAACTGCGCGACGAAGCCTTCGCCGCGCTGGAAGGTTTCGGCGCATCCGCCGACCGGCTCAAGGCCATGGCCGATTACATCGTGGCACGCTCGTTCTAACCGCAAGAAGAACAACAATATGTATCCGCTGCTTGAAACCATCGACACCCCCGCCGACCTGCGCAAGCTGGGCCGCCAGCAACTGCCGCAACTGGCCGCCGAACTGCGCCAGTTTCTGGTGGATTCCGTCAGCAAGACCGGTGGCCACTTCGCTTCCAATCTCGGCAGCGTAGAACTGACCATCGCCCTGCACTACGTCTTCAACACCCCGGACGACCGCCTGGTGTGGGACGTGGGCCACCAGACCTACCCGCACAAGATTCTCACCGGCCGTCGCCTGCGCATGGACACCATGCGCCAGAAAGGCGGGCTGGCGGGCTTTCCCAAGCGCGAGGAATCGGAATACGACACCTTTGGCGTCGGCCATTCCTCCACCTCCATCGGCGCGGCGCTGGGCATGGCGGCCGCCAGCAAGATGCTGGGCGCGGATCGCAAATGCGTGGCCATCATCGGCGACGGCGCGATGACCGCCGGCCAGGCCTTCGAGGCGCTCAACAACGCCGGTGCGATGGATACCGATCTGCTGGTGATCCTCAACGACAACGATATGTCGATCTCGCCCAATGTCGGCGCGCTCAACAACTATCTCGCCAAGCTGATGTCCGGCCGCTTCTATGCCGCCATGCGCGAAGGCTCCAGCAAGGTGCTGGGCATTGCGCCGCCGCTGCGCGAGATCGCCAGCAAAATGGAAGAGCACGTCAAGGGCTTCTTCACCCCGGGCACCCTGTTCGAAGAATTCGGCTTCAACTACATCGGCCCGATCGACGGTCACGATGTGGATGTGCTGGTGGATACGCTGAAGAACATCCGCAGCCTGAAGGGCCCGCAGTTCCTGCACATCGTCACCAAGAAGGGCCACGGCTACAAGTTGGCCGAAAACGACCCGGTGAAATACCACGGCGTCACCAAGTTCGACCCGCTCAACGGCCTGGCCGGCTCCAAGAGCGGCGGCAAGCCGCAGTACACGCAGATTTTCGGCGACTGGATCTGCGACATGGCCAAACTGGACCCGCGCCTGGTGGGCATCACCCCCGCCATGCGCGAGGGCTCCGGGCTGGTGCGCTTTGAGAAAGAGCACCCGGACCGCTACTTCGATGTAGCCATCGCCGAACAGCACGCCGTCACTTTCGCCGGCGGTCTGGCTTGCGACGGCGCCAAGCCGGTGGTGGCCATCTACTCCACCTTCCTGCAACGCGCCTACGACCAGCTGATCCACGACGTGGCGCTGCAAAACCTGCCGGTGATGTTCGCCATCGACCGCGCCGGCCTGGTGGGCGCCGATGGTCCGACGCACGCAGGCGCTTTCGATCTGTCCTTCTTGCGCTGCATTCCCAACATGACGGTCATCGCACCGTCCGATGAAAACGAATGCCGTCAGTTGCTGTACACCGCCTTCCGCATGGACAGCCCCACCGCCGTGCGTTACCCGCGCGGCGTGGGTCCGGGCGTGGAAATCCAGCAGGACATGCAGGCGCTGCCCGTCGGCAAGGGCGTGGTGCGTCGCCGCGGCAAGAAAATCGCCATCCTCGCCTTTGGCAGCATGGTGAGCCCGGCGCTGGCCGCCGCCGAAGCGCTGGACGCCACCGTGGCCGACATGCGCTTCGTCAAACCGCTGGACGCCGCGCTGGTGCGCGAGCTGGCCGACAGCCACGACGTGGTGGTGACCGTGGAAGAAAACGTGGTGATGGGCGGCGCGGGCTCGGCCTGTCTGGAAGCCATGCAGGCGATGGGCATTGCCCGTCCCGCCCTGCTGCTGGGCCTGCCGGACGACTACGTCGAGCATGGCGATCCGGCCATTCTGCTGGCCGATTGCGGCCTGAACGCCGCCGGCATCCAGCGCAGCATCGACAACTGGTTGGCCGAAGCCTGACGCAGCCGCCCGGTCCGGGCTCATGACGTGATGTGACAGACAACCCGCAGCGCCATGGGAGGCAACAACAATGAGCGGCATGGACCCGGCCAGCTGGATCACCCTCAAAGGCAGCCCCTTCGAAACCCTGCCGCTGTTCGCCACCAGCCTTGCCATCGGCCTGCTGATGGGCGTGGAACGCGAACGCAAGCGCCATGTACTGGCCGGCATCCGCACCTTTCCGCTGGCCTGCCTGCTGGGCACCCTGGCCGCGATGCTGGACGGCGTCGGCAATCTGCCGCTGTTGCAAACCGCCGGCTTCATCGCCGTCAGCCTGTTCGGCTTCCTGCCGGAACACAACGGCCACAGCGAACCCAATGAACCGCGCGAGCCGCGCACCACCACCATCGTCGCCTTGCTGGTGGCCTATTGTCTGGGCGCGCTGGTATGGCGCGATATGGGCGGCCTGGCGGTCGCGCTGGGCATCGTTACCACCAGCCTGCTGTATCTGAAACCCGAACTCACCGGTTTCTCCCACAAGCTGGATCGCCGGGACCTGCTGTCCCTGCTGCAGTTTGCCGCGCTGTCCTCCATCGTGCTGCCGCTGCTGCCCAATCGCGCCTTCGGCCCCTATCAGGCGCTCAACCCGCACCATATCTGGCTGATGGTGACACTGATCGTCGGCATCGGGCTGGTGGGCTACCTGGCGGTGAAAATCCTTGGCGAACGCATCGGCGGCCCGCTGCTCGGCCTGATGGGCGGGCTGGTATCCTCCACTGCCACCACGCTGGTCTACGCGCGCGAAGCCCGCACCAACCCGGCTTCGGCCAACCTTGCCGCCTCCGTCATCTTGCTGGCCAATCTGGTGTTGTTTGCGCGGCTGACCCTGCTGGCGGCGGTCATCGACCTGGCGGCGCTACCCAGCGTGGCGGCCATCATGCTGCCGGCGCTGCTCGCCGGACTGGCGGCGTCACTGTGGCAAACGCGACAGGCCGGCGCCGGGCAAAACCAGCCGGAACTCACGCTGAGCAACCCTTCCGAGCTGAAAATCGCCATCGGTTTCGGCCTGATGTTCGGGCTGGTGATGTTCTGCGCCGCCTGGCTCAATGCCGAATTCGGCAGCAAGGGGGTATACGTGGTGGCGCTGATTTCCGGCATCAACGATGTGGACGCCATCACCCTCACCTCGCTCAACCTGTTTGCCGAAGGACGGCTTGACGGTCAGCAGGTGGCCACCGCAGTGGCGCTGGCGGTGCTGGCCAACAATATCTTCAAATTCAGCCTGATGGCGACGCTGGGCGGCAAAGCGCTGGCGCGCCGCTGCCTGCCCACCCTGCTGCTGGCCACGTCCGCCATGCTGATAGCGCTGGCGGCGCTGCTCGCCGGGCACTGACAAGCGGCTGCTTTTTGGCCATCATGGCGCATTGCCATGCCAAGGCCATGAGATGATCGCCCGCACCCTTTCCTTGCTGGATCGCCGACTGCTGAGCTTTGCCCCCCGCGGCGGGCTGACCGGCACGAGCCGTTTTCTGGCCGAGTTTTTGGCCTTCGGCCTGAAAAACGCCCGCGCCTGCCTGTTTGTCGGCCTGTTCTTCGCCAGTGTGTTTCTGACGCCGCGCGCCGGCTTGTTCGGCATGGCCCGCTACGATTTGCTGTTGCTGGCCGCGCTGCTGATACAGGCCGCCATGCTGGCGCTCCGGCTGGAGACGCTGGACGAACTGAAAGCCATCATGCTGTTTCACGCAGTGGGGTTTGCGCTGGAAGTATTCAAGACCTCCTCCGGCATCCAGTCCTGGAGCTACCCGGACCCGGCCTTGACCAAACTGTGGGGCGTGCCGCTGTTTTCCGGCTTCATGTATTCCGCCATCGGCAGCTACATCATCCAGGCTTGGCGCTTCTTTGATCTCAGGCTGGAACATCATCCGCCCTACTGGATGGCCACCTTGCTGGCCGTGCTGATCTACGCCAACTTTTTTACCCATCACTTCATCGGCGATTATCGCTGGTATCTGGCCTGCTGCACGCTGGGCCTCTATGCCCGCGCCACCGTGGTATTCACGCCGCTGGACAGGCCGCGCCGCATGCCGCTGCTGCTGTCCTTCGTGCTGATCGGTTTTTTCATCTGGCTGGCGGAAAACATCAGCACCTTCTTCGGTGTCTGGCGCTATCCCAACCAGTTGGGCGCCTGGTCGGCGGTGCACATCGGCAAATGGAGTTCATGGTCGCTGCTGGTGATCATGACCATCACCATCGTCATTCACCTCAAGCACATCAAGGCCAGCATCCACATCCCGCGCTAAACAGGGCCTTCAGACCCGGCCGGCCATCTCGCCGATGGCGGCGTGAATTGCCGCCGCCGTGGCCTGCGGATGCTCCAGTGGAAACAGATGGCTGCCGTCCTGATGACGCACTGCCATGCCAAAATGGCGGCGCATGAAGGCGATGTCCGCCTCGCGCATCACCGAGGACGCCGTCCCGGCGATGAAGGCCGCCGGCACCTTTAACTGCCCGCGATACCTCGGAAAGTCGTGCGGCAAGGTAGCGTAAATGGCGTGCTCTACAACCGGGCGAAACCGCAAGCGGCGGCCACCTTGCCCGTTGTCTTCCGTGCCGTACCGGGCGTAATCGGCCAATACATCGGGATCAAACCGCGCAAAGGCCGGCTTGCGGGCGAAATAGTCGCGCACCATGTCCACCGACGCCCAGTTGTCGCGACGGCGCAGCGTATTGCCGCCGGGCGTGACGCGATCGATGAAGCCGAGCCTCTTGGCCAGCCAGATGCCGAAGGAGCGGCGCGGCCCCATCAAGGGCGAATCCAGAATCACCAAACCCTTGAAGAGATCGGGTCGCCGCAGCGCGGCATAAGTCATGATGAAGCCGCCCAGCGAATGCCCGACGCCGATGATCGGCAAGCGGTAGTGTTGTTCGATATACTGTAGGGCTTCGTCCACCAGCCTTGGCCAGCAATCGGTGACAGGAAACGCCGGGTCGTGTCCAATGGCGTCCATGTAGCCCACCTGGTAGTGGTCGGACAGCGCAGCCAGCATCTTCCGGTACACAGGCGCCGGAAAACTGTTGGCATGCGCAAAGTGAATGGTGTCTCGCATGATGTGATGTCAGCCTTTTATCGTGGCGCCGTCGGCGCATCTCCCGGTTTGGGGATGTGGCTTGGCGCAATGGCCAGTCGCTCTTGACGCTTTCCTCGTCGGACGATGGTAACGCAAAACAGGCTGCCGTCATGCGTTTGTCCCGGAACCCCACAGCCCCGGGCCGGTCAACCCTGCTCTACAACGCAAGCTGGAAATCATGTCGCAGTCCTTGAAAACCGCCTTCGGCCAACTCCTGCGCGCCCGCCGCCTGCTGACGGCGGCGCTGTTCGCCACCTTGTGCGCGCTGTCCGGACTGGCTGCCGCCACCGTCAATCAGGAAGACCTGCTGCCGCCGGAAAAAGCCTTCCCGGCGCGCGTGGAGCGCGACGGCGACCGTCTCGCCATCCATCTGGACATCGCCGACGGCTACTACGTCTATCGTGATCGCATCGCCATCAGCACCGAGCCGGCCGGCCTTGCCGGCACGCCGGTTTTACCCGCAGGCAAGGAAAAGCAGGACCCCTTCTTCGGCAAACAGGTGATCTACCTCGGCAAGCAAACCATCGCGCTGCCGCTCAAGCCCGGCGCGCCGGAAAAATTCCGCCTCGATTTCCGCCTGCAAGGCTGCTCCACCGCCGGCGTCTGCTACCCGCCCTACACCCATCATCTGGACATCAGCGCTACCGGCACCGCCGACAAAGCCGGCGGCTGGCTGGCGGAGGCTCAACCGCGGGGAAAGCCTGCTGCCGGCGGCAGTGATCTGGGCAAACAGGGCTGGTTGACTACCCTGGGCGCCTTTCTGCTGGCCGGCATCGGCATGGCGTTCACCGCCTGCATGTACCCCTTGCTCCCCATTGTTTCCTCCTTGATCGCCGGAGAAGGCCAGCACCTCACCCGGGGGCGCGGGTTCATCCTGTCTTTCGCCTATGTGCAAGGCCTGTCGGTGAGCTACGTGGCCATTGGCGTCATCGCCGGCCTGACCGGCTCGCTGCTGACCGTCTGGCTGCAACAGCCGGCGGTGATTTTGTCCGCCAGCGCACTGATGGTGGTATTTGCGCTGTCGATGTTCGATCTCTACAGCATCCAGCTGCCCTCCGCCCTGCAGTCGCGACTGGCCGACAGCTCCAACCGCCTGAGCGGCGGCAAACTGGCCACCGTGTTCGGCATGGGCGTGTTGTCCGCGCTCATCATCGGTCCCTGCGTGGCGCCGCCGCTGGCGCTGGCGCTGGGCTACATCGGCAGCACCGGCGACGCCCTGCTGGGCGGCGCGGCCCTGTACGCCATGGCGCTGGGGCTGGGCTTGCCGCTGATCCTCATCGGCACCTTCGGCGGCCATGTGCTGCCGCGCGCCGGCGGCTGGATGAAGGCGGTGAAATCGGCCTTTGGCGTAGTGATGCTGGGCGTGGCGGTATGGATGGCCACCCCCTTCCTGCCGGCTTATCTGGTGATGTTGCTGTGGGGCTCGCTGCTGATCGGCTCCGCCGTTTTCCTCAAGGCATTCGACACTCTGCCGGTCAATGCGCACGCGCTGCACAAGTTGGGCAAGGCGGCGGGGCTGCTGCTGTTCCTTGCCGGCACAGCGCAACTGGCTGGCGCTTTTGCCGGCGAAACCGACCCGCGCTACCCCTTGCGCTGGCTCTCCGGCCGCCCAGCCCTGGCGGCCGAAGCCGGCGCGCTGCCCTTCCAGCCCGTCAGCAGCATCGGCGATCTGGATCGCCGGTTGGCCGAAGCAGGTGCCAAAGGCAAACCGGTGTTGCTGGATTTCTATGCCGACTGGTGCGTTTCCTGCAAGGAAATGGAAGCCGACACCTTCGCCGATGCCAAAGTGAACGGGCTGATGCGCGGCTACACCCTGCTGCGCGCCGACGTCACCGCCAACCTGCCGGCGCATCAGGCCTTGCTCAAACGCTTTGGCCTGTTCGGCCCGCCGGGCATCATCCTGTTCGACAAGAACGGCAAAGAAGCCGACCGTGTGATCGGCTTCACCGATGCAGCCCCCTTCGCCGAACATCTGCGCAAAGCGCTGCCCTGAGCCCGACAGCCGGCGATAGAGCGCGCACGCTACTCAGGCTACAATGCTGGGCGGGTCGCAAGGTCCGCCCAGCATGTTGACACGCCCCCGCTCGCACCCCTGCAAGGCAAGAGCGGGGGATCGGGATCATAAACAAAGCTGCGGACTGCGCCAGCGTCATGACAAGGCCCGGCGTTGCCGGTACTTTGCAGGCGAACCGCTTCGCCGTGTCGGCATCGCAAGCTCCGCCCTTTTTCATTCGCTTCGGGATCGCCACGATGAGTTCCAAGCCCTTTACCGGCTTCAGCATCATGACTGTGGCCAGAATCGCCTTGCTGGCGATGCTGGTCATTTCCTGCCTCAAGGTCATTCAACCCTTTCTCGGCGCATTGACCTGGGCCGCCATCATCGCCATCTCAGCCTGGCCGCTGCACACCAAGCTGCGGACGCGTTTCAATGGCCGCGCCAAGCTGTCGGCACTGCTCATCGTGCTGTTGCTGGCGCTGACCCTCGCCATTCCCATCGGCCTGATGGCAATGACCCTGGCCGATACCGTGCCGCAGGTCAGCAATATCAACCAGGACTTGAGCGCCTTTCACCTGCCGGACGCCCCGCAATGGCTGAGCAACCTGCCCCTGGTGGGCAGCGGCCTGACCAAGTTCTGGCAAAGCGTGCAGGCCGATTTGCCAGGCTTCTTCGAGAAGATCCGCCCCACCATGAACAAGGCGGCGGTGTGGATTCTGGAAAGCGGCGCCAGCGCCAGTCTCAGCATGCTGGAAATCGTACTGGCCATCATCATCGCAGGGGTCTTGCTGATCAACGGCGACGCGCTGTGGGACGGTGCGGAACGGATCATCGTCAAACTCGGCGGCGAAACCGCCGACAAGCTGCCGGAAGTGATCGCCCGCACCATCCGCAGCGTCACCACCGGCGTGGTGGGCACGGCGCTGGCGCAGACGGTGCTGTGCGTCATCGGCCTGTTGATTGCCGGCGTGCCCGGCGCCCTGGTACTGGGCTTCCTCTGCTTTGTGGTGGCAGTGGCGCAGATGCCCACGCTGATTGTCTGGCTGCCGGCTGCCGGCTGGGTGTTCTATCAGGGCCATACCGGCATGGGCGTGTTCCTGCTGCTGTGGGGTTTCCTGCTGGTGAACACCATCGACAACGTGCTCAAGCCGCTGCTGATCAGCCAGGGCGCGCAAATGCCGCTGTCCATCATCTTCATGGGCGTTATCGGCGGCCTGCTGGCCTGGGGGCTAGTGGGCCTGTTCATCGGCCCTACCCTGCTGGCTGTCGGTTTCACCCTGTTCAAGCACTGGCTGGAGCCGGAAGATCAGGCCTGCGAACACCAGCCCGCAGCCGATCAATAGCACCGCCGCAAACCTTGCGCGCAAGAAAAAGCCGTGCCCCGCAAAGGGACACGGCTTTTTTTCGGCTTCGGCCAACCTTGCCCTGTGCGAGCGACTACAGCAGCTCCAGCGCCACTGCGGTAGCCTCGCCGCCGCCGATGCACAAGCTGGCCACGCCGCGCTTGCCGCCGCGCTGACGCAAGGCATTGAGCAAGGTGATGATGATGCGCGCACCGGATGCGCCGATGGGATGGCCCAGCGCGCATGCGCCGCCGTGCACGTTTACCTTGCCATGGGGCAGATCCAGATCGCGCATGGCGGCCATGGTCACCACGGCGAAAGCTTCGTTCACTTCAAAAAGATCCACCTCGGCCGCGCTCCAGCCGGTTTTGGCGAACAGCTTTTGCATGGCACCCACCGGGGCGGTGGAAAACCAAGACGGCTCATGCGCATGCGTGCTGTGACCCGCGATGCGGGCAATGGGCTTCAGGCCGCGCCGCGCGGCTTCGCCCGCGGTCATCAATACCAGCGCGGCGGCGCCGTCGGAGATGGAGCTGGCGTTGGCGGCGGTAACGCTGCCGTCCTTGCGGAAGGCCGGCTTGAGAGTGGCGATTTTGTCCAGACTGGCCTTGAGCGGTTGCTCGTCGGTGTCCAGCACCTCGTCGCCCTTGCGGCTCTTTACCGTGACCGGTGCGATCTCATCGCGGAACAACCCTTCGCGTATGGCGTTTTGCGCACGCGTCAGCGAGGCGATGGCGAAGGCGTCCTGCTCCTCGCGGCCAAAGCCGTAACGATCAGCGCACATCTCGGCGAACACACCCATCAACTGGCCTTTCTCGTAAGCGTCCTCCAGGCCGTCCAGAAACATGTGATCCTTGATTTCGCCATGTCCCAAGCGAAACCCGCCGCGCGCCTTGGGAATGAGATAGGGTGAGTTGGTCATGCTTTCCATGCCGCCGGCCACCATCACCCTGGCCGAGCCAGCCAACAGCAGATCATGCGCCAGCATCAGCGCCTTCATTCCGGAACCGCACATCTTGTTGATGGTGGTGCAGCCCGCCGATACAGGCAGCCCGGCCCCCAACGCGGCCTGGCGCGCCGGCGCCTGTCCCTGGCCGGCCGGCAGGACGCAACCCATGATCACCTCTTCCACGTCGGCCGCCGGCACGCCGGAGCGCTCCAGCGCGGCGCGGACGGCCACCGCGCCCAGTTCGGCCGCTTTCAGCGACGAGAACATGCCCTGAAAACCGCCCATGGCGGTACGGGCCATGCCGACAATGACAATGCTGTCCTGTTGCATCTCTGCTCCTTAAAAGTGGCTGATGGCGGATGGACTCCGCCGGATGCCGGGCATCGCCCGCCTCAAGCGTCGGGCAGGCGTTTATCCAGTGTCTTTTCGCATTGCGCGCGCAGCTGGCCGATCTCGCCCAGCACCACGCGGATGTCTTCCATTTGTTCCTGCAACTGCTGCTCCTTGCGCGCCAGAATGCGTACGAACTCCTGCAGCTGCGGCGCGTCGTCGCGGGCGGCGTCGTACAAATCGAACAATTCTCGGATTTCCTGCAAGGACAGGCCAATGCGCTTGCCGCGCAGGATCAGCATCAAGCGCACCCTGTCGCGACGACGGTACAGCCGGCGCTGGCCATCGCGCTCCGGCTCGATCAGACCCTGATCCTCGTAAAAGCGGATGGTGCGCGTGGTGACGTCGAACTCGCGCGCCAGATCGGTAATGCTGAATATCTGCTGCTTCATCGCCCCGCTCCATCCACTGTCGTCCGGTGTGCAACAACGCACACCCCCTGTACGGCATTGTGTGTTGACGTTGACGTTAACGTCAAGCTAAGGTGAGAAAAACCAGCCACGAAAGAAACGCGATGAATGTGCAACAAGTAGGCGTAATCGGCGCAGGCACCATGGGCAACGGCATTGCCCAGGTTTTCGCCATGAAGGGCTTCGAAGTCATCCTGGTGGACGTCAGCGACGCCGCCTTGCAAAAAGGCCTGGCCGCCATCGGCAACAGCCTGGGACGGCTGGTGAAAAAAGGCGCGTTGGCCGAAGGCGCGGTAGCCGGCATCCTGGCCCGCATCCGCCCCGCCACCGCGCTGGCGTCCCTGGCCGCCTGCCAGCTGGTGGTGGAAGCCGCCACCGAAAACCCGTCCATCAAAGAAAGCATCTTCCGCGAGCTGGACAAGGCGGTGCCAGCCGACACCGTGCTGGCCTCCAACACTTCCTCCATTTCCCTCACCCGCATCGCCGCCTGGGTCAGCCAGCCGCAACGCGTGGTGGGCATGCACTTCATGAATCCGGTGCCGGTGATGCAGCTGGTGGAAATCATTCGCGCCGTGCAAACCAGCGACGACACTTGGGCACTGGTGTACCAGCTGTCCGAAGCGCTGGGCAAAACGCCGGTGACGGTGAAGGACGGCCCGGGCTTTGTGTCCAACCGCATCCTCATGCCGATGATCAACGAAGCCGCCTTCGCCCTGTACGAAAACTTGGCCACGCCGGAAGACATCGACACCGTGATGAAGCTGGGCATGAATCACCCCATCGGCCCGCTGGCGTTGGCCGACCTGATTGGCCTCGACACTTGCTTGTCCATCATGGACATCCTTTATCACGAATTCCGCGACAGCAAATACCGCGCCTGCCCGCTCTTGGCGCAACTGGTGTCCGCCGGCCACCTGGGCCGCAAGAGCGGACACGGCTTTTACCAATACGACGCGGCCTGATCCGGCCGCGCCGGCACCCTGGAGGCATGCAGATGACCCAAGCCGTACCCACCGTGAAGTTGCTGATCAACGGCGAATTCGTCGAGTCCCGCACCAGCGAATGGCGCGAGGTGATCAACCCCGCCACGCAGGAAGTGCTGGCGCGGGTGCCGATGGCCACCGAGGATGAAGTGGAAGCCGCCATTGCCGCCGGCCGCGCCGCGTTCAAAACCTGGCGCAAGACCCCCATCGGGGCCCGCGCCCGCATCTTTCTCAAATACCAGCAGCTGATTCGCGAGCACATGAAAGAGCTGGCCGCCCTGCTTACCGCCGAACAGGGCAAGACCCTGGCCGATGCCGAGGGCGACATCTTCCGGGGCCTGGAAGTGGTGGAGCACGCCGCCAGCATCGGCAATCTGCAACTGGGCGAATACGCTGAAAACGTCGCCGGCGGCGTGGACACCTACACCGTACAGCAGCCGCTGGGCGTGTGCGCCGGCATCACGCCATTCAACTTCCCGGCCATGATTCCGCTGTGGATGTTCCCGATGGCCATCGCCACCGGCAACACCTTTGTGCTCAAGCCCTCCGAGCAGGACCCGATGGTCACCATGCGACTGGTTGAGCTGGCGCTCCAGGCCGGCATCCCGGCCGGGGTGCTGAACGTGGTGCATGGCGGCGAAGCCGTGGTGAACGCGCTGTGCGACCACCCCCACATCAAGGCGGTGTCTTTCGTCGGCTCCAGCCGCGTCGGCACGCATGTCTACCAGCGCGCCAGCCTGGCCGGCAAACGCGTGCAATGCATGATGGGCGCGAAGAATCACGCCATCGTGATGCCGGATGCCAACAAAGAACAGGCGCTCAATCAACTGGCGGGCGCGGCTTTCGGCGCGGCCGGCCAGCGCTGCATGGCGCTGTCGGTGGCGGTGCTGGTGGGCGAAGCAAGGTCGTGGATTCCCGAGCTGGTAGCCAAGGCGCGCAGCCTGACAGTGGGCGCGGGCAAGGACAACCCGGATCTGGGCCCGCTGATTTCCTGCGCCGCCCGCGAACGCGTGGCCAGCCTGATCGCCAAGGGCGTGGAACAAGGGGCGACGCTGGAGCTGGATGGCCGCGAGGTGACGGTGCCGGGCTTTGAAAACGGCAACTTCGTCGGCCCCACCATCTTCTCCGGTGTGAAAACCGGCATGGCTGTCTACGAGCAGGAAATCTTCGGCCCGGTACTGTGCCTGATGGAGGCCGACAGCCTGGAAGCCGCCATCGACATCATCAACGACAACCCCAACGGCAACGGCACTGCCATCTTCACCCAGAGTGGCGCGGCCGCCCGCCGTTTTCAGGAAGACATCGACGTGGGGCAAGTGGGCATCAATGTCCCCATCCCGGTGCCAGTGCCGTTGTTCAGCTTTACCGGCTCGCGCGGCTCCAAGCTGGGCGATCTGGGCCCCTACGGCAAGCAGGTGATCCTGTTCTATACCCAGACCAAGACGGTGACCAGCCGCTGGTTTGACGATGAAGCCAGCAGCGGCAAGGTGCACACCACCATCAGCCTGCGCTGACCCACGGGCCGCCTGCCGGCGGCCGCACTCGCCGGCGACGCTGTGCTGCGCGCCGGCTTGCGAGGACGATTCATGGACTTTGCACTCAACGAAGAACAACAAGCTTTTCAGGACAGCGCGCGCGAATTCGCCGCCAGCCGCCTCGCCCCTTTCGCCGCAGAATGGGATGCGGAAGAAACCTTCCCGGTAGACATCATCCGCGAAGCCGGCGACATGGGCTTTCTGGGCCTCTACACCCCGGAAGCCTACGGCGGGCTGGGGCTGTCGCGGCTGGACGCCGCCATCGTATTTGAAGAACTGGCCGCCGGCTGCACCTCCACCGCCGCCTACCTCACCATCCACAATATGGTGAGCTGGATGATCGCCAGCTTCGGCAAACCCCAGCTGGCCGAAGCCTGGGTGCCGCGCATGGTCAGCGGCGAGCTGTTGGGCAGCTACTGTCTCACCGAGCCGGGTGCCGGCTCCGACGCTGCCTCCCTCAAGACCCGCGCCGAGAAAAAGGGCGAGGTTTACCTGCTTAACGGCAGCAAGATGTTCATCTCCGGCGCCGGCAGCACCGATGTGCTGGTGGTGATGGCCCGCACCGGCGGCCCCGGCCCCAAGGGGGTTTCCGCCTTTGTGGTGCCGGCCAATGCGCCGGGCGTCCAGTACGGCAAGAAAGAAAAGAAAATGGGCTGGAACAGCCAGCCCACCCGCGCCATCACGTTCGACAATGTCGAAGTGCCGGCGGAAAACCTGCTGGGCGAAGAAGGCATGGGCTTTGCCTACGCCATGAAAGGGCTGGACGGCGGGCGCATCAACATCGCCACCTGCGCTGTGGGCACCGCCCAGGCCGCACTGGCCGCCGCGCAGCGCTATGTGCAGGAACGCCAGCAGTTCGGCCAAGCCTTGGCCGAATTCCAGACCGTGCAGTTCCGCCTCGCCGACATGTTGACCGAATTGGTGGCCGCACGTCAGATGGTGCGACTGGCCGCATTCAAGCTGGACAGCGGCAGCCCGGACGCCGGCGCGTATTGCGCCATGGCCAAGCGCTTTGCCACCGATCAAAGCTTCAACGTAGCCAACAACGCGCTGCAACTGTTCGGCGGTTATGGTTATCTGCGAGACTTCCCGCTGGAGCGCCATGTGCGCGACGCCCGCGTGCACCAGATTCTGGAGGGCACTAATGAAGTGATGCGCATGATTGTCGCCCGGCAGCTGCTGAAGGACGGCGCGCTGGAAAACCTGCGTTAAGAGCGGTAAACAAACCCTGATGCTGCGTTGCGCCCCCTGCCGTACTCAAGCAGCCTGCGTCGGCGCGGCTCAGGGTCCGCATCAAGTTTTGTCAGCGGCTCCAAAACACCCGGCACGGGTTTATCGACGCAGCCTGCGCGCTTCTTTCACCCCGCGTTCAGAACACAAAACCCGGGTCGCGCCGCCCCCCGCGCAGACCCGGCTCCAAGACAAAGGAAAACCATGACCGCTTACGCCCATCTGCAAACCGAACGCCACGGCCACACCGTACTAGTGACCATGGACAACCCGCCGGCCAACACCTGGAATCGCGCCAGCCTGTCCGCGCTCAAGCGCTTGGTGACCGATCTCAACGCCGACCCGGAAGTTTACGCGCTGGTGCTGACCGGGCAGGGCGAGAAGTTCTTCTCCGCCGGCGCCGATCTCAACCTGTTTGCCAGCGGCGACAAACTGGTGGCCACGGAAATGACCATGCTGTTTGGCGAAGCGTTTGAAGCGCTGTCGTCTTTCCGCGGCGTCAGCATTGCCGCCATCAACGGCTTCGCCATGGGCGGCGGGCTGGAATGTGCGCTGGCCTGCGACATCCGCATCGCCGAAGTGCAGGCGCAAATGGCGCTGCCGGAAGCCGCGGTAGGCCTGCTGCCCTGCGCCGGCGGCACCCAGCACCTGCCTTGGCTGGTGGGCGAAGGCTGGGCCAAGCGCATGATTCTCTGCGGCGAACGGGTGGACGCCGACACCGCCGAGCGCATCGGCCTGGTGGAAGAAGTCGTCGGCAAGGGACAGGCGCGCGAAGCCGCCTTGAAGCTGGCCGAGAAGGTGGCGCGCCAATCGCCCTCTTCGGTCAGCGTGTGTAAATCGCTGGTGCAACGCGCCCGGCTGGAACCGCCGGGCTACAACCTGATCCACGAGCGCGAGCAGTTCATCAAACTGTTCGACACCGAAGACCAGCAAGAAGGCGTGCAAGCCTTCCTCGACAAGCGCCAGCCGGCATGGCGCAACCGCTGACCCGCGCGACAGGACCCGATATGGACGACGCCGTACTGTTTCACGAAGTGGCCGCCAGCGGCGGCAAGGCCATCGCCGTGGCCACCCTCAATGCAGAGAAATCGCTCAATGCGCTGACCCTGCCCATGATCCGCCTGCTGCATCCGCAACTGGCGCGCTGGGCGCAAGACGCGCGCATCGCCGTCGTGGTGTTGCGCGGCGCGGGCGACAAAGCCTTCTGCGCCGGCGGCGATGTGCGCGCTTTGCGCAGCGCGCTGCTGGAGGACGACAGCTACCCCAATCCGCAGGCCCAGGCCTTTTTTACCGAAGAATACGCGCTGGATTACGCCATCCACCGCTTCCCCAAGCCCATAGTGGCATGGGGTGCCGGCATTGTCATGGGCGGCGGCCTCGGCCTGATGGCCGGCGCCAGCCACCGCGTGGCCACCGCCGCCACCCGCATTGCCATGCCGGAAATCACCATCGGCTTGTATCCGGATGTGGCCGGCAGCTGGTTCCTGCAGCGCATGCCGGCGCGTGTGGGGCTGTTTCTCGGCCTGACCGGCGCGCCGCTCAACGCCCATGACGCGCTGATCTGCAATCTGGCCGACCACGTGCTGCCGCGCGACGGCTGGCAAGCCATGCTGAGCGCGCTGGCCTCCGCCGACTGGTCTTCGGCCAACCTGGCGCACGGGCAGGTCAGCGCCATTCTGGAGCGGCTGGAAGAAAACAATCCCGACCCGCTGCCCGACTCCCCGGTGCAGCGCAATCTGCTGGCCGTTCACCGGCTGATGAATCACGGCGACGTGGCCGCCGTGTGCCGCGCCATCGCCGCGGTGGACACCAGCGACGACTGGCTGGCCGCCGCCGCCGCCAGCCTGCGTCACGGCAGCCCGATGTCGGCCGCCGTCACCTGGGAAATCTTCCGCCGCGCCAAACACTTGTCGCTGGCCGAGGTATTGCGCATGGAGCTGGCCCTGTCGCTCAACTTCTGCGCCCAGCCGGAATTCCGCGAAGGCGTGCGCGCCTTGCTGGTGGACAAGGACCGCCAGCCCCGCTGGTGCACCGCCTCGTTGGAAGAGGTGGACGCCGATACGGTAGCGCGGCACTTCCACTCGCCGTGGCCGGAGGAACAACACCCACTGGCGCAGCTCGCCTGATACCGGATAGCTGACAAGACACAGGAGACAACAGCATGGACAACATCGCCTTCATCGGCCTGGGCAATATGGGCGGCCCAATGGCGCTCAATCTGGTCAACAAGGGTTTCAAGGTCAGCGCCTTCGACCTCTCCGCCGAGGCGCTGGCCAAGCTGGCCGCCGCCGGGGCGCGCCCGGCAGCCAGCGCACTGGACGCCGTGCACGGCGCCGGCGTGGTGATCTCCATGCTGCCGGCCGGCAAGCATGTGGACGCGCTCTATTGCGGCGAGCACGGCCTGTTCGGCAAACTGCCGGCCGGCACGCTGGTGATCGACTGCAGCACCATTGCCGCCAGCGACGCCCGGCGGGTGGCCAACGCCGCAAAAGCTGTCGGCCTGCGCATGCTGGACGCGCCGGTATCCGGCGGCACGGCGGGCGCAGCGGCCGGCACGCTGACCTTCATCGTGGGCGGCGAGGAGGCGGATCTGGAGCAAGCGCGCCCGCTGCTTGAAGCCATGGGCAAAAACATCTTCCATGCCGGCGGCAACGGCGCGGGCCAGACCGCCAAGATCTGCAACAACATGATGCTGGGCATTCTCATGGCCGGCACCGCCGAGGCGCTGGCGCTGGGGGTGAAAAACGGGCTGGACCCGAAAGTACTGTCCGACATCATGAGCAAGAGCTCTGGCCGCAACTGGGCGGTGGAGTTGTACAACCCCTGGCCGGGGGTGATGGAGAACGCGCCGGCCAGCCGGGCCTACAGCGGCGGCTTCATGTCGGAACTGATGCTGAAAGACCTGGGTTTGGCCGAAGCCACCGCGCTGGACAGTCATGCCGCCACGCCCATGGGCTCGCTGGCGCGCAACCTCTACGAAACCCATGTGGCCGACGGCAAGGGCAAGCTGGATTTTTCCAGCATCCTGCAGTACTTCACAGCGGAGTAAGCCGCCCACTCACGCAACAAGGCCCGGCTTTGCCGGGCCTTTTGCATTGGCGCCCAGCCGCCATGCTTCCCCTTCCTGCCCATTGCCGCGGCGGATTTACAACAATTTCGAATTTCTGTTGCTGACAGGCCCTGACCAACACTCCGCAACGTTTTGCCCGCATCGCCCGTGCGCCGCTGATTAGCATCGAATCATTAGCGGCTGGCATCCAACGGCCGCCCGCCCAGGGAGTGATACATCATGAGCAAGATCCTGCTAGCCGGCGCGCTCGCCCTATGCGCTGCCCAAACCTTCGCCGCCGATGTCGGCATCAGCATCCAGATTGGCGAACCCGGCTTTTACGGTCAGCTGGACCTCGGCGACATCGTGCCGCTGGTCATCAACCCGCATCCGGTCATCATCAGCCCGGTGGTCGTGCAACAGCCCCCACTCTACCTGCGCGTGCCGCCTGGCCATATCCATGACTGGCGGCGCTACTGCGGCCGCTATCACGCCTGCGACCGTCCAGTGTACTTTGTGCAGGACCAGTGGTATCGCAACGAATATGCGCCGCGTTACCGACAGGAACATGCCGAGCGCTTCGGCAAACATGAAGAACATCGGGATGATCAGCGCCACCACGAGCAAGACCATCATGGCGATCATCGCGACAACGGTGGCGAACAGCACGACCAGCCGCGTTGGCCGGATCAGCGCAACTGAGCAGCCCATCGCGCGCGCGCCTGCAAGCGGTCGCCTGGCGACCGCATTTTCATGGTGTACGACAGTCCACGTCCAGCCAGCATCAAGGCTTGGCGGCAGGCAACAACAAGGTGTCGGCTTGACGCCAGAAAGCCGGCGTCAGCGCGATATCCGTACTCAGCTCCGGCTGGCCGGGGTTGGCCAGAATCAGATGCAGCCTGGCCGGCCCCTGCTGCGGCAAGGCCATTTGCCAGCTGGCCAGCGTGTACTCCTTGCCATGCCGCCACAGGCTGTTGTCCGGCCCGGCGTTCTGGTCGCGGCTGATACGGGTGAAGTCGGCCAGACGCCATGGCGACGCCCCCTGCGCCAGCAAGCTCTGGATGCGCGCCAGCCGGGTGGCGCTACTGATGCCCACCTGCTGCGGCTGATCCAGCAGCGCCACATCTTCATACTGATTGGTATGCGCGGTGGTGCCCTCCGCCACGCGGCGCAACTGGTAACGCCCCTGTTGCCCCACCTCCACCTGCATCAGTCCGCTCTTGTCCGCCAGCAGCAAAAATACCGGTTTGGCGGTGGGAAACACTTCGTCGGCGTGCGCCGCCACCTCATCCAGCGAGGCGAAGCGCTGCAGTATCTGCGTCATCACGCCATGGCGCTCGCGATCCTCCTCGCGCACGGCGCGGGCAAGACTGCTGGCGGAGGCGCTCACCACCACCAGGCCCGGCTGGTTCACCCCGGCCTTGATGCCCTTGAAACGGCCGTCATCGGCAAACAGGCCCACATAGCGATAGCCGGTTTTGGGCGTGGTCAGCCGCAGGGACTGCTGGTGATTGGGTGCCCAATCGCGGTTTTTCACAATCAGCGTGCCCTCGGCGCTGGCATCGCCGGCCGCGCCCCACAAGGTGCAGGCAGGGATCGAGGGAGAGGCAAGACAGGCAAGGCACAGCAGGCCGGTCAGCAAAGGTTGGCGAATCATGGCGGCGCGGCGTCAAAGTGGTGATGGCAGAGCCTAGCACGGCGACCGCCTGGCGCG
Source organism: uncultured Aquitalea sp. (assembly GCF_945957525.1). Classification (GTDB taxonomy): domain Bacteria; phylum Pseudomonadota; class Gammaproteobacteria; order Burkholderiales; family Chromobacteriaceae; genus Aquitalea. Next base: position 200,920 of record NZ_CAMFLA010000005.1, on the reverse strand, counting down.
CGGCGCCGCTTGCAAACATTCGTGAAGCCGGCTTTCAGGCGTCGGCGAAATAACGCTGCAGATAGTCGTGTAACTGCGGGTAGGCCAGCGGGCGCGAGTAGTAATAGCCCTGAATGGTGTCGCAACCGTTTTCGCGCAGATAGTCCCGCTGCTCCACCTCCTCCACGCCCTCGGCGGTAATGCCCAGCATCAGGCTTTTCGCCAGCATGATGATAGCCTTGCAAACGGCGGAATCTTGCGACACCTGCGGGATGTTGGCGATGAAGGAACGGTCTATTTTCAGCCGGTCCACCGCCAGGTCTTTCAATACCGCCATGGAGGAATAGCCGGTGCCGAAATCATCAATGGCCACCGACAAGCCCAGCGATTTGAGCTCGCGCAGGATGCGCTTGCTGTTTTCCAGCGATTGCAACACGGTTTCCGTGATTTCCAGCTCCAGCAAATGCGGCGGCAGGCGGCTTTCGGCCAACACCCCGGCCACGGCGTCCTTGAAACTGGGCTCGACAAACTGCATTACCGATACATTGACCGCCACCTTGATGGGATAGGCGTAGATTTCATTCCACACCCGCGCCTCTTCGCAGGCGCGCTGCAATACCCACATGCCCAGTTCCTGTATCAGGCCGCACTCCTCTGCTACCGGAATGAACACGTCAGGCGGGATCAGCGCCCCGGCGTCGTTCCAGCGCAGCAAGGCCTCGAAGCCGATCAGCACCTCGTCTTCCACGCGCACCAGCGGCTGATAGTGCAGCTCGAAGCTGTGCTCCTTCACCGCCAGTCGCAGGCGCTGCTCCAGCCGCATGCGCTCGTGCACCTTGTCCGCCATCGATTGATCGAAAGTGCGATAGCGGCGCTTGCCGGCCTCCTTGGCCTGATACATGGCGCTGTCGGCCGCGCTCAGCAGTTTTTCCACCGTGTTGCCGTGCGCCGGATACATGGCGATGCCGATGCTGCTGGTTACCACAATGGTTTCTCCACCGGCGAGAATGGGTTGCTCCAACCTCTCCAGCAAACGTTCCGCCACCGCCACGCAGTTGGCTTCGTCGCTGTGCGGGCAAATGATGAAGAATTCGTCGCCGCCAAAGCGGATGGGGATATCGGCGCGCCGCACCGTGTCGCGAATGCGCTGGGCGATCACCCGCAACAGCTGGTCGCCGGTGGCGTGCCCCAGACTGTCGTTGATCAGCTTGAAACCATCCAGATCGATAAACAGCAGCCCCAGCGGCGCATGACTCATCTCCGCCCGTTGCAGCTCGATCACCAGTTGCTCGTTGAGCATGTGGCGATTGCCCAGATCAGTCAGCGCATCGTAGAACGCCATCCGGTTGAGCTCCACCTCTGCCCGCTTGATGGAACTGACATCCGTGCAGCCAAAAATGTAGTGCTCGCTTTGCTGCTTGTCGTAAGACACCTTGCAAACGTGCTCCCAAGCGGGAAATGGCTCGCCGCTCTTGCGGCGACACATTACTTCGCCATGCCAGCTGGCGTCCGGCGATTCATCAATCTGCCGGTAGAAGTCGGGCGGATTTTTCTTGACGTGCAGAATCTCGTCGATATCGCAGCCGATGATTTCGAGCAGGCTGTAGCCGCTCATGCGCAAGAAAGCCGGGTTCGCGGACTTCACCTTGAGCTCGCCATCAGCCACCACGATGCCTTCCGCGGTGGACTGGAACACCGCGCCCGCCTGCTGCAGCATCTGCTCGGCATGAATGCGCTCGCTGATATCGCGCAACACGCCGATCTGCTTGGCGCTCTGCTGCCATTGCGGTTCGTACTCCTGCACCGACATCTCCACCCACACTGGCAGGCCTTGGTCCGGCGTAATGGTGGTGATCATGTCCACCCGGCCGCGTTCTTTCAGCAGGACATTGAATTTGCGCTGGTCCACCAGCTCCAGCAGTCGCAAGAATGGCGGCGTACGCTGCTTGCTCTCCCCCATTTCCAGCCCGGTAATACGGCCAAAATGGCCCTGACTGACAAACAGGGACTGTTTGCGGTCCCACTCCCAGATCCCTAGCTGCGCGGTTTCCACCGCCAGCTCCAGCAAGCGCTGCTGCTTCTGGGCCTGCACCTCCGCCTGCCGACAGGCCAGCGCCATACGGATGGTGGCATTCAGCTCGCGCAGCTCAAAGGGCTTGAGCAAGTACCCATAGGGCGCGCTCCGCTCCGCATCCTGCAGCACGTTCTCTTCGGCAAACGCGGTGAGATAGACCACTGGCAGGTCAAAACGCTGGCGGATGTGCAGCGCCGCCTCCGTGCCCGGCATGTCGCCGTCCAGATGAATGTCCATCAACACCAGGTCCGGCAGCAATTCACCGGCCAGACGAATAGCCTCGCCGCCGGACGCCACGGTACCCACCACGTCGAAACCCAGTCCCAGCAGCGCCATTTTCAGATCCAGCGCTACGATGCGTTCGTCTTCAACAATAAGGATGCGGAAAGACATATTCACTCCCGGCTGCATTCAGGCACGCGCAGAACAAAACGACAGCCCTGCCCCGGTGCGGATTCCACGCTCAACTCGCCGCGCAGTTGTTCGGCCAACATGGGCAGCAACTGGAAGCCCAGCGTGCTGGACGCGCCCAGCGCCACACCAGGCGGCAGGCCCCGGCCGGCATCCCGCACGGTGATGACCAAGGCATCGTCAAAGCGCATGACGATTTCCACCTCGCCCGCCTCGCCCGGACCGAAGGCGTGCTTGCAGGCGTTGACCACCAGTTCGTTAAGAATCAGGCCAAAGGGGATGCTGGCCTGCAAATCGAGATAGGCCTCGTCGCCGTCGCGGCGGAAACTCAGCTGCAACCGGCTGTTGTAGCCCGCCCCCACATCACGCAGCAAATGGAGCAATCGTTCGACATATACCGACACCGGTATGCGGGAAAAATCGTTGCGCTCGTACAGCAACTGGTGGATCAGCGCCATCGAACGCACATGGTTCTGACTGTCCAGCAAGGCCTGATGCACTTCGGGCGTGGTATTGCGCGCCTGCAGATTCAGCAAGCTGGAAATCACCTGCAGATTGTTCTTCACCCGGTGGTGCACCTCCCCCAACAGCACCGTTTTCTCCTGCAGCGCTTTTTCCAGCATCTGCCGCGACTGGTAACGCTCCGACACATCGGTCACGCAGGCCAGCGTCAGCAGCTCGCGCTCGGGCCCCACTCGCATGGGATTGAGGCCGATTTCGCAGGGAAAGCGCGTCCCGTCCCGTCGCAGGGCAAACAGCGGCCGGCGATTGGCCATGTCGCGCGCGGCGGGCTCGCGAAAAAAACCACTCACCAACCCGGCATGCTGAGGACGGGACTCCTCCGGCAGCAACATGCTCACCGGCTGACCCACCAAGGCCTCGCGCGTCGAGGCGAACATCTGCTCCATGCGCGAGTTGATCAGACGGATCACCCCGTCCTCATCCACTATCATCAGTCCATCCGGCGTGGATTCCACCACTTGCCGGAAATAGGTTTCGCTGACCTGCAAAGCCTCTTCATTGCGCTTGCGCTCGGTGATGTCGATGCCGGAGGCAATGAGGTTGCCGATACGGCCATCCTCGTCGCGCAGGGGTTTGAGCATAAAATCGATGATCATCCGGCTGTCTTGCTTCATGCGCACGGTAACGTCGTAACGCACCGTTTCGCCCTGCGCAGCGCGGGCCACTGCCGCCCGCAAATCAGCCTGCACCAGAGGATCGTGGCTCCACCAGTAGCACTCCCAGAACGGCTTGCCCTGCACGTCGGCCAGGTCAATGCCGCCCTGCTCCAGAGGCGCGCGGTTGGCCTCCTGCAACACGCCGTCGGTATCCAGCACCCCGACAAACGTGAACAGGGTGTCCAGCACCCGACGCACCCGCTCGCCGCTCTCGCGGATGGCCTGTTCGGCATGCCGCCTCAAGGTGATGTCTTCCACCATGGCCACGATGCCGCAAATCTCGCCCTGAACATTGCGGCGCGGATGATAACTGGCCCGCCACCAAGTAGTGCGGCCGGACCCAGGCGGTATCTCAGCGCTGGCTTCGAAATCGCACTCGGCCTGGCCACTGGCCATCACCTTGCGCATAACCCTCTCCAGGCCGGCGCCGATATCCGGCAGCACATCCGAAGGGCGCAAGCCAATGTGCCCCGCCGCCGTCGCGCCGTTGGAATCGGCCAGCACCTGATTGATGTACTCGTAGCGCAAATCCGCATCCAGCACGGCAATGCCGATTGGCGAGAATTCCAGCAAATCCGATAGAAGTCTTTGCATAAGACGGCCCATCAGCAAGAAGCTTGCGCGATTATTCATTATGGATACGCAGACATCGAATGCAAATCAGCCGCATCGGCAATTTGCATGATCCCCACACAATCGTTCTGTGTCCGCGCTCAATCACAACAAACATCCTGCGCCGGCCTGTATCGCTTCCGCACGCGATGAATGCCAGATAGCACCGGCAGACCATGTCGCAGCAATGCCGGCACGTTCCCACCCTGCTATCAGAAAACATTTTTTCAACAGCATATTCATGCAAATAGCATTGAAGAATGCTGACATTCAGATACTTCGATCGGTTGCGGCACGCGCATCGCATTTCTACCATGCCGGTTTTACTCTCCTGCGCAGCGCCCTGCCTCCATGCCAAAACCGCCCCATCAACAGCCCTCGCGCCCCGCCCGCTCGGTGGGTAGCGCCGTAGCGCAAGCTCGCCGCGCATGAGAAACACACCCAATCAGCCGCGGCTGGCACCACCCGCCACACCGCCCATCCATCTGCGTTACCTGCTGTTCAACGCACTGGCCGCCGCGCTCAGCATCCTGCTGCTGACACCAGCCGCCCGCGGCGGCGCACTACCGGCCCTGCTCCCGCTGTGGCAGGCGGCCTGGCCTGGCTTGCTCATTGCCGGCGCAATCACTGCCATCCGTTACTGCTTCTGGCTGCTCGACTGCAAGCTGGTATCCAACTGCAACCAGGCTGCGCTTGCCCATTGCCAGCGCGAGGAGGACCGCCGGCAAGAGCGGCTGCGCGTCACGCATTCTTTCCTGCTGGGCCCGGCCTGCGTCAGCCCGGACGACCGGCAAGCGCTGCTGGCGGCCCGCCGGCAAGCGCCCACGCCCTTTGCCGGCGTGCTGCGCGTACCGCAAAACCCGCAGCAAGACCCCGGCTACCGCGAGCCGGAACCGGCAACGCCGGCGGACAGTGCAGAAGAGGAGGATGAGCGGGAATGGATGGACGAGGACGACGGCCTGATGTTGGCCGAAGAGGATGCAGAAGCCCTGTGCTTGGCCGAAGAGGAGGAGGAGGACGAAGAGGAAGAGGAAGACAACGACGCAGAAGCAAGACCGACCTTCGACCCTCCCGCGCCGCCGCCCGAGCCGGCGGCAGCCTTCCTCGCCAACCGGCTGGCCGAAGCCGTCGCCCCCTGGTTCCAGCAACTGGACAAACTGCCACGCCGCGTCTCCTGGGCTGGCGACATGGCCCACTGGCCGCTCTTTCGGCAAACCTTGTCCACGCTGGGGGTGCAACTGGATGAGCAGCCCTACCCGGTTGCCGATGCCGATGAAATCGACCAGATCCTGGACGACCTCTACCGCAAAGACCACCCCAAAAACCGCCACCTGCTGCTGGGCATGACCGTGCCTACGCCGGACATCGACGCCGACGTCGATGCGCCGCCCAAGGCAGAAGCCGCCTTCGCCATCGCCGTCACCTATCAGGGCATGCTGCCCAAAATCTGCCGCCCGGCCCAAACCGACGTCAGCGACGACGTTGCGCTGGCCGAACGCAATGGCCGCAACCCGCCGGCGCCCATCGCTTACGTGCAAATACAGCGCCAACCCGCCCCGCCGCTGGCAGAGCGCCACTGGCAACAAGACCCGCTGGATCTGACCCCCTACTGGGGCGATACCGGCCCGCTGGCGCCCTGGATCACCCTGTTGAGCGCGCTGGATCTGGCCGAACACAAACAGTGCCCCATCGGCTGGGCCGCCGAACAGCAAGGCCGGCTATGGACCGGCATCGTTCATCCCGCCAGCCAAAAATAAAGGAAACCGCATGATTCGCTACGTCATTCGCCAAGGCTGCCGCATCAGCAGCGGCGGCATCGTCACCGAAGGCCATTCGCAAGGGCCCTTCCTGGGCGGCGTGCCCGTGTCCTTCATCGGTGCCGCCGCCGCCTGCCACGCCTGCGGACACACCGGCGTCATCGCCGCCGACGGCCCGCGCGGCGCGCTGGGCGAAGGCAACTTCAATGGCCGCACCCTCGCCCTCAGCGGTGATCTGGTGCTCTGCCGCTGCCCCACGCCGCCCCGCGTTCAACACGATTGCGAAGACTGGCGCGTTGCCGTCTAAGCCCTAACCGATTGTCAACCATGCAAAACCCCTATCGCCTCGACTTCCCCGCCCGCTTGGGCTTGTCCCTCTCCGTGCTGGAATTCCAGCTGGACGAAGCGCTGGACACCCCCTACCGCCTCAGCGTCGCCGTCACCGCCGCCGATCCCGACCTGCCGCTGGCCAGCCTCATCGACCAAACCGTCACCTTCACCATCCAGCCCCCGTCCTTCGGCCCCAATCTCGCCATCCCCGGCCTCGGCAGCCTCAACCCGCCGCCGCCCTCCCGCAGCTGGCACGGCGTAGTACGCAAGGCCAGTCGCGGCCGCAGCCACCGCGAAGAAACCCTCTACCGCTTCGACATCGCCCCCCGCATCGCCCGCCTCGCCGACCACCGCGCCACCCGACTGTTCCAGAATCAAACCATCCCCGCCGTCATCGAAGCCGTCCTGCGCCGCCACCAACTCACCGGCAGCGACTTCCAGTTTGCCCTCACCGACGACCACCCCGCCCACGACCACCTCACCCAGTACCGCGAGACCGACCTGCAATTCATCCAGCGCCTGGCCGCCCAGGCCGGCATCTTCTACCAATTTCGCCAAAGCAAAGACGGGCAAGACGTACTGTGCTTCGGCAACAACCTGGAACACTACGCGCGCGGCCAGCTCAAAAACCTCCCCCTGCGCGATCAGGCCGGGCTGGAAAGCGCCGGCGAGGAAGCCGTCAGCCGGCTGGAAGTAGCACACCAGCCCATGCTCAAACAAGTGCGCCGCCGCGACTTCAACTACCGCAGCGCCGGCTCGCCGCAAGACCACAGCGCCGGCTTCGGCGGCGACACTCCCGCCGCTCAAGGTGTGGACTACGACTGGGGCGAAGGTCAGCGCGACGCCATCCAGGGCGAACGCATCGTCCAGCTGCGCCACCAGCTCTCCGTCAGCCGCCAATGCCAGGCCCACGGCGAAGGCAACGCCCTGGCCACCCGCCCCGGCGAAGTCCTGCGGCTGGACCACACGTTTGCCGAAGCCCCACACGGCTGGCTCATCACCGCCGCCCACCACAGCGGCCGCCGCGACCAGGCCTACAGCAACCACTTCAGCGCCATCCCCGCCGACCGCGTCTGGCGGCCCGCCCTGTGCGACAAACCGCTGATCAACGGCACTCTGCCGGCCATGGTGGTCAGCCCCGGCGACAACAGCTACCGCTACCCCTTCCTCGACGAAGAAGGCCGCTACCGCGTGCGCTACCTGTTTGACCTGGACAGCTGGAGCCCCGGCGGCGACTCCCGCCCGGTGCGGCTGGCCAAACCCTTCGCCGGCGGCCGCTTCGGCTTTCACCTGCCTCTCCATGCCGGCACCCGGGTCAACCTCGCCTTTACCGGCGGCGACCCGGAGCGGCCGTATATCGCCTCGGTCATGCACGACAGCGTCAACCGGGACCACATCAACACCCAATGGCACAGCCGCAACGTCCTCCTCACCAAAGCGCACAACAAACTGCGCCTGGAAGACTTGCAAGGCAAAGAACACATCAAGCTGGCCACCGAATACGGCAAAACCCAACTCAACCTCGGCCACCTGGTAAACGCCGGGCGCGAACAACGCGGCGAAGGCTTCGAACTACGCACCGACCACTGGGGTGCCCTGCGCGCCGGTAAAGGGCTGTTCCTCAGCGCGGAAGCCGCCAGCCCCGCCGCCAGCCCGCAACTGGACATGGACCAGGCCCGCCGCCAACTGGAAGAAGCCAACCGGCTGGCGCAAACCCTGGCCAACGCCGCCGCCACCGCCCACGCCCTGCCGCCGGACGTGCAGGCTCAGGTAGACCTGTTGCAACACTCCCTCAAACAACTGGCCCGAGCCGGCATTCTCATCAGCGCCCCCGCCGGCATCGGCGTTGCCACCACATCCAGCATCCAGCACGCCGCCGGCGCCGCCTACGCCGTCACCGCCGGGCAACAACTCAGCCTCAGCACCCTGGACAACCTGGCCGCCAACGCCAACGGCGCCGTCAGCCTGTTTGCCCGCACCGGCGGCATGAAGCTCTACGCCAACGGCGGCAGCGTAGACCTGCAAGCCCAAGGCGGCCCGCTGCAACTACTCAGCGCCAAAGAGATGCACCTGGGCAGCAACCGCACCCTCACCCTGCACGCGCACGACAGCATAGAACTGGCCGCCGGCGGCTTTGGCCTGCGCATCAGCGCCAAAGGGCTGGAAGTGTTTGGCGACCTGACGTTGAACGGCACCATGCACAACGGCGGCAAGGCGGGGTTGGCCGGAGAAAGCGCCACCTTCCCGCAAACCGAACTGGACATCGGGCGCGGCCTGTCTTTGTAAAATCGAAGGAAAAACAATGATTATCAGCCCACCGACCCTCCACTCCCCCCAAGGCAATAAAACCGACGAGGCATGGCTTGACGCCTTGCTGCCAGATCAAACCCTGGGCGGCTACCCCGTCACCAGCCACTTTGAATGGCACGGCGGCTTGCATCTCAAGCTGGCGGGCACGGGCGAGGCCAACACCATCCGCGCCATCGCCAACGGTAACGTCATGCATTACCGCGATTGCGGCCTAGGGGAACTCAGCCCCCCGGACGACTCCCCGCTCAAACACTTAGGGCTGGATACGCCCGGCTGCGTCGTGCTGCGCCACGAAACAGAAATCGGCGCCGGCAAAGACGGCTGTGTCGTGTTCTACTCGGTTTATCAAAACCTGGGCAAACTGGACCCCGCCGTCATCACCGCCTACCAAACCGGCAAAATCCTGCCGCGCAAACACCCGTTGGGCAAAGCTGGCTACGCCGGCGGCATCGGCGGCTGCCACTTTGAAATCTTCTGTACCACCGAAAACCTGCGCCGCCTGACAGGCCGCACCGGTGGCGACCTGCCGCTCAACAAAAACGGCAGAGAGCACGTCCTGTTTGGCGACCTGCACTTCCACCTGCCCAGCGGCACGCCGTACTACCAGTTCAGCAACGACAAACCCAACCAAGGCCCCAGCCACGCCACTCTACCGCCCAGCGGCAAAACCACCGAAGCCCTGTATGTCGCCCTGCACTTTGCCGGCGGCAATATCAGCCTGCAAACCCGCCGCCATCAAGACGAGCAATACCCGCTGCTGCCCATCGCCGCCGCGCCCGTCTACTGGCAAGGCTACGAAATCGGCATGGCCGCCCGGGCAGACCACATCGCCGACCTCCACCCCGGCGTCTCCGCCAGCGTCGTGTTCGAACTACTGCGCTTTGGCCGTCTCATTACCAAAGACAATCACCACCCGCTCCCAGCTAGCGTGCCGCACTGGCACAAAATAGCCACCCCCTCCGGCATGGCCTGGGTCAACCTCAACACCCCGGCCATCACCAAATACAGCGACGCCGACTTCCCCCACTGGCTAGGCTGGCGCTTCATCAACGACGACCCCAGCGACGACGGCCTGTGCCAATCCCCCACCCTGCACAATTGGCTGCTGCCAGGCAACACCCCCAAAACCAAAGCCGCCTTGCTGGCCGCCCTGCCCAAACAACAATCACGTCTTGCCCGCGCCATCTGCCGCTTCCCCAGCGAGTGGGACCTCAACAAACTGGACGCCCGCTATGGCTGGACGCAAAAAGAAAGCCCGCTCAATCCGGCAGCCGACGTCCTCACCCCAGCCAGCTACGCCAAACTCAAAACCAAAATCAGCCTGCTGACTTTCTGGGAAAAAATCCGCGACCGCACCCAAGCCTCGCCGGCCAAACAGTACTACCCGGAAGAAGAAGCCCAGTACGACCGGACATTGGAAGACGCGGTTTGGCACTTCCACCCGCGCGAATTTATCAAACTGTTTCGCAAATGCCGCTGGCTGAACAGCGTGGAAATGGAAATGGTGATGCTGCCGCCGATAAACAGAAAACTCCCGCGCCGACACAAAGAATTAATCAAGCGCTATAAAGATTCTTTGAATTTAACGGTGCGCAAGTACCTGTTTGATATAGGCCACCGTAGCAGCCATTTTTATGGGCAGGGGCGTGTTGAATCTGGTGGATTAACCAGCATGGTCGAAACAGCGCAGATTCAAATCCCCGCACACGAAGAAGGCGGCAAGATTGTTAAAGCGAAGGGCGGCGACCCTATTCCAAGGTCATTAATAGCATATGAAATACGAGAACGCACGTGGTGGGGCAGCGAACAGAAAGACAGAAGTGATGTTTTTGATAAAGTAAGGAAAAATTCAGCAGGTGGTGATGCAGGCCCCCCGTATAGCTGGCTCTATGGCAATATGGATGACGAGGATGCGCAAAAATTTAGAGGGCGTGGATTCAAGCAATTAACATTCCGTGGCAATTATGTCAATTACTGGGTTTATCGAGGCTGGCTAAAGAAAAACTCATTTGACGCCAGCTGGTGGGACGACCCCGCGTATGCACGGAAAGATAAAAAAGCGATGAAGCGCCGGCCTGCCATTATTGACAATCCAGCCGTACTGGCTTATGACGCCCATGCCGCCATCGATAGCGGCGGATTTTACATGGCAGGCGAGCGAGCGGGTATTCAGCTTAAAATGGCGGCTGTCACGGCAAGCAGCATCACTGAGGTCACCCAAGCAATCAATGGTGGCACAAGGGCCTTGCCAGAAAGAAAAGCACATACTTTCCGTGCAGATTACATACTGAATGATGCGCTCACCCCTGTGGAAATTGAAAAAAATGCTCACCCCACCAAACAGTACAAAACCCAGTTTAATCTTGCTTAACAGGAAGACACGATGAGAACGATACCTTTGCTCACCTTATGCAGCCTGCTTGTGTCATCTCATGCGCTGGCAGGACGCTACTCCATAGCTGATATTTACATAAACAACAAAAAAATAGACCGCATAACTTTAAAACATTTTGAAGAACAATCACGAGATGGAGAAGATAACAAGAGTCAAACCACATTGCACATTAATGGCAAGACTTGCAAGATAAAGTCAATGAGCACTCTCGAAAAAGAAGGAATTTTTTTGAGTTCAGATGCGAATTTTTTAATACTATATGACTATTTTGTTGACATCAGCGACACCAGCTCTTGCGAAAAATTAAAACCAGAAAGAAAAAGCCTAGGGGGTTTTTTAGAAGACATCAACAAAAAAAAGGGGATAATGGTTTACACCGGCCCGTATGATCTGGATTGGCAGTGTGATATAACCACCATCAAACGTTTATCAGACGGTAAATATATGGACATTGCCGCAAAGCCGTTCTACTCTTCACGCAAGAGCTCTAAAAACCTGCATAGAAGCTCTTATGCCGCCCAGCCCAAGCTGTCGCCAGATGGCAACTATCTCGCCCTTTCTACCCCCTCCTTCTCCTGTCGCAAAGGGGCTTACCCAGGTGTTTACAACACTAATACGTGGAAACAAGTCATCTTTACCACGCCGGATGTTGATGCCAAATGCGCGGCGCTGTTTCCCAATCTGCCGCCACCAGATTTGACAATAGACCCCACCTGCAAAAATGGCATGGCAGTGCAATATTAGTAGCGGTCTATTTATTATCGATGCCGTGCACATTGCCTCTTCGGCCAAGCTTTATTTGAGCTAAAGGGGAGCAGAAGCTCTTATTGCAAATAATTCATAAGGGCGTTGTTGCACAAATCCGCCCGTCCCGCGGCTTGGTAAGATAGTGGCATGACCAAGCCTGCTCCAAAACGCTATCGAACGACCAACTGGAACGCCTACAACCAAGCCCTGATCCAACGCGGCTCTCTGTCCGTCTGGCTGGATACGGGCATGTCATGGCAGGCCACTCCTCAGGGCAAGCGCGGACGGACGCAGACCTATAGCGATGTGGCTATTCAGTTCTGTTTGACTATCAAGAACCTGTTTGGACTGCCTTTGCGGCAGACCATCGGTTTCATCCAAAGTCTGCTCAAGCTGGCGGGCTTGGGCTGGGGCGTTCCCGACTACAGCACGCTGTCAAGACGGCAGCAGACGCTGCAGGTCAACATTCCCTATCAGAAAAGTGCTGGCGCGCTGCATCTGCTGGTCGATAGCACCGGCATCAAGATGCTGGGTGAAGGCGAGTGGAAAACCAAGAAGCATGGCGCGGAATATCGCCGGCAATGGCGCAAAGTGCATCTGGGCATCGATGCGGAAACCCTGCAAATCCCGGCCATTGAAGTCACGGACAACCGCCAGGCCGATGCGCAAATGCTGCCTTCGCTATTGGCGCAAATCCCGGCTGATGAGCCGATAGGCTGCGTGAGCGGCGACGGGGCTTTCGATACCAAAGCATGTCATGAGGCGATTGCCGCGCGAGGCGCAACGGGATGCATCCCGACCCGCAAGAATGCGAGAGCGTGGAAAGGAAGTTCGCTGGGTGTGCTGGCTCGCAACGAGATTCTGCGGGCGACCAAGCGACTAGGCCGGACGATCTGGAAACGCTGGAGCGGCTACCATCGCCGCAGCCTGGTGGAAACCAAGATGCATTGCTTCAAACGGCTGGGTGAAAGGGTGATGGCTCGCCGCTTCGAGGGTCAAGTGGCAGAGCTGCAAGTGCGCGTTGCCATCTTGAACCGCTTCAGCATGCTGGGCCGTCCATGCACGGTGGCGGTGGTATAAGTCCGCTTGGGGAAAGGGAAAACTCGTCCTGTTCAGGATTTATGCAACAGCGCCGTGGAAAAATAAAAAAATTCGTTTGAAAGCGCAATACACATAAAAAATAAACCCTTCTATTGGTATAGCAGGTCAGATAAAAACCTGGCTCGATCTTTATTTGCTGGCGATACAGATCGCGCCATCTTCTCACCAGACGGAAACTATCTGGCATTATTAACAAGTGATATATCTTGCAAAAAAGGTGCCTACCCGGGTGTTTATGAAACCACACACTGGAAGCAGGTGATTTTTACTGGTCCGGATAGCGATGCCAAATGCAAAGCGCTTTTCCCTCAGCAGGCTCAGTAAACACAGAACCGCCGCTATCGCTTGCGCGACGCGGCGGTTTTCAGTCTGCTGATGATGCGACTTACTTGAGATCGAAACGATCCAGGTTCATCACCTTGTTCCAGGCGGCGACAAAGTCGCGCACGAATTTGGCTTGAGCGCCGCTTTGGGCGTACACCTCGGCCAGGGCTCGCAGTTGCGAGTTGGAGCCGAATACCAGATCCGCGCGGGTGCCTGTCCACTTCAGCTGGCCGGTTTTACGGTCCTTGCCTTCGTAGAGGTCCCGCCCCTCGCCCGCCGGCTGCCAGGCCACATTCATATCCAGCAGATTGACGAAGAAGTCATTGCTCAACACTTGTGGCCGCTGGGTAAATACGCCGTGTTGCGCATTGCCCGTATTGGCGCCCAGTACGCGCAGGCCGCCAACCAGCACCGTCATTTCCGGGGCGCTAAGGGTGAGCAGTTGCGCCTTGTCCACCAACAGGGCCTCCGCCGGGATGCGGTACGCTTGTTGCTGGTAGTTGCGGAAGCCATCCGCCTGCGGCTCCAGCACGCTGAACGACTCAACATCGGTTTGCGCCTGGCTGGCGTCGGTACGGCCCGGCGTAAACGGTACGGTGATGTCATGGCCGCCGGCCTTGGCGGCGGCTTCCACGCCGGCAGCACCGGCCAATACGATCAGGTCGGCCAGCGAGATGCGCTTGCCATCGCCGCGACCGCTATTGAAGGCTTGCTGGATGCTTTCCAGTACGGAGAGCACACGGGCCAGCTGTTGCGGCTCGTTGACGGCCCAGTCCTTCATCGGCGCGAGGCGAATGCGCGCGCCATTGGCACCGCCGCGTTTGTCCGAGCCACGGAAGCTGGAGGCAGATGCCCAAGCGGTGGCGATCAGTTCGCGCACCGGCAGGCCGGAGGCCAGCACCTTGGCCTTGAGCGCGGCGATGTCAATCTCATCCACCAGCTTGTGATCGACTGCCGGCACCGGGTCTTGCCAGATGAGTTCTTCCGCCGGGACTTCCGGGCCCAGGTACAGGCTCTTCGGTCCCATGTCGCGATGGGTCAGTTTGAACCAGGCGCGGGCGAAAGCGTCGGCGAAGGCTTGGGGGTTTTGGTGGAAGCGACGGGAGATCGGCTCGTAGATCGGATCGAAGCGCAGCGAGAGATCCGCCGTGGTCATCATCGGCGCATGCTTTTTGGCCGGGTTGTGCGCGTCCGGAATCATGTGTTCCGGCTTCACGTCCTTGGCCACCCACTGGTGCGCGCCGGCCGGGCTCTTGGTGAGTTCCCACTCGTAGCCGAACAGCATGTCGAAGTAGCCGTTGTCCCACTGCGTGGGGTTGGGTTTCCATGCGCCTTCAATGCCGCTGGTGGTGGTGTATTCGCCCTTGCCGTCGCCAAAACGGTTGATCCAGCCCAGGCCTTGCGCTTCCAGCGGGGCTGCTTCCGGCTCCGGCCCCACCAGTGTCGGGTCGCCCGCGCCGTGCGCTTTGCCGAAGGTATGGCCGCCAGCTACCAGGGCAACGGTTTCTTCATCGTTCATGGCCATGCGGGCGAAAGTTTCGCGCACGTCGCGACCGGAGGCCACTGGGTCCGGGTTGCCGTCCGGGCCTTCCGGATTCACGTAGATCAGGCCCATCTGTACTGCCGCCAGCGGATTATCCAGTTGGCGATCGCCGGAATAACGGCTACCCGGTTTGTCGCTGGTGGCCAGCCATTCGCTTTCTGCGCCCCAGTAGATGTCTTCTTCCGGTTGCCAGATGTCCTTGCGGCCCCCGCCAAAGCCAAAGGTTTTGAAACCCATGGATTCCAGCGCCACGTTGCCCGCCAGAATCATCAAATCGGCCCAGGAAATGTGGTTGCCGTATTTTTGCTTGATCGGCCACAGCAGGCGGCGCGCCTTGTCGAGGTTGCCGTTGTCCGGCCAGCTGTTGAGGGGAGCAAAGCGCTGATTGCCGGTACCGGCGCCGCCGCGCCCATCGGCCGTGCGGTAGGTGCCGGCGCTGTGCCAGCTCATGCGGATGAACAGGCCACCGTAATGGCCCCAGTCGGCCGGCCACCAGTCTTGCGAGGTGGTCATCAGCGCTTTGAGATCATTTTTGAGAGCTTGGTAATCAAGTTGGCCGAAGGCTTCGGCGTAGTCGAAATCGGCATCCATCGGGCTGGAGGCCGGAGCGTGCTGATGCAGGATGTTGAGGTTGAGCTGGTTGGGCCACCAGTCGCGGTTGGAGCGGGCATTGACTACCACCGGGTTGCCGGCGGTCTGGTGAAACGGGCATTTGGATTCGTTGCTCATGATGTACTCCCTCATTCGTTAAGTGGTTGGGGCGTTGTTCATCGATAGATTAATAAAATCGCAAATCACAATCCATTGAGTAATTTTAATTATCATCATGCCTTACAACTATCACCGGCATCGCTTCGGCAAACCTAGACTCCCGACGTCTTGTCACTGTAGACGATCAGGCGCGGCTCGCCCGGTGGGCACGGCGGACACGAATAGTCTGCGACCAGTTTGGCGGGGTTTTGTTGCAGCCTGCCTGGTGATGTGGACTCTGAGTACATGCAGGGAGAGCACGCACCAAAGCAAAGCCCCGCCAACACGGGGTGGCGGGGCTTTGCTTTGGTAGCGGCATGGCCGCCTGCGGCAAGGCGCTATACGCGGAAGCGTGCCACCGATTGCTGCAGCTGATGCGCCATGGAGGTGATGTCGCAGGCTACCAGCGAGGCATCGCGCGCCTTGTGGTGGTTCTGGTCTGCCTGCTGCGCCACGCGCTCCACATTGTGCGCGATGTCCTGGCTGGCGGTGTTTTGCTCGCTGAGCGCCTCGGCGATACCCACCACGGCCTGCTCTACTTGCCGCGCGCCATCGCGGATGCTTTGCAGACTGTCGCCGGCCTCGCTGGCGGCTTTCACGCCGGCTTCCACCTGGCTGGCGGCAGTGTTCATGCTGTCCACCGCGTCGCGCGCTTCAGTCTGGATGCGGGCGACGGTGTCGCTGATTTCCAGAGTGGACTGGGTTGTGCGTTCGGCCAGTTTGCGTACTTCGTCGGCCACCACGGCAAAGCCGCGGCCCATTTCACCGGCCCGCGCCGCTTCGATGGCGGCATTCAGCGCCAGCAGATTGGTCTGATCGGCAATATCGCGGATCACGGTTACCACTCGGCTGATCTGCTCGGAACGCTCGCCCAATTGCGTGACGGTGCTGGCGGTGGCTGACGAGGCCGAGGCGATTTCGCGCATGGTGGCGACAGTGCGGCTGACAATCACCTCGCCGGTACGCGACACCTGATCCGACTGCACCGCAAGCTCGCGCGCGCTGCCGGCATGGCTGTTCACCAGGCTGATGCTGTGCGTCATTTCTTCCACGCAGGCCGCCATGGCTGCCACGGCGGCGCTTTGCTCTTGCGAGCTGCCGGACACATCCTCGGACACCTTAGCCAGATTGTCGGCATTGCGCGCCAACCCTTCTACGCTCTGGTTCACTTCGCTTACCAGCTGGCGCAGTTCGCGGCACATGTCATTGCTGGCCGACAATACTTCGCCGATCTCGTCGCCGCGATCCACCGCCACCTGCACGGTAAGATCGCCCGCCGCCACGCGGCGGGTGGTATCCACCAGCCAGGACAGCGGCTGGGTCACCCAGCGGCGCATGGCGATGAAGGTGATGACCACCAGCAACAGAATCACCAGCGCAGTGCCGATCAGCATGCGCAAACGCACTTCATGCGGCTCCTTGACCAGTTCATCTGCATAGGCGCTGGTAGCCACCAGCCAGCCCCAACGATCAAAGGTCTTGAAACTGGCCAGCTTCTCGCGCACGCGGCCGTCCGGGTCCTGCCAGCGGTAGGAAATATCGCCGTTTTTGCCGTCCATCATGCTGCGGATGAAATCCTGGCCGTCCGCATCCTTCACCGCCAGCAGGTTCTGCCCTGCTTTGGCGGGATGAATCAGCATATCGCCGGGATGGCCGCGCGCATCCATTACAAACACATAGCCGGTATCGCCGATCCTGATCGACATCACTTTGCTCTTCAGCGCCTGCAGCCCTTCGGTGTAATCCACACCAGTAAAAGCGGCGCCCACCACCTGGCCGGCAGCGTCCTTCAAGGGGCGATAGTGCGTCATGTAATCACGACCAAACAGGCGCGCCGGGCCGGTGTACTCCTGTCCCTGTTTCAGCAAGGCGTAAGCCGGGTGACTGCTGTCCAGACTAGTGCCCACCGCGCGGCTGCCGTCTTCTTTCTTCAGGGAAGAGGCAATGCGCACAAAGCGGTCGCCATCGCGCACAAAGAACGTGGCGGCCCCATGCGTGGCCTGGGAGAAACGATCAACAGTCGCTTCATTGCCGTTAAGCGCGGTATCGCCAGCCATCAGCACAGGCGCAGCGCCTGCGGCGACATGCCAATTGCCCGGCAGAGAAGACAACATCAACGAGGTGCTGTCGGCGGCTTCGCGCTCCAGTCGAGACGCATAGGCGTCCACCATGTCGATCACTTGCCGATTGATGCGGGACATATTTTCCACCGCGTGCTGCTCCATGCGGGTGGAAAGCCAGTTGCTGACCAGAAAGCCTGCCAGCCCCAGCACGGTCAGCAATGCAATGCTGATCAGCACCGACAGCTTTTGCGCCAGGGAGAGGGATTTTGTTTTCGAAAATGACATTTCAGATGGTGGGTGGTGGTGGGATTCAAAATGAATGGCCCGACACATTGGCCGGGCCATGACATGGGCGCCATGATATAGACGCCCCCACCACTGAAATTTGATCGTCATCAAAAGCTGACTGGCTCACACCACTACCGCATCTCGCCCTTCGCCAAAACTGACAGCCCCATCCCCACCGGTACCATTGACGCGTTATTCCCCCGCAAATTCAAACAATTGCTTGATTTGCAAGAAATGTCAAAAACGATAGAAACCGCGCAATTAATTCTCATTTCTTACTCACAAAACTCACCAGGAAAGCGATTCATGCCAGCTGGCGACGCGCAGGCTTCAATCCTGCAAAACAACGGCGCGCTCTGGGCAATAAATGTCGCGACATCAGGCTTGCACTGACGGTGTGTACTTCATGCAACGCAAGGCAAACAACGATCTACTGTGGCGGATGCCGGAGATGCGATACAGCTTCTCGCGCAAGAAACGCTCGTAGCCTGCCGTGCCGTCCACCGCCACCTTGATGAGGTAGTCGTACTCGCCGGACACCAGATGCGCCTCCAGCACTTCCGGCAGGGCCGCCAGCTCCTCGCCGAAGCGCGCCAGCGTGTCCTCCTCATGCGCATTGAGTGTTACCTCGATCAGCACCGTATCCGGCAGCCCCAGCTTGCGCTGGTCCACCAGGGCCACATAACCGGTAATGTAGCCGCCCTCCTCCAACCGCCGGGTATGGTTCCAGCAGGCCGAAGCCGACATGCCGACCCGTTCGGCCAACTCCGCATTGGACAGCCGGGCATTTTTTTGCAGCTCGCGCAGGATCTTCCTGTCCAGGCTGCTTAAGGGCTCTTGATTTTCCATTTGCACATACCAAAAGAAGATTCATCACAATAAAGACAATATTGAAGAATAATCTTCTCATCAAGACTAAGCGACGCCTTATTTGAAAAGCCTCTTCCCATCTACTGCCCGTAAGCTGTTTGCAAGGACAAAGACACCGGCAGACAGCAGGCCAACCCGCCCGCTGACCACCGGCCGGCACTCACCCGGCTGGGCTGAACAGGGGCCTACCCGGCCCCGCCCCCGCGGCCACCCGCCTCCACGCTCCGGACAATTCAAACGGCCATCGGCCCACAAAGACAAACAGGGCGACATCCGCATCCGCGGAAGTCGCCCTGTTTATGTCAGATACTATCTGGTTTAATCTACTTGAAAACAACAGCTGAAAATCGTGAGTATTTGAATTTTACTTCAGAAGACCCAGATAATTGGTAAGACAAGACCAAAAACCAACCATATTGCTTAAGATAAGCACGCATCATAGTTAACCCCTGCAACCCAGCACACCGATACAAAAAAGCTGAACCACTCAGTCCATATCCAATATCCGAAGCCTTTACTTCCTTAACTTGCCTACAAGTTTCCTCTCGATACTCCCTCTCCGATGAAGCATTATTTCTTAACGCTTGCCGGTAGGAGAAAACATTTCCTCTTGATGAAACATTCAAATAATCAGTCCCATACACCGAAAAATCATCACGCCCCACCCCTCTAAACTCCGCGATAGAAACCAGCCCCAAAAGCGAAACATCATGCTGACGATAAAATCTATCTCCATCAAGTCTTAGATACTCACCACCGCTCGACCAAACCATAACCGGTTTTGGATATGAGTACTCGCCACCAGGGTTGGTCACTTGGTACTGATATGTAAATATATCGAACTTAGGCTGCACCTTTACACCATGCACTGATAGGTTGTACTGCAGCTGAAGGGTTTTATTTACCTTCAGAAAAGCCCCATACCCCCGCCAGAAGCTGACCTCACTCGGATCAGGCATCCAATTATAAAAACGGCTCATAACCAGTGAAAAATTTTCCGCCTTGCCGCCACCATCTCTTTCCGCATCCTCAAGTTGCTCCGCTATTATTTTCTCCGTAAGAGCCATAGCCCTCTCCTGAACTTCTGGAGAAACAGCTTCCGCAAAAACATGACTAGCAGCAAAACATGATAACAGGCAGATATTTCTCACCAAAACCAACACCTCGACAAATTAAATAAATTTGAATTTTCCAGCCAATAAAATTACAAATCAAACAAAAAATCAAAAGCAAACATATTGAAATTAACTATATTTACCCATATCCAAGAAATAAGAGTTTAGCCTCTTACTTCTCGCGCAACTCGTAGCCCATCTCCTGCAAGGCTTTGCGGAATTCACTCATGGCCATTTGCACCAGTGCGGGCTGCCCGCTGAAACCAAACTCGATATGCATCTGCGGAATGGCGTCATTGCCAAAATTGGGCAGGCTGGACAAACGCAGCGCCGGGTAGCGTTCGGCAAACGTCTGCATCAGCGTGATCAGATCGCCCTCGCGTGCGTTGACGGCAATGATGTTGGCCTCGACATCAGGCTGATCATTGCGCAAATGCGGGTAGAAGGTGTCCAACACCCACTCCACCATCGGCCAGGCCATGGAGGGAAAACCCGGCACAAAATGGACATGACCGTGTGAAAACCCCGCCATCTGATTCACCGGATTGGGAATCAACCGACTACCGATAGGGAAATTACCCATATTGATACGGTGCGGATAAGCCTCGGCGCCAAAGCGGCCTTCAATCAGCGCCCGCGCTTCCGGATGCACCTCCAGCGGCAAACCCAAGGCCTCGGCGGCGCAAGCGCGGGTGTGATCGTCCGGCGTGGCGCCAATACCGCCGAAACTGAACACCAGATCGTCGCCGGCAAAAGCACGCGCGAGGCTGGCAGTAATGCGCGCCGGGTCGTCGCCCACATACTCGACCCAACCGAGTTTCATGCCACGCGCCGCCAACAGGCGGATCAGCGTAGCCATGTGCTTGTCCTGGCGTTTGCCGGACAAGAGTTCGTCACCGATGATGATGGCGCCCGTCTGCATGGCGGATTCCTTACAGGCCAGCGGCCAACCGTCGTTGAGACATGCTGACAGTCCGCGAGCCGGATATGCTGAAAAAACGAAGAGACTTGCTGCGGCTAGAAGACGGCGCGCAACTTGTCGCGCACGCCATAGAACAGGATGCCCACCCACTCCCGCAAGGCGGAATGGCATTCCTGCATGGCGCGCCCTTGTGGAATGTACCAGAGCAGGCCCTCACCGTCATAACGCACAAAACCGGTGGGCGCAGGTAACACCGTCAGTCCCGTCTGTTCGAAAAACGGCTCGGCACGGCGTAAATGCCAACCCTGACTCACCAGCGCGATGCGGCCTATACCGTCCGCCGCCAGCAGGCGGGAGCTGAAACGCGCATTCTCCAGCGTGGTGGCGGATTGGTCCTCCACCCAACGCGCTTTGATGCCGTAGTCTTCGGCCAACGTCCTCGCCATCACGCGGGCCTCAGCCTCGCCACCGATTGGCGCGCCGCCGCTTACCAGCAAGGGCAAGCCGGTGCGTCGCGCAAGATGGGCGGCATAACGCAAGCGGGACAGCGTGTCCGCGCTGGGCTCGCTGCGACCATATTCCGGTGCGGGCTTTTTACCGCCGCCCAGCACAACGATAGCCTGTACCTTCGCCATTTCCTCCATCTGCACAACGGGATAGCGCTCAAGACCGGCACTAAGCCACATCGCGGTCCGGGGAATGGACAAGACATAGGCCAGCAAGATGGCAGCGGCGATAAACATCGCGCCGACGCGAGGCCGCCGACGCTTCAGCCACAGGCCAAACAGCAGCGGCAGCAGGAAAACGAAGGGGGGCAATAAAAAGGCCCCGAAGAGCTGGTGAACCAGTACTTCGGGGCTAATCGTTGCTGTCATTCAAGACTCTTTTGGCTTACTCACCGAGGTAGGCGTTGCGCACGCGTTCGTCGTCGAGCAGTTCGCGAGCCGGACCACTCATGGTGATCTTGCCGCTTTCCATCACATAACCGCGCTGGGAAACTTCCAGCGCCAGCTTGGCGTTTTGCTCTACCAGCAGCATGGTCACGCCTTCCTTGGCAATCATCTGGATGATCTCGAAGATCTTTTCCACGATGATCGGCGCCAGGCCCATGGACGGTTCATCCAGCAAAAGCAGCTTGGGCTTGGACAGCATGGCGCGGCCCATGGCCACCATTTGCTGCTCGCCGCCGGACAGCGTGCCGGCCAGCTGCTTATAACGCTCTTTCAGGCGCGGGAACAGTTCGTATACGCGCTCGATTTCACTCTGGATGGCTGCCGGGTCGTTACGGTAGTACGCGCCCATTTGCAGGTTTTCTTCCACCGTCAGCTTGGCGAAAATGCCGCGACCTTCCGGCACCATCACCAGACCATGGCGCACGTAATCGTACGAAGGGATCGTGCCGTTGGCCTTGCCATCATAAGTAATGGAGCCGCCGGACGGCTTGACCATGCCCACCAGGGTTTTCAGGGTGGTGGTCTTGCCGGCGCCGTTGGCGCCGATCAGGGTGACCAACTCGCCCTGGTTGATGTGAAAATCCACCCCTTTGACGGCCTGAATGCCGCCATAGGCCACTTGCAGGTTTTTGACTTCCAAGAGACTCATGCGTGTGCCGCTCCCAAATACGCCTCGATGACCTTCGGATTACGACGCACTTCTTCCGGTACGCCTTCGGCAATCTTCTTGCCGTAGTCCAGTACCGCGATGCGGTCGCACAGGCCCATCATGAGCTTGACGTCGTGCTCGATCAGCAGGACGGTAACGCCGCCCTTAGCGATCTTGCTCATCAGTTCCTTAAGCTCTTCGGTTTCGCGCGGGTTCATGCCGGCGGCCGGCTCGTCCAGCGCCAGCAGCTTGGGCTCGGTGGCCAGCGCGCGGGCGATCTCCAGACGACGCTGATGGCCGTAGGACAGGTTGCGGGCGCGCTCTTCGGCCACATCGGTAATGCCGACGTATTCCAGCAGCTCCCAGGCCTTCGCCTCAATGGCGCGCTCTTCTTCGCGGGTGCGACGATCGCGCAGCACGGCGCCCAGCGCCCCCGCCTTGGAACGGATGTGGCGACCCACCATCACGTTTTCCAGCGCGGTCATTTCGGCAAACAGACGGATGTTCTGGAAGGTACGGGCGATGCCGGATTCCACCACGATGTGCGGCTTGGCCTGAAACAGGTTCTTGCCGTCAAAGGTGAAAGAGCCTTCATCCGGCACGTACAGACCGGTCAATACGTTGAACAAGGTCGTCTTGCCGGCGCCGTTGGGGCCGATCAAGCCGTAGATTTCACCCTTGTTGATGGTGAGGCCCACGTCGTTCAGGGCGTGCAGGCCGCCGAAGCGCTTGTGAATGCCTTCGATTTTCAGCAGTACTTCAGCCATGACTTAACCTTTCTGCGCTGCGGCGGCTTTGGCGTCGCGGAATTCAGCCTTGCGGCGCTTGGACGGCAGCATGCCTTCCGGACGCACCAGCATCATTGCCACCATGGCGAGACCGAACAGCAGCATACGAGCGTTTTCCGGGTCGATCAGCATGCGGCCCATGGTCTTCATCTGCAGCGGACCGATCACGTCGCGCAGGATTTCCGGCGCGATGGTCAGCACCACGGCGCCCAGAATCACGCCGGCGATATTGCCCATGCCGCCCAGCACGATCATGGCCAGGATCATGATGGACTCCAGCAAGCTGAAGGATTCCGGCGACACAAAGCCCTGGAAGGCGGAGAACAGACCGCCGGCCACACCACCGGACAGCGCGCCCAGCGCAAAGGCCAAGAGCTTGATGTTGCGGATATTGATACCCATGGCGGAAGCGGCAATCTGGTCTTCGCGCAGGGCGACCCAGGCGCGGCCGATGCGGGAATGTTGCAGACGCCAGGCCATGATCACCACGATCACGGTCAGCACCAGGAACAGGTAGTAGTACAGATAGACCGGGGGCAGATTCAGCCCAAACAGGCTGATTGGCGTGCCCAGGTCGACGCCGGCCACATGGATCGGATCGATCAGGTTGATACCTTGCGGCCCGTTGGTGATGTTCACCGGGGCGTTCAGGTTGTTCATGAAGATCCGGATGATTTCACCGAAACCCAGCGTCACGATGGCCAGGTAGTCGCCTTTAAGTCGCAGCACCGGCGTACCCAGCAGGATGCCGAAGAAGGCGGCGAACAAAGCGCCCAGCGGAATCGTGATGTAGAACGGCAGGTGCAGGCCGAAGTGCGGCGAACTCAGCAACGCGTAGGTGTAAGCGCCCACGGCGTAGAAGGCGATAAAGCCCAGGTCGAGCAGGCCAGCGAAGCCCACCACGATGTTCAGGCCCAGCGCCAGCATCACGTAAAGCAGCGCGAAGTCGACGATGCGCACCCAGGAATTGCCCAGCGAGCCGCCCACGATGAAGGGCAGTACGCACAGAGCGATGGCGGACGCGATGAACACGCCGACTTTTTTGGAATCTTGTGCCTTGGTCATGTCTAGTTTCTCCCCCTGATCAGGCACGGTCGGCGACTTTTTCGCCCAGCAGGCCGGACGGACGGAAAATCAGCACCAGGATCAGCACCATGAAGGCGAAGATGTCCTGATAGTTGGAACCGAGGAAACCGCCGGTCAGTTGGCCGATATAGCCAGCGCCGAGACTTTCGATGATGCCCAGCAGAATGCCGCCGGCCACTGCGCCGCCCAGGTTGCCGATACCGCCAAGCACCGCCGCGGTGAAGGCCTTGAGGCCGATCATGAAGCCCATGTAGTAGTGGGCCTGATCATAGTTGGTGGCAACCATCACGCCGGCAACTGCGCCCAGCGCGGAACCCAGAACAAAGGTAGCGGAGATGATGGTGTTGACGTTCACACCCATCAGACCGGCTACGGTGGGGTTCTGGCTGGTGGCGCGCATGGCGCGGCCCAGCTTGGTTTTTTCCACCATCACCAGCAAGCCGGCCATGATCACCAGGCACATGACGACGATCACCACCTGCAGTTTGGTGATGGTAGCGCCGAAGATGTCGATGGTGTCGTGGTTGAGCACTTGCGGGAAGGGGATGTAGTTGCGACCCCAGATCAGGATGGCCACTTGCTGCAGCACGATCGAAAGACCGATGGCTGTAATCAGCGGAGCCAGACGTTGCGCGCCGCGCAGCGGGCGGTAAGCCACGCGCTCGATCACGAAACCAAGCAACATACATGCGGGAATGGCGACCAGCATGCCGATCAGCACAAGTGCGGGACCGGGCAGATTGACGCCTGCGTTGGTGAGAGCGGAAACCACCGAGATGGTTACCATGGCGCCAAACATCACGACTTCGCCGTGAGCGAAGTTGATGAGCCCCATGATCCCGTACACCATGGTGTAGCCCAGCGCAATCAGCGCATAAATGCTACCCAGCACGAGTCCGTTGAGGATCTGTTGGATAAAAATGTCCACGTGGGAGATCTCCTTTGAATGAACGACCCAGCGGCTTGGGAGGCTTACGCCCTTTTTTTGCCACCTGTAGTTGTTGACTGCCATCCAGTTGCTTGTTGGCTTCTGTCTGACAGCCGCACGGATTATGCGTGTGGATTCAATCGACTGTCAATCTCAAAAACCGGCAAAAAACAGGCAAAAATTAAATCATTTAAAATAATCTCAACTTATTGATTTTTATGTATTTTTTTCAAACAAAGGCGAAGGCGCGCTGAAGATAAAATTGGATATCTTCACTAGGAGCCCAGCGCCATTCGCTTACCAGCATTTTCACATTTTTGACATGTTTCTTACTGATTTTTTTCACTTTCGAACAGAAATGCTGGCCTGAATTCCAATGCGAACATACTATGTTCGTAGTATTTCGAATGTATACAATCTTCGGGATACAATTACAGCCATTACACTGCCGCATGCGTCGACAAAAAAAAATCATGGCTGCCCGATCTTCTGCCGAACTTGCAGCAAGCCGCACTGCCGCCCTTCAGCAATAACCGGGCCAGCTTCGCGGCCAGCTCAAGCGGCTCAAACGCGATCTTCCGCACCAGATTGCGGCATAAACCACTTCCTCGCACAACAACAAGGCGGCAATGCCACACAACGGCACCGACCATCAGGCATGCTTCGCCGCACCCTCCGCGCCTTCGGCCAACATGCCAGAACAAGGCCCAGGCGCATCGGCGCGCACCAGAGCACGCTGGTAATCATCCACAGCAAAGGCCAGCGCGCAGACTCAGCACACGCTGAACGTGACGGCCAAATAAGACGACACCTCCGCTGCAAACAACAACACGCCAGCGCCCTGCCGGGCCTGGCGTGTTTTTACGCAAAAAAGCCCGCAGACGCGGGCTTTTGTCATGGCTGCTGGCGGTTTACGCCAGCTGGAAGGGGTATACCGAGCCCAGCCCCATGATGCTGGTCAATTCATCCAGCGCGCCGCGACATTCGTCCAGCAAACACGGGTCGGCCAGATCATCCGCTGTCAGGCGGTCACGGTAATGGCGATCCACCCAGTCGTTCAGCGTGACAAACAGCTGCTCGCTCATCATCACACCCGGATTCACCGCGGCTATTTCGCTCTCGGACAGTGCCACGCGCAAGCGCAGGCAGGCCGGACCGCCTCCGTTTTGCATGGACTGTTTCAGATCAAACACGCGGATCTCGTCGATCGGGCCGCCGCTGGTGCTCATTTTTTGCAGATAAGACCACACGCGTTCGACATTGCGGCACTCTTCCGGCACCACGATGATCATGCCGCCCTGCGGCTTGGACAGAAGCTGGCTGTTGAAGAGGTAGCTTTTCACCGCTTCTTCCACCGTCACTGCCGATTCCGGCACTTCCACCGCGACAAACTGGCCACCCACGGCGGCAAGCTTGCGCGACAGCTCATCCAGTACGCGATCTTGCTGCAGGAAGGAACGCTGATGATGGAACAACACATTGCGGTTGCCCACCGAGATCACATCATTGTGAAACACGCCGGCGTCGATGGTGGCTGGATCTTGCTGGGCATACACCACGCCGGACTCGGACAGACCGTGCAAACGCGCCACGGCCTGACAGGCCTCCAGCGTTTGCCGCGCCGGAAACCGCGCCGGCTTCGGATAACGCTCGTCGAACGCCGCCGCGCCAAACACGAAAAACTCCACGCCCGCGCCGTCGTACTCCGCACAAAAACGGGTATGGTTGGCCGCGCCTTCGTCGCCGAAGTGCATTTGCGCCGGCAAGGCCTCATGCACCATGAAGCGGTTTTCGTCGGCAAACATGGCTTGCAGCAGACGACGCGTGGTCGGGTGCTCGATGGAGCGGTGAAACTTGTTGTTAAGATTGGCCGGGGTGAAGTGCACGCGCTTGTCCGCCGTATCGCCGGACGGGCTGACGGTGGCGGCGTTAGCCGTCCACATGCAGGATGCCGACGAGGCGGCCGCCAGTATGGCCGGCGCTTCCTTCGCCGCGCGCGCCACTACTTCGCCGTCACTGCCGGAGAACCCCAGGCGACGCAAACTGGCCACGTCCGGGCGCTCATGCGGCGCCAGTACGCCTTGTTTGAAGCCCAAGTCGTGCAGGGCCTTCATCTTGGCCAGGCCTTGCTTGGCCGCCAGCCGGGGATTGGACGCGGCGCGACCGTTGTTGGTGGAGGCCACGTTGCCGAAGGACAGGCCGCTGTAGTTGTGCGTCGGGCCGACCAGCCCGTCGAAATTCACTTCATGAGCGTTCACAGTGTCATCCCTGGAGAAAGTTGGGCGGGCACGGTCAGGCTGTCGCATTCGAGCGAGGCCACCGGATAGGCGCAGTAATCGGCTGCGTAATAAGCGCTGGGGCGATGGTTGCCCGAAGCGCCGATGCCGCCAAAGGGCGCGGCGCTGGAAGCGCCGGTCAACGGCTTGTTCCAGTTCACCACGCCGGCGCGGCTTTCCAGCAGATAACGCTCGTACAGTGCCCGATCATCGGACAGCACGCCGCCGGCCAGACCAAAGCGGGTGTCGTTGGCGATGGCGATGGCTTCGTCGAAATCGGCGTAGCGGATTACCTGGAGCAAGGGGCCGAAGAATTCCTCATCCGGGCGCGCCACGCTGGTGGTGTCGATGATGCCCGGCGTCAGGATGGCGGCGTTGTCGTACACGCGGCGCATGGCCAGCAGCACTTTGCCGCCGGCGGCTTCCAACGCTGCCTGCGCTTTGAGCAGCGCGTCGGCGGCGGCCTGGGAAATCACCGCGCCCATGAAGGGAGCCGGCTCTTCGTCGCAACGGCCGACGCGCAGCTTCGCGGTCACCTCCACCAGACGCTCAAGCAGCGCGTCGCCCCAGGCGCCGGACGGCACCAACAGACGGCGAGCGCAGGTGCAACGCTGGCCGGCGGAAATGAAAGCGGACTGGATGATGTGGTGCACAGCGGCATCCACTTCACGCACACCTTCCACGATCAGCGGATTGTTGCCGCCCATTTCCAGCGCCAGGATCTTGTCCGGCTGGCCGGCGAAGTTCTTGTGCAGGATATTGCCGGTGGCCGAGCTGCCGGTGAAGAACAGGCCGTCGATGCTGTGATGGCCGGCCAGCGCCACTCCCGTGTCGCGCGCGCCCTGCAGCAGGGCGATGACGCCCTTCGGCAAACCTGCTTCCGCCCACAGGCGCACGGTTTCCTGCGCCGTCCACGGCGTCAGTTCGGACGGCTTGAAAATCACGGCATTACCGGCAATCAGCGCCGGCACGATGTGGCCGTTGGGCAGATGGCCAGGGAAATTGTAAGGGCCGAACACCGCCACCACGCCATGCGGCTTGTGACGCAACACCGCTTGCGCATCGCCCATGGCCGCAGCGCGCTCGCCGGTGCGCTCATTGTGCGATTTGATGGAGATTTCCACCTTGTTGACCATGGTGGTCACTTCCGTCTGCGCTTCCCACAGCGGCTTGCCGGTTTCGCGGGCAATGATGTCGGCCAGCGAGTTCTTGTTGGCGGTCAGCAGCTCGCCAAAGCGGCGGACAATGGCCAGCCGCTCGTCGAAGGCGGTGCGGGCCCAGCCGCGGAAAGCCGCGCGGGCGGCGGCAACAGCCGCATCCACTTGCGCGGGAGAGGCCGCCGCGCCTTGCCAGATGACGCTGCTGTCGGCGGGGTTGTGCTTCTGCAGGGCCTCGCCCTCGCCGTCCAGCCACTGGCCATTGATAAACAGGGTGCTCATTACACTTTCTCCTTCGGCGACAAGGCCACGCAACGCAGATGGCCGCCGTCTTCAACATTCAGCGCGCGCGCCTGCTCGGGCGTGAGATGGAACTCATGGGTGGGGGCGATCGACTCCACCAACACCACGCGGAAACTGGTCAGCGAATCATTGGACACCAGATAATGACCGCGCTCGCCTTCCGGCAGCGGATCAGCCACGCGCGCCGTCACCAGGCGGCTATCCTTCACGGCGCGTATCTCGCTGACATACGCCTGTACCGTCGGGCCAGCGTCGAAGATATCGACATAGCCTTCGTAGCGGAAGCCTTCCGACTCCAGCATGGCCACCGCCGGGCGGGTGTTTTCATGGGTCTTGCCGATCACGGCCTGCGCCTCGGGCGGCAGGAAGTCGACATAGACCGGATGCTTGGGCATCAGCTCGGCGACAAAGGCCTTCTGACCGACGCCGGTGAGATAGTCGGCCTGGGCAAAATCGATGGAGAAGAAATGGCGGCCCAGCGCTTCCCAGAACGGCGAGCGTCCTTCAACGTCGGACACGCCGCGCATTTCCGCCACCACAGTCTTGCCGAACAGATGCGGGAACTGCGCCAGGAAGAGGAAGCGGCTCTTGGACAACAGCCCGCCGTTGCGGTTGACGCGGAAGTCCGGGTGCAAAAACAGCGTGCACAGTTCGGAGTAGCCGGTGTGATCGTTGGAAAGAAACAGGGTTTCGTGACGCGAATACACGCCCAGCTCTTCCGATGCATGCACGATAGTGCCCACCCGGTAGTTGTACCAGGGCTCTTTCAGGCCCACGGCCGCTTCCAGCGCGCAGATACCGCCCACTTGGCCGGTTTCGCTGTCTTCCAGCACAAACACATAGCCCTGATCGGCACGGTCCAGCTCGCCGGCGAAGGACAGCACGGAACGGCTGATGCGACGCGACAGGCGGTCTTCGTTGACCGGCAGCGAGGTGAGGCCCACGCCGGCGCTGCGAGCCAGGTTCATCAGGCCATCCAGATCGCTATGGGCGATCGGTCGGATAATCATCATGACTGGGCTCCTTATGCTTGCTGCAGACCGACAACGCGCACCGCGTCGCCGCTATTAACCGACAACGCCTTCGCGGCGTCCGGATTGATAAAGGCCACGCCGTCCACCACCGCCACTCGCACTGCGGCGGCGGCGAAGCCGTCCACCCGGTGGTTGGCGACGAAATACAGGCTGGCTTGCGACGGCAGGCTGGCGGACACCTCCACCGGGTAGCTGCGGTTGTCTTCCACCGTTTTCAGCCGGTCCAGCTCGGCAGTCAGCACAGCACCGCCGTCAAAGATGTCCAGATAGTTGTCGGCCTCGAAGCCTTCGCGGGTCAGCAACTGGCAAGGGCGCTCGAAATTGGGATGAATCTGGCCGATGGCATTCTGTGCTTCGTCGTCCAAGAGCGGCACATAAATGGGGTAGCTCGGCATCAGCTCGGCGATGAAGGTCTTGCTGTGGCTGACAAAGGCCTGCTCCACCTGCACGAAATCCATATTGAAGAAGCGGCGGCCGATGGCGTTCCAGAACGGCGACTGGCCGGCATCGTCATGAATGCCCTGCATTTCCGCGATCACGCGGCGACCAAAACGCTCGCGAGCGCCGGCCATGAACAACAGGCGGGCGCGGGACAGCAGTTCGCCCGCCACCGGTTCCAGCGCGGGGTCCACATAAAAGCCGCACAGCTGCACCATGCCGGTGAGGTCGTGGCAGATATTCAGCACATGCACGCGGTTGTTCACCTTCAGGTTGCGCGAGGCATGCACGAAGGTTTCGCTGCGATAGCTGTAGAAGGGCTCGTCAAAACCGGCACTGGCGCTGATGGAGGCGGTGCCGACCACCTCGCCGTCGTTCTCCAGCACGAACATATAGTATTCGCTGCCTGCTTCGGCGGTGGCTTCGTGCTCGAAACCCTGGATGGATTGCTGGATGCGTTCGAACAGCTTTTCCCGATTATTGGGCAGGCTGGTAACGCCGATGCCGCTGGCTTCGGCCAACCTTTCAACGGCGGGCAAATCGGCGGTGCGAACCGGACGTACGGTAAACATGGGTAACCCCCTGTCTTGGGTGGGGCGCGCCCGAGCGGGGCGCAGCCGGGCGCGCCGTTCGCTCCTGGGAGCAAACGGCGGGCTCATCTCGATACGGGAATGCGTAAGCGCTTACTTGCCGGCGGCGATCAGCTCGGCAACAGCGGCCTCGAAGCGGGCCAGACCTTCGTCGATATCCTTGTCTTCAACCACCAGCGACGGCGCCAGACGCACCACGTTCAGGCCGGCCACCAGCAGCATCAGCTGGTGCTTTTCCGCCGCCTTGACGAAGTCCTTGGCGCGGCCAGCGTATTCATCGGTCAGCACGCAGCCCAGCAGCAGGCCCATGCCGCGTACGGTCTTGAATACCTTGTGGCGGGCATTGATCGCGTTCAGGCCGTCGATCAGACGCTGGCTCTTGGCGCGCACGCCGGCCAGCACCTCGGGGGTATTGATGGTTTCAACCACGGTCAGCGCAACGGCGGCGGCCAGCGGGTTGCCTCCATAGGTAGTGCCGTGAGTGCCGATGGCGAAGCTCTTGGCGATTTTCTCGGTGGTGAGCATGGCGCCGATCGGGAAGCCGCCGCCCAGCGATTTGGCGGTGGACAGCACGTCCGGCGTCACGCCGTACTCCTGATAGGCGTACAAGGAACCGGAACGGCCCACGCCGGTTTGCACTTCATCGAAAATCAGCAGGGCGTTGTGCTGGTCGCACAGCTCGCGCGCGGCTTGCAGGAAAGCCTTGTCGGCCGGCAGCACGCCGCCCTCGCCTTGCACAGGCTCGATGACCACGGCGCAGGTCTTGTCGCTGATCAGCGCCTTGAGGGAGTCGATGTTGTTGTATTCGAAATGGCCGATACCGGCCGGCACCGGCGCAAAGCCCTCGGTGTACTTGGGCTGGCCGCCCACGCTGACGGTAAACAGGGTGCGGCCATGGAAGGAGTTCTTGCAGGACAGGATTTCATGCTTTTCCGGGCCGAAATGATCAGCCGCGTACTTGCGCGCCAGCTTGAAGCAAGCTTCGTTGGCTTCCGCGCCGGAGTTACAGAAGAAGGCGCGTTCGGCAAACGTGGCATCGGTCAGCGCGCGAGCCAGTTTCAGCACCGGCTCGTTGGTGAACACATTGGACACGTGCCAGAGCTTGCCGGCCTGCTCGGTCAACGCGGCCACCAGCGCCGGATGACAGTGACCCAGCGAATTGACGGCGATGCCGCCAGCAAGGTCGATGTACTCGCGACCATCCTGATCCCACACGCGGGAGCCCAGACCTTTCACCGGAATGAAAGAAGCCGGACCGTAGTTGGGAACCATGACCTGATCGAAATCGGCGCGGGTAACGTTGGTGCTCATCTTGATAGTTTCCTTCCTGCAGGAGTCCTGCCGCGGCCGAAACGGTCTGCCGGGCCGCGGAACATTGTTATGGTTTAATACCGTTGAAATGATTCTAATCGAATCGCCGGACGCGCCCATATCCGGTTTGCGACATGGCCTTATAAAAAACCTTGACCTATCTCAAATGCGCGCCGACGGAAAAAAGTCATGCAGGATCAAGCAGATCCGCCAATTTTCGTCGATCCGTGACGACAATGTCGCGTCCATCCACCCGGATGCCGCCGTCTTCGGCCAACCTTTGCAGGATGCGCGAGAAGGTTTCCGGGGTGAGATTGAGGCGCGAGGCGATCACCTGCTTGCTTACCGGCAGCGTCACGGTGCCGGCTTCCGCCTCGCCCAGCGCATTAAACAGATAGATCACCACCCGCTCTGTCGCCGTAGTGAGACTGTAGGTTTCCACGTCCTTGAGCAAAGAATGCAAGCGCATGGACAAACCCGCCAGCAAGCGACGCGACAGCATGGGGTCGCGCGCGCAAGCATCAAACAAGGGGCCGGCGGGCAAGAACAGCAACAGGCTGTCTTCCAGTGCATCGCCGTTGACCGGATACGGCTGACCAAGAAACATCACCGCCTCGCCAAGGCTTTGCCCGGCCTGAATCAGCTCCACCACCTTTTCCGCCCCCTGCCGCGCCAGGATGGACAGTTTTACCTTGCCCACCACCACCACATGCATGCCGCCGCACGGGTCGCCGCGACGAAACAACGCCTCGCCCTTGGCCACGCGGATTTCCTGCGCCTGCGCCGCCAGCTGTCGTCGCTCTTCCTCGCCGCAAGCGGCAAACAGGGGAATGTGCTGTAAAAAGGCGGCGGGAGACAAAGACGACATGCTTACCTCGGCGATTTCTTGATTCGGGTCATTCAGCCCGACACAGGCGATGCGCGACACTGGCGCACCACCCTCCGGAATACCGCATTATGCCCGACATTACCTCCCCCCCCGCCCTGTTTCGCGCGCCGCACCGCATTGCCTTCCTGCCTGCCGCCGTACTCATGCTGTTGTCGCTGGCGGGCTGGAGCCTGCTGCTATGGCAACGCCAAGTGGGCCATGCCGCCCCGCTGGCCCTGCCGGCATCGCAGGCCCATGCCTTTCTGATGCTGTATGGCTTTTTCCCGCTCTTCATGACCGGTTTCATCCTGACCGCCGGCCCGCGCTGGCTGGGCGTCCCCTCGCCCGCTCGCTCTCATTACCTGCCCATTCCCTTGCTATACGCCGGTGGACTGGTGTTGTGGCTGGCCGGACTGCTCGGCGGCACCGGCGCGCTGTTGCAAGCAGGCTGGCTGGCCATTGCCGCGGCCTGGACGCTGCTATGCGTGCTCTTCGGCCAACTGGTGCGGCAAAGCCGCGCCAACGATCGCTGGCACGCGCTGGCCGTACTCACCGCCTTCTTGCTTGGACTTGCCGGCCTGCTGGCCGCCGGCTGCTGGCTGTTCAGCGGCAATGGCGTCTACTGGATGCTCATGCGCTATCTGGCGCTATGGGGTTTCCTGCTCCCGGTATTCATTACGGTGTCGCACCGGATGCTGCCGTTTTTCTCCTCTACCGTCATCACCCCCTATACGCCATGGAAACCCTGGTGGCTGCTGATCGCGCTGCTGACCGGCAGCCTGGGGCATGGCCTGCTGGCGGATCTGCAACTGCCGACGCTGGCGGTGGATTTGCCGATGGCCACCTTGTGTCTCTACACCAGTTGGCGCTGGCAATGGCGACGTTCTCTGTCCGTGCGCCTGCTGGCCATGCTGCATCTGGCCTTTCTCTGGCTCGGCGTGGGTTTCGCCCTCTATGCGCTGCAAAGCGCCCTGCTGCTCTTCGGCCAAGCTGCATTCGCCTTGGCACCGTTGCATGCCATCACGGTCGGCTTTTTCATCAATATGGTGCTGGCCTTTGTCTCGCGCGTCAGCCTGGGGCACACCGGCCTGCCGCTGGAAGCCCGGCCCTGGTTGTGGCGACTTTATCTGTCCAGCCAACTGATGGCGCTGCTGCGCGTTGCCAGCGACCTCGCCCCGCAACATGCCGCATCGGCGCTGTTGCCGATCACCGCCGGCGGGCTGGCGCTGGGCATGCTGGTCTGGTGCCGTCGCTTCCTACCGGTGTACTGGCTGCCCCGCGCCGACGGCAAAGACGGCTGACGCAGGCTGCAGCTCCACAAAAGAAAAAGCCCACTCTACGCGGGCTTTTTCACTGATCAGTCAGCGGCCTTGCTTACACCTGCTTGGCCACTTCCACACCCCAGGAGGGACCGGCGTAGTCCCAGCCCGGACCGTGCGGCAGGTAACCGTTTTCCAGATAGTACTTGGCGGTCATCTTGTTGCCGATAAAGGCCATGACCAGATTGCTGATGCCCCAGGTCAGCATGCCGGCGATGATGAAAGCCACGGCGTGCAAGGGCATGCCTCGGAAGAAGAAGGGGAAACCGCCAAAAAAGAAGATGGTCCAGGAGAAGCCGACTTTGGCTTCGCGGATTACGCCGGCCTGGTTCTTGAATTGTACTTTCATGTTGTCACCAATAATTTTTATGAAATTCGCATCGCTATTTTATGGGTTCGTCATTCGGAATGAAATAGCCCGCAGTGACATTTCTCAAATCAGCAAAAGAAAAAGCCCGCTCAACGCGGGCTTTTTCTGACTCCACCAAATGGCCGGAGCTTACTGCTGGGTCTTCAGACCGAAGGAGTCTGCGGTTTCGCGAGCCACTTTGGACTCGTCTTCCAGCAAGGCCTTAATGGACAGGCGGATGCGACCGCGATCGTCCATTTCAATGGCCTTGACCTTGACGACTTGGCCTTCCTTCAGGTGGTCGGACACATTCTTGATACGCTCGTTGGCGATCTGGGAGATGTGCACCAGGCCATCCTTGCCCGGCAGGATGGAAACGATCGCGCCAACGTTGTTGTCGAGAATCTTGACCACGGTGCCTTCGTAAACCTTGCCCACTTCCACTTCGACGGTGATTTCCTCAATGCGCTTCTTGGCCGCTTCAGCGCCTTCGCTGGAAACGGAAGCGATGGTGATGGTGCCGTCTTCCTGGATGTCGATCTCGGTGCCGGTATCCTTGGTGATGGAGCGAATGGTTTCACCGCCCTTGCCGATCACGTCGCGGATCTTGTCCGGATTGATCTTCATCACGTGCAGACGCGGAGCATGAGCCGACAGCTCTTGCGGACCGTCAACGGCATCGCGCATCAGACCCAGAATGTGCATACGGCCTTCCTTGGCCTGCTCCAGCGCCACCTGCATGATTTCCTTGGTGATACCCTGGATCTTGATGTCCATCTGCAGCGCGGTCACGCCTTCGGCGGTACCGGCTACCTTGAAGTCCATGTCGCCCAGATGATCTTCATCGCCCAGGATGTCTGTCAGCACGGCAAAGCGGTTGCCTTCCAAGATCAGACCCATGGCGATGCCAGCCACGTGCGCCTTCAGCGGAACGCCGGCGGACAGCAGAGACAAGCAGCCGCCGCAGACGGAAGCCATGGAGGAGGAACCGTTGGATTCGGTGATTTCCGACACCACGCGCATGGAGTAACCGAATTCGGTTTCCGGCGGCAGCACGGCTACCAGCGCGCGCTTGGCCAGACGACCGTGGCCGATTTCACGGCGCTTCGGGGGGCCCATGCGGCCGGCTTCGCCGGTGGAGTACGGCGGGAAATTGTAGTGCAGCATGAAGCGTTCGGTGTACTCGCCAGCCAGTGCGTCGATGATCTGCTCATCTTGCTTGGTGCCCAGCGTGGTGACCACCATGGCCTGGGTTTCGCCGCGGGTGAACAGCGCGGAACCGTGGGTACGCGGCAGGACGTTGCTGCGGATGCTGATCGGGCGCACGGTGCGGGTGTCGCGACCGTCGATGCGGGATTCGCCGGCCAGAATCTGACCACGCACGATTTCCGCTTCCAGACCCTTGAAGATGCCCTTGATTTCGTTGGCCTTCAGCGTGTCGGTTTCTTCATTGATCAGCGCGGCCTTGACGGCATCCCAGGCTTCGTTGATGGCAACGGTGCGAGCTTGCTTCTGACGCAGACGGAAGGCGGCAGCCAGCTTTTCGCCGGCCACTTCGCGAATTTGAGCGATCAGCGCTTCGTCCTTGGCCGGAGCGGACCAGTCGAACATCACCGGGTTTACTTCGTCGGCCAGTTCGTTGATGGCCTTGATGGCGGCTTGCATCTGGTCGTGACCAAACACCACGGCGCCCAGCATCACCGCTTCCGGCAGCTCCTTGGCTTCGGACTCCACCATCAGCACGGCGCGCTCGGTACCGGCAACCACCAGATCCATCTGGGAAGTTTGCAGTTCGGTCTTGGTCGGGTTCAGGATGTATTCGCCGTTGGCGTAACCCACGCGGGCCGCGCCGATCGGGCCGGCGAACGGCAGGCCGGAGATGGCCAGCGCAGCGGAAGCGCCGATCATTGCCGGGATGTCGGAGTCCACTTCCGGATTCAACGACAGCACGGTAGCGACGATCTGCACGTCATGGTAGAAGCCTTCGGGGAACAGCGGACGGATCGGGCGATCGATCAGGCGGCTGGTCAGCACTTCTTTTTCAGACTGTTTGCCTTCGCGCTTGAAGAAGCCGCCCGGGATCTTGCCGGCGGCGTAGGTGCGCTCGAGGTAGTCCACGGTCAGCGGGAAGAAGTCCTGGCCCGGCTTGACGGACTTGCCGCCGACCACGGTCACCAGAACAACGGTATCTTCAACGGAAACAACGATGGAACCGGAAGCCTGACGAGCGACTTCGCCGGTTTCCAGGGTGACGGTATGGCGGCCGTACTGGAAAGACTTGGTGATTTTATTGAACACAGGGTATCCCTTTTGCGAGAGAAACAGATCATCACGCTGAAAACACAACGGGAACCCCTAAAAATTCAGACCACGATTCAGATCGGAATTTCTAGAGGCTCCCCCCGTTGCTACAGTAGTACAGCAGATGCTTGAAAGGCTGGCGGCACGCCAGCGTGAAAAAGTCGCAGCAAGCTGCGACTTTTCCAAACCTGAACCAATTACTTGCGCAGACCCAGACGGGCAATCAGGGCGCGGTAGCTGTCGGCGTCGGTGCGCTTGAGGTAGTCAAGCAGGCGACGGCGGCGGCTCACCAGCTTCAGCAGGCCACGACGGCTGTGGTGGTCTTTGGTGTTGGCCTTGAAGTGCGGGGTCAGATCGTTGATACGAGCAGTCAGCAGTGCAACTTGCACTTCGGACGAACCGGTATCGCCTTCCGCGCGTTGGAAGTCTTTAACGATGTCTGCTTTTTGGGCGGCGGTCATTGCCATGTGGAATTACTCCGAAATCATCAGGTTAGGGCCTTGCGACCCGTCGAGTGCAGCGAGCAGGCAAGCCAACCCATCCGCACTTCATTCAAGCGGCCGCCGATTTGACGGCCAGGAGCCTTACGGGGTGCAACAGACCTTCGTCGCGCACCTCGGCCAACCCCAAGAATTCTCGCGTCACATCGCTGTAAACGCGAAAACGCAGCATTCTCTCACACTTTGAGGGAAAACGCACGGCTTGACCATGCATGAAACGCCCCGCGTCCGCCTCTGGCAGATAAACGGCTTCAAGGTGTCGCACCAGCACATCAGGCGGCAGCAGCAAAGCCTCGCGCTCGGGCATGGTCATAGCTTCCATATCCGCCAGTTGATGAGCCTCTTCCAGACGAAAGCCGCCAGTGGCGTTGCGACGCAAACCGGTCAGGTGCGCGCCAGCGTCCAACGCTTCGCCAATGTCTTCGGCCAGCGTGCGCACATACGTGCCCTTGCTGCACAACACATCCATCACCGCCTCCTGACCGTCAAAGCTGATCAGTTCAAGCGAACGGACGGTGATGGCGCGCGGCTCGCGCTCAATGACGATGCCCTCGCGCGCATATTCGTACAGCGGCTTGCCTTGATGCTTGAGCGCGGAATACATCGGCGGCACCTGCTGGATTTCGCCAACGAAACCGGCCATTACCTGGCGCAAGCGCGCTTCGTCAAACAGCACTGCGCGCTCGCGCAGTACGTCACCCTCGATATCGCCCGTCGTCGTGGTGCGACCAAAACGCACCGTCGCGCGATAGCCTTTGTCAGCATCCAGCAGGAAAGAGGAAAACTTGGTGGCTTCGCCGAAGCACATCGGCAGCAAGCCGGTGGCCAGCGGATCCAGCACGCCGGTATGCCCCGCCTTGGCAGCATTGAGCAACCAGCGCGCCTTTTGCAGCGCATTGTTGCTGGAGATGTCGTAGGGCTTGTCGATCAGCAGCACGCCATCTATCGGGCGCCGGTTGCTGCGCGGCTTGCTCATGCGTCCTCGCCCTGCTCCGGCGCATCGCCTTCCTGCAGATCGCCAAAGCGCTCAGCATCTTCGCGCGCCACCTGGCCCAGCAAGCTGGTCATGTGCATGCCGCGCTCGACGGATTCGTCATAAACGAAATGCAATTGGGGAATGCTGAAAATCTTGATCGCGCGACCCAGCTCGCTGCGCAGATAGCCCGCGGAATCGTCCAGCGCTTCCTGCGTCACGGCACGGGTCTTGTCGTCCATCACGGTGTAATACACCTTGGCGTGCGAGTAGTCGCGGGTTACATGCACGGCGGTAATGGTAATCCAGCCGGCGCGCGGATCTTTCAAACCCTTGCGGGTCATTTCGGCCAACTCGCGCTGAATCTGCTCAGCAATGCGGTCGGACCGGGAGAAACCTTTTCTGGCTTTGGCCATGGTTGCCTTCCTGTCGCTTGTGTCGGCAACCCGATCGCCGCCGTTTGTCGGCGTGGCGCATTGGGCCGCCCGCAAAATACAAAAAGGCGAGCAGGGACGGGGTGCCGTCGCTGCTCGCCCGGGAATGACCGCTTACAGAGAGCGAGCCACTTCCACCACTTCAAATGCTTCCAGCTGGTCGCCTTCCTGGATGTCGTTGAAGTTCTTCAGCATCAAGCCACATTCGTAGCCTTGCTTCACTTCCTTCACGTCGTCCTTGAAGCGCTTGAGGGACTCCAGTTCGCCAGTATGGACCACGACGTTGTTGCGGATCAGGCGGACAGACGCGCTGCGCTTGATCATGCCGTCCGTCACCATACAACCAGCGATGTTGCCCACCTTGGAAACACTGATCACCTGGCGGATTTCCACCGTGCCGATCACTTGTTCCTTCTTCTCCGGAGCCAGCATGCCGGACAGCGCCGCCTTCACCTCGTCCACGGCATCGTAAATGATGCTGTAGTAACGGATGTCCACGCCTTCGCTTTCGGCCAACTTGCGCGCAGCCGCGTCGGAGCGGGTGTTGAAACCGATAACGATGGCCTTGGAGGCGATGGCCAGGTTGATGTCCGATTCGGAGATGCCCCCCACGCCGGAGTGCAGGATGCTGACGCGCACTTCATCGGTGGAGAGCTTCTGCAGACTGGTAGCCAGGGCTTCGTAGGAGCCTTGCACGTCGGCCTTGATGATGATGGAGAGGGTTTGCACCTCGCCTTCGGCCATCTGGGCGAACATGTTTTCCAGCTTGGCGGCCTGCTGCTTGGCCAGGCGCACATCACGGAACTTGCCCGCGCGGAACAAGGCGATTTCACGCGCCTTCTTCTCGTCGGCCAGCACCATGGTGTCCTCACCAGCTTGCGGCACGTCGGACAGACCCAGAATTTCCACCGGGATAGCCGGGCCGGCTTCGTCGATCGGCTTGCCGTTTTCGTCCATCATGGCGCGAACACGGCCGAAAGCCGTGCCAGCCAATACGATGTCGCCCTTGCGCAGGGTGCCGGACTGCACCAGCAAGGTAGCCACCGGACCGCGACCCTTGTCGAGGCGCGCTTCCACGATAATGCCCTTGGCAGGCGTATCCACCGGAGCGTGCAGCTCCAGCACTTCGGCTTGCAGCAGGATGGCTTCCAGCAGACCGTCGATATTGATGCCCATCTTGGCGGACACCTCGATGAACTGCGTGTCGCCGCCCCAGTCTTCCGGCACCACCTCATGAGACACCAGTTCCTGACGGATGCGCTCTACGTTAGCACCCTGCTTGTCGATCTTGTTCACCGCCACCACCATCGGCACGCCTGCAGCCTTGGCATGGTGAATGGCTTCAATGGTTTGCGGCATCACGCCGTCGTCGGCAGCCACCACCAGCACCACGATGTCGGTCGCCTTGGCTCCGCGGGCACGCATGGCGGTAAACGCCTCGTGACCCGGGGTATCCAGGAAGGTGATCATGCCGCGCGGGGTTTCCACATGGTAAGCACCGATGTGCTGGGTAATGCCGCCAGCTTCGCCTGCCGCCACCTTGGCACGGCGAATGTAGTCCAGCAGCGAGGTCTTGCCGTGGTCAACGTGACCCATCACAGTCACCACCGGCGGACGCGGCAGCATGGCCACTTCGCTCTCGCCCTCGGTCTTATCCAGGTAGGCTTCCGGATCGTCCGCCTGCGCAGCCATCGGCTTGTGGCCCATTTCTTCCACCACGATCATGGCGGTTTCCTGGTCCAGCACCTGGTTGATGGTCACCATCATGCCCATCTTCATCAGAGTCTTGATCACCTCGACGGCCTTCACGGCCATCTTGTGAGCCAGATCGGCCACGGAGATGGTTTCCGGCACCAGCACCTCATGCACGATCGGCTCGGTCGGAGCCTGGAAGGCGTGCTGGTTATTGCCCTTGTGCTTACCCTTGCCGCCACGGGACTTCCAATCGTTGCCGGCATCGCCGCCCTTGGTCTTCAGACCACGGCCGCCCTTCTTGCCTTCTTCCCAACGATCGCCGCCCTTCTTGGCGCCGCCCTTCTTAGCATCCGGACGACCGGCAACGGTCGCTGGCACGGCAGGCGCGCCTGGCGCACCGGCAGCTGCCGGACGCGGACCACGGTCACCAGCGCCAGCCGGGCGCGGGCCACGATCACCGGCACCTGCTGGACGCGGGCCACGATCACCAGCCGGACGCGGGCCGCGATCGCCCGAACCGGCCGGGCGTGGGCCACGGCCATCGGCACTGCGCGGACCACGATCGTCCGGGCGACGCTCGTCGCGGCGACCATCGGCTGCGCGCGGTTCAGCCGCGGCAGGCTTCGGCGGTTCCGGCGGACGTACCGGGGCGGCAGCTTGCTGCTGAGCAGCCTGGCGCGCGGCCTGACGGCGCTCTTCGCGTTCGATCTTTTCGCGCATCAGCGCTTCCTGACGGGCACGGAAGGCAGCCTGACGCTTTTCTTCCGCCTCTCGAGCCGCCACTTCTTCCGGCGACAGGATGGAGGCAACCGTGCGCGCCGGCGGCTCTACCTTGGCAGGAGCGGCTTCCTTGACCGGCTCCGCCTTGACGGGCTCAGCCTTGGGCGCTTCCACCTTCGGCTCGGGCTTGGATTCCACCTTGGGCTCCTCGACCTTTTTCGGCTCGGGCTTCACTTCCGGCTTGACCTCCACCTTCGGCGCGGCTTGCGGCGCCGATTCCGGCTTGACCGCCTCTTTCACCTCGGGCGCGGCGACCGGCTCTGCGGC
The DNA here is from genome assembly GCF_945957525.1 of uncultured Aquitalea sp. Lineage (GTDB taxonomy): Bacteria > Pseudomonadota > Gammaproteobacteria > Burkholderiales > Chromobacteriaceae > Aquitalea. Next base: position 159,152 of record NZ_CAMFLA010000005.1, on the reverse strand, counting down.
CACAGGCGCAGCCGGCATGTCTTCCGGACGGACCACGCGACGCTTGCGCGTCTCCACGGTCACCGTGCCACCCGCCGTGCGGATTTCGCTGGTGGACTTGCGAGTCACCGTGATGCGAGATTCGTCACGGGCGCCATGCGAACGCTTCAGGTAGTCAAGAAGCTGGGATTTATCCTGCTCGGAGAGTGTATCTTCCGGCGCGCGCTTGGCCACCCCCGCCGCACGAAGCTGTTCCAGCAATCGTTCAGGGGAGAGGTTAAGCTCACCGGCAAACTGTTTTACATTCGTCAATACCATGCGTCTTCCCAAATTCCGTAAATACTTCCCGAAGAAGCCTTACTGGTTAAACCAGTGTTCGCGCGCCTTCATGATGATGGCTCGTGCAGCTTCAGCTTCCATGCCGGTCATTTCCACCAGATCGTCCACAGCCAGGTCGGCCAGATCATCGCGAGTGGAAACACCGTTTTCGGCCAACTTGCGCACCAGCTCGGCATCCAGACCCTCGATATCCTTCAGGTCTTCGGAAACGCCTTCGACTTTCTCTTCGGACGCAATGGCCTGGGTCAGGATGGCGTCGCGAGCGCGACTGCGCAGCTCGTTGACCATACCTTCGTCAAAACCGTCGATCTCCAGCATTTCGGCGATCGGCACATAAGCAACCTCTTCCAGCGTAGCGAAACCTTCCTGCACCAGAAGGGCCGCAACGGTCTCGTCAACGCCCAGATGGGTCACGAACAGGTTGCGCAACGCTTCGTCTTCCGCCTGGTGCTTCTCTTCCGCTTCGCCAACGGTCATGATGTTGAGGTACCAGCCGGTCAGTTCGGCGGCCAGTTTCACGTTCTGACCACTGCGACCGATGGCAAGGGCCAGTTGGTCCTCTTCCACCACCACATCCATGCTGTGATTGTCTTCGTCGATCATGATGCGATTGACTTCAGCCGGCGACAGCGCGTTGATCACGAACTGGGCCGGTTCCGGCGCCCACAATACGATATCAACGCGTTCGCCAGCCAACTCCTGCGTTACAGCCTGAACGCGGGAGCCGCGCATGCCGATGCAGGTGCCTTGCGGATCGATGCGCGCATCGTTCGCTTTTACTGCAATCTTGGCGCGCAGGCCAGGGTCGCGGACAGCTTCCTTGATCTCCAGCATGCCCTCTTCGATTTCCGGCACTTCCATCTCGAACAGCTTGATCAGGAAGTCCGACGAAGTGCGGGACAGCACCAGCTGCGGGCCGCGACCCAGACGGTCGATGCGCAGCAGGAAGGCCTTGACGCGGTCTCCCACGCGCAGGTTTTCCTTCGGAATCATCTGATCGCGCGGCAGCACGGCTTCCAGCTTGCCGCATTCGATGATGGCGTTGCCCCGCTCGATGCGCTTGATGGTGCCGGTCACCAGATGTTCGCGACGCTGCAGGAATTCGTTGAGCAGCTGTTCGCGCTCTGCGTCGCGGATGCGCTGCAAAATCACCTGTTTGGCGGTCTGAGCGCCGATACGGCCAAATTCAACCGCTTCCATCGGCTCTTCGATTACGGAACCAACAACCAGATTCGGGTCCTGATCCTGCGCGTCGGTGACGGTCAGTTCGCGGCTTTCGTCCTCGATCAGTTCGTTCTGCACCACCGTCCAGCGGCGGAAAGTCTGATACTGGCCGGTATGGCGATCAATCTCGACGCGTACGTCCATGCCGTCATCGGCAAACTTCTTTTTAGTGGCAGAAGCAAGCGCCAATTCCAGAGCGGTAAACACCACATCCTTGCTGACATTCTTCTCGCTCGCCAGGGCATCAACCAGCAGCAAAATCTCGCGACTCATGCATTCCTCCGAATTTTTGTCCTTTTGCGTGGCACCAGGGCCGCGCCAACTTCAATGCGTCAAAACTCAGGCTCGAGCCTGGCTTTGTCGATGTTGGCGAACGGAATCACCACGATGCGGCCATCCACTTCCAGCTTCACGGAGCCTTCTTCGACCCCGGCGAGACGACCGGCAAACTTCTTTTGCTGCTCGATGGGCATGCGCGTCTTGATCTTGGCCAGCTTGCCGGCGAAACGCACGAAATCGGCCTCTTTCTTCAGAGGGCGATCAAGGCCGGGGGAAGAGACTTCCAGTCGCTCGTAGTCGACGTTTTCAACCATGAAGAGGCGCGTCAGGTGATTGCTCACCAGAACGCAGTCTTCCACGGTGATGCCACCGGGCTTGTCCAGAAACACACGAAAACCGCCACCCTGGGTCATTTCAAAATCGACCAGCTCATAGCCGAGACCCGGCAGGGTGTTTTCAAGCAGCAAACGAACATCCATTGCTTTTTCCACAAATAAAAAATGGGCGAAACGCCCATCCCTAAACGGCGAGATTGTAACCCATTCCGTTAAAAAAGAAAACCGGCACTGTCAAGCCCCCAAGCTGGTCGCGGCCACCTGTCCGCGCCGATTCTTTGCAGGAGCATTTCGCTTCCTGTACATTAAGCCCCACCCGGCGACAGACCGGCACAACATGGCGCGGCGCAAGGCCGCGGCAACCATAGATAGATACAAAACCGAAGACGCTCGCTGCAGCATGGAGTCAGCGCGGCACTCTCGAACCAGCACGATGGAGAAACCTTTATATATGGAAAAGGTGTGGCTTAAGAATTACCAGCCCGGGGTGGCTCACGAGATCGACATCAACCAGTTCCAGTCGATCGTTGAAGTGTTTGACCGCAGCGCCAAGAAATTCCGCGATCGCCCGGCGATGGCGAACATGGACAAGGTGCTCAGCTACGGGGAGCTGGATGAACTGGCCACCCGTTTCGCCTCCTACCTGCAAAACACCCTCAAGCTGAACAAGGGCGACCGCGTCGCGGTGATGATGCCCAATGTGCTGCAGTACCCCATCGCCGTATTCGGCGCGCTGCGCGCCGGCTGCACGGTGGTGAACGTGAATCCGCTCTATACCCCGCGCGAACTTGAGCACCAGCTCAACGATGCCGGCGCGGAAACCATCGTCATCCTCGAAAACTTCGCCAACGTACTGGAAGACGTACTGGCCCGCACCAAGGTGCGCAATGTCGTGATCGCCTCCATCGGCGACCTGCTGGGCTTCCCCAAGGGCATGCTGGTGAATTTCGTGGTGCGCAAGATCAAGAAGATGGTGCCGGCCTGGAATATCCCCGGCCACACCCGCTTCAACGACGCGCTTTCCGCCGGCGCGGGCCATACCTTCCGCCCGGTTGCGCTTGGCCATGACGATATCGCTTTCCTGCAATACACTGGCGGCACCACGGGCGTCTCCAAGGGCGCCATGCTACTGCATCGCAACATCCTCGCCAACATGCTGCAAGCCGGGGCCTGGGTGAAGCCGGTAGTGCGCGAGGGCCAGGAAGTGATCATCACCGCCCTGCCGCTTTACCATATCTTCTCGCTGACGGCCAACCTGATGGTGTTCACCGAGCTTGGTGCCTTGAATGTGCTGATCACCAACCCGCGCGACATCCCCGGCTTCATCAAGGAGATCAAGAAATACAAGATCACCGCGATGACCGGCGTCAACACCCTCTTCAACGCGCTGCTGAACAACCCCGAATTCGCTACGGTGGACTTTTCCACCTGGCGCCTGGCGCTGGGCGGCGGCATGGCGGTGCAAAAAGCGGTGGCGGACAAATGGAAGCAAGTCACCGGCGTCACCTTGGCCGAAGCCTACGGCCTGACTGAAACCAGCCCGGCCGCCTGCATCAACCCCCTGTCCATCACCGAATACAACGGCACCATCGGCGTACCGGTGCCTTCCACCGACATCGAAATCCGCGATGCGCAAGGCAATGCGTTGCCGCAAGGCGAACAGGGCGAGCTGTGCATCAAGGGCCCGCAGGTAATGAAGGGCTATTGGAACCGCCCCGATGAAACCGCCAAGGTGATCGACGACAAGGGCTTCCTCGCCACCGGCGACATGGCCATGGTGACGCCGGAAGGCTTCGTCAAGCTGGTGGACCGCAAGAAGGACATGATTCTGGTGTCCGGCTTCAACGTCTATCCCAACGAAGTGGAAGACGTGGTGGCCTCCATGCCCGGCATCCTGGAAGTGGCCTGCATCGGCATACCGGACGACAAGTCCGGCGAGGTGGTGAAAGTGTTCGTGGTGAAGAAAGACGCCGCCATTACCGAGAAGGACGTCATTCATCATTGTCGCGAGAATCTCACCGGCTACAAGGTGCCCAAGATGGTGGAGTTCCGTCAGGAGCTGCCCAAAACCAACGTCGGCAAGATTCTACGTCGCGCGCTGCGCGATCAGGAAGTCGGCAAGAGCGCCTGACGCGCCGCCTGAAAAAGCCCGCCTCGGCGGGCTTTTTTGTTTGCCTCGAACAAATCGGCGCTTCACCTGCGCCGCGTGCCCGCTTATGATTGCAGCAGAATAAAATTCAACAAAGATATGGCACGGCGGGGCGCCGTACACATTACAGCTAGCCAACTTACGATCCGGGAACGCAACCATGCTGATGCTGCCGTTTTTCAAACTGATGGCCGATAAGAAAGCCAGCGATATCTTCTTTACCGCTGACGCCCCGCCGCAAATCAAGATCGACGGCGCCACCCTGCCGGTGAATGACAAACCCCTGAGCGCCGACATCGTCAAGCAACTGGCCTACAGCCTGATGGACGAGCAGGAAATCGCCACCTTCGAACGCGAGCTGGAAATGAACTTCGGCCGCCTGGTGGAAGGGCTGGGCAACTATCGCGTCAACATTTTCCGCCAGCGCGGCACCGTGGCCATGGTAGTGCGTTTCATTCGGCCGAAGATTCCCACCTTGAGCGAACTCAATCTGCCGGACAGCCTGCGTCCGCTGGTCCAGCAAAAACGCGGGCTCATCATCGTGGTGGGCGCCACCGGCAGCGGCAAGAGCTCCACCGTCGCAGCCCTGCTCGAGCAACGCAACCAGACCCAGTCCGGGCATATTCTCACCGTGGAAGACCCAGTGGAGTTCATCTATCGGCACGGCAAGTCCATCGTCAACCAGCGCGAAATCGGCGTGGATACCTTTTCTTATGAAAACGCCCTGAAGAACGCCATGCGCGAAGCGCCGGATGTGCTGATGATTGGCGAAGTGCGCGACTCGGAAACCATGACGCACGCCATCAACTACGCTCAGTCTGGCCACTTGTGCGTCACTACCCTGCACGCCAACAACAGTTATCACATGCTCAACCGGGTGATCAGCTTCTTCCCCACCGAAAGCCGCAATGCCTTGCTGATGGATTTGTCGGTTTCCTTGCGCGCCGTGATTTCGCAACGCCTGGTGCCAACCAAGGACGGCAAGCAGATTCCGGCGCTGGAAATTCTCATCAACACGCCGCACATTGCCGAGCTGATCCGCAATGGCGACGTGGACCAGATCAAGGAAGCTATCGAGAACAGTATGAGCGAGGGTGCGCAAACCTTCGAACAATCGCTGTTCAGGCTTTACCAGGACGGCGTGGTGGAGCTGGACGACGCGCTGAAAAACGCCGACTCGCCCACCAACCTCTACTGGCTGATCAATCACGCCAACAGCAAGAGCAACGACGACAACAAACCCAAGACCGGACCGGCGGAAACCGCCAAACCGGCCAACCCTTCCGCCAGTTTCGACGGATTCACCCTGGACGTTTAACCCGCACACAACAGCATGACGACTCTTTACGGCATTCCCAATTGCAACACGGTCAAGAAGGCCCGCCAGTGGCTGGCCGACCACCACATCGAGCACGTTTTCCACGACTTCAAGAAAATGGGCATCGACGAGCAGCGCCTGCGCCAATGGGCCGCCGCCGTGCCCCTGGACAAGCTGGTCAACCGCCAGGGCACTACCTGGCGCGCGCTCAGCAATGAGCAAAAAGCCACCGCCGGCTCGCTGGACGGCGCCGTTGCGCTGATGCTGGAGAAGCCCTCCGTCATCAAGCGCCCGGTACTGGAGCACGCCGGCAAGGTATCGGTTGGGTTTGCCGAAGCCGCGTGGGCGGAGGCTTTTTCCGCATGAGCCGCACATTGGAACTGACGCGCGCACTGGTATCGCGCCACTCCGTCACGCCGCATGACGCCGGCTGCCAGGCCCTGCTGGCCGAACGCCTGGCCAAACTCGGCTTCACGCTGGAGCCGATGCGTTTTGGCGAGGTGGACAACCTCTGGGCGCGCCGCGGCAGCGGCAAGCCCCTGCTCTGCTTTGCCGGACACACCGATGTGGTGCCCAGCGGCCCGGTGGACGAGTGGCATACCCCGCCCTTTGAACCGCGCGAGCGCAACGGCCTGTTGTATGGCCGCGGCGCGGCGGACATGAAGGCATCGCTGGCCGCCTTTGTCACCGCCATCGAGGACTTTGTCGCCACCCACCCCGATCACCCGGGCAGCATATCGCTGCTGCTGACCTCGGACGAGGAAGGCGTGGCGGTGGATGGCTCGGTAAAAGTGGTGGACGTGCTGGAAGCGCGCGGCGAGGAAATCGACTACTGCATCGTGGGCGAACCCACCTCGGACGCCGAGCTGGGCGACACCATCAAGAACGGTCGTCGCGGCTCGCTGTCCGGTCACCTGTTCATCCACGGCATCCAGGGCCATATCGCCTACCCGCATCTGGCCAAAAACCCGGTGCACCTGATGGCGCCGGCGCTGGCCGAACTGGCCGCCACGGAATGGGACCGGGGCAATGACTTCTTCCCGCCCACCAGCTGGCAGGTGTCCAACATTCACGCCGGCACCGGCGCGGTTAATATCATTCCCGGCCTGTGCGAAATCCGCTTCAACTTCCGCTTCTGCCCAGAAAGCACGGTGGCGTCGCTCAAGGAGCGCGTGCACGCGATTCTGGACAAGCACGGTCTGGGCTACGAGCTGCACTGGGCGCTGTCCGGCATGCCTTTCATCACGGCGCCGGGGGCACTGACCGAGGCGCTGTCCGAGGCCATTCGCGAGCAATGCGGCGTCGCCGCCACGCTCTCTACCACCGGCGGCACCTCCGATGGCCGCTTCATCAAACGTATCGCGCGGGAGCTGGTGGAGTTCGGCCCGGTCAACGCCACCATTCACAAACTGAACGAGTGCGTGGAAATCGCCCATCTGGAACCTCTGGCGGCCATCTACCGCAAGACGCTAGAAAAGCTGCTGCGCTGACAGGCGGCGGCCGGCACATTCGGCTATGCTTGGAACCGGCGGTTTCCCGCCGGTTTTTTTGCGTCATTCGCCGGCCAACAGGCGCGATTTGGCGGCTTGCCGACCCGCCACGGCGCAAAGCTGGCGCTTCGCGTCACCGCCTTGAACGCCGCATGCCAACATCACAGGTAAGATGATCCGCTTATGGAATTGGAAATCGCCAAAATATTCGTCGCGCTGCTGGTTCTGGTGAACCCGCTGGGCGCCATCCCCATCTTCATCAGCCTGACGCCCACCTCCAGTCAGCTGGAGCGCAAACGCATTGCGCAGACCACCGCCATCGCCGTGGCCGTGGTGCTGTGCCTGTTTGCCGTGGTGGGCGAAACCTTGCTGCACTTTCTCGGCATCAGCATCGGCTCCTTCCAGGTGGGCGGCGGTCTGCTGGTCATGCTGATCGCCATCGCACTGATGAACGCCAAGCCGGCCCCCACCAAAACCACCAAGGTGGAACGCGAAGAAGCCGAAGCCAAAACCAATATCGCCGTGGTGCCGATGGCGATTCCGCTTCTCACGGGCCCTGGCACCATTTCCACCGTCATCATTTACGCCTCAACCGCCCACTCCTGGGTGCAGGTGGTGTACCTGCTGGTGAGCAGTCTGCTGGTGGCCATCACCTGTTACGGCGCACTGGTGATGGCCTCGCCCATCAGCCGCCTGCTGGGTCAGACCGGCATCAATATCGTCAACCGCGTCATGGGCATGCTGCTGGCGGCGGTATCGGTGGAAATCATCGTGGACGGCCTGTATCGCCTGTTCCCGCAATTGTCGCGTTAAAACCCGTCTCGTCTGATCATTATCTGACGCGCTTCTGCTTACCGCCTTCGGCCAACCCTGATGTTGGCCGAAGGCTTTTTTGCGGCCGCTGTGCCGTTTCTGTTGCCGCATCGCCGTCTGTACCGTCGCGAAAAATCGGACACAGACAGAAAATTCCTTTTATTTCAATATATTGACGATCTGTCATCTTCAAAAGCAGCTCATCTGTACATTGGCTGTACTGATTCCCGGCAGTACAAACACGGTTATTCCCGTTTTGCCGGAGTCGTCATGAGCACCGTCAGCACCATCAAGATCCACCCCCGCCTGACCAGCGGCCGTTTCAACACCGTGCGCGTGGCGCTGGTGATCCTTACCCAACTGGTTTATCTCAGCCTGCCCTGGCTGCGCTGGGATGGCCGGCAAGCCGTGCTGTTCGACGTGGACAACCACCGCTTCCATGTCTTCGGCGCACAGTTCCTGCCGCAGGATTTCGTCTATCTGGCGGCGCTGCTGATGGTGTGCGCGCTGGGATTGTTTCTCTGGACCGCGCTGGCCGGTCGGCTGTGGTGCGGCTACGCCTGTCCGCAAACCGTGTACACCGAAATCATGATCTGGATAGAACGGCTGACGCTGGGCGACCACAAGGCGCGTCGCCGCCTGCAACAAGCGCCGCTCAGCGCGGCCAAGGCTGCCCGCCTGGCGCTGTCCCACGGACTGATGCTGCTGTTTTCCTTGTGGACCGGTTTTACGCTGGCAGCCTATTTCAGCCCTGCTAATGATCTGGCCATCCGCGCCGCGCACCTGGCGCTGGGCCCCTGGGAAAGCTTCTGGATTCTGTTCTACGCCGGCTTTACCTATTTGCTGGCCACGCATCTGCGGGAAAAAGTCTGTACCCACATGTGCCCCTATGCCCGTTTTCAAGGGGCGATGTTCGATGCCGACACACTGATCATTTCCTATGACACCAAACGCGGAGAACCGCGCGGCAAGCAGGTGGACAAACAGGCTGGTCATTGCATCGACTGCGGCATTTGCGTGCAGGTCTGCCCCACCGGCATCGATATCCGCAACGGCCTGCAATACGAATGCATCGGCTGCGCCGCCTGCATCGATGCCTGCGATCAAGTAATGGAGCAGTTGCAAGCGCCGCGTGGGCTGATCCGTTACACCAGCGAAAACCAGCTGAACTCTGCTAGGCCCGGCAGTGGCTTCGGCCAACACTGGCTCCGGCCGCGCGTGCTGGTTTACAGCGCCCTGCTGCTGACCATTCTCGGCCTGTCCATCGGCAGCTTCCTTAATCGCAGCCCCTATCGGGTAGATGTGCTGCGCGATCGCGCAGCCCTTGTACGGGAAAACGCGGAAGGCTGGCTGGAAAACAGCTACAGTATGCGACTGATGAACAACAGTGATCGCACCCAGCAACTGCAAGTGAGCGTGGAAGGCCTGCCCGGCATCCGGCTCGCCAATGCCGGCCTGGTGCAACTGCCGCCCTCGCAGGTGCAGACCATCGGCCTGAGCGTGCAAGTACCGCCCGAGCATGCCGGCAAGGGCGCGCATGATATCCGCTTCCTGATTCGCGCGCTGGATGGCTCCGGCCATGTGCTCAGCGAGAGCAGCCGCTTCATCGGCGAATGATTTCACACGAGCAAGCATGAACAAGACGGAAAAACTGGTCAGCCTCTACCGCCACGCCATTCTGGAGAAACAGCTGGCGACAGGCGACCGGCTGCCCTCCCTGCGCAAACTGTGCGACAGCCATCAGGTCAGCCTCACCACCGCCCAGCACGCTTACGCCGAGCTGGAACGGCAGGGGCTGATAGAGTCCCTGCCCCGTTCCGGCTTTCGGGTGCGCCAGCGCCCAAGCGAAGCGCGCACCGCGCCGCCGCAAACGGAAGACTGGCGCATGGAGCACTTCACCACCGCGCTGCCCATGCCTTGGGGCTGCCCCTTCATGAACCCGGCGCTGATCAACACCACGCCGATGAACCGCGCGCTCAGCCGCGTACTGCAGGATTACCGCCATGCGCTGTCGGCCACCGACCTGGAAGGCTACGACGGCCTGCGACGCGAGCTGGCGCTGCACTATCTGGCCCAAGGTATTCCCTTGGACAGCCGGGAACTACTGATCACCTGCGGCGGCATGGAGGCGCTAACGCTGGCCATTCGCGCCGTCGCCAGCGTCAGCGGCAAAACCGACATGCTGGTGCTGACGCCGGCGTTCCCGGCCGCGCTGGAACAACTGCGCCAGCAGGGCATGCGCATTATCAGCGTGGAAGCCCGCCCTGATGGCTCGCTGGATATGAATCGAGTGGAGAGTCTGCTGGCAGCCAAACCGGCCGGCATGCTGCTGATGAGCAATTTTCAGCACCCCACCGGGCAGGTGATGCCCGATGGACAAAAACAGGCGCTGGTCAGCCTGGCCGCCGCTCACGGTGTTTATCTGATTGAAGACGACACTTATCGCGAACTTTACTTCGGCTCCGCCGCGCCCAAGCCCTTGAAATCCTGGGACGACAGCGGCTGCGTGCTGCACTGCTCTTCATTCAGCAAATCGCTGGCGCCCGGCTATCGCGTGGGCTGGATCGCCGCCGGCAGACTGGGAGACACCCTCCGCGGACTCAAGCTTTACAGTTCGCTGGGCACTCCACTGCCCAGCCAGATGGCGCTGGCGCGGCTATTGGCTTCCGGCCAGCACAGCGACATGCTGGAGCGGCTGCGGCACACCCTGAGTGAACGCATGCAGGCTGTGCGACAGCAAGTAGAGCGCCACTTCCCGGCCCAGAGCGGGCTGAGCCAACCGCTGGGGGGGTACTTTCAATGGGTGATGTTGCCCGAAGGCTTCGATACCGGCGCGCTGCTGCCGCTGGCTATCGAACAGGGCATCCATTACGCGCCGTCGCGCCTGTTTCGCCCGGAGAACAGTGCGGCCAACGGACTCAGACTAAATGTCAGCTTCTACGACCCGGTGCAGCAACAGCACGGCATGGCTCTGCTGGGCGAATTATTGCGCCATGGGCCGAATTAGGGTGAACACGGAAAGGAAGAAAGCGCGGCATGGTGCGGCATTAGGGCCTGTCGGCGTGAGAGCGCCGGACACAAAGACAGCGAAGTAAATTGCACTGGCGGATAACGCGCGGAGAAAAGGCCCGCGGGCCGCATTGACGCTCCTGGCGCCGCACGGCGGCTCAACAACGGCAAATCAATCAGGCCCGGTCTTCGGCCAAGCTTGGGCTAATCCAGCTCGCGACGCTCGTACACCGCCTGCGCCAGCGTCACCGGATCCACATACTCCAGCTCGCCGCCCACCGGCATGCCGCGCGCGATACGCGATACCTTCAGCCCCTTGTCCTTGAGCAGCTCGGCAATCATGTGCGCAGTCACCTCGCCCTCGGCGGTGAAATTGGTGGCGATCACCACCTCCTCCACCTTGCCGTCCAGCGCCCGCACCATTAGCTTATCCAGATTCACCTCTTTCGGCCCGACATTGTCCATCGGCGAAATACGGCCCATCAGCACGAAATACAGGCCTTCAAAACACTTGGCCTGCTCTAGCATGATCAGATCAGCCGGCATTTCCACCACGCACAACTGATGCTGTTTGCGCTCTTCATCGGCGCACAAGCTGCACAAAGGCGTCTCGCTGAAGGTGTTGCAGCGTTCGCAATGCGTCAGATGCGTCAGCGCCCGCTCCAGCGCGCGCACCAGTTTTTCCGCGCCGGCCTTGTCCCGCTGCAGTAGGTGAAAGGCCATGCGCTGGGCGGTTTTGGGGCCGACGCCGGGCAATACCTTGAGCGAGGAGATGAGCTGGTCAAGCGCGGGCGGGTTTTTCATTGCGATGGCAAATCCGGGAAGAAAAGGAAGTACGTCACAGTCCGGGCGCGCCTTCGGGGTGGCGCGGCAAGGCGTCGGCGATGTCGAAACCGGGAATGGCGCTGCGCGTCCATTCGTGACACTCCGCCGGCAAGGCCTCCGGATGTTCCAGCGTGGGCACGGTGATCTCCAGCTGACCGGAACCGTCCGTGCATTCGTAAAACAGGGTGGAGCCGCACACCGGGCAAAAATGGCGCAAGCCCAGCGGTGAAGAGCGATAAGCGGTGGTGGCGCCTTGCCAGCTCACCGCCTCCCGGGGGTAGAGCGCGCCCAGATACACCGGCGCGCCGCTAGCCAGTTGGCAAGCACGGCAATGGCAGTAAGTCACCGCCAGCGGCTTGCCCCGGCACTGGTAACTGAGCGCGCCACAAAGACAATGCCCGTGCAAGATGTCTGCCATAGCGGCCTCCTTGCGGCGCGTCCGGGTCAGTTGCCAATCAGAATGGCAGCTTCATGCCCGGCGGCAGGTTCAGACCGGAAGTGAAGCCGGACATGCGCTCCTGCGTGGTGGACTCCACCTTGCGCGAAGCGTCGTTGAGCGCGGCGGCGATCAGGTCTTCCAGCATTTCCTTGTCGTCCTTGGCGTCTTCCAGCAGGCTGTCGTCGATGGACACGCGCTTCACATCGTGAGCGCAAGTCATCACCACCTTGACGAGGCCGGCACCGGACTGGCCTTCCACTTCCACTTTGCCCAATTCCTCCTGGGCTTTCTTCATATTTTCCTGCATTTGCTGGGCCTGTTTCATCAGACCAGCCAGGCCATTTTTTCCGAACATCTCACAACTCCTGAACAGGTTGAATCGTTTCGGCGATCAGCGTGGCGCCAAGGTCCTGCACCAGTTGTCTGACCACCGGGTCGTTTTCCAGACATTCGCGCGCCTTGACCAGTTGCTCCTGGCGATGGCGTGCATCCTGCATGGCAGGGGTTTCCATCCCCAGCTCTTCGATGGTTACCGCCAGATCCACCGGGCCGCCAAACTGCTCGGCCAGCGCGCCGCGCAGCTTGTCCTGGTAGTCCCGCGCCGCCATATGGCGGAAGCTGGCGGGCACGGCCAGTTCGAGACGCTTGCCGTTCCAGTGTTTCAATACCGCGTTGTGCGCCAGCATGCGGGCTGCGCCAAGGCGGGTGCCCAGCAGGCTGACCAGCGCGTGCCAGTCGCCGTCGAACTGCCAGGGCTCGTCCTCCAGCGGCGGCGCTTCTTGCAGATAAGCCGGCAGATCATCCTGCGGCGCGGCTTGCCAGTCGGTGTCTTCGGGCAACACATCGCCGGATTTGTCGTCTTCCTCTTCCGGCAAGGCCTCTTCCACCGGCCCGACAGGGGCTGCGCGCGGTGCGGCTGGCGGAGGCTCGACCGCCCTGGCAGAGGCAACGGCAGGCTGTACAACAGGCTGCGGCGCCGGCTCAGGCTCGGGAACGTGCCTCGCGGGCTCCGGGTCCGGCTCTGCAGCCGGGGCGGACTCTTGCGCGGCGGGACGCGCCGCAGGCTTGCGATTGGCGAGACCGGCCAGCAAGGCGCGGGCGGCGGCGGAGCCTTCATGCGCGTCCGCCACCGGCGCGGCGGCATTGCCCGGCGCGGGTTGCGCGGCCGGGCGGGCCGGCCTGGCGCTCTCCTGCGCCGGCGCGTTGGCCGGATGGAAGGCCAACATGCGCAGCAGCGTCATGTTGAAGCCTGCGTGTTCGTCAGGCGCCAAGGCCAGCTCTTTGCGGCCATGCAGGGCGATCTGATAGTAAAGCTGCACGTCCGGCGGCGAAATCAGCGTAGCCAGCGCAAACACCGCCTCGCGCTCGGGCTCGTCAGCGGGAATGGCTTCCGGCACGGTTTGCGCCAGCGCCAGCTGCTGCAGCAGCACCGCCAGCTCAGACAGCACACTGTCAAAGCCGATGCCGCGTTCGGCCAATTGCGTGGCCTCGGCCATCAGGCGCGGGCCGTCGGCTTGTGCCAGCGCGTCAAGCAACAGGAACAGATAGCGCCGGTCCACCGCGCCCAGCATGGCGCGCACACCCTCTTCGCGCACATCGCCCATGCCGTAGGCGATGGCCTGATCCAGCAGCGACAGCGCGTCGCGCATGGAACCGGCTGCGGCGCGCCCCAGCAGGGACAGCGCGGCGGGCTCGTTCGGCACGCCCTCCACCTGCAGCACATGGGCGAGGTGCCCCGCCACTTGCTGCGGCGTCATGTTGCGCAGGGAAAACTGCAGACAGCGCGACAGCACCGTCACTGGCACTTTTTGCGGGTCGGTAGTGGCAAGGATGAATTTGACGTGCGCAGGCGGTTCTTCCAGCGTCTTCAGCATGGCGTTGAAGGCGCTTTTGGACAGCATGTGCACTTCGTCGATGATGTACACCTTGAAGCGGCCGGAGGTGGGTGCGTACTGCGCGTTTTCCAGCACTTCGCGAATGTTGTCGATGCCGGTGTTGGACGCGGCGTCGATTTCCAGCAGGTCGACAAAACGGCCGGCGTCAATCTGGCGGCAGGCGGCGCATTCGCCGCAAGGCTCGGCCGTGGTGCCGGTTTCGCAATTCAGGCTCTTGGCCAGAATCCGCGCGATGGTGGTCTTGCCCACGCCCCGGGTGCCGGTCAGCAGATAGGCGTGATGCAGCCGCTCTTCTTTCAGGGCGTTGGAGAGGGCGCGCACCACATGCTCCTGGCCGACCAGATCGGCAAAGCGCTTGGGACGCCACTTGCGGGCAAGGACTTGATAGCTCATGGGGGCGGATTTTAATGGCAATTCGATTTGCTGGCGACTCATTTCGCCAGCGCGGCGCAGCCCGGCGGCGCGCCGCCGGTTGCTTCGGCCAACCTTGTCCGGCGCGGCTTATGGCGCCGGGTCGGCGGCGGGAGCCGGGGGTTGCGCCTGGGCGCGCGACGTCATATAGCGCAAGCGCAGCTCATCGGCCAGCTCTTGCGCCACCTTGGCGTAAAGCGTGCTCTTGTTGTAGCGGGTGATGGTGTAGAAATTGTTCAGCCCCAGCCAGTACTGGGTAACACCGGGCCCGGTTTCCAGCGGCACCAGCACCGCCTGCACACTGTCGGCCACCTGCGCCTGCGGCAGCACGCCCATGGTTTTCAACTGCCCCACGGTGTAATGCAGATTGAATTTGTCGGCCACCAACTGATCCACATTCACCCCGGGCTGGATGGCGGCGGGAATCACCACATCGTCGCCGTGCCGCCAGCCGTGCAACTGGAAGTAGTAGGCCACACTGCCGATGGCGTCATCGACATTGCTCCAGATATTGCGATGGCCGTCGCCGCTGAAATCGACCGCCCATTTGCGGAAGCTGGACGGCATGAACTGCGGCAGGCCCATCGCGCCGGCATAGGAGCCTTTCAGGGCCAGGGGGTCAATGCCCTCTTCCTTGGACAGTTTGAGAAACTCCGTCAACTCGCCGCGAAAGTATTCGGCGCGGCGCGGATAATTGAAAGCGATGGTGGACAGCGCGTCCGCCAACCGGAAGCTGCCGGTATTGCGTCCGTAATTGGTTTCAATCCCCAGAATGGCCACCACCATTTCCGGCGGCACGCCATAGGTGCGCTCGGCGCGCTCCAGCGTGGCCTGGTTTTGCTCCCAGAACGCCAGGCCGCCCTTGATCAGGCGCTCGTTATAAAAGGTGGGACGGAACTCATACCAAGGGCGGGAGGTAGACGGCTTGTCCAGAATCTTGATGATGTTGGGCTTGATTTCCACATTGGCGAACACCGCCTCCAGTTCGGGACGGTTGAACTGTCCGGTCGCCACCTGTTCGTCGATATAACGTTGCACATCGGGACGGGCGAGAAATTCGGCATCGGCCTGCGCGCCGCCGGACAATGCAGCGGCGGCAAGGCCGGCCGCCAGCAAGAATCGTTTCATGGGAGTGTTCCGTTTATTAAGTTTTTGCGCCCGCGCCGCGGGCGACAATCAATATGAGAGCGCGCTGGACACCAGCCGCGCGGTGATGTCGACGATGGGGATGACGCGCTCGTAGGCCATGCGAGTGGGGCCTACCACGCCCAGCGTTCCCACCACCTGACCATTGATGCGATAGGGCGCGGTCACCACCGAGCACTCATCCAGCGTTACTACGCCAGACTCCTCGCCAATGAAAATGTTCACCCCTTGCGCCTCGCGCCCCTGCTGCAACAGCTTGAGCAGCTCGGTCTTGCGTTCAAACACAGCGAAAAGTTCGCGCAAGCGGGACAAATCTTCCGACAGGTCGCGCACATTGAGCAGGTTCATCCCGCCGGAAATCACCACTGCGTCGCCCGGGCTGCCCAGACCGTGTTGGCCGAAGCGCACCGCCGCCGACATCAGCTCGCTGATATCGCCCTGCAACTGGCGCAACTCCCCGGCCAGATTGGCGGCAATCACCGACAAGCCCTGCCCCGAGTAGTGCTGACTGATGAAGTTGCCGGCTTCCACCAGCTCCGACGGGGTGTAGTCGCGCTCGGTGGCCAGCAAGTGGTTTTGCACATCGCCGTCCAGCGTGACAAGAATCATCAGAATGCGGCGTTCGGACAAACGCAGGAATTCGATCTGGCGGAAAGCCACGTCGGAGCGCTGCGGCGTCACCACCACACCGGCGAAATGCGTGAGATCGGACAGCAAGCCCGACGCCGCCTGCGCGATGCGTTGCGGGCTGTCGGGCTGCAGCGAGCTCTCGATTTCCTTCATGGCCAACTCTTCCAGCGGCCGGATGGTCAGCAGCTGGTCGACAAACAAGCGGTAACCCCTGGCAGTGGGTATGCGGCCGGCCGAGGTGTGCGGCGAGGCGATCAGGCCCATGTCTTCCAGATCCGCCAGCGTATTGCGGATGGAGGCGGAGGAAAGCTCCAGCCCGGATAAGGCGGAGAGGGTTTTCGACCCTACCGGCTGACCGTCGGCGATATAGCGCTCGATCAGCGCTTTCAGCAGTCGTTGTGCGCGCTCGTTCATCATGCCCCCATTGTACACAGACCCCGCGCGCTGGCGAGCGGCGCCGGGTTTCCATACTGATGATGTGGGTTCCGACCCGGACATTTCAAGCGCCCGGCATCGCGCCTTCGCATTTGTGGCGGCTTGCCTTTGTGAGATAATCCCCCATCTATTGGTCCCACTACACGCAATTGGAGACAGCATGGCGTCAGAAGACAAGAGCCGCGCACTCGCGGCTGCCCTTGCCCAGATCGAAAAGCAGTTCGGCAAGGGTTCGATCATGCGGATGAGCGACAACCAGATCGCCGAAAACCTGCAAGTCATTTCCACCGGTTCGCTGGGCCTCGACCTGGCGCTGGGCGTGGGCGGCCTGCCGCGCGGCCGCGTCGTGGAAATCTACGGCCCGGAATCCTCCGGTAAAACCACCCTGTGTCTGCAGGTGGTGGCCGAAGCCCAGAAACTGGGCGGTACCTGCGCCTACATCGACGCGGAAAACGCGCTGGACCCGATCTACGCCCAGAAGCTGGGGGTCAAAGTGGAAGACCTGCTGGTTTCCCAGCCGGACACCGGCGAACAAGCGCTGGAAATCTGCGACATGCTGGTGCGCTCCAGCGGCGTGGACATCATCGTCATCGACTCCGTCGCGGCCTTGGTGCCCAAGGCTGAAATCGAAGGCGAGATGGGCGACAGCCATGTCGGCCTGCAAGCCCGCCTGATGAGCCAGGCGCTGCGCAAGCTGACCGCCAATATCAAGCGCACCAATACGCTGGTGATCTTCATCAACCAGATCCGCATGAAGATCGGCGTAATGTTCGGCAACCCGGAAACCACCACCGGCGGCAATGCGCTGAAGTTCTACGCCTCCGTGCGCCTGGACATCCGTCGCGTTGGTGGCATCAAGAAGCAGGACGAAGTCATCGGCAACGAAACCCGCGTCAAAGTGGTGAAAAACAAGGTGTCGCCGCCGTTCCGTCAGGCTGATTTCGACATCCTTTATGGCGAAGGCATCAGCCGCGAAGGCGAAATCATCGAACTGGGCGTCAAGCACGGCTTTGTTGAAAAGTCCGGCGCCTGGTACAGCTACGAAGGCCAGAAGATCGGCCAGGGCAAGGACAACACTCGCGAGTGGCTGAAGTCCAACCCGGCCGTAGCAGCCGAAATCGAGCGCAAGATCCGTGACGCCGTGGGCATCAAGGTGGAAATCACCGATGGCCAGGCGGACGAGGACTACGCCGAAGACGCGCTGGACGTGTAAACCGGATCACCCGCATGGAGAAAAGCCTGCGGGCGCGAGCCGTCGATCTCCTGTCCCGCCGCGAGTACACGCGGCGGGAGCTGGAGCGGCGGCTCGCTCCTTTTGCTGAAAGCGTCGAGCAACTGCAAAGCCTGCTGGACGAGCTAGCGGAACGCAGCTGGCAATCCGACAGCCGCTTCGCCAGACAGTTTGCCGAAGCGCGCGGCGCCCGATACGGCAGCCGCCGACTGGCGCAGGAAATGCGTCAGCGCGGCGTGTCCGGCGAGGAAATCAGCGCCGCGCTGGCCGGGCAGGACGATTTGGCCTCGGCCCGCCGTCAGTGGGAAAAGAAGTTCGGCAAACCGCCCGAATCGCCGGAGGAGCGCGCCAAACAAATGCGTTTTCTCGCCGCGCGCGGCTTTCCGATGTCCGTCATCCGTCAAGCCATGCAAGGCCTTGCCGATGAAGAGGATTTTCCGCTGGACGACGACTGAGCACCGCCCCGGCCGCGCGCCTTGTCGCATTGCAGCGCGAAACCCTTGCCAGCCCCGCCCCGGCTTGCCACAATCGATAGTTGACCCCGCAGTCTGCGCCAGACTGCCGCCGATTTCCAAATTGATGAAAACGACATGAAAACCTCCGAAATTCGCCAGAAATTCCTGGATTTCTTCGCCTCCAAGGGCCACCAGGTAGTGCCGTCCAGTTCGCTGGTGCCGTGGGACGATCCCACCCTGCTGTTCACCAACGCCGGCATGAACCAGTTCAAGGACGTCTTCCTCGGTTTCGACAAGCGTCCCTACAGCCGCGCCACCACCAGCCAGAAATGCGTACGCGCCGGCGGCAAGCACAACGACCTGGAAAACGTCGGCTATACCGCGCGTCACCATACTTTCTTCGAAATGCTGGGCAATTTCAGCTTTGGCGACTATTTCAAGCGCGACGCTATCCACTTCGCCTGGGAATTCCTCACCGGCCCGCAATGGCTGGCGCTGCCGAAGGAAAAACTGATGGTGACGGTGTATGCCACCGACGATGAAGCCTTCGATATCTGGAACAAGGAAATCGGCGTGCCGGCCGAGAAGATCGTCCGCATCGGCGACAACAAGGGCGCCCCCTACGCTTCGGACAACTTCTGGCAAATGGGCGACACCGGCCCCTGCGGCCCGTGTACTGAAATTTTCTACGACCACGGCGACCACATCTGGGGCGGCCCTCCGGGGAGCCCGGAAGAAGACGGCGATCGTTTCATCGAAATCTGGAATAACGTGTTCATGCAGTTCAACCGCGACGAAAACGGCGTGATGCATCCGCTGCCGAAGCCGTCCGTGGATACCGGCATGGGCCTAGAGCGCATCTCGGCCGTGCTGCAGCACGTGCACGCCAACTACGAGATCGACCTGTTCCAGAACCTGCTCAAGGCCGCCGCCCGCGAAACCGGCGTGGCCTTCAGCATGGACGTGCCGTCACTGAAAGTGATCGCCGACCACATCCGCGCCTGTTCCTTCCTAATCGCCGACGGCGTGATGCCGTCCAACGATGGTCGCGGCTATGTGCTGCGTCGCATCATCCGTCGGGCCATCCGCCACGGCTACAAGCTGGGTCAAAAGGGTCTGTTCTTCCACAAGCTGGTGGCGGACCTTGCGGCCGAAATGGGCGATGCCTACCCCGAACTGCGCGAGAAGCAGGCTCTGGTGGAAGACGCGCTGCGCGGCGAAGAAATCAAGTTTGCCGAAACCCTGGACAAGGGCATGGCCCTGCTGGAAGGCGCGCTGGAAGGCGGCAAAACCCAGCTGGACGGCGATACCGTCTTCAAGCTGTACGACACCTTTGGTTTCCCGGTGGACCTGACTGCCGACATCTGCCGCGAACGCAATGTGGAAGTGGATCTGGACGGTTTCGAGCGCGCCATGGAAGCCCAGCGCGAACGCGCCCGTGCCGCCTCCTCCTTCAAGATGACCGGCAACCTGGACTACAGCGGCGCCGACACCAGCTTCCACGGTTATGACAATGTAAGCACCGATGCCAAGGTGCTCGCCCTCTACAAGGGCACCGAAGCGGTCGATGCGCTGAACGAAGGCGACGAAGGCGTGGTAGTGCTGGACAACACCCCGTTCTACGCCGAAGGCGGCGGCCAGGTGGGCGACTTGGGCGAAATCTCCGCCGCTGGCGGCGTGGGCGCGCTCTTCGACGTGGCCGACACCCAAAAGGTGCAAGCCGCCGTGTTCGGTCATAAGGGCCGCCTGGCCCGCGGCGCGCTGAAGGTAGGCGACAGCGTGACCGCCACCATCGATCTGCACCGCCGCGCCGCTACCGCGCGCAATCACTCTGCTACCCACCTGCTGCATGCCGCCCTGCGTCATGTCCTGGGCGATCATGTGGCGCAAAAGGGTTCGCTGGTCAACGCCGAACGCACCCGTTTCGACTTTGCCCACAACGAACCGGTCACCGCCGAGCAAATTGCCGAGATTGAACGCGTGGTCAACCGCATCATCATCCACAACGTGGCCGTGAGCGTTGGCCACATGTCCTACGACGACGCCATCCGCGCCGGCGCGATCGCTCTGTTTGGCGAGAAGTACGGCGATACCGTGCGCGTGCTGAAGATGGGCGACTACTCCACCGAACTGTGCGGCGGCACCCACGTGCAACGGACCGGTGATATCGGCCTGTTCAAGGTGGTGGCCGAGTCCGGCGTCGCCGCAGGCGTGCGCCGCATTGAAGCCATGACCGGCGAAGGCGCCGTGGCGCTGGTGCAAGCACAGGAAGCCGAGCTGAAAGCCGCCGGCGCCATTGCCCAGGCCCAGCCCGGGGAATTGCTGGCCAAGCTGGAAAAACTGCAGGCCGAGTTGAAGTCCGCGCAAAAAACCGCCCAGCAATTGAAGAGCCAGTTGGCCTTCACCCAGCTGGACGATCTGGTGAGCGTCAACCTGCGCACCATCAACGGCGTCAAGTGCATCGCCAGCCGCCTGGACGATGTTGACGGCGCTGCGCTGCGCGAACTGTCGGACAAGATCATGGACCGCCTGGAAAGCGGCGTGGCCCTGCTGGCCGGCGTCAGCGACGGCAAGGTCAGCCTGATTGCCCGCGTCTCCAAAGACCTCACCGGCAAGGTGAAGGCCGGCGACCTGGTGAATCAGGTAGCCAGCCAAGTGGGCGGCAAGGGCGGCGGTCGTCCGGACATGGCCCAGGCCGGCGGCACCCAGCCGGAAAATCTGCCGGTAGCGCTGCAAAGCCTGCAAGGCTGGCTGGAAGCCAAGCTGTAACGCGATTCCGTCATGCTGAAGGCCGTCCGGCTTGCCGGGCGGCCTTTTTAATTTCCTGTCATTTTTGCCAGGCAACTGCTAGAGACAAATCATCACTTCCTCACTCGCCACCACCATGTCGCCCGCCGCCATCCTTCGCGTCTGCCTGCTCGCTATGCTGCTTGGCGTTTTGTGCGCCCTGCCGCCGGCTCAGGCTGCGCCATCCTTGCTGGTGGTGACAGAGGACAGTTCCTGGCTGGCCTATCTGGACGCCAACGGCAATCTGGCTGGCCGCAATGTCGAGACAGTGCGCGCGCTGCTGATCCGGGCCGGGCTGAAAAGCGATATTCAGGTCATGCCGTGGGCGCGAGCCTATGCGCTGGCGGAGAAGCGGCCCAATACGCTGATTTTTTCCATCGCCCGCACCCCGGAGCGTGAAAAACGCTTTGTCTGGCTGGGGGTGCTGGCGCGCATGCAGCGTACTTTCTTCCGCCTGCGCGACGACGGCTCCCTGCCCCCGCAATCGCTGGACGAGGTGAAAAGCTGTTGCAAGGTGTGCGTCGGCAATCGGGACGTCAACGAAGAGTTCCTGCGCAAAGCCGGCTTTGAAGAAAACATCAACTTCATCACCGCCGACCGCGTCGCCGACTGCCCTCGCCTGGTACAGTCCGGCGCGGCGCAATTGCTGCTGGGCGACCCGGAGCAGATTCACAGCCAGATGCGCCGCCAGCGTCTGCCGGCAGACCAACTGCAGAGCGTGCTGACGCTGCCTTCGGCCAACGATCTTTATCTGGCCGCCAACCCGAAAACCGACCCCGCCACCCTGCAAAGCCTGCAACAGGCCTATCGCAACCTCATCGATCCCGCCACCGGCAAGCCGCGCGCCCCCCGCAGCAACTGAGCCTCATCGCCAATGTAAAAGTCATTCTTTGTCACGACAAGACGCGTCGCGGACTACCACTAATGGCGCATTGACAAAAAATCCCGACATCATTGACTCATGTCAAAACCATTAACAGCCATTTCAAAATAATAACGGGATTATCAATAGTCATTTGATGCCGATAGCGTACTACCCGCCAGGGACGCGCGCGAAACCCGTCATGCAAGGCATTGGCGTCTCGTTTCATCGGCAACGGAAATCCAGCAAGGAATCGCCATGGCTCTGGTGCTTTACGATGACGGCAATCACAAATGCGTCGCTTTCACTGAACTGGTGCAAGGCGAAGGCATTCAATCCAATCAATTCGCCATTATCGACAAGGGTGACGGCATGCTGCTCGACCCGGGCGGCAACCTCACCTACAAACATCTGATCGCCGAACTCGCGGATTATTTCCTGCCCTCGCATACGCAATACATCTTCGCCTCCCATCAGGACCCGGACATCATCGCTTCGGCCAACGGTTGGCTGCTGATCACCGACGCAAAGATCATCATCGCACAGGAGTGGGTGCGGTTCTTGCCGCACTTCTGCATTCGCGGCGCCACCGAAGGGCGCCTGATCGCCATCCCGCCGCGCGGCATGGACATCACGCTGGGCGGCTCCACCTTGAAAATCGTGCCGGCCCACTATCTGCACACCGTTGGCTTCTTCCAGGTGTACGACCCCATCAGCAAGATTCTCTTCTCCGGCGACATCGGCGCTTCGCTGATGGACGGCCACGACGCAGGCAAGCCGGTGCAGGATTTCGACAAGCACCTGATCCAGAGCCACATGCTGGGTTTCCACAAGCGCTACATGACCAACAACAAGGCCTGCCGCTTGTGGGTGCAGATGATTCGCCAACTGGACGTGGAGTGGATCGTTCCCCAGCACGGCGGTTCGTTCAAGGGCAAGGAAATGGTCAACCGCTTCCTTGACTGGTTTGAAACCCTGGAGTGCGGCACAGACCTGATCACCGCCGCCGACTTCACTCTGGACTGAAGCGAACGCCATCATGAACGACTGGTTGTCCCTGCTGGAAAGCTCGCCGGAAGGCATCATCGCCGCCATCGCCATGCTGCTGGTGGCGGGACTGGCGCTGGGCGTGCTGCTGCGCCGACCCGCCGCCGCGCAAAAAACCGCCGAAACAGCCACCACGCCGACAGACAGCAAAGCGCCGCCCCGCGCAGTCGCATCGCCCGCGCAAGCGACGATGCCGGACGATGCGGACGCGGAGTTTCCCGCTACCGCGCCTCAGGCGTCCGGCTTGGCCGAAGCGCCCGCTCCGGAAATGGCGGCCGACGAGGAGTCGCTCTCCTACGAAGTGGACGATGTGGATGTAATGACGGAAATCGACGTCTTCATCCAGTTCGGCTACCTCGAACAGGCTGCCCGCTCGCTGCGCCAGCATGTCGATCACTCGGCACGCCACTCCAGCGCGCAGCTGGGTCGCCTGGCATCGCTCTATCTGCAGCTGGACGACATCGACAACTACGCCGAGATCGTCGAGCGTCTGCACGATTACAGCCTGCTGACGCGCGAGCAATTGCAGGACGCCGTACTGGAAGGTTTGCGCGTCGACCGCGCCAACCTTGGTCTGCGCGTGCTAGCCGACGAGCGCCTGGGCCTGGGCGTCAGGGAGATCGCCGACATCCTTGGCCCGGAAGAAACGCCGGCCGCCTTATCGCACTGGTTGCAACCGGAGGCGGGACAACGCGACGCCGCCGAGCCCCCCGACATCGACGCGCTGTCCGCGCGCCATCTGGAACGCCGGGCCCTGCTGGAAGGGCAAGCCGTGCTCAGTCGTCTGAGCTCGCGCGAGATGCACCTGATACGCCATTTGCTGCCGCCGGATCGCGAACTGCGCATCCTGCTCTCCAACCAGGAGCCGATGGCGGCAATGGACGCGCTGGAGCGCCTGCTGCAAGATGCGCCCGCCACGCCTTCGCGCCTGCTGGACGGCATCCGCGCCAGCTATATGGCGCGCCGCCTGCCGCAGTTCTGCCGCTATCTGTGGCAGTTTTACGTGGCGCTGGGGCAGTCCGGGCTCGAACTGAAACAGAAACTGCTAAGCATGGGCCACGAACTGGGCGAGCACCCGGCGCTGGAGGCGCTAGAGCGCATGCCGGATCGCGTGAAGCTGGAAGCCGTCGGCCGTCATCTGGGTTACATCAAGACGCCGTCGCTGCCGGAAAAACGCCTGACGCTGGTGGAAAGCCGTCGCAACGACAGCGACGCCGATCTTGCCGTCGACGCCTTGAGCGAGGCCGAGCAGTTCATTGAATACGGCCAGATCGACATGGCCGTGCATACGCTGGAAGCCGCCATTCTGGCCAATCCGGTCGACCTGCAGCTGTATCCGCCGCTGCTGTCCCTGTATGAACGCCTGAACGACATGACCCGCTTTACCTGGTTGACGCGCCAGATTCGCGACCGGCTGGACAATCCGCCGGAAGAAGTCACCCAGATGATGAGCCGCTTCGTGCAAAGCATGCAGCAACGACAGCACCAACAGAAAATGGCCGCCTGAGAACGCAGATGACCACCAGCAACCCAACGCCATCCAAGGTTGTCACCGTCATGCCGGTGGGCATGGACCCGCGCAAGCTGTCGGTATTCCGCATGGCTTTTCGCATGCATCATTCGCACCAGCATTTCCAGTTGATGGACGAAGCCCCCGGTTTTGCGCCGGATCTTGCCATTGTCGATGTCGACAGCGTGGAAGGCTGGGGCGCCTGGGACAGCTTTCGCGAGCGCCATCCCCAGCTGCCGGCCCTGATCGTCACTACCACGCCGCCAGCCGATGCGCCCGCCGCCGTCATCCGCAAGCCGGTGCGCGTGGAAACTCTGTTCCCGCAAATGCGCCAGCTGCTGAACAACGAGCGCGACGTTACGCCGCCGGTGCTGCGCCCGGCCGTGAAGGAAGCCATGCAGCAAGCCGCGGCTCTGGCCGCCGCGTCGGAGCGGCAAAGCGCTCCGCAGCCGGAAGAAGACGTTGCCGTACTGGAGCGCCCGGTAGCGCCGCCTCCCGCACCCAAGCCTGAGCCGGTTGCCCCACGCATGGAAGCGCAACGACAACAGGCGCAAGCGCCGGTCGCCGCGCCGGTGCGAGTCAACTTTGAGCGCTTTGACCCGCAAGCCGGGCTGTTCGGTTTGCTGGTGCGTCTGTATCGCCTGCGCGGCAATGCCGTCATCACGCTCAACGAGGAGCCGCTGCTGGTCATTCAGCCCGCACAAGACCGCGCTCTGCTGTTGCAGCCACTGACATCCTTGCAAGCACTGTGCGAACTGCCGTCGTCGGTCTTCGGCCAACAGCCCTGCGCCGAGCCGCCCGCCGTCTTCGACAGCGAAGTGAAACTGCAGAATCTGGTCTGGCAGATCGCCATCTGGAGCAGCAAGGGCCGGCTGATGCGCGGCATGAGCACGGAGACGCCGCTGCGTCTGCGTTACTGGCCCAATCTGACACGCTTGCCGCCAATACCGGACGCCATCCGCATCACCGCCTTCCTTACCAAGACGCCGGTCAACCTCAAGCTGATCACCCACATGCTCAAGGTACCTCCGGAAAGCCTGTTCAGCTTCCTTGCCGCCGCCTGGGGCGTGGGCATTCTGGACATGCCGCTGCGCAGCGGCACCCTGTCGGTGATTTCCACCGAACCGGTGCGGCCGGGCGCCCGGCCGCCTGCGGCGGAAGCACTGCCAGAAACGCCGAAAATCGTCGCTGCGGAACCCGTTGCCGCGCCGACGCCGGCGCCCTCCCCCATTGCCGCCCCGGCATCGCGTCCGCAAAGCGGTCTGCTGTCGCGGCTGCTGAAAAAAGTTATCGGTCTGTAAACAGCGAGACATATTTCGACATGCGAGCCTACGACAACAAAATCATCTTCGCCGGCCCGGTAGGCGCCGGCAAGACCACCGCCATCGGCGCCATCAGCGATATCGAGCCGGTTACCACCGACGCCAAGGCCTCGGACATGACGCTCAACCGCAAAGGCCATACCACGGTGGCGCTGGATTACGGCGTGCTGAAGCTGGATGAGGACACCAAGGTGCACCTGTACGGCACCCCGGGGCAGGAGCGCTTCGACTTCATGTGGGACATCCTCAGCCAGGGCGGCATCGGCCTGATCCTACTGCTGGACAACAGTCGCCCCAGCCCGGTGAAGGATTTGCAATTTTTCCTCAACGCGTTTCGCGACATGCTCAAGATCGCGCCGCTGGTGATCGGCATCACCAAGACCGACATCAAATCCAGCCCCAGCATCGAGACCTACGCCGGGCTGCTGGAGAAGTTCGACATGCGTCCGCCCATCTTTGAAATCGACGCCCGCTCTCGCGAAGACGTCAAGGAACTGGTGCTGGCGCTACTGTTTTCCATCGATCCAGGTCTGGAAGGCTGACCATGTCATCAACCCTTTCGCTCAAAGGGCCGCTGTACCCGATCACCAGCCCGGCAGGCGCCTACTACGCGGTGTCCAGCCGCGAGCAGGACGCCGCCCGTTCGCTGCTCACCCAGATACTCCGCCTGGGGCACACCGTGCCGCTGACCGAGGAGTTGCTGGCCGAGTGGTGCGACAACGATCTGGACAAGGCGCTGGAAACCCTCTATCGCCTGCAGCGGCTGGATTTCGTGCACGGCACGGCGGAACCGCGACCCGCGCTTTCGGCCAACCTTGAAACTCAGCTGCCGGCACTGCTGGCAGAACTGTCGGAAAACGGCCGCGCGCTACTGGCCGACGACAACGGTCTGTATTACGCCACGGCGGGCTTCCACCACGAGTCGGCCGAAGAGATCGCCGCGCTGGCGGGCGACATCATGTCGCTCAACCGACGCCACGCCCTGCTGTTGAAAAACAATCTCAACATCAGCAGCTCCTCCTGGGCGGTGTGCAATCCAGCCGGCACCAGCGAGCTGGGCTTTTATCCCCTGCACGTGGGGCAACAGTCTTTCGTACTGGTGATAGGCGGCACGCCGCGCCTGCAGGAACCGCATTTCGTGACGCTGGTAGAGCTGCTCAGCCGCCGTTACGCCTGAACAAGAACATGCCGGCCCGGGCCGGCAAAGACATGCATTTTTGGAGAAAACCATGCGTGAACAAATGCTCAAGTCCATCCTGAGTGACCTCAACGGCGCATCGGCGGACATCGAGGCTTCGGCCATCATTTCATCCGACGGCCTGACCATGGCCGCCTTGCTGCCGCAGGACGTGGACGAAGACCGCGTGGGCGCAATGGCTGCGGCCATGCTGTCGCTGGGCGAACGCACCGCCCGCGAACTGTCGCGCGGCGAGCTGGAGCAGGTGATGGTGAAAGGCGACAACGGCTACATCCTGATGAGCCATGCCGGCCGCGACGCGGTGCTGACCGTCATCGCCCGCCGCGAAGCCAAGCTGGGCCTGATCTTCCTCGACGCCAAACGCGCCGCCAAGAACATCGAAGAGATCCTCTGAGACCCGCTGCGCGCCGTGCCACGGCGCGCCCTGTCTCCTTGAGGACGCCGCCCAACCGGCGTCTTGCATCGCCGACGGCACCTCTTGGCGACAGTAAGCACCAATTCGGCGCATCCCCCGCACCACGCCCTGTCCAGCACAGGGCGTTTGTCGTCCTTGCCGGCAGCCGCTCGCGGCCTCGCCACAAAATACTTGATGCTGTTTAAACCACAAACCCAGCAACAAGCCCATCATCCTGCGGAAAACCCCGCCAGCTCCTGCCGCTGTTTCCTGTTTCACTGCCATGGGCATGTAATTTGCCTATACCCGACACAGGGACATCACGCAGGAGAAGCCCATGCACTCCATCAAGGCACTGGACCTGTCGCACTACGACGAAATGCTGGTCGACGGTCAATCCACCCGCGCATCCTACGCCCGCTTCGCCGACTGGCTGCACCAGGCGCCGCTGGACTGGCTGCGGCAAAAGCAGGACGAAGCCGACACCCTGTTCCGCAAGATCGGCATCACCTTCGCGGTATACGGCGATGAGAGCGGCGCAGAACGGCTGATCCCCTTCGACACCATTCCGCGCATCATCTCCGCCGCCGAATGGAAAACACTGGAAGCCGGCTGCGTACAGCGCGTCACTGCGCTCAACCGCTTTTTGCACGACATCTATCACGAGCAGGACATCCTCAAGGCCGGGCTGATTCCGCCCGAGCAAATCCTCACCAACGCCGGCTACCAGCTGGCCATGCAGGGCATAGATCTGCCGCGCCGCATTTACGCGCACATCGCCGGGGTGGACATCATCCGCCACCGAGACGGCGGCTTCTACGTGCTGGAAGACAATCTGCGCACCCCGTCCGGCGTCAGCTACATGCTGGAAAACCGCAAGATGATGATGCGCCTGTTTCCCGAGCTGTTCGCCCGCCACGACATCACGCCGGTGGAGCACTACCCCAATCTGCTGCTGGACACCCTGCG
Organism: uncultured Aquitalea sp.; assembly: GCF_945957525.1. Lineage (GTDB taxonomy): Bacteria > Pseudomonadota > Gammaproteobacteria > Burkholderiales > Chromobacteriaceae > Aquitalea. The sequence goes on along the minus strand of NZ_CAMFLA010000005.1, from coordinate 130,661 downwards.
CGCCGTGGCGCCGGTCGAGGTGGACAACCCCACCGTCGTGGTACTGACGCCCGGGCAGTACAACAGCGCCTATTTCGAGCACGCCTTCCTCGCTAGCCAGATGGGAGTGGAGCTGGTCGAGGGGCAGGACCTGTTCGTCAAGAACGGTCACGTGCATATGCGCACCACTGCCGGTCCGCAGCGGGTGGACGTAATCTACCGTCGCATCGACGATGCCTACCTCGACCCGCTGGCCTTCCAGCCTGACTCCATGCTGGGCGTGCCAGGCCTGATGTCGGTGTACCGCGAAGGCCGCGTCACCGTTTGCAATGCGGTGGGCACCGGCGTGGCCGACGACAAATCCATCTACCCCTACGTACCGGACATGATCCGCTTTTACCTCGGCGAAGAACCCATCCTGCACAACGTGCCCACCTGGCAGCTGCGCAAGCCGGAGGATCTGGCCTACGTGCTGGCGCATTTGCCGGAACTGGTGGTGAAAGAAGTCCACGGCGCGGGCGGCTACGGCATGCTGGTGGGCCCGGCCGCCAGCCAGGCCGAAATCGAGGCCTACCGGCTGCGCATTCTGGACGACCCGGCCAACTTCATCGCCCAACCCACGTTGTCGCTGTCCACCTGCCCCACTTTCGTCGAAGCCGGCATCGCGCCGCGCCATATCGACTTGCGCCCCTTTGTGCTGTCGGGCGACAAAGTGCGGCTGGTGGCAGGCGGCCTCACCCGCGTTGCCCTGCGCGAAGGCTCGCTGGTGGTGAATTCCTCGCAGGGCGGCGGCACCAAGGACACCTGGATCCTGAAGGAGGACGCGACATGCTGAGCAGAATGGCGGATTGCCTGTACTGGATGGCCCGCAATATGGAAAGGGCTGAAAACACCGCACGCCTGCTGGACGTCAGCCTGCAGATGTCGCTGCTGCACGCATCCTCGCAGGATGATCTGCTGGTGCCGCTGGATGTCACCGGCGTCACCGCCGACTTCCTCTCGCGTTGGCCGAAGCCGGATGCCGGACGCGTGCTGGACTACCTGGCGCTGGACCCGTCCGTGCCCGGCAGCATCTACAACTGCATCCGTCTGGCGCGCGAGAACGCCCACGTGGTGAGGGTGAAAATCACCGGCGAAATGTGGGAGCAGATCAACGGCACCTGGCTGGAAATGCGCGACTGGCAAAAACGCGGGCTGGACGCACGCACCGCCTCCGCCTTCCTGGACTGGGTGAAAGAGCGTTCGCACCTGTTCCGCGGCGTCAGCTACGGCACCATGCTGCGCAACGATACCTTTCACTTCTCGCGGCTGGGCACCTTCATCGAGCGCGCCGACAACACGGCGCGCATCCTGAATGTGAAAACCCGCCAGATTCGCGATCACGAACCGCAGGCGGAAAACATCCTCGATTACTACCAGTGGGCCGCGCTGCTGCGCTCGGTTTCCTGCTTCGAGGCCTACCGCGACATCTACCGCGACCGCATCACCCCGGAACGGGTGGCGGAGCTGCTGATCCTGCGGCCGGACATGCCGCGCAGCCTGCGCGCCTGCTTCGAGGAAATCAGCCAGGTGCTGTCGCATGTGGAAGGCCAGGCCGGTCGCTCGGCGCGCCGCCTTGCCAGCGAAATACGCGCCAGGCTCACTTACTCGGACATCAGCGACATCTTCGCCGAGGGGCTGGAAGCCTCGCTGGACAGCCTGATCGCCGACATTCACCGCCTCGGCAGCGCCATTCACGACAGTTATCTGGAAGCAGCCTGACATCCACCAAGGGAGTTTCATCATGCGCCTCGCCATCAGCCACGAAACGCTCTACCGCTACGACAGCCCGGTGCGACACAGCACCCAATATTTGCGCCTTACGCCGCACAACGGTCGCGGCCAGCACATCCTCAACTGGCAACTGGACCTGCCGGCCAGCGCGCGCTGCAGCACCGATTCCTACGGCAACATCCTGCATGTGCTGACGCTGGACTACCCGCACCAGGAAATCCGCATCCGTGCGCACGGCGTGGTGGAAACCGACAATATCGACAGCGACGACGACAATTTGCCGCCGCTGTTCTTCCTGCGCCAGACGGCGCTCACCACCCCGGATGCGGCGCTCAGTACGTTTGCCGAAGACTTTCGCCGTGCGGAGCCCAGCCGCGCGCAACTGGCCGCGCTGATGGCCGCCATCCGCGAACGCATGCCCTTCCTGCCCGGCGAAACCCAAAGCCATACCCCGGCGGCGCAAGCCTTCGCCAAAGGCGCCGGCGTTTGCCAGGACCACACCCACGTCTTCCTCGCCTGCTCGCGTCAGCTCGGCATCCCCGCCCGCTATGTCAGCGGCTACGTCTACTCCCCCGGCCACGCCGACAACCATGTCTCCAGCCATGCCTGGGCGGAAGCCTGGGTGGACGGCGCCTGGTTCAGCTTTGATGTGGCCAACGGCACGCCCGCCAACGACCACCACCTCAAGCTGGCCATCGGCATGGACTATCTGGATGCCTGCCCGATTCGCGGCGTGCGCTTTGGCGGCGGCGGCGAAAACCTCAGCGCCCAGGCCCGGGTATGGCTGCAGGATCAATAACAAGCCGCCCCGAGGCCGCCGGCATGCATGGCTGCTCCCGAAACCCGACCGGGATTGTCCCGGCCGGGCTTTACGGCTAGATTGCCCTTATCACCCACCGAATCCGTTTGCGCCATGACTTACTGCGTCGCCATGAATCTCGCCTCCGGCATGTTGTTTGCGTCCGATTCGCGCACCAACGCCGGCGTTGATCACGTCTCCACCTTCCGCAAGATGCAGCTGTTCGAACGCCCCGGCGAGCGCCTGCTGGTGCTGCTGTCCGCCGGTAATCTGGCCACCACCCAGAGCGTGGTCAGCCTGCTGCGCCAGCGCGCGCGCGAAGAGCGGGAAAGCGGCCATATCCTCAATGTGCCCTCGCTGTACGAGGCCGCCTGTCTGGTAGGCGAAACCCTGCGCGAGATCGCCCATCGCGACGGCCCGGCGCTGAGCCAGTCGCATATCGAAGTGGGGTGTTCCTTCTTGCTGGGGGGGCAGATCAAGGGCGAAGCGCCGCGCCTGTTCAATATTTACCCGCAAGGCAACTTCATCGAATCCACCACCGATACGCCCTACTTCCAGATTGGCGAGGCCAAGTACGGCAAACCCATCATCGACCGCGTCATCCAGCACCACACCCCGGTGGAAGATGCCGCCAAATGCGCGCTGATCAGCTTTGACTCCACCATGAAGAGCAATCTGTCGGTGGGCCTGCCCATCGACATGCTGCTCTACGGCCGCGATGCGCTGGACGGCGGCACCCACAAGCGCATTACCGAACACGACGCCTACTTCCAGTCGCTGCACGAGGGCTGGGGCCGCGCGCTGCGAGAAGCCTTCGCCGAGCTGCCGCCCATGAGCTGGGACAAATAAAACCCGACCGCCCCCCCGACGCGCCGCCCGCGAAGGCGATATGGCATGTCACAAGCGCAAAAAACGGGGGATAATGCGGTTTTTCCCGCAAGGCCGCCGCCATGTCCCCCTCCTCTCCGCTGACCGACCGCGACTACCAGCGCCTGTCCGACACCCTGCAACGCTTTCAGTCCGCCGGCTGCATGAATCTGGAACAACTGGACGGCTTTTTCACCGCCCTGCAGGCCGGCCCCGACATCATCCGTCCGGAAGAGTGTCTGCCGCTGATTCTGGGCGAAGCTTTCGACGACGAGCGCGCCTTTCCCTCCGGCAAGGCTTTGGAGCACTTTGTCGGCCTGCTGCTGGGCCACTGGCAGGACATCGCCCGCTCACTGGCGCGTCAGGAAGGCTTCCAGCCCTGGCTGGAAGAAAACGAACTGGGGGAAGTGAAGGGCAATGACTGGGCGGAAGGGTTTGCCGAAGCCATGCAACTGATGCAGGACGACTGGAATCTGCTGTTCGACGACGAGGACAACGCCAGCCTGCTGGAGCCCATCATGCTGCTGGCCTTCGAACGCCACCCCGACCCGGACATGCGCCCCCGCTTCGACAATGGCCAACTGGAAGAGCGCGATCAGCTGCTAGCCGCCATCTCGCCCTCGGTACACGGCATTCACGCTTACTTCTCCCGCCTGCGCGCGGCGATGGAGGCCGAACTGGCCGCCGAAGAAGCGGATCAGACTCGTCCCGACTGAGAGACGACAGGCGCATGAGCCCGGCAGCTCCCACCATTGCGTTTGCGGCGGCAGCTGCCATGCTGAAAGGATTCACCAACCGGACAGGGGCCATGCGCCTACTCACCACACTCTCCGGCCTGCTCGCTTTGCTGGCGGGCAGCGCTTCCCCGTGCTACGGCGCCAGCCCCGTAGAGTGGTGCACGCTTGCGCCGGGCAAGCCCGACGCCGCCTGGCTGCGCAAGCTGGATACCCAACTGGTGCTGCCGCCCGCGCCGCTGCCGCGTCTGCATACGGAAGGCACGCTGCCGCATCAGGGTATTTACGACGCCAGCGTGGCGGCCAAGCGCGATCTGCCGCGCATGCGCCAATTCGCCCTGGCCTGGAGACAAACCGCCGACGGTCGCTATCTTGACGCCGCCAGCAGCTATCTGGATGCCTGGTCGCGCACCTACCAGCCCTCGCTCAACCCGATCGACGAAACCGACCTCGATGCGCTGATCGACACCTACGCCATTACCCGTCACGCACTGAACGACAAACTGCAAAACCAGCTCACGCGCTTTATCCGCGACTGGGGCGCCGCCTACATCGCAGACATCAAGAGCGCACGCAAGCCACTCAAAACCACCTACATCAACAACTGGAACAGCCACCGCATCAAGTTGCTCACCCTGTCCGCCGTAGCTTTGAACGACAAGGCCATGTTTGCCGAAGCCCGACGCCTGTACCGCCAGCAACTGGACAACAACATCGACGCAACCGGCATCACGCAGGACTTCCAAGAGCGCGATGCCCTGCATTACGTCACTTACGATCTGGAACCGCTGGCGCGCGCCGCCATCGCCGCCCGCGCCATGGGCGAAGACTGGCTGCCGCTGACCGGCGCGCGCGGCGGCAGTCTGGACAAAGCCTTGCGCTGGCTGCAACCGTTTGCCGAAGGCCGGGTGACGCACATGGAGTTCGTCAACTCTTCCGTCCGCTTCGACGCCGTGCGCCGCGAGGCCGGGCTGCCGGGCTTCTCCGGAGAATGGCAACCCGCCAATGCCCGCAATCTTTATTCGCTTGCCGCCGTGCTGTCCGCCAGCTGGCGTGAACTGGCCCTGCGGCTGGGCAATCCGCCGGATTGGGTCCGCCTGTGCTGGGCGCACTAAGGCCTTCATTTTTTCTTAAGATTCCAGCGGTATGCTGAGTCCTTTTTTCCTGCTCGAGAATCAGCTGCATGAATCCACTTGAATCCATCCTGTTCGCCATGATTCAAGGCGTCAGCGAACTGTTCCCGGTCAGCAGCCTTGGCCACGGCATCCTGATTCCGGACTGGTTCGGCTGGGCGCTCAATCGCACCAGCGAAAGCTTCCTCCCCTTCATGGTGATGCTGCACCTGGGCACCGCCGCGGCCCTGCTGCTGTACTTCCGCGCGGACTGGCTGTCCCTGCTGCGCGGCCTGATCCAGGCTGGAGGCAAGCCGGCCAACCCGGAGGCCCGGCTGATGTGGCTGCTAATGGTGGGCACCATTCCGGCCGGCCTGCTGGGTCTGCTGCTGGAAAAGCATTTGCGCGTGCTGTTCGCCAATCCCACCGCCGTGCTGGCTTTTCTCGCCATCAACGGCCTGCTGCTGCTCTGGGGCGACAAACTCAGCAAGAAAGCAGCGCACAAAACACTGGATGAACTGAGCTTTGCCGGCGCGTTCAAGATCGGCGCCGGCCAGGCCCTGGCCTTGCTGCCGGGCATTTCCCGCTCCGGCGTCACGCTGATCAGCGGCCTTGCGCACGGACTGGACTACGCATCTTCCGCCCGGCTTTCTTTCTTGCTGGCCACGCCCATCATCACCGCAGCCGGCATTCTGGAAGTGCCGAAACTGGCGCATACCCACGCCCCCACGCCGTGGGGGTTGATGCTGGCTTGCGGCGTGGTGGCCGGCGTCTGCGCCTACGCCAGCACCTGGTTCCTGATGCGCTATTTCAAGAAAACCGAAATCGAATCGCTCAAGCCCTTTGGCTATTACTGTCTGGCGCTGGGATTTGGCGGCTTGCTTTTTAAAACCATATGATTTTTATAGTTTTAATTAAAATAATAAACCAAAAAACCGATATGAATGACTTGTTGATTTGTATACAATGATCGTCATTTTCCAGTGCATCCGGTTTGTCGTCGGACAGCGCTTCGCCTAGAATGACCAGCTTGAAACGGGCCGCCGCTGCGGCCCGTGATCTTTGTATCCAGGGATAAATGAGAACTACGGATGACAAGAAGCCAGATCAGCGCCTGCCTGCGGATCTGGCCCGGCGTGCCACGGCCATCATCGAGATGCCGGACGGCGTACTGGTCACCGCCCCGCGCGGCGGTCGCTTCAACCTGCCCGGCGGCAAAGCCAACCGTGGCGAGTTGCGTTCGCAAGCCCTGATTCGCGAGATTCGCGAAGAAACCGGCTTGCGCATCAACTCGATGCTCTACCTGTTCGACCACATCACGCCGCACAACGCCCACAAGGTTTATCTCTGCATTGCGCAGGGCCAGCCCAAACCCATGGGCGAAATCGAGCGCATCACGCTGGTTTCCTCGCCGGAAACCGATGTCGACCTCTATGTTGAAGGTCGCGCCATCCTGCGTCGCTATGCCCGCCTGCGCAATGAGGAAACGCCCAAGGGGCAAGCGCTGCGCGCCATCCTCGGCCTGGCCCGTTACATCGCCAAGGTAGACTGAATATGCCCCCGCCGGCTGATCGCCGCTGGCGGCTGCTGGACGAGTTCGGCTTTCATCACGCACTGGACGCCCTGCCGGGCGTCACACTGGTGCTCTTCGGCCAACCTGGCTGCGGCGCCTGTCGCAGCTGGCAGCGCTTTCTCAGCGAATGGTCGCCCGCCCGCATCGATCACCTCTGCCAGGTGGATGTCCAGCAAAGCATGGCGCTGGCCCGCGCTTACGATATTTTTCACCTCCCCGCCCTGATCGTCTTCTGCGACGGCCGCTTTCACGGCTTCCTGCATTGCCCGCCAACGCGACAGGCGATGGCCACGGCACTGGACGCCCTGCTGGCTGCGCCGCCGGCGGAAGAGCCCTGACCCGGGCACCGGCCCCGCCGGCGGTACGCCGATGCAAGATCTTGCCGGCAGTGCATGATAAAAGGCGGGAGATCATCCCGCCTTTCTGGTCCGACCCGGCTTTCCAGCGCTACAGATCCGACTTATCCTCCGCCGCACTCGGCAAAGTCGCCGACTCCTGACTGGCGCTGGCTGCAGGATTCATGATGTCCTCCGGCACAGAAATCCATTTCATGCTCACACCCACCTGCAGCGACAGCACCATGGCGATCACCGCCAGCGGCGAAAACATGATCAGCCCCAAAGCCACCCGCAAACGCCCCACGCCGCTGACGGTCGCCAGCGCATGCACCAGTATCGCCGCCCACCACAAGGACATGAGCAACACCAGGCCCGCCTCGACATCGTCCGGCAACCAGCTGGCCAGCGGCTCGATGAACAGCACGCCCTTGGTCAGTACTATCAGGCCAAAAAGCGAGCCGTCCGGCTTCCAGTGCGCCATGCGCAACCAGACGCCCATGAATTGCACCAGCAGCAAAATGAACAGCCAGGTAAACAACAGGGTGAACAGAATACGCCCCACCACATTGCTGCCCATTTCGGCGGTGTTGGCGCTGTCGAACAAGGCCAGCACCGTCAGCAGCAAGGCGCAGGCCCAGCGCGGGTACTGATAGTGCGCCAGCGACGCCGGTCGAAAACGCGCCACTGCCAGCAAATCATCAATCACGCGATACACGGCGCGCACTCAGTCGAAAACAACGGTCTTGTTGCTGTAAGAGAGGATGCGGTCATCCACATGCCAGCGCACCGCGCGGGACAGTACTACCTTTTCCAGATCACGGCCCTTCTGGATCAGATCTTCCACATCGTCGCGATGGGAAATGCGGGTGACCTCCTGCTCGATGATCGGACCCTCGTCCAGATCTTCCGTCACGTAGTGACTGGTAGCGCCGATCAGCTTCACGCCGCGCGCAAAAGCGCGATGATACGGCTTGGCGCCGTCGAAGGCCGGCAGGAAGCTGTGATGGATGTTGATGACGCGATCAGGGTAACGTTTGACGAACTCGCCGGACAGCACCTGCATGTAACGGGCCAGCACGATGAAATCCACGCCCGCCTCTTCCAGCAGGCGAAACTGTTCCGCCTCCGCCTCGGCCTTGTTCTCGCGCGTCACGGGGACCACATGAAAAGGAATGCCGTTGAACTCCACCAGACGGCGGCAATCCTCATGATTGGAGATCACCAGCGGGATATCGCAATTGAGTTCGCCAATGCGGTAACGATGCAGCAGGTCCACCAGGCAGTGTTCATACTTGGATACAAAAATGGCCATGCGGGGCTTGCGGCTGGACAAGGATACTTTCCAGGTCATGCTGTGCTCGGCCGCGATGGGCTGAAAGGCGGCTGCGAAAGCGTCCATCGGCAGGGTGAAACCGTCCAATTCCCACTGGACGCGCATCAGAAACAGGTTTTCGCTCGTATCCTGATGCTGGTCGGCATGCATGATGTTGGCGTTGTAGGTCATCAGGAAGTTGGCGATGGCCGCCACCAGTCCTTTTTTGTCCGGCGCACTGATCAACAGCGTGGCCGATTGTTTGGCATGACTCATTGTTTTATCTCTTTATCCAGCGAAACCTTCGGCGACAGTTATCCGTCGCCGCAATAACAAACGCCACAGCCTGCGGGCTAACTGCTCCCGCCGGCTGTGGCGCCCCAATCCTGTCTTGCTCCGGGTCAGGCGTTGAGATTGGCCGAATCCAGCGTATTCTGCAAGAGGGTGGCCACCGTCATCGGACCGACGCCGCCCGGCACCGGGGTGATGAAACTGGCGCGCTCGGCGGCGGCGGCGAACTCCACGTCGCCGGCCAGCTTGCCGGTATCCAGGCGGTTGATGCCCACGTCGATCACCACCGCGCCCGGCTTGACCCACTCGCCCTTGATGAAGCCGGGAATGCCCACGGCAGCCACCACGATGTCCGCCTCGCCCACTTCGCGGGCCAGATCCTGCGTGGCGCTATGGCAAACAGTGACGGTGGCGCGCGCCAGCAACATCTCCAGCGCCTGCGGACGGCCAACAATATTGGACGCGCCGACAATCACCGCTTTCTTCCCCTTGGGGTCGATGCCGTACTCTTCCAGCAAGGTCATCACACCGCGCGGCGTGCACGGGCGCAACAGCGGCATCTTGATGGCCAGGCGGCCCATATTATAGGGATGGAAGCCGTCCACATCTTTTTTCGGGTCGATGCGCTCGATCACCGCTTGCGGGTCGATCTGACGCGGCAACGGCAGCTGCACCAGAATGCCGTCCACGCTGTCGTCGGCGTTGAGCTTGTCGATGATGGCCAGCAGCTCTTCCTGACTTGTGGCGGCCGGCAGGTCGTACGCCACCGAGCGGATACCCGCCTTTTCGCACGCGCGCTTCTTGCTGCCCACGTACACACCGGAGGCCGGGTCATCGCCCACCAGGATCACCGCCAGCGCCGGCGCGCGCTTGCCTGCGGCCAAGCGGGCCTGCACGCCCTCGCCTACGCGGGCGACCAGTTTTTCTGCTACTGCCTTACCATCAATGAGTTGCGCTGCCATGCCTGATTCCGTATGGAACTTGAAAAGAGGCGGCAATTTTCTCATTTTTCGGCTTTTTTAGAAACCATAAAAATACATTAAGAATAACTTCATGTGAAGCAAATTTTCAGCAATTAGCATCTATATATCATTGGCTTAGATCATGCCTGCATCAAGCTTGCCAGAAGATGCACCAAGCCCTTTCCGCGCTTGTCGCGAAAAACAATTGGCAACAGGTGTTGACAGGCAATGGCCCCATCCGTATAGTTGCGGACTCTGTCGTCGGGGCGTAGCGCAGCCTGGTAGCGCACCTGATTTGGGATCAGGGGGTCGCGAGTTCGAATCCCGCCGCCCCGACCAGATATAGCGCGATGCCCGATATGAGCGCCCGTAGCTCAACCGGATAGAGCACCGGCCTTCTAAGCCGGGGGTTACAGGTTCAAGTCCTGTCGGGCGCGCCAGTAACAAGCAGTTGAAGTAAATCGCGGCATTCTATAGAATGCGGCACCCTGTGGTGGATGTAGCTCAGTTGGTAGAGTCCAGGATTGTGATTCCTGTTGTCGTGGGTTCGAGCCCCATCATCCACCCCACAAAATTCAGGCCTTCGGCTTTACGCCGGAAGCCAACCCGCTTCGGCGGTGGATGTAGCTCAGTTGGTAGAGTCCAGGATTGTGATTCCTGTTGTCGTGGGTTCGAGCCCCATCATCCACCCCAGTTTTGCAAGAACCCGGCCAGTGGCCGGGTTTTTTCATTTTCGCGACAAATTCGTATGTATCCCGCTCTTGTCTGACAGTGTAACCTCCGTATAATCGAATACATTTGCATTTATCCGATTGACTGACAGACAAACAATCATGACTACCCTGCAGCCGATCAAGCGCCAGACGCTGACCAGTGCCGTAACCGAATCGCTTCGCCAGCGCATCCTCTCCGGAGAATTCGCCGATGGCCAGCAATTGCGCCAAGAAGCGCTATCCAACGAATACGGCGTCAGCCGCGTGCCGGTGCGTGAAGCCCTGCGCCAGCTGGAAGCCGAAGGCCTGATCCAGATCATCGACCACAAAGGAGCCGTGGTATCCAAGTTGTCCCTGGAGGACGTGCTGGAACTGCTGGAAATTCGCGCCATGCTGGAAAGCTCGGTGCTGAAGGCCTCCATTCCCTGTCAGACCGCGGCCGACCACGAGCTGGCCGCCGCCACGCTGAGCGAATTCGAACAGGCGCTGCACAAGAACGACGTGCGCCACTGGGGTGAGCTCAACTCCCGCTTTCACCTGGCGCTGTACCGCGCCGCCCGCCGTCCCAATACGCTGGCGCTGATCGAGCAGCTGCACAACAAGACGGACCGCTACACCCGCATGCAAATCCTCTTCACTCGCACCATGGAGCGGGCGCACGAGGAGCACACCCGCCTGCTGGAGCTGTGTAAGGCGGGCGCAGCCGACGAAGCGGCCGAGTTCATCCGCTTCCACATCCTGTCGGCCGGCCACGCGCTGGAGCACTATCTGCAAGGCCAGCAAAGCCACTGAGTCCGCTTCGGCCAACCCATACAAACAAAGACCCGGCGATGCCGGGTCTTTGTTTTGCCCGGACGCCGCAACACCGCACAGCCAGACCTGTCCGCCCTCAAGCCGGGCAGGCCGCGCGCCAGGCGGCCGCCTCTTCGGCAAGACACTGCGCCAGATGGCGTGTGGCCGGCCCGGCTGCCTGCGGGTCCGCCAGCACCAGATGCAGCGACGCCTTGCGCCGCTGCCCTTGCGCCAATGGCAAGGGCAGTAACTCCCCGCCATCCACCAGCGCCGCCACCCGGTGCCAGGCCAGCCAGCCAAAGGCATAGCCGGATCGCACGGCGGCAATGGCGGTTTCCGGCTGCGATACCGTCCAGCGCTGCCAGGCTCCCAGCCACCCCTCGTCTCGCGGCTGGCGGCTGCCCGAGTCGCGCAGCACTACCTGCACATGCTCGCGCAAGTCTTCCATGCCGAGCGGTCGGTGCAGACGATGCAGCGGGTGAGAGGGCGCGGCACAGGCGACAAACTCGGCATCCATCAGCCATTCGCCTAGAAAGCCCTGCGGCACCCGGCCGGCAATGGCCATTTCCACCCAGCCGCCGTGCAGCGCGTCGTCGGCCCCGGACATCACCACCTCGTGCATCTGCAACCGCGTTGCCGTGCAATGGGCGGCAAAACGCCCCAGTGCCGGCAGTAGGGCTTCCGCCGGAAACAGGCTGTCCACCGCCAACCTCACCTCAGGCTCCCAGCCTTGCTGCAAGGAGTGCGCCTTATCCTCCAGCCGCACCGAAGCCGACAACAAGGCCTCGGCGTCGCGCAGCAAAGCCTCCCCCGCGGGAGTCAGCGCCATGCGCCGCCCTTGCGGCTGCAATAGCGCCACGCCCAGCTGCTCCTGCAGGCGCGCCACGGTATAACTGATGGATGACTGACTGCGGTGCAAGCGCTCCGCCGCCTGGGCATAACCGCCTTCAGCAACAATGGCCTGCAGTACCAGCCACTGCTCCAGGGAAGTTCTAGGCTGTTTCATATATCTAATTTATTGATGTTTTAAAGCTATATTTTGCGCTTTTTTATCATATTTTTCATTGCAATAATGCTACTCATGACGGGCCGATGGCGGCCCACCCAGACAAGGAGCGCCAAATGGACAAAACTTTCATCAGCCGCGAAGTGGAACGCCTCGTGAACGGAGTGGCCGTATCGGACGGCGCGGGCGTTCGCCTGCTGCGGGTACTGACGCAAGACCTGCAACGCCGGCTCGATCCCTTCCTGATGCTGGACGAGTTCCGTTCGGACAACCAGGATGACTACATCGCAGGCTTCCCGGACCATCCGCATCGCGGCTTTGAAACCGTGACCTATATGCTGGATGGCCGTATGCGTCACCGCGACAGCACCGGTCAGGAAGGCTTGCTCGGCCCGGGCGGCGTGCAGTGGATGACCGCAGGACGCGGGGTGGTCCACTCCGAACTGCCGGAGCAGGAAGACGGCCTGATGCATGGCTTCCAGTTGTGGGTGAACCTGCCGGCGAAGCGCAAGATGATAGACGCCTGGTATCGCGATATTCCTGCCAGCGACATCCCGCAAAGCGTCACCGAGCAAGGCAGCACGCTGCGCCGCATTGCCGGCGAAGGCGGAGCCATCCGCCGCGAGGATACCGACCCGCTGTACCTGGACTTGCATTTGAAGGCGGGCGGCACGGAGGAAGTAACGATTCCGGCTGGCTACAATGCCTTCATCTATGTGTATGCCGGCGAAGTCAGCGTGGGAGAGCGCGCCCAAACCGTGACGCAGCGCCAGATGGCCGTACTGGCCAATCTGCCTTCGGCTAACGGTGTGCGCATCAGCGCCAGCGGCGAAGCGCGGCTGCTGGTGATTGCCGGCCAGCCGCTGAACGAGCCCATTGCCCAATGGGGGCCCTTCGTGATGAATTCTCGCGAAGAGCTGGAACAGGCTTTTGACGACTATCGCAGCGGCCGTTTCTGACCCGACCCACCGCAAGGCCGCCTCATCGGCGGCCTTGCCGCACCAAGGAGCAGCACCATGACCCAATGGGCTTTGACCGTTACTGGCAAGGAAAGCGACATCGGCTTCATCGTGCGCCGCCTGCTGCCCACCCGGGCAGCGCGGCACATCGGCCCTTTCATCTTCCTGGATCACATGGGGCCGGCGCATTTTGCCGACGCCGGCACCGAGGGCGATGTGCGCCCTCACCCGCATATCGGTCTCGCCACGCTAACCTATCTGTTCGACGGCGCATTCATGCACCGCGACAGCCTGGGTTCCGTGCAACGGATCGAACCCGGCGCGGCCAATCTGATGATTGCCGGCCGCGGCATCGTGCATTCCGAGCGGGTGCCGGCAGAGGTCCGCGCCACCGGCGGCAAAGTGGAAGGCATCCAGTTGTGGCTGGCATTGCCCGTCGCGCTGGAAGAATGCGAACCGGCCTTCCATCATGTGCCGGCGGCCGATTTGCCGCAGCTGGAAGCACCGGGCGCGCGCATTCGCGTGATTCTGGGCGAAGCCTGGGGTTTGCGTTCGCCGGTGCCGTTTCCCGCGCCGGCCTTGTACGCCGCGGCGGAACTGGAAGCCGGCGCGGCGCTGAGCGTGCCGGAAGGGTTTGCCGAACGCGGCGTTTATGTCGCCAGCGGCGCGGTGACGCTGGACGGCCACCCGCTGGCAGCCGGCGAACTGGGCTTGCTCTCGCCCTGCGACAACGCGCGACTGGTAGCCAGCGACAATACCCGGCTGCTGATTCTGGCCGGCCCGGAACCGGACGCGCCCCGTTATCTGGACTGGAACTTCGTCTCCAGCCGCCGCGAACGCATCGCCCAGGCGCGGGACGACTGGCAGGCCAACCGTTTTCCCGCCATCCCCGGCGAGACCGAGCGCATCCCGCTGCCCGGCAGCGTGGTCTGATCAGCGTTTCTTGTCGGCAGGGTAAGCAAACACCACACGGCCATGCTCCACCTTGCCGATCACCGGCATGTTCTGATCGATAGCTTCGTGATTACTGCGACTGAAGGGCTGGCGATATGTGGTGATCACGCCATCCACCGGCTGCTTCAGGCTCTCCAGTGCTTGCACGATGGCGCGCCCATCCAGCGAGCCGGCCTGGCGGATGGCGGCCGCCAGTAACTTCATGGCGTCATAGCCCTGTGCCGCCGACGGCGGCGACAGTATGCGGCGGGTATGGAACAACCACTGGTAGCCATCCAGAAAGGCGCGCCGGCGCGGCGAGGCATCCTCCGAGGGGATGAAGGACTGCACCATGCGCGCGCCCTCGCCATTGGGGCCGGCGTTATCAATGAAATTGGACATCGACAGCGTCCAACTGCCGATCATCGGGGCGCGCCAGTCCATGCGCGCCATCGAGTTGGCCATCTCCGCCAGCTCCGGCCCGATGGCGTAGGTCAGCACCGCCTGGCTGCCGGCATCGCGCGCCTGTGCCAGGTAAGTGGCCATGTCCCGCTCCTGCAGATTGAAGCGCGCCACATAGCTGGGCTTTATGCCGTACTGCGCCAGCGACTTTTCCAGCTCCATCAGGCCCTGGTAGCCGTAGTTGGTATTGTCGGCAAAGATGGCCAGCTTGCGATACCCGGAGCGTTCCACCGCCTCGCGCACGATCAGCGGCGCTTGCAGATCATCGGCGGCGGCCACGCGGAAGACGTAGTTCTCGGTATTGCCGCGCAGCGGGAACTGCCGGGTCAGGATGGCCGCGGTCGCCACCGCCAGCACCACCGGCACCTTGGCGTCCTGATAAGTTTTGCTGGCCGCCAGCGCCACCCCGGTATTGACGAAGCCCACTGCCGCAACCACCCGCTCCTGCCCCACCAATTGCTGCGCCAGCTTGACGCCCTTGGCGGGTATGCCGGCATCGTCGCGTTCCACCAGTTCCACTGGCCGGCCCAGAATGCCGCCAGCGCGATTGATCTCGTCGGCAGCCAGGCGAATGCCGTTGCGCATACTGATGCCCATCGGCGCGGAGCCGCCGGTAAAGGCACCGGGCACGCCAATGCGAATGGGCTGGGGCGAAGCCTTCGCCGTACAGGCAAACAGCAGGCAGACGGCAAGCAGAAAGGAAATCTTCATCATGGGAAACTTTGCGTTGATGCGGCAGGGTAAACCGCGAACCGCCGGCGCTCAAGCCTCGCGACCGCCCCGCTCCCGCCAAGGCCACACCGGGGAGTAACCCTTACTGCCAGCGCCGCCGCCATCGCGTAAACTGGCGCACATTCCCCTCGTCCGCCCTACCGGAGGGCATGCCGCCCATGCGCACGCCACGTTTCTACGACATCCGCAAACGCAGCAGCTGGTACCGACTGTTCCCCAACACCACCATCGTGCTGTTCTTCCTCACCATGGGGGTGATGCTGTGGACGCTGGACGCGCGCGAAGCCGAACAGCAAAAGAGCAATCTGGCGCGCGACGCGCAATGGGCGGAGCAAACCCTGCAACTGAAGCTGGAAGACAATCTGGGCCAGTTGGCTGACCTGGCGCGCGGCGTCGGCAGCGGCGAGCTGGATGAAACCGCCTTCCAGACCCAAGCATCCCAACTGCTGGCCAACACCCCGGAGATGCTCGCCATCGCCCGCGCCGACAGCCAGGGCACCTTGCGCTGGACCGCCCCCTACGAGGACGGCCCGCTGTCGCCCGGCGGCCGCATCCACAGCCAGGACGCCTTTCGGCAAACCCTGCTAAGCGGGCGCTTCGCCTACGGCAAGCCCTATCGACTGCCCAATGGCAGCTGGCGCTTCGAGCTGCACATACCGGTTTACGTCAACAGCCAGTTCAACGGCTCGGTTGTGGCGATGTTCGACGCCGATAACGTGGTGCGCCGCCTGCCACCGGCCTGGTTCTCGGAAAAATACCAACTGGAGCTGCAAACTCGCGACGGCGAATCGTTGGCGCGCAACGGCCAGAGCCGCTTGCACACCGGTGCCGGCGAAAAACTGGACATGCCCGGCACCGGCCTGCTGATCAGCGCCCGCCCGATAAAAGGCGCGCTGACCCAGGCGCGCCTGCTGCAGCTGGGCCTGATCGGCGGCATGGCACTGCTGACCCTGCTCAGCCTACTCAGCCTCAACCGCCATATCCGTCGCCGCGTGGACGCCGAGCAGGAACGTGATCGCGTCTATCGCCTGTCGCAGGAGCTGCTGGGCGTGATCCGCCGCGACACCACCATCCTGCAAGTGAATCCGGCGTTTGAAAAAGGGTTGGGGTACAGCGCAGACCAGCTGGAAGGCACCTCCTTCCTCAACTATCTGCCGCCCGCCGACCGCGAAAACGCGCGCGAAGGCTTCATCCGCCTGTTCGACAGCGGCGGGCCCGACCGCTATGTGGAAACCCGCATCGTGGGCCGCGACGGCGGCGTACGATGGATCGTCTGGGCGTTGAGCCCGCTGCCGGACAGCGGAGTGGCCCACGTCTCCGGCCGCGATATCACCGCCGAGAAACTGGCAGAGCAAGCACTGCGGCAAGAATCAGCCTTCCGCAAAGCGATGGAGGATTCGCTGACCGTAGGCATCCGCGCCATCGATCTGGAAGGTCGCATTAGCTACGTCAACCCGTCCTTCTGCCAACTCACCGGCTACAGCGAGGAAGAGCTGATCGGCCTCGCACCGCCCTACCCCTACTGGCGGGCCGGCGCGCTGGGCGAGCGCAACCGGCAAGACCTGAACGAAACATTGGCCGGCGAAGCGCCGCCGGAGGGCTTCGAATCGGTATTGCGCCGCAAGAACGGCGAGGAATTCGACGCCCACATCCTGGCTTCGCCGCTGATCGACGCACAAGGACGCCATACTGGCTGGATGGCGGTACTGACCGACGTCACCGAACGGCGCGAAGCGCAGCGCCGGCTGGAGGATTCGCACGACCGCTTCGTAACCGTGATAGAGGGGCTGGACGCCGCCGTGGCGGTGGTGGACCCGGTGACGCTGGAACTCTTGTTCAGCAACCACCGTTACCAGCAGTGGTTTTCGCTCAGCCAGCCGGAACAGGGCATGGCCTATTGCGATCTGCGGCTGGTGGAAATGATGCGCACCGCACGCGATGTGGACGTGGAAGTCTGGATGGACCCACCGGCGCGCTGGATCTCCATCCGCCGCCGCAGCATACGCTGGGTGAACGGCCACATCGTCGCCATGACCATCCTCACCGACACCACCCAGCAACACGAGGCGGAACAACGCTACCAGCAGCAGATGCAACAGCTGCAATCCACCTCGCGCCTGGTCACCATGGGGGAAATGGCGTCCACACTGGCGCATGAACTCAACCAGCCCTTGTCGGCCATCGCCAACTACCAGGCCGGCTGCATCGAGCGCATTCGCCAAGGCAAGGCCACGCCGGAAACCCTGCTGCCGGTGATGGAGAAAATCACCGCCCAGGCCGAGCGCGCCGGCACGGTGGTGCGCCGCATCCGCGAGTTCGTCAAACAGAGCGAGCCCAACCGCAAAACCTGCCAGCTGGCCGACATCATCGAGGCGGCGCTGGCCATTGCCGACATCGAAGCGCGCCGGCATGCTGCGCTGATCGACATCCGCATGGCGGACGGATTGCCGCCGCTGCACGTGGACCCCATCCTGATCGAACAGGTGCTGCTCAACCTAATCAAGAACGGCATCGAATCCATGATCGACGCCCCGGCCTCCAAACGCATCCTCAGTCTGGACGCCCGCCTGCTGAACCCGCGCCGGGTGGAGGTGGCCATCGCCGACCACGGCCACGGCGTGCCGGCCGACCTCAAGGAGCGTCTGTTCGATGCCTTCTTCACCACCAAGCAGGAAGGCATGGGCATGGGCCTGAACATCTGTCGCACCATCATCGAATTCCACGAGGGGCAACTCTGGGTGGAAGACAACCCCGGTGGTGGTAGTATTTTCCGATTCACCCTACCGGTGTCCGAAACATGAGCACAGCGCACATCCACATCGTCGACGACGACGAAGCCTTTCGCGACTCGCTGGCCTTCCTGCTGGAAAGCCATGACTACATGCTGGCCTGCCACGACAGCGCAGAAGCCCTGCTCGACAATTTCACGCCCCAGGGCGTCGGCTGTCTGATCGTGGATATCCGCATGCCCGGCATGAGCGGGCTGGAGCTGTTTGAAGAACTCAACAACCGCCAGAACCCATGGCCGGTCATCTTCATTACCGGCCATGGCGACGTGCCGATGGCGGTGCAGGCCGTTAAACGCGGCGCACACGACTTTCTGGAAAAACCCTTCAACCAGCAAAACCTGCTGGCGGCGGTGGAAAGCGCATTGGCCAGCAGCCGGCAACAGCAGGCCAGCGCAGCAGTGCGCGACCGCTTTGCCGAATGCCTGGCCTCGCTCACTGCCCGCGAGCGCGAGGTGCTGGACAAAGTGGTGGAAGGAAAGATGAACAAGGTGATCGCCGACGAACTGGGCATCAGCATCAAGACGGTGGAGGCCCATCGCGGCAAGATGATGGACAAGATGCGCGCCCGCTCGATTGCCGATCTGGTGCAGGCCGTGGTGGCCTGGCGCCAGGGAGAGAAACAGTAGGGCAATCCCCAATGTTGCAAGCGTCATTTTGGTTCTAACATCAAGCAATTGCTTCTATCGGCTGCCAGCAACCGCGACAGCCTTGCAACACGGTTAACCCTCCAGCGGAGACAACAGCCTCCGCTTCTGTATATCCCCGGCGTTCATCGCAACCGGGGATTTTTTTTGCCCGCCCTTCGGCCAACCTCCCCTCCGCCCGGCGAAAAAAAGGCCCGGTTCAAGACCGGGCCAATCAACACGATGCGATGTACAAGGGAAATCTATTCGTAAACGAAATGCGCCCGCTTGACGTTGCACAGCACCTCGTAAGAGATGGTGCCGGCCTGCGCCGCCACTTCGTTGATATGCACGGTATCGCCCCACAGCTCCACCTCGCTGCCGATGCCGGCCTCGGGCAAATCCGTCAGATCAATGGTGATCATGTCCATGGACACGCGGCCGATGATGCGGCTGCGCTTGCCGTCCACCGCCACCGGGCTGCCGGTGGAAGCCAGACGCGGATACCCATCGGCGTAACCGCAAGCAATCAGGCCCACGCGGGTAGGCCGCTCGGTAACGAAGCTGCCGCCATAGCCCACCGGCTGGCCAGCCGGCAACTCGCGCACGCCGAATACCTTGCTGGTGAGGCGCATCACCGGCTTCAGCGCCGCGCCCTGGTCAAAACCTGCCGGCAGCGGCGAGGCGCCGTACAGCATGATGCCGGCTCGGTTGATGTTGCGGCGCGCTTTGTCGTGACAGAGGATGCCGGCCGAATTGGCAATGCTCTCCTCGCCCGGCAAATAGCGGCAAACAGAATCGAATACTTCCAGCTGGGCATGCGTGGCGGACAGCTGCGGCTCGTCGGCGCGAGCGAAGTGGCTCATCTTGACGATGCGAGCCACCTTGTCGCTGGCCGCCAGCTTGCAATGGGCGGCAGCGAAGTCCTGCGGCGCAAAACCGGCACGGTGCATGCCGGAATCCATCTTCAGGAACACGGTATACGGCTTGGCCGGCTTGGCGGCTTCCAGCATGGTCAGCTGTTCCGGGCTCTGCACCACAAACCACAAATCGTGATGCTCCACCGCGGACAGTTCCTCCGCCTCAAACACACCTTCCAGCAAGAGGATGGGCAAGGCGACGCCGGCTGCGCGCAATTGCAGCGCCTCTTCCAGACAGGCCACGGCAAAGCCGTCGGCAAGGTCGGCCAGCGCCTGCGCGCAGCGCACCGCGCCGTGACCATAAGCATTGGCCTTCACTACCGCCAAGGTCAGGCCGGTGCCGGCCTGACGGGCCATCAGATAGTTGTGACGCAGATTGTCCAGACGCACGGTGGCGATCAGGGGGCGCATGGGGCTCAGGCTCCCACGGCGGCCGGACGACCTACCGGCACCACCAACACTTCGCCCTGACGGGCGTAACGCTGCATGGACAAACCATCCACGCTGATTTCCGGTTTGGCGCCGGTGATCAGGTCGGCCAGCACCTTGCCGGAGCCGGCGCACATGGTCCAGCCCAGGGTGCCGTGGCCGGTGTTGAGCGACAGATTGGAGAAGCGAGTGCCGCCGATGATGGGGGTGCCGTCCGGCGTCATCGGACGCAGACCGGTCCAGAAAGTGGCGGCGGGGATGTCGCCGCCTTCCGGATACAGATCGCCCACCACCATTTCCAGCGTTTCGCGACGGCGCGGATTGAGTTCCAGGTTATAACCGGACAATTCGGCCATGCCGCCCACGCGGATGCGGTCGTCAAAGCGGGTGATGGCCACCTTGTAGGTTTCGTCCAGGATGGTGGATACCGGCGCCATGGCGGCATTGGTAATCGGCACGGTCAGCGAGTAACCCTTCACCGGGTACACCGGGATATCGATGTCCAGCGCCTTGAGCATGTCGCGGGAATAGCTGCCCATGGCCACCACATAGTGGTCGGCCTTCAGCACTTCCTCGCCCACGCGGATGCCGGTAATGCGCTTGCCGTCGTGCTCGATGCCGGTGATATGTTGGCCGAAGCGGAAGTCCACGCCCTTCGCGCGGGCCATCTCCGCCAGACGGGAGGTAAACAGATTGCAGTCGCCGGTTTCATCGTTGGGCAGTTGCAGACCGCCGGTGAGCTTGTGCTTCACCTTGGCCAACGCCGGCTCAACGCGGGCGCAACCGTCCGGATCCAGCACATTGAAGTCCACGCCGCACTCTTTCAGCACCGCGATGTCCTTGCCCATGCCGTCAACCTGGGCCTGAGTGCGGAACAGCTGCAGCGTGCCGCCCTGACGACCTTCGTAGTTCAGGCCGGTTTCGGCGCGCAGTTCCTTGATCTTGTCGCGACTGTACTCGGCCAGCCGCATCATGCGGCTTTTGTTGACCGCGTAGGATTTTTCATTGCAGTTGGACAGCATCTTGCCGATCCACTGCAGCTGGTAGAGGGAACCGTCCGGCTGGATGGCCAAAGGCGCGTGGCGCTGGAACAGCCACTTGACCGCCTTCTGCGGAATGCCGGGCGCGGCCCAGGGGGCGGAGTAGCCAGGGGAAATCTGACCTGCGTTGCCAAAACTGGTTTCCAGCGCCACGCCATCCTGGCGCTCCAGCACGGTCACTTCACAGCCGGCCTTGGCCAGATACCAAGCCGTCGATACACCCAGAACGCCACCACCCAGTACGATTACCTTCATGTTCCTCTCTCCGTGTCACGCTTCGCGCCGCTTGCAGCCCCTCCGCGCTTGCCACGCGCCGCCTTGCCGTACTGTCCGTACTGTTCATGGCGACGCCTTTTGGCGCGGGTTCAGACGATGCTGTTTGCAGCGCTTACAGCGAATAGTGATTTTGCGTAGTATATTTATTTCATTGCAGTTTTATTCACTGTTGTATTGCTACTATTTAGCAAAAACATACACATAAAACAAATTTCATGGTGAAAACATGAAGAAAAAACATTTTCACGAACGCGAGCTCGACAAGATCGACCTTAAGATATTGAAATGGCTGCAAAAAAACGGCCGAATGGCCATGACGGAGCTGGCGGAAAAGGTGGGGCTGTCCACCACTCCCTGCACCGAGCGCGTGCGCCGGCTGGAACGCGAAGGCATCATCGAGGGCTACCACGCCAGCATCAATCCACACGCACTTGGCGCCTCGCTGCTGGTTTTCGTGGAAATCAAGCTGTCGGCCAAGTCCGGCGACATCTTCGACGCCTTCCGCCGCGAAGTGCGGAACATCCCGGAAATCCTGGAATGCCATCTGGTGTCCGGCGAGTACGACTACCTGATCAAGGCCCGCCTGCCGGACATGTCCATGTACCGCAAGCTGCTGGGGGAAATCCTGTTGCAACTGCCGCACGCCAATGAATCGCGCAGTTATGTCGTGATGGAGGAGGTAAAGGAAACCAGCATGCTGCCGCTGCCGGAGAGCCTGATCTGAAAACACCAGTAATCAATTGCGTCGCAGATCCCGCACGATATCACTCCGGCCTGAGCGTTTTGACTGTACCGAACATTGCTCTACAGTCAATCTATCAGCACTGCCGATGCTGTTAATAATCATAACCAATGAGCTTTGCTCGCAATGAGCCACGGTGGAAATCGGCGGCATGATTCGCGACATCCAGCAAGAAGTTCAGGTGAACATTACCTCGATGGGCGACGGGCGCGACAAGGTGCGCGACACCGAAGAGGATTTCCAGCGGGCGCAAAACGCCATCGCCGCCATTGTGGAAGAGGTAAATCACATGCGTGATTTCACTTTCGAGATTGCCCACGCCTCAGAAGAACAGGCCGCCACTGCACAAAACATCAGCGACCAACTTCAAGGCATCAGTCAGCGCTGAACCACCGCGCCGCTGCGCCCCGGCGCAACGGCCGCCTCCTCGTCCATGCTTCAGCCAAACTCCGCCTTGCTTTCACGCTGTACGGCAACCACTATCAAATAGTGGGATTTGCTCACAATAAACCGCCAACTGGCAAGACTGAACATCCCAAAACCGCCAAGGCCCGTTCAAGAGGCCATTGAAGCAAGCCAGAGAACAACAGGCTGTATCAGGAAGAGGAATCACTCATGTTCAACAAGGCCCTGAAGGCACGGCTGGAACAACAGTCGGGCGAGATCGCCGCATTGCAAGCCACGCTGGATGCCATTGACCAGTCCATGGCGCGCATCACCTTCAACGCAGACGGCGGCATCGTCAGCGCCAACGCCAATTTCCAGAAACTGATGGGCTACAGCGCCGAGGAAATCGCCGGCAAGAACCATCGCCTGTTTTGCGACAAGGACGAAAGCGGCAGCCAACAGTATCAGCAGTTCTGGGATCGACTGCGTCGCGGCGAGTCATTCAACGGCGTGGTGAAACGCCTCAAGCGCGACGGCAAGGGCGTGTGGCTGCGCGCGATTTACAGCCCGGTGCGCGATGCCAGCGGCAAGGTCACCGGCTGCATCAAGCTGGCCACCGACATCACCAGCAGCGTGCGCGAATCCGCCAACGACAAGGCCATTCTCGCGGCGGCCGACCGCTCCATGGCGGTGATCGGCTTCAAGCCGGACGGCACCATCCTCCAGGCCAACGACAACTTTCTCAACACCATGGGCTATACCGCCCGCGAACTGGTTGGCAAACACCACCGCATCTTTTGCGATCCCGCTTTTGCCAACAGCCCTGCCTATGAGCAACTCTGGCGAGACCTGCAGGCCGGTCGCTTTGTTTCCGGACGCGTCCGCCGCCTCGCCAAGAGCGGTGAGGAGCGCTGGCTGGAGGCCAGCTACAACCCGGTGCTGAACGACAAGGGCATGGTCACTTCCGTCGTCAAATTTGCAACCGACATCACCAGCAAGGTGCGCCAGCAGCAGAGCGAGCAGGAAAGCGCCCAGTTTGCCTTGCGCACTTCGGAAGAGGCGCAGGCCTTGTCCAACGGTGCGGTGACGGACATCCGCGTCAGCCAGCAGGCGCTGCGCGACATGGCCGGCAATATCAGCGCCGCAGGCGAGCAGGTCAAATCGTTGGGCGAGCATTCGCAGGAGATCAGCACCATCGTGCAAACCATCAAGGACATCGCCGACCAGACTAATCTGCTGGCGCTCAACGCCGCCATCGAAGCCGCGCGCGCCGGCGAAACCGGCCGCGGCTTTGCCGTGGTAGCCGACGAGGTGCGCAAGCTGGCCGAACGCACCGCCTCCTCGACCGCAGAAATCACCGGCATGGTAGGCAACATCCAGAAGCAGACGGATCTTGCCGTAGCCAGCATGGACACCATTCTTGAACAAACCCACACCAGCGTGTCGCTCTTCGACAAGGTCAGTCAGGTGATGGGGCAAATTCATCAGGGGGCCGACGCAGTGGTGACCGCCATTGAGCAAGTGGCGGTCAAGCGGCTGGACGATTAGCGCCAGGCCGTTGCGGCGTTGCCAAGCCGCCGGCAAATGCCTTAGTGTTGCAGGCTCTTTCCCGACTTTCGCCGGAGCGGACATGAGCCTGCAATCCGTGCGCGACTTCTTCGCCGCGCGCCAACTCGACATTCCCATCATCGAACTGGAAGTCAGCACCGCCACCGTGGCGCTGGCTGCGGAAGCCCACGGCGTGGAGCCGGGCCGCATCGCCAAAACCCTGTCTTTCCGCCTCAATGACGGCCGCGTGGTGATTCTGGTAGCCCGCGGCGATGCCCGCATCGACAACCGCAAGTTCAAGGATGCTTTCGGCAAGGGCAAGATGCTGCCGCTGGAGGAGGTGACCGAACTGACTGGTCACCCGGTGGGGGGCGTCTGCCCCTTCGGCCTGGCCAGCCCCTTGCCGGTGTATCTGGATGTATCGCTGAAGGATTTTGACGAGGTGCTGCCGGCTGCCGGCGCCGTGCACAGCGCGGTGCGCATCACCCCTGCCCTGATGGCGGAGGTGACAGCGGGCCAGTGGGTGGATGTGTGCCAGCCGGCGCAGGAGAGCCCGCCCGCCGAGGTCTGAATCCACAGCGCAAGGGGCTGGGTGCCCCTCGCGCTTTACAAGATTTTGTCCGGCGCGGCAAACCCACGCATGCGAGCCAGATCCACGCCCAGACCAATCTCGCCGCCCACCTCCGGCGGCACGGGCAAGGCCGCCGCTTCGCGCGCGGACAGGCGCAATACCAGCCGGCCCACTACCGCCTCCACCTCCAGACGCACGCCATCGGCCTGCCGGCTGAGAGACAAAATGCGCGCTGGCGGCTGACCCGACTCCACCCGCAAAGCCTCCTGCGGCAGAACGCCGTCATCCAGCACATTGTCAAAACCGATAAAACGCGCCAGCCAGGCCGAGGCCGGCGCGGCCTGCAGCGCCGCCGGCGCGGCACACTGCACAATGCGCCCCTGGTGCAGCACCGCCACCTTGTCAGCCATGGCGAAAGCTTCATCGCGGTCATGCGTCACCAGCAAGGCCGGGATGTTGGCCGAACGCAAGCGCTGGCGGAACTCCGCCTGCATTTGCTCGCGCAGATGCGCATCCAGACTGGAAAACGGTTCGTCGAGCAGCATCAAACGGGGCGAGGTCACCAGCGCGCGCGCCAGCGCCACCCGCTGCTGCTCGCCGCCGGACAAGGTCCATACCCGACGATGACCCTGCCCGGACAGGCCCACCTCAGCCAGCGCCTCTTCGGCCAACCCTCTGGCCTGTTTGCGCGCCATGCCCCGCTCCACCAGACCGAAGGCCGCGTTGTCGCGCGCATCCAGATGCGGAAACAGGGCAAAGTCCTGGAAAATCATCGCCACATGGCGCGCCTCCGGCGGCTGCGCCAGTAAGTCCTCCCCGTTCAGCGTCACCGTGCCGGCATCCGGCGAGGACAGGCCGGCAATCATGTTCAGCAAACTGCTCTTGCCGCTGCCTGACGGCCCCAGCAAGGCCACCATTTCGCCGGCCGCCACCTCCAGACTGAGCGCATCCGCCACCACACGTTGGCCGAAGCGCTTGCTGATGCCTTGCACTGTCAGCATGGCTTTCTCCTGTCTTGTCGGCTGCCGGGCCATTCAATCACGCAGAAAGCCAGCAACGACAGCATCATCAATACGCCGGACAGCACCACGGCCAGATCGGCGTTTTCCTGCCCCGGTCGCCCCAGCCGCTGGTACACCAGCGTGGTCAGCGTCAGCCATTCCGGGCGGGATAAAAACAGCGTCACGGCAAACTCCCCCAGCGCAGTGGCGGCGGCAAACGCCGCCCCGCGCCGCAGGGCCGGCAAGGCCAGCGGCCAGCTGACGCGCCAGAAGGCGCGCCACGGCGATGCGCCCAGCGTACGGGCGGCGGCGGGCAGGCTGACAGGCAGGCTCTCCAACGCCTGGGTCAGATTGCGCGCCACAAACGGCCAGGCCAGCAAGGCATAGGCCGCCAGCAACAACCCCAGGCTGGCGGTCAGCGCGGGATACAACAGCAGCAGACCGAAAGCGACGCACACCGGCGACACCAGCAGGGGCAGAAAAGCGGCGGCGCGCAAACCCAGAGAGCCCTTGGCCGCCACGCCCTGCAAGATGCCCAGCGCGGTGGCCAGTGCGGTGGCCGCCAGCGTAAAGCGGCAGGTGTTCCACAAGGCCAGCCGGGTATCTTCCTGCCAGACCACAGCCCAGTCCAACCGCCCCAGCGCCGCCAGCGCGCGCGCAGCCACCGCCAGAAGGGGCAGGCCGGCAAACACTAGCAGCAAGGCCAGACTGGCCAGCAACAAGGCGCGCTGCCGCCAGCCCGCCGGGGCTTGCGCCACGGCGCGCTCCACCTTCATCGGCGCTGCCATCCGCCGCTCCAGCCAGGCATAAAGCAGCATCAGCGCGCCGGTGGCCGCCAACATCAACAAGGCCAGCGCACCGGCGTCGGCCAGATTCAGCTCGTAGGCCACCAGTTGATAGATCTCCACCTCCACCGTGGCATAGCGCTGCCCGCCCAGCAGCAAGGCCAGACCAAAACCGGAAAAGCAATACAGGAAAATAAGGCAGCAGGCCGACCCCGCCCAAGGCCGGAGCGCAGGCCACTCCACGCGCCAGAACACGCGCCATGGCGACGCGCCCAGCGTGCGGGCCGCCAGCAAACGGCTGGGGGGCAGGCGCTCCAGCCCTTCCCCGACGGCGCGGATCATCAGCGGCAGATTGAAAAAGAGATTGCCGTACAACAGCAAGACCGGCGTGTCTTGTAGATTGAGACCGAAAACCCCTTGCGGACCGAACAGCGCCAGCACGCCCATGGCCGCCACCAGGGTCGGCATGACAAAGGGCAGCATCAGCAGCCGCCACAACCAGGGTTTGCCGAAGAAATCGAAACGGGCGAACGACCAGGCAATCGGCAGACCGATCAGCAGACACAGCAGACACGTCAGCGCGGCCTGCAGAAAAGACCAGCCGATGCGCCATTGCAGATAGGCGTCGGACAACAGGCCGGCGGACACCGCCCCCCGTCCTTCGGCCAACAGGCGGGCCAGCGGCGCCAGACTGAATACGATGAGAAACGCCAGCGGCAAGGCCGCCAGCAAAACACGCTTATTCACGGCCGGCTACCGGCCCTTCCGGGAAAGGCCAGTCGGCAATCAGTACATCTTCCGGTCCATCGTCCGGGTCGCTTACCTGATGCACTTTGCGGAAGCCCAAACGGGCCGCCAGCGCCTGCGACGGCAGATTGTCCGGCGCGATGGACAGCACAAAGCGCCGCACGCCGGCCTCTTCGTGCGCCCAGCGCGCTGCCAGCCGCACCGCCTCGCGGGCAATGCCCTGTCGGCGGAAAGCCGGCAGCACGGTATAGCCCAGCTCCACCTCGCCCCAGGCTTGCAGATAGGGATGACCGGGCTGGCTGTGGAAATTGAGATGGCCCGCCACTTCGCCGCTGTCGCGCAGAATGATGGCGCGCAAGGACCAGGGCGCATAAGCGGGGTCGCTCTCCATA
Organism: uncultured Aquitalea sp.; assembly: GCF_945957525.1. Classification (GTDB taxonomy): domain Bacteria; phylum Pseudomonadota; class Gammaproteobacteria; order Burkholderiales; family Chromobacteriaceae; genus Aquitalea. The sequence continues at coordinate 103,074 of NZ_CAMFLA010000005.1, read as the reverse complement.
TCCTGCAGACGCAAGGCCAGAATGGCCGCCTCCTCTTGCCAGGCCGCCGGCAAGGCGGCCCCCAGCGCGGCGGCGGCTTCGGCAAACCGCTGCGCCAGCGCATCGCGCAGGGTTTGCGGCGACAAATGCCGCAGAATCAGCCGCTCGCCGACGATATCCGGCACCTCGAAGCTCATGGTCGTGTTCACTGAGCGGACTTCAATACCACGCGCGTCCAGCGGCCCACCCACTGCGCGCTCTTGTCGGCAATGCGCTTGCTGTCCGGCGTCGCGTGGCTGGACGGCTTTTCGGCAAACTTGTACACCGGGTCCAGCGCAACTCCCTCGCGCACCGGATACATCCACATACTGGTGGGGATGTCCTTCTGTACGGCTTCCGAGCGCAGGAACTCAATAAACTTGCGCGCCAGTTCCGGCTCTTTGCCGCCCTTTACCAAGGCTGCGCCTTCCACCTGACGGAACACGCTGCCCGGCAACAACAGATTGGCGGTCGGCGACTCGTTGAGTTTTTCCTTGCTGTAAAACACTTCCGCCGCCGGGCTGGTAGCGTAGCTCACCACGATGGGGCGGCTGCCGCCGTTGCGGCTGAAATCGGTGTAATAGGCTTCGGTCCAGCCCTTGGCCACTTTCACGCCGTTGGCGCGCAGCTTGCCCCAAAAGGCAAAAGCCTTGTCCTCGCCCTGCGACTGGATGGTCGCCAGCAGGAAAGCCAGGCCCGGGCTGGAGGTGGCCGGGTTTTCCACCACCAGCAAATCCTTGTAAGCCGGGCGAGTCAGATCGTCCAGCGTCTTGGGCAACGGCAGTTTGTTCTTGGCGAACCAGGCCTTGTCAATGTTGAGAGCCACATAGCCGTAGTCCACGCTGACCGCGCCCGGCAGCGCCGGATCGGCCTTCTCCTTGCCGGCGGCTTCCAGTACGCCAGCGGACTGGGCCTTGCCGATCAGCGTGTTGTCCACGCCGTACACCACATCGGCGATGGGCTGCGCGCGGGTCAGGATCAGCTTGTTGACCATTTCACCGGCATCGCCCGCCTTGACGATGCTGAGTTTGACGCCGTTCTGCTTTTCAAACTCGGCCAGCAGCGGCTTGGAGACGGCAAAGGAGCTGTGCGTCAGCACGCGCAATTCGGCGGCGCCGGCAAAAGCGGCAAACAGCGACAAAGACAGCATCAGGGTAGATGGAATCAACTTCATGACATTCTCCATGCGAATTCTTGCCAATCGCAGGAGCAAGCGGGACGACGGGCCGACGGGCCGTGCTGCATCACGCTCCCTCCGCTGGGATTAACCAGATCAGGTTCTTAGGGTATCTCTCAGCCCGACAAGGGCACCCCCGGTGATTGCGCCCTTCCCGCAGGCGGGAGGGGCAGCATCCGTTACACGACGTTACGCAATATTCATACAACTTAATAAAGGCCGCCGGACGGAAAACGGATTGTACACACATTCCCACCATGATGAAGCCACAACAACAGCACGCTTGCCGGACATCCGGTACACCCGAAACAAACGTCCAGGAGATTCATCATGAAAACCAATCGCGTCTTCACCCTCTTCAGCTTCGCCGCCATTGCGCTGGCAACCCTGTCCAGCACCGCATCCGCCGAAACCCAATGGCAGAAAGATCACCCGCGCCGCGCCGAAGTCAATCACCGGCTGGAGCGCCAGGACCACCGCATCAACCGCGAACGCCGCGAAGGCGAAATCAATCGCCAGCAAGCGCATGAACTGCACCAGCAAGATAACGCCCTGCGCCAGCAGGAACGCGCCGACGCCCGCCAGCACAAGGGTCACATCACCAAGAAAGAACAGCGCACGCTGAATCAGGAAGAAAACACGGTCAGCAAGGAAATCGGCAAGTAAACTGACGGCATACACCCCAAGGCTCCCCGGCCCAGCGCCCGGGAGCCTGATCTTCGTCCAACCGTAGAGGCGACATTGTGAAACCCCTGCTTCCCGCCCTGCTGTTATGCCTTGTTTCCACGCTGGCCCGGGCCGGCATCGGCGAAGACGGCGCACGCCATCTGCTATCCCGCACGGGCTTTGGCGCCAATCCGGCACAAATCGCCGTGTACGCCCCGCTCAGCAGGGAGGCCGCTGTAGACCGCTTGCTGTCGCATACGGTCAGCACCGCACTGACATCGCCGCCCGGCTGGGTCAACGAGCCCTTTGACCGCCCCAATCAGGGCAACCTCAGCGAAGAACAAAAAAAAGCGCTGCAGAAAGAGCGCAACGATCACGCGCAGGAACTGCGCGGCTGGTGGCTGGAGGAGATGCGCATCACCCCCAGCCCGATCACGGAAAAGATGACCCTGTTCTGGCATAACCACTTTGTTTCCGGGCTGGACAAAGTAGGCGTGCCGCAGCTGATGTACCAACAAAACATGCTGCTGCGCCGCTACGCCTTGGGCAATTTCGGCTCCATGTTGCACGCCGTGGCGCACGACCCGGCGATGATGCGTTACCTCGACACCGCCAACAACCGCGTTGGCCAACCCAATGAAAACTTCGCCCGCGAAGTGATGGAGCTGTTCACGCTGGGCGAAGGCCATTACACCGAGCAGGACATCCGCGAAGCCGCCCGCGCGTTTACCGGCTGGTCGCTGGACAAGGACTTCAGCTTCATCAACCGCCCGCGTCAACACGACAACGGCGACAAAACGATCTTCGGCCAACATGGCAATTTCGACGGCGACGACGTGCTGGACATGCTGCTGCAGAACCCGCAGACCGCGCGCTTTGTCACCGCCAAACTGTGGAAGAATTTCGTCTCCCCCACGCCGGACGAAGCCGCGCTCAAGCGCCTGTCCGACCTCTTCTACCGGGATCACTACGAACTCAAACCGCTGATGCGGGCCATGCTGTTGACGCCGCAGTTCTGGAAGAGCCAGGGGCAGTTGGTGAAATCTCCCGTCGAGCTTACCGTGGGCACACTGGTCACTTTCGACCTCACCCCGCCGGACTGGCGCGCCATCGCCGGCCTCAACCGCCAGCTGGGCCAGGATGTGTTCAACCCGCCCAATGTCAAAGGCTGGCCAGGGGGCGAGGCCTGGATCAACAGTTCCACCCTGCTGATCCGCAAACAGTTTCTCGACCGGCTGCAACACGACGCCGCCCCCATCCGCAACGCCTTCCAGCAAGCGGACGGCAGCATGGATGAAGCCAAGGGTCGCGAAGCCCGCATCAACCGTCTGGTGCAGCGCGGCCTCGCGCCCGTCAAACTGCAGCCGGACGAATGGAGCGCCATCTATCAAGTGCGCAGCGCACAGGACACCGCCCGCTTGCTGCTGGCCGTTCCCCCGGCGCAGCCGCTGCCGGCGGGCATGAGCGGCGCGCAAGCCATCGGCCCGCTGCTGCTTGATCCGGCCTATCAGGTTCACTGAATCCACTCGAAAGACCGCCATGTTCCAGCGACGCGAATTCCTCAAAGCCCTGGGCGCCGGCCTGATGGTGTCGGCTCTGCCCAATCTCAGCTACGCCCTCGCCCCGGCCGGCTATCAGCGCTTGCTGGTACTGATAGAGCTCAAGGGCGGCAACGACGGCCTCAATACCGTTGTCCCCTACGCCAGCGACGACTACTATCGCTTGCGCCCAGCCATCGGCATCCCCCGCGACAAGGTGTTGCAGCTGGATCAGCATGTCGGTCTCAACCCCGCCCTGTCCGGCCTGATGCCGCTATGGCAAAACCATGAGCTGGCCGTGCTGCAGGGGGTGGGCTATCCAGAACCCAACCTCTCGCACTTTCGTTCCATCGAAATTTGGGAAACCGCCTCGGCCAGCAACCAGTTTCTCAGCGATGGCTGGCTCAGCCGCCTATTCCGCCAGCAACCGCTGCCGGCCGGCTTCGCCGCCGACGGCGTCGTACTGGGCAGTCAGAACCTCGGTCCGCTGGACGGCGGCGCGCGCGCCGTGGTGCTGAGCAACCCGCAAGACTTCGCCCGGCAGGCTAAGCTGGCCGGCGATCAGCAAGCCGGCGGCCATAGCGACGCCCTGTCCCACATCCTGAAAGTGGAAGGCGACATCCGCCAGGCGGCCGACGCCCTGAGCCGCCCCGCCGCGCCTTCGGCCATCATGGCCAAGACCAACATGAACCCGGCCGATGCACCCACCGCGCCGCCCAAACCCAACGGCGCCTTCCAGCAGGCCATCATCACCCTCGCCACCCTGCTGCAAAACGGCGCCCGCATCGCCGTGGCGCGCATCACCCTCACCGGCTTCGACACTCACGGCAATCAGAACAACACGCAAAACCGCCTGCTAACCGAGCTGGGCGACGGCCTGGCCTTGCTGCGTCAGCAATTGCAGGCGCAAGGCCGCTGGGACGACACGCTGGTGATGACCTACGCGGAGTTCGGCCGCCGGCCGCGAGAAAACGGCAACAAGGGGACGGATCACGGCACGGCCAACAGCCATTTCGTGCTGGGCGGGCGCGTTAAGGGCGGCCTGTACGGGCAAACACCGCAACTGGCCGGACTGACCGACGGCAACTTGCAGCACGCCATTGATTTTCGTCAGCTGTACGCCACGGCAATAGAGGACTGGTGGGGCAAGGATGCGCGCAATGTGCTGGGCAGCCGCTACGTCAAACTGCCGATACTACGCGCCTGACGGAAAGCAACGCTGAAAGAGACTGACCGGCGGCAGGCAAAAAAAGGCCCGGGCACAATGCCCGGGCTGGCTTGATGCACGATTTAAGCCGCAGATTGCAACGGGACAGACTCACTCGCAAACCCGGCGCCACCGGGAGTGCGCTATCTCATATGCAACTACCGTGCCAGCACTGTGCACTGCAGCAAAACAAGCGCTGTGCAGGCCTGATACCGGGTCTCCAACAGGCTTTTGCGCCTGACAGGACGTCCATCTGTTGCAAACAGCATGTCGCAACGCACCAATCAAAAGCATTTTCGCACCGCAGCAAGGATTTCCTGCACAACACGGTGGCATGAGTAAGCTATCATGCAGCCATGAGCAGCCCGACCTCCTCCACCAGACCGGACGCTGAGCCGGAAGCCGCCTACAAAGCGCCGGAAAGCGAAACCACACTCACCACGCTGGCTATGCCGCTGGGTGAAACTGTCCTGACGCTCAGCGCCTTGGGCAATCCGGTATACGGCATCCTGCACCGCAGCCGCGCCATGACCGAGCAATCGGACTTTTTTCGCCTGCAGTTCCGCGGTTTCGCTCGCGCCGAAGGCACCCAGTGGGAGCACTTCGCCAATGACGACGCCCGCTTCCACGCCGCCTACAACTGCGCTTGGGTACGGGTGGACCATCCTAGCCGCTCCGTCACCTTTGGTCCCAAAACCGGCGTCAACTGCAACCCGGCGTTCCAGGGCCTGGGACTGGACGCCTTCCTGTTTGCGCAAACCATACAATGGGTCAAGGGCGCCTATCCCGATTACGCCATCAGCCCCGGCATGGTGAATGTACCCACCACCGCCACCGAAGAAGAAAAGATGCGCCGCAACGCTTTTTATGCGAGCCAGGGCTTCCAGTTTGACTGGCAGGACGCAGCGCAGCGCACCGGGCTGTTCTTCAAGGACAAGGTGAGCAAACTGCTGGGCGTTTGGGACAAGGAACACATTTCGGAAGTGGGCGGCGAGGAAATGCTGCAATCGCTGCTGCAGCAAGACGAATCCCGCCAGAATCTGGAACAGAAAGTTGCCCGACTGGAAGCCGCGCAGGCCAGCATGAAATCCGCCCTGCAAAAAGAGAAGAACACCTCGCAGATCCTGATGGGCGTGCTCATCATGGGCGGCATGCTCGCGCTATGGGCGGTGATTTAAGCAAACTTGCGTTTTGTCACGGTTTTTCTAAAGGCTGTCCTACAAAATGATAGGGGCATGCTGTACATTGAATCAGGGGTACCTCCCTTGACATCGCCTTGACGCAAGGTCGCGGCGAGCGGCAGTCATCACAATAAGTTCCGCCTCACGCAAGGCAGGAACAACATAGCGGGAAGCCAATGATGAAAAGCACCAGGATGAAAATCACCGGGCTGTTTGAGCACGCCCTCGCCAGGCTCAGCCTGGAATGGGTGATTCCCATGTTCAGCCTGTTTCTCATCGCGCTGGTCTGGGGCGCGGTGATCTGGCAAGTGAAAGAGGATTACCAGCGCAGCCAGCTGGAAAGCCAGCGCACCCGGGAAAGTATGGTGCGCGCCTTCGAAGAACACATCTCCCGCACGGTACGCGCCGTGGATCAGTCCGTCCTGTTCCTCAAGTACGAGTACGAACAGGAAGGCGACAAGATGAACATCCGCGACTACGTGGACAAGGGCATCATCCAGAGCGAACTGTTCGTGCAGATCGCCATCATCGGCCCCGATGGCATGCTGCGCATGTCCAGCGTGCCCAACTTCAAGAAAGTGGACCTCAGCGACCGCGAACACTTCAAGGTCCACATCAATCAGGACAACGGCAAACTGTTCATCAGCAAGCCGGTAAAGGGACGCGCCTCCAACAAATGGTCCTTGCAATTCACGCGTCGCATCAACAAGCCTGACGGCAGTTTCGGCGGCGTGGTCGTGGTATCGGTCGACCCCTTTTACTTCACCAGCCTCTACAAAGATGTCTATCTTGGCCGCACCGGCGTGGTGACGCTGGTGGGCGCCGACGGCATCGTGCGCGCCCGCAGCAGCGCCAGCGGCATGGGCATCGGCATGAGCATCAAGGACAGCAACCTGTTCAAACAGTGGCCGGCCAGCAATCAGGGCCGCTACGAGCAGGTCAGCGGCATCGACCACATCAGCCGCACCGTCAGCTATCGCGCGGTGGACGGCTATCCGCTGGCCGTGCTGATGGGCATGGGCAACGAAGAGGCAATGGCGGATTTTTACCAGCATCGAAACAGCTATTACCTGGCCGCCGCCTTGATGTCGCTGATGTTCGGTCTGGCCGGACTCCTCATGTACAGCATGGCCATGCGTCTGAAAAAGAGCATGGCGCAAGCCGAATCCGCCAGCCGTATGAAGTCCGAATTCCTCGCCCACATGTCGCACGAATTGCGCACCCCGCTCAACGGCATTCTGGGTTGCTCCGAATTCTTGCAGGCCACACTCACCGACCCGGGCGATCTGGACACGGTGGGCATGATCAACAAGAGCGGCAAACATCTGCTGAATCTGGTCAACTCGGTGCTGGACATGGCGCGCATTGAAGCCGGCCGCATGCCGCTGGAAGTCACCGACGTCAAGTTGCCCGAAGCCCTGCAGGATGTGGTGGAGTTGTTCCGCCCACAAGCTGACGGCAAGGGACTGACGTTGACGCTGAACTACTCGCAAGCCGACAACGACGACGGCAAGCGACGACTCGACCAGACCAAGCTGACGCAGATCATGAACAATCTGCTGCACAATGCCGTCAAGTTCACCGACAAGGGCGGCATCACGGTCGACGCCAGACTGACCGCCCACCATCTCAAGCTGGAGGTGCGCGACACCGGCTGCGGCATCCCGCCGGATCAGCAGGAGATGGTGTTTGAACAGTTCCGTCAGGCCGAGGCCTTCCTCACCCGCGCGCAGAGCGGCTCCGGCCTGGGGCTGGCGCTGGTGAAGGAACTGGTGCGGCTGATGGGCGGCAAAATCACCCTTGAATCGCAAACCGGCGTGGGCACCGTGTTCCACGTCGACATCCCGCTGGAAGGAAAACATCAATGAGCGCACAGGACACCATCCTGATCGTCGACGACGACGAGATCAATCGCAAGGTGGCCGCCCTGTTCCTGCAACGCATGGGTTGGCAGACAGGCCAGGCAGCCAGCGCCGCGGAAGCGTTGGAACAAATGGAAAAGCAGGCCTACGCCTGCCTGCTGCTGGATATCAGCATGCCGGGCATGAGCGGCATCGAACTGTGCCAGCAGCTACGACGCGACGAGCGCTGGAAAGGCCTGCGCCTGGTGGCCTACACCGCGCACGCGATGAGCGATGAACAAGCTGCCATCCTGCAAGCAGGCTTTGACGCCATCATCACCAAACCCCTGTCGCGCGATGCGCTGGAAGCGGCCCTGGGACGAACGGCCGGTTAAGCCAGGCCCCCGCCCTTTCCATCGATATCAAAAAACACACGGAGCTTCACCCTAGGTGCAGAAGCCTGACTCCCCCTCCCAGGCCGTCAACGTCGACAAACTGCGGAACCTGGCCATGCTGGCTGCCGGCCTCGTCCGGCTGCCTCATGCCATGCTGGCCGACAAGCAACAGCAAAACTGGCGTTTGCTGACCGCCTGGCAAGCGGACAACGCCCACTTGCGGGAAGCCCTTGCCCTGCTGGATCAGGCTGCTCCGGACAGCGAAGGGTTTGCCGAAAGCCTGCAGGCCGGCCGCTACGCCTGCCGCGTGCAAGCCGCCCAAACCGCCGCGCTGTTCTTGCTGGGCGATCGGACCACGCCGCTGGACATGGCGGAAAAAATCAACCTGCAATCCCTGCTGGCTATGGCGCCGGGGCACAACGTCGATGAGCGCCCCCTGTTGGCGCAACTAGAGCAACTGGATTACTTCCTGCTGAGTTGCGACGCGGACGGCCGCATCTTCGACGCCAACGACCGCTGGCTGCGCACGTTTGCCGGCAAAAGGCCGCCATCCGACTTGTTCGCCCTGCTGCCGGTAGAATTTCACCCGGTGTTTCGCCAAGAGTTCGGCATGGCGGCGCAAGGCGCGCATGGCAGGCCGTTCGAATTGGCCATGCCGGACAAGGACGGCCAACTGGTGCTGCTGGAAGCTCGTTTCGCCGCCGGCAAGACCGGCAGCCAGCGCTTGATCCTGCGCGACATCTCCGCCCAGAAAGAACAGGAGCTGTGGCTAAGCGCGCTGCTCAACAATATGGACGATGGCGTGCTGGCCATGGACATGCAGGGCCGGCTCACCTACATGAACCGCGAAGCCGAACACATGCTGGGCTGGCGTTTCATCGACATGCACGGCCAGAACGTGCATGAACTGATTCACCATCACCTGCCCAATGGCGACAAGCTGCCGCTGGAAGACTGCGTTATCTACCGCGCGCAACAGGAAAAACGCACCTACCGCTCGGAAGACGAGCTGTTCTTTCGCAAGGACGGCGCGCCGCTGCCGGTGCGTGTCTGCAATACGCCCTTGCTGCTCAACGGCAAGCTGGCGGGCAGCGTCACCACCTTCGCCGATGTCAGCGAGGCGCGCGAGCGCGAAGAGCAGATGCGACAGGCCAAACAGGCGGCGGAAAAGGCCGCGCGGGCCAAGAGCGAGTTTCTCGCCACCATGAGCCACGAAATCCGCACGCCGCTCAACGGCGTGATCGGCATGATCGAACTCCTCAACGATACGCCGCTGGACGCAGAGCAATCCGACTTCGTGCGCACCATCAAGATGTCGGCCGACACGCTGCTGTCCATCATCAACGACATCCTCGATTTCTCCAAAATCGAAGCCGACGGGCTGGAAATAGAAGCCATTGACTTCTCCTTGCGCCAGTTGCTGGAAGGCACGCTGGACATCGTCGCCAGCAAGGCCCACTCCAAAGGGCTGACGCTGGCCAGCTTCGCCACGCCGGACGTGCCGGACACCTTGTGCGGCGACCCCACGCGACTGCGCCAGATCCTGTTGAACCTGCTGTCCAACGCCATCAAGTTCACTGAAAACGGCATGGTGCTGGTTTCCGCCACGCTGGATCACCGCGAGGGCGGCACGGTGCAGCTGAGGCTGTGCGTGAAAGACACGGGCATCGGCCTGAGCCCCACCGCCAAGGAACGACTGTTCCAGCCCTTTGCCCAGGCAGACAGCTCCACCACGCGCAAATACGGCGGCACCGGTCTTGGCCTTGCCATTTGCAAGAGGTTGGCCGAAGCCATGGGCGGCGCCATCGGCGTGGAAAGCCTGCAGGGCGAAGGCTCGGAATTCTGGGTCAGCCTGCCGCTGCCGGCCACCGGCAACGACAGTTGCCTGACCGCGCGCGACGATCCGTCCCGGCATCTGGTGATGATCGCCGGCGACAGCCCGGACAACCGTGCGCTGTGGAGCCGGTATCTGGATAGCTGGAACGTGCCGCATCAAACCTGCGCCAGCCTCGCCGGCTTGCTGGAAGCCCTGCGCGACCAAGCCGCCGCCGGTCGCAGACCGGACACGCTGCTGCTGATAGAACCGCTGCCGGACGCCACGCTGGAACAGGCGGCGCAAATGCTGGCAGTGGAAAGCATTCCCATGGTGGCCTGCTTGCAGGAGCCGGACGGCAAACGCAAGAACCTGCTTGCGCATCAGGGCCTGGCCGTGCTCCACAAGCCGATGAAGCAATCGGCGCTATTGGACGCCCTGCTGGTGCAATGGGCGCCGAGCGGCATCCGCCTGCACACCCCGGACAAAAACGCGATACCACCCAGCCTGCGCGCCGACCGCCACTATCGCCTGCTGTTGGCCGAAGACAACCCGGTAAACCAGCGCGTGGCCGCCAGCATGCTGCACAAGATGGGCTTCATGGTGGATGTGGTCAGCCACGGCGGCGAAGCGCTGCAAGCCATCGGCCAACAGCATTACGACGCCATCCTGATGGATTGCCAGATGCCGGAAATGGACGGCTATGAAGCCACCCGCGCCATCCGCAAGCTGGAAAGCGAAAAGCCGGATCGCCGCCGCCTGCCCATCATCGCCATGACCGCCAACGCCATGGAGGGCGACCGCGCCCTCTGCCTGGAAGCCGGCATGGACGATTACCTCGCCAAGCCGATTGAATACAGCACGCTGGAAACCCGGCTGGCGCAGTGGCTGCCGCATCAACCCGGCGTCGAGCCGCCCGCCGTGGCCCCAGCGCCCAAGGCGGACCGGAACGGCTTCTCCGTCAAGCGGCTGACGGAATTCCTTGGCGACGACCCGGTAGCCATCGCCGAGATGCTGGAGATTTTCCGCGACTCGCTGGAACGCTGGCGGCAACGGCTGCGGCTGGACTTGCAAAGCGATGGCGGCCATATGGTCAAACTGGCCCACGAGCTCAAAGGCAGCGCCGCCAACGTCGGCGCGGACACGCTGGCTACCCTGGCCACCCAGCTGTATGCCGCCGCCAAGGACGAAAACCGGCAAGCCCTGCCCGATATCGCCGCCCGCATCGAAACCGAGATGGACGCCATCCTGGTTTTCATTGCGGGCTATGGAAAGGAATAAGCGATGTCGCACGTCATCGTGGTGGACGACAACGACACCAATCTGCTGCTGCTGCGCCACATCCTGCTAAAGCTGGACGACGTCACAGTGGACACGTTCTCCGATCCGCGCCAAGCACTGGACTGGTGCAGCCTGTACGAGCCGGATCTAGTGTTGCTGGACTACATGATGCCGGAAATGGACGGCATGGAATTCATGCGCCGCTTCCTCGCCCTCCCCCAGCGGCAAGACGTGCCCGTGGTGATGGTGACCGCCGACACCGAGCGCGACGTGCGCCATCTCGCCTTGCAAATGGGCGCGCGAGATTTTCTCACCAAGCCGGTGGACAAAGTGGAACTGACCGTGCGGGTACGCAACCTGCTAGCGCTGCGCAAAAGCAGCCAGCAACTGGCCAATCGCGCCGCCTGGCTGCTTGAAGAAGTGAAAAAGGCCACGGCGGAAATTCGCGCCCGCGAGAAAGAAGCCATTCTGCGACTGTCGCGTGCCGCGGAATACCGCGACCCGGAAACCGGCGCGCACTTGCTGCGCATGTCTTCCTACGCGCGCCTGATCGCCCGGGAACTGGGCCTGCCCCAGCAAGAACAGGAAATGCTGCAAGAAGCCGCGCCCATGCACGATATCGGCAAGGTCGGCATCCCGGACGCCATCTTGCTCAAGCCCGGCAAGCTCACCGATGACGAGATGGCCATCATGCGGCAGCACCCGGGCTTCGGCCACGAAATCCTCAACGACTCGGTATCGCCGCTGCTGCAATGCGCAGCGGTGGTCGCCCTGAGCCATCACGAAAAATTCGACGGCAGCGGTTACCCGTCCGGCCTGACCGGCGAGGCCATACCGCTATGGGGCCGCATCGTGGCGGTGGCCGACGTGTTCGACGCGCTCACCTCCGACCGGCCCTACAAGCGCGCCTGGCCGCTGGACGATGCCCGCCGCTATCTGGAAGACGAAAAAGGTCGTCACTTCGACCCGGTCTGCGTCGACGCCCTGTTCGCCGCCTGGGAAGACGTCCAGCGCATCCGCGAACAGTTTGCCGATGAGAAAGTTCCGCCTACCGTGCACAGCCCCTACAAAGAAGGCGGCCATCATGCTTGAGCCTGCCCGCTTCAACGAACTGAAAATCAGCGGCAACCTGCCCTCGCCCAAAGGCACGGTGTTGAAGGTGATGCAACTGAGCGAGCACAACAACGTGCCCTTGCCCGAACTCATCGCCGCGCTCAACACCGATCCGGTGATGATAGGACGCCTGCTCAAGGTGGCCAATTCGGCCGCCTTTGTGCGCAGCCGCCCGGCCGTGGCGCTGACGCCGGACGTGCTGATGTCCATCGGGCTGAACACCGTGCACCAGGTGGCGCTGACCTTTGCGCTGGTGGCGGAATACCGCCGAGGCCAGTGCAAGGCCTTTGACTACGACCGTCACTGGTCGCGCGCGCTGGCCTGCGGCGCCGCCATGCAACAACTGGGCATGCAGCTGCGACTGGCGCCGGCCGGCGAACTCTTCACGCTGGGCATCATGTCCACCATTGGCCAACTGTCCATGGCCACGCTGCACCCGGACGCCTACAGCGAGCTGATCCGCGAACACGGCCACCCCTACGACCCGCTCATGAGCGAGGCGGAAAGCCAGCTGTTCGGCTACACCCATCTTGAAGTCGCCGCGGCCTTGCTGCGCGACTGGGGCCTGCCGGCCATGTTCTGCGAGGCCGTCAGCCATCAGGAAGCGCCGGAAACCCTGCGCCAGCCCGAAAACTCCCGCACCGCCCGCCTTACCCGCTGCCTGCAACTGGCCAACCGCATGGCCGAGCTGTTCCTGCTCAGCGGCGAATTCCGCGTACAGCGCTATGCCGACCTGAAAAAACAGGCCATTCAGCTGGATATCGATATCGGCCACTTCGCCCGCCTGTGCGACGAAGCCCTGCGCGAATGGCGAGACTGGAACGCCCAGCTGGGCATCGCCAGCCCGGATGAAGAGCCCTTTGCCGTTCTGGAGCGCCGGCAGGCCATTGCACCGCGCCAGGAGAGCCCGGACAACGAACAAGAGGCGATGCACATCCTGGTGGTGGAAGACGAACCCAGCCAGCGTTTGCTGCTGCGCCGCTTACTGGAGCTGCTGGGACACCGCGTGGATGTGGCAGCCAACGGCCAAGAGGCGTTTGAACTGGTGGTGCAACAGCCGCCGCAGGTGGTCATTACCGATCTGGCCATGCCGGAAATGGACGGGCTGGAGTTGATCCGCAAGCTGCGCGCCACGCCGGCCGGGCGCCAGCTCTACATCATCGTGCTCACTGTGCTGGACGACGAAGACAGCCTCGAGGAAGTCTTCGGCAGCGGCGCGGACGACTTCATCAGCAAGCCCATTCCGCCGCGCATCCTGCAGGCGCGCCTGCTGGCCGGCCAACGCATCATTCAGGAACAACGCAACCTGCTCATGCAGCAAGAGCAGCTCAAACGCCATCTGGAAGCGCTGTCCATCGACAACCAGATGGCGCAGGAGGCCGCGCAAACCGACGGTCTCACCGGCCTCTACAACCGCCGCTACGCCATGCGCTACCTGCCGCAAGTGTGGGAAGAAGCCCGCCGCAGCCAGCAGCCGCTGACGGCGCTGATGCTGGACATCGATTACTTCAAACAGGTCAACGATGAACAGGGCCATGATGTGGGCGATGCCATCCTGCAAGAACTGGCCGGCATCCTGCGCATGCTCTGTCGTCGCAGCGACGTGATCTGCCGCTTTGGCGGCGAGGAGTTCCTCATCCTGCTGCCGGATACCCGGCTGAACACCGGCATCCAGGTGGCCGAACGCATCCGCACCACGGTAGCCGGCCACGCCATGGTGACGGCGCAGCAAACGCAGCGTATCACCGTCAGTATCGGCGTTGCCGAAATGCAGGGCGACCACGCCAATATCGAATCGCTGATCAAGGCCGCTGATCAGGCGCTGTACCGCGCCAAGCGCAGCGGGCGCAACCGGGTGGAGTCCGCGGACTGACCGCCGCGGCCCAGGTTGGCCGAAGAAGCGGGCCCCAACCCAAGGCCCGTTTTACAGGAGGATAGCCATGCCCCTTTCCATCCGCGCCCTGAGCCTGCTGGCCCTGCTGACTACCCTGCCCGCCAAGGCGCACGACTGGCAAGCCCCGGGCAAAACTCTGACCCTGAACGGCCGCGCCCTGCCGCTGGGCGATGGCCGCGTCAGCGCCGCTCCCCGCGCCGGCCATGTCTTTGCCTGTCAAACCCGCTTTCACGGCGGCGGCGCGCAACGCAAGGGCCCCTGGATCAAAGCCGACAACACCTGGGACGAAACCGCCAAGCTGCATGTGCTGGGGCAGGTGCTCTGGCCGCAAGCCAGCTTTCAGGCGCTGACCCAAAACGGCCAACGCCAAATCAGCGGCAACGGCCTGCCGGTGGCCGCGGCCACCGGCATCTTCCCCGTGGCCGTTTCAGACCCTGTCTACCAGATAGACCGCAACCCCAACGCCATCCACCAGCAGGACTTTGTCTGGAATCTGCCGCTGGAGCCGCAAGCCGCCGCAGACCCAGCCTGTCTACCGATGGGGCCGATAGGCGTCGCCCTGAACGGTGTGCCGATCTTCAACGCACTGGACGACGAGGGCCGCGACGCTGTGGCGCATGAGGTGCAGGACAGCTGCAACGGCCATCCCGAGCGAGCCGGACGCTACCACTACCACGGCCCCAGCCCCTGCATGCCCGGCATCAAGGAAAACCAGCGTCTGGTGGGCTATGCGTTGGACGGCTACGGCATCTACAGCCTGTTTGACGACAACGGCCGCGAACTGAAAAACAGCGATCTCGACGCCTGCCACGGCAGAGTCTCGCGGGTACTGTGGAATGGCCGGCTGGTCAGCATCTATCACTACGTGATGACGCGAGAGTTTCCCTACACGCTGGGCTGCTTCCGCGGATCGCCGGTCCGCGCCGGAGCCACGGCCAAGGCCGGCAAAGCCGATGATGCCGGTTCCAATCATCCTCCCCCCAGCGCGATGGACGCCCCGTCCGGCCGCCGCCACCCCCCGCCGGAGGCGATGCAGGCCTGCCGCGCTCGCACTGCCGGCTCGACTTGCAGCTTTACCGGTCGCCGGGGCGAAGCGCTGGAGGGCAGCTGCCAGCAGCTGGGTGAGGCGCTGGCCTGCGTGCCGGCCGGCACGCCGCGCCCCTGACTGGCGGACAAGTAGAAACGCCGTTCACTTGCCCCAGTGAACGGCGTTTGCAGAACGGCTGACAACACTCCCGCTGCCGCCTTGCCGTACCCGAGTACGGCCTGCCTCGGCGCACAGAGCCTCAACCGCGCCACTGAGTTTATCAGCCGCCCTTATTGGGGCTGGCGCTGGAAGGTTGGCCGAAGGCCGAGAGTTGACGGCATCCGGTCATTCAGGCTCACACATCCTCAGTATCGGCCCACCCCTCGCGATTGCCGGTCTGGTACACCAGATCCTCAGCCGCCACTTCGCCGGCGCCCAGCGTCGGCATGGCGTCCACCTGATGATAGATGGGCGTGAAATCCGGCGCGGTGGCGTCGAACAATTGTTGGAAGCTGTCGATGACGAAGTAGGTTTTCTGGAAGGTGTCGATGCGGTAGCGCGTGCGCATCAAACGCTGCAGACCAAAACCCACCCGGTTGGGGCTGGCGCTGTCCAGGCAGTATACCGATTCGGATTTACTGGACAGAATGCCCGCGCCGTAAATGCGCATGCCCTCTGCCGTGCGGATCAGGCCGAATTCCACCGTGTACCAGTAAAGACGGGCCAGCTGGGTAAGGTAGCCCAGGTCCTTGGCCTTCATGCCGCCCTTGCCGTAAGCCTGCAGGTAGTCGGCAAACACCGGATCAATCAGCAGCGGCACATGGCCGAACAGATCGTGAAACACGTCCGGCTCTTGCAGGTAATCCAGCTGATGCGGCTCGCGCAGCCACCAGGTCACCGGAAAACGGCGATTGGCCAGATGCTCGAAGAATACATCGTCGGGAATCAGCCCCGGCACCGCAACAATGCGCCAGCCGGTAGCCGCCCCCAAGCGCTGGTTGAGACGTTCGAAATCCGGCACGCGGTCGGCGTCCACGCCCAGCTTGTCCAGCCCGTCCATGAACTCGCGACAGGCACGGCCAGGCAGCAACTCGCTCTGGCGGCGGTACAGCGCGGCCCAGGTGGCGTGGTCTTCCGCCGTGTAACGGTCTAGCGGCTGCGGCAGGGTGAAGTCGCGCGGGTCATGGCTCAACCCTGCATTCTTGCGGGTGGTGATGTCCGGCACGACAAAATCGGTGCGGTCGTTCATGGCGGGATATCCGGTGGGGTTTGATGCTTTGAGTGTAGCCCGCGCCGCTTGCGGCAGGTCCGCAAGTTTTGCCTTTTCAGCGCCTTCTTTGCATACTTGATGCAAATCAAACCTTGTTCACGCACGGATGCCGCATCAATGGAATTAGACCGCTTCGACTACCAGATTCTGCAAGCCTTGCAGCAAGACGCCCGCAGCACTCATCAGAAACTGGCGCAAAGCGTGCCGCTGTCCGCCTCTCAAATTGGCCGGCGCATCCAGCGCATGGAGGAAAGCGGCGTGATCCAGGGCTACCAGGTGAACATCACGCCGGAAAGCATCGGCCTGTCGGTGATGGCTTTCGCTCATGTCAGTCTGGAGCGCCACAGCGAAAGCTCGCTGCGCGAATTCGCCCAGGCCATCGACAGCCTGCCCGAGGTGCTGGAATGCTACGCCGCCGCCGGCGAAGCAGACTATCTGCTGCGCATCGTGGTGGAAGACCTGCCGTCGTTGTCGCGCTTTGTCATGAACCGGCTGATGCAGTTGTCTCTCGTTCGCAGCGTGAAATCCACCATCATCCTCGACGCCATCAAGCAAACCAGCAAATTGCCGGTGCGCAGCGGCAAGGCGGCGGATTAAGGCGGGACTAGCCGGTAGGCGCCTCCCCCTCGTCCTCCGCCGACAACGGCATCACCTCCTGCAGTTTGCCGAAGTCCACGTGATCGAAACCGGCGTCATCGGTTTCCAGCAAATCGGCGTAACGGTGGTTCCAGCGGATATCGCCATGGCTGAACAGATGTCGGCCCATCGCGGTCTGGCGGGTAGTGTCGTCCATGCCGCTGATGGACAGGATGAACGAGCAGCCCTTCCGCGCCATCTCTTCGGCCGACATGCCGTACAGCGGGCTGTGCTCGTCGATCACATGCATCAGCGTCCAGCTCAGCACAAACAAGGGATGGTGCCGCCGCTGCAGCTTGAGGTCTTTCAGCTGGCGAATGCGCAGCCCTTCCGGCGTGACATGGTTGACCAGCAGATTGAGCTGGGCGTCGGCGTCCACGATATAGCTCTGCCTGGCGTTGGCGGCGCGCAGCATCAGGGTGGGCCGGCCATCCAGCCTGCGCACCACAGGGTTCTGCGAAAACACGATGCGCGAGCGCGGCAGCGAAAAACGCGAAAAGGTCACCCCGGTCACCAGCGCAATACTCATCATGCCAAGAAAGATTTCCAGCGTGCTGACCACATGGGCATACAGGGTCTGCGGGTGCATGTCGCCGTAGCCCACCGTGGCCAGCGTTTCCACGCTGAAGAAGAAACCGCCCCAGAAGCCGGTTGGAAACTGGTTGGCGATACTGCCCGGCTGCAAGGCGTACAAGGTGGCGAACACGGTATTGAGCAGCAGGAACAAGCCGCCGATGGCCAGGTAAAAACGCGGCCAGCTCAGTGTCATCGCATAGTGATAGAGGTCGTGCCCCAGGCCGCTGGGCAGCCGATGGATGAAAATGTCCCGGTCCCCCACATTCACCCGCCGGGCCTGATATCGCGTTTTCATGTTGTATCTCCCTGAGCGGACGATTGTGAAAAGCCCGTCCTGCTCCGTCAACCACCCGTGGCCGGCGCATTGCCCGCCAAGGTGGCCCACGGCACAATGGAAGCTTCCCCCACAGAGCCGGACCGCGCCATGAGCCTTCCTGAAACCTTCAAATCCGTCCATTACGCCGCCACGCAAAGCGGGCCCCGCCTGATCGTACTGGGGGCTGTGCACGGCAATGAAACCTGCGGCAGCCACGGCATCCGCCGCCTGATCGCAGAACTGGACCAAGGCGATGTCCGCCTTGCCAAAGGCAGCCTGACGCTGGTGCCAGTCACCAATACCCGTGCTTACAACCTTGGCCAGCGCGGCGCGGATCGCAACCTCAATCGCAACCTCAGCCCCACCGATGCGCCACAGGATTTCGAAGATCACGTGGCCAACTGGCTGTGTCCGCTGCTGGCCGCGCACGAGGTACTGCTGGACCTGCACTCCTTCCAGTCGCCCGGCGTGGCGTTCGCCTTCATGGGCCCGCAGAACAACGATGGCCCGCTGGAGCCCTTCCGCCACGCGGCCAAGGAGGAAGCGCTGGCGGCGCGCCTGGGCGTATCGCGGCTAATGGATGGATGGCTGTCCACTTACGCGCTGGGCGTGGAGCGCCGGGTGGCGCTGTTTGGCGACGGCGGCGGCCGCCAGGCCCAGCTCAACACCGACGCCCGCTACGGCGTGGGCACGACGGAATTCATGCGCGCGCAAGGCGGCTGGGCGCTGACGCTGGAGTGCGGCCAGCATCAGGACCCGCAAGCGCCGGACGTGGCCTATCAGGCCATCCGCAACACCCTGGCCCATCTGGGCATGGTGGATGAAACCGCACCCCCGCTGGTGGCGGATATCGAAACGCTGTCCTTGTACGAGGTGGTGGACAAGCTGCACGACGACGACAGTTTTGTGCGCGCCTTCGCCAGCTTCGACCCCATCCGCAAGGGGGAACAGATCGGCCTGCGCCACGACGGTACGCCAGTGCTGGCCATAGACGACGGCTGTATCGTGTTTCCCAACCCCAAGGCACAAACCGGGCAGGAATGGTTTTATCTGGCGCGACGCAGCGCGCGCCTGGCCTGACCCGCTGCCGGCTGCTGCAAGCTCAGCGGCCGGCGCGCCCCAGCGCAAAATCCACCGCCGCCTCGGCGTGCAGGCGCGTGGTGTCGAACACCGGCACGGCGATGTCCGCCGGCGACAACAGCAAGGGCAACTCGGTGCAGCCGAACACCACGCCTTGCGCGCCGCGCGCAAGCAGCTCGTCAATGATCTCGAGATAGGCCGTCCGGGTGGCCGGCAACGTCAGGCCCCGACCCAGCTCTTCTTTCAGCGTGTGCTGGATGAAATCACGTGTTTCTTGTCTTGCGGGGGTCAGGGCCCGGATGCCGTGGGCCTGCAACACCTCATGAAAAAAGGGCAGTTCCATGGTGTAGCGCGTGCCCAGCAAGGCCACCGTGCGCAAGCCCTGTTCCGCCACGCGCCGCGCGGTGGCTTCGGCAATGTGAATCACCGGCAGCGCCAAGGCCGCCTGCAGGCGCTCCGCGCACATATGGGCCGTGTTCGCGCACAGCACGATGGCTTCCGCGCCGCCGGCTTTCAGGCTTTGGCCGGCAGACAGCAAGACGGCGAAGGTATTGTCCCAGTCATCCCAGCCATGCCGCTGGATAGCGTTGAAATTGACCGAGTAGACCAGGCATTCGGCAAACTCCAAGCCGCCCAGCGCGGCGTTTACGCCTTCGTTCACATAGCGGTAGTAATCCAGCGTGGACACCCAGCTGAGCCCGCCCACCAATCCGATCTTCCTCATGTGTCCTTCCTCGAGTCGCCAGCACGCTGGTCCGCCGCCCCGCCCCTCCTCAACCATTCAGCCCCTGCGGGCTGAGCGACTGCCACAACAAGGCGGTGGCCAGACTGCGGCAGGGTGAAAACGGCTGCATGAGTCGCGCGGTTTCCCGCGCGTCCGGTCGCGCCGGCAAGTCGTAAAAACGCTGCAAGGCAGCAGACAGGCCGCTGTCGCCCACCGGCACACAATCGGCAAAACCCAGGCCGCGCATCATCAGGTAATGCGCCGTCCACGGCCCCACGCCGTGCAAGGCCAGCAAGGCCCGCTCCGCCGTTTCGGCAGAGCCTTCCGCCAGCGCATCCAGCGCCAGCCCACCGCTGGCCACCGCCTCGGCCGCCGACAACAGATACTTCACCTTGCTGCGGGAAAACTGCCGGCGCGTCAGCGCTTCGCCCTCCAGCGCCGCCACTTGCTGCGGCGTTGGGAAAGCGATCAGGCCGCTGTCTCCCGCCGGTTGTCCGGCTTCCTCGATCAGCACCGCCCGCAAGCGGGTGGCGAAAGCCAGATTGATCTGCTGCCCGATAATGGCCCAGCACAAGGCCTCCCACGGCGATGCGGCCAAGGGCAGCCACAGCGGCGGGCCCATCTCGTCCAGCCGCGCCGCCAATGGTTCGCGCCGAGCCAGCGCCCGCCAGGCGGCATGTCCCGCGCCCAGGCCCAGCATGCGACAGACTGTCCGATGCGCCTCCGGCATCACCTCGCCCCAGCGCGACGCCCCCGCGCCCTCCACCGCCACCACGGCCTCGCCTTCGGCCAAAGTCAACATCAGCACCAAGGGCTCGCCCGCCAGCCACAGGGCCTTGCGCAGGCTGCACCCCTCTCGCCGCTCGGCCGGGCCGGCCGGGTCGCGCCCGTGGTAATCCAGCGCCGGCTCCAGGCGATAGGCGGCAGGCAGGCGGAGGCGAAACTGCGGCCGCTCGCCAAGACGGGCCAGCTCGGCCGCAGTCATGCCGAAGGTAGCCATACAGTCGTCGTCCATACCGGGCTCGGCTGGCATGCTGCCACCGCACAAGCCTTGCCACAGCGCCGCCGTGCGGAGGCCGCGTCGCCAGCCGGCCTCATCCGCCTGAGCATGGCGCAACAAAAAGGCAGGCAGATCCGCCTCCGCCACGCCGGCCAGCGCGGCCAGCGCGTCTGTGCGTATGTCCGGATCGTCTGCCGCCGCGCGTCGCAAAATCACATAGCGCTCGGCTTCGGCCAGGGCGGCCGCGCTGGCGGGCTTTGACGAAGTGGCGGACATGGCGGGCTCCCGGGCAAAACCCACATCATGCCAGCCGGATACGCCGGCGTCTTGTTGCCGCTTGCGGGCAAAACAAAACCGCCGGGCCAAAGGCGACGGCGGCAGGACGACGGCATAGCGAGGATGCCAGCCTGTTAACGCGCATGCGCATCAGTCGGCAGGTACGGACAGTGCCGGCTCGGCGCCGGCGTCAAACGCCGCCACCCGCCCTATCCACCACATCGCCACCGCCACCAGCGCCACGGCAAACAGCCCGTTCTCGCCATAGCCCAGAATGCGGCCACCGCCGCCACTGCTCAGCAGCAAACCGCCCAGCCAGGCGCCGCAGCCATTGCAAATGGATTGCACCGCACTGTTGACACTGAGAAAAGCGCCGCGGTGACGCGGCTCCGGCACGGTGGTAATCAGGGCTTGCATGGGAATCATGCGGCCGGACACCGCCACCATGAAGCAGGGGAAAAACGCCACCAGCGCCCAGAACGGCCAATCCGGCAGATGGGTCACCAGCAGCACCGGCGCCATGGATACCAGCGCCATGACGCGGAACACCCGATGTTTGCCGAAGCGGTCCGCCATGCGGCCAATTGCGCGCGAGGTGAAAAAGGTGGCCGCGCCGCCCGCCATGTAAATCCAGGAAATTTGCTGCGGCTCGATGCCGTGATTGGCCACCAGCACCGGCGAGATGAAGGGGATCACCATCATGTGCGACACCATCACCAGCGCCGTCAGCAGGAAAGCCCGCTGATGGCCGGGCGTGCGAAACAGTTCCAGCAAATCCGGCAGCACGCGCGACAGCGGCGGCACGCCGCGCGACAAGTGCTCGGCCAGCGGCGGCACCAGCTTCGCGCCCAGTCCCCAGATCAACACCGACAGCACCACCAACAGGAAAAACGGCGTGGACCAGCCATAATGCGCGCCCAGCACGATGCCGGCGGGCACCCCGGCAATCGCCGCCAGCGAAAAGGCCGTCATGATCACGCCGGTGGCCGCCCCGCGTCGCTGCGGCGGCACCACATCGCTGACAATGGCCATGACGATGGAGCCCATCACCCCACCGGTGAGGCCGGCAAAAGCACGGGCAAACAACAGCAGGTGGAAGTTGGGCGCCAGCGCGCACAACAGATTGCTGGCGGCAAACAGGCCATAAATCACCAGCAGCAGCTTGCGACGATCAAAGCGGTCGATATAGGCGGTGGCAAACAGGCCGGACAGGCCGGAACACCAGGAATAAGCAGACACCGCCGTGGCGAAGGCGGCGGGAGAGATGCTGAAAGCGCGCATGATTTGCGGGCCCAGCGGCATCATCACCATGAAGTCCATGATGATGGTGAACTGCGTCAGCGCCAGCAGCCACAACAAGCGGCGCTCACGCGCGGGTGTCAGGGGATTCATGCCTTGCTCCGGGGGACGGAATCGTCAAGGTTGGCCGAAGACAGCGCGCCAGACAAGGCCTCGTCGGCCAACAGCGCGTGCAGGCGAGCCACCACGGGTTTGTCCAGCGCCTGCGCGGCGTAGCACAGCCCGATCCGCCGCGTCAGTTGCGGCCCGGCGGCAGGCACGCCGCAAACGCCGCCCAGCTCTTCCAGCAAAGTTGCGGGCAACAAGGCCACGCCCCAACCGGCCTCCACCATCCGCGCCGCCAGCGCCAGGCTGCCGGCTTTTGCCGCAAGCATCACGCCGCGACTGTTTTCACCATGCATGGCCAGCAGCCGCTGGTGCGACTCATGCCCCGGGCAGGTAATCCAGTCTTCCTGCCCCAGCGCGGCCAGGTCCACCTCCGCCAGCCCCGCCAGCGGGCTCTGCGCCGGCACGGCCAGCACGAAACGCTCCTCCCACAAGGGCAGGAACAAATCGTCCTCGCAGCGCAGGTCTTCCGGCGCCACGCGCGCGTCCCCCACGCAACCCGGCTCGGCACTCAACAACAAGCCGGGTATCCGCTGCCTCGCCAGCCGCAGGATGCGGCTCAAGCGCGACGGCGCGATGTCGCCATCCACGCCCAGCAGCATGGGTTCGCAGCTGCGCCGTTCGCGAAACAGGCTGCTGACGCTTTCCATCTGATCCAGCAGTTTGCGCGCCTGCGGGTAGAACAAGCGCGCCTCCTCCGTCACAGCCACGCCGCGCGGCTGCCGCACAAACAAGGGGGCGCCCAGCATGTCTTCCAGCTGACGGATGGTGACCGACAGCGTGGGCTGGGTAATGAACAAGCGCTGGGCGGCCTGGGTAATGTTGCGTTCCTCGAACACGGCGACAAAAGCCTTGAGCTGACGACTATCCATAGTTTTTTTCGATGCCTGCAACAGAAACAAAGCATTTTTCAGCGATAACTATCAAGAATACACTCGTGCCAAGCTCTCAGCCATCTGCAAACACTATTTCAGGAGTTAATCATGAACAAACCGCTGATCATCATTACCGGCGCCAGCTCCGGCATCGGCGAAGCCACCGCCCGTCTCTTGTCATCGCAAGGCCACCCGCTGCTGCTGCTGGCCCGCCGGCTGGAACGCCTGGAAGCCTTGAACCTGCCCAGCACCCTGTGCCGCGCCGTCGATGTAACCGACGCCGTCGCCATGCAGGCCGCCATCAAGGAAGCTGAACAGCGCTTCGGCCCGGCCGACGCCATCGTCAACAACGCCGGCGTGATGCTGCTGGGCGAGATGGCCAAGCAAAACCCTGACGAGTGGCAGCGCATGCTGGACGTCAACGTGAAGGGTCTGCTCAACGGCATCCACGCCGTGCTGGGCGGCATGGTGGCGCGCAAGAGCGGCACCATCATCAACATTAGCTCCATCGCGGGCCGCAAGACCTTCCCCAACCACGTGGCCTACTGCGGCACTAAGTTCGCCGTGCACGCCATCTCGGAAAACCTGCGCGAAGAAGTGGCCGGCCATAATGTGCGCGTCATCACCATCGCCCCGGGCGCGGTGGAAACCGAGTTGTTGAGCCACACCAGCGACGAGGGCATCAAGCAAGGCTACGAAGAATGGAAGGAAGGCATGGGCGGCGTGCTCAAGGCCACCGACATCGCCAGCGCCATCGCCTACGCCTACCAGCAACCGCAAAACGTCTGCGTGCGCGAAATCGTGCTGGCGGCTACCGGTCAGCCGGCCTGATGCACTGATTTTCCGCGTCGCTACAACGCAAAAAGGATGTCTTTCTCGGACATCCTTTTTTTGCACTGCGGCAAAAAATGAAAATAATCCTCTTCCTTCACAGCCTGCTGTAAGAATTTTGTTCAACAAAAATCAGAATTTACAACAGAGCTTGTATCAACATCGTTTTTTCCCACCCCATAAAATGAGCAACGCCAGACAGAAACAGCCGGCGCGCGTCAAGACGCCGGCCCTGCTGGCCCAACCCGGATACTGACTTGCAGTAGCGGCTATCCAGCCATCACCCCGTTCCGGGCAGGCTATTGTTCCGACATTTCTGGAGTGGAAAATGAAAAACGTCGTTATTGTCGATGATCACCCGGCGATCTGCCTGGCAGTGAAGTCAGTGCTCGAATCCTCGGGCAAGTACAAGGTGGTGGCCGATTGCGACAACGGCCAATCCGCCATCGAGACCATGCGCGAGAACCGGGTGGACCTGATGGTGGTGGACCTCAACATCCCGCGCATCGGCGGTCTGGACCTCATCAAGCGGCTGAAAACCCAGCAGCCGGACACCAAGATGCTGGTGCTGTCCGCTCACGATGAATCGGTTTACGCCTCGCGTTCCATGCAGGCGGGCGCGGACGGCTACGTCAGCAAGACCCGCGATCTGGGCTCGGTAGTGTCCGCCGCCGATGTGGTGATGGCCGGCTACAGCTTCTTCCCGCGCGGCGTGGTGGCCGGCATCAAGATGGAAGACGGCAAGACGCAAGACACGCGAATCAACAAGCTGTCCGACCGTGAACTCTCCGTGCTGCAGCACCTGGTGCAGGGCTTGTCCAACAAGGATATCGCCGAGCGGCTGTTCATCAGCAACAAGACGGTGAGCACCTACAAGGTGAACATCTTCGAAAAACTCGGCATCAGCAATGTGGTGGAGCTGACTGACTTCGCCCGCAGCAACAATCTGGTGTGAGCCGGTGCGGCCGGCATCCACCGGCCCCGCCTGAGAGGGCGCCAAAACGCCAGCCCCGCCACGCATGAACAAAAGCCCTGCCGGTTTGCTCCGACAGGGCTCTTCTGTTTGCAGCCGCGCATCAGACCGCCGCGGAGCGACAACCCGGACAGCCGGGTGGGCCGAAGGCGCTCAGCCGCAGGCGCCAACGTGACCGCAGGCGGTGCAGAATTCGCAACCATCCTTCTTGATCAGCGCGTGATTGCCGCACTCCGGACAAGGCTTGCCGGCCACTTGCTTCAGCGTGGCCACACCGGGCAGGTCGGCGCTGAACAGATCGCTCTGCTCCGGCACCATCACCCCCATCTCTTCTACCGGCACGCCCTCTTCCGTCAGCACGCCCAGCATGGCGTAGCGGTGGATCATGAGCTGCGCCATATAGGCGACAGTGGAGGGCCAGCTTTGCGACTTCTCAGAACCCGGCGTGCGAGCGAAGAAGTCGCCCTGCGGCTCGGCATAGCTCAAGAGCTTGCGCAGCTTCATGCCGATCCAGGCCGGATCGATCACGCGCATGTCCAGGCTCAGCATCTTGCACAGACCGTCCAGCTCGCGCGGGTAGCTGCCCGCCAGCCATACTGAATACGGGCGGCGCTTGCCGTTGGGCAACACCAGCTCTTTCAGGAACAGGACAAAATCATCGCCGGTTTGCGGATTACCCACATCCACCGACCAGCTCATGGTGCCGTCGGTGCCCGACTTGGGTTCCTTGCGGGCAAACAGCGCGTCCATCACCGGCGTAGGCGCATGTTCGTCCTTCTCCAGCGCGCCCAACTGGGCCACGCGATGGCGCACTACCTGCCCCAGCGCAGCGGCGGCCGAGGTGGCGTACACCGTCTTGTCGCCCAGCTCGAAGGCGTAGCGCTTGTCGCCGTTGGTGTGGGACAGCGCGTCCAGCTTGGCGGCAAGCCAGGCGTGATCGCGGCAGCGCATGTCCATGGACAGGGTCTTGGCGATGGCGCCCAGGCCGCGCTGTTCCTCTGTAGCGTTGACCCAGCACTCGAACGGGGTGAGATGGCCGTTTTCCACATGGCCCACCACCACGGCAAAGTCGCCGGCCGCGCCTTCCACCATATAGGTCCAGGACGGGTTGCCCTCTTTCAGTTTCGGCCGGTTGGGCCACTTGAGGCTGGCCAGCGCCGGACTGGGCGTGGTGTTCAGGGTGATGCGGCGGTCCGGGTCGCCATCCTGGCTGGCGGACAGATCCTGCGGCGCCTCCTTGGCTTCCTTGGCCGGCTCTACCGACAACACCGAACCCAATACGCTGTTGGGGCGATACGTGGTGATGCCCTTCAGGCCGTTGCGCCAGGCTTCCAGATACAGGGTTTCGAAATCGGCAAACGGATAATCGGCCGGCACGTTCACCGTCTTGGAGATGGCGGTGTCGATGAAAGGGGCTACCGCCGCCACCATGCGCATGTGATCCAGCGCGCTCATTTCCAGCGCGGAGACAAAGTACTCCGGCAAGGCCTGGGTATCGCCGCCCTGCATGCGATAGACGCGATAGGCGTGGTCTTCCACCAGGTATTCCTGGCTGCCGCCGTCCGCCATGCGCTTTTTGCGGGTGTAGAACCAGGAGAAAGGCGGTTCGATGCCATTGCTGGCGTTGTCGGCGAAGGCCAGCGAAATGGTGCCGGTGGGCGCGATGGACAGCAGGTGCGAATTGCGGATGCCATGCTTGCGGATGCGCTGCTTGATGCTCTCCGGCAAACGGCTGGCGCAATGCGGCTCGGCCAAGTATTTGTCCGCGTCGAATAGCGGAAACGCACCTTTTTCGATGGCCAGATCCACCGAGGCGTCGTAAGCGGCGTCGCGCATGCTTTCAGAGATGCGTGCGGCAAAGCGACGGCCTTCTTCGCTGTCGTAGCGAATCTTCAGCATGATCAGCGCGTCGCCAAGCCCGGTGAAGCCCAGGCCGACGCGGCGTTTGGATTGCGCTTCGTTTTCCTGTTCCTTCAAGGGCCAGACGGTCAGATCCAGCACGTTGTCCAGCATGCGCACCGACATGCGCACCACGCTTTCAAAAGCCTTGAAATCAAAGCTGGGCTTGGCGCCGAAAGGCTGACGCACGTACTTGGTGAGATTGACCGACCCCAGATCGCAGCAGCCGTAGTCCGGCAACGGCTGCTCGCCGCAAGGGTTGGTGGACTCGATCACCTCGCAGTAGGACAGATTGTTGTCCTGATTGATGCGGGTCATGAACAGCACGCCGGGCTCGGCGTGGTCGTAGGTGGAATCCATGATCTGCCGCCACAGATCGCGGGCGCGCACGGTGCGGTACACCCACAGGCCGTCGTCGCGCTGAAAGTGGCCGGGGAAAGCCTCGGTCGCCGGTTCCACCTCATGGGTCAGCTGCCAATCGCCATCCGCTTCCACCGCACGCATGAAATCGTCCGACACGCCCACCGAAATATTGAAATTGCGCAGATCGCCTTTGTCCTTGGCGTGGATGAAATCCTCCACGTCAGGATGGCTCACGTCCAGCACGCCCATCTGGGCGCCGCGCCGCGCGCCGGCGGATTCTACCGTTTCGCAGCTGCGGTCAAACACGCGCATGTAGGACACCGGGCCGGAGGCACGGCTATTGGTGCCTTTCACCCGCGCGCCCTTGGGACGGATGCGGGAAAAGTTGTAACCCACGCCGCCACCGCGGCGCATGGTTTCCGCCGCCTGCAGCAGCGCTTCGTAAATGCCCACCTTGCCGCGCGAGGGTTCGGACACCGAGTCGCCCACCGGCTGCACGAAACAATTGATCAGCGTGGCGCGCAGATCGGTGCCGGCAGCGGAGTTGATGCGGCCGCCGGGAATGAAGCCATTGTCCAGCGCTTCAAAAAACAGAGGCTCGAAACGGGCCGGGTCCTTTTCCAGCGCAGCCAGCGCCTTGGCCACGCGCTGGCGCACTTCGTCCACGCTTTGTTCGCCACCCTTGGCGTATTTCTCCAGCAGCACCTCGCGCGAGATGTCCTGCTCAAGCATGGCCGCGCCTTGTTCCCGTTTCATCTGCTTCCCCCATTGTTCTTCAAGATTGAACGCCAATTATCCACACAATATGTGCAATAGAAAACGGCGTATTACACTACATGTAGTTACGCCGTTCGTTGACACATATCAAGCGGGATTTTTGCCTACTTGCCGGAAAGCTTGATCCCCAAGGGTACGCCGTCCCGTTCCGCGCGGTTTTTCACCGGATCAGCCAGTTTGATGCGTTCGCCCAGAGTGTTGTCATTCCGCATCATCACTCGCCGCGCGTTTTCCGCCCGTTGCCGCGCCAGCGCCTGCAAAGCCGCCTCGTCTACTTTCTCGTTGGAGATCAGCTCCGCGCGCAGGATCTTGGCCAGCGCCGCGCCGCTCGGTCCGGTGGGGTTCAGCGTGTGGCTCATCAGCTTGATGCGGCCGATGCGCTCCGCATACACCGTCTTGAGCGCCGACAGCATGGCCGGATCGGCAAGATCCGGCACCGGCAGCGGTTCTCCCGGCAGCAGGCTGCGACCCGCCGACTTCAGTACCGCCGCATCGATGCGGGCGCGCGCCAGCTCCTTGCCGTCAACGCTCGCGTCGTAACCGCCGCTGAGCTCCAGCATCATCTTGGGGCGCTTGCTCATCACTCCGGCCACTTTCTCCAGCTTTTCGCGTTCCGGCGGGGTAACGCTGGCCTCGCCCGGCACGAAGTAGATGTTGTCGAAGCCGTCGCCGCCAATCAACGCGCCCAGCGCGCGGAAAGGCGCGGTGACGATCTTGGTGACCACATTCACTACCGCTTTCCACACGATTTGCCCGTAGCTGAACTGCGGGTCGTCTAGGCTGCCGCTGACCGGCAGATCCAGGTCAATGCGGCCGTCGCTGTCCTCCAGCAAGGCCACCGCCAGCCGCAAGGGCAGGCGGGTGCCCTTGTAGTCCGGCACCTCTTCGCCCAGTTGCAGGGTGTCCAGCACCACACGGTTCTCGCCCTTCAGCTGGCGATGCTCCAGCAGATAGCGCAGATCCACCGTCAGGCGACCGTCATTGATGCGCCAGCCGGCAAAAGTCGTGGAATAGGGGTTGAGCGTGCTGAGCGGAATATTGCGGAAAGACAGGGTAATGTCGGTATCGTCCGTGACGGCCAGCGGCGCCAGCGCCCCGCGCACGCGCACGTCGCCATACTGGTCCACATCGCCGTTCAGCGTCACCGTGCCCTTGCGGCCGGGCTGGGTCGACAAACCCTGCACCGAACCGCGCAAGTGGTGCATCAGGGCCCGGAAATTGGGGTTCATGCTTTGGTCGGCAAACTCCACCCGGCCGCGGTTCATGTGCACGCTGCGCACCTCTACCGGCGGCAGCGGCGCGGCGGCGGCCGGCTTGACCGGCGCAGCGGGCTTGCCGGCGGCGCGGGCGGCGAAGATTTTCTGGAAGTTGAGCTGACGCTGCTGATCCAGAATTACGCGCGCCACAGGCTCTTCCAGACGGATATCGCGAATCGCCACCTTCAGCGGGTTGGCCTGCAAGGCGAGGCCATCCACCTTCAGGCTGCGCCAGCCCAGCAAGGGCAGTTTCTGCCCGGGCTCCATCACGCTGAGTTGGGTGATGCCGACGTCGCCAGCCACTTTCCAGGCAGAGCGAGCGGAGTCGATATCAAGGTTGGCCGAAAGCAGTCCGCCCGCCATGCGCAGCGGGGTGCCGGACAAACCATAGGGTGCCAGCGGCGCCAGCGGCACCTGGTTGGTGGACAGTTTGCCTTTCACCGCGCCGGAGGCGGGATCAAGGCTGAAATGTCCTGACAGCTTGCCGGTTTCCAGCATGCCGTCCAGTTGCACGTCCAGCGGGCCCTGCTCCTTGGCCAGCAGCTTGCCGCCCAAGCCCTTCAGGGCAAACGTGACGGGGCGCGGCAATGTCTGGTCAGTCCAGCTGACGCCACTGTCCGCCAGCGTTACCAGCGGATATTTCAGTTTCCAGCCGGGTTTGGCGTCGCTTTGGCCGGCACCGCCCGCCGCCTTGGCCGGCGCGGCGTTCTGCTTGAACAGCTCGGCCAGATTCACCGCGCCGTTGCGTTCCCGCCGCACATCGGCTTGCAGCCCTGCCAGCGTCACCTCGCCCGGCGCAATCTCCACATCCTTCTGACTGATGCGCGACGGGCCCAACTTGAGGCTGGCCAGCCGCAAGGGCGCGTTCTGGCCGCTGCGGCCCAGTTGCAGGTTTTTCAGTTCGCCGGACAGCTTGTCCACACTGAAGCCGGCTTCAGGCGTCAGCGAGAAGCCCGCTTGCAACAACGGCAATTCGGTTTCTATGGCCAGGGGGCCGGCAAAATGCGCGTCCTCCAGCCGGTAATGCCAGTCGCTCAGGCGGATGGCATCCACCTTGACGCGCCAGGGAGAGGGCTTGCTATCAGCCTGCGACGGTGCCGACTTGCCGGCAGGCACGGCCGCCAGCCAGTCGATGACGCCATTTTCCATGCGCCGGGCGTCGAGCCGGCCGCCGTTGAGCGCGACGCTGGCGATATTGACGCTATGGCTGGCCAGAT
Source organism: uncultured Aquitalea sp. (assembly GCF_945957525.1). Taxonomy (GTDB): domain Bacteria; phylum Pseudomonadota; class Gammaproteobacteria; order Burkholderiales; family Chromobacteriaceae; genus Aquitalea. The sequence goes on along the minus strand of NZ_CAMFLA010000005.1, from coordinate 72,450 downwards.
CGAACTTGCCGCCGCTCACCTGCAGGGTCGGCAACACCAGTTCATGACGGGTGCCGGGCGCGTGCGCTTCCAGCCCCTTGAGCTGGGCGCTGAAGGGGTCCAGCGTCAGTTGCAGCGCCTTGCCGCTCATGTCGAAACGGTAGCGCACGCTGGCGCTGAGCTCGCCCTTGGGGCTGTCCAGATTCAGACTGGGTTTGATGTAATCCCATACCGTGGCCAGCTTCAGGCCAACCATGCTGATATCGCCGGAAGAGCGCAGCGGCTGCAGCTCCAGGCTGCCCTTCCAGTCAAAGCGGGTGCCGTCCTGCAAGCCGGCGTGCAGTTTGACGCCGCCTGCCTCAGGCAAGGTGGACACGTCCGTCAGAGCGATATTGAGCGGCGACACGCGGAAGCTGCCATCCGGATCCGCCAGCTTGTCGTGCAGATAAACCGCCCCCTGTCGCAGCCGGAACGACTCCAGCAACAGGCGCGGCATGGCCTTGTCGTCAGCCTCTTTGGCCTTGGGCGAGCCGCTGGCGTCCTTGATGAAGCGCGCCCAGTTCCACTCGCCCTTATCGTCCCGCTCCACCCACAGCTGCGGCTTGTCGACGCTGAATTCCGCCGCTTGCCAGCGCCCGATCAGCAAGGCCCTCGGCGTAGCGTCGAGAAATACACGATCGGCGGAAAACAGCGGCTTGCCATCGCCTTCGGCCAACTTGAGCGCCTTCACTTCCACCGTCATGCTCCACGGGTGGATGCTCACCTCGCCCAGCGTCAGCTGCCGGCCGATGCCTCGCGCCCAGTCCGCCGCCGCCCGCTGCGCCATCCCCGGCGCAATGCCGGCCAGAAAAGCGAACAGCAGCGCGATGAAGATGGCGATGGCCGCCAGCCAGCGCTTCCAGCGGAAACTTGGCGTTTTCTTTGGAGATTCGGGATGTGGCGTGCTAACAGAATCCATAATGTCTTATAGCTATCTTTGAAACGCTATTTTAACTGTTTTACCAATGCCTGTTATAGACCTATCCGGGCGATGGCTGTTGTCTTCCATCAACACTCGCCGCCGCGCGGCGTATGAAGACATTGTCCAGCCATACGTCCCCCTCTAGGATGAAGTCACGGCTAGCTCGCCGTCTCAACCCGCATTTTCAAAGAGAAGCGCTTGCTCCCTGTTGCCCGGCTTATCCGTCAGCCCCGTCTCACCGAGCCCATCGCCGGCCTGGACGACCGCCCCGTCTTTCTGTTGCAGGCCCGGCGCCGCAACACCCTGCTCAACCACGCCCGCCGCGACACCAGCTCCGGCGCGCACCCGTAACGCAATACCGAGGATTTATGAACAGCGCTCAACAGATCAACCAGTGGCTGGACGACAATCGCATCACCGAAGTGGAATGCCTGATTCCGGACATGACCGGACTGGCGCGCGGCAAAATCGTGCCGCGCCACAAGTACAACCCGCAGGAAGGCCTGCGCCTGCCGGAAGCCGTGTTGTGCATGACCGTCACCGGCGACTACCCGGAAGAAGACTTCACAGCCGCCGCCGACCCGGACATGCGCCTGATTCCGGACCCCGCCACGGTACGCCCGGTGCCATGGAACAAGGAGCCCACCGCGCAGATCATCCACGACTGCGTGCACTTTGACGGCACCCCGGCCGATCTCTCGCCGCGCAACGTACTCAAGCGCATCATCAAGCTGTATGAAAACGAAGGTTGGGACGCGGTGGTCGCGCCGGAAATGGAGTTCTATCTGGTGCAGATGGAAGCCGATGAGGACATCCCGCTCAAACCACCGGTCGGCCGCACCAAGCGCACCGAGGCCGGCATGCAGAGCTTCTCCATCGACGCGGTCAACGAATACGACGATATTTTCGATGTGATGTACGACTGGTGCGAAGCCCAGGGTCTGGCGCTGGACACCCTGATCCACGAAATGGGCACCGCCCAGATGGAAATCAATCTGGACCATGGCGACCCACTGGCGCTGGCCGACCAGGTGTTCCTGTTCAAACGCACCGTGCGCGAAGTGGCCATCCGCAACGGCATGTACGCCACCTTCATGGCCAAACCCATGCAAGGCCAGCCCGGCAGCGCCATGCACCTGCACCAAAGTGTGGTGAACAAGGCCGATGGCCGCAATATTTTCAGCCTGGCCGACGGCCAGCCATCCAACGCCTTTTACCATTTCATCGGCGGCCTGCAAACCTATCTGCCGGCGGCGATGTCCTTCTTCGCACCCTTCGTGAATTCCTATCGCCGCCTGTCGCGCTATACATCGGCCCCCATCAATTTGTCCTGGGGCTTCGACAACCGCACCTGCGGCCTGCGCGTGCCCCACTCCGGCCCGGAGGCGCGCCGGGTGGAAAACCGCCTTGCCGGCGTGGACGTCAACCCCTACCTGGCCATTGCCGCCAGCCTGGCCTGCGGCTACCTCGGCATCAAACAGGGCCTGAAACCATCCGACCCGCTGACCGGCAGCGCCTACGAACAACCGCACCAGTTGCCGCGCCACCTCGACGACGCCATCGACATGCTGTTGCGTTGCCAACCGCTGGCCGACATCTTCGGCGAACATTTCATCCGCACCTACGGCGCCATCAAGGAAGCGGAATACCGCGAGTACTTTGATGTGATCAGCCCGTGGGAACGCCGCTTCCTGCTGCTCAACGTCTAAAGCCCACCGCCGCGCCGGCACCCGCCCACGGCGGTTTCCGGCCGGCACAAGCGCGGCGCGTGCTATGCTGCGCGCCACTCTCCCCGGCCAGGCTTGCCATGAAATCCATCGACATCTTCTGCACCGTCATCGACAACTACGGCGACATTGGCGTTGCCTGGCGGCTGGCGCGCCGGCTGGCGCACGACTTCGGCTATCCAGTGCGGCTATGGGTGGATGATCTGGCCAGCTTCGAGCGCATCGCACCGCTGCTGGAGGAGCATGCCGACCAGCAAACGCTGGACGACATCGCCGTGCGTCGCTGGCGCGCGGAAGACAGCTTTGCCGACTACCAGCCGGCGGATGTGGTGATTGAAGCCTTCGGCTGCCGCCTGCCGCATGCGGTGGAAGCCGCCATGGCGACGCAAAGCCCAGCCCCGCAGTGGATCAACCTGGAATACCTGTCGGCCGAAGACTGGGTCAGCGGCTGCCACCGCATGCCTTCCCCCCACCCACGGCTGCCGCTGGTCAAGCGCTTTTTCTTCCCGGGCTTCACCGCCGACACCGGCGGTCTGCTCTGCGAAGACGGCCTGATGGAAACACGCCGGCGCTGGCAGCAAGACCCGCTGGCGCAAAAAGCCTTCTGGCAGATGTTCGACATCCCGGAAAAACAAGCGGGTGAATGGCGTGTCAGCCTGTTTGCCTATGAAAACCCCGCCATCGGGGAACTGCTGTCGCTATGGGCTGCAGGCGAGCAGCCTGTCAGCTGCATGGTGCCGGAAGGCAAGGCACTGGCCGATGTATCGCGTTTCTTCGGCCAACCTTTGCAGGCAGGCCAGCACCTGAGGCGCGGCGCGCTCACCGCGCACGTGCTGCCCATGACCGACCAGGACGGCTACGATCTCACACTCTGGTCGTGCGATTTCAATTTTGTGCGCGGCGAAGACAGTTTCGTTCGCGCGCAATGGGCGGCGCGGCCGCTGGCCTGGCATATCTACAAGCAGGACGAAGATGCGCATCTGATCAAACTTGATGCCTTTTTGTCACACTACTGCGCCGGCATGCCCGCCGGCATGGCCGACGCTATCCGCGGTTTCAGCCACGCCTGGAACCTCGGCGCGGGCGCGGCGGACGCCTGGCGCAAGCTGGCGCCATGGCTGCCCGAGTGGCGGCGATACAGCACCGAATGGCCCGAAACGCTGCTGGAAGGCGGGGATTTGGGCGCGCGACTGGTGCAATTCATGGAATCCGGGCTAGAATAGCCCGTTTTTCGGAAACTGATTTCCGAGTTCAATCAAGAGTTTGGGACTTTACAAGCAATGAAAACCGCACAAGAACTCCGCGCTGGCAACGTATTCATGGTAGGCAACGACCCGATGGTCGTGCAGAAGGCTGAATTCAGCAAGTCCGGCCGCAATGCTTCCGTCGTGAAGATGAAGATGAAGAACCTGCTGACCGGCGCCGGCACTGAAACCGTATACCGCGCCGACGACAAGTTCGACGTCGTGGTTCTGGACCGCAAGGATTGCACCTACTCCTACTTCGCCGACCCGATGTACGTGTTCATGGACCAAGAGTTCAACCAGTACGAAGTGGAAGCCGACAACCTGGGCGACACCATCAACTACATCGTTGACGGCATGGAAGACGTTTGCCAGGTAACCTTCTACGACGGCAAGGCCATCTCCGTGGAACTGCCCACCACCGTGATCCGCGAAGTGGAATACACCGAACCGGCCGTGCGCGGCGACACCTCCGGCAAGGTACTGAAGCCGGCCAAGCTGGTAGGCACCACCTTCGAAGTGCAGGTTCCGGCCTTCGTCAACACCGGCGAAAAGATCGAAATCGATACCCGCACCGGCGAATTCAAGAAGCGCGCCTGATCGCCTCCTGATTCGAAAAAAGCGGCCCCAAGGGGCCGCTTTTTGTTTTACACGCCAGTCCGCGACATGGTTATGATGATGCGACCACCCTCCGGGACGCGCCGACATGAACCGACTGCAACACCTCCGCCTGCTGGCGGACTACAACCGCTGGATGAACGACAAGCTGTATGCCGCCGCCGCAAGGTTGGCCGAAGACGATCTCATGCGCGACACCGGCGCTTTCTTTGGCAGCCTGTTCGATACGCTGAACCACATTGTGGTGGGCGATACCCTGTGGCTGAAGCGCTTTGCCCGCCACCCGGACGGATTGCCGGCGCTGGCGGGACTGGACGGACTGCCTCAACCGCAAGCACTGAATGAGCGCCAATGCGCAACACTGCTTGAACTGCGCAAGCGCCGCGCCGAGCTGGACGCCCTGATCAGTGCCATGACGGCCCAACTGACCGAAGCGCATCTTGATCGCGCCCTCGCTTACCACAACACCCGCGGCCTGGCGCAATGCAAACCCTTCCATGGCCTGCTGGCGCATTTCTTCAATCACCAGACCCACCATCGCGGCCAGGCCAGTACCTTGCTGAGCCAGTTTGGCGAGGACCTTGGCGTGACCGACCTGATCGCGCTGATAGAAGATGTGCCGGGCTAAGATCCGCTCCCCCTGGCGCTGCGCGCTTGCCGCTTGCCGCTCGCCGTGCACGGCCGGCATCGGCGCGCTTGGCTCAGGCTCATTGCCAGGTTTTGTGATCGGCTCCATACGTCCTGCCGCCGAACCGGCGGCACAGCAAAGGCAAAGGCTATCTTCCGGATAGCCTTTGTTCTGCACGACAAGGGATAGCTCTTACAAGAGCTCGATCACATCCTTGCGCATCAAGGCCCGCGTCATCGGCTTCAGACTGTCCAGCAGTTTACTGGAGCAGGTATTGCCTTCCGGCTGGAACAATACGCTCCAGCTGGCGTGCAGCACATGATTCTTCTCATCCATGACAAAGCTGGAACTGAAGCGCGACTGTCCTGCCGTCACGTTTTCCGCGCGCGGCAAACGCCCTACCTGCCAGTCCGGCGGAAAACGCACCTCCATCTTCTCCTCGATCACCGCCGGCGTGCACAGCAAGGGCACCGATTGGGGCTTCTGAGTGATCAAACCACCCAACTGCTGCTGCAAATAACGGCTGATGCCCAAATGCGGCAAGGTCCAGAAGCTGTCCTGATCGGCTTTCTGATCCAGCGAAAAATCGATGCGAGTGGCAAAGTCGCCGTGATCCAGCCCCGGCGGCGACAGCGCGCTCCACTGCCCGCGCCCGGTGGCGCCAGCCTGCTCCAACACGCCTTGGACAATGCGGCTACGCGTTTCCAGCGTGGGCTGATCCGCAACCTGGCGCAGACCGGCGCTGGGAGATCCCCACATGCGCGTGGAAACCGACCCTTCAATGCCGCCGTCCGGCGCCACGGTCAGACGGGTTTCGGTGAGAAAACGGTTTTCCTCCGGACGCGTGGGCGGCAAGGTTTGCAGGCCCAGGCCATCGTCCACATGCAAAACCTGTTTGTCCTGACTGGCCACAGACAGTACGCCAAAGGGCAGGTAGCCTTCGGTGGCGTCGGCGTACAGTTTCCACTCCGGCAAATACAGGATGACGTGGTTGAAACTGTCTATCGCCGGCAACGGCCCGAGCGCATAGCGCTCGCCCAACTGCAACAGCACCAGCGAACTGTCGATGCCCTGCGCCGCCAGCAGCGCCTTGAGCAGTACCGCCTTGTCCTTGCAATCGCCGTAACGGTTGCGCATCACCTCGTCCGCGCTGTGCGGAATGTAATAGCCGTCCTCGATGTACACCTGCACATAGCGGATGTTCTGACTCACCCACTGATACAGCAGGCGCGCCTGCTCGCGACGGTCGGTGGTTTTGCCGACGATATCAGCTGCCAGTTGCCGCACCTCATCGGAAGGGCGGGACTTGTCCAGCGTGCGCTCATGGTAAAGACGCGCCAGCGTCGGCCAGTCACTCATGGAGCTGACGACGATCTGCCGACTGAAGTCGCGCGTATCCACCGTGTAGTCCGGGTTGAAGTCGAAAACATCGCTGTCCTGCGCCAGCGACCAGCTCCAGCTCTGTTCATTGCCCTTCACGCTGTGCGTCAGCGTCACACCCCGTGCCGCCACGCGCAGATTGATTCCTGCAGGCGCGCGCAAAATGCCGCTGCTCTCCTGCGTGCGGCGACGCGGGTCAAAATTCAGGGCGATGGAGTGCTGTCCGTCAAACAAGGGTTCCCGTACCTTGTAGCGGGTCTTCAGGTAAATGCTGGCGCCTTCGGCGAGCGCAGGAAACACCACGATGCGGGTGTGCATGTCGTTGAAGGCTGGTACGTTCTGCGCTTCGGCCTGCAGTTGCTCGTGGATATTGTCCGGACCGACCGGCACCTTGCGCCCATCAGGCAGCAAGGTATAAGCCTCCACCACATCGAATGTTTCCGTGCTGGCGTTGAAGTCCAGCGGCCACTGGCCGAAATCCAGCACATCCTGCCGGGTGGGCAGCTTCACTAGCCGTTCATGCTCCCACTCTTCCGTGCCGTCGGCGGCAAGGCGGATATCGTAATGATCCTTGAGGTACACCGGATGCGCGAATGCGGGAACAAGGCCGAAGCAGAAAGCCAGCGCGGCCAGACGACCGGACAAGGTGAACGCGGACATGGGTTTCCCCGCAATGCAAAGGTCATCATTGTGGCGCGAGGCCGGAAAAAAACAAAGCCCGCCTTGCGCGGGCCTTGTGTCGCATCGATACGGGCGAGCGCGTGAATTACAGCACCACGCCGGACGGTGGTTGATCGTGGGTTTCACCGGCGGACTGGTGCGGCAGCTCCAGATAACTGGTGGACTGCATTTCGGTCAGGCGGCTGGCTGTGCGGAAAAACTCGCTGGCCTGCACGCCGTCGGTATAGACCTCGTCGATGTCCACCGCCGCGGACGCCACCAGCTTGACGCGATTGTCGTAGAACACATCCACCAGCCAGGTGAGCCGCCGTGCGATGGATGCATCCTTGGCCGTGAGTCTGGGTATGTTGCTGATGAAAACGGTATGGAATTCGGTGGCGATTTCCAGATAGTCCGTCTGCGCGCGCGGGCCGTCGCAAATGGCGGCAAACTCGAACCAGATGACGCCTGGCGCCTGCCGCTTGACCGGTATCTTGCGCCCCAGCACCTCGATGTGGCCTGGTTCGCTACCCATATCGTGGCTCAGCCGGTTGAACATGCCCAGCATGCGCGCCTCGGTATCGGCGCTGGCCGGCACCATGAACAGGGGCTCGCGGGTAAGCTCGCGCAGACGATAATCCGTCCCACCGTCCACATTGAGAATGTTCAGCTCGCGCTTGATCAGTTCGATGGTGGGCAGGAAGTTTTGCCGCTGCAGGCCATTGGGGTAGAGGTTGTCCGGCGCGTAGTTGGAGGTGGTGACCAGCACCACGCCGCGCTCGAACAGCGCAGTCAGCAAACGTCCCAGCATCATGGCGTCGGCGATGTCGCTGACGTGGAATTCGTCAAAGCAGAGCAGGCGCGTCTCGCGGGCAATCTTGTCAGCATAGGCCAGCAACGGGTCTTTGCTGCCGGCCAGCGCGCGCAACTCGCGGTGCACCTCGGCCATGAAGTGATGGAAGTGGATGCGACGCTTGCGGCGATAAGGCACGCAGGCGTAGAAGGCATCCATGAGAAAACTCTTGCCGCGCCCCACGCCACCCCAGAAATACAGGCCGCGTGGCACCTCCGGGCTACGCAGGCTGCGGCCCAAAAAACGGTTGCGCTTGGATTTGAAGTCCACCAGTTGCAGCCACAGCTTGTCCAGCTGATCAATCGCCGCGGCTTGCGCCGCATCATGAATGAAACCGGGCTTTTCACTGGCCGCCCGGTACCACTCGCGGGGGCTGGTCATGCTGCCGTCTACCGGCGAAAAGGTATGTTGGGACATGATGTGCGAACTGTCTGTCAGGCCCGTCCCGGCCCGGCGCGGGGGAGACAAGGCGTTGTTATGATGGGCTGCCGGGCAGCCGTTTATCGCCTAATCATAACCTTTTTGCAGCGCGACATCAGGTTTGATGCGCGGAGAAAGCGCTTCGGCCAACCCTGAGGTTGGCCGAAGAAACCCTGCTTGCGCCTTGCCGGCGGCGTCGCGCCACCCGGCGCGCCGTCCCGGACAGACTGTTACAGGGGGAACAAACCGGTAGACAAATAGCGATCGCCCCGGTCGCAAACAATGGACACAATGACGGCGTTTTCCAGTTGCTGGTTCAGGCGCAATGCCACCGCCAACGCCCCGCCCGACGAGGGGCCGGCCAGAATGCCCTCCTCCCTCGCCAGCCGGCGCGCCGTTTCTTCCGCCTCGTCCTGACCCACGTATTGCAGATCGTCGATACGGGAGAAATCACAAATCTTCGGCAGGTAAGCGTCTTCCCATTTGCGGATGCCGGGAATCTGGCTGCCGGTTTCCGGCTGCACGCCAATGATCTGAATCGCCGGATTCATTTCCTTGAGGAAACGGCTGTTGCCCATGATGGTGCCGGTGGTCCCCATGCTGGAAACGAAGTGTGTGACCCGGCCCTGGGTGTCGGCCCAGATTTCCGGGCCGGTGGTTTCGTAATGCGCCAGCGGGTTGTCCGGGTTGGAAAACTGGTCGAGGATGACGCCGCGCCCCTGGTCGCGCAAGCGGTGCGCTTCATCGATGGCGCCCGGCATGGAGGTTTCCTTGGGGGTGAGCACCACTTCCGCGCCGTAGGCGCGCATGGTCTGCACCCGTTCGGCGCTAGAGTTTTCCGGCATGATCAGGATCAGCTTGTAACCCATCATGGCGGCGGCCATCGCCAGCGCGATGCCGGTATTGCCGCTGGTCGGTTCGATCAGCGTGTCGCCAGGGCGAATATCGCCGCGCGCCTCGGCGCGCCGGATCATGGACAGGGCCGGACGGTCTTTCACCGAGCCGGCGGGGTTGTTGCCTTCCAGCTTCACCAGCACGATATTGCTGGTCTGACCGGGCATGCGCTTCAGCTTCACCAGCGGGGTATGGCCGACAAAGTCTTCCAGATGCTTGAACACGGTATATTCTCCTGAACAGCCGGTCATTATACGAACTGTCCGAGCCGCCGTAGCGAACCGATTTATCTAATCAAATAACTCGAAATCCTTATCCGCAAAAAGCATAAACCCCGCTAGAAAGCGGGGTTTATGCTTTGACAGCCCGATAGCCGGGCCGGCAGGCATCAGCCCTGACGCGACATCAGCCAGTCCACATAGCGATCCACGCCCTGCTCCACCGTCAGCATGGCGTCGGTGTAGCCCGCCTCGCGCAGTCGACCAATATCGGCCTGGGTGAAGCTCTGGTATTTGCCCTTGAGCGCATCGGGGAAGTCGATGTACTCGATGACGCCCTGGGCCACCAGTTCGTCCAGCGACAGCGCCGGCTTGCCTTCATGGCGACGACAGGCGTTGACGGTGGACACCGCCACATCGTTGAAGGGCTGGGCGCGACCGGAGCCCAGATTGAAAATGCCGCTCTTGCCCGGATTGTCCAGGAAGTACAGGTTGACCTTGACCACATCTTCCACCGAGACAAAGTCGCGGCTCTGCATGCCGTTGCCCCAGCCGTCGTTGCTGCCGAACAGCTTTACCTTGCCATGCTCGCGGTACTGGTTGAAGTTGTGGAAAGCCACCGAGGCCATGCGGCCCTTGTGCTGCTCTTGCGGACCGTAGACATTGAAATAACGGAAACCCACTGCCTGGGCGCTCAGGCCTTCTTTCATGCGCTGGCGCAGCACCTGATCAAACAGGAACTTGGAGTAGCCATACACATTGAGCGGGCCTTCGTACTGGCGCTCCTCTTTGAACACCGTGCCCTTGCCGTAAGTGGCGGCGCTGGAAGCGAACAGAAACTGGATTTCTTCATGCTGGCAGTAATCGAACAAGGCCAGTGTGTACTGGTAGTTGTTGTCCATCATGTACTTGCCGTCATGATTCATGGTGTCCGAGCAGGCGCCCTGATGCAGGATGGCGGAAATCTCGCCCTCGAACTCGCCTTCCAGCAGCAGATTGAGGAAATCATGCTTGTCCAGATAGTGGGCGATTTCACAGTCCACCAGATTGCGGAACTTGTCGCCGCTGGTGAGATTGTCCACCGCGATAATGTCGGTGATGCCGCGCTGGTTCAGCGCCTTGACGATGTTGGAACCGATAAAGCCGGCTGCGCCGGTCACCACGATAGTCATAGCAAACCTCTACTCAGAAAGAAGAGCCCGGCGTTTGCAAAAACGCAGTCTCTTCAGGGGTATTGTCGCGCCCCAGCACGGCGTTGCGGTGCGGGAAGCGGCCGAACGTCACAATGATGTCCCGATGCCGGCGGGCATAATCCTGATAGCCGGCAGCCAGCTCGCCCTCGCCCAGCGCATCGAACAAGACGATGGCGCGATCCTGATCGGCCAGTTGTTCGCTGTGTTCGAACGGCAGGTAAACGAAGACCTTGGCGGGCAGCGGCAAAACCTGGTCCTGGCCGGCAGCGACCATGGCGTTGGCGGCGCGGAGCGCCAGCGCATCGGTCGCGAAGGAACGGGCATCGCCGCGAAACATATTGCGCGGCAACTGATCGGTCAGCACCACCCAGGCCAGCATCGACAAGGCATCATCGGCCTGCGGCGCGATCTTGCCGTCGCAGGCGTCCTGCCACAGACCGAGAAAACGTTGGCGCAGCATGTCGTCAAAGACCGGGTCCTTGCGAAACCAGCTCTGGCGCACGCGGCCCAGTTGCTCTTGGTCCGTGCCGCCAAACCATACCGTCAGCACATCAAGCAGCTCGGGGGGCGTCATGTCAGAGTGCAAACAGTTCATCCTGATGGCAAACAGCGGTGCCAAGCTTGGCCACCACGATACCAGCCGCCGCATTGGCCAGGCTCATCGCCACCGGCAAGGGCAGACCGGCCGCCATGGCCAGCCCCAGTGTGCCGATAACCGTATCGCCCGCGCCGGAAACGTCGTACACCTCGCGAGCCAGCGTAGGCTGGTGCAAAGCGCCGTCGGCGCGGAACAGGGTCATCCCCTCTTCGCTGCGCGTTACCAGCAAGGCGTCCAGCGCCAGCTCGCTGCGCAGGCTCTCGGCTTTTTCGGCCAGCTTCTCTTCGCTGCTCCAGCTGCCCGCCACTTGGCGGAATTCGCTGCGGTTGGGCGTCAGCAAGGTAGCACCGGCGTATTTGGCGTAATCGTCGCCTTTGGGATCGATCAGCACCGGTTTGCCGGCCGCGCGCGCCAGCTCGATCATGCGGCTGACGTGAGTCAGCCCGCCCTTGCCGTAATCGGACAGGATCACCACATCGTGATTGGCCAGCACGGCCTGATAGTCTTCCAGCTTGTCGGCCAGCACCTCTCGGCTGGGCGCGTCTTCAAAATCCAGCCGGATCAGCTGCTGCTGACGCGCCACCACGCGCAATTTTACCGTAGTGGCAATGTGCGGGTCGCGCTTGAGGGAAGCCGTAATGCCGTCCGCCTCCAGCAGGCGTTGCAAAGCGCCGGCCGCTTCATCGTCTCCCACCACCGACAGCAAGGTGGCTTTGCCGCCCAGGCTGGCGATGTTGCGCGCCACGTTGGCGGCGCCGCCGGCCCGCTCTTCCATACGGGCGATCCTGGCCACCGGCACCGGAGCCTCGGGCGAGATGCGGGACACATCGCCAAACCAGTAGCGGTCCAGCATCACGTCGCCCACCACCAATACACGGGCGCCGGCCAGCCTGGCCGCCAGTTCGGCGGGCTGCAGATTCAGTTTTTGCAGAAGGTTCATGCCTACCTCAGCGGCCGATGGCCAGATAATCGAAGCCTTGCTCGCGCATCCAGGCCGGGTCGTACATATTGCGGCCGTCTATCAGCAAGGGCTGCTTGAGCGCGGCCTTGATGGCGTCGACATCCGGAGCGCGGAACATCTTCCACTCCGTAACAATGATCAGCGCGTCGGCGCCCTGCACTGCTTGCATCATGTCTTCGGCAAACGTCAGGCGCGAATTGTCGCCCATCACCCGGGCGGCCTCTTCCATCGCCACCGGGTCATATGCCGCCACCTGCGCGCCGCGCCGGGTCAGTTCGTCCACCAGCACCCGACTGGGCGCTTCGCGCATATCGTCGGTATTGGGCTTGAAAGCCAGGCCCCACAGTGCGATGCGGCGGCCAGTCAGGTCCTCGCCCAGCCTTGCCACCAGCTTGTCCGCCAGGCGGCGTTTCTGGCTATCGTTGGCCTCTTCCACCGCCGTTAGCACGCGCATGGCGTGGCCGTTCTCACGGCCCGTCGCCACCAGCGCCTTGACGTCCTTGGGGAAGCAGGAGCCGCCGTAACCGGCGCCGGGATAGAGGAAGTGATAGCCGATGCGCGGATCCGAACCGATGCCCTTGCGCACCAGCTCGATATCCGCGCCCAGCGTCTCGGCCAGATTGGCCAGCTCGTTCATGAAGGAAATGCGCGTGGCCAGCATGGCGTTGGCGGCGTATTTGGTCAGCTCCGCGGAGCGCAGGTCCATGAACAGGATACGCTCGTGATTGCGCTGGAACGGCGCGTACAGACGGCGCATCAACTCCACCGAACGCTCATCCTCCACGCCCACCACGATGCGGTCCGGCTTCATGAAGTCTTCGATAGCCGCGCCTTCCTTGAGGAATTCCGGATTGGACACCACGCTGAAAGGCAGGTCTTCGCCGCGCTCGGCCAAGGTCTCTGCAATGGCGGCGCGCACCTTGTCGGCCGTACCCACCGGCACCGTGGACTTGTCCACCACCACCTTGTAGCCCTGCATATGGCGGCCGATATTGCGCGCGGCGGCCAGCACGTATTGCAGGTCTGCGGAGCCGTCCTCGTCCGGCGGCGTGCCGACGGCTATGAACTGGATGTCGCCAAAGGCGACCGACTCCGCCACGTCCGTGGTGAAGCTCAGACGACCTGCCGCCACATTGCGGCGCACCATATCGTCCAGACCGGGTTCGTAAATGGGAATGCCGCCCGCCTGCAAAGTAGCGATCTTGTCCGGATCCACGTCCAGACAGCAGACATGGTTGCCCACTTCGGCGAGGCAAGTGCCGGTGACAAGACCGACATAACCGGAGCCGATCACGGTGATTTTCATGATCTGGCCGCCCGGAACTGGGCGATGTCGCCGTTGATCTTGCGCAGCGCAGCCAGTGGATCATCGGCGCGGGTAATCGGACGACCAATCACCAGATAATCCGAGCCGGCTTCCAGCGCGGCCACAGGCGTCATCACGCGACGCTGGTCGTCCGCGGCGCTGTCCGCCAGGCGAATGCCCGGCGTCACCAGACTGAAGGCCTGACCCAGCGTGGCTTTCAAGGCCGGCGCTTCCTGAGCGGAGCACACCACGCCATCCAGCCCGCAATCGCGCGTCAAGGTAGCCAGACGCAGCACATGCTCTTGCGGCGATACGGTGATGCCCACCTCGGCCAAATCCGCCGCTTCCATGCTGGTGAGCACGGTTACCGCAATCAGCAGCGGGCGCTGGCTGTAGTGCGCCAGGCCTTCGCGCGCGGCTTCCATCATGCGGCGACCGCCGGAGGCGTGCACATTCACCATCCACACGCCGGCGTCGGCCGCCGTTTTGCAGGCGTGAGCAACCGTATTGGGGATGTCATGGAACTTGAGATCGAGAAAAACCTGAAAACCGCGAGCGGCAAGGCTTTCCACCAGCGAGCGGCCGCTGGCGGTAAACAGTTCCTTGCCGACTTTTACGCGGCACTCGGCGGGGTCGAGCCGGGCAGCGAAATCCAGCGCTGCAGGAGCATCGGCAAAGTCCAATGCCACGATGACGGGAGACGCCGGCGCCAGGTCAAGGCCGGCCGCAACCAGAGGATTCATAACACTATCCTGAAACGTTTCAATGGGTTTCCGAGCGGTTGGGCGTGAAGCTCTCCCACTCGCCGCAAGCCGGGCAGTGCCAGAAGAAGGCCCGGGAGCGGAAATTGCAGCATTTGCAGCGATGCACGGTCAGTCGCTGGGCATGCTTTTGCACCAGCGCGCGCGCCACTTCGGCATCCATGCGCCCTTCGGGCGACAGTTCGTCCATCTGCGCTTCGATCAGGCGGTACACGCCCATCAGGTTGGGGCGCGCATGCACCGCTTCGCGCGCCACTTCCAGCGCGCGTTCCTCGCCCTCGTAGGCGCAGAGCTTCTGATACAGCAGATCGGTCAATTCAAGCTGCGGAAAGGTTTTTTGATAACCACGCAGCAAGGCGATGCCTTCCATCGGCTTGTCCAGCTTCTCGTATGCATCGAACAAGCGTTCGGCAGCCATGGTGAGATAGTCGAAATTCTGTTTCTCGATGTTCTGCCAGGCGGCGATCGCTTCGTGAATGCGGCCTTCGGCAAACTCGATGTCGCCCAGGATCAGGCTGGCGCGCACGCATTTGCGATTGGCGGCGAAGGCTTCATCCACCAGCGCACGAGCGGCGGCATGATTGGAACGGTACAACTCGCCTTGCGCCAGTTCACAATAAAACTGCGCCACTTCATGCTGAAAGGAGTGCGCATCGCTGCGCAGTTCCTTGGCGGTTTCAATGGCTTTTTTCCAGTCGCGATCCTGCTGGTAGATATCCAGCAGCTGACGGCGGGCCGCCAGCGCCATATTGCCGGTCAACAATTTCAACAGAATTTCTTCGGCGCGATCCACCAGCCCGGCTTTGCGAAAATCCTGCGCCAGCTCGTTGCGCACAATATCGCGCTGATCGCCCGGCAGATCGGAAGACTCCAGCATGCGCTGGTGCAAGCGGATAGCGCGATCATTCTCGCCGCGTTTGCGATACAGCTTGCCCAGCGTCAGTTGCAACTCCACCGCAGAGCCCTGCTGACGGGACACTTCGGCCAACGCACCAGCCGCGACGTCGGTCTTGTCGTCCACCAGCGCATCCAGTCCGCGATAAAAACCAGTCGGCACCGCCTTGGCCTGCTTCAATACGGTGCGCATGTCTACGCGCGCGGCCAGCCAGCCCAGGCCGAAAAAGGCCGGAAACAGCAATAGCCACCACAGATCCAGTTCCAAATGGCTTTCCTTGTTCTTGATTTGATTGGAATCGGCAACAGCCCGCTCCCTTCAGAGGCGGGCCGGTCTATCAGTCAGCGATGGCGTCGCTCGGGTCCACCGCCACTTTGCTGGCGGGACGGGTGCGCAATTCTTTTTTCAATTGCGTCAGTTCCCTGCGCATGCGCAGGTAGTAGGTGAAGGTGGCCAATAGGCCGACGGCGGCGCCGGCAACGAAGAACACCAGCAGGAAGACGATCAGCGGCGCAGACCAGACCTGGCCGAAGAACAGCTTGAATTCCACCATGTGGCTGTTTTGCACGGTGACCGCGATCAGGAACACCAGCAGTGCCACTTCGATGATACGCACGATATAGCGCATGATCTTCCTCTGAGGCTTGATTTCGGAGTGCAAGTGTAAACGATAGTCCCCGCCAACCCAAGCCGGGCCGTGTCAAATAACGAAAAAGCGCCGCATGACGCGGCGCTTTTGATTTGGCTTAACGAGGCCGGCATCACTGCCGTTACGCCTGGAGCTGCTCCAGAAGAGACTGATCCACGCGTTCCCGCAGTTCCTTGCCCGCCTTGAAGTGCGGCACATATTTCTCAGGAACCGAGACACTGCTACCCGATTTCGGGTTCCGCCCAACTCGCGGCGGACGGTAGTTCAGATCGAAGCTACCAAAGCCGCGGATTTCAATGCGGCTACCCTGTGCCAGGTTGCTGGCCATCGCATCCAGAATGGTTTTGACGGCCAGCTCAGCATCTTTGTAGACCAACTGAGAATTGCGCTCGGCAAGTCGTTCTGCCAGCCTCGCGATCAGCTCAGATTTGGTCATGATGCAATTACTCGTTGGAGCCGGACAGCTTGGCCTTCAGCAGAGCGCCCAGATTGGTGGTGCCAGCGGAAGCGCTGTCAACAGCCAGGTTCTTCATGGCGGCGCTGTCGTCCTGAGCGTCCTTGGCCTTGATGGACAGGCTGATATTGCGGGACTTGCGATCCACGGCAATGATCACGGCTTCCACTTCTTCGCCATCCTTCAGGATGGTGCGAGCATCTTCCACGCGGTCGCGGGACAGTTCGGAAGCGCGCAGGTAGCCTTCAACGTCGCTGTCCAGAGCGACTACTGCGCCCTTGGCGTCAACTGCCTTCACGGTGCCCTTGACCAGAGCGCCCTTGTCGTTCATGGCAACGAAGTTGTTGAACGGATCGCCTTCCAGCTGCTTGATGCCCAGGGAGATGCGTTCTTTTTCAACGTCGATGGACAGAACAACGGCTTCAACCTCATCGCCCTTCTTGAACTTGCGCACGGCTTCTTCGCCAGCTTCGTTCCAGGACAGGTCGGACAGGTGAACCAGGCCGTCGATGCCGCCCGGCAGACCAACGAACACGCCGAAGTCGGTGATGGACTTGATGGCGCCCTTGATCTTGTCGCCCTTGTGGAAGTTGTCGGCAAACTCGTTCCACGGGTTGGCCAGGCACTGCTTCATGCCCAGGGAGATACGACGACGGTCTTCGTCGATTTCCAGGATCATGACTTCCACTTCGTCGCCAACCTGAACTACCTTGGACGGGTGTACGTTCTTGTTGGTCCAGTCCATTTCGGACACGTGTACCAGGCCTTCGATGCCTTGTTCGATTTCAACGAACGCGCCGTAGTCGGTCAGGTTGGTTACCTTGCCGAACAGACGGGTGCTGGCCGGGTAGCGGCGGGACAGGCCCACCCACGGATCTTCGCCCAGTTGCTTCAGGCCCAGGGATACGCGGTTCTTCTCTTGGTCGAACTTCAGTACCTTGGCTTCCACTTCGTCGCCCACGGCCAGAACTTCGGACGGGTGCTTCACGCGGCGCCATGCCAGGTCGGTGATGTGCAGCAGGCCATCGATGCCGCCCAGGTCAACGAACGCACCGTAGTCGGTGATGTTCTTGACGATACCCTTGACCACTGCGCCCTCTTTCAGGGTTTCCAGCAGAGCCTTGCGCTCTTCGCCCAGGGTTTCTTCCAGTACGGAACGGCGGGACACGACAACGTTGTTGCGCTTGCGGTCCAGCTTGATAACCTTGAATTCGATGTTCTTGTTTTCGTACGGGGTGGTGTCTTTCACCGGACGCACGTCAACCAGGGAACCCGGCAGGAAGGCGCGGATGCCGTTGACCATGA
Source organism: uncultured Aquitalea sp. (assembly GCF_945957525.1). Lineage (GTDB taxonomy): Bacteria > Pseudomonadota > Gammaproteobacteria > Burkholderiales > Chromobacteriaceae > Aquitalea. The sequence continues at coordinate 54,746 of NZ_CAMFLA010000005.1, read as the reverse complement.
CGGTCAGGCCGCCCTTGACCTTGCCGCTGATCAGGCCAGACAGGATCTTGCCGGTTTCCAGAGCTTCTTCCAGCTCAACCCAAGCAGCCAAGCGCTTGGCTTTTTCGCGGGACAGCTTGGTTTCGCCAAAGCCGTTTTCCAGAGCGTCGATCGCTACGGTCACGAAGTCGCCGATGGCAACTTCAACAACGCCTTGGTCGTTCTTGAATTCTTCGGCCGGAATCAGGGATTCGGACTTGAGGCCGGCATTAACAGTAACGAAGTTGGAGTCAACTGCCACGACTTCGGCAGTGATCACCTCGCCCACGCGCATGTCGTGAAGGGTCAGGCTTTCTTCGAACAGCTGGGCAAAGTTTTCCATGGAGAGGGTAGTCATCAAGCTTACTCTCGGTGCACACCTCACGGCGTGCGGGGTTAGGGTTGAACAACCGGTTCTTTTCGCATTGCAGCAAATCGAACCGCTACAAAAAATCAGAGGCCGGCGGCTTGTCGCTCGTCAAACCAGCCCATGACGGCATCGACAGCTTGGTCGATGGAGAGACGGGTGGTGTCAAGCAGCAAGGCGTCCGGCTCGTGCCTCAGCGGGGCTACTGATCGGGCGGCGTCGCGCTCGTCCCGTTCAATGATGTCCTGCTTAATCTGCGGGAGGTTAGCAGATTCTCCTTTGCCGATCAACTGCTTATAGCGCCGCTCGGCGCGCTCTTCCGCGCTGGCGGTGAGAAAAACCTTGAGCGCGGCGGCGGGAAACACCACTGAACCCATGTCCCGACCATCAGTCACCAGGCCCGGTCCGACGGCAAAATCGCGCTGACGCTGCAGCAAGGCGGCGCGCACGGCGGGCAGGGACGCCACGCGGGAAGCGCCGTTGCCAATGGCTTCGGCTCGAATCAGCGCGCCCGACTCGACGCCGTCCAGCCATACGCCCGCCTCGTTGAATACTACCGGCAGATGCAATGCTTCGGCCGCCAGCGCGGCTTCATCCGCCCAGTCGATGGCCTTGTTGCGCGCATGCAGCGCCAGCAGCCGGTAAAGCGAGCCGGAGTCGAGGTAATGGAAGCCCAATCGCTGGGCGACGAGCGCGGCGACGGTGCCCTTGCCGGAGGCGGAAGGGCCGTCGATGGTGATGACGGGTACGGTCATGATGGGGTTCGGAGTCCGGATTGCGGTATGTTGAGCTTGGCCAAAGGGCCAGCGGGGCCATCTTCGGCAAACTGTTGATTTTACCCCAGCGCCCGGCTGTGCGACACGATTAAGCGCGATGACTTTTGCTGCCTCGCAACAGAAAAAGCGCCGCAATGGTTGGCAGAAAGACCCCTAGGGCTTTACAGTGGCATGGCAACGCCGGGCCGGGTCGTCCGCGCGTGATGATATTAAAGAATCGCCCGCCCTCCTCCGCGTCATGCTTCACCCTCCAGCCGCGCCCGACAGCGCCGCAGCCGGGCTGACGCGGCGAGGCGACGTTGGCGATTCGCCAAAGACAAGCACACCGACGGACCATCCTGACACGCAACAGAGACACCGCCCAATCGCCATGGAACAGCTTCGCCTTACCCCGACTCCGCGCCTCTCCGGCACCATCAAACTTCCCGGCTCCAAGAGCATTTCCAACCGCACCCTGCTGCTGGCCGCGCTGTCCAGCGGTTCGACGCTGGTGCGCGATCTGCTGGATTCGGACGACATTCGTCACATGCTGGCCGCGCTGGGCCTGCTGGGCGTTGAAGTGGAGCAAATCGGCGACAGCCGCGATTTCCGCGTTCAGGGCGTGGGCGGTGAGTTTCCGGTAAAAAGCGCTGATCTTTTTCTGGGCAACGCCGGCACGGCTTTTCGCCCGCTGACCGCCGCGCTGGCGCTGATGCAGGGCCATTACCAGCTCTCCGGCGTGCCCCGCATGCACGAACGTCCGATCGGCGACCTGGTGGATGCGCTGCGCATTGCCGGCGCGGATATCCAGTACCGGGGCAACCCGGGCTACCCGCCGTTGAGCATCTCCCCGGCCAGCGTCACCGCCGGCCAGGTGATTCCGGTGAAGGGCAATGTATCCAGCCAGTTCCTCACCGCCCTGCTGATGGCTCTGCCACTGACTGGCGAGACCGTCACCATAGAAGTGGTGGGCGAGCTCATTTCCAAGCCGTATATCGAAATCACGCTCAATCTGATGGCGTGCTTCGGCGTGCAAGTGGAGCGCCAGGGCTGGCAACGCTTCATCATCCCGGGCGGTCAGCATTACATCTCCCCGGGCGAAGTCCATGTGGAAGGCGACGCCTCCAGCGCGTCCTACTTCCTGGCCGCCGGAGCGCTGGCCGGCGGACCGGTCCGCGTGGAAGGCGTAGGCCGCTCCAGCATTCAGGGCGATGTGAAGTTTGCCGAAGCGCTGGCATTGATGGGTGTGGAGATCACCATGGGCGACAACTGGATTGAAGCCCGCGCCAATGGCCCGTTGCGCGCCATCGACGCGGATCTCAACCACATCCCGGACGCCGCCATGACGCTGGCGGTGGCCGCGCTGGCCGCAGACGGCACCACCACGCTGCGCAATATCGAAAGCTGGCGCGTGAAGGAAACCGATCGCCTGGCCGCCATGGCCACCGAGTTGCGCAAAGTGGGCGCCACGGTAGAGGAAGGCCAGGACTACATCCGCATCACGCCGCCATCGGCGCTGACGCCGGATGCGCAAATCGATACTTACGATGATCACCGCATGGCGATGTGCTTCTCGCTGGTATCGCTGCTGGGCGTGCCGGTGGTGATCAACGATCCCAAGTGCGTGGCCAAGACCTTCCCGGACTACTTCGAGGTACTGGCCACCCTGCAGGCCTGACCTCAAGCTGAACCACCCCGAAAAAGCGCCGTGCTCAGACGGCGCTTTTTTCATGACTGAAACACAACCCTTGCCACAATAAACCCAATAAAACACAATATATAGACAATAAACATCATCAAAGGCCCACATCATGACCAACCTCTTCGCTATCCGCCGCGACTTCATGCAGCGCTTCGACATGGCCCCGCCCGCCAGCCCGCAGCGCAATGAACAGGCGCTGGACATGTGGGAGACCATGTTGGCCGAAGAGGTAGCGGAATTTCGCCAGGCGCTGGCCGACTACCATGCCTCAGCCAGCCTCGACACCGAGCAGCAGTTGGCCGCCATGGCCGAGTTGACAGCGGAAGGTGTGGACGTGCTCAACATTGTTTGCGGCCTGCTGCTATCGCAAGGCTTGCCGCTGGAGGCGATGACCCAGGCCATCCACGATGCCAATTTGCGCAAGATGGTGGATGGCAAAGTGGTGCGCCGCGCCGACGGCAAAGTACTGAAACCGGATGGTTGGCAAGCGGCGGACAAGCTGGGCGTCATCCGCGCCGCCTTGCCTTGATGCATGAAGTTTGGTCAGGATTAAGTCCGATTTAATAAAGCAGCGTTATGCTAGGCGCTGAAGAATCCACAAAAAGGACGCTGACACCATGCTTAAAAATTCCCAACACAGTTATGGCCGCCTCGCGCGCGCTTTTCACTGGCTGTCCGCGCTGGCGGTGATTGCCGCGCTAGCCTTTATCGAATTCAAGGGTATCGCCCCCAAGGGCACCCCGCTGCGCGACTTCATGAAATCCGGCCACTTTCAGGCCGGCCTGATCGTGCTGTTGCTGCTGTTGCCGCGCTTGCTGTGGCGCTTGGGCAATCGCGTGCCGGACATCTCCCCCGCGCCGCATCGCCACGCCATGCTACTGGCCCACGCCGCGCACTGGGCGCTGTACGCGCTGATGGCCGCGCTGCCGCTGCTGGGTATCGCCATTCTGCAAGGCAATGGCAAGGATGTTGTGCTGCTGGGCATGACGCTGCCGGTGATCTTCCATATCGACCCCGCCAGCGCCCGCGATCTGAAAGAGCTGCATGAAACGCTGGGCAATGTGATGTTGTGGCTGGTGATCCTGCATGCCGGCGCCGCCATCTGGCACCATCGCTTCGTCAAGGACGATACGCTGACCCGCCTGACCGGCCCGCTGCGCTGATCCCCTCGCGGTATCGTTCCATGCCGTTCACCCTGTTGGTGAACGGCATTTTTATTGTCTCACTCGGATGCAAACCCACCCACCACCGGGATGCAGCAGAACAGATAAGGCACAAACCGCTGTGAGACCGAACCGCGGCCGCGGTTCTGCTTGCATGCCCAATCAACCCGCCCAAGCAAAACCGTCTCGTGCAGTATTGCTTGCCGTAATTCACCCTTCCGCTCCGAACCAGTGGAAAGCGTCAAAGGAAAACCATGCGAACACAAAAAAAATGCTTGGGATATGTGGCCATCGTCGTTGATGACTATGACCGGGCCATCGCGTACTACACCCAGAAATTGGGATTTACGCTGCTTGAAGACACCCCCCAGCCAGGAAAACGCTGGGTTGTCGTGACGCCGGCGATTGATAGTGATTGCAGGCTGCTGCTCGCCCGTGCTTCAAACGAGCGGCAATCCGGATGCATTGGCAATCAGGCCGGGGGACGCGTTTTTCTGTTTTTGCAGACCGATGATTTTTGGCGCGACTACCAGACCATGAAGGCCAAGGGCGTCACGTTCTGCGAAGAGCCGCGAGAAGAAGAATACGGGACCGTCGTTGTATTCGAGGATTTGTATGGCAACCGATGGGATCTCTACCAAAGCGCTGAGTCAGCGCCTTTTTCCGCAGGGTAAAAAGACAAGGCGAAATAGCTGATGACGCCCCGCCTTTTCCGCAGCCAGAAGCGGCATCGCCAGGCCAGTCCGCCAACAAAGCCTGGTAGATATCCTGAACCAAGACGCGGCAAGGCGGGCAGTACACGGAGCACGACTAAAAGAAGCGCAAGCCAGCATCAGTTTTTTGTTAGCGGGGCCTCGCGCAAAAACGCTCAACGCGAGGCAGTAGAACCCCTCACCACCAGCCGTCCTGACAGCACCACTTTGCGCGCGCTGCGCCCGGTGTCGTCCAGTCGCTCCAGCAGCATGCGCATGGCCGTGCGGCCAATGTCGTATACCGGTTGTTCGATCACCGTCAGACCGGGGCCGGCCAGCTCGGTCCAGTTGTCGTTGTCGAAACCGGCGATGGCGATATCCTCCGGAATACGGATGCCCGCCCTTCTCGCGGCGCGCAACATGCCCAGCAGTATCAGGCCATTACTCGCCAGCAGCGCATCCGGCCGGTTCTCTTCGGCCAACCATGAAAGCAAGGCCAGCTCGGCCGCTTCCGGCGTGGGCAAGATAAAACGCGCGTCGCCGGGCAGATCATGCTTGCGCAGCGCCGCCTCCATGCCGGCGCAGCGCTCCGCGCCAGTAGTGCTGGTTTTGCCGAATAGCCCGCCAATGCGGCGATAACCCTGCTGCAACAAGTGTTCCACCAGCATGCTGGCGGCGTCGGCATTGTCCAGCACCACCGCATCCGCCTGACCAGGCAAGGCGGCTCTGTCGATCAGCACCACCGGAAAGCCCAGCGCCACCGGGTCCAGCTGCTGGGCCGTGGCGCCGGTAGGGGCGAGAATGACGCCGGTGACACGCTCTTCCTGCATCAACCGCAGATAGAGCGCTTCCTTGTCCGGATTTTCATCGGTATTGCAGAGAATGACGCGCATGCCCACTTCGTAGGCGGCGTCCTCCACGGCGCGGCTCACCGCGGTAAAGAAGGGGTTGCGGATGTCCGACACAATCAGCCCGATGGTGTGGCTGTGGCGGGAACGCAAACGGCGGGCGGACAGGTTGGGCAGATAGCCGGTGGCCTCCACCGCGGCCAGCACCTTGCGGCGCAGCTCCTCGCTCACCGGGCCGTTGCTCAATACGCGCGACACCGTGGCCACCGATACGCCGGCAGCCAAGGCGACATCCTTGATGCGTGCAGTCATTTTGCAATCGTTTTCATTGATGTTGCCCAGATGCTGCACCAAGCTCAAACCCATTGCAAGCCTTGTCTGGCTTTATCTTCATCAAAACAACCTCTTGGCTTTTCTTCGACCGTTGCTGACGATATTGACAGTGGTTATGTAATCGTTTTCAATGCAAATCGGAAAACACATAACAGCGCCGTCGCGGCCATGCCGGGCGGACGGAGACAACCACTGCGGAGCCCCTGCCATCATGACCCAAGCGCTCATTCATCCGGATCTCATCCGTCTGGCCAGCCAGCCGGCCAGCAAGGAAGAAGCCATTCGCGAAGCCGGCCGCCTGCTGGCGGACGCCGGCTGCATCGCCCCCGCCTACATTGACAGCCTGCTGGCCCGCGAAGCGGTGGCCAACACCTTCCTCGGACATGGCGTGGCCATTCCGCACGGCATGATTGAAGACCGTCACCTGATTCACCGCACCGGCATCGCCATCCTGCAGATTCCGCAGGGTTTGGAATGGAACCCTGGTCAGCGCATTCATCTGCTGTTTGCCATTGCCGCGCAATCCGACGAGCACATACGCCTGCTGCGCCGCCTCACCCGCCTGTTGCAGGACGAAAGCCAGTTGCAGGCGCTGTACAACACGCAAGACCCGCAGCAGCTGATCGCTGCGCTGGACGAAGGCGCTGCGCCGGTTGCACCGACGCAACCCAGCGAAGACCTGAGCGAGAAGTTCGAGTTGCAGGTGGACTACCCCAACGGCCTGCACGCCCGCCCGGCCACGCTGTGGGTGGAAACCGCCCGCCAGTTTGCCGCGCAGGTACAGATTCGCCACGGCCACCATGCCGCCGACGGCAAGAACATGATTTCCCTGTTGCAACTGGGCCTGCAACGCGGCGACCGCATCGTGGTGTCGGCCGAAGGCGCGGACGCGCGTTTGTTGCTGGAACAACTGCGCGGCGTGATGCTGCGCCTCACTTCTCAAGAACAGACCGACGCCGCGCTGGCTGCGCAAAAAGCGCAAGCCATGAAAGGCGAAAACCTGTGGCAGCCACCGGGCCATCCCTTGATGATGGCCGGCATCGCCGCCAGCCCCGGCCTCGCCATCGGCACGGTGCACGTGTTGACCCAGGGCGAGCCGGTGGTGCCGGATCACCCGCAGGGTCTCGCCGAAGGCGGAGACCGCCTGCATGCCGCGCTGGCCACCACCCGTGCCGAGCTGGCCGGCCTGGCCGAAGACACCGCCGCCCGCCTTGGCGCGGCGGAGGCCGCCATTTTCAAGGCCCAGGCCGAATTGTTGAGCGACACCGACTTGATCACCCTCACCTGCCAGCTGATGGTGGAAGGCCGCGGCGTGGCCTGGTCCTGGCACACTGCCGTCGCACGGTTGGCGGACCGTCTGGCGGCGCTGGGCAACCCCCTTCTGGCCGCCCGCGCCGCCGATTTGCGCGATGTGGGCCGCCGCGTGCTGGGCCATATCGACCCGGCGCTGCGCAGTAGCACCCTGGCCGATCTGCCGGACAACTGCATTCTATTGGCGGCGGATTTGTCGCCGTCCGACACCGCCAGCCTAGACACCAGCAAGGTGATCGGCCTGGCCACCGCCCAGGGCGGCCCCACCTCGCACACCGCCATCCTGGCGCGCACCCTCGGCCTGCCGGCCATGGTGGCAGGCGGCCCCGGCATCACCGGCGTAGACAACGGCACACTGGCGATTCTGGATGGTCAGGGCGGCCGCCTGTATCTCGCACCCAGCGACAGCGACCTGGCCTCGGCGCGCCGCTGGCAGGAAGAGCAGCATGCGCGCAAGGCGCGCGAGGAAGAACAGCGCAGCCTGCCGGCAGTCACCCGCGACGGCCACGCCGTGGAAATCGCCGCCAACGTCAACCGCCCGGACCAAGTGCCCGGCGCACTGTCCGCCGGCGCGGAAGGCGTGGGCCTGATGCGCACCGAATTCCTTTACCTGGAACGCGACACCGCGCCAGACGAAGAAGAACAATTCGCTACCTATCAGGGCATGCAACAGGCGCTGGACGGCAAGCCGCTGATCGTGCGCACGCTGGACATCGGCGGCGACAAGCAGGTGTCCTACCTCAACCTGCCACAAGAAGAAAACCCCTTCCTCGGCATGCGCGGCGCTCGTTTGCTGCTGCGCCGCCGCGATCTGCTGGAACCGCAACTGCGCGCGCTGTACCGCGCCGCCCGTTCCGGCCAGCCGCTGGCCATCATGTTTCCGATGATTACTTCGCTGAAGGAAATCACCCGCCTCAAGGGCCTGTGCGAAGGCATCCGCCGGGAGCTGCAAGCACCGGAGGTTCCGATCGGCATCATGGTGGAAGTGCCGGCCGCCGCCATGCTGGCGGACAAACTGGCCGAGTACGTGGATTTCTTTTCCATCGGCACCAACGACCTCACCCAGTACGCGCTGGCCATCGACCGCCAGCATCCCGAACTGGCCGCCGAGGCCGACAGCCTGCACCCGGCCGTACTGCGCCTGATTCATCAGACTGTTGAAGGCGCGGCGCGCTTCCAGCGCTGGGTGGGCGTGTGCGGCGGCATCGCCGGCGACCCCTTCGGCGCGGCGTTGCTGACGGGCCTCGGAGTGCAGGAGCTGTCCATGAGCCCGCGCGACATCGCCTCGGTGAAGGCGCGCCTGCGCAGCGCCGACTTGAGCCGCCTGCAAGAACTGGCGCGCCAGGCGCTGGACTGCGACAGCGCGGAGGAAGTGCGCGCCCTGCAAGGCCAGCTGTCATGAGCCAGCCCGTCATCACCGTTACCCTTAATCCGGCCATCGATTTCACCGTCACCCTGCCCGCGCTGCGGCCGGGCGAGGTGAATCTGGCCAGCGGCGGCGCCAGCAACGCCGGCGGCAAGGGCGTGAATGTAGCCAGCTGCCTGGCCGACTGGGGCGCACCGGTCATCGCCACCGGCCTCTTGGGCAAACACAACAGCGAAAGCTTTGAAGCGCTGTTTCGCGACAAGGGCATCGCCGACCGCTTCATCCGCGTGGGCGGCGATACCCGGGTAAATATCAAGCTGGCGGACAGCGCCGGCGGCGGCACCACCGACATCAACCTGCCCGGCCTCAGCATTGAAGAGCGCCACTGGGACAAGCTGCTGACCGTACTGGCCGCCGACACCAACCCGGACAGCCTGATCGTGCTGGCCGGCAGTTTGCCGAACGGCCTGCCGACCGACAGCTACGCCCGCCTGACCGGCAAGCTGCGCCAATGGGGCGCGCGCGTCGTCCTGGACACCAGCGGCCCGGCGTTGAGCGCCGCGCTGGCTGCGCCGCGCGAAGCGCTGCCGCATTGCATCAAGCCCAACCGCCAAGAGTTGGCGCAATGGGTCGGCAAGCCGCTGGCCGATACCGCGGAAGTACTGACCACCGCCCGTCAACTGCAGGCTGCAGGCGTGGCGCAAGTGGTGGTGTCGCTGGGCGAGGACGGCGCGCTGTTTGTGCTGGACACGGGCCCGGCGCTGCTGGCCAGGTTGCCGGTACAAAACCCGGTCAGCACGGTAGGCGCGGGCGACGCGCTGGTGGCCGGGTTGTGTGCCGGCCTACGGCAAAACCTGTCGCCCGAGCGCTGCTCGCGGCTGGCGGTGGCATTCGCCTCCGCCAAGCTGGCCGCCATCGGCCCGCATCTGCCCTCGCCCGATACCGTGCAAGCGCTGGCGGACAGCGTGCACATCGAAACGTTGTAAGCAACGGACCGCTTCGGCCAACACCACCCACAACACCCCGAAGCGGCCTCTACCACCCAGAGGAGAAGGAGACTCACATGGCCAATCTGCTGGCAGTCATTGCTGCCCCGGATCGCAGCACCCAATCATTGCTGGCTGGCGAAGCCCTGCGCCAGGCGGCTGCCCGCCTCAAGCATCATATCGAGGTAGAAATTCACACCGCCCAAGGCGTGCAACAGCCCTTGAGCGACAGCGACATCCAGCAAGCCGACGCGGTGCTGCTGGTGGGCAACGTGCCGCAGGACGGCCGTTTCGTCCGCCTTGCCACGCATGTCGCCTCGCTGGAGACGGTGCTGAACGCCACCGATGCCGCCATCGCCGCCGCGCTGGGCGGCAAGCCAGCGCCGGCCCAGGCCGCCGCAGCCGGCCTGCGCATCGTCGGCATCACCTCCTGCCCCACCGGCATTGCCCACACCTTCATGGCCGCCGAAGGGCTGAGCCAGGCCGCCCAACAACTGGGCCATCTGGCCCGGGTGGAAACCCAGGGCTCGGTGGGCGCGCAGGACACCCTCAGCGCCGAGGAAATCCGCGATGCGGACCTGGTGATCATCGCCGCCGACACGCAAGTGGATTTGTCGCGCTTTGTCGGCAAACGACTGTTCCAGAGCGGCACCAAGCCCGCCATCAACAATGGCCGCGCGCTGGTGGAGCAAGCCCTCCGCGAAGCCGCGCCCTATGCGCCGGCCGGTCAGAGCGCCGCCGCCGGCAGCGCGACTCCGACGGCCGAACAACGCAGCGGCGCCTACAAGCACCTGATGACCGGCGTGTCCTTCATGCTGCCGTTTGTCACTGCCGGCGGCATCCTGATTGCGCTGGCGTTCGCGCTGGGCGGCATCTACGCCTTTGACGACGCCCACAAAGGTACGCTCGCCTGGGCCTTGTTCCAGATCGGCGCCAAATCCGCCTTCGCGCTCATGGTGCCCATCCTGTCCGGCTATATTGCCTACTCCATCGCCAACCGCCCCGGCATCGCCCCGGGCATGGTGGGCGGCATGCTGGCCGGCAGCCTGGGCGCCGGCTTCCTCGGCGGCATCCTGGCCGGTTTCATCGCCGGTTACGGTACGGACTGGATGAACCGCAACATCCGCCTGGGCAAGCATCTGGACGGCCTCAAGCCGGTACTGATCCTGCCGGTGCTGGGTTCGCTGCTGGTGGGCCTACTGATGATTTATGTGATTGGCGACCCGGTAGCCCATCTGCTGGCCGCGCTCACCGGCGCGCTCAAGAGCATGCAAGGCGGCAGCGCGCTGCTGTTGGGCGCCATTCTCGGCGCGATGATGGCCTTCGACATGGGCGGCCCGGTCAACAAGGCGGCCTACGCCTTCGCCACCGGCCTGATCGCCAGTCAGGTATACACGCCGATGGCGGCCGTGATGGCGGCCGGCATGACGCCGCCGCTGGGCATTGCGCTGGCCACCAAGCTGTTTGCCGACCGCTTCACCACCGATGAACGCGAAGCCGGCAAGGCCGCCGGGGTGCTGGGCATATCCTTCATCAGCGAAGGCGCCATCCCCTTTGCCGCTCGCGATCCGCTGCGCGTGATCCCCTCGCTGATGCTGGGCTCCGCGGTTGCCGGCGCCATGTCCATGGCCATGGGCGTGGAACTGAAAGTGCCGCACGGCGGCGTGTTCGTGCTGCCCATCCCCAACGCTGTCAGCGGCCTGGGGGCCTACATTGCCGCGCTGGTGGTCGGCACCGTCATCACCGCCGTAGCGCTGCGCGTGCTGAAAAAACCGGTAACCGCCTGAGTCATGGCGCGACAGGACGCCCCGCCCCCTGTCGGGCGGGGTTTCACAAGACGGCAAGACAAGCGTCAAGAAGTCGTCATGCTGCACATGCACAATCCCGTCTGAACCGCCTGTTCGGCGCTTCTCTGATCTGTGTCCTCTCAGTTTCTCTCTCGGGCCAGCCTTGCGCTGGCTGTTTTTTTATCCATCGACCTCGGGCGACTCACCCGCCACCATCCTCACCAAGCGCTCCAAATCCTGTTCGTCCGCGCCCGGCTGCAAGGCTGTCAGATACGAGGCGAACACCTCAGGCTCCGCCAGCTCCAGACAGCGCAAGGCTTTCTTCGGGCCGGGATAGCGCATGCGCTTGAGCGTGAAATAGTCTTCCAGCAACGCCGTCAACAACCACACCCTCCTGTACAAGCCTTCCGCATCCTGACGACGGCTGCGAGCCAGCATCTTCCAGGCCCACGCTTTCATGGCCTGGACCTCATCCTCCGGCAAGACCGGCAAGGGTGCAGCCTGCATTGCCTGCAGCCGCGCCAATAACCCGTCCCCTTCGGCCAAGCGCTGAAACAGTACTTTGCCACCCACGGCGCGAATCAACTCTTCCGGTGGATCAGCCAGCATTGTCTCCGGGTAGATGAACACATCCAGAAACGCCCCTGCCACCACTCTGGCATCCCGCACCACGCGATCTTGATTAGCAAACGCAAGAATGTCGTAGTCGCTGTCCGGGCCCGCCGTATCGTTGGCGCGTGAACCATACAGCAAGGCCGTATGGACACCGATGGCGCGCAAATGCGCGCAAAGCTGTTTCAGCACATCGTCTTGCCCCATGTGATCTCCTTTTCTTTGATCGCGCATCTTGGCTACTTACCCTCCGGCAGCAGTCATGCCGGAGACCTCTCTATGAAAATACAACAGCCATATTCTGAAATGGTGAAAAAATAGTGATTTTTTTTCACAACAAACCCTAAACTAGCCGGCATGACTTTCGATCCCGACACGACGCCCCCCTCCGCCCTGCCCGACCCGCTCTGGCTGGGCGAGCAATTGCGCCACTTGCGTCGCATGCGACGCCTGTCCCTGCAACAGTTGGCCGAACGCGCCGAACGTTCCGTTGGCTTCCTGTCGCAGCTGGAACGCGGCAAAAGCCAGCCCACGGTGACCGATCTGATCCGGCTGGCCGGCATCCTCGGCGTACCCTACAGCGTGTTCTTCAGCCAGGCGCCGCAGCATGAACGCGGCGTGGTGGTGCGCAAGGCCCACCGGCCGCAACTGGCTTACGCCAACGGCGTGAGCGATGCCTTGCTGTCGCCGGGGTTTGCCGGCGGCCTGCAACTGATTCTCACCAGTTTTGCGCCCGGAGCGGATTCGGGCGGGCAGGATCTGGCGCACGGCGGCGATGAAAGCGGGCTGGTGCTCAGCGGTCAGCTGGAGCTGTGGGTGGACGAGCAGTGCCATGTGCTGCAAGCCGGCGACAGCTTCAGCTACCCCAGTCACCGCCCGCACCGCTACCGCAATCCCGGCGAGACGGAAACCCAGGTGGTGTGGGCCTATACGGTCAACCCGTAGCGCGCCGCGCCCGCCCGGCACGCCTGTTCTGGCGGCTGGATACAGTCATACCCAATACAGAAGCGGCACAAGCCGCTCTGGAGAAACCGGCCAGCCGCCGCACAACCGCCCCCGCCGGAGAAGGAGACAACTCCCCTCCGGCAAGAGCGGGAAACTGCGGCAAACCATCAAGGAGGAAGCATGTTCGACTCAGGCAAGCAATACCCCGATACCTGGTACGCCGCCACCAGCCGCGACCGGCAGACAGAACGCGCGCCGCTGCCCGGCGACCGCGACGTGGATGTGCTGGTGGTGGGTGCAGGCTTCAGCGGCCTCTACACCGCGCACAATCTGGCCGACAAGGGCCAATCGGTAGCGGTGATCGAAGCCAGCCGCGTGGGCTGGGCCGCCAGCGGTCGTTGCGGCGGCCAGATTATTCTCGGACTGTCCTGCGACATGGGGCCGATCGAGGCCGCGCTGGGCCGGGACGGCGCACGGGAAGTGTGGGACCTGCTGCGCTGGGCCGGCGGCGAAATCCGCCACAAGATCCAGCGCCACGCCATTGATTGCGAGCTGGCTGACGGTTTTTTGTGGACCTCCATTCTCTGGCAACGCATCAAGCTTTTGTGCGACTGGCAGGAAGAAGCCGCGCGCCACTACGGTTATGACAAGCTGCAGTTCCTCACCCGCCGCGAACTGCCCGACCATGTCGGCTCCGAGCGCTACGTGGCCGGCCTGATCGACCCGGAAGGCGGCCACCTGCACCCGCTCAAATACATTCTGGGCCTGGCTGCCGCGCTGGAAGCCAAGGGCGTGCCCATCTACGAAAACACCCGCGCCCTGTCCTATCGCGACCACGGCGACGGCTGCACGGTAGAGACCGAACACGGCGTGATCCGTTGCCGCAAGCTGGTGCTGGCGGCCAACGCCTATATCGACAAGCTCGATCCCACACTGCACCGTCGCGTCATGCCGGTGGGCACCTACATGATTGCCACCGAACCACTGCCGGTCTCGCTGGCCCGCCAGCTGCTGCCCAGCAATATGGCGGTATGCGACAACCAGTTCGTCCTCGACTACTTCCGCCTCACCGCCGACAACACCCTGCTGTTTGGCGGCAAATGCACCTACTCCGGCCGCACGCCGGCCAACCTCACCGAAAGCATGCGCGCCGACATGCTGCGTGTGTTTCCTCAACTGAAAGGAACGCGCATCAGTCACACCTGGGGCGGGCATATCGACATCACCGTCAACCGCACGCCGGATCTCGGTCAGCGCGGCAACGTGTATTGGGCGCAGGGGTTTTCCGGCCACGGCGTGGTGCCCACCTGCGCCGCCGGCAAGGTGCTGGCCGACGCCATCCTAGGCGAGGACCACTTGCTGCGACAATTCATGCGCCTCTCCAACCCGGCCTTTCCCGGCGGCGACTTGCTGCGCGTGCCGTTGCAAGCCGGCGGCATGTTCTATTACCGCCTGCGCGATTACGCCATTCCCGGCATCAGCTTTTGAGGAGCCTTGCCATGACCACCCACCCCATCGCCACGCTCCCCGCTTATCAGCGCCTTAAAGCGGCCGCCAAGGCCGCGCTGGCCGACAGCGACTACAACGGCCCGCTGTGGATCATCGACCCGGCCATCGCCGTGGCGCAGTATCAGGCCCTGCGCGCCGCCCTGCCGCGCGCCCGCGTGCATTACGCCGTCAAGGCCAATCCGCACCCGGCCATCCTGCGCGCGCTGCTGCGGCAAGGCAGTGATTTTGAAATCGCCTCGGAACAAGAGCTGGACCAGCTGCTGGCGCTGGGCGTGGACCCGGCGCGCATTCTCTATTCCAACCCCATCAAGGCCCGGCGCGCCATCCGCTATGCCTATGCGCGCGGCGTGCGCTGGTTTGCCAGCGACAGCGTGGAGGAAACGGTGAAGTTGGCCGAAGAGGCCCCGGATGCAGCGCAATACTTGCGGCTGGAGGTGGACAACGCCAGCAGCGACTATCCGCTGGGCGTCAAATTCGGCTTGGCTCGCGCCGCGCTGCCCGATGTTTTCGCCGCCGCCCGCCAGCACAAGGTGGATCTGGCCGGCGTGCATCTGCATGTGGGCAGCCAGTGCCGGGACGCGCAAGCGTGGAACCGGGCAGTGGACGAAGTGTGGCCGGTAATGACCCTGTTGGCCGAAGCCGGCTTCCGCCCGCGCCTGCTCAATCTGGGCGGCGGTTTTCCCATCACCTACGACAAAACCGCGCCGGACATCGCCCACATCGGCACGGCGCTGTCGCCCAGGCTGGCCTCGCTGCCCGAAACCTGCGAGGTGGTGGTGGAGCCCGGCCGTTATATGAGCGGACCGGCCGGCTTGTTCATCTGCGAAGTCATCAATGTGCAGCGCAAGCACGGCAAGCGCTGGGTGTACGCCGACGCCGGCATGTTCTCCGGCCTCTACGAACTGATGGACGGCTTTTTCTACCCGCTGGAACTCAACGGCGAAACACCCGGGCTGCCGGATGCCGCCATCCTGGCCGGCCCCACCTGCGACAGCTGCGATGTACTGTGCGAAGCCATGCCGCTGCCGCGCCATCTGCGCGAAGGCGACAAGCTGTGGTTCTATCACACCGGGGTCTACACCCAGAATCTGGTAACCGGTTTCAACGGCATGCCGGCACCGCGCGTGGTGGTATGCGAAGACAACTAGCGTTGCGCCACAATGCGGCGGAACCTCAGGCCCCGCCGTGCCTTATCCGGCGTCGCGCTGCAGCAACTCGCGCAGCGCCGCCGGCAATCTGGCCTGCCAGCGGCAACGAATCGCCTCCTCATGCCGCTGCCAGACAATGCCCAGCCAGACAATGCCGAGGCCAATCACCGTCAGGGCAAAGGGAAAGCCCAGGCTGTCGCGGAATACCGTCCACGCCAGGTGACCCAGATACCCTGCCACGCCCAGCGCGCCAAACACCGCAAACACTCGCCGCGACAACAAAGTACCCACCGCAATCAGCGCCAGGTTGATGCAGCAATAAAGCAATTTGTTGAGTTCGCTATCGGAAGACTGAAAGCTCAAACCGCCCCAGAACGCCGCCACACCAAACAGATAAAGCCAGAAAGCATAGTCGGGCGAACGACGGCTGCGCACATCCACCCAAAACGCCAGCAGCGTCATCGCCAGCCCGAAATACAGCGACACCAGCCGCGACAATTCCCAGCTCATGCCCTCCTCGCCGGCCAGCCACGGCGCCAGATCCATGCTCATGTACCACAGCGTCACCGCCACCGGCAGCATGATGAAAGGCAGGCGGTAACGCCACAAAGCCACGGCAGCGGCGACCAGCGTGGCCAATTCCATCAGCATCCAGCGCCAGTCGATAAAAACGTGGTAATCGCGATAGCTCATGCCCTCGGCCCACAAGCCCAGCGCCTGCTGCAGGCCGTACACCGCCAGCGGCGTCAGCGCCACGGCGAAAGTGATGAGGATGCCGGCCGGAATCGCCAGCCGTTTGCCGAACAGCAAGCGCTCCCCCAGCCACAAGCCCGCGCCGGCATAGAACAAAGCCAGGAAGAACAGCCCCCAACCGCCAAAACGCTCCCACCCCAGATTCATGAACAGCGTCATGGCCCCGATGGCCAGCAGGCCGCCAAAGTAATACAGCACATGGCTAGCGCGGAAAGTCGGTGTGTGCTGGCTGTCTTCGGCCAACATCGCCCACAGCGCCTCCGCCTGTGCGCCGCTGATCAGGCCGCGACTCACCGCCTGTTGTAGCTGCTGTTGACGGATTTGCATGCGCACTCCTTGGACAAGCTGTCGGGATAGAAAAGCCAGCCGGCAAGACCGGCTCAGACAGCTCCCGACCTTACTCTCGGCCGGACAGCGCGACAAGACGGCGCAACGGCGGACGAAAGCCCTGCGAGAAAGAAGACGATCAGCAAATGAGACGGCGATTCGTTACCCGGAAGGCGAAACAAGGCACAACCAGATCACAAACACAAAAGGAACAGCAGGCCGCTCAGCGACCGCCGGATACGTCCAGCACACTGCCGGTACAGAAGGAAGCCGCATCGGACAGCAGCCAGACGATGGCTGCCGCTACTTCGTCGGCGCGGCCGCCGCGCTGCATGGGCACGCTGGCCGACAGGCGCGCTACCCGGCCCGGTTCGCCGCTGAGGGCGTGAATTTCGGTGTCGATCAGGCCCGGACGCACGGCGTTGACGCGCACGCCTTCGGCCGCCACCTCGCGCGCCAAGCCCAGGGTCAGGCTGTCGATCGCGCCCTTGCAGGCGGCATAGTCTACGTATTCGCCGGCGGACCCAAGACGGGAGGCGGCGGATGAGACATTGACGATCACCCCGCCCTGCCCGCCATGCAGGGTGGACAGGCGGCGCACCGCCTCGCGGCAACACAGCATGGGGCCCAACACATTGAGCGAGAGCATGTGCTGCAAGCGTTCGGCGTCGAAGCTGTCAAAGCGCCCCATCGGAGCGGTGGCGCCGGCGTTGTTGACCAAGCCGTGCAGTTGGCCGAAGGCCGCAGCCACGGCCTGAAACAGGCGGACGATCTCTGCCTCTTGCGACACATCGGCCTGAAACAGCGCCGCCCGACCGCCATCGGCCAAGATGCGTTCGCGCACTGCCTCGGCGGCGGCGCGATCCTGCCGATAGTTGAGGGCGACGGTCCAGCCATCCCTGGCCGCCAGCAGCGCCGTGGCGGCGCCGATGCCGCGCGAAGCGCCGGTGATCAGCAGCACCCTGCTCATGTTTGTCCTTCGCGCAGGAATTTCTGATGCCAGGCCACGCGGGCGGCGCGAGCCTTGTCGAAACTGTCGGCGAGGCCGGCTTCGTTGCTGTCGCGCACCTGTTGGGTGATGGTGTCCAGTTGCTGGCGGAAGCGCTCCAGCTCTACCAGCAACGCCTCGCGGTTGGCCAGGCTGATATCGCGCCACATCTCCGGGTGACCGCCGGCAATGCGGGTGAAATCGCGAAAACCGGTGGCGGCAAAATCGAAACACCGCTGGGCGTCGTCCTTGCCGGCCACCATGCCCACATAGGCAAAAGCCAGCAGGTGCGGCAGGTGGCTGACCGTGGCGAACACGGCGTCGTGCTCGGCGGGGCTCATGCGGTGGATGACCGCGCCGCATGCGCGCCACAAGGCGGCAATGCCTTCGCAGGCGTCTTCTTCGGTTTCCGGCAGCGGGGTCAGCACTACCTTGCGTTTTTCGTAGAGGCCGTACTGGGCGGCGGCGGCGCCCGAGAGTTCGGAGCCGGCGATGGGGTGCGCCGGCACACAACGGGGAAGATGATCGGGCAGAAACTGGCGAAACAGCGCGGCGACATCGCTCTTGGTGCTGCCGGCATCGGTGACGATGGCGTGAGCCGGCAGTTTGCCGGCCATGGACTGCATCAGCCGCCCCATCTGGCCAACCGGCGAGGCCAGCAGGACAACGTCGGCGCGAGGGGCGACAGCGGCCAGGTCCTGGCTGATTTCATCCACCACGCCCAGTTCCAGCGCGCGCAACAGGTTGTCGCGGGTGCGGCCCACGCCGATGACATGGCCCACCAGCCCCGCCCGCTTCAAGGACAAGGCGAACGAACCGCCGATCAGCCCCACACCCACCACCACCAGAGTGGCAATTCCCTGCTGCACCACGCTCCCCTTTCCCTATGGCTGCGCTATTCCACGCCGTTTCGGCAAACGTCTATCATAAGCGATTTTGACGCTGCGCAACGCGCTTTGGCCGGAAAGGAAAACATGGCTTGCCATCTTTATGTTTATTACCGCTCGCAGGCCGACGGGGCTGCGCTGAAGGCGGCATTTGCGGCGCAACAGGCGCAGCTGGCGATCTGGGACGTACAAGCGGTCTTGCAGCGCCGTCGCGACGATCCGCATACCTGGATGGAAATCTACCGCGATGTGCCGACAGACAGCGGGTTTGCCGAAGCGCTGCGCGAGGCGGCCGGGTCGATGATGCCGCTACTGGAAGGGGAGCGGCACGAGGAGTGGTTTGTCGATACCGACTGAGTGCGGCTGCTTGCGTTTGCTGGCCGGACGCGCCACTAGGCCCGGAGCCCATTTATACCTACCGAGCCCAGTGAGTGAAAAGCTTCCAAATAGGTAAAATCATCAGCCCGCGCGACTTTACCCGTAGGCCTCAACACCTGTCGGCTTGGGCCTACCCCTTATCGCAGCGAAATCATCTGCCACAGGCCAATACCTCCCCAGATGAACGGGTAGAGACTGAGCGGCACCCAAATAAACGTATGTGGTACAGACCGCTTCGCTTTCAGAAAGCGGCCAATGCGCTCGGCAGTGGTCTCGACTTTGCCAAAGCTAGCCGATGAGGGGGCGCTCTTCGATTGGCCGCTTTGCAGCTCTCTCATACGCAGCTCAGGAAACCGGTTAATCAGCAATTACAAAATAAACGCGGAGCCCAGCAACGAGTCACTTGAGATGCGCTCGTCAGACAATCGTCTATGAAACACAAATTCATTGATGGCACACCCCACTGACGCTATCGCGACGGGAAGCGCCAGGGCCAAATAGCCCTTTCCGGTCCGGTGAATCAAAGCATCTCCTCACATCGAGACTTCATGCTCATATGCGCCCCATAAGCAAATGGGGGTGCCCCCTGCCGCAACCAGTCGTAACGGCTGCCAAGCCGGTTCAGTCCTACTTGAGCATAATCGCCAGCCGCCACTCGTCCTGCAGGTGACGGCACAGGGGATGCGGCGCAGCGCGCCATTCACTCCCGAGCGCCGCTACCGGCCAGATGCCAATCAGGCTGTTGCAAAGCATCAGCCCGTCCGCCGCCAGCAGTCGCTGCGGGGTGATATCCGCCTCGGCCGCAGGCACGCCCAAACGCGCCGCCGTATCCAGCAACCAGGCGCGCGCCATGCCGCTGACGCCGTTCTGATCCAGCCGGGGCGTCAGCAGCGACTCGCCCTCGATCAAAAACAGATTGCTCATGGTGCCTTCAATCACCAGGCCGCGCGTATCCCGCATCAGGCCTTCGCGGATGGCTTCGTCGCGCCACTCAGAGCGCGCCAGCACGTTTTCCAGCCGATTGAGATGCTTGATGCCCGCCAGCGCCGGCTGGCAGCCCAGCAGGGTGTCGCACCAGCGCACGCGCACACCCTCTTCGGCCAAGGCTGACGGATAACCCGCCCAAGGCGCAGCGCTGACGATGCGCGTCGGCAATGCTGCTTCCGGAATGGCGTAACCGCGCGCGCCCACGCCGCGCGTCAGCACAATCTTGGCCACCGCGCGCGGCAGCGCGCCGGCCTCCCGCGCCAGCTCGTCCAGCAGTTGCGCCTCGTCCGGCGCCGGCAAACGCAAGCGCGCCGCGTCTTCGGCCAACCTTGCCCACTGGTAAGACCACAGCAAGGGTTCGCCGAAGCGGCACTCCAGCGTGCGGTACACGCCATCGCCGTAAGCCAGCCCGCGATCCTGCGCGGCAATATGCTCGCCCGACTGTCCGTTGATCAGCATGACAACTCCTTCATGAAGCACACCGCCTCGGCGCGGCCGGCATAGCGGCCGAAATTGGCGGTCAGCCGATAGCCGTGCCGGCGATAAAAACGCACGGCTCGCTGATTGACGCGGCGCGTTTCCAGGTACAGGCAGCGATAGCCCATGCGCGCCGCCTCTGTTTCCAGTTGCGACAGCAGGGCCGATCCCAGCCCGGCCTGTCCGGGTGCGGCATACATGCGCTTGAGTTC
Source organism: uncultured Aquitalea sp. (assembly GCF_945957525.1). GTDB lineage: Bacteria > Pseudomonadota > Gammaproteobacteria > Burkholderiales > Chromobacteriaceae > Aquitalea. The sequence continues at coordinate 34,195 of NZ_CAMFLA010000005.1, read as the reverse complement.
CGCCATGCGGCCAGCCAGAGGGCGAATCGCGCCGCAACCCGCGGGTGCGCCGTTGGCATCGCGCGCCAGCAAGAACAATGCGCCTTCGCCGCGCATGTCCTCCGCCCGGAACGAGGCCTCGCCCCCGCTGCCGGTGATGGCGCGCAAAGCGGCGCTCAAATCGGTCAGCAGGGCTTGCGCCTCAGGCGCGGTCGGATCACAGGGGGCCATCGTCCACATGGCGGAGCTATTGCTGCACGCCCAGCGCGCGCAACAGGCCGCGCGCCTTGTGGCGGGTTTCCTGCAATTCGCGTTCCGGGTCGGAATCCGCCACGATGCCGCCACCGGCGCGGAAGCGCAGCTTGTCGCCTTCTTGCATGAAGGTGCGAATCAGGATGTTGAGGTCCATGCTGCCGTCGCGGTTGATGTAACCCAGACTGCCGGTATATGCGCGGCGGGCGCTGTTTTCCAGCTCGCGGATGATCTGCATGGTGCGCACCTTGGGGCAGCCGGTAATGGTGCCGCCGGGAAACAGTGCGCGAATGACGTCGGCCGGGCCAACCCCGTCCCGCAGGCGGCCGCGGATGTTGGATTCGATGTGATGGACAAAGGCGTAGCTTTCCACCGCCATCAGCTCATCCACTTCCACGCTGCCGGGCTGGCTGATGCGGCCCAGATCGTTGCGCTCCAGATCGATCAGCATCACATGCTCGGCGCGTTCCTTGACGCTGCTGATCAGCCGCTCTTTGAGCGCGGCGTCTTCCGCCGGGTCGGGTGAGCGCGGGTGGGTGCCGGCGATGGGACGGGTGTCGGCCACACCGTCGCGCACCCGCACCAGCCGTTCCGGCGAAGAGCTGACAATCTGCGCCTCGCCCAAATCGGCCAGCGCGGAAAACGGCGCCGGATTGGCGCGCCGCAGCGCGGCAAAGAGGTCGGTAGCGCGCAGGCCTTCGGCCAAGGTTGCGCGCCAACCACGCGAAATGTTCACCTGGAACACATCGCCTTCATAGATGTAGTTTTTCAGCCGCAGCACGGCGTCGGTATACCAGTGCGGCGGGTCTTCCTCCAGTGCGGCAATGGCGACCGGTTGTGCGCTGAAGGCCTCGGCGCGGTGAGTTTTGCGCAACAGCTCCTCACCGTCGGCTTCGGTTTCCGCCACCACCCAGGCCTGTTGCTCGCGCCGATCTATCAGCACCGCCGCCGGCACGCGAGAGAGGGCCGCCAGCGGAAAACTGTCGGGCAAAGCGGCAGGGACGGTGGTTTCGAAATGCGACAGCAAATCGTAAGCAAGATATACAAACCAGCCACCAATGAATGGCACATCTGCGCGCCTCGCCGCCGGCTGCAGCGGCAAGGCGCGCAGTGCGTCCAGAAAGGCTTCGCCCTCGCCTTCGCGGTAGACGGTGCGTTCGCTCTGGGCAAACAGCATGTCCCAGCCCTGGTCGCCCGAGGACATCAGGAGATAAGGCAGCGCTTCACGGTGGGCGGCGTGCAGCGCCAGCAGGTCGGGCAGGTAGTCGAGTCGGGTGGTGAACATGGCAGTAGGCGCAGCGGCAAGACAAAAGAAAACCGCCGCGAGTGTATCGCAGCGGTTCGTGGTGTCAATGACTTCAGGCGACCGCCTGTGGTCATCAAACGCGCTTGAAGACCAGCGTGCCGTTGGTGCCGCCAAATCCGAAGGAGTTGGAGATGGCGATGTCGATCTTCATGTCGCGCGCGGTGTTGGCCACGTAGTCCAGATCGCAACCGCTTTCCACATCCTGCTCGTGCAGGTTGATGGTGGGCGGAGATACCTGGTTGTACACGGCCAGGATGGAGTAGATGGCCTCCACGCCGCCCGCGCCGCCCAGCAAGTGGCCGGTCATCGACTTGGTCGAGTTCACAGCTACCTTTTTGGCGTGATCGCCCAGGGCGATTTTCAGCGCGTTGGTTTCGTTGGCGTCGCCCAGCGGGGTGGATGTGCCGTGCGCGTTCACATACTGCACCTGGTCGGCGTTGATGCCGGCATCGCGCAGCGCGTTGATGACGCCGCGAGCCGGACCTTCCGCGTTGGGCGCAGTGATGTGGTGCGCGTCGGAGCTCATACCAAAGCCGATCAGCTCCGCATAGATGCGCGCGCCGCGCTTCACGGCGTGCTCATACTCTTCCAGCACCAGCACGCCGGCGCCCTCGCCCATCACGAAGCCGTCGCGGCCCTTGTCCCACGGACGGGAGGCGGTAGCCGGATCGTCGTTGCGGGTGGACAGCGCCTTCATGGCGGCGAAACCGCCAATGCCCAGACGGGAGATCGCACCTTCCGCACCGCCCGCCACCATCACGTCGGCATCGCCATACTGGATGATGCGCGCGGCGTCGCCGATGCAGTGCGCGCCGGTGGTGCAGGCGGACACGATGCCGTACGACGGGCCTTGATATCCCTTGATGATGGATACATGACCGGCGATCAGGTTGATCAGCGAACCCGGAATGAAGAACGGGCCAATCTTGCGCGGACCGCCGTTGATCAGATCAACGCCGGTATCCTCGATCAGCGGCAGGCCGCCGATACCGGAACCGATATTCACGCCGACGCGGGTCTTGTCCAGACCCGGCATGTCATCCAGACCGGAATCGGTCACGGCCTGCAAGGCTGCGGCGATGCCGTAATGGATGAACACGTCGCTGCGACGCGCTTCTTTGGGCGAAATGTACTGGCTGATGTCGAAGTCTTTGACTTCGCCTGCAATCTGGCAGGCCAGGTCGCTGGCGTCGAATCGGGTAATTTTGCCGATGCCGCTCTTGCCGGCCAGCAAATTGGCCCAGCCGGTGGCGACATCATTGCCGACGGGAGCCACGTGGCCCAGGCCGGTTACTACAACTCTGCGTTTGGACACGAAGAATCTCCGTGAGAGGTGGGAGGGCAGTCTCCCGATGATTCCACGACTTGCGTTGGAGTTTGATGACAACTCAAACGCCCGTTTGGAATCCTCTTAACAAAAGAACCTCTGCCGGCGAGCCATGGCTGCACCACGCAGAGGTCCTGTGAACCTGAATGAATTACTTGTTCAGGTGAGCGCTGACGTAGTTCACGGCTTGCTGAACGGTAGTGATCTTTTCAGCTTCTTCGTCCGGGATTTCGCACTCGAACTCTTCTTCCAGAGCCATAACCAGCTCAACGGTGTCGAGGGAGTCAGCGCCCAGATCGTCAACGAAGGAAGATTCCAGTTTCACTTCGGCTTCGTTCACGCCCAGTTGTTCGGCAACGATCTTTTTAACGCGCGCTTCGATATTTTCCATTTGTTTTAACCCTTGACCTTTCTGATTCGGGATAACAAAACCCGACTATTCTACAAAAAAAAATTAGAGTAGCCCACCTAAATCTCGTCTTTATACACGAGAAGGGGCTTAAGAGCGTGTTCACGATCTTGCAAGCCAGGGCGATACAAGGCAAAAACGGCTGAGGAAGCGGAGTTTACACAGCACAAATAAACATTCCGAAGTCGTTTTCAACGCCGCATCGCCAACGCGCAGCAGATCGAGAACTGGCTTTAAGGCATCAACATCCCGCCGTTTACATGCAAGGTTTGACCGGTAATGTAGGCAGCGCGATCAGACGACAGGAAGGCCACGGCGTCGGCGATATCGCCGGCATCGCCCAGACGGCCCAGGGCGATCTGACCCACCAGCATCTCGCGTTGCGCTTCAGGCAGCGCGCGGGTCATGTCGGTATCGATAAAGCCCGGCGCCACGCAGTTGACGGTGATATTGCGGCTGCCCACTTCACGCGCCATGGACTTGGTGAAGCCCATGATGCCCGCCTTGGCGGCGGCGTAGTTGGCCTGACCGGCATTGCCCATCGCGCCCACCACGGAAGCGATGTTGACGATGCGGCCCCAGCGGGCCTTCATCATGCCGCGCATCACGGCCTTGGACGCCTTGAACACCGACTTGAGGTTGGTGTCCATGATGGCGTCCCAGTCGTCGTCCTTCATGCGCATCAGCAGACCGTCGCGGGTGATGCCGGCATTGTTCACCAGAATGGTGACCGCGCCGAATTCTTTCTCGATGGCGTCCACCAGCGCTTCGATCGCGCCGTCTTCGGTCACGTTCAGCACGCGGCCAGCGCCGCCCTTGGCGGACAGGCGCTCGTGAATGGCGGCCGCGCCGGATTCCGAAGTGGCGGTGCCGATCACCAGCGCGCCGTCGGCGGCCAGCGCGTCGGCGATGGCTGCGCCGATGCCGCGCGATGCGCCGGTCACCAGAGCCACTTTGCCTTGCAGACTCATATGTCTCACTCCTTGTAATGGGCCGGTCAAGCCGGCCGGTCGACCCGGCGCCGCCGGGTCGGCATAGATCAGTTCAGCTCTTCGCGAGCGGCCTGCAGGGCAGCCTCATCGGTCAGCGCGAGGCATTTGACGTTGCCGTCAATGCGCTTGGCCAGACCAGCCAGCACTTTGCCGGGGCCGCATTCGGCCATGGACACAATGCCGTCGCCGGCCAGCTTCTGAATGGTTTCCGTCCAGCGCACCGGGCTGTACAGCTGGCGCACCAGCGCGTCGCGAATAGCGTCTGCGCTGGCGTGGCTCACCACGTCGGCATTGTGCAACACCGGGATGGCCGGCAGGTTGATGTGCACCGACTGCAGCGCTTCGGCCAACTTGTCGGCGGCCGGCTTCATCAGAGAACAGTGCGACGGCACCGATACCGGCAGCGCCAACGCGCGTTTGGCGCCGCGCGCCTTGCAGGCTTCCATGGCGCGCTCGACGGCGGCCTTGTTGCCGGCAATGACAACCTGACCTGGGGAGTTGAAATTGACCGCCTCCACCACCTCGCCCTGCGCAGCTTCGGCGCAGGCGGCGCGGACATCGTCGTCCGCCAGGTTGAGAATGGCGGCCATTGCGCCCACACCGGCAGGCACGGCGCTCTGCATCGCTTCAGCGCGCAGGCGCACCAGCTTCACGGCTTCGGCAAACGGCAAGGCGCCGGCAGCCACCAGTGCGGTGTACTCACCCAGGCTGTGACCGGCCACGACGGCCGGCTGCACGCCGTTCAGCTCCTGCCAGGCCAAATAAGTGGCCACGCCGGCGGACAGCATGATGGGCTGGGTATTGACGGTGGCATTGATCTCGTCGGCGCTGTCGGCCTGCAGCATGGCCCACAGGTCCACGCCCAGCACGGCGGAAGCTTCATCGAAGGTATGCTTTACCACCGGCAGGTTGGCAAAGCCATCCATCATCTTCAGGCTTTGCGAGCCCTGACCGGGAAAGAGAAAGGCAAACGCCATAGACAGTCTCCGTGACAACAACGGAATGATAATCGGCGGGCCGCTGCAAGCGCCCCGCCGGGTGTGATCAGTAGCGCAACAGCACTGCGCCCCAGGCGAAACCACCGCCTATGCCTTCCAGCAGCACGGTCTGGCCGCGCCGGATGCGGCCATCGCGCACCGCGGCGTCCAGCGCCAGCGGGATGGAAGCGGCGGAGGTATTGCCTTGCTGCGGCAGGGTAACGATGACGCGCTCCATCGGCAAGCCCAGATGCTTGGCGGTGGATTCAATGATGCGCAAATTGGCCTGGTGCGGCACCAGCCAGTCCACATCGTCCTGCGGCACGCCGGCTTCGGCCAACGTTTTGCCGGCGATGTCGGACAGCGCCTTGACGGCGAACTTGAATACCGCCGGACCATCCATGTGCAGATAAGGCATGCCCTGAATCTTGCCGCCGGAAATCTGCGCAGGAGTATTCAGAATGTCCTTGTAGCGGCCATCGGCGGCCAGCTTGGCGTGCAGGATGCCAGGCTCGTCGGACTCGCCCAGCACCACGGCGCCGGCGCCATCGCCAAACAGCACGCAAGTGCGGCGATCTTCCCAGTCCAGCACGCGCGACATGATTTCCGCCCCCACGACCAAAGCCTTTTTGGCCATGCCGGTGCGGATGTAGTTGTGAGCGGTGGTCAGCGCAAACATGAAACCGGCGCACACCGCCTGCACGTCAAAGGCGGGACAGCCGGGAATGCCCAGTTTTTCCTGCAGCAGGCATGCCGTGCTGGGGAATACCATGTCGGGGGTAGTGGTGGCGACGATGATCAGGTCGATCTCGCCCTTGTCGATCCCGGCGTTGCTGATGGCGGCCTGAGCCGCTTTCAGCGCGAGGTCGCTGGTGGTTTCCTCATCGGAGGCGATGTGGCGGGCATGGATGCCAGTGCGCGAAACAATCCATTCGTCACTGGTTTCCACGCGCTCGGCCAGCATCGCATTCGTGAGCACATTGGCGGGCAGATAGCTGCCCGTGCCGAGAATGCGGGAGTGGGCCATGTATTATCAGTTAGCTTCCGACTCTGGCTGCCGCAGATTATTGATTTGTTCGGCAACCCGGTCGGTAATGTGACCAATCACGTTGGCGCCGACTTCCTCGCAAGCCTGCTCCAGCGCGTAACGGAACCCGACGGCATCGGTCCCACCATGACTCTTCACCACGATGCCGCGCAAACCCAGCAGACTGGCGCCGTTGTAGCGTCTCGGATCCACTCGCGCGCGGAAGTGCTTGAGAACGGGCATGGCGGCCAACGCGCACAGGCGCGTCCACCAGTTCCGGGTGAACTCTTGCCGCAGGAACACGGCAATCATGTGCGCCAGCCCCTCAGCTGATTTGAGCGCCACGTTGCCGGTAAAACCGTCGCAGACTACCACATCTACCGTGCCTTTGTAGACGTCGTTGCCTTCAACGTTGCCGTGGAAATTGAGGTCGGAATGACGCAGGAGCTCGCCGGCGCGCTTGACGCTTTCGTTGCCCTTGATGTCTTCCGAACCGATATTGAGCAAGCCGACGCGCGGATTGGCCTGACCGGTGACGGAAGCCACCAGCTCGGAGCCCATGATGCCGAACTGCACCAGCTGCTCCGGAGAACAGTCCACATTGGCGCCAAGATCAAGCATGCAGGTGCTGCCGGTTACCGACGGCATCATCTTGGCGATGGCCGGGCGCTCGATGCCGGGAATCATTTTAAGGACGAAGCGCGCAGTCGCCATCAACGCGCCGGTATTGCCGGCGGAAACGGCGGCCTGGGCTTCGCCAGCCTTGACCAGATCGATCGCCACCCGCATTGACGAGTCTTTCTTGTTTTTCAGGGCGAGCTGCGGCGACTCGTCCATGCCCACCACTTGCGTGGCGTGATGGATGCGAATGCGCGCGGACAGGCCTTCCTGATGGCTGGCAAGTTCTGCTTCGATAGCAGCCTTGTCGCCGACAAGAATCAGACTGGTTTGGGGATGGTCTTTAAGGAATTGGATCGACGCCGGGACGGTGACCTTGAGGCCAACGTCACCGCCCATTGCGTCAACCGCGACGGTGATAGTCATCAACGTGTACGGTAGTGAACCTACCTGTAGTTATAGAGGTAGTGTCTTGAGGAGGGAGGAGCGAAAAATTACTCGCCCTTGGCCTTTACGACCTTGCGACCACGGTAGAAGCCGTTCGGGCTGATGTGGTGACGCAGATGGGTTTCACCGGTGGTCGGCTCTTTGGCCAGGGACGGTGCGGTCAGAAAATCGTGGGCACGGTGCATGCCGCGCTTGGACGGGGACTTTTTGTTCTGTTGAACAGCCATGGTCGACTCCTAAGGAAAATCGCGTGTATCGGTTACTCGGGCCTGGATTTCTTCAGCGTCGCCAGCACCGCGAAAGGGTTAGGCTTGTCAGCCTTGGCGCGCGTCAGAGCTTCCGAGCCGCATTCGTCGTGTTTCGGCGAAAGCGGCAAGCCCATGATGATTTCGTCTTCGATCAGCGCCGAAACGTCCAGTTCGGGTTCGGCGAGAATGGCATCCAGTTCCTCGTCCTGCTCACAGGCGTCCTCCAGCTTTTCCTGCTGGGTGAACAAGGTGACGACCGAATCGGTCTCCACTTTGAACGGCATGGGCTCCAGACAACGCTGACAGCTTACCGTCACCTGAGCGCTCAGCTTCAGGCGAAGACTGAGACGGGACAGAGGGTCGCGGAATCCTTCGAGGTGGTATTCCACCTCGCCGGCGGTTCCGGACAGGTCTTCGTGCACACGCTCGTCGAGCTCGCTGACGGGCAATTTGCCGGACAGCGAACGGCCCTCCCGGGCGAACTTGAGCGGATCGATCAAAATCGGGTTAGACATAAACCTCGCATGATATAATCGCGGCCCCTGACTTGTCAAAACAATCCGCCATATTCCGCCATGCAGATCGTGCTCGCCTCCACTTCGCCGTACCGCAAGGAAATCATCAGCCGCCTCGGGCTTCCTTTTGAGGCGGTTCCGCCCGTCTGTGACGAAACGCCACACCCCGGCGAGAGCGCGCTGGACACTGCCGTGCGCCTGGCGCGCGCCAAGGCCCAATCGCTGGCGACGGCTTACCCGGGCGCGCTGATCATCGGTTCCGATCAGGTAGCGCTGCTGGACGGTCGGCAGATCGGCAAGCCCGGCTCGTTTGAAAACGGCGTAGCCATGCTCACATGGATGAGCGGCCGCACCGTGGTGTTCCACTCAGCGCTAGCACTGCTCAATACCGCCACCGGCTCCTTGCGCGAGACGGTGGGCATTACCCGCGTCACACTGCGCCAGCTCAGCGAGAACCAGATTCGTCATTATCTGGAACGCGAGCCCGATGCCCTGCATTGCGCCGGCAGCGCCAAGAGCGAAGGCCTGGGCGGCGCGCTGCTGGAGAAGGTGGAGTCCGACGACCCCAATTCCCTGATCGGCGTGCCGCTGTTCGCACTGGTGCGCATGTTGGCCGAAGAAGGCCTGGAGGTACTGTAATGGCCGGCACCCTGTTTCTGATTCCCGCGCCGCTGGGCGACGAAACCATCGCCTGGCTGCCCGACGCCGAAGCCGCCAAGGTGCTGCACATCCGCCATTTTGTGGTGGAGGCGGAGAAGACCGCGCGCAAACATCTGAAAGCGCTGGGCGTAAGTACGCCGATTCGCGAATTGGCGATGAGCACCCTCAACGAGCACACGCGCGCCGAAGACGTAGCCGCCCTGCTTGCACCCCTGACTGAGGGGGAGGATATCGGGCTGATTTCCGAAGCAGGCTGCCCGGCGGTGGCCGACCCTGGCGCGCAACTGGTCGCGCTGGCGCATGAGCGCGGCTATCGAGTGGAGCCGCTGATCGGCCCCTCTTCCATCCTGCTGGCCTTGATGGCCTCCGGCGCCAATGGCCAGTGCTTCGCCTTCCACGGCTATCTGCCGGTGGACGCAGCGGAAAAAGCCAAGGCGATCAAGGAGCTGGAACAGCGTTCGCGTCAGCGCAATGAAACCCAGGTGTTCATCGAAACGCCCTATCGCAACAACGCGCTGCTGCAACAATTGCGCGAAACACTGAACCCCGCCACCCGACTGGCCGTGGCCTGCGACCTGACGCTGCCGACGCAAACCATCGTCAGCCGCCGCGTGAAAGACTGGCCGCAAGACGCGCCGGACTTCCACAAACGCCCCGCCATCTTTATCGTCCACGCCGGATAACACTCATGCCCAAGACGCCGCCGCTGATTCACTCGCTGCTGGATACCGACCTGTACAAGTTCACCATGCTGCAGGCCATCCTGCATCAGTTTCCGGCGGCGCACGGGCAATACCGCTTCAAATGCCGCAATGCCACCAGCTACCCGCTGGCGCAGCTGAAACAAGAGCTGGAGGCCCAGCTGGATTTTCTCTGCCAGCTGCACTTCACCCAGCCTGAGCTGGCCTATCTGCGTAGCTTGCGCTTCATCAAGAGCGACTTTGTCGACTACCTGGAACTGTTCCACCTGCAACGGCGTTTCATCGAGGTGACCGCGGATGACGAGGGCCTGGACATCCGCATCGAAGGCCCGCTGGTGCAAGCGATGTTCTTTGAAATCTTCGTGCTGGCCATTGTCAACGAGCTGTATTTCCGCCGACTGGACAACGCTGAAGTGCGCGTCGAAGGCCAACGCCGGCTGGACGCCAAGATCGCCACCCTGCAAAGGTTTGCCGAGGAAGAAGCCGGCGGACAGCGCTTCCCGCTGTTGATTGCCGACTTCGGCACTCGCCGCCGCTACAGCCGCGAGTGGCAACAGCACGTCATCGAAACCCTCAACCGGCAACTGCCCACCATCTTTCGCGGCACCAGCAACGTCTGGCTGGCGCACAAGCTGGGCATCACCCCCATCGGCACCATGGCGCACGAGTTCTTCCAGGCTTTTCAGGCGCTGGGCGTGCGCCTGCGCGACTTCCAGACCGCCGCGCTGGAATCCTGGGTGCAGGAATACCGGGGCGATCTGGGCATTGCCTTGACCGACGTGGTGAACATGGACGCTTTCCTGGCGGACTTCGATCTGTACTTCGCCAAGCTGTTCGACGGCCTGCGCCACGACAGCGGCGACCCTTATCTCTGGGGCGACAAGGCCATCCAGCACTACCGCCGGCTGCGCATCGACCCGGCCAGCAAGATGCTCACTTTCAGCGACGGTCTCAGCGTGGACAGCGCGCTGGCGCTGCATCGCCACTTCAGTCCGCAGATTCAGGTAAGCTTCGGCATCGGCACCCACTTCACCAACGACATGGGCTTGGAGCCGCTGCAAATCGTGCTGAAACTGGTGAGCTGCAACGGCCAGCCGGTGGCCAAACTCTCGGACAGCGCCGGCAAGACCATGTGCAGCGACGAAACCTTCCTCGCTTACTTGCGCCAAGTGTTTCAGGTGCAGGCTGCGCCGTCCGCCTGATCAGTCTTCGGCCAACAGGGCGCACAGCCGCGCCGCCGCCAGGCCTGGCCGGCCACCAGCCAACGCCAGCGTTTGCCGCCCCAGCGCACGATAGGCCGCAGCCAGTTCGGCGTCCGGCATCGCCGCCAGATGTCGCGCCACCGTCTCAGCATCGCCGCGCACAATCGGCCCGGTCAGCGCGGCGGCCGGCCCCAGCGCCGCCGCATTCTCCAGCGTCTGCCTCATCAGCGCGTTCACCAGATCCCCCGCCAGCGCCTCCGGCACGCCAGCAGAATCCGCCAGCCGCAAGGCCATATCGTTGATTGCCACCAGATAATTGGAGGCTACCGACAAGGCAGCGTGATAACGCGCCTTGCCGCCGGCAGCCAGCACAAACGGCCGCCCGCCCAACAAGCGCGCAAACGACTCCAGCTCCCGCAAGGCCGCCGCATCGCCCTCCAGCGCGCACAAGGTGCCGGCGAAGTTTTGCGCAGCGCGCGTCGGCTCGGCGAAAGAAAACGCCGGATGCAAGCTGCCTACGCGGCAACCCGCCTCGGCCAGCGGCAACAGCAAGGACAACTCGCCCGCCCCGCTGGCATGAAACACCAGCGCGCCCTTCGGCAAACCTTGCGCAGCCAGCTCACTGGCCGCTGCGGCGATGGCCGCATCCGGCACCGACAGCAGATAAAGATCCGCTGCCGCCAAATCCCTCAAACCCGCCAGCGGACGGCCTGCGCCGATAAAGCCCGCAGCCTGCTCCGCCGATGCCGCGCTGCGCGCGACACAATCCACAATGCGGCACTGGCCCGACAACTGCGCCAGCCTCCCCAGCGTCTTGCCCAACCGCCCCGCGCCGATAATGCTTAATTTGTACATGTCATGATCTTTCTTGACACCCGCTCAGCCTTGTCTGACCATGCCGCAAAGCATGACAACAGCCCGGCCGGATACGAAAACTGGCCCACTATATCGCATACCAACAAGGCCGCTCCACAACGGCCCTTTCAGGGAGTCAGCAATGAAACTGGCGATCTTCTTCGGCGTCATCGCCGTCATCGGCCTCTATTTCGTCACGCTCTACAACGCGCTGGTGAGCCTGAAGCATGAAGTGAGCAAGAGCTGGTCCAATATCGACGTAGTGCTCAAGCAGCGTCATGACGAGCTGCCCAAACTGGTGGAGGTGTGCAAGCAATACGCGCAGTTTGAGCAGGCTACGCTGGCGCGGGTGATGGAAGCGCGCAGCGCCGTGGCGCAACACGCGCAAAACCGCAACATGGAAGGACTGGGCCGCGAGGAAAGCAAGCTCCGCGGCCTGCTTGGCCAAGTGTTCGCCGTGGCCGAGGCCTACCCGGAACTGAAAGCCGACGAGCAGTTTTCTCATCTGTCCAGCCGCATCAGCCAGCTGGAAGAAACCATCGCCGACCGCCGCGAGCTCTACAACGAAGCCGTCAACAACAACAATGTGCGCATCGAGCAATTTCCGGACGTACTGATTGCCCGCATGTTCGGCTTCCCCACCGCCCGAGCACTGCAATTCAGCACGGAAGAAAAGCGCGATGTGGACATGCAGGCGCTATTCCGCCAGAGCTGACGCATGAACTGGCTGACCTCACCCTGGCTGCGCAACGGCTGGGCCGGCTTTTCCATCTATCTCATCTTGGGCTGGATCAGCCTGCGACTGGGCCATCACGACTTCACCCGCTTCGCCCTGCCCGCCATGAGCGTGGCCGGCGTCATCGGCTGGTGGCTGGCTTACCGCCGCTACCGACTGGTGGCCGACACCCCCACCTCACGACTCGGCTCCGCCGCACTAGGACGGGTAGAGCTGTACGGCACCGCCCGTTGCCACGACAGCGCCCCCATCTACAGCCCACTGACAGGCAAGCGCTGCGTCTGGTATCGCTGCTGGCGTTATCGTAACGACAGTCGCAGCCAGCTAGACCCCGCCGACCTTGCGCTCAGCCGAGAAATGCAAAGCGAAGTCAGTGAGTGGTCGTTCCGCCTGATCGACGGCAAGCATGAAGTGATCGTGCAGCCGGACGGCGCGGAGGTGCAGGCGCCGCACCGGGAAAGCCAACGCGATGGCAACGATACCCTGGTGGAGGAGTGGATTGCCGAAGGCGACCCGTTATATGTGACCGGGCAACTGGAAAGCAGCGCCGGGCCGATACCGGACGCCTCGCAGTTTCGCCGCGATGTCGGCCAGAAACTGGCGGAATGGAAAGCAGACCCGGACTGGCTGAAACGCCGCTTCGACCTTGACGGCAACGGCAGCATCGACGAGCAGGAATGGCTGGCGGCGCGCGCCGCCGCCGAGCGCGAAGTGAGGCAAACCTACAAAGAGTTGGCCGAAGCGCCGCCGACGCTGCTGATGCGCCGCCCCGACGACGGCCGGCCCTACCTGATAGACACCCGCTCGCCGCGCGACACTGCACGCTGGTACCGCCTGCGCGCTTGGCTGCACGCAGCAGCAGGCGTGATTGCGTTCATCGCCTGGCTGAAGCTGGGTATATCCTGAGCCACTCGCTTCATCCAGACGGGATATACTGGTCTCATGACTTCAGGCCGGAGGAGACCATAATGATACGCCTGATCTATTCCAGCGCCGTCAATCCGACCTTCCACCAAGGCGAATTGCAGCGACTGCTGTCCCACTATCGCCAGCGCAATCAGCAGCTTGGCATCTGCAGCCTGCTTCTGTTCATGAACGGGGACTTCCTGCAGGTGCTGGAAGGCGAAGAAGAAGCCGTCGAGCGCATTTACCAGCTGATCCAGCAAGATCGCCACCATTTGCAGCTCACCTTGCTGTCTCGCGAGAACATCGACGCCCCGGCGTTTGCCGGCCACTCCTTGCTGTTCATCGACACAGAAGAATTGACGCGCAAGCTGGGCCACCCGGTGCATCTGTCCAATATCGCGCAACACGGCGAACTGGATCGCAGCGAGGCTGCGCGCCGCTTCGTGCAGGAGTTCATCAACGGCAAGTGGCACCATCACCTCGCCAACGGCACCAACCCGCAAGTGGTTCGCCGCCATTAAGCGGCGCCCCGCCATAAAAAAGGGCTGACCGCGGTCAGCCCTTTTCACATCACCCCATCAGGCGGCAGCCTGCAAGGCCTGATCGATATCGGCGAGGATATCGTCGATATGCTCGATGCCGATGGAGAGACGAATCAGCTCTGGACGTACGCCGGCTTTGAGTTGCTCTTCCGACGACAACTGACGGTGAGTGGTGGAGGCCGGATGGCAAGCCAGCGACTTGGCGTCGCCGATATTCACCAGACGCGTCACCAACTGCAGCGCGTCGATGAAACGACCGCCCGCCTCTACGCCGCCCTTGATGCCAAAGGACAAGATGCCGGAAGCGCGACCACCCAGGTATTTGTCCACCAGCGGACGGCTGGGGCTGTCGGCCAGGCCGGCGTACTCCACCCAGGCAACAGCAGCATTCTTCTTCAGATGCTCAGCCACCTTCAGCGCATTGTCGCTGATGCGATCCAGCCGCAAAGCCAGGGTTTCGATGCCCTGCAGGATCAGGAAGGCATTGAACGGCGAAATGGCCGCGCCCATATTGCGCAGCGGCACCACTCGCGCGCGGGCGATATAGGCTGCCGCGCCCAGCGCTTCCACATAGTTGACGCCGTGATAGCTCACATCCGGCGTATTCAGGCGCACAAAGCGGTCTTTGTGATCGCCCCAAGGGAATTTGCCGGAATCCACGATGATGCCGCCGATGCTGGTGCCGTGACCGCCCAAGTACTTGGTCAGGCTGTGCACCACGATGTCCGCACCGTGCTCGAAAGGCCGGCACAGGTAGGGCGACGGCACGGTATTGTCGACAATCAGCGGCAAGCCGTGCTTGTGCGCTTCCTCGGCAAAGGCGGCGAAATCCACCACATTGCCCAGCGGGTTGCCAATGGATTCGCAGAACACGGCGCGGGTCCGGCCATCCACCAGGCCGGCAATGGACGCTGGGTCCTTGTAATCAATGAAGCGCACTTCAATGCCCAGTTGCGGGAAAGTATGCGCAAACAGGTTGTAAGTGCCACCGTACAGCGTACTGGTGGCAATGATGTTGTCGCCCGCCTCGGCGATGGTCTGGATGGCGTAGGCAATCGCCGCCATGCCGGAAGCCACCGCCAGCGCGCCAATACCGCCCTCCAGCGCCGCCACGCGCTTTTCCAGCACATCCGTGGTGGGGTTCATGATGCGGGTGTAGATATTGCCCTGCACCTTGAGATCGAACAGGTCCGCACCATGCTGCGTGCTGTCGAAAGCGTAACTGGTGGTCTGGTACAGCGGCACCGCTACCGCCTTGGTGGTCGGGTCCGGACTGTAGCCGCCGTGCACCGCCAATGTTTCCAGCTTCATGTTTTCTCCTTTGTAGAGTTCTCGTCCCGAAACACCCCACCTTACCCGCCGTCAAAGACCCTGCCAAGCATGTTGTCATGGTTTGCTTATCGACGATTGCGATAAGACCCGCCAAGCGGATCCTCGATCCTGCGTTGCGCCACCTGGTCGCACTGCGCGCACCGCCTGCATCGGCGTGTCCTAACTCAAGGCCTCTCCGTGGTTTTGTTAATCGTTCCAAGCCCGAGCCTATCATTGGCCCACCAGGAGCGCCCAAGCCTGACGCCCCTCGGCCTAGCCGCAACACAATGCAACACTTCGCCCACCATTACAACTTTACATAGCTACCACTTTCTTTTAAATTGCAATTTGTACGTATTGCTGTTCATCGCTGCAGTACTGCACCTTCAAGTCACTCTCTTTACGCCCTCCCCGAGAGGGCGTTTTTTTTCATAAAAATTAAAAATTACGTGGAAACTTTCCAAAACAGATGTAGTCAGTGCTACAACAGTGTTGAAACTAAGCAACATTACTGATTGCTAAAATACAACACATAGTGCTTGCAGTTGCAAGAATGAAACATGTTAGATAGCATTTGTTTGCTTTCTAATAAACTCGCAAGGGAACGCAACATGAAAAAAACTCTGATCGCACTGGCCGTTGCAGGTCTGCCGGCTGTGTCCATGGCCGATGTCACCATCTACGGCACCCTCAAGGGCGGCATTGAAAACGTAGACAACGGCAACATCAACAAGACCAATGTCGACGACCTGGGCTCCCGTCTGGGCTTCAAGGGCACTGAAGACCTGGGCAACGGTCTGAAGGCCATCTGGCAGGTGGAAACCGGCTTCGCGCTCGACGGCACCGGCAAGGACGGCACCTCCTCCAGCGGCACTTTCGCCAACCGCGAAAGCTTCGTCGGTCTGGGTAGCGCGTACGGCTCCCTGCGCATGGGTAACCTGTCCAACTTCCAGGACAGCGACATGGCTCAGGTTGACTACTGGGAATACAACAGCAACGCACTGGGCCTGGGCGTCTTTACCCGTGACGACACCCGCATCAAGAATGCCGTGCGCATCGACACCGCCAACTTCGGCGGCTTCAAGGGCGCCTTCCTGTACGGCACCAAGGAAGACCTGAGCAACCAGTCCAAAGACCGTGAGACCTACAACCTGGGTCTGAGCTATGAAAACAGCGGCTTCTTCGGCAAGTACGCTTACACCCATGAAACCGCGCTGAGCAACGGCCCGTCCAACGACAAGCATCGTCTGGAAGCCGGCTACAACGCCAACAACCTGTACGTGGCGCTGGGCTATCAGCAGAACAAGGGCGACTACTCTGTTACCGCTCTGCCGATGCTGAGCAACATCGACACCGATCCGAACAGCGCCGCCTCCAACGACAAGTACAAGTCCAAGGAATACGCACTGACCGCCGGTTACAGCTTCGGCGCACTGACTCCGAAGATCACCTACGCACAAGGTGACGACGTGGAACGCAACGGCAACTCCATCGACGGCACTGGCTACAAGCAGTGGATCCTCGGCGTGGACTACGCCCTGTCCAAGCGCACCACGCTGGGCGCGCAGTACGGCGAACTGAAGTACGACGGCTACAACCTGGCCAACCCGGACGAAAACAAGATCAAGGCCTTCGGCGTGAACATGATTCACAGCTTCTAAGCCTTGCGCTGATTTCGCGCCAAGCAAAAGGGCCTGCTCACGCAGGCCCTTTTTCATGCTTTACGCCTCGGCGGCAAACGCCCAGGTGTCACCGGGCGGAAACGCCACCCAGTAATCTCCCGGCGCGCGCGCTTCTGCCCCGTAGGCGCGCAGGCGCAAATCCCCCTGGTGGAACAGATACTCCCAGCGGTCGCCCAGATACATGGACGTGACCAGTCGTGCGCGGATGGCGTTGTCGGCGGGCGCATCCAGCACGCGCAGTTTTTCCAGCCGCACCACCACATCGGCATGGCCGCCTTCGCTCAACGCCCCCCGGGCCTGGCCGGCCACCTGCCAGCCTTCGCCCTGCAGCAGCACCTTGTCGCCTTCTCTTCGGCCAACCCGGGCCTGCAGCCGGTTATTGGCGCCCATGAACTCGGCGGCGTACAGACTGACCGGAGAGCCATACAGCTCGGCCGGCGCGCCGGCCTGTTCGATGCGGCCGTTGCGCAGCAAAAGAATGCGATCGGACATGGCCATGGCTTCGCTCTGGTCATGCGTGACGCACAAGGCGGACAGGTTGAGCGACACAATCAGCTCGCGCAGCCAGGCGCGGGCCTCTTCCCGCAGCTTGGCGTCCAGATTGGACAGGGGCTCGTCCAGCAGGATCACCGGCGGGTTGTACACCAGCGCCCGCGCAATGGCGACCCGCTGCTGCTGGCCGCCAGACAGCTGATAGGGGTAGCGCTCGGCCAGCGCGCCCAGACCCAGCTGGTCCAACACCTGCTGCACTCGTTCGCGGATTTCAGCCTTGCCCGTCTTGCGCAACTGCAAGCCGTAGCCCACGTTTTGCGCCACAGTGCGATGCGGCCACAGCGCGTAAGACTGGAATACCAGGCCCAGCGAGCGGTGTTCCACGGGCAAATTGAAGTTGGCCGAAGCATCGTACAGCGGCTGTCCGTCCAGCAGGATGCGGCCGGCTGACGGCGATTCCAGCCCGGCGATGGCCCGCAGCAGCGTGGTCTTGCCACTGCCGGAGGCACCCAGCAAAGACACGACTTGCCCGGCGGCCAGTTCAAACGAAACGCCTTTGAGAATCGGCGTGCTGTCATAGCTCAATTGCAGTTGGTCGACGACAAGCTTAGTCATGCAGTTTCACTCCCAGACGCAAAGCCACGGCGAGACCGACGCCCACCATGAGGATATTGATGACGGACAGCGCGGCGACGGCATCCACCGCGCCGGTGGCCCACAGCGACACCAGCAGCGAACCGATCACCTCGGTGCCGGGCGACAGCAGGTACACCGCCGTCGAGTATTCGCGCTCGAAAATCATGAAGATCAGCAACCAGCTGGAGATCAGCCCGAAGCGGATCAGCGGCAGGGTCACATCCAGACTGGCGCGGGCGCGGCTGGCCCCCACGCTGCGCGCAGCCTCTTCCAGTTCCGGCCCCACTTGCAGCAGCGCGCTTTGCACCAGCCGCATGCCGTAGGCCAGCCACACCACGGTGTAGGCAATCCAGATTGAAAACATCGAGCTTTTTACGTCCTGCAGACCGGGCACAAACAGGAATACCCACAGAAAGGCGAGGCCCGCAAGGATGCCCGGCACCGCGCGCGGCAACAGCACCAGATAGTCGATCAGACGGCTGGCGAAATCATGCCGCCGATGGCCGGCAAACCCCACCAGCGTATAAAAGCCCACCGCCAGCGCACCGCCGATCACGCCCACTCCCAGGGTATTGAGAATGGCGCGCACCAGATTGTCCTCCTCCAGCACCATGCGGAAGTGATCCAGCGTCAGGCTGTCCGTCAGGGTCACTCCCTCGCCCCAGTGACTCACCACCGAGCGCAGCGCGATGCCGGAAATCGGCAAGGCCACGGTCAGCAACAGCCACAGACCAACGATGGCCAGCGCCAACCAGCGCCACGGCCCCAAGGACAGCGCATGCTGCCGGCCCGCCTTGCCCTTGACGGTGACAAAGCGGTTGGCGCGCTTGAGCAAGGCGCGCTGCGCCAGAACCAGCGGGAAAGTGATGGCGATCAGGCATACCGCCACCGCCGCCATCAGGTGATAAGACGGGATGCCCAGCTTGTTGGTGAGCTTGTACAGATAGGTAGCCAGCACCAGATGGCCTTCCGGATCGCCCAGCACCAGCGGCAGGCCGAAGATCTCGAAACCGAGAAACAGCACCAACACACCGGAAAACAGCATGGACGGCATTACCATCGGCAAGCTGACATCGCGCGCCACACGGAAAGGGCTGGCGCCTGCAATGCGGGCGGCCTCCTCCACGTCCGAACCCAGATTGCGCAAAGCGGCCGAGGCGTAAAGATAGATATGCGGCACATGCGTCAGGCCGGCAATGACAGCGATGCTGGTGAGCGAGTAGATATTCCACGGCACGGCATCCAGTCCGAACAAGGCCTTGAACCACTGCGAATAAAACCCTACCGGCCCGGCCGCCACCACATAGCCGAAAGCCAGCACCATCGGCGAGACGAACACCGGCGTCAGCAGCAGGGGCTCTATCCAGCGGCGACCCGGCAGGTCGGTGCGCACCATCAGGAAAGCCAGCACGCCGCCCAGCGGCACGGCGATCAGCACCATGCCGCCGGCAATGGCCAGCGAGTTGTACAACGACTGCCAGAAATCCGGGTCTTCGAAGACAAAACGATAGGCATCCAGTCCCAAGGCTTTGTCCTGCATGAAAAAAGGCGCTGAGAGCAAGCTTTGGTACAGCACCAGCGACAGCGGCGCCAGCACCACCACGCACACGACGGCAATCACCAGCCAACGCAAAGCTTGGCCCAAGCCAAGGCGCGGAGCGCATCTGGTTGCCGCATCGCGCGGCCGGGACGCCGACGAAGAAACGGCTGAATTGGACATGAGAACTCCTTGCCGGCGAGCAAGCGCGGGCCGGCGTCATGCGGGCGGCGCACCGCCCGGCAGGGGATTCAGGAAACGGCCCGACATGGCGGCAGGCTGCCGCCGGGGCTGAGACATGGCCCGACAACCGCCGCGCAAGGCGGCGGCGTCCGACTCATCAGTTGCGCAGGGACTTCTGCCAGTTGCGCATGAATTCCAGTCGCTTGGCCTGATCCAGATACACCAGCAGGCCGCTGCCCACCTGGATCGGACGGGCCGCATTGCCCAACTGGCGCGTCAGCCCGCTCATGGACGTTTCCCCGCTGACGTCGGCGCGGATGGAAAAGAGATCGGACTGATTGGCGAGAATGGTCTGTCCCCGCTTGGACAGCAGATAGTCCACCCACAAGCGAGCCGCGCCGGGACTGCGGGCCTTCTTGTTGATGATCACCAGCCGGCTGACGATCTGGGTGTAGTCCTTGGGGTAGACATAAGCGATGGACGGATCCTTCTTGGCCTTGGCGAAAGCGTAGGAGCCGAGAATGTTGTAGCCGATCAGATTCTCGCCCGAGGAAATCCGCTCCATCATCGCGCCGGTGGAGGTCTGCAACTTGGCGCCGGACTGGCCCAGCGTGCTGACCAGATCCCAGATGGCATTGCCGCTGACGCGGAAATCCTGAGTGAGATAGTTGAAGCCGACGCCGGATTTCTCGATATCGTAAGTGGTGACCTTGCCTTTGAAGCGGGCCGGATCGGACTTCAGCAGGCGGATTAGCTCGGCGCGGTTCTGCGGCACTTCCTTGGCATTGATCAGGCGCTTGTTGTAAACGATGGCCAGTGGTTCGTAAGTGGTGCCGTAAGCCTGCTGCTGGTAATGCGCCCAGGTGGGAATAGCCGGTACTTCGGGCGAAGCGTAACTGGCGGCGAAGCCGTCATTGACGAATTTCACCTGCAAATCCATCGCCGAGCTCCACACCACGTCGGCGCTGGTGCTGCCGGCGGCGTTTTCGCTGAGAAACCGGTTATAGATTTCGGTGCTGTTCATGTCGTTGTATTCCACCTTCACCCCGGGATACAAGGCCTCGAAGTCCTTGATCAACGGCCGGGCGGCCGCGCTGTCGGTAGTGGAATAGATCACCAGCTTGCCTTCCTTCACCGCGCCGTCCACCAGGCTTTGATAACCAGCGGGATAACCGGCCGGCGCGGACGCGGCCAAGGCGGCAGCCGAGGCGCTGAGAGTAAAAGCGGCGAACGCCAGTTTGCCGAATGCTTTCATTGCTGAATCTCCTCATATTTTCTCACGGCCGCCCGGACGGGCGGCCTCGCTCCGACGCTCTGTTGGCACCGGTATGCGAGGCATGGTAAAGAGTGAAGCTTTCAACTCGCTTTCAGTTACCATGCGCATCCTTCTGGTGGAAGACAATCCGGCCCTCGCCGACTCGCTGTCCCATGCCCTGCGTCAGGCCGGTTTCACCCCCGACGCGATGCTGGACGGCGCGGCCGCCGACCATGTGCTGCGCACCCAGGATTACGCGCTGGTGATTCTGGACCTGGCGCTGCCGCGGCTGGACGGCTGGGAAGTGCTGCGCCGCCTGCGCGCTCGCCGCAACCGGGTACCGGTGCTGATTCTCACCGCTCACGGTTCGGTGGAAGACCGTGTAAAGGGGCTGGATCTGGGCGCAGACGACTATCTGGCCAAGCCTTTCGAACTGGCGGAACTGGAAGCCCGCGTGCGCGCGCTGATCCGTCGCAGCCAAGGACAAGAACAGGCACAGGTACAGTGCGGCCAGCTCGCCTACGACTCTCTGGCCCGCCAGTTCACCCTGGCCGGCAAGACGCTGGCACTGACGCCGCGCGAACACGCCGTGCTGGAAATCCTCATCCTGCGCAGTGGTCGCGCCATCAGCAAGGACATGCTGATGGAGAAAATCATGGGCCTCAATGAAAGCGGCAGCGCTGACGCCATCGAAATCTACGTGCACCGGCTGCGCAAGAAACTGGCCGGCAGCCCGGTAGCCATCGTCACCCTTCGCGGGCTGGGCTATCTGCTGGAGGCCGGCGAGTGAGCGCACTGCGGTCCAGCAGCCTGCGACGCCGGCTGGTGATCTGGCTGCTGGCGCCACTGCTCAGTCTGCTGGCGCTGGATGCCTGGCTCACCTATCACCGGGCAAGACAGGCCGCAGACGCCGCCTTCGACCGCATGCTGGCCACCTCTGCGCGCGCCATCGCCGAGGGCGTCACACTGCGGCAGGGCGGCGTGGAGGTGGATATCCCTTACTTTGCCTTGGAGATGTTCGAGAGCAACGCCAATGGCCGAGTGTTTTACCGCGTGCTGCAGGCGGACGGCAAGCAACTGACCGGTTACGAAGACTTGCCGCTGCCAAACGCCGACTGGCCGGCCAAACCGCAAGCCCGCTTCTACGATATCCGCTACCGCGATGAAGCCCTGCGGCTGGTGGCCCTGCCCTGCCTGGCGCGCGACATTCTCACGCTGGGCTCGGCCCGCGTGTGGGTGCTGGTGGCGGAAACGCCGGAATCGCGTCATCAACTGGCCCAGGGCATCCTGCTGGGCGCCTTGCGGCAGGAGGGCTTGCTGGTGGCGTGCATGCTCGCCATCGTACTGGTCGGCATCACCTTCGCCCTGCGGCCGCTGCACGGCCTGTCGCAACGGATGGCGGAACGCGGCGAAGACGACCTCTCCCCACTGGACGCCGGCGCGCTGCCGCGCGAAATCCGTCCGCTGGTGGCGGGCTTCAATCAATACACCAGCCGCCTGCAGCGCATGCTGGCTGCGAGGCGGCGCTTCTTCGCCGACGCCGCGCATCAATTGAAAACACCGCTGGCGGTGATGCAGGCCCAACTGGAGCTGGCCCAGCGCGAAACCGACCCGGCACAGCGCCGCAAGCAGCAGTCGCTGGCACTAGCCACGCTGAAACAGGCCTCCCACGGCGTGGAACAATTACTGTCGCTTTCGCGACTGGAGCCGGACAGCGGGCACTCGGTCACGCTGGAAAGCGTCGACCTGCCGGCGCTGGCGCGCGACGGCGCACTGGAATGGGCGGTGGTGGCGCATCAACGGCAAGTGGATCTGGGTTTTGACGACAGTACCGCCGCCGCACCCTGCCTGATCGAAGGGCATCCCATGCTGCTGCAGGAGCTGGCGGGCAATCTTGTGGACAACGCCATCCGTTACGCCGGCGGGCGCGACGGCGCTCAAGTCACGGTGCGAGTGGGATGCGACGACTGCCCCTGGTTGGAGGTGGAAGACAACGGCCCGGGCATTCCGCCAGAAGAGCGGGAAAAAGTATTCCAGCGCTTCTACCGCTTACGCGGCAATACCGTGGCCGGCACCGGGCTGGGCTTAGCCATTGTGCGCGAGATTGCGCGGCTGCATGGCGCGGAAGTGTCGCTTCGGCCAACCCGAGGCGGCGGCCTGACAGTGCGGGTGATGTTCCCCCCTACCGGGGGCTAGCCCGCCGCCGGTCAGGCGGCGAGTACAAAGCAGGTTCGGGTTTGGAATCGTTTCAGAAAGGCAGGCGATACAGCGGATTGTCGGCGTCGCCACCCTGGGCGCGAATGGCCTCCAGCTCGCCGCGCAAGGCGCTCAGCAGCCACTGCTCGCGCATGGACTCACCTACTTCGTTCATGTGCACGCTGCGATACAACGCAATGCCGTGGAAGGTGGTCATCATGGTGAGCAAGGTGGCAAAGAAGCCGCTATGCACCGCGTAGCGCGGAAAGCAGCCGGCCATCATGGCCACGAAGCGGTCGCGGAAATAATTCTCCGAGGGCTTGCACAACAACAGCCGCAGGTCTTCCGTGGTTCGCGCGGCCATCAAGAGTTCCATCAACACCACATGGCGCGGCGCCAGCACCAGCGCCTTCATCAGCGCCACCATGCGCTCTGCGTCAGGCATGTCCTTCGGCAAACTGTCGGCCAGCGCCGCGCCGTCGGCAAAGATGTCGTCCACCACTTTGCGCGCTACCGGCATCATCAGTTCGTTTTTGGTGGCGAAATGCCGGAACAAGGCCCCCTGCGACATGCCGGCCCGGCTGCAAATGATTTGTACGCTGGTACCGTGGTAGCCGAACTCCATCAGGCATTCGATGGCGGCCTCCACCAGTTTGCCGATAGTGCTGTCTCGGCGGCTTTGCTGGGTTCTTCGTGCTGGTTTGGATTCAGTCTGGATTTGCATGTGCTTTTTATTCTCGGAGCGTGCAGCCACACCGGATGATACGCCAAGCCGCCATGCCGCGCGACTGGACGATAAAAAGCAAGTGCTGGATGTCGCTGCCCGGGTGATGGCGAGCCGAAGGCTTGGGACGGCTGACAAAAATCAGTACCACGGCAAGAAGGCGCAACACAGCAGCAAGGGGTTGCTTAGCCGTTCTTAGTCCAGATGCTGCATGTCGCCGCAGAGGCTGAGCCAGCCGGCCTTGCGGCACTCGTAGACGGACACATCGGGCGGCGGTAGCGCTTCGGCCAACATGCCGGCCGGCACGATGGCCAGCGTCGGCAAGGCGCTGTTGTAGTAACAGATGATGCCCGCGCAGCGGGAGCAGAATAGCTGGCGGATGGCGTTGCCGCTATCTGCCAGCCGGGTGTATTCGCGCGTTTCGCCTTGCAGCTGGAGATCGGCCGCAAGAAAACGCGCCTGCACGCTCATCACGCTGCCGGTGCGGCGCCGGCAAGCCAGACAGTGACAGACCGACACCCGCAAGGGCTGGCCGTGAATCGTCAGGCTGACGCCGCCGCATTCGCAGCGGACGTGGTATTGGCTCATGCCGGTTGCAGCTCCAGCGAAGCCAGCGTGCGCTGGAACGGCGCGCGAAAGCGCGGGCTGACATAGGGCGAGAGGAAATGCAGCAGGCTGCGGCAACCTTCGCGCACGATGCTGCGGTCTTCTTGCGGACAGTCGGTGATATCCGGACGGACGATCCAGCCCCACTGGATCAGCAAGAAGTGCTTGGCAAGGAAATTGATCTGCTCATCATCGCCCTCCAGCATTTCCTGCTCGCGCAGGCGCATGAACAGCTTCTGCACGCCGTTGGCCACCTGGAAATGGGTGAAGTCGCGGTGGTTTTCTTCCAAGGCCTTGTTCACCGGAAACATGCTGGGAATGCCCTGCTGCAGGAAGCGGAACTGCCACAGATGGCGCAGGGTTTTTTCCATCACCGCCACCATGCCGTCAATCGAGGCACTGAGCTCCCCAGCGGCATTCAGGCACTCCGCCATGCCCTTGGCATAGCGTCGGTGCAATTCGTTGATGATCTCTTCCTTGCTGCGGAAGTGGTAGTAGAGATTGCCCGTGCTGATGTTCATGTAACGGGCGATGTGGTTGGTGGTGATCACCCGCTCGCCCTGCTGGTTGAACAGGTTGAGGCTGGCTTCCACGATACGGTTGAAGGTCTGGCTTCTGCCTTCCTTGGCGCTCATCTCTTTTGACTCCTGATTGGCCAGTCGGCACTTTACCGCCATCGCCCGCCAGCGTCATCCACTCTGATCAAGACAAAGCAAAAAGGCAGCAAAACGCTGCCTTTTTTGCCGAATCCAGCGAGCTGCCTTACTGCACGGCGACGCTGTTGAAGTTGACCCGGCCAAACGGGTTGACGGCAAAACCGCTCACTTCCTTGCGCGTCAGAGCGTAAGCGGTGGGATGCGCCAGCGGCAGCCAGACCGCCTGGTCGCTGATCAGCTTCTGCGCTTGCAAGTACAGCTTGGTGCGCACGGCGAAATCGCTGGTTTTCTTGCCATCGGCAATCAGCTTGTCGAGTTTCGGATCGCAGTAGCGGGAGAAGTTGGTGCCGGACTGCACCGCCGCGCAGGAGAATTGCGGCGTAAGGAAGTTGTCCGGATCGCCGTTGTCGCCGGCCCAGCCCATGAACAGCAAGTCATGTTCGCCAGCCTTGCCGCGTTTGATCAACTCACCCCACTCCAGCACGCGGATTTGCGCGCGGATACCTACCTTGGCCAGATCGGCCTGCAGCAACTCCGCGCCCGCCTTGGGGTTGGGGTTCAGCGTGCTGCTGCTGGAACGCACCCAGACCGTGGTATCAAAACCATTGGGGTAGCCCGCTTGCGCCAGCAGTTTTTTCGCCTTGGCCACATCCAGCGAATAGGGCTTCACCGCTTTGTTGTAGCTCCAGGTGTTGGGCGGGTACGGCAGCGTAGCGGCGGTAGCGGTTCCGTCGAACACCGTTTTGAGATAAGTGGCGCGATCAAAGGCCAGATTGATTGCCTGGCGCACCAGGGCGTTGTCGAACGGCTTCTTCTGACTGTTGATGCCGACAAAGGCGGTCATGAAGGCCGGGGTTTCCAGCACTTTCACCGCGCTGTCGCCCTTCACCGCAAGCACGTCCTGCGGCTTGGCGGACAGGGCCAGCTGGCACTCGCCGGCCTTGAGTTTTTGCACCCGTACCGAGGCGTCCGGCGTGATGGCGTACACCAGCGCCGGCACCTTGGGCTTGGCGCCCCAGTAAGCGGGGTTGGCCACATAGCGCACCACGCTGTCCTTCTGGAAGCTCTTGAGCACGAAGGGGCCGGTACCCACCGGCTTGCTGTTGAGGTCGGCCTGTTTGCCGGCCGCTTGCAACTGCGCGGCGTACTCAGCGGAGTAAATGGAGGCGAAACCCATGCTCAACGAGGACAGGAAGGTGGCTTCCGGGTAGTTGAGCTCAAAGCGGACGGTCAGATCATCCACCTTGGACACCGCCTTGATCAACTTGGGAAACTGCATGGACTGCGCATGCGGATAGCCGTTGGGGGCAGTCTTGTACCAGGGGTGTTCCGGATCCAGCATGCGCTGGAAAGTGAACACTACGTCATCGGCGTTGAGCTTGCGGCCCGGCTTGAAATAATCGGTAGTGTGGAAAGTCACGCCGGGACGCAACTTGAAGGTGTAATTCAGGCCGTCGGCACTGACCTGCCAGCTGGCGGCCAGGCCCGGGACAAGTTTGTGCGCCTGGGCGTCATACTCCACCAGACGGTTCATCAGTACGTCGGCCGAAGCATTGGTGGTGACCAGCGAGTTGTATTGCACAACGTCGAAGCCTTCCGGATTGGCGTCGGTGCAAACAGTCAGGGGTTTGCCGGCGGCCAACGCCAGCGGGGAACAGACGAGCAGCGCCAGGGCGCCATATCGGGTCATCATGATCTTCTCCTCGGGGAGGGGCCGATGTCGTTTCGGGGCCCCGGATGCGAGACAGGGTAAGCGAACACGCCGGAAAATCAAATGATGAATTTCGCATATCCTTATTCAGGACGCCAGTCCCCTCGTCTCAGTCCAGCAGCTCCTCGAAGTGCTTCACCGGCAAGGCAGGGCTGCACAGAAAGCCCTGATACTGCTCACACTGCATGCCGCGCAACCAGTCCAGCTGGGCCTGCCGCTCCACCCCTTCGGCCACGATGCTGAGTTTGAGCAATCGGCACAAGGTGATCACCAATTCGGCGATGGCGGCATCTTCCGGCAAGCGGCTGATGAAGGAGCGGTCGATCTTGAGCGTGGTCAGCGGATATTGCTGCAAATAGCCCAAATTGCTGTAGCCGGTGCCGAAATCGTCGATGGCGATGGCAAAACCGGCTTCGCGCAGCGCGGTCAGGGTTTGCAAGGTAGCCTGATCGCGGCCCAGCAACAGGGATTCGGTGATTTCCAGCTCGATCCAGTCCGCCTTGCAGCCTGTTTGCCGAAGGATCTCGCACAAATCGGGCAGCAGGCTGGGATGGGTGAACTGGCGGGCAGACAAATTGACCGACACCGTCAGCGCCCAGCCGCGCGCGCGCCAGTCCGCCAGCTGATGAGCGGCCTCGCGGAAAATCCGCAAGTCCAGCTCGCGGATCAAGCCGCTTTCCTCGCACACGGAAATGAAAGCGCCGGGCAGCAACAAGCCGCGCTCCGGGTGCTGCCAGCGCACCAGCGCCTCCGCACCGACGATGCGGCCGCTGCCGCAATCCACCTGCGGCTGGTAATACGGCAGGAACTCACCGTTCTCCAGTCCACGACGGATTTCGTTCTCCAGCGACAGGCGCGCGCGGGCGCGCTCGCCCATTTCCGGGGTGTAGCACATCACGTCGTCGCGGCCGGCGTCCTTGGCGGCGTACATCGCCAGATCCGCATGGCGCATGCGCGTCTGGATATCCTGTTCGCCGTCGCGCCCCAGGCTGATGCCGACCGAGGCCGTCACCTGCACTTCCATGCCGCCCAGCCGTACCGGACGCGCCACCGCCTCGCGGATCGCCAGCGCCAATGCGCGGGCGGCGCTTTCAGCCTCGTCTTCGGCCAACAAGAGCAGAAACTCGTCGCCGCCCAAGCGCGCCAGATGGGCACGCGCGCCCACCAGCCCCTTGAGGCGCTCGCTCATTTGCACCAGCAACTGATCGCCGAAGGAGTGCCCCAGCGAATCATTCACGTACTTGAACCGGTCCAGATCGACAAACAACAAAGCTGTGGGCAAGCCCTGCGCAGCAGCCCTGGTCAGCAGCGCCTGAAACGCCTGCATCACGTAATGGCGGTTGGGCAGCCCGGTAAGCGTATCGTGGTTGGCTAGGTAATGCGCCCTCGCCTCCGCCTCCTTCAGCTCGCTGATATCCATCTCGCTGAACAGCAGGCTGGACTTGCCGGATACGGCGTCGCGGCAACGACGCGCCGCCAGTTCATGCCAGCGCTCGCCCTTGCGGGTGAGCACGCGGGCCACAAGACGTCCCTGCCCGTCCTGATCCAGTTGCGCTTCCAGCCGCGCCGCGTCCTGCGGGTCCAGCAGTCGCTCGCGCCAGCCGGCCGAAGGATCGAGCACTTTTTCCCGCGCCGCCGGATTGCGATACAAGGGCATGCCGTCTTCGCCGTACATGCTGATCATGGCGGAGGTATGCAGCAGCCCCTCCGCGCGCATCAGCGTGTCGGCGTCCAGCTGCAACTGCCCCTGACACTCGCACAGCATCATCATGCGCCCCGCCACCCGAATGCCGCTGAATTCCACCAGCATGGTACGGGGGCTGCCTTGCGGGTACAGGGTCCAGGATTCGGAAAAACGACTGTCGTAGCGCTCGAAGTCCGCCTGATACTGGCGCAAGCGCCGGGCGACCGACTCGGACATGTCGGTCGCCATATCCCGCTGCCGCAAATCCTCCAGCGACTCGGCCCGCCACAGCAGCAATGCCTCGCGATTGGCCCAGCGCACCCGACCGGCGTCTATGTCGAACACCCAGACAGCATGGCTCAAGCGTTCGAGAAGCGAAAAATCAGGTTCGGCGGTAGCCGACACGCTGCGTGGCATACAGTCTTTCAAGAATGAAGAAAACAGTGATTCCCCCTGACACGGCTGGAAACGCGCGGCTGGCGGCAGCGCATCGCCTCATCGCGGCCAGAGGCAAGCAGTCGCGAATTGTAACAAATAGCCACATAATTTATGCATTTTTTTAAACCAAATAAAGAACACATCCATTATATGAGTTGCATGGGCTCATAAGACAACATGCCAGGATTCATTACCATGACATAAAACAAAACCCCCTCGCCGCAATGGGCAAGGGGGTGGCGAAATACCACCGCCGCGCACTGTAGCACGGCAGCGCGGCTAGATTACAGATAGCTGTCGGTGCTGGGGCAGCTGCACACCAGATTGCGGTCGCCGTACACGTCGTCGATGCGGTTCACGCTGGGCCAGAACTTGTTTTCAAACACATAAGGCAGCGGGAACAGGCCTTCTTCGCGGCTGTATGGGCGATCCCAGTCGCCGGCGATGTCGGCCTTGCTGTGCGGCGCGTTGCGCAGCGGATTGTTGTCCGCCGGCCAGACGCCGTTCTGCACCTTGTCGATTTCCTGACGGATGGCGGTCATGGCGGCGATGAAACGATCCAGCTCGCCCTTGGGCTCGGACTCGGTCGGTTCGATCATCAGCGTGCCCGGCACCGGGAAGCTCATGGTCGGCGCGTGGAAGCCGTAGTCCATCAGGCGCTTGGCCACGTCCACCTCGGTCACGCCGCTGGCGGCCTTGAGCGGGCGCAAGTCAATGATGCACTCGTGAGCCACACGGCCATTGGCGCCGGTATACAGCACCGGGAAATGCTCGCCCAGCTTGCGCGCCATGTAGTTGGCCGAAAGCAGTGCGTTTTCAGTGGCCTGCTTCATGCCCTCCGCGCCCATCATGCGGATGTACATGTAGGAAATCGGCAGGATGGAGGCGGAACCGAACGGCGCGGCGGAAACGGCGGTCATGCCGTCTTGCGCGCCAGGCACCTCTGCCACCACATGGTTGGCGATGAAGGGCGCCAGATGCGCCTTCAGGCCGATCGGGCCCATGCCCGGGCCGCCGCCGCCGTGCGGGATGCAGAAGGTTTTGTGCAAGTTCATGTGCGACACGTCCGCGCCGATATCGGCCGGACGGCACAGGCCCACTTGGGCATTGAGGTTGGCGCCGTCCATGTACACCTGGCCGCCGTGGCTGTGAATGATCTCGCAGATTTCACGGATGGGCTGCTCGAACACGCCGTGGGTGGACGGATAGGTAATCATCAGCGCGGCGAGGTTGGCCGAATGCTGCTCGGCGCGGGCCTTGAGGTCGGCAACGTCAACATTGCCGGACTCGTCGCACTTCACCACCACCACCTGCATGTTCATCATCTGCGCCGTGGCGGGGTTGGTGCCGTGGGCGGATTGCGGAATCAGACAGATATTGCGATGGGCCTCACCACGCGACTCATGATAGCGGCTGATGGCCAGCAGGCCAGCGTACTCGCCCTGCGCGCCGGAGTTGGGCTGCATGGAGATGATGTCGAAGCCGGTGATGGCGCGCAGCTGCGCTTCCAGGCCGGCGATCAGTTCCAGATAACCGGCAGCCTGATCGCGCGGGGCGAAGGGGTGCATATTGGCGAATTCCGGCCAGGTGATGGGAATCATCTCGCTGGTGGCGTTCAGCTTCATGGTGCAGCTGCCCAGGCTGATCATGGAGTGATTCATCGCCAGATCGCGGTTTTCCAGCTTCTTCAGGTAGCGCAGCATCTCATGCTCGCTGTGGTGGCTGTTGAACACCGGATGGCTGAAGAACGCGGATTCGCGCTTGAGGCTGGCCGGAATGGCGTCGGCGGCAGCGGCGTCCAGCGCGGCCAGATCAGCATCCTTGCCGGTAAACAGCTTGATCAGCGCGGCGAGGTCGGCTTCGCTGGCTGCTTCGTGGAAAGCCACGCCCAATACGTTGGCCGAAGCGCGGCGCAGGTTGTAGCCGGCCTGCAGCGCGGCCGCATAAACAGCATCGGCGTTGGCCAGCTCCACTTGCACGGTATCGAAGAAACGGTCGAATACCAGCTTGCCGCCGGCGCTCTTGACAGCGTGGGCAAAGATGGCGGCCAAACGGTGGATGCGGGCAGCGATGCGCTTGACGCCTTCCGGGCCGTGATAAACAGCGTACATGCCGGCGATATTGGCCAGCAGCACTTGGCTGGTACAGATGTTGGAGTTGGCTTTCTCGCGACGGATATGCTGTTCGCGGGTCTGCAGCGCCATGCGCAGCGCGGTTTTGCCCTTGGCGTCCACCGACACGCCGATGATGCGGCCCGGCGCAGAGCGCTTCATGTCGTCCTTGAAGGCAAAGTAAGCGGCGTGCGGGCCGCCGTAGCCCATCGGCACGCCAAAGCGCTGGGTGTTGCCAATGGCCACGTCGGCGCCCATCTCCGCCGGCGACTTAAGCGCCACCAGCGACATGATGTCGGCGGCCACCACGGCCACGGTGCCCTTGGCCTTGACGGCGGCGATGTACGGCGTCAGGTCGATCAGGTCGCCCGCCTCGCCCGGGTACTGGAACAGCGCGCCAAAATAGTCGCCGTTGCCGGCCTCTTCCGGGTGGCCGGAGACCAGCTCGAAACCAAAGTACTTGGCGCGGGTTTTCATCACATCCAGCGTTTGCGGCAGTACGCGGCTGTCGACAAAGAACTGCTCGGACTTGCTCTTGGAAACGCGGCGCGCCATGGCCATGGCTTCGGCGGCGGCGGTGGCTTCGTCCAGCAGCGAGGCGTTGGCCAGCTCCAGACCGGTCAGGTCCATCACCATTTGCTGGTAGTTGAGCAAGGCTTCCAGGCGGCCCTGGGCAATTTCGGCCTGGTAAGGGGTGTAGGCGGTGTACCAGCCCGGGTTCTCCAGCACATTGCGCAGGATGACGGTGGGCGTCAGCACCGGGGCGTAACCCAGGCCGATGAAGGATTTGTTGACGACATTCTTGCCGGCGATGGCCTTGAGGGATGCCAGCGCCTCGGCTTCCGGCTCAGGGGCCGGCAGGTCCAGCGGGCGATTCAGGCGGATATTGGCCGGCAGGGTCTGGGCAACCAGATCGTCCAGAGAGGCGGCGCCGATGGCGGCCAGCATTTCCTGACGTTCTGCGTCGGACGGCCCGATATGGCGAGCCAGGAATTCATTGCGATTGAAAAGTGCGGAAAGCGTCATGTCTTGTGTCCGGTGGTGGGTGGCGGTCCTGAAAGAAAAAAAGCCCCGGATGGCGTCGCATCGCAGGGCTTTTCACTTGTCTGGCTCAGGCGCCGATTTCCTTGGCGTAAGCAGCGGCATCCATCAGGCTGTCCAGATCGGCAGCGTTGGCCGGCTTGATCTTGAAGAACCAGCCGGCGGCGTAGGGCTCGCTGTTGGCCAACTCGGGGGCGGCTTCCAGCTCGCTGTTCACTTCCAGCACTTCGCCGGCGATCGGCGAATACACGTCGGAAGCGGCCTTGACCGATTCCACCACGCCGGCCTGCTCGTCGGCGGCCAGTACGGCGCCCACTTTCGGCAGCTCAACAAACACGATGTCACCCAGCAGCTCTTGAGCGTGCTCGGTAATGCCCACGGTGACGCTGCCGTCGGCTTCCAGACGCAGCCATTCGTGGCTGGCAACATATTTCAGGTCTGCAGGAATGCTCATTGATGCTTCTCCAGTCGATTATTCAGATTCAGATAAGGAGGCCGACCGACGGCGCGATCCAGCCGTTTGATCAGTCGAATACTTTTTTGCCATTGCGGACGAACGGCATTTTCACCACGCGGACAGGCGTGAGCGTACCACGCAAATCCACTTGCGCGTTGTCGCCGGTCGAGGCCGGCACGCGGGCAATGGCGATGGAGTGTTTCAGGGTCGGCGAGAAGGTACCGCTGGTGATGATGCCTTCGCCGTGGCCTTCCACTACCACAGTCTGGCCTTCGCGCAGCACGCCGCGGCCTTCCAGCACCAGACCCACTTGCTTCATGGGCACGCCGGCGGCTTTTTGCGCTTCCAGCGCCTTGCGGCCGATGAAGTTGCGGTCGGCGGGTTCCCAGGCAATGGTCCAACCCATGCCGGCCTGCAGCGGCGACACGGTTTCGTCCATGTCGTGGCCGTACAGGTTCATGCCGGCTTCCAGGCGCAGGGTGTCGCGCGCGCCCAGGCCGATCGGCGCTACGCCGGCGTCCTTGAGCTGATTGAAAAAGGTAATGGCCTCGGCGGCGGGAATCATGATTTCCAAGCCGTCTTCGCCGGTGTAGCCGGTACGGGCGTAGAACCATTCGTCGTTCGGCAAACCCTGGAACACCTTGAGCGCGCGGATGGCGTCCGCCAGCGCGGGCTTCACGGCACAGACCTTGTCGATGGCGCTAGGACCTTGCACGGCCAGCATGGCCAGATCGCGACGCACGTTCAGGCTGACGTCAAAACCAGCCTTGTGCGCGTCCATCCAGGCCAGATCTTTATCGGTAGTGCCGGCGTTGACCACCATGCGGTAGCCCCAGGCGGTGAGGTAGACGATCAAGTCATCCACCACGGTGCCGTTTTCGGTCAGCATGCCGGAGTACAGCGCCTTGCCCTCGAAGCCCAGCTTGGCCACATCGTTGGCGATCAGCTGGCGCAACCAGGACTTGGCGTCGGCGCCGGTGATGTCGATGACGGTCATGTGGGACACGTCGAACATGCCGGCATCGCTGCGGACGATCTCGTGCTCTTTCAGTTGGGAGCCATAGTGGATAGGCATTTCCCAGCCGGCAAAGTCGACCATCTTGGCGCCGGAGGCGATATGGGCGTCGAACAGGGGGGTGCGTTTCGGGGCCGTCATCAGTGCGTCCTTGGATTTAAGGGTGGTTTACCGCTGGTACAACACCCCTCTGTCCTGACACCTGAGATTTTCCGGCGGGCACTGTTGGCCGCCGTTAGCCCCTTCGGTGGGCGCCTCACAGGGCGCCGCTCTCCAGAGTAAAGCAGATATGACTATCCGATGATGCAGTCCTTTTGCCTGAGCGATTGCGGGTGCGCTTGCGCCTTCGGCGGCGGCTCGGGGCCGCTCTCTCCTGCACGATGGGCGGATTATCGTAGTTGACCCCGGCAAAGGCAAGCCCAGAATATCTTCAAGCAAAGACAATCAGGCTTTTGTTTTCAAATGAAAAATTTCGCGCATTATTTTATTCGCATCGTCACCAATTTCTCACAATTTCAGCCAGTTTTATCAGCTTGCTTAAAACTGCTCTCCCGATAACGCCAGCCTTCGGCCAACATCCGACACGCAGTGACTGATCCACGCACTGGATAATTCTGACGCCGCAACTTGAATTCCGGTCGTTTTCAGACAGCACAAGGGCCGCCCTAGGGCGGCCCTTGCCATTCACACTGCGCAACCCGTCCCGCTGGACAGGTCGCTCACTACCGCATCAATACCACTCGATGCCGGTTTTCTCCGTG
>NZ_CAMFLA010000004.1 GCF_945957525.1 uncultured Aquitalea sp. | reverse complement strand
ACAAAGCGCGAGTTCAGGCGCGCCGTGCCAGTGCTAGGCCCCTGAGGGTAGCCGCAGGCCATGCTTGCAGGGTGGCCTTTAGGGATGAAAGGGATCTTTGGCCAAGCAAAGATCCCTTTCCCGTCCGCCGCGCGGAAGCGGCCCCCAGCCCACCTAACAAACAACCAGAACCAATACGGTTTCCTACCCCTTCGGCCAACCTTGTGCAAATGCCTTGGCTGACTGCTGCGCCTTTGCCCCGTCATACTTGCGGGTCCCGCCCCCGCTGGCGAGTGAACTGTGCACGCTGGACGGGCTGGCAGCGGCTTGCCACTTGCCGCTGGCGGAGCGCATGAGTCGGTGGTTGGCGGGGTAAGGCGCTGGCGCCGTTTGGCGGCAAGGACGTGGGCTGTGGTAAAACAGAACATCCTGCGGTGGCCGGGCAAGCCGCCGCGCAACGCACGCATCCCGCGCACTGCGCAGTTGGAGGTTTTCGCATGCCGTCCTGCTCTTCCTTGTTGGCCTTTGCGCTGGTGTCGCTGGGCATGGCGCTCACGCCCGGGCCCAATATGATCTATCTGGTGTCGCGCTCCATCTGTCAGGGCAGTCGGGCCGGACTGGTGTCGCTGGGCGGCGTGGCGCTGGGTTTTCTCTTCTATATGGCCTGCGCGGCCTTTGGCATCACGGCGCTGCTGATGGCCGTGCCTTATGCCTACGATGTGCTGCGCTTGGGCGGCGCAGCCTACCTGCTTTACCTTGCTTGGCAGGCGCTGAAACCGGGCGGGCGCTCACCGTTTCAGGTGCGCCAGTTGCCGCACGACAGCGCCCGTAAGCTGTTTGCCATGGGTTTTGTCACCAATCTGGCCAACCCCAAGATTGCCGTGATGTACCTCTCTCTGCTGCCGCAGTTCATCACGCCGGGGCATGGCAGTGTATTGGCGCAGTCGCTGGCGCTGGGTAGTGTGCAGATTGCCATCAGTGTCAGCGTGAATGGCGCGATTGCCTGCATGGCGGGCGCGGTGGCGGTGTTTCTGGGCGAGCGTCCACTATGGATGGCGGCGCAGCGCTGGTTGATGGGCATGGTATTGGCCGGACTGGCGGTACGAATCGCCGTGGAGTCCCGCCGCTGATTGCCATGCCAGAGGTGGTTCATGCAAAAGCCAGCGCGTGCGCTGGCTTTTGTTTTGGGGGGCGTTCGTATTTGATATTCAATTACGGAGCCTCATTCAGGAAGTCATACTCTTTGAGTATGCGAGAAAGCTGCTTTGGGTTTGCTTTCTTTGAATTCAGTTTTTGATAAGTATCTTTTGCCCTGTTGCAGTACTTGTTTAACCCGGCTTGTATTTCATCTTTTCGCTCTTTGGGCAGGTCAGTA
Source organism: uncultured Aquitalea sp. (assembly GCF_945957525.1). Classification (GTDB taxonomy): domain Bacteria; phylum Pseudomonadota; class Gammaproteobacteria; order Burkholderiales; family Chromobacteriaceae; genus Aquitalea. Next base: position 228,031 of record NZ_CAMFLA010000004.1, on the reverse strand, counting down.
TCCCACTCTCCCGAAAAGTGACGGCATAGCTCTGCATCTGATTTTAATTGATTGAAAGAGGCGTTGACATGCTGATTTGCCAACGCGATGGTGGAGTGTGTGGCGATGACTGCCAGAATGATGCGCTTCATGGTGTTTATTCATTCGCACCGACTTGACCGGTAGGCGGTGTTCACTGAAACCAAGTCGGTGGATTGATCGGATTTTACAATCTCATTCAGATTGAAACGGCAAATTTTCTCTTTCCAGTTCACCTCAAGAAATCCTTCGTAGTCAGCCCCCGCCTTGGGAGTGAATGAAAATGCGATGGGGCCACAATGAAAGCCGCTGGCATCGCCCAAAGCGGTAAAGATGGTAAGGATTTCATCGGGCTTTACGGTGTATTCCTTGTAATAGGCCTTGGAAAGAAGGCCATCTTTTTCATTCTGCATTTTTGTATTTACCGTTTCGGGCATGCCAATAACGGTATTGTTGGCTTTGCCGATAAAGGATGAGAATGCGTCGACAAGCCCGCCAGATACACTCTCGCCGCCATAAGGGCCAAGAAACCCCGTTTTGTAGCACGTACTGTTTCTATAAAACATGACGCCGATACCATTTTGGCCAAACAGCCTGAGGCGTGCTGGAGTTTCAGCGCCGGGGGCGGGTTCTGCCGCAGCGGTGGCGGCAAGGGCGATTCCGATAAGGATGGCGACAGATTTCAAAATAATGGCTTTGGTCATATTGTCCGGCTTGATGTGCGAGGGGGCTTTGGTGTTCGAGTAGGGTGGTTGTTGGTAGGGCTGGTCAGATTGATGCTATCCGTTTGGCATGGCGCTGTGAATGGGTTGCGGCAAGCCAAGGCTTGAGCTTGCTTGTGCCCGGTCATGCGGCGTACCTGCTTGAGGTCGAGCGGCCGTTTGCTCATGGCTGTTTGATGTGATGGGCGTTATGGGTCAAGCGGCTGCCTTGCGATGACCTTACGCTGTACTACTGCGAGCGCTGCCCAACCATGCCGTCGCCAGGGGCGAATCTGGTGCGAGCGGGATTTCGTCTTGGCGTCTACGTCGCGGTTTTGTGGCAAACCCACCGGTTTTATCCCTGCTGAAAACCCGGCTTTTGCCAAATGCATGAAATGCAACAGTGGCTTGTTTTTTTGTGCTTAATGTATATGCAATAAATTGCAAATGAGTATACATTTTGCGGGCCGACCTGCGTAATCGCCACTGAAGAGAGCGATCCGACGGGGCGGCCATCAAAGGAGAAAAGCATGAAAGACAAGTACTCGATTGACTGGGTGCCGGATGCCGCGCGCCACGGTCAGCCGTTTCAGCAGTTCACCCTGTGGCTGAGCGCCAACCTGCAGATTACCGCCATCGTGGACGGTGCGCTGGCGGTGGTGTTTGGCGTGCATGGCGTTACCGCCTTGTTGGGCTTGCTGTTGGGTAATCTGTTGGGCGGGGCGGTGATGGCGCTGCATGCCGCGCAAGGGCCTCGGCTGGGTTTGCCGCAGATGATTACCAGCCGGGTGCAGTTTGGCGTGAAAGGCGCGGCCTTGCCCTTGCTGCTGGCCATTCTCATGTATCTGGGCTTTGCCACTACCGGCACCGTGTTGTCCGGTCAGGCCATCAACCGCATCCTTGGTACGGATGGTTCGCCACTGGGCATGGTGGTGTTTGGCGTGATTACCGGCGTGATCGCCATTGCCGGTTACAACGTGATCCATAAGCTGGGCCGCATCGCCAGTGTGGTGAGTATCGCTGGTTTCGGTTTTCTTGCCTGGCGCTTGCTGTCGGCGCATCCGCTGGATGCCTTGCTGGCCGGCCCGGCTGGTGATATCGGTCAGTTGCTGCTGGCGATGTCGCTGTCGGCTGGCTGGCAATTGACCTTTGCGCCCTATGTGGCGGATTACTCGCGTTATCTGCCGGCTGATACGCCTACCGGCAAGGTGTTCTGGCCGGTGTTTCTCGGTACGGCCATCGGCGCGCAGTGCGCGATGAGCTTTGGCGTGCTGGTGGCGGGAGCGGGTGGTTCATTCATCAAGAACCAGGTGGGTTTCATGGGAGAGCTGGCCGGACCGGCGCTGGCCATGGTGATCTACTTTGCCATTGTGGCGGGCAAGCTGACGGTGAATTGCCTGAACGCCTACGGCGGCTTCATGTGCTCGCTCACCATCGTCAGCGGCATGAACGGCGCGAGAAGTTATTCGCCCAAGGCCCGTTCCTTGGTGATTGCTTTGTTCATTGCGCTGAGCGTGGTGCTGGCGGTGTTTGCCAGCCATGATTTTCTGGCCAACTTCAAGAACTTCGTCTTGCTGTTGCTGGTGGCTTTTGTACCGTGGAGCGCGGTGAATCTGATTGATTACTACCTGATCTCCCGTGAAAAGGTGGACATCCCCGCGCTGTACCAGCCGGACGGCCGTTATGGCGCTTACAACTTGCCGGCGCTGGCGAGCTATGGCGTGGGCATCCTGTCGCAAGTGCCTTTCATCAGCCAGGCCATGTACACCGGCTTTGCCGTCAAACTGCTGGGCGATACCGATATTTCCTGGATAGTGGGGCTGCTGGTAACGGCGCTGGTGTACTACCCTTGGGCCAAACGCACCATGCGCGTGCCGGCGCGGATGATCTACCCGGCAGCCTGACGCCTTGCGGCGGCTGGTGTCAGGCCGGCGCGCTTCGGCCAACCTCGCTGCGGATGACAAAAGCCCCTTGGGCTGTAAGCCAAGGGGCTGCTTGGTGGCTGCGCTGCTTGCCCGGCAAGGGGGGCGGGGCGGCGCTTGGTCAGTGCTGGATGAAGTCCGAGGTTTTGGCCAGGTTCTGGTTGCTGTCGCCGGTGTTCATCAAGTCCTCCATGTCCAACACCAGCACAACCGAGCCGTCGCCGGACAGGGTGGCGCCCGCCACGCCTTTGGGGCGAATGTTCTGCAAGGGTTTGATGACTACGTCGTCGCGGCCGACGAAGGAATCCACCGCCAGAATGAAAGACTTTTCCGCAGATTGCATCAGCACGCCAAAGTGCGGCTTTTGCGTGGGCTGCCAACCCAGCAAGGCCGACAGCGCCCGCAAGGGCAGGATTTCGTCGCGCACCACGATAGTGGGCTTGCCGGATATTTCCTGCATGGTGTTGGGGTCGAAGGTGATGATCTCCCGAACCATGGCCAGCGGCACCGCAAACGGCTGATTGCAGGAGCGCACCACCAGCACTGGCAGGATGGCCAGCGTCAGCGGCAGCGAGATGCTGATGCGCGTGCCTTCCCCCTGGGTGGAGTTGATGTCGATGCGGCCATTGAGTTTCTGGATGTTGGTACGCACCACGTCCATGCCCACGCCGCGGCCGGACACGCTTGAAATCTGGTCCTTGGTGGAAAAGCCGGGCATGAAGATGAGCTGCAGACACTGCTTTTCATCCAGGCCGTTGGCGGTTTCCTGATCGATCAGGCCTTTTTCCACCGCTTTGCGGCGCAAGCCTTCCGGGCTCATCCCCTTGCCGTCGTCGGTGATGGTGATCAGGATGTGGTCGCCTACCTGTTCGGCGGTCAGCTGAATGGTGGATTGCGGATTCTTGCCGGCGGCAATGCGTTCTTCCGGCGACTCCACGCCATGATCCACTGCGTTGCGCACCAGATGCACCAGCGGATCGTTCAGGTCTTCGATCATGGTTTTGTCCAGCTCGGTTTCCTCACCGGACAACACCAGGTCCACGTCCTTGCCCAGCTGTCTTGCCAGATCGCGCGCCAGCCTGGGGTATTTCTGGAACAACCGGCCAACCGGCTGCATGCGGGTTTTCATGACCGCGTTTTGCAGATCGCCCACCAGCAGGTCCAGCTGGTTGATGGATTCATCAAGCGAGCGCAGGGTAACGCCGGTATTCAGGCCTTGAAGGATCTCAGTGCGCAGCGTGGTGAGCCGGTTTTTGGTCAGGCCGATTTCACCCGAGAGATTCAGCACCATGTCGAGGCGCGCCGTATCAATGCGGATGGTGTTTTCTTGCGTGCTGCCAGCGCTAGAGCCCGAACTGGCCGGTGCCTTTTGCGGGCTGGGCCGTTCTGCCGGAACCGGGTGAGCAGGCGTGGGAGCGGGTGGCGGCGCCAGCTGGACGGGGGGCGGCGGGGCCGGCGTTGCCGCCGGCGCGGGAGGCGGAGGGGCGCTTTCCACCGGCGCGGCTTGCGGCGGCGGGGGGGCGGATGCGGTGACAGGCTCATCGTCCAGCGGCTTGCCGGCCAGCACATTGTCCAGTGCTTCAATGATGTGGGCATCCGCTTCGGCAGGCATCATGCCTTGCCCCAGGGTGCCAAACATATCCCTGACAATGCCCGTCGCATCCAGAATGACGTCCATCACCCTGGGGTTCAGCGCCAGCTCGCCATTGCGCAGTTTGTCGAAAAGGTTTTCCGTACGGTGGCAGAGGCTCACCATCGGATTGACATTGAGGAAGCCTGCGCCGCCCTTGATGGTGTGAAAGCCCCTGAAAATCTCGTTCAGCAGAGCCTTGTCTTCAGGACGCTTTTCCAGCTCAACCAGCTTGTTGTCCACGTCGGACAGCAAGTCGGTGGCTTCCATGAGGAAATCTTGTAGTAATTCTTCCATGCCGCCGAATACGCTCATCGCTTATCCCCCTTGAGCAAAAATCAGAAACCCAGACTGTCCAGCAAGTCATCCACTTGCTGCTGGTTGGAAACCACGTCAGCGCTGCCGTCGTGGTTGACGACCGGGCCGTTGAGCAGAGAGGAGTCCAGCGCGGTCTTGCGCGAATCGGGTGAAAACTCAACCAGCAGGTTGACCATTTCGCTTTCCAGGTTTTGAAACATGTCCATCATTTTCTTGATGACTTGTCCGGTCAGGTCCTGGAAGTCCTGAGCGATGACGATTTCTAGCAAGATGGAGTTGGTTTGCTGCGTCTTGTCGGGGATGGCCTCAAGAAAAGCCTTGGTTTCAGCGGAAAGCTGCTTGAACTCTTCGACGCCCAGTTGCCCATTGAACAGCTTGTCCCAGCGTTGGGCCAGCACATCGCCTTGCTTGCCCAGCTCTTCCTGCAGCGGTTGAGCTTCATCGATGGCGTTGAGCACCTTGTCGGCGGCGTTCTTGGTCAGGCTGGCGATATAGCTCAGACGATCTTTGGCGTCCGGAATGGATTCCGCCACGCGTTCAAGCGATTTGTCGTAGCCCATGTCGCGCAAGGCGTTGTGCATCTTCCGCGTGATCTGGCCTACCTGCTCATACATGGCTTGCGTATTTTCGCCATTGCCAGCCATTCCGCCGTCTGCGGTCCCGCTTGGGGCGGCCGTTTCGGCAGGCGCTGCCGCAGCGTCGTTGTGCTGGCTGGCAATGCTGTCGAACAGTGCTTCCAGGTCCGGAGAGTCTCCGCTATCTAGAATGTGATCAGGCATGTTTTATTTCCTCCCCGGCAGGCTAGTGATATTGCCTGCTTACATTCACTACATGTTCAGATTCTGGAATATCTTGCCCAGCTTTTCTTCCAGCGTGGCGGCTGTAAACGGCTTGACAATATAGCCGCTGGCGCCTGCTCCGGCGGCTTCGATGATGTTTTCTCTCTTGGCTTCGGCGGTAATCATCATGAACGGCAACTTTTGAATTTGCGGATCCGCGCGCACGGCTTTGAGCAGCTCGATGCCGGTCATGTTGGGCATGTTCCAGTCAGAGACGACAAAGTCGAAATGCTGGTTTTTCAATTTGTGCAGGGCAACCTGTCCATCCTCGGCCTCGTCAATATTGGTAAAGCCCAACTCTTTCAACAGATTCCGGACAATGCGCCTCATCGTGGAAAAATCGTCCACAACGAGGAATTTCATGTTTTTGTCTACCATGAATTTCTCCCTTTTGAAGACTGGCGGCAGTCTGCAATGGATGGGCGTTACCTGTGCAAATGGGGGGTCAGCGTTTCCGACAGAACGATCGGGTCGAACTTGGCGACGTACGCATCCACGCCGACGCTGGAGCCCATGGCCTTGTTGGCGTTGGATGACAGGGACGAATGCATGATGACCGGAATGCCGCTGAAGCGGGCGTCGGATTTGATCAGCTTGGTAAGTACGTAACCATCCATTTCCGGCATTTCCGCGTCAACCAGGATGATTTTAAGGTAGTCCTGCAAAGACTCGCCTTCGTCAAAATTGCGGCTGGCCAGCACTTGCAGCCTGTCCCAGGCTTCCCGGCCATTGTTGGCCTGCTGGTACTTGATGCCCATTTTGTCGAGCAGGCCAGCGATTTCTTTTCTGGCCACAACGGAGTCGTCGACAAAAAACATGTACTGGTTGGCTTCCAATTGCGCGGCGGGGATATCCGGCAGGCGGGTTTCGCCCACCACCGTGGCCAGCACTTGTTCCACGTCCAGAATGGAAACCAGCTTGCCGTCGTCAAGCTCGGTAATGGCGGTAATCATGTTGTTGCCCACGGCGCCGGTGGTGGTCATGTTCTCTGGCGCGCGCACCCGGTTCCAGTCAACGCGAATGATGCGGTCCACCGAGTCCACCAGAAAAGCCTGCGTGCTTTTGTTGAATTCGGTGACGATCATGGTGTCGTATTGCTTGGCGTTGTTTTCGGTCTCAATGAATGCCGCCAATGAAATGATGGGGATGATATTGCCGCGCAGCGATATGACGCCTTTTACGCCAAACGGCATGTTGGGAGACTTGGTAATGGCCGGCGCCTGGGAGACTTCCCTCACCTTGAATACATTGATGCCGAAGGTTTCGCGCGCGCCAAGCGAAAAAAGCAGGATTTCCATCTTGTTGGAACCAGCCAGTTTCGTGCGCGCATCCACAGTGGCAAGCAGTGACAGGTCTTTGTTTGACATTGTTTTCCTCCCTTGAATGGCCTGTATGTTGTTTGTTGTTGTTGCCTAGTGCAATTTCAGCATCTCTCGCAGCTTCAGCGCCAGTTTTTGTGCCTCAAACTTTGATACATAGGCGTCAACGCCTACCGATTCGCCCAGTTTCTGGTTTGAATTGCCGGAAAGCGAGGAGTGCATCAGCACCGGAATACCGCTGAAACGGGGGTCGGTCTTGATCAGCTTGGTCAGCATGTAACCATCCATTTCCGGCATTTCCACATCGGTCAACACCAGGTGCAGGGTTTCATTCAATTGCTTGCCGGCCAGTTCCGCCTGTGCGGCCATTTTCTGCAGTTCTTCCCAGGCACGCATGCCATTTATAGACGAGGTGTACTTGAGTTGCATGGCCTCCAGGGTTTGTTGCACCTGCTTGCGGGCAACGGCGGAGTCGTCCGTGAAGAAAACCATGCGTTCTTCCTTGACCGGCTCGATGTTGAGAAACAGGTGAGCGTCGTCGCTCAGCGAGGTCTCCGCCAGGATTTTTTCCACGTCCACCATCATGACCAGTGCGCCGTTTTCAAGCTCGGTGACGGCGGTAACAAGGCCGGCCATGCGGCTGGTGATCATGTCGGGCGGCACGCGCATGACGGACCAGTCGAGTCGCAATATGGTGTCCACGGCCTCTACCAGAAAGCCCTGCGTCTTGCCGTTGTACTCGGTCACTATCATGATTTCAGGCTTGCTGTTGGTCACGATGCCGGTGTACTTGGCCAGGTCGATGACAGGCACCAGACTGCCGCGCAGGCTCACCATGCCCTCTACTGACGCCGGCATTTCCGGCGCGCTGGTGATCTCCGGGGCGCGCATCACTTCGCGCACCTTGAAGACATTGATGCCAAATACTTCTTTGCGCTTGGTGCGCTCATCGTGACCCAGCGAGAACAGGAGAATTTCCAGCTTGTTGTTGCCTGCCAGCTTGGTTCTTGCATCAATCTTTTTGAGTAGGTCAGACAAGGTGGAGCCTCCGTGTTGTCGGGATGATTCAGTGGACTCGGTGGTTAGTGGCGGGCTTGATGGTTTGTGATTCCCGGCGGGAGCACTGGCGGCATCTTCAAGCAAACAGCCCGACGGGGATGTTTTTTTCATAATGCTAGACTAAAAAGCCCGCAAAGCCACGATTTCTGCAAGGTCTTTGCCATGCGAGCCTTGTTTTGAGCGATAAATACGGCCAGTTTGGCGGCGATGGGGCAGGGCGAGAGGGCTTGTTGATGCCGAGGCGGGAAATTAGAATGTTATTCCTTTCGCGCTTTGCGCAGAAAGGCCCGTCATGCCCTCCCTCGATACACTCCTGCTGTTCTCCCTTGCTTGCCTTGCGCTGACGGCTACGCCCGGGCCCGACATGCTGCTGATTGTTTCCCGATCCGTGAGCCAAGGGCGTTCGGCTGGACTGGCCACGCTGGCGGGCATCCAGCTTGGCACCTATTGTCATGCGCTGGCGACGGCGCTGGGTTTGTCCGGCCTGCTGCTGGCCGCGCCCGCAGTGTATGACGCGGTGCGTTATGCCGGCGCCGCTTATCTCTTGTGGTTGGCGGGCAAGACCCTCTTCGGTAAACCTGCAAGTCAGACTGACAGCGAGCCTGCGCCAATCCCAAGTCGCCGCATTGTGCTGCAAGGGCTGTTAACCAATCTGCTCAATCCCAAGATGGCTTTGTTTGTGCTGGCGCTATTTCCCCAGTTTGTGCAAGCGGAGCGGGGCGGCGTGCTTGTGCAGATGATGACCTTGGCCAGCGTGCTGAATCTGGTAGGGCTTGCGGTGAACGGCGTAGTGATCCTGCTGGCGGACAAGATGGCCAAACGGCTGCTGCGCAAAAAGGCGGGCTGGCCGCGCTATCTGCTGAGCGGGGTGTTTGTTGCTTTGGCTTGCCGCTTGGCCTGGGCTGAAGGGCGGAGTTAATCCGAGCTTGATTGTGTTGGTGGTGGATGCTGGGGGAAGGCAAGACACGGCCCGTGCAAAGGGCCGTGTCGGGTGCCATGGGGTATGTCGGTCAGCTTGACGCTACGGGCTCAAAGCGTTCCCCTTTGAAGATGCGGCGCGGGTTGCCTCGCTCCACTTCATGATGAAACTGCCTTCTTGCAGCGTTGCGTGCATCACGCTGCTGCGCATCGAGTTCCTTGAGTTTTTTGTGGATCAGCAAAACTGCCAGACGCTTATTGGCATGCTGGCTGCGTTCTGTCTGTACCTTGACGCTGATGCCGCTCGCAATATGAGTGGCGCGAATGGCGGAGTCGGTCTTGTTGACGTGTTGGCCGCCCGGTCCCGAGGCGCGACAGGCTTCAAAGCGTATATCCTGACTGGCGGACTGTGCGGTCTCCTCGTAGGCGGCAACACCGATGAACCAGTTTTTCCGGGGGTGTTTGGGGCGGTAGGGACTTTGGCATGTCCACTGCACGGTGCCTTGCCACTGCCTGGCCAGTGGTGCTGACTGCTCCCCCTCTAGTGCGAGTAGAACAGAGAGGCATGTACCGTGCTGGCTGCCAGGCATCTGCTGGATGAGCTGAACCTGAACGTTGAGCGCTGCAGCTTCGGCCAACAAGCGTCGCCACGCCTTGACTACTGCCAGTTCGCATTCCTGCGGGCCTTGCGCGGCGGAGATTTCAATCAGCAGCATGAGTTGCTCTCCCTTCGGGTTTTGTAAGTCAGCACTGGTTTCAGACGCGCCACTGGTTCGATCAGCCCGGCAGATTGCAGGGAGTCGATGACGGTTTCTATATTCTTGTAAGCCTCCGGGGCCTCCTCATAGATCAGCTCGCGGTCATCGCAAATGACATGGCTGCCAAGCACGGTGCGGCTGAGTTGCTGCAGTTTGTATCGAGAGGCGAGGCGTTCTTTGCATTCGCTTCTCATCCATTTTCGGCCCGCACCGTGTGCCAATGTGAACAGGCTGTTTGCCGAAGGTAGCGGTTTCACCAGATAGCTGTAATCTCCTCGGGAGCCGGGAATGACCACCAGTCCTTGTGTGGCCGGAGTAGCGCCTTTGCGGTGCAGCCAGCCTGTCTCGCCATTGATGGTTTCGCAACTTAACAGGTTGTGATCAATGTCCAGCAGGCAATCACCTTCAGCCCGGAGTCGTTCCAGCATGCGCCGAGCGATCAATTGTCTGTTGGCGTGGGCATAGCGCAGGGCGGCTTCGTGCTGCGCCAGATAATCCGCGCAGGCGCTTGAGCCTTCTTCCAGCCCTTGATGGTTATGCGTTTCGACATGCCGTTGCAAAATAGCTTGGCCAAAACCGCGAGACCCGCTATGCACCAGCAGCAACAGTTTGCTTTTATCTAGGCCCGCGCTTTCCAGCATGGCCGGCACATAAATGGCATCCAATGTTTGCAGCTCGGCAAAATGATTGCCTCCCCCAATGGTGCCCAGCGCTGTTTCATATCCGCTGTAGGGCAAGCCCAAAGAGGCAATACGCTCTTGCCAGTGGCTTTCGAGCGGCCCATCGATATTGCCCAGGTTTTTTTCGAGTTTGCTGGCCGAGTACTTTGTGCGCGGTAGCGATGTTTGCCACAAAGCCATGCCGCAGCCTATATCGTTGCCGATCAGTGCGGGGTAAAGGCGGCCAATAGAGAAAAATGCGGCGCCAACAGGGTAACCACGGCCAGGGTGAAGATCCGGCATGCCGGCTACGCGGCGCATGCCCGGCAGGGATGCGGTGTGATGCAATTGTTGGATCGCTTTACCTTCGATCCAGGTTTTCGCTGAGGCGATCAAATGTACGCCATCAGCTAAATGCTGTATGGAATTGCCCATATGCCAATCCTGAAAAAGAAATTAGGAGGGGGGATTGGCAGGCCTTGGCCGGGCTTTTGAAGCGCGCTAATGCAGCGCGAGTAGTTAAGCTTGGCGAGACCTGCAAAGGGTGCGCTGGTGATTCATGGCGTGTCTCCTTTGCAAGTTGAAATGAATGATGGGCAGCGATACTAGGCGGTAGGGCGAATTTTTGCAATAGGGGGCGGCATGTTCCGGGTAAGCCGGTTTCAGTTTGGTCCGAATGTTGTCCACGCGGGCAGCTTCAGCTTGCGCTTACGGTAGAAGAGATGGCATCCCGTTGCGATGGCCGTGAACGCCCCGAAAATAGCGGCTCTTCCGAGTGCCTTTTCCCAGCCCATGCCGGGGTCTTGCGACCACGTGCTGAGCCACATGAATATCCCCCACACTAGGGCGGATGTCATGCCGTACAGCGGTGCGGTCAGCCATACCGGTGCAAAGATGGGGGGAGGAATGTTGATACCCAGTTTCCAATAAAGCGGGTAGAGGAGCGGGTTGCATTCGTGGGGTTTGGCGCCGGCCGCCAGTGCGGCTGCGATGGCGCTGTCTCTCTGTGCGTTGGTTGTCATCGGACGCGCTTTCACAAGCAGGCAAAGTGGAATGCAAAATGAATGGCGATGATATTAAGCCTTCTTTTTTTGCTTTTGCCATGCCGGGCGGCGGGGGAGACAAACAGCAATTCCGGTCAGGACAGCGGGCGCGCCGCTGCGGCATAGTTTGTGCGTCAACGGAGAGGAATGGATGAAAGATGCTCGTCAAACGGCCTATGCAGCGCGTTTCAACAGGGTGCTGGATTACATCGAGGCTCATCTCGATGAAGCGCTGGATGTGGAATCGCTCAGCCAGGTAGCGCATTTTTCCAAGTTTCATTTCCATCGGCAATTCACCCAATATATCGGGATCAGTCTTGGCCGGTACATCCTGCTGCTGCGTCTGCGGCAGGCCAGTTACCGGCTGGCGTTTGATCGTCGCTCCAGGGTGATCGACATCGCGCTGGCCGCCGGGTTTGAAAACCCGGAATCTTTTGCGCGGGCGTTCAGGAATACTTTCGGAGTGTCGCCCAGCGCTTTCAGGCGGGGGCCGGACTGGGAGGCCTGGCACCTGCGCTATCAATTCCGCGCCCCGGAAAGGAACATCAAGGTGCACGTAGAAATCATCCATGCCGATACCGTACTGATTGCGGTGAAGGAACATCGCGGGCCGGTGGAACGGCTCAACGACTCGGTAGCCAAGTTCATCGAATGGCGCAAGGCTACCGGTTTGTCGCCCAAGGACAGCGCCCGCACTTTCGGCATTGCCTTCGACAATCCGGACACCACGGAGCCGGCGCTGTTTCGCTTCGATATCGCCGGCGAAATCAAAGACAGCGTGCCGGGCAATGAATGGGGGGTTATCGGCAAAACCTTGCCGGGCGGGCGTTGCGCTCGGGTGCGGCATCTTGGCTCGCATGCGCGCATGGGCGACAGCATCTATCCGCTTTATCGCGACTGGTTGCCCTCCAGCGGCGAGGAGTTGCGAGATTTTCCACTGTATTTCCACTACCTGAATCTGTTGCCGGATACGCCGGAGGCGGATCTGGTAACGGACATCTATCTGCCGCTGAAGTAAACGGTACGTTGCGCCGTGCCTTGCCGGACTGCATGCTGCTCGGGTATAAGCGGTTTTTTGCCTTGCGGAGCTCGTCATGTCCCATCGGCCCGGGTTGCTGAGTCTGTTTTGCTGTTTGGCGGGGCTGTGCGCACTGCTGTCGTCCATGCCGGCGCGCGCTGGTGATGCTGTGGAGTTGTTGTTCTGGAGCCGGGACTATCAAGGCAGCATTGCCGGCAAGGCGGTGACGGTGAGTCTCACGCGCTTGGCCGGCACTATCTCTGGACAGTACTGCTATTTGCCGTGTACCGAAGCCAAGCGCAGCCGCTTGCAACTGACCGGGAAGCTGTTGCCGGATGGTCGGGTAATGTTGGCCGAAAGGGATATCGGCGATGGCAAGACGCAGGGCAAGGCCAGCGGTCAGTGGCGCGGCCTGTTGCAGGGCGAGGCCCTCAGCGGCGACTGGCTGTCGCCGGACGGCAAGCGCCGGGCGCCCTTGCTGTTGACGCAGTGGCGTGAGAACCGACCCTTCCCTTATGAGATTCGTCTGCTGGCCAGTGGCCAGCCCAAGGACGACGACCGTTGCAACGATGTGCCGTCCGTCAGCGCCATCCGCCTGTATGACAAGGGACGGCTGGTGCAGGAGCTGGCTACTGATTCGCAGGGTACGTGTTCCATGTTCCTGCCTGAGACAGTGGACGCCAATTTTGACGGCTGGCCTGATCTGATGCTGGCGCAGACTTTGCCCGCCGGTCCGAATATTCCCTATCAGTTTTGGCTCTATAACCCGAAAACCCGCAGGTTTGTCGAAGCGCCGGAGCTGAATGAAGTAAGTTCGCCGATGTTCGACGCCGCCAACAAGGTGGTATGGACGGCTTGGCGGGCCAGTTGCTGCGAGCATGGCGTCACCACTTGGCGCTGGCAAGGCGGCAAGCTGGTGGAGGGCGAGAGTCAGAGCAGTTATGTGTTGCCAGTGATGGATGGCGCGGTGCGGCGTTATTGTTACGTGGTGCCAGACTACGACAATGGCGCCATCGTGTTTCGCGACCGGGTGGAGCAGGGGGTGGACGGGCGTTTGCGCCTGTCTTTTTCCGACCTGAAAGACTGCGAGGCCAAGGATGACTTCATGCCGGAGCGCGCGGCGCTGGAGGTGTGGCGGCAGGATGCCGCCAGCGGCCAGTGGCGGGTGGTGCGGCGTGAGGAGCCCGGCTGGAAAAAGACCGCCACCGCCAAGGGCGCGCGCTGGTGTCGCGAATTGCCTTTCTTCGACAAAGGCCGCATCCGCCGCATCGTGTTGCAGGACGATCCCGACAATTGCGAAACCAGCGATCCGGATCAGCCGGCTTCGGCCAACTAGGCGGCGCTTGCCTGATTCGCCGCTGGCTTGCGCCATGGTGAATGGACAAGCGCCTCTTCCGGCCCCACCATGCCTGCCAAATGAATTCATGGAACCCGCAATGAGCGACAAACCCGCCATCGATTTGAAGGATTATCGCCAGCCCATGGTGACGTCCATCGGCGTGATCCTGGGCTTTCTCATCGGCTTTCTCGGTCAGTGGGTGACCGAGAGCGATTTCAATCTGACGCGGCTGGACGACCGCATCGTGTTTTTCGGCAGCCTTGCCGGGGCGGTGTTTCTGTTCGTCGCCTTGTTTCGCATGCTCAATATCGTGCCGGCCGGCGATGTGGTGGCTTACTACCGCCGCACGCTTTCTATCTATATGTGCGGCGTTCTTCTGGCGTTCAGCAGCATTTTGCTCTCGGCGTTCGTGTAGGCCGCCACGCGGCGGGAACCCCATTTTGCGCCCCCCAACGGCCTTCGTACTGATTGGGTGGCAAGGGCTCAGGGAGCGAGGGCGGCCCATTCTGCTTGGGTGTGGTGGAAGTTGCTCCAGGTCATGCCGCTGGCCAGGCCCAGGTTGAAGCCATGGCCCAGGTTGACGATCAACTGACCGCCCGGCGGCAGCATGATGTGCCCGCTGGACAAGGCGGCGTTGGCGACGCGGGCGGCCATGGCTTCGCTCAGTTGCTGCTTGTCGAGCGGGCTGACGTTGAGTGACAGGTAGTGCTTGTCGTTGATGGTGGTTTGTTGAAGATTGAGGCTGGCATTGCCCAAGTCGGCTTTAGTGTGGATGTCTTGCAAGGCGGCCATGATATTGCTGGGATTTTCCAGCGGCAGCTTGTGCTTCAGGTAGACGCTGACGAGTAGGGTGAGCAGCAGGGTGGCGATGAGGCCTGCCGGCTGCCAGCGCTTGGTGGCCGGTAGTGTGAAGTGCCGATTGTTTTCCATGACCACCGTGGTGCGGCTCAGCAAGTCATGCGGCAGCATCCCCTGTTTGCGATAGCAAATCGCCATGTAAACCGTAGCCCAGAAAAAACAGAGCGCGACAAAGCCTGCCAGCCAGTTTATCCATTCAAAGGCAAAGCCAATGCCATTGCAGGAAACCAGCAGCGCTGCCGGCGCGCTGCGGAGGAAGCTGAGCGGGATGCTTGGCAGGGGGCCGTCTTGCCGTCGTACCTCGATTTTGAGGAATTTCTTGCCGAAGGACTGACCGCCGCCATCAATGCTGTCCAGCAACCCGAAATACGGCCAAACCAGCGCCAGCGTGATCAGCCGGCCCCAGTTGCCGATGATGGTAAGCCAGTCAGTGAAGGCGAAGCCGATCACCCACAGCGGCAGCATCAACAGCAGGCAGTCGATGAGAAAGGCAATGGCGCGTCGCCAGACCGGGGCGTAAGGCATGGGTATTGTCCTAGCGTAAAGGCAAGGACAAAAGCATAGTAGGTGCTTGCCCTCTTGTCATCGAGGCGCTGCAGGCGGCTTGCCAGCCTTTTTGCATGTTGCCTCAAGAGGAAGGCTTGTGTTTTGGGGCGCGCTTCAGCCATGGCGAGTCCGGGCTCCAGAACAGGATGTCGGCGCCGAGGTAGTCTTCGGCAAACCGGCTGAATTCCTGTCGTGTGAAAGGTTTGCCGGTTTTGGGATTGGTGTAGCTGAGGGTGGGCTCTTGCACTGCCATGGCCACCAGGCTCAACTGCCCCTTGTTGCTGTGAAAGAAAGGGTAGGAGTTGGCCATCTGGCCCTTTTTCCAGGGGACGACGTCAGGGCCGCCAAGGCCGACGCCCACTGCTTTGGCTTCGGCGAACAGGCGGGACATGTAGCGGTGATCGTTCTGCCATTCGCAGGGCCAGAAGTTGACGTACTGCACCACGGCGGAATGGGTGAAAACGCGCCGGGCGTGGCGCATATTGTCCAGCTCCGCCTGAAAGTAGGCATCACAGGAAAAACCGTCCTGCTGCCGTTTGGGGTCGATGTCGATGGCGGTTTCCGGCAGGTTGACGCCGGCTACGCGGCCATCGAAAGCCTTGGCCAGCGCGCTCAGCAAGGCCTGATAGCGCAGGCGTACCGGTTCGCGCCACTGCATGGCTACCCAGCCTTGCGCCTTGGCTTTGCCTTCGCCCGGATTGTCCCATTGCGGGGCGAGGCCGCCGTGGTAGGCGGGATCTTGCAGCAGGTAGTCGGGCAGATGGCGGGCGTCCGGGGCGAAGAAGCGGTCCTGTATCTGGATGAACAGCTTCTTGCCGGATTGCCGGGTGAGGGCAAGGTCTGCCTCGATGCGAGAGAAGTCGTAAACGCCGGGGGCGGTTTCCAGCATTTTCCAGTTGTACACCACCTGTGCGCCGGCGATGTCCGGGCGCTGCAGCAGACTGTTCAGGCGCGGCAAATCGCCGGAGCCGGTGTAGAGGTAATCCTGCGGCGCGGCTTGTGCGCCGGCGCTGGCCAGCAACAGGGCGGTGATGAACAGACGGGGCATGACGGTCTCGCATGGCGTTGAAGGAGGGATGGAGTGCGCGGCGAGGCGGCAAGTTCCAAAACCCTGATGCCGGGTGGGGCGACAAGCGGCGGCGAAGGGCGCTATAGTTTTTGTCTTTCCCCACCTCTTGCTCAGGAGCGACTATGAGCCAGCTTGACGCCTTTCCGATTACCCGCAAGTGGCCGGCGGCCCACCCCGACCGCCTCCAGCTGTATTCGCTGCCGACGCCCAATGGTGTGAAAGTGTCCATCATGCTGGAGGAAATCGGCCTGCCTTACGAGGCGCATCTGGTCAGCTTTGAACGCAACGACCAGTTTTCCGCCGAGTTTCTTTCGCTCAATCCCAATAACAAGATACCCGCCATTCTCGACCCGGATGGCCCCGGCAGCCAGCCGTTGGGCTTGTTTGAGTCCGGCGCCATTTTGTTGTATCTGGCGGAGAAAAGCGGTCAGCTGTTGCCGGCTGATCCGGCGCGCCGCTATGAAACCCTGCAGTGGTTGATGTTCCAGATGGGCGGCGTGGGGCCGATGTTCGGGCAAGTGGGCTTTTTCCATGTGTTTGCCGGCAAGGATTTCGAAGACAAGCGCCCGCGCGATCGCTATGTGGCGGAAGCGCACCGCTTACTGGGTGTGCTGGATCAGCGCCTGCAAGGACGGGACTGGCTGATGGGGGATGAGTACACCATCGCGGACATCGCCACCCTGCCGTGGGTGCGCAATCTGGTGGAGTACTACAAGGCGGGCGATCTGGTGGGTTATGCCGACTTCAAACAGGTACAGCGCGTACTGGCGGCGTTTGTGGCGCGCCCGGCCGTGCAGCGAGGTTTGCAGATTCCGCCGCGCGGCTAAGCGTGCCCGCGCTGCTGAAAAAAAGAGCCTGCCCTGCGGCAGGCTCTTTTTTATGTAGCCTGAGAGCCGTTGGCAAAGCCGGGCGACGCCCGGGTCGATGCCCACGGCGCGGATAGCGTTTGCAGTACATCAGGCATGCGCAAGGCCGCGGCGTTTCGGCTGGTTTGAGGAAGTTTCAGGCGCGTTTGAACATGCGGACCAGCAACAGCAGCACTACCGCGCCGATGGTGGCCACCAGAATGCTACCGATCAGGCCGTCGCCGGTGGCGATGCCCAGGGTGCGGAACAGAAAACCGCCGACAAAGGCGCCAATTACGCCAATGCCCATATCGGCCCAAAGACCGAAGCCGCCGCCTTTGACCAACAGGCCGGCCAGCCAGCCGGCCACCAGGCCAACAATCAGAAACCAGAGCAGATGCATAGAGTGTTCTCCCTGTAGAGCGGTCGTCAGGGGTGACCGTGCGTGCAGGCTAGCAGGGCTTTATTTGTGTGTAAATGATTTAATGAGATTATTTATTTTGTTGTTAATTGCAAGGCGGGCGCAGGGAGTCGCAGTCAGTTTTGCATGAAACAACAAGGGCCGCGCAGGTTATGGGCGGCCCTTGTTGCGTTTCAACGGGTCAGAACCACTGGCCGTAGCGACGGATGTAGATCGTTTTCACCAGTTGCGTCAGCGTCATGTAGCCGGCCATGGTGGCCAGCAGCCAGAGGAAGTAGCTGCCGTCCAGCTGGATGAAGCCCAGGCTGGTTGCCAGCGGCGAGAAGGGCAGCCAGCAGGCGATGACGATGGCCGTAGTGGTGGACAGCATCACCGGCAGCGAGGCCGTGCTCTGCAAGAACGGGATCTTGCGGGTACGCAGCATGTGTACTACCAGTGTCTGCGATACCAGCCCTTCGATGAACCAGCCGGAGTTCATGATCAGCTGGCCGGCGTCGCCGCCGTGCAAGTGCCAGGCCGCGCCGGCGCCGAACACTGTCCACATCAGGTAAAAGGTGGTCATGTCGAACACCGAAGAGGTGGGGCCCAGCCACAGCATGAAGCGGCGGATATTGCCCGGTTCCCATTTGCGGGGCTTTTTCAGGAAGTCCGGGTCCATCTTGTCCCAGGGCAGGAACATCTGCGACAGATCGTAGATAAGGTTTTGCAACAGCAGCTGCATGGCCAGCATCGGCTGCCATGGCAGCCAGGCCGAGGCCACCAGCACCGAAAACACGTTGCCGAAGTTGGAGCTGGCGGTCATGTTCAGGTACTTGAGGATGTTGCCGAAGGTTTCGCGGCCTTTCACCACGCCTTCTTCCAGCACCAGCAAGCTCTTTTCCAGCAGGATGATGTCGGCGGTTTCCTTGGCGATGTCCGCGCCACTGTCCACTGAAATGCCGACATCGGCGTCGCGCAGCGCGGGCGCATCGTTGATGCCGTCGCCGAGAAAGCCTACGGTGTGGCCGTTGGCTTGCAGGGCTTTGACCACGCGGGATTTCTGCAGCGGCGTCAGTTTGGCGAAGACCGTGGTGTGTTTTACCGCGCGCTGCAGCGCGGGATCGTCCATGGCGGCGATATCGGCGCCGATCAGCGGCGCACCCGGGTCCAGTCCTACATCGCGGCAGACTTTGGCGGTAATGACCGGGTTGTCGCCGGTCAGTACTTTCACCGCCACGCCATAGTCGCGCAGCGCCTTGATGGCTTCGGCGGCGGAGTCTTTCGGCGGGTCGAGGAAGGTGAGCAGGCCGTGCACGGTCAGGCTGTGTTCGTCGGCCGGCAGGTAGCGGTCCTTGCTTTCGGTGGGGCAGATGTCGCGGCTGGCCACCAGCAGCACGCGGTAGCCATCGGCGTTGTATTCGCTGGCCAGTGCTGTCAGCGCCTGACGGGCGGCGGCGTCCAGCGGCGCGACGGCGCCGTTTTGCATCACGTGGCTGCAGACCGCCAGCATTTCTTCCACGGCGCCCTTGCTTACCATCTGCTGGCTACCGTCCGTGCGGCGCAGCACCACCGAGAGGCGACGACGCACAAAGTCGAACGGTAGTTCATCCACCTTGCTCAGCCCGGCGTCGTCGGGCTTGTGTCCCAGTGCGGCGGCGCGTTCCAGCACGGCGTTGTCCATCAGGTTTTTCATGCCGCTCTGGTGCGCGCTGTTGAGCCAGGCCAGGCGCAACACGCTTTCATCCTTGCGACCGGTGGCGTCCAGGTGGTGTTCGAGGATGATGCGATCCTGGGTCAGTGTGCCGGTCTTGTCGGTGCACAGCACGTCCATGGCGCCGAAATTCTGTACGGCATTGAGGCGTTTCACCACCACCTTGCGGCGGGCCATCGCCACGGCCCCCTTGGCGAGGTTGGCCGAAACGATCATCGGCAGCATTTCCGGGGTCAGGCCAACAGCCACCGCCAGGGCGAAGGTGAGGGCGGACAGCCAGTCGCCCTTGGTCAGACCGTTGATCATGAAGACCACCGGTACCATCACCAGCATGAAGCGGATCAGCAGCCATGACACGCTATTGACGCCGCGGTCGAAGCTGGTTTCCACCCGCTTGACCGAGGTGACGTTGCGCGCCAGCGCGCCGAAGTAGGTGTGGCTGCCGGTAGCCACCACCACGCCGCGCGCGGTGCCGCTCACCACATTGGTGCCCATGAAGCAGACGTTGGACAGGGAGAGTAGGTCCTGCTTGTCCTCATGCGTTGCGGCGGCGGATTTGCCGGCCACCGCGCCCAGCGTGTCGTACTTCTCCACCGGCAGTGCTTCGCCGGTCAGCGCGGCCTGGCTGATGAAAAGATCGCGCGATTCGATCAGCCGCAGATCGGCCGGGATCATGTCGCCGGCTTGCAGGTGAACGATGTCGCCAACGGTCACGTCCTGCATCGGGATGTCCTGCCGCACAGCCGGGCTTGTGGCGGTGAAGCGGCGTTGAACGGTGGCGCTGCTGCGCACCAGCGATTTGAGTTGCTCGGCGGCGCGGGCGGAGCGGAATTCCTGCACAAAGCGCAGCAAGCCGCTGATGGCCACCATGCTGGTCATGATGATGACGCCGGTCCAGTCCTGATCGTCCGGCTCGGCCAGGCGCACATCCAGCACATAGCTGATGGCGGCCAGGGCCAGCAGCACCATCACGAAGGGGTTGTTGAAGGCTTGCAGCAGTTGCCGCAGAGGGTGGGGCGGTTTGTCGTGGGCCACTTCATTGCGACCGTGGCGGATCAGACGGTCGGCGGCTTCGGCGCTTAGCAGGCCTTCAGGGTGGCCACCGGTGTGTTGCAGGACTTGGTCCACGCTTTGGCAGGCGGCGTCCTGGATGCGAACGGTGCCGTCTGCTTTGGCGTCAAGGCCGGCGATGAAGCCGCGCAGTTTGCGGCGATTGAGGTTTTTTTGCTGCATGGGGTGCTCCTGGCGGCAAGCTGCCGGCGGCCGTCTTCGGCCAACGTCGGTGCGCTGTCGCGGTGGCGTGTTGTCTGATTGGTGTGTGGCGCATGCCGGCATTGCCGGCGGGTATGGGTCCGTAACTGTCGTCGCTCATGGCGTTCTCCTGGTGAGTGCGTGGGCCAGCCGTGCCCCTGCCGGGGCACTGGCATGGATGACATCCGCTAACAAGAATCCTGATCCTGCGTTGCGCCTCATTGCCGGACAGCAAGTGCGGCCTGTGTCGGCGTGCCGGGCTCAGGTTTTTTGCGAGGTAGTGTTTGCGGCGCAAGCAGGGTGGCGTTGCGCCCTGGAGCTGCCCGCCCCGGATATTCGGGGCGGGCGCGATAGTCAGCCGCTGGGCAGCAGGGCGCTGGCTCGCATGGCGTTGCCGTCAGTCGGCTGACTGCGGCGACTCCAGTGCAGGCGTTGCGCCGCCGGGTGGCGGCTCAGCCTTTGCAAGCTCAGTCGCAGGGCTTCTTCCGTGGAGGCGGCGCAGCTGACTTTCATGATTATGGTAACGTCATCAAAACTTCCAGGCGAAGCTGTCTGCGTCAATTCTCCGATTTTTAGCCCCAGGCTGTGAAAATCGGTAAAAAGCTGGCGACGCAGGCGTGGCATGTCAGCGCTGCGGCCTTGCAGGGAAATGTGATAAAGCGCTTCGGGCCGTGGGCAAATGCGGGCCGCGGCGCGGCGCGGCAGCAGCCAGTCGAAGAGGATGCGCATGCTGTTCTCCTGTCGGTGCGGCCATTGGCGTTTCCGCGGTGGCCGCTTCAAGCGGGATGGGGTCTGCCGGCTAGCCGGCGGTGTGGCCCGCGCCTTGTTGAACCTGTTCGATCGCTGCTGCGCGATAGTGATACGGCTTGGAAGCCAGCTGCAAAATGCGCATGTGCCCTTTGGGAGCATGCCGTTTTTTCAGCCATGTTTCGCACAGGCTGGCGAGGCCTTGATCAGGTTCTTCGGCGATCCCGCTGTGCGGAGAATCAGCCGGTGAGGATGGCGCGGGCCTGGGGTCGCGGTCGAGGGTCGTCGGACATGTCAGGCTCCTTGCAGTTGTTGGCGGGTGCGGGTATCAGTGTGCCGCGCTCTGGCTCAGGCTGACCCGGTGGATCGCGGGCAGTTGGCTCAGCCGGTTAGCCAGGCGCTGGCTGCGCTGTTTTGCATCGGGTGTCTGTCCCAGTGTCAGGCACAGGCTGGCGGGCTTGTCGTGACTGGCTGGTGTGGCCACCATGCCGACAGTAGTCAGTCCGTGAGCCTGAACCTCTTGCGCCAAGAGCAGGCGCAAGCGGGTCATGGCTGGTTGCTCGCAGCAGACGGTCAGTCGCCAGGCATCAGGCTGGCAAGCCTGCTTTGCGCCGCGGCTGCGCAGCAGGGCGGTCAAGAGTCGGGTATTGGGCATCATCGCCTCCTGTCAGCGTGCAGGAAGGACGTGGGGATCTGGCGGCGACATCGCCGGTGCCATACGGGATGGCAGGAGAAATGGGGAATCGGCTTGGCGGCTGTTGCGCCATGAATGCCGCATCCATGCGGGGCGGGATGCGGCAGCGAAATGCTGCTGGGGAAAGCGGGACGGTTTTCGGGGAGTGAAAACGCTTGTCCTGTCAGTCCTGCGTCCTGCCCGGCGGTGTCGCGATGCAAGATCGACTACATCCGTCGTTGTTCACGTTGAACCTTTGCAGTTTCAGATAACCCAGCAACTATAGTGTTATTTCTCTTGCAGGGCAAGCTTATTTTTTAAAATGTCTTTAAATTTATGTTTTTGTTTTAATTCGTATTTATTGCACAAAAAATGAATATGTCATTATTTTGGTGCTGTTCGATAGTAAAGTAGCGCGCCTGATGGTTTGCGGCATGGCTTACAGGGGGGCTTGCGATCACGGCAAGTTTGCGGGGCAATGGCCGTGTCGCCTTGCGGGAATGACGGGCGCAAAAAAAAGCCGGGTTCCTCCGGCTTTCTGGTCTTCGGCAAACATCGGACCCGGTCCGCGTTGCTCAGGCTTGAATAGCCTCAGCCTTGTAGGCTGGGCATGGCATAGCCTTCGATCTTGGCGGCTTCCACCAGCGAGGCCAGGTATTCATGCATTTTTTTGCTGCCGGCCATCTGGGTCAGGTATTGCTGCAGGCGTTCCTTGATGTCGTCAAACGACACCAGACCGCCTTCGGTGCGCTGTTCGACGGCAATGATGTGGTAGCCGAACTGGGTCTGCACCAAGTGCGGGGTGATGGCGCCGGCGTCGGTGCTGAATACGGCTTGCTCGAATTCCGGCACCATTTGACCACGGCCAAACTGGCCCAGGCTGCCGCCTTGTTGGCCGGACGGGCAGGTGGAGTGCTCGCGCGCCAGGTCGGCAAAGCGCGATGGGTTGGCCTGTACTTCCGCCAGCACGCCTTCTGCCTTGGATTTGGCAAGCATGTTGGACAATTCGTCGCCGGCGCCCAGCGGGAACAGGATATGGCTGGCCACGGCGGATTCGCCGCTGCTGAAGCGTTCCGGGTAGCGGTCGTAGAATTCGCGGCAGGCGGTTTCGTCCACCGGGTCTACCTGGATTTCCTTGTCCAGCAGCGCGCCGATGGCGGCATTGGCGTTGACGGTGTCGATGCCTTGTTCGCGGGCTTTTTGCACCAGCAGTTCGCGCAGGACCAGTTCCTGGATGGTGGCGTCGCGCGGATTGGGCGCGTCGGCATGGTTGTCCTGCTCGGCTTGCACCATGGCTTCGGTGATTTCGACGCCGTTGACGGTAATGGCCATGTGAATGTCCTTGAGTGATGAGTAAGGGTTACGCAGTATCGTACGGCGCGGTGAATCCGGCATTTAAGGCGGGCGCGACGGGGATGTCAATAGCGCTGTCGTTGCGTCGCCGGGGCTTTGGCCCGCTGACAAAACCGTGGGTGGCGGGATTCGCCGTCGTAGACAGAAGAGGGGCAGGCAAGCGCGCCATATGGCGGTGCGGATTGCGTGCGCAGGCGTCAGAAGAGATCGATGTCGCTGCTGGGCGCTTGCACCACGCTGACCAGCCCCTGGGCTTCCAGCGTTTCATAGGTGCAGGCCTGATTGCGGCCATGCTGTTTGGCGTAGTAGAGCGCCTTGTCGGCCCTCTCCAGCGCTTCCGATGGCATGCGGCAGCCCTCAAGCGCGGCAAGGCCGATGCTGGCGGTGACCTGTGGTACTTGGGGAAAATGGCTGCTGGCAAGGCTGCGGCAGAAGGCCTCTAGCTGGGACAGCGCCTGCTCGCCGTCGCGCGCCAGCAACAGCAGGGCGAATTCCTCGCCGCCGTAGCGGTACAGTCCGTCCTCCGGGCCAAAGTGGCGTTGCATGTACTGTCCCAGCATCAGCAGCACTTCGTCGCCGATCAGATGCCCGTAGCGATCGTTGACTTGTTTGAAGTGGTCGATGTCCAGCAGGGCGAGAAAGCACCGGCGTCCTCGCTGAGGGGCTTGGGAAAGCGCGCGGAACAGGTGTTGGTCGAACAGTCGGCGGTTGCCCAGCCCAGTCAGTTCGTCGCTGTCCGAGACATGCAGCAGGCCGAGGAAGTTTTCGTGAATGCGCGCCAGAGCGGTCAGCAGCCGGGTGTCGGGCTCGCTGTCGTCCACCATGTTTACCAGCAGCACGCCGATGACCTGGCCCTGATGGTAAAGGGGGACACAAACGCCGGTGTCCATCTGGTAGCAGTCCTGACGCGGCAGTTTCTGCTCGATGATGGGCAGCAGGGCGGCGCCGGGCAGTCGCCAGGGCGCTAGCTCGGCATCATCTCTATCGGCCAACGGTCGCCACCACGGTCTGCCGTCTATCCACCGGCAGTTGTAGAGGGAGACGGTAGCGCCGGGCAACAGGTCGCGCAGCGTGGTCAGCAGGGTCAGCTGCAGATGGCGGCGCTCTCTTTGCGCGGTGAGGTCGATCAGCCCGTCCAGCAGTTCGGGCAGGTGGGAGTCGTGCAAGGTGTCGTCCATGGGGCTTGATCCGGCAGGCGGGTGATCAACTGGCTGATGCGGCAGTATAAGGCTTGATCACCACGTCTGTCGGACATTCATGCGAATGGCATGGAGATTCAGTGGCGGCCAGTGCTGCCGAAGCCGCCCTCGCCGCGTTCGGAGCCGGCGAAATCGTCCACCACGTTGAAGGCAACCTGCACCACCGGGACGATGATCATCTGCGCAATGCGCTCCATGGGAGTAAGGCGGAAGGACTCGTGGCCGCGGTTCCAGACAGATACGAACAGCTGTCCCTGGTAGTCGGAGTCGATCAGTCCCACCAGATTGCCCAATACGATGCCGTGTTTGTGGCCAAGGCCGGAGCGCGGCAGGATCATCGCCGCCAGGCCGGGATCGGCCAGGTGGATGGACAGGCCGGTAGGCACCAGCTGGGTTTCGCCGGGATTGATCAGCATGTCCTTGTCGATGGCTGCGCGCAGGTCCAGGCCGGCGGAGCCGTTGGTGGCGTAATCGGGCAGGTTTTCCTTGAGGCGAGGGTCAAGGATTTTCACGTCTACTACGGGTTTCATGGCAATGCTTCCTGAAAAGGAGTGGGCAGGCTGGCGGCACGGCCAACCTTGTCGAAGTGGGTCTGTCGGTCGGTTGTGGGAATTCAGCGGCTGGCCATCAAGGCCGCCATCCGCGCCACGATGGCTGCGGCGACGTCGGCTTTCGGCATCTCGGGCAAGGGGTGCTGGCCTTCGTCGTCCAGCAGCACCACCTGGTTACTGTCCGAGCCCATGGCCTGTTGGGCAAGGTTGGCCACCAGTAGAGGTACTTTCTTGCGACGGCGTTTGTCTTCGGCGAACTCCAGCAGATTCTGGCTCTCGGCGGCGAAGCCCACACAGAACGGCGCGGCGGGCAGCCCGGCCACGGTGGCGAGAATGTCCGGGTTTTCTTCCAGCTCGATGACCGGCGCGCCTGCGCCTTTCTTGATTTTATGCTCTGAGCGGTTTTTCACCCGGTAATCCGCCACTGCCGCCACGGCAACAAAAACATGGCTGGCGCCGACTTCGCTCATCACCGCATCGTGCATCTGGCGCGCGCTGGCCACATTGATGCGCGTCATGCCGAGAGGGGGTTCCATGCAGGTAGGCCCGGAAACCAGCGTGACCTCGGCACCGGCGTCGCGACAGGCGCGCGCCAGCGCATAACCCATCTTGCCGGAGCTGATGTTGGTGATGCCGCGCACGGTGTCGATGGCTTCATAAGTGGGGCCGGCGGTGATCAGTACTTTCTTGCCGCTCAGCAGGCGGGGGGCGAAAAAACCCTCCAGCAGTTCGGCCAGCGCCTCGGGTTCCAGCATGCGGCCTTCGCCCACCTCGCCGCAGGCCTGCTGGCCGGCGTCCGGCCCCCAGACCTGTACGCCGTCTGCGCGCAGCTGGGCCACGTTGCGCTGGGTGGGCGGGTTTTGCCACATCTGGCGGTTCATCGCCGGCGCCACCATCAGAGGACAGGTGCGGGCGGCTGCCAGCGTGGAGATCAGATCATCGCAAACGCCGTGCGCCAGCTTGTACAGCATATTGGTGCTGGCCGGCGCAATGAGAAAGGCGTCGGCGCGGCGCGACAGCTCGATGTGGGCCATCGCATTGTCCGGGCGCGGGTCCCACAAGCCGGTGTAAACCGCATGGCCCGACAGGGCCTGGAAGGTGACCGGTGTGACGAAGCGGGTAGCGGCTTCGGTCATCACCACCTCCACGTGATGGCCGGCTTTCACCAGCAGGCGGACAAGCTCCGCCGCCTTGTAGGCGGCGATGCCGCCGGTTACGCCCAGCAGGATGCGTCTGGCTGTCATGGGGGTCTCGTCTGGGATTGCGATAACGGCGAAGTGTACCGGAAATCTGTGCGGCTCTCGACGCTGGCAGAAGCCTCGTTGCTGGCCCAAGGGAGGGCGGCTGTTTACAAAAGGTAAAGATATGATGATTGCCCTCGGCCCCAGGACGGGCTATAGCCAAAACAGGGATGACGCATGGCGATCAATGACTGGCCCGAAGACGAAAGGCCGCGAGAACGATTGTTGTCGTTCGGCCCGCAAGCGCTGAGCGATGCGGAATTGCTGGCCATTTTTCTGCGCACCGGCATGCGCGGTCTGTCGGCGGTGGATCTGGCGCGCGGTATGTTGGGGCATTTTGGTTCGCTGGCGCGCTTGTTGTCCTGCTCCTTGGCTGAATTCAGCGCGCAGCCCGGCATGGGGCCGGCCAAGTACGCGCAGCTGATGGCGGCGCGGGAGTTGGCGCGGCGCGCTTTGGCCGAAGAAATGAAGACGGAGGATGTGCTGGGCAGTCCGGACGCCGTGCGCCAGTATTTGCGGCTGACGATAGGCCGGCGCGATGTGGAGGTGTTCCTGGGCGTGTTCCTCAGCGCTAGGCATCAGGTGATTGCAGTGGAGGAGCTGTTTCAGGGCACGCTCACCGAGGCTAGGATTTATCCGCGGGAAATCGCCCGTCGCTGTCTGACGCACAATGCGGCGGCGCTGATCGTGGCGCACAACCATCCGGCGGGCTCGGTTGAGCCGTCGGCGGAGGACCGGGCCATGACGGCCAGTCTGAAACAGGCCCTGGCGCTGGTGGACGTGCGCTTGCTGGATCACTTTGTGGTAACGGGCAGCCAGACGGCGTCGTTTGCCGAGCGTGGCTGGTTGTGATGATGTTCCGGGCGTTTCCGGTGTTCTGGCGGCCTGACAGTGCCGCCCGGGCTGACGGGCGTCGGGCGCTGGACACTGTCTGAAGACGTATCCCTCACCGCATCATCAAGGAGGCTGCCATGGACATCCTGCGTTTACTGAACGAGTCGGATTACATCCAGGTGAACAACCAGTTCATCAAGCCTGACCAGCACGGCGTGTCGGAAGAGTTTGCCGATGAGGACGACATCGTGCTGGAAGCCCGCTTCGATGGACAGGAGCTGGTGTTGACGCTGGGCGATCTGGAAGACGCCACGCCGCTGGCCGACGGCGGTTTCTGGCTGGAGGGCGTGGGCTATTTGCGATTCCTGTCGCGACAAAGTCTGCATTGACGCGCCAGACCCGGCATCAAGCCTGTTCTGGTTTCTTTTTCGGGCCCGGCCAAGCCGGGCCTTGTCGTTGGCGAAAGCCCCGTGTTGCCGAATTCCATTCTGTTTGACCTTGAGCAATAAAACCGCCGGCGGCTTGCTGTTAGAGTGGCGGCTCTTATTCTAAGGGCATAACGCCTGCGGTGACTTGAGGGTTACATGGAAAAATTCAGAATCGGCATGATCGGTGCGGGCGAAACCGGTACGCCCCTGTTGAGGCAGCTGCTGGCAGCGCCTTTCGTAGAAATGGTGGGCGTGGCCGATCTCAATCTGAGCCTGCCGGGCATTGCGCTGGCGCGCGAACATGAAGTGCCGGTAACGGACAACTTCATTGAAATCGCCGAGCAGGGCGATACCGTGGATGTGATTATCGATGTGACGGGCTCGCGCAAAGTGCGGGAAGATCTGCGCCGTTTCATGCAGTTTTCCGGCAATACCCATACCGTGATCGTGCATGAGCGCGTTGCCTTGCTGCTGATGTCGCTGGGCGCCGGCGAGCTGGTGGGTACTCGTCACGACGAAATGGGTTATTAAGCCGAAACAGAGTTGTGCCACCTGCCTTGGAGGCATGGTCAACGCGAGGGTGCGGGAGGGAAACCTCCCGCTTTTTTATTGCCCCTGCGCCAAGGTTGGCCGAAGCGGGCCGGATAGTTGCGGCTTCAGCGTCGCCAGCAAAAGCCGGTAGAAGCCCTGAGCCAGGGTGCGCCGGTGCAGGCAGTACTCTTTGGCCGGCAAGGAGGTGCAAGGCAGGAGTTGGGGTTTTGTTGGCGAGTCTTAGCCGAAGCCTCGTCGCTGCAGGCTCAGATAGAGCATGCCGGCGGTGATGGCGTCGTTGAGCGCATCGTGCCGGGGCAGGGCGGGGATGGCCAGATCGTCTACCAGCACCGCCAGACGCAGGTCGATGTAAGCGCCGGGGTTTTGCTTGAATTTGTAGTCGTAGTAGCGTCCGGAAATTTCAATCTGCCGGTTTGGCAGGCCGATGCCGGCCAGCTGGCGCACGTATTTGTTCAGCACCGCCACATCGTATTCCAGGTAATAGCCCACCAGCGGGCGACCGCCGATAAAGTCCAGCAGTTGCGCCACCGCTTGCAGCGGTTCTTCGCCCTGAGACACATCCATGGGTCGCAACCCGTGCACGCTGACATTGCGGCTGTCCAGTTTGCCGCTGGGTTTGACCAGCAGGTAAAAGCTCTCGCTGGCGAGGATGCGGTTGCCGCGCAGCTTTACCGCGCCAATGGACAGCAGTTCTGCATCCGATACTTTCAGGCTGGTGGTTTCACAATCCAGGCTGATGAGCTCGTCGGAGGGCGGGGTGTCGAACAAGCTGGCGTAACGCGGATCTTTGAGTCGCCCGCGCTGCCATTGGCGCTTGAGCCGGGCTAGCATCAGAAGCTCCCCAAGCGATAGTGATGGCGCAGCTGGGTGCGGAATTTTTTCACCACCGCCAGTGCGTCTTTCAGTAGGTCGCGCTCCAGTGTGGACAGTTTGTCGGGCTCTACCGAGTTGCCGGGCTGCGCGCCCAGCGACAGCTTTTCCAGCCCCTGGCTCAGTTTGAGCGTCAGCAGGAAGGTGAGCGCGCTGCTGATGTCGGCGGCCAGATCCCGTTCCAGATGGCCGGCTTCGGCCAAGGCTTGCAGGCGATCAAAGGTATTGCATTCGGCAAGGCCGTATTCCAGCGCCATGGCGCGCACGCCGTGCACCAGCGGAAAGATGCCGCCCTTTTTCAGGTCCAGCAGCGATTTGCCGTCGCGCTCCTTGGTTTGCAGATGGGAGAACAGGCCCAAAGGGGTGTCGAATTGCTCAATGGCGCGGGCGAAGCGCGAGAAAAAGCTGGCGTCGTCGCGCAGTTGCTGCAACAGATAGTGGCGGCAGCTTTCCAGCAGGCTGGCGTCGCCGGCCACGGCTTCCGCATCGACGAAAATGGCCATGTTCATCATGGAAAGGCCGTCCGGGCTGTAGATCCATTGGTGGATCTGGTCGCGCCAGGCATGTTCGGTCAGTCGCCATTCCGTGTTGCTGACCATGATGCGGCCGGGGCAGGGCGGGTAGCCGAAACTGGCCAGCGCGGCCGAAAAGCGGTCGCACAGCAGGTTGATATCTGGCCAGACAAAGCCGTCGCGCAGGATGAGGGCGTTGTCCTGATCGGTTTTGAGAATTTGCTCGCCGCGTCCTTCCGAGCCCATGACCAGCAGACAGCTGTTGTCGATGAGATCTTGCGGCGCCAGCAATTGCCAGGTGCGCAGGAACAGGCGGGCGTTGAGCGTTTGCACCAGCCGCCCCAGTTGCGGCGCCTTGACGCCGTGGCCGGACAGGATTTGCACCAGCCGGGTGATCTGGCCCGCCACTTCGGCCAACTCTTCCAGTGTTTCAGCCCTATCCAGCCGTTGGGCGATGAGGTGGGAGTGGTTGGAGAAGTAGGACAGGATGTCCACTTGCGACAGGATGCCCACCGCCTGGCCCTGCTCGGTGACGACCAGCCGGCGGATATTGCGGCGGGTCATCAGCAGCAAGGCGTTGAAGAGGAAGTCGTCCGCGTCGACGGTGAGCAGCTCAAAGCGGCACAGTTTGGCCAACGGCGTGTCGCCGGGCGTGGCGTTGAGCACCACATCGCGAAAATCGGTGGTGGTGAAAATGCCCAACCGGCCATCCTGACGCACCAGCAGGGATTTGACCTTGCGCTCCTTCATCACCCGGGCGGCGTCGCGCACGCTGATATCGCCATCGACAAACACCGGTGTGCGTCCGCCCACATCGCGCACGGTGGCGGTAAGCAGGGTTTGCAGCTCGCGGTTGCCGGCGCGCAATGCCAGCGAACCGAATTTCTCCGACACGCTGGCGTAGAAGTAAGCTCCGAAACGCGGGTTTTGTTCGGTCAGCGCCATGACGGCATCGCGCGGCAGCACATGCACCAGCGCTTCTTCATGCACCACGAAACGGTGCGGCGTCTGGCCTGCCACCATGGCGCGGGCGTCGAAAGTATCGCGCTCGCGATAGTAGGCAATCACTTCGTCGCCGGCCATTTCCCGTACGATGCCCTTGAGCACCACATACAGGGCACCCACCGGCTCGCCATGCGCGAGGATGGCTTCTTCATCGCCAAAAAACTGGATGTCGGCGGCTTTTTCCAGGATTTGCTGTTCGGCCGGCGAGAGAACGTCAAACGGCGGGTGGCTGAAGTCGAATCTGCTCATGGCGGCTCCGTAGTCGGTATATCCCTCTTTTGACAAGGGCTTTGCCATCAGCATAACGGCTTGCCGGCCTTCGGCAAACCCCTGCGCAAAAAAGCCGCCCAAGGGCGGCTCTCACGCTGAAGCAGCAATGCGGTTTGCTAGTACAAAACCCGGCGCAGCCGGGGCTGTGTTGACCGGTTTTGACCGGTCGACTTCCCCTCTCGCGCCAGCCAATGGTCTGTTGCGCGCAAGCTGGCCCGCTTTCTTTCCGGCAGACGGGAGGAGATCAGACCTCGCGGTCGTCGCTGATCAGCCGCCAGGCGGCCGCGCCGATCAAGGCACCGGCGATGGGCGCCAGCCAGAACAGCCACAATTGCTCCAGTGCCCAGCTGTCTGTGAACAGGGCCACGCCGGTGCTGCGCGCCGGATTGACCGAGGTATTGGTGACCGGGATGCTCACCAGATGGATCAGCGTCAGTGCAAGGCCTATGGCGATGGGCGCGAAGCCAGCCGGGGCGCGGGCGCTGGTGCTGCCCAGAATCACCAGCAGGAAGAAGGCGGTCATGACCACTTCGCACACCATGCCGGCCAAGAGGGAGTAATGGCCGGGCGAGTGCGCGCCAAAGCCGTTGGCGGCAAAACCGGCGCTGGTGCTGAAACCGGGTGCGCCGCTGGCGATCAGGTAGAGCACGGCGGCGGCGGCGATGGCACCAGCCACTTGGGCGATGATGTAGGGCAGTACCTGACTGGCCGGAAAGCGACCAGCGGACCACAAGCCGACGGATACGGCCGGATTGAGGTGACAGCCGGAGATGGGGCCGATGGTGTAGGCCATGGTCAGTACGGTCAGACCGAAGGCCAGCGAGACGCCGGCGAGTCCGATGCCAACGCCGGGAAAGGCCGCGGCCAGCACAGCGCTGCCGCAGCCGCCCAGCACCAGCCAGAATGTGCCGAGAAATTCGGCGCCATAAGCTTTCATATGTATTTCCTCGTTAGGATTGATGCGCCCGCGTCACCGTGGATGGCGAGGGGCGGCTGACGCTGGTCAGCGACATGCCCGCAGCCTGGCCGGGCGCGGGCGCGGGGCAGGCTGAGACGGGCGGCGCGGGCCGCTTTTATTGTGTTGATGCAGGGGAAGTCGGCGAGAAGCCGTGGAGAACGGACATGCCGACTGCCAGTCGCTGATCGATGACCGGCAGTCTAGGTTAATTCAGTTTTTGTGTAAAGTGAATTAATATTTTTTTTCTAATGGCACATTGCTTCGCAACACCGCACCATCCCGCAGCAGGACCAGCTGGCCGGGCGGCAGCGCCTGCCAGTTTTCGTTGTCGGTCAAGGGTTGGGTGGCTACCACGGCAACCAGGTCGCGCGGGGTGGTGACGGTGGAGAAGTCGATGGTGACATCGTTGTCCACCAGATGGGCGGTGTTGAACGGGGCTTGGCGGATGATGAGATGCAGGTTGGTGGAGCAATGGGCGAACATGATTTCGCCATTGCTGAGGATGAAGTTGAACACGCCGTGGCTGTGCAGTTCCGCCGCCAGCCGGCTGACTTCGTCAAACAGTTCATCCAGCGAGGGCGGACTGCACCACTTGCTGCGCAATTGCTCCATCAGGTGGCAAAAGGCGGCTTCGGAATCGGTAGTGCCAACGGGATTGAAATGGCAACCCGGGGTGGGTTGAAAGGTTTTCAGGTCGCCGTTGTGGGCGAAGATCCAGTATTGGCCCCACATCTCGCGCATGAAGGGATGGGTATTGGCCAGATTCACCACGCCCTGGGTCGCCTTGCGGATGTGGGCGATGACATTGCGCGACTTGATCGGATACTGGCGCACCAGCTGCGCTACGGGTGACTCCACCGAGGGTTTGTCGTCCAGCAGCAGGCGGCAGCCGCGCCCTTCAAAGAAGGCGATGCCCCAGCCATCGGCGTGGTGGTCGGTGAGTCCGCCGCGGCGGTGGAAACCTTCAAAAGAGAAGAGGATGTCGGTGGGCGTATTGCAGTTCATGCCGAGCAGCTGGCACATGGGATCACTCGCAAAGAAACGGGGTTGTTACAGAAAAATGGCGCAGCGGCCAGCATAGGCCATTTTGTCGTTGTCGGACAATGCATTGTCGCTCATAAGCTTCCCATTCCCATTGCGCTGGCGATTTCTCCTACGCGTACCAGCGCTCTTTCGTAGGCTTCGTTCCAGGGGTAGCAGCAGGACAAGCGCAGGCAGTTGCGGTAACGGCCGCGCGCGGAGTACATCACGCCGGGCACCACGGTGATGCGCTCGGCAAGGGCGGCGTGGAACAGATCCAGCGTGTCGATGCCGGATGGCAGCTCCACCCATAGCAGGCAGCCGCCAGAGGGCAGGGTGGCGCGGGTGCCTTGCGGAAAGCGGGCGGCCACGGTGCCGCGCAGGCGCTCCATCTGGCTCATGAAGTGGCGACGGATCAGCCGCAGGTGGTGGTCGTAGCCGCCGGTTTCCAGATATTCGGCCAACGTTTCTTCCAGCAGGCGCGGCTGCGCCAGGGAGCTGGCGCACTTGAGCCGCAACACTTCGCCGGCAAAGCGGCCGGCGGCAATCCAGCCAATGCGAAAGCCCGGGGCTAGCGTCTTGCTGTAGCTGGAGCACAGTAGCACCCAGCCATCGTGGTCGAAAGCCTTGACCGCATCCGGTGTTTGCGCGCCGTAGTGCAGGTCGGCGTGCGGCGCGTCCTCGATCAGCGGCACGCGGTAGTCGTTCATCAGCTTCGCCAGTCGCTGCTTGGCTTCCGGCGGCATGGTGCAGCCCAGCGGGTTGTGTACCGTCGGCATGGCGACGACCGCTTGCAGGCGCTTTTCCGACAACAGCAGTTCCAGCGCGTCCAGCGCCAGCCCGCTGCCGGGGTGGGTAGGAATTTCGATCACCGACAAGCCCAGGCTCTTGAGCAGGGGCAGCAGATAGAAATAGGTGGGCGATTCCAGCCCCACGGTGTCGCCCGGCTTGCAGACGGCGCGCAGCGCCAGTTGGAGGGCCTCGGAGCAACCGTTGGTGATGACGATATCGTCCGGCGCCAGCACGCAGCCCCAGCTGACGGCGCGCTGGGCGATTTGCCGGCGCAGCCTTTCCGAACCCGGCGGGAAAGGATAGTCGGTGGTCAGCTCGGGCTGCTGGCGCAACAGGCGGCCCATGATGTGCTTGAAGCGGGTGGTGGGGTAGAAGTCGCTGCCACGCGGGCTGGCCAGCGACAGGTCGATGAAGTCGGCCGAGGTTTGCAGGCGCATCACCGCCTCGATGTGGTCCACCACCTCGCCGGTGGGGGCGGCTTCGCTCTGGCGGCGCATGCGCGGCAGGGGTAGGTTGGCCGAAGCCTTCACATAAAAACCGGATTGCGGCCTGGCTTCGATGAAACCACGGTCTTCCAGCGTGCGGTAAGCCTGCAGGATGGTGGACGGGCTGACCTTGTGCATGTCGCAGGCCTTGCGCACCGAGGGCAGGCGCTGGCCCGGCTGCATGGCGCCGTTCTGGATCAGGGTGATCCATTCATTGACCAGCTGTTGGTACAGCGGCTCTGTTTGTTCGCTCATGAGGGCTCCGGGCGTGGCATCGGCACAGTTTGCCGGCAATTTGACCATAACAGTTTGCGCAATATAAAACTGTTATGGTTTCAATTCAATTTTTCTGAATCTGTTACTGGTTGTGCCGGGGGCGTACCATGCCGGTTGTCACAAACATCAAGCGTCGCCGCCGGTAATTATCGGGGTGCGCCGGGGCCACAAGCCGCCGGGCGCCGGGCGGGACGCAGCCCTTGTCCGGAATGCATCATGAATTTCATCGCACTTGCCACCTATCTTCTGGTGATGTCCATCACCCCTGGTCCCAATAATCTGGTGCTGGCCACGTCCAGCGTGAATCACGGTTTCTCGCGCACCATGCCGGCCATGCTGGGCATGGCCTTGGGTTTGTCATTGCAAGTGGGCATTCTCACGGTGTTTCTGGGTAGCCTGGTGTCGCTGATTGCGGCGGTGCAGGTATGGCTGGCGGTGGCGGGTTGCCTCTATTTGTTGTGGCTGTCCTGGGGGATGGCGCGCGCCGGCCGTGCGCAGGACGGCGACAGCGACAGCAGGCCGATGGGTTTTGCCGGCGGTCTGGTGTTCAACTGGCTCAATCCCAAGGTGTGGCTGATGGGTTTCAATATTGCTGTGGTGTTTCTGCCGGCGCACATGGACCCGCTCAAGGCCGGCTTCCTGTTTGCCCTGCTGACTTTTGTCGTCGGCTTGCCTTGCATTGCGGTGTGGGCCGGCAGCGGCGTTGCCATTCGTCGCTGGCTGGATTCGCCGCGCCGTTTGCGCGTGTTCAATTGCGGCATGGCCGCCATGCTGGCCGGCACTGCGCTGTGGCTGCTGGCGCAAATGCTGCCCGCGCCGATGCTGGCTGGCGTTATCTGACCCGCTGGCGCTATGCCGCGCACGTTTTCCGCCGGGCCCGCATTTGCGGGCTTTTTTGTTGGCGGCGTACAATAGCGGTCTTTCGCTGACATTGCCGGACCCGACACATCATGATCCGTACCCGCTTCGCTCCCAGCCCCACCGGCTATCTGCACATCGGTGGCGTGCGCACCGCGCTCTTCTCCTGGGCCTATGCCCGCAAGAACAACGGCGTTTTCGTGCTGCGCATTGAAGACACTGACCTGGAACGCTCTACTCCCGAGTCGGTGAAGGCCATCATGGACGGCATGCACTGGGTGGGTCTGGATTACGACGAAGGCCCGTTTTACCAGACCCAGCGCTTTGACCGTTACAAGGAAGTGATCCAGCAACTGCTGGAAAGCGGGCACGCCTATCGTTGCTACTGCAGCAAGGAAGAGTTGGAAACCATGCGTGCCGAGCAGGAAGCCCGCGGCGAGAAGCCGCGCTACGATCGCCGCTGGCGTCCGGAAGACGGCAAGTCCTTGCCGCAGCCGCCCGCAGGCGTAGAGCCGGTGATTCGTTTCCGCACCCCGCTGGACGGCGTGGTGGCGTGGGACGACGCGGTGAAGGGTCGCATCGAATTTTCCAATACCGAGCTGGACGACCTCATCATCGCTCGCCCGGACGGCAGCCCCACGTACAACTTTTGTGTGGTGGTGGACGACTGGGACATGCAGATCACCCACGTGATCCGCGGCGACGACCACGTCAACAACACCCCACGGCAGATCAACATCCTCAAGGCGCTGAACGCGCCGCTGCCGGTGTACGGCCATCTGCCGATGATCCTCAACGAGGATGGCCAGAAGATGTCCAAGCGGCGCGACGCCGTCAGCGTGGTGGACTACGCCGACAAGGGCATCTTGCCCGAAGCGCTGCTCAATTATCTGGCGCGCCTGGGCTGGGGCCATGGCGACGACGAATTCTTCTCCATGGAGCAATTTGTCGAATGGTTCACCCTGGAAGCAGTCAGCCCTTCGGCCAGCCGCTTCAACCAGGAAAAATTCATGTGGCTGAACGCCCAGCACATCAAGGCCGCCGACAATCAGCGTCTGGCCGACCTGATTGCGCCGCGCCTGGCCGCCGCTGCGGTGGATACCGCTGCCGGCCCGCTTCTGGCGGATGTGGTGGCGCTGGTGAAAGAACGCATCCAGGACCTGAACGCACTGGCGGTTGAGGTGGATTACTTCTACAAGAAACGCGAACCGGCTGCCGCCGATGTGGAAAAACATCTGGCCGGCGACGCCGTGGCGCGCATGGGCCGCTTTGCGGACAAGCTGGCCGCGCTGGACAGTTGGACTGCCGAAAGCATCCACGAGCTGTTCAAACCGTTCTGCGCCGAAGAAGGCATCAAGATGGGCCAGCTGGGCATGCCCTTGCGCGTGCTGGTGTGCGGCACCACCCAGACCCCGTCCGTGGACGCCGTCCTGGCGCTGATCGGCAAGGAAGAAGTGCTGCGCCGCCTGCGCGCCTGATGGCCTCAGGCAAAGGTTGGCCGAAGGCATAGCGGCCAGGCCATGAAAAAGCCACCCGCAAGGGTGGCTTTTTGTTTATGCGGAACAGCGGTAAAGCTCATCGGCCAACCTTGGGTCGGCAGGGTTTATCCGCCTTGCCGGGCCAGCTCTGCCTGAGCCGGCTTGCGCACCAGATAAAACAGCGCCACCAGCAGTATCAGGAAGGGCAGGCCGAACACCAGAGTCATGCGGAACACGTCGGTAAAGGCGGTGGTGACCAGAATGGCCAGCATCAGCAGCAAGCCTAGCAGCGTGGAGGCGGGGAACAGCGGCAGACGGAAGGACAACGGCTGTGCCGGGTGGCTGTCGTGATGACGGCGGAAGAACCAGTGGGTGAGGAAGATCATCATCCAGGTGAACAGCGCGCCAAACATCGACAGCGACATCATTAGCGTAAAGGCCTGATCCGGAAACAGCGCGTACACGGCGGCGGCAAGCGCGATGCCGCTGCAGGACAACAACAGCGCGTTGCGCGGTACGCCGCTGGGGGTGAGACGGCCCAGCGCCGCCGGCGCGTCGCCGCCGCGAGACAGGCTGAACATCATGCGGGTGGTGATGTAGAGCTGGCTGTTCATGGCGGAGAGCGCGGCCACGATCACCACGAAATTGAGGATGCCGGCGGCGTAGGGGATGTTCAGCACCTGCATCACCGTGACGAAGGGGCTGTTGCCCTTGCCGATGTCAGCCCAGGGCACGATAGCCACGATCAGCGCCAGCGAGCCCAGATAGAACAGCACCAGGCGGACAATGGTGGCGCGGAAAGCCTGCCGCACTGCGGCTTCCGGGTTTTCCGCCTCCGCAGCGGCCACGGCGATCATTTCCACGCTGAGGTAGCTGAAGATGGAGATCACCACCGCCACCCACATGCCCCAGCTGCCATGCGGGAAGAAACCGCCATTGGCCGTGTAGAGATGTAGGCCGTATTCCGCATGACCGCCGCCAAACACGACCCAGGCGCCCAGAATGATGAAGGCGAGGATGGCAAACACCTTGATGGCGGAAAAGGTGTACTCCACCGAGCCGAAGGCCTTGACGCTCATGGCGTTGACGCCGATCAGCGCGCCGGAAAACAGGACGATCCAGCTCCACGACGGCACGGCCGGAAACCAGTAACGCATGTACTCGGCCACTGCCGTCACTTCCGTGCCAACCGCCATGACAATGCAGGACCAGTAGGCGTAGCGCACCAGGAAGCCCGCCAGCGGGCTGATGTAGTGCTCGGCGTAGGCACCGAAGGAGCCTGAGGTGGCGTGGGCGATGGTCATCTCCGCCAGGCAGCCCATCAGCAGCAAGGTGATGAAGCCGCCTATGGCGTAACTCAGCAGCACCGAGGGGCCGGCAAAGCCGATGGCGAACTTGCTGCCCAGAAACAGGCCGGTGCCGATGGCGCCGCCAATGGCGATCATGCTCATTTGCCGCGCGGACAGGCGGCGTTGCAGGCCGCTTTCGCGCGCCTGGATCTTGTCAAAGCTCATGGTTTCTCCTCCATGTGTGTCGAGCCTGACGGACTGGCGCCTTTTTCTCGGGACGCGACTCTCCCCGGATGCACTCAAGTCCGTTGTTGCGGGTTGCTGCAGGAAAACGCCGCCTTCGAAGCTTGGCCGAAGGCGGCGAGGCGGGATCAGGTCACCGAAGCGCGCTGGCGGAACTCGGGGCGGTCCCAGCTGCGGCTGTCGAGGATGTCGCGCAGCACTTCCACGGCGTCCCAGATATCGGCATGGCCCAGATAGAGCGGAGTGATGCCGAAGCGCAGCACTTCCGGCTCGCGGTAGTCACCGATCACGCCGCGCGCAATCAGCGCCTGCATCACGGCATAGCCTTCAGGATGGCGGAAGCTGACATGGCTGCCGCGCGCGGCGTGGTCGCGGGGGGTGATCAGCGTCAGCGGGTGCTGGCCGCAGCGGGCTTCCACCAACTGGATGAAGAGGTCGGTCAGCGCCAGCGATTTTTCACGCAGGGCCTGCATGTCGGCTTCCAGCGCCACGTCCAGGCCGCACTCCACCAGCGACATGGACAGAATCGGCTGCGTGCCGCACAGGTAGCGGCGGATGCCGGCGGCCGGCTGGTAGTCGCTTTGCATGGCGAAGGGGGCTGCATGGCCCCACCAGCCGGACAGCGGCTGCCAGAAGCGGTCCTGATGGCGGCGAGCCACCCAGATGAAGGCCGGGGAGCCGGGGCCGCCGTTGAGATATTTGTAGGTGCAGCCAACGGCGAAGTCGGCTTCCGCGCCATTGAGGTCCACCGGCACCGCGCCGGCGGCGTGGGCCAGATCCCACAGCACCAGCGCGCCGTGGCGATGCGCAAGGCGGCTGACCGCGGCCATGTCGTACATGGCGCCGGTACGATAGTTGACGTGGGACAGCGCCAGCACGGCCACCGAGTCGTCCAGCAGGCTTTCCAGCGGATGATCGTCATCCACCAGCATCAGCTCGTAGCCTTGCTGCAGGAAGTCGATCATGCCCTGCATCATGTAGAGGTCGGTGGGGAAATTGTCGCGTTCGGAGACAATCACCTTGCGTTGCGGGGCCTGCTCGCGCTGGATGCGCACGGCGGCGGCCAATGCCTTGAACAGGTTGAGCGAGGTGGTGTCGGTAATCACTACTTCATCCTCGCCCGCGCCCAGCAGGCGGCCCAGCTTGTTGCCGAGGCGGCCCGGCAGCTCGAACCAGCCGGCGGTATTCCAGCTGCGGATGAGGCCGCTGCCCCATTCCTGCTCCAGCACCTCCAGGCTGCGTTCGCGGGCGCTGCGCGGCAGCACGCCCAGCGAATTGCCGTCCAGATAGATGACCCCGTCCGGCAGGCTGAAGCGCGACTTCAGGCTGGCCAGCGGATCACGGGCATCTGCGGCCAGGCAGTGTTCTCGGCTAATCATATTGTCTCCTTTGTGTTGTTTGCCGGCAGCCGGCGCAGTACGGCGCGCACCGGGCTGGCATCGGCTTCCATCAGTTTGAGGGGCAGGGCGATCAGTTCGTAATCGCCTTCCGGCACATCATCCAGCAACAGGTTTTCCAGTATGGCCATGCCGTGCCGGCGCACGGCGTGGTGGGCATCCAGGGTTTTGCTCCGCATCGGGTCGAGCGAGGCGCTGTCGATGCCGATCAGCCGCACGCCTGCCGCAGCCAGCCAGCGCACCGCATCGGCGGACACGGCGCAGAAATCGTCTTGCCATTGCGTTTGCGGCATGGCGCGGCAAGTGCGGATCAACACCCGGGCCGGCAGCGGGTGGGGCTGACGATCCAGCGCCTCCTGCAATGCCGTCATGCCCAGCAGCGGGCCGGCGTCCAGACAGTGCGTCACCCGGCAAGGGCCGAGATAGGCGTCCAGCGGCACGGCGCCGATGGGGGCGCCGTCTGCCTGGTAGTGCAGCGGGGCGTCGGCGTGCGCGCCGCTGTGCCCAGACAGGGAAAGGCGTCCCACATTCACCGGACAGTCCTGGCCGATGCGCCAGCCGGGATGTTGGCCGAAGGGCGTGTCACTGGGCCATACCGGCATGCCGGTATAAAGCGGTGGGCTGATGTCATAGAGCATGAGCTGGCTCCAAGGGTGGTGGACGGCGGGTGGGGTGGGCCGCTACGAAGACTATGCTAGCACTGGCTTTGTCAGGAATAATTGCAAGTTGATGTTGTGAAGTTGAATGGTTTCGCAGACTATTCTGTTTTTGATTGCTCGTATGAAAGATTCTTGCGTATGCAGCTAGATGCGATCGACTGGCGGATTCTGTCCGCCTTGCAGGAGAACGGGCGCCTGAGCAATCAGGATCTGGCCGACAAGGTTGCCTTGTCGCCGTCGGCTTGCCTGCGGCGGGTGAGGTCGCTGGAGGAGGCGGGCATGATCAAGGGCTATCGCGCGGAGCTGGACGCCGCTGCGCTGGGCTTTGAACTGGAGGCGGTGGTGCAGGTGACGCTCGATCGCAGCCGCGACAACTGGCATGAGGATTTCCAGTCGCAGGTGGCGGCGTTTCCCGAAGTGACGGCCGCCTGGGTGGTGACCGGGCCCTGCAACTATGTATTGCTGGTGCGCACCCGTTCGCTGGCGGCTTTTTCCGCTTTTATTGTGGACAAGCTCAACAAGGTGCCGGGGATGCGCGATATCTGCTCGCACATCGTCATGAAGACGCTCAAGGACGAGCGCCGGCTGCCGTTGCCGGAGCGCCCTTGAGAGGGCGGGTGGGGCGCTGTCTTTTTTCTGTCACGGCGTCGGCGTAGTCTGGCAAGACATGTCCGCCGCTACTGCCCGTCATTCAGCCCTCCGCCTTGCTCCGCCGGCCTTTTTACCTGCTGCGAGCAAAAACTCTAAAATAATGGATTTTGTTCTCCGCCTCGGGGATAATGCCGCCCAGCATAAGGAGAGTCCCTGTAATGAAGTGTGTTGACGATTTTCGCCTGCGCCTGGGCAAGCACGAGCTGGTGCCCATCATGGTGGGCGGCATGGGGGTCGATATCTCGACCGTGGCACTGTCGCTGGAGGCTGCCCGTCTGGGTGGCGTCGGTCATATTTCCGACGCCATGGTGCCGACCGTTACCGATCGCCGCTTCAACACCAAGTACGTCAAGGATAAGCTCAAGCAGTACAAGTTCAACGTGGAGAACGCCGACAAGTCCGTGGTGAAGTTCGACCTCGGCCTGCTGGCGGAAGCCACCAAGATGCACGTAGGCAGCGCCATGGAAGCCAAGCGCGGCGACGGGCTGATCTTCATCAACTGCATGGAGAAGCTCACCATGAACGCGCCCAAGGATACCTTGCGCGTTCGCCTGCACGCGGCGCTGGACGCCGGCATCGACGGCATCACGCTGGCGGCCGGCTTGCATTTGGGTTCGTTCGCGCTGATGGAAGACCACCCGCGCTTCCGCGACGCCAAGCTCGGCATCATCGTGTCCTCGCTGCGCGCGCTGCAACTGTTCCTGAAAAAGTCCTCCCGTACCAACCGCCTGCCCGATTACGTGGTGGTGGAAGGCCCGCTGGCCGGCGGCCACCTCGGCTTCGGCATGGACTGGCGCGAGTACGATCTGGCCACCATCGTCGCGGAAATCCGCGACTGGATGATCGCTGAGAAGCTGGATATCCCGCTGATTCCGGCTGGTGGCATTTTCACCGGCACCGACGCGGTGGGCTTCCTGGAAAACGGCGCCTCCGCCGTGCAGGTGGCCACCCGCTTTACCGTCACCAGCGAGTGCGGTTTGCCGGAGAAGGTGCAGCAGGAATACTTCAAGGCCAGCGAAGACGATATCGAAGTCAACCAGCTGTCGCCCACCGGCTATCCGATGCGCATGATCAAGTCCTGCCCGGCCATTGGCGATGGCATTCGCCCCAACTGCGAAGCCTACGGCTACCTGCTGGACGCCAACGGCAGCTGCGCCTACATCCAGGCTTACAACCGCGAAGTGGCCGCCCACCCGGGCGAGCGCCGCATCAAAGTGTGGGACAAGACCTGTCTGTGCACGCACATGCGCAATTTCGACTGCTGGACTTGCGGCCACTACACCTACCGCCTGAAGGACACCACCCGCCGTAATGAAGATGGCAGCTATCGCATCCTCAGTGCCGAGCATGTGTTCCACGATTACCAGTTCAGCAAGGACGGCAAGGTAGCGCTGCCGGAATAATGCCGGCTGACAACTCCCGGCCCTGCCTTGCCCGCCTCGGCGCCGCTTGGTCAGGCTCTCGGCGAGGTTCTGTTGGCGGCTCCAGGCGCGCCTCGCAGCATTCCTCCACGGCCGTGTCTTTCGAGACATGGCCGTTTTTCATGGTGGCGCGGTGTTAAGATGCGCCTTTGATCTTTTACGGGAGAAGCTTGATGGCGGACAGACTCGATCCCCGGACGACGGCGCTGCTGCTGATCGATCTGCAGCAAGGCATTCTCGGTTTCGCGCGCGAGCCCTATGACAGCGCGGCGGTGCTGGACAAGGCCGGACGGTTGGCGAAGGCCTTCCGCCAGGCGGGCGCGCTGGTGGTGCAGGTGAGAGTGGGCTGGTCTCCCGACGACGGCGACCGCCTGATGCCGCCGGTGGACGCGCCGACCCCGGCCACGCCGTTGCCCGGCAACTGGTTGACTCAGCCGGCCGAGTTGGGCGACACCTCGCGCGATCTTTTCATCCTGAAGCGACAATGGAGCGCCTTTTACGGCACCGAGCTGGATCTGCAACTGCGCCGGCGCGGCATTCGCACGCTGGTGCTGGGCGGCATCTCCACCCATGTGGGCGTGGATTCCACCGCGCGCAGCGCCTGGGAGCATGGCTATGAACTGGTGTTGGCCGAAGACGCGATGAGCTGCCCGCTGGCCGAGTGCCACGCCTTCTCCGTCAAGCACATCTTTCCGCGCATTGGCCGGGTGCGCGAGACAGCGGCGGTGATTGCCGCCCTGCAAGCGACAGCCTCATGAGCGGGCGTTACCAGCTTGACCCGGCCGAGGTGGAGCTGAGCGCCATGCGGGCGCAGGGCGCGGGCGGGCAAAACGTTAACAAGGTATCCAGCGCCATCCATCTGCGTTTTGACGTGCGGGCGTCGTCCTTGCCGGAGTGGATCAAGCAGCGCTTGCTCAGCATGGCGGATCATCGCCTGAGCAAGGATGGCGTGATCATTCTCAAGGCGCAGCAACACCGCACTCAGGACATGAACCGGCAGGACGCGCTGGAGCGACTGCAGCGTATTGTGGACGCAGCGGCGGTGGTGCAGCCCGCCCGCGTGGCCACCAAGCCCACACGGGCCTCGCGTTTGCGGCGTCTGGAAGGCAAGAAGCAGCGCGCCGATGTGAAATCGCTGCGCGGCAAAGTGGATTTCTGAGCCCTGTCGCAGCGCCAGCGCTCAGGCGCTGCGTTGCTGGCAGCAGGGGTAGAGGTGTTTGTGCAGCTCTTCCGCGGGCACCGGTTTGCACAGCAGGAAACCCTGCAGTTCGATATCCGGATGGTGCTGACAGAGGTAGTCCAGGTCGTTCTCGTCGTCTATGCCTTCCGCCACCATGCGCAGATTCAGCTCGCGCGCAATGCGCGCCATGCCGGCGATGATGCTCTGGCTGCGCGTGTCCTGATGAATATCCTTGATCAGCACCCGGTCAAATTTCAGTTCTGTCAACGGCAGATTCTTCACGTGTTCCAGGGTGGTGTGGCCGGTGCCGAAATCATCCAGCGACAATTCGAAACCGCGCATGCGCAGTCGCAGCAGCGTGGCCAGCGTATGGCCGAAATCGGCAAAGGCCATGGTTTCGGTGATTTCCAGCACCACGCGGTTGAACTCCAGCCCGCGCGCCTCTACCTGATTCACCAGCCAATCCAGGCATTCCCGGTCGTCCAGCAGGCTGCGCGACAAGTTGATGGACAGGCGCAAATCGCGCGCGGCAGGGTTGCGGATAAGCAGATCCAGCCCGGTTTGCACGATGCGGTTGGTCAGCAGTTGGATGAAGCCTTCATGCTCCAGCATGCTGATGAAGTGGCCGGGCGTGAGAATGCCCTTGTTGGGATGGCGCCAGCGGGCCAGCGCCTCGATTTGTACTGCCTTGCCGGTGCCCAGGTCGTAAATGGGCTGATAGAAGGCGCAGAACTGGTTGTGGGCAAGGCCGGTAATGATATCAATCAGCGGCATGCCGTATTCCACCTGCTCGGCAGGGCTGATGGTGGCGAGCAGCCGGCCTAATTCCGCCAGAAAAGCATCGTCGCTGAAGGGTTTGGCCAGGTAGCCGATGCCGGTAAAGCCCAGCTCCTTGGCGGCCCGCATGCAGTTGCTCAGCAGTTCCGGCGCATGGCCGCTGATCAGCAGCAGCGAAGGGAGTCTGGCCTGGCGCGACAAGCGTTCAACCAGCTCGATACCA
Source organism: uncultured Aquitalea sp. (assembly GCF_945957525.1). Classification (GTDB taxonomy): domain Bacteria; phylum Pseudomonadota; class Gammaproteobacteria; order Burkholderiales; family Chromobacteriaceae; genus Aquitalea. Next base: position 183,868 of record NZ_CAMFLA010000004.1, on the reverse strand, counting down.
TCCATGCCGGGCATGCTCAGGTCGGTGATCACCAGATCCAGTTGCGGCAATTTGCGGCTTAATTGCAAGGCCCAGCTGCCGTCGGCGGCTTCATGCACGACGACGTCCGGCAGGGACAGGCACAGCTCCTTGAGGTAGGCGCGCTGGCTGCTGCTGTCTTCGGCCAGCAGTATCTGGCGGCTTGGCGTGGGAGGCATGGCGGACTCGCAAGGCAAGATCGACTTTTATCTAAGCACATGGCATGAGTCGATTCCAGCATTGTCTGCGTGCTTTTCCCTACTTATTAGCAGATGTTTCGGAGCAGGGGTGGTTGACTGCGCAGTTTTAAGCAGTCTTGCAAGATGAAGCGCTTACAGGGTTGGGGCCGTGCAGGAGAGGAAAGGTGGCTGCTTTTCGCAACAGCCGGCGGGCCGGGAGGCGACGGCATGCCCGAATGGGGCTGCGGCATCGCATCGCCGGCGCAAGAGCGGCAGGCCGCTGCGGCCTGTCGCCGAATCAGCGACGCTTGCCGCCGGTGTGGGGCACGCCGCCGGCCGGAGCGGTCGGGTGACGGAAGTTGATGCGGCCCTTGGTCAGGTCGTACGGGGACATTTCCACGGTAACGCGGTCGCCCACCAGTACGCGGATGCGGTGCATCTTCATCTTGCCGGAGCCGTAGGCCAGGATTTCAACATTGTTGTCCAGACGCACGCGGTAGCGCGATTCCGGCAGCATTTCGATAACAACACCTTGCAGTTCGATCATGTCTTCTTTAGACATGGCTTTCCTTTCTGTATGACTGTGCGGCAATAGGCGACTGGACGTTCGCTAAGCGAACGCCGTCGGGCCATTGCCGGAATTCTCTTCGATTCGGTAACCAGGCAGGGCAGGAGACGCGACAGACGTCATAGCCGAGACAAGGCGGTTGGACGCCACCCATAAAGGGTAGTCCGGAAGGATGGCGCGCATTATACCGCTAAATGGCTGATTTGTCTGCGAAAGGCATATGACCTTTCGCAAGCCCGTTTCAGCGGTAGATGGCGACCTCGCGGCGACCCGCGCCATCCACCATGGCGCGGTACATGCCTTCGCAATTAAACGGCATGGCGACGCGGCCTTGATGGTCCACGGCAACCACGCCGCCAGTGCCTCCCTGCGCTCTCAGGCTGCCGTTGACCACCGCCTCCGCGGCGGTGGCGATGTCCTGTCCTGCGTAGCGGAGACGGGCGGAGATATCATGCGCGGCGGCGATGCGCACGAAGTATTCGCCATGTCCGGTGCCGGACACCGCGCAATGCGCGTCGGCCCAGGTACCGGCGCCGAATACTGGTGTGTCGCCCACACGGCCATCCATTTTTGCGGTTCGCCCTCCGGTGGAGGTGGCCGCCGCCAACCGACCCTGGCTGTCCAGCGCTACGGCACCCACGGTGCCGTGCTTGCGGTCTTCCGGCGCGTCCTCTTCCTTGCCGCCTTCGGCCAACCTCTGCTTTTCTTCCTGCAAGGCTTGCCAGCGGCGTTCGGTAAAGAAGTAATCCGGCGTTGCGCAGGGCAGGCCGCGCTCGTGAGCGAAGCGGTCCGCCGCGTCGAATCCCAAGGTCACGTGCGGGGTGTGCTCCATCACCGCGCGGGCCAGCAACACCGGGTTGCGGGCGGAGGTGACGCCGGTGACGCTGCCGCAGGCCTGCGTCGCTCCGTCCATGACTGCAGCCTCCATTTCGATGCGGCCGCCCAGCGTAAATACGGCACCCTTGCCGGCGTTGAAGAGAGGATTGTCTTCCAGTGAGCAGACGGCGGCGCTGACGGCATCCAGCGCTTTGCCGCCTTTTTGCAGAATGGTCAGTCCCGCATCCAGCGCCGCGTTCAGGCCGGCCAGGTAGGCTTGTTCCTGTTCGGCGCTCATGTCTTGCCGGCGCAGGGTGCCTGCGCCGCCGTGAATGGCAAGGGCGATGTTCATGTCGGTTTTCCTGTTGATGAGCGGGCGGTCATGGCACCGCTGCTTGCGTGAGATATCAATTTCACTAATGACTTATGAAAATAATCAGTTTGATTGATGGTGGCGATGGGTTCAGCATGGCCTTCTTCTTGTCTGATCCAGACTGTTCAACCAAACGTATTCATTCAGGAGAGCATCATGAGCGGAATCACCGATCTGGAGCAACTGTTGGCCAGCCTCTCGCCCGCGCTGCGGGAACAACCTTATGTGTTTTGCTGTTTACCCGGCGCCGGCTTGGCCGAGGCGGCGCAATTCACTCCCTTGATGACGTTTGCCGAAGAAGAGGGGTTGACCGTAGTGCTGACGGAGAGCGCGGCCCGCGCGCATGGTCTGGCGGCGTCGCCGCCGTTTGCCTGCATCACCATCAGCGTGCATTCCAGCCTTGAGGCGGTGGGGCTGACGGCGGCGATGGCTGCGGAACTGACCAGGTGTGGCATCAGCGCCAATGTGGCGGCCGCCTACCATCACGACCATATATTCGTGCCGCTGGCGCGTGCGCAAGACGCCATGGCGGCCCTGCGCGGCTTGCAGCAAGCCGCCGCCAAACGCGGCTGAGCGGTGAGGGACGGGGGCTCAGGCCGACGGCATGTGGCCGGTGATGCGCGGCAAGGCGGGCCGAGCCGGGTTGCCATTCGTCATTGTTGGATTGCGAATGTTCGGAAGATTACAAAATTACACAAAATCAGGCTGGATTATTCTGTTGTGAACTGTCATTGTGTCTGGTTTGAACCTTTCTGGCTTTATAAGCAGGGCGTAATATAGAAACCCGCCAGGCCAGCAAGCGACTCCCCCATTAGACACAAAGAGTTGGGACGGACTATGCAAAACAATCAAGAAGAGCAAGGGCTGCGTCGCAGTCTGCAAGCTCGCCACTTATCCATGATCGCCATTGGCGGTTCCATCGGCACCGGGCTGTTTCTGGCGTCCGGCGCTACCATTTCCGGCGCAGGTGCGGGCGGGGCCTTGCTGGCGTATGCGCTGGTGGGCGTGATGGTGTACTTCCTCATGACCAGCCTCGGGGAAATGGCGGCCTTCATGCCGGTATCCGGCTCTTTTCAGGTTTACGGCTCCCGTTTCGTGGACCCGGCCTTCGGCTTCGCCCAAGGCTGGAACTACTGGTACAACTGGGCTATTACCGTGGCGGTGGAGTTGGCCGCGGCCGCCATCATCATGCATTACTGGTTTCCCGACATACCCGGCGTGGTGTGGAGCGGGGGCTTTCTGGCGGTGATCTTCGTGTTGAACTACTTCTCGGTGAAGGGGTTCGGCGAAGCGGAATTCTGGTGTTCCATGCTGAAAGTGGGCACCATCCTTGCCTTCATTGTCATTGGTTTCCTGATGATCTTCGGCATCATGACCGAGCCAGATCCGCACCGTCTGGCGCCTGGTTTGCAAGTGATGACCCAAGGCGATGGCGCTTTTGTCGGCGGGCTGGCAGCTTTTGTCGGCGTGGCCATGGTGGTGGGCTTCTCCTTCCAGGGCACCGAGTTGATCGGCGTCGCCGCCGGCGAGTCGGCCAACCCCGGGCGCACCATTCCGCGCGCCGTGCGGCAGATTTTCTGGCGCATTCTGATGTTCTACATGCTGTCCATCCTGATCATCGGCCTGATCCTGCCGCACAATGATCCTTCGCTGCTGAAGAACGACATGAAGGACGTCGGCGCCAGCCCGTTCACCTTGGTATTCACCCGCGCCGGCCTTGCCGCGGCCGCCAGCGTGATGAACGCCGTGATCCTGTCCGCCATCCTCTCCGCTGGCAACTCCGGCATGTACGCTTCCACCCGCATGCTGTACGCCATGGCCCACAACGGCATGGCGCCCAGACTGTTTGGGCGCGTCAGCGCCAACGGGGTGCCGCGCAACGCCTTGTACGCCACCACGGTGGTGGCCTGTCTGTGCTTCCTGACCTCCTTGTTCAAGAGCGACGCCGTCTACATGTGGCTGCTCAATTCCTCGGGCATGACCGGCTTCATCGCCTGGCTGGGGGTGGCGATCAGCCATTACCGTTTCCGTCGCGGCTACGTGAAGCAGGGCTACAGCCTGGACGATCTGCCTTACCGCGCGCGCTGGTTCCCGCTGGGCCCGATGTTTGCGTTTGTATTGTGCTTGCTGATCATGCTGGGGCAAAACTACGCCGCCTTCACCGCCGCCAAGGTGGACTGGAATGGCGTGGTGGCTACCTATCTGGGTATCCCGCTCTTTGTCGTGCTGTGGCTGAGCTACAAAATGAAGCACGGCACGCGCATGGTGAAGCTGGAGGATATCGATTACCGCGAATATCACCAGCGCCTGTCGCTAGATCGCCAGCAGGGTGAGTTGGCGACAGAGTCCGCCAGATGAGGCAAGCACGGTGATGCCGGCCTGCTGACAGAACGGCACTTGGTCGGGCCGGTTTGAGCGCCCGTGGAAAAAGGGAAAGTCCCCGGACTTTCCCTTTTTTGTTTTTCCTGCCCCGATTGCTTGCCAGTCGTTGCGCGTGGACGTTGCCGCCTGCCGCGCCAGTGCTAGAATCACGCCACATCCACCGTCTAAAACAGGGCGACAAGCCCGGAGAATAACAACATGCCCCTCGTGTCTCTTTTCATCAGCAAGTACCTGTTTGTGGTGGCGGCCTTGCTGCCCATCATCAATCCGCCTGGTCTGGTGCCCATTTTCATTTCCATGACGGCGCGCAATACCCGCGAGCAGCGTGCGTACCTGGCCCGCCGTATCGCCATCTATTGCTTCTTGCTGCTGTTGGGCAGCATGTATGTGGGCAGCTTTGTGCTGGAATTCTTTGGCGTATCGTTGCCGGTGGTGCAGTTGTCCGGCGGTCTGATCATCAGCATGGCCGCCTGGCGCATGTTGAACGACAACCCGGCCGAATCCACCCAGCCTTCCAGCGAGCCGGTGCGGCAGGAGAACAAGGACGAGCTGAAGCAGCGGGCGTTTTACCCGCTTACCTTTCCACTGACGGTGGGGCCGGGTTCGGTATCGGTGTCCATCACGGTGGGCGCGTCGATGATTGTTTCCGGCAAGCCGGTGGTGAAATTCGTGTTGGTGCCCATGGCCAGTCTGGCCGCCGTGCTGTCGCTCTCGGTGCTGGTGTACATGTGCTACCGCCATGCGGACCGCCTGTTGGGCTATCTGGGCCAGACCGGCTCGGTAGTGTTCCTGCGCCTGTCGGCCTTCATTCTGATGTGCCTGGGCGTGCAGATCATGTGGGAAGGCGCGGAGCAACTGCTGGTGGAACTGCTGCAGAACAATGCGGGCTTGCTGCACAAATAAAGCATTCCGGGAAAACTGAAGGCAGGCGGCTGGAGAAGGATGGCGCTATGGCGCTGTCCGGCTTCATCGCTTGCCTTTTCTTTGGCTCCTGCGGGCAGCCATGCGGCGCTTACGGTGTTTTGTCCATGGCGATAAGGCTGGGATAGAAGTCGAGAAAATCCTGTTCCAGGCCGTCGTAGTTTTCCAGCAGGTCGATGATGCCGTCCGCCACCGGGTTGGCGCGCTGGATGCGGTGACGCGAAAAGCGGGCCAGCACATCGGCGATGCCCTCGGTGCGGCGGTAGGACAGCAGCCAGTCTTCGGCCGACATCAAGGGCAGGATGTCGCGCAGGCGCGGCGGCAGCCAGGGGTGGAAGTCGCGCAATTCCGCATAACACTGGCGGGTGAAGTCCGGCAGAGGCCGTACATCGAAGCGGCGCCAGTGCCGGGCCAGGAAATGATCGTAAAAGATGTCCACCAGAATGCCGGCGTAGCGGCGTCTGGCCGGCGCAATGCGCGCCTTGCTGGCCAGCACCAGCGGGTGGCTGTCGGTGAGGGCGTCAATGCGCCGGTGCAGGGCCATGCCCGCTTGCAGGTCGGGCGGGAGGTGCCCGGCCCCAGAGGGCTTGAGAAAGTCCCCCAGCAGATTGCCTACCCGTGCCGCAGGATGGTCCGGCGCCAGGTGCAGGTGCGCGAGGTAGTTCACGCGGCGTCGCCGTTCGGAGCGGTGGCCGGTTTCAGTTCGGCCACGATGACGCGGCAGCCGTTGCCGTTCAGGGTCAGCTCATCAGGGTTTGTCAGCAGCAGCGCGTCCAGACGGGAGAGCGATGCGGTTTGGCCGTGAGCGTTGCGTGCCTGCAGTGCTTGTCCTTCGGCCAACAGCAAGAGCCATGGGAGGCCGTCGCCCTTGAGCGTCAGCTGGCCGTGCAGCTGGAACTGACGTACCGTTTGCGTAGCACGACCGCGCCGGGTCATGACGTTGAAGTCGGTAATGCGGCCATCTGGCAAACGGCTGCGAATGGGCGTTTCGCCGGCGAAGGCATAGGGCGCGCTGGCGCAGTCCAGCCGGATTTCTCCTTGCGGCGTCTCCAGTGCGATGCCGGCACCGGACAGTACCAGCAAGTGGCGGTCCACGCCGTCGAAGCGTGAAAACGGCCCGTCGCTGCCGACGTCGGCGATGCTGATGCGAAAGTCGAAGTCATCCAGGCTGGCTCCTTGCGGGCTGATCAGCACCTGGCGGGTGACGCCGCCGCCATTCTTCCAGGGCGAGGCAGGGTAGGCGTGATGATCGAGTTTCTGCATGACGCGCTCTCAGGACTGAAACCGGCATTATCCGATGCTTTGGGCAAAAAGGCGCGCTTCAGCTATATCTTGGAAAGGCTAAGAAAACAGAGGCGCAATGCTATGAAATGGCTGAGCCTGATGTTGGCGATGTGGGCAGCGGCCGCGCAGGCCGCCACTTACCATGTGTGCGCAGAACCGTGGGTGCCTTTCATCTACCGTGCGGAGGGCAAGCCGGCGGGACTGGTGGTGGATATTCTCAATAAGGTGGCGCATCAGCGCGGCGACGATCTCGACTATCGCTTCATTTCGTCCGATGGCTGTGCCCGCGCCATGCGCGAGGGGCGGGCCGATATGGTGGGTTTCATGCTGCCGCTCCAGGTGCCGGCCGGCTGGATGACCAGCCGCGAGTTGCTGGTGGCCTGGGTGTTGTTTCCCTGGGTGAGGCGGGACGGGCCGGCCAGCTATCGCGGGCTGGAGGATTTCGCCGGCAAACGGGTGGCCTGGGTGACCGCATATGACTATCCGCAATTGCTGATCAGGATGGACAAGTGGCGGCGCGTGCCCGCCGAAGATACCGAGTCTTCCATCATGCTGTTGGCGCATGGCCGGGTGGAGGTGGTGTTTGACGATCCGACGGCGCTTGCCGGGCTGTCGCCGGCGATGGGGCAAAAAGTGAAGCGCTTGCAACCGCTGGTGGCCAGCGTGAATCAGCCCATCGCCTTTCGCCCCGGCATGTCCGCCTGGCGCGACGCCGTGGACAAGGAGACGCTGCGCGCCCAGCAGGATGGCACGCTGGATGGGTTTTACCGCCGCTATCATGGCGTGCCTTTCCGCGAAGTGAAACAAAGCCTGCGCCCCTGAGGGCCCGGCTTCGCAGTGCGTTTACCGCGTGGGCGGCCCGGGTAGCTGGTAGTCTGGCGTCTTGCGCTGAAACGTGAGCAGCAGCTGATGGCGGATAATCCCGACAGCATTTGATATTGGGCAAGATCGTTGCAAATGATACGGCTTATCATCAAGGTCAGACTTTCGAATGACTCAGGAGATCCGCCATGGCTACTACCGCATTCTTTATTCCTTCCCTCAACCTGATGGGCGCCGGCTGTCTGCGGCAGGCGGTGGATACCATGAAGGGTCATGGCTATCGCCGCGCGCTGATCGTGACCGATGGCGGCCTGGTCAAAGCCGGCCTTGCCGACAAGGTGGCCGGCCTGTTGGCCGAAGCGGATATCCAGTCCGCCGTGTTTGACGGCGTGCATCCCAACCCCACCTGCGCCAACGTCAACGCCGGCCTTGCCATCCTCAAGGACAAGCAGTGCGACGTGGTGATTTCGCTGGGCGGCGGCTCGCCGCACGATTGCGCCAAGGCCATCGCCCTGGTGGCGGTGAACGGCGGCAAGATCCAGGACTACGAAGGCGTGGACAAATCCGCCAAGCCGCAACTGCCGCTGGTAGCCATCAATACCACTGCCGGCACCGCCAGTGAGATGACCCGCTTCTGCATCATCACGGACGAATCGCGCCATATCAAAATGGCCATCGTAGACAAACACACCACGCCGATTCTGTCGGTAAACGATCCGGAAACCATGGTGGGCATGCCTGCCGCACTGACTGCCGCCACCGGCATGGACGCGCTCACCCACGCCGTTGAGGCCTATGTGTCCACCATCGCCACGCCGATTACCGATGCCTGCGCGCTGAAAGCGGTATCGCTGATCGTTGCCTTTCTGCCGCGCGCGGTGGCGGACGGCAAGGACATGGAAGCCCGCGAACAGATGGCTTACGCGCAGTTCCTGGCCGGCATGGCGTTCAACAACGCGTCGCTGGGTTATGTGCACGCCATGGCCCACCAGTTGGGCGGCTTCTATGATCTGCCGCACGGTGTTTGCAACGCGGTATTGCTGCCGCACGTGCAGGCTTTCAACAGCAAGGTGGCTGCTGCGCGCCTGGCCGATGTGGCGGTGGCGCTGGGCGCCGAAGCCAGTGCCGAGGCCGCTATTGCCGCCATCCGCAAGCTGGCGGAAAAAGTGGGCATTCCGGCCGGCCTGACTCAGCTGGGCGTGAAGGAAGCCGACATTCCGGTGCTGGCCGACAATGCGCTGAAAGACGCCTGCGGCTTTACCAATCCGGTTCAGGCTACGCATGAGGAGATCTGCGCGATTTACCGTGCCGCGCTGTAAGCCTGTTGCTTTCATCACGGGAAAGGGCCTGCTGTTGCAGGCCCTTTTTGTTGTTCCGGGTTTGCAGTGCCGGGATCAGTCTTGGCCGAAACCCGCCGCCCGCGCCGCCTCTCGCACGCTCTCCAGCACCATCCGCGCCTTACGCGGTATGCGTCGGCTGGCGAATACCGCGTGCATCTGCGCGTCTTCGCCTTTGCTGGAGACGATGCGGTAGGAAGGGCACAGGCGCACCAGTTGACCGGCGCGCACGAGGGGCTCGGCCAGCCAGTCGCCCATGCGGGCGATGCCCATGCCGGACAAGGCGGCGTGCAGGACGGCGGCGCCGGAGCTGACCCGGTGCGCGGCGTTGAGGTTGAGGCTGATCTCATGTTCCGCCGAGACAAAGTTCCACGCTTTCAGAATGCGCGGCGCGGCGTGGATCAGGATGCGATGGCGCGTCAGTTGCTCCGGCGCATCAGCCTGGCCGAAGCGCGCCAGATACGCCGGGCTGGCGTACAGGCGGCGCTGATAGCTCCACAGCGGGAAGCCGATCAGCTCGCTGGAAGCCGGATATGCGCCACGAATGCTGAAATCCAGCTTCTCGCGAATCGGCTCCAGCACTGTGTCGCTGTAAAGGATGTCGAAGCGCAATTGCGGATGCGCTTGCGCCAGTTGATCCAGCACCGGCGGCAAAAAGTGGCTGGCCATGATTTCCGGGGCGGAAAAACGCAGCAGCCCCTGCGGCGACGCGGCCATGGCGGCCAGGTCGTCTTCCGCTTCTTCCTGCAGGTCCAGCATGCGGCGGGCCGTGTCGTAATAACTTTCCCCGGCCAGCGTCAGGCTCACCTGTTTTTGCGAGCGGGCCAGCAAGGGCGAACCCAGTGCTTCCTCCAGCGCTTGCACGGCGCGGGTGGCGCTGCTGGGCGAGGTGCCTAGTTGGCGGGCTGCGGAGACAAAGCTCTTGCGCTCTACCACGGCGCAGAACACGCGCAATTCCCATAGCAGTTTCATCGTGATCGCGCTCTTTATTGCAAATATTGCAATACGGTATTGCAACATGCCGGCGCCGGCAAGACTTACAATGCCGGCATGTTTCTGGAGAACGGCATGTTACTGACGCTGGGTTGTTTGTGTTTCTTTTCTTTCATGGCCGGCATGATCGATGCCGCTGTTGGCGGGGGGGGGCTGATCCAGACCCCGGCCCTGTTCAATTTTCTGCCCAATTATTCAGCCGCTACCTTGTTTGGCACCAACAAGATGTCGTCGGCGGTGGGCACGCTGTCCGCCGCGCGCAGCTATCTCAAGCGCGTGAAACTGCCGTGGAATCTGGTGCTGCCGGCGGCGGCCACCGCCTTCGTCATGTCCTTTGCCGGCGCGGCCACGGTCAACGCCATTCCTAAGGCGTATATCCGGCCCATGGTGCTGGTGTTGCTGATCGTGATGGCGGTGTACACCTTGTGGAAAAAGGACTTCGGCAAACTGCACAAGCCGGTGGCCATTGGCCGCCGCGAGATGGCGATGGGCATGGCTATCGGTGGAGCCATCGGTTTTTACGACGGTTTGTTCGGCCCCGGCACTGGCAGCTTTCTGATTTTCCTGTTCATCCGCTGCTTTGCCTTCGATTTTCTCCACGCCTCCGCCGCGGCCAAGGTGGTGAACCTCACCACCAATGTGGCGGCGCTCACTTTCTTCATTCCAACCGGCAATGTGCTGTTCCAGTACGCCATTCCGATGGCGGGTTTCAATGTGCTGGGTGCGATGGCCGGCTCCTGGATCGCCATGAAAAAGGGCGCCGGTTTTGTGCGCATCCTGTTCTTGCTGCTGACTTCGGTGCTGATCGGCAAGCTGGGCTGGGATATGGCGGTTTCTTGGCTGGCTTGAGCCCATAGGCCAAGACACAACAAAAAGCCCCGGCATGCCGGGGCTTTTGTCTTGACGGGGCGAGATCAGTCGCGATGGCCGTGCCAGCCGTTGTCATGGTGCCAGCGGCCGCGGTGGTCGTGGTCCCAGCGACGCTCTTCCCAGCGGCGTTCTTCCTCGCGACGATCGCCCCAGTAGTTGCGCGATTCGCGGTAGTCCACCTGATATTGGCGCGGAGGCGGGCGGCGGTATTCGTCCTTGGTGGCAATGGCCGTACCGGTGGCGCCGCCGATGGCGCTGCCGATGATGGCGCCGTTGCGGCCGCCCACGGCGGAGCCGACGGCTGCGCCCGCTGCGCCTCCCAGCGCGCCGCCGAGGATGGCGTCCGTAGTCATGGAGCCGGCCTGTGCCGCGCTGGCAGCCAGCGTGAGCAGCAGGGTGGCGGTAAGGATTTTCGCTTTCATGATTTGCACCTCCTTGTTTTGATGGCTGCAGTGTAGGCAGACGGATTGGCGGGCGGCCAGCGGCGAAATGTTAGTTTTTTTTGCAATCTGCTGCTTACAAATGGACCGGACTTGTCATTCTCGATTTTTTCTAATTAACTTGTTGAAAATAAAAAGAAAAAATTCTGTCGCCGATTGGCGACTGATAACATGTTGTTACAAAGAAACCGGGTTTTTGCGTGAGAAAAGCAAACAGGCCAGCCCTTGGGCTGACCTGTGGAAACGGCGCCGCAAGGCGCGGCCGGGCGGGTATCAGTGACCAGAGCAGCCGCAGCCGCCGCCAGCGCCGCCGCCGCAGCCACCTCCGGCATTCTGCGGTTCGGCGATTTCCGGCAGGCTGACCGCAAAGTCGATCACCACGCCGTCAGCAGTGCGGTCAACATATCGATAGCTGATCTGATGGCCGTAGCGGGTGCGGATCTGCTCCAGCAGCGGCAGGGGATCATGGTCGTTGACGAAACGCATGGCTTCGCCGTTGTGCAGCGACTCCAGCGCGCCAAAGATGGCGGCATGGCGAAAGCGTTTGGCGACGCCGCGCGCGTCGAATACAAAAGTGGCGTCAGGCAGGCTCATGGTGAAACTCCGGTGGGTTGCGAACAGGCCACGAGTTTGCCGAAGACCCGGGCTCGAATCCTTGAGCGCGGATAAGAAAACCAGCGGCCACGGGTCGGGGCGAAGCCGCGCCGGCTGATGCATAATGAAGGTTCACTTCGCCTGATTGGATAGCGCCTCATGCATCCGGATCGTTGCAAACCGCCAGAACACACCCGCCATCTGCAAGAGTTGCCCAATATCGGCCCGGCCATGGCGGTTGATCTGCAATTGCTGGGCATCCACGAACCGTCACAGCTGAAGGGCAGGGATGCGCTCGCGCTGTATCGCGAGCTGGGTGTGCTGACCCAGTGCCGGCAAGATCCTTGCGTGCTGGACACGCTGATGTCGGTCACTCATTTCATGGATACCGGCGAGGCCTTGCCCTGGTGGCGCTTCACCGCAGCGCGCAAAGCCATGCCCGGCGACCCCGCCGGCGGTTTCCCATGTTGATGCCTGTGTTTACAATACCGCTCCATGAATCCTTCCTTCGGGCAACGTCATCAGACTGCGCTGCACGCCTGCCACGAGTGTGACCTGCTGCAGTACGCGCCGCATTCCGATGTGCAAAACGTCGCGTGCTGCCGATGCGGCGGCTTGCTGCACCGCGCCCGGGGCTATCAGCCGCAAACCTCGCTGGCGCTGGTAGTGGCCGGTCTGTTTGTCTTCACATTGGCCAATGTGTTTCCGGTGGTCGGGCTGGAGGCGGGCGGTGTGCGCACCGCCACCACCCTGCTGGGCACGGCTTCGCAGCTGATGCGGCAGGACATGCTGCCGGTGGCGATGCTGGTGCTGTTTACCGGGGTGCTGTTGCCGGGGATCGAACTGCTGGCCTTGCTCTATCTCTTGCTGCCGCTGACGCTGGGTCGCGCTCCGCGCGGGTTTCCCAAAGTGATGCGCCTGATCCAGATGGTGCATCCCTGGGGCATGGTGGAGGTGTTTTTGCTGGGCGTGCTGGTGTCGCTGGTAAAGCTGGCGCACTTGGCGCAAGTGCATCCGGGCATCGGCTTGTGGTCGTTTTTCGCCCTGATCATTTTGCTGGCCACCAGCGCCAGCCGGTTTGACGCCGCCTTGCTATGGGAGCGCTATCAGTCATGTCGCGCTACCCACTGAGTTCCGCCGCCGCGCGCGGCTGGTGGCATTGCGGCGCTTGCGGGCTGCTGTGCCGGGGCGTCAGCGAAAAGCGCGGGGCGGCTGCTGTGTGCCCGCGTTGCGGGGCCGAGGTGAGGGCGCGCAAGAAGCGCAGCGTGGAGTACGCCTGGGCCTTCCTGCTGGCGGCAATCATCTGCTATCTGCCCGCCAACCTGCTGCCCATCATGGAAACCGCCATGCTGTCCGGCACGCAGAACGACACCATCATGAGCGGCGTGGTGTTTCTCTGGCAAAGCGGTTCCTGGCCGCTTGCGCTGGTGGTGTTCATCGCCAGTGTGCTGGTGCCATTGTTGAAGATACTGGCCATGCTGTTGCTGCTGATCACCGTGCAGTGCCGCTCGCGCTGGGCGCCGCGCCAGCGTACCCGGCTGTACCGTTTGCTGGAAACCATCGGCCCTTGGTCGATGCTGGATATTTACGTGGTGGCGCTGTTGGTGTCGCTGGTGCAATTGCAATCGCTGGCCAGCATCAAGGCCGGCCCCGGCGCTATGGCCTTTGGCGCGGTGGTGGTGCTGACCATGTTGTCCGCCATGTGTTTCGACCCCAGGCTCATCTGGGACCCCATTGAGGAAAATGATGACCGACAAGCGTGACGACGCGCCGGAAGAGCCGGCGCAGCAAGAATTGCCGCAGGCCGTGCTGGTGGAGCGGCGGCGCTGGTCACCTTCGCTGGTGTGGTTGATCCCGGTGGTGGCCGCACTGATCGGCGGCTATCTGGCCGTGCATGCCGTCATGTCGCGCGGGCCTACCATCACCATCGCCTTTCGCAACGCCGAGGGCCTGGAAGCGGGCAAGACGCGTATCAAGTACAAGGATGTGGATATCGGCGAAGTGACTTCGGTGAAAGTGAGCGAAGATCGCAAGAATATCGTCGCCACTGCGCAGATGAGCAAGGAAGCCGAGTCCTACCTCACCAGCGACAGCCGCTTCTGGATTGTGCGTCCACGCATAGCCGGCGGCAGCGTGTCCGGCCTTGGCACGCTGCTGTCAGGGGCTTACATCGGCATGGATGCCGGGCAAAGCAAGGAAACCCGCCAGCACTTCTCCGGGCTGGAAGTGCCGCCCATCATCACCGGCGACTTGCCGGGCCGGCAGTTTGTGTTGAAGTCCGCCGATCTGGGCTCGCTGGATATCGGCGCGCCGGTGTATTTCCGCCGTGTGCCGGTAGGGCAGGTGGTGGCGTACCAGTTGGACAAGAGCGGCCAGGGGGTGGACCTCACCATCTTCGTCAATGCGCCCTATGACCGTTTTGTGGTGCCCGATAGCCGGTTCTGGCACGCCAGCGGCGTGGATCTGTCGGTTTCGGCCAACGGGCTGAAAGTGAATACCCAGTCGTTGACCGCCATCGCGCTGGGCGGCATTGCGTTCGAGTCGCCCTCCACCGGGGAGGACGAGCAGCCGGCCGCCGTTGGCGCGGTGTTCGGCCTGGCGGAAAACCGCGAAGTGGCCATGCGTACGGCCGACCACGAGGTGTACCCCATCCGGCTGAAGTTCCAGCAGTCGGTGCGCGGGCTTTCGGTGGGCGCGCCGGTGGATTTCCGCGGCATCGTCATTGGCGAGGTCACCGCCATCGGGCTGGAATATGACAAGGCGCGCAAGGATTTCAACATGCTGGTGGATGTGCGTATTTTCCCCAGCCGCTTATTGTCCATGTCGCGCAATCTGGATAAGGAGCGCAGCCTGCGCAAGCAACTGTCGCTCAAACAGATGGTGGCCAACGGGCTGCGCGCGCAATTGCGCTCTGGCAGTCTGCTTACGGGGCAGCTGTTTGTGGCGCTGGATTTCTTCCGAGACGCCAAGCCGGCGCAGTTGGGTCATGAGCAAAACATGGATGTAATGCCCACCATTCCGGGCGACCTGGAAGAGCTGCAAGCCATGATGCAGCGCATTGCCCGCAAGCTGGACAAAGTGCCGCTGGACTCGATCGGCACCGGGCTCGACCAGTCCATTCATGAGCTGCGCGACATGCTCAGCACTACCCGTCAGTTGATGGGCAATATCGACGGCAAGGTGTTGCCGCAGGCCACGCAAACGCTGGACAAACTGCAGAAAACCCTGGACGACACCCAGCAAACGCTGCAGGCCAATTCGCCCTTGCAGCAGGATGTGCGCAACGCAGCGCAGGAGGTCAGCGAAACCGCGCGCAGTTTCCGCGCCCTGGCCGATTATCTGGACCGCCACCCTGAAGCCCTGATACGCGGCAAGCAAGGAGACCCGCAATGACGCATCGGCTCGCAATCTTGACCGCCCTGTGCCTGACAACGCTGGCTGGCTGCGCCTCCGCGCCGTCGGCTTTTCATGATTTGTCCGCCGCAGCGCCGCCTTCGGCCAACCTTGTTGCCGGCGCCAGTCTGCTGGTGGGGCCGGTGACGCTGCCAGCCGGGGTGGACCGGCCGCAACTGGTGCTGGAGCAAGCCGACGGCCGGCTCATGTTGGCCGATCAACAGCGTTGGGTGGCCAGCCTGCCGCGCCTAGTCTCGCAGACGGTGGCGCTGGATCTCTCCCGTCAGACCGGCCTTGCTACGGTATACGCCTGGCCGCAGGCCGGTTTGGCGCAAACCGATCTGTCCTTGCTGCTGGATGTGCGGGTGTTCCGGCTGGCGCCGGGCAAAGAGGTGGAGCTGGAGGCCGGCTGGAGCCTGTTGGCCAAGGGGCAAAGCCGCCCGCTGCGGTCTGGCGTATATCATGCGCGTCAGCCGGTGACGGGCACTGCCGCCGAGGAGGTGGTGAAGGCGCAGTCCACCCTGCTGGCGGGCTTGTCGCAAGAAGCGGCCGCCGCGCTGTCTGCGCATCCGGACTGGCTCAAACCAGCCCATTAACCCGCACTGGCAAATCAAATCCATCGCATGCAGCTTGCAATGCTTGGTGGCGGGGCGCGTTGTTTGGCGGGCAGGCTTGGGCGGAAGGTGCGTTTTGAGAGACGGCCTGGCGCTGCTTCGGCCTGATGGAGGTCGTCGGCCCGGCAAGCCTGATGGTTGCCGGGCTATTTCAGGCGTGGAGCCGCTCAGGCCTTGGGCGGACGCCTGTCAAACCAGGGCCGGGCGATTTCCAGCTCCCGAGCCAGTTGCAGCAACAAGCCCTCCCGGCCTTGCGCGGCGACAAACTGGGTGCCGATGGGCAGCCCGCTTTCAGTCCAGAACAGGGGCACGCTCATGGCGGGCTGACCGCTCATGTTGAAAGGGATGGTCCAGCCCATGTGTTCCATCACCCGTCTGGAGCTCTTTTCCACCGCATTGCCCAGCTTCAGCGTCCAGTTCAGGCCGAGCTTGCCCAGCAGCAGGTCTGACAGAGCCTGTTCTGTCTTGCTGGTGCGCAAGGCGCCGATATTCGGCGGCGGATCGTTCAGCACCGGCGTTACCAGCACATCGTAGTGCTGGTGGAAGGCCGCCATGATCCGGCCTTGGGCGAACGCCAGCTGGCGCATGCGGGCAAAGTCCCCCGCGCTGAGCAGTTCGCCATAGCGCGCCAGCGTCCAGCTATCGGTTTCCATGTCTTCCCAGCGCAGCGCCGAGCCGTCCGGCTTCCGCAAGGTAGCGGCCAGCGCCGCCATTTCCCCTGAAACCATTACCAGCATGGCGCGACGTATCGCTTCCGGGCTGGCCAGCGGAGGATGGGCCTCTTCCACGTGGTGGCCCAGCGAGGCCAGCAGCGCCAGACTGTCGTCCAGCGCCGCCATGCAATCCGGCGCAAGCTCGCCGCCCTGAAAAGGCTGGCGGGTAAAGGCGATGCGCAGACGCGGCGGCGGGGTGTCCAGGCTGCTCAGAAATGAGGATGCCGGGGGCGGGGTATAACTGACGTCTTGCGGGTCGTGACCCGACAGCAGGATATCCAGCATGGCGGCGCTGTCCCGCACCGAGCGGGTCAGCGCGTGCTCGCTGACAAAACCCTGCCAGTATTCGGAAAACACCGGTCCGCAGGGGGAGCGCCCCCGGCCCGGTTTCAGTCCGAACAAGCCGCAATGCGAGGCGGGAATGCGGATTGAGCCGCCGCCGTCGCCACCATGGGCGATCGGTGTCATGCCGGCCGCCACCGCGGCAGCGGAACCGCCGCTGGAACCGCCGGTTGTCAGTGTGGGCTGCCAAGGGTTGCGGGTAGCGCCGTATTGCGTCGACTCGGTGAAGGGGTGCAAGCCCCACTCCGGCGTGGCGGTTTTACCCACCAATTGCAAGCCGGCGGCGCGGTAGCGCCGGATCACTTCGCCATCCTGCCGCGCCACGTGCCCGCGCATGGCGCGGCTGCCGGCCAGGGTGGGCCAGCCGGCCACATCGGACACCAGGTCCTTGATCAGAACGGGCACCCCGGCCAGCGGGCCGTCCGCAGGGGTAACCGGTTCGGCTTTTTCCGGCAGGTGCACCACAGCGTTGAGACGGGGGTTGTACCGCTCAATGCGGTCGCGGGCGGCGGCCAGCGCCTCATCGGCGGAAATCTCGCCGCGCTTGATCAGTCGGGAGATGGCGATGCCATCCAGTTTTTCGTACTCGGGGAAAGGCAGCATGCCGTCTCCATAACAAAATGCCGCCACGCTGTATTTGCGTGGCATGAATTATCGATTTCAGCGCTGAACGGGGTCAGTATTTCCAAAAACAAACCAACTAAGCATAAATATTGCGCAGATAGTCCTTAGAATTGGCATGTTATTTCTGATGTTTAAAACAACATGCCACAAACCGCCAAAAAACCTGCATTTGCCTATGCCTTGCTGACCATGACCATGCTGCTGTGGTCCACCAACTTTGTCATTGCTCGCGCCATTCACGGGCAGATTGGGCCCTTTGGGTTGGCTTTCGGGCGCTGGGCCATTGCCTTGTGCTGCCTCTTGCCGTTTGCGCTGCCGCGCTGGCGAGCCGCCTGGCCGGCAATTCGTGATCAATGGCGTGTTTTGCTGGTGCTGGGCGTATTCGGCATCGGTTTGACCAATACGCTGGTGTATGTGGCGGTGCGCAGTACTACCGCAACTAATGCCATCATCCTGAACAGTGCCACGCCGGTGATGGTTTTGCTATTGGGCTCGGTTTATTTCCGGCAAAAACTGGGGCGGAGGCAGTTGATGGGCATGCTTGCCGCTGGGGCGGGAGCCTTGTTGATTGTGCTCAAGGGCAATGTGGCGGGGCTGGCCGGTTTTCGCTTTGCCCCGGGGGATGTGCTGGTGCTGGCGGCGGGACTGTGCTGGGCGGTGTACACGCTGGGCTTGCGGGTGCTGAAACCGAGTCTGGACCCGATCGTGATGATGACGGCTTTGCTGTTGGTAGGGGAGGCGGGCTTGTTGCCGTTCTTTGTACGTGAAACGACGGCGGCGGGCGGCTTTGCCATGTTGCCCGGCATGGCCTTGCTCTGGCTGGCGTATCTGGGTGTGTTTCCTTCCGTCCTGGCCTTCCTGATGTACAACCGCGCGATCGCGCAAGTAGGCGCTGCCCGGGCTGCGGGCTTTCTATATCTGATGCCGGCGTTTGGCGCGCTGTTGTCCATCCTGTTTTTGGGCGAGGAGCTGCACTGGTATCACGCTGCCGGACTGGCCGCCATTTTCAGTGGCATCCTCCTTAGCTCGCTGGCGCGGCGGCCGCGCACGGCCAGCGAAAGCCTTGCTGGTCAGCAGGTGGCCAAGCGCGCGGAGCAGGGGTGACGCCGGCCCTGGCGCAGCAATGTGTTTCGCGCTAAGGATTTTTACGGATAGTGCAACGCAGTAACAAGCACTAAAGTACACACCGTTGGCGGCGCTACACATTTTTGGATCTCCCTCGCCGCCAACCTCCTTTTGGTATGAAGTTGTTGAAGTACCCTCTGGCTTTTGTTCCTCTTCAGTATTGGCTATAGCTCACGCCCGGTGATCCACAGATCATCGGGCCTCTTTTTTTCTCTTCGGCAAACGTGCAAGCCGGGCTGCCTTCCCCTAAAATAGCGGCAATTCAACAGCGGCCCGGCAACGGGAGCCTGCCGATATCGCAGCGCCACCGTCGCCCGCCGCTTTTTATGTGACAGGAGTGCCATGGAACCCGTGCGCCTATCCAAGCGGATGGCGGAGCTGGGTATCTGTTCCCGCCGCGAGGCGGACAGCTATATCGAGCAAGGCTGGGTCAAGGTAGACGGCGAAGTCGCCGTGCTTGGCCAGAAAGTGTTGCCGCACAACACGATCGAAGTAATGAAAAAGGCGCAGGACGCGCAGGCGTCCCGTGTGACCATTCTGCTGAACAAACCGGTGGGCTATGTCTCCGGCCAGGCGGAAAAGGGCTACGAGCCGGCCGTGGTGCTGGTGAAGCCGGAAAACCACTGGGAGGAAGACAGCAGTCGCAAGCGTTTCCAGCCTTCTCATCTGAGAGGACTCGCGCCGGCCGGCCGGCTGGATATCGATTCGGTGGGCTTGCTGGTGTTGACGCAGGACGGGCGCGTGGCCAAGCACATCATCGGTGAAACTTCCGAGGTGGAAAAAGAGTATCTGGTGCGTGTGACGGGCGATTTGTCCGAGCGCGGGCTGGCGCTGCTCAATCATGGTTTGTCGCTGGATGGCGAGGCGTTGTTGCCGGCCAAGGTCAGCTGGCAAAACGAAGACCAGTTGCGTTTTGTGCTGCAGGAAGGCAAAAAACGGCAGATCCGCCGCATGTGCGAGATGGTGGGGTTACGCGTGGTGGGCCTCAAGCGCATCCGCATCGGCAATATCAAGCTGGGCAATCTGCCCACCGGCAAGTGGCGTTATCTGCGCGACGACGAAGCGTTCTGAGAACGTAGAACGGCTGTGAGCCGCTCACCCAACCTTGCCGGGGGCCGGTGCCAAGGCGCGCGCCGATGCAGACCGCGCCCGGAGTGCGGCAAGCAGGCGCCAGGCAGGGGTTTGGGTTGCGGGTCTCATGGCGACAGGGCGGGTTCTCCCGCCTTTTTTCATGACCTGTCGCCAACTTGTCTTGGCATTGTCACGCGCCGGTGACACTATCCTCACATGCCGATTTATTTCCCTACCAGTTTGCCGGGCCGTCTGGGGCTGGCAATTGCGCTGGCGTTGCTGCTGCTGACGCTGGTTTCCCTTTGTTTCCCTTCCGCTACTCACCGTCTCAGCCTTGACTGGTGGCTGTCCGCCGCGGGCTATCGCAAACAAACGCTCAGTCTGCCGGATGGTGTGCTCAGTTACCGCGAGGGCGGTAGCGGCGAACCCCTGTTGCTGGTGCATGGCTTTGGCGGCGACGGCCCGGTGACTTGGGGCCCGGTGATGCCGGGGCTGGCGAAACAGTGGCGCGTGCTGGCGCCTGATCTGCTGTGGTTTGGCGGCAGCGCATCAACGGCGCGGCCGTCGTTGTTGGCCGAAGCCGATGCGCTGGAGGCCCTGATTCGCCAGCGTGGGCTTACGGGCGTGCGCTTGGTCGGGGTGTCGTATGGCGGCTTTGTCGCGCTGGAGCTGGCGCGGCGCCTGCCGGACCGGATCAGCCAGCTGGTGATCATGTCCTCGCCCGGCATGGTGTACGGAGAGGAGGATTTGCGGCAACTACTGGCGCGTTCGGGCGCACCGTCGGCAGACCAATTGTTTGTGCCGGGGCGCAGCCAGGATGTGGCGAGGTTGATGGCGGTGGTGGGCAGCCCACTGGCCCGGGCGCCGGGCTTTGTGCTGGAGGATGTGCGCCAGCATTACTATCAGGGTCGCGAGGATGCCATGCGCGCGCTGATGCGTGAGCTGGTGGATGGCAGCCAGGATTACGCCCAGCGCTTTTCCACCCCGCTGGCCCTGCCGGTAACGGTGATATGGGGTGCGCGAGACGATGTGTTTCCACTGGACATCGGTCAGCGACTGGCGCGCCGTTTGAGCGCGCCGCTGATTACCATCGACGGCGGCACGCATTTGCTGCCGGTGTTGTCCGCACCGCAAACCCTGACGGTATTGCAACAGGTATTGCGTCCTTGAACGGTTTTGTCTGATACGGGTCCATGCATGCCGGCCTGCTTTGTGGCAGGCTTTTGTTTTTGGCGAAAGGCGTACAGATGCTGGAAAAATTGCGGGAATGGTTGGGTCTGGACGAAGCGTCGCAAGCGCGCAAGCGTGAGATTCGCAGCGCTATCGACAGGCTGATCGACGGTACGGACCCGCGCCTTGCCTTGCTGCCCGGCGCGCACGACAAACTGTCCACCGGCATGGCGGATACGCTGGATTATCTGGCTTCGCTGTCCTGGCAGGATATCGAACCGGTGGATCTGTCCTTGCGCGGTTATGCCACGGACAAGCGACTGGGGCTGTTGTTCGCCTCGCCGCTGTCCATGTTGCAAGCCTTGAAGGCCAGCCCGGTCTTGACCTCTTTTTTTCAGAGCGCCAGCCAGGGCGATGAGGCCTGGGCGCTGATGGGCATGCAGTGCAGCGAGAGCGCGCGTTTCGGCATGAGCGAACAGAACGGCGAGGTGCGCAGCGATGTGGCGCAGGTAGTGGTGAGCTTCAGTCAGCACCGACTGATGATGCCGTCGCCAACGCGCGAGCAACTGATGCGCCATGCGTCACAGCGAGGGCTGGAAGTGCTGATTGCCGTGGTGGCGCGTCGCCTTGCCATGCTGCAACAGCAGCGGCTGGATCTGTCCTCGGAACTGGACCGACTGCGGCTGAAACTGGCGATGACTGGCGGCACCGGCGTCACCGTGATTGACGCCACCGGCGCCGCATCCACCCAGGACACGGCTGAACCGGAAGACCCGCAACAATTGCAAAACCGCCAGCGGGCGCTCACCGAGGCCCTGCAGCCTTTGGCCGGCTTGTCTGAATTGTCCGGTGTGTTGGCGGTACTGGCCGACGTGCTGGCGCATCCGGCAGATTTCTTCCGCGTAGAGCCCGCTACGGTATGTCTCAACCGCATGGGCGTGCGTTACGACAGCGCCAGCGATGACGGCGTGACGGAGTTGCGTTACGAACAGGTGGTGATGGGGCAGATTAATCCGGTACTGCGCGCCATTCTGCCGGTGCACGTCAATCGCCAGCGTCTGCAAGAGCTGGAGCAGCAGTTTGCCGAAGAGCTGGCGGTAGCCGAGCAGCGCGGCGACGGCGGCGCGCTAGTCTTCTGAGCGATCTGTGGCCCGATGCTTGAGTTGCCGGGCCGTGGCGCAAACCTTCGGCCACAGCGACTCGGCTTGCGCCGGGTCGTAATCGCAGTGCTTGCGCTTCATCACTCCCCATTCCGCCAGTTGTACCTGGGCATCCGCCCGCACCCCCACGCCCTGCAAACAGGACGCGACGCAAGCCAGCCGGCAGCCGTCAAGCGCCAGAATCGGTCGGCCTGACAGCGCCACCCGCACCAGGGCCGGCACTTGCCCGCCCACGCCCGCAATGCAGGACATTTCGGCAAGGCCTTCCCGCGTCAGGCGCAGCGCCATGTCATTGGCCATCTGCGCGGCGCTGGAGCAGCCGGAGCAAGCGTAAACGAGGGGGAGGTCGGCAGGGTTCATTCTGGTATTGTGCGGCGTGCCGCCGCCGTATCGCCATCCGCCGCCGGCAGGATAAGGGCTAGTTCTTGCGGGGGAGGCGCAAGATCAGCGGCGACAGGCGTTCCGCATCGCTGATGCCGCCATGCTGCCCCGGCAGATGGTGCGGTTTTTCATCGGGCAAGGTGTCGCGCAGGCTCCAGTCGTCCTTCGCCAGCAGGGCGGCATCGCCTGCGCGCAAGACCAGTTCTGGGTGCGCGCCGGGACCAAAGGCGCCGTGTTGCAACAGCAGTTGGCTGTCCACTACATGGCAGGCATGCCCAAGTGCAAGCTGCGCTTGGGCGAGAAAAGCGGCTTTCATGCCGGGTTTGACATGGCAGAAAGCGGCGCGCCTTTCGCCGCTCAGGGGTGCGCGCAGCATGGCGTACAGGGACGGGTGGTCTTCATCCAGGCTGATCAGCCTCTCACGCGGCGTATCGACAAATCCGTGATCGGCGGTGACCAGCAGGGCCGCATCATGGGCGTCCGCGGCCTCGAACAGCGCCGCAAAGCTGCGATCCAGTTCGTCAAACAGGGTCTTCACTGCCGGCGCGCTTGTGCCCAAGCGGTGCATCAGGCTGTCGAGCTGCGGCAGGTACAGGTAGTGAAAGGCGGGCGCGGCGGCGCAGAAGCCTGCCGCCAGCTGGCCGAAGGCGTCCGCGGTGTCTTGCCAGGCAAGGCGTTCTGCCTGACCAGCGTGATGCAGGCTGTAGGGTGAACCTGCAATGTAGTGAGGCTGCAGCACGCGAGCCGGACGGGCCAGACAGTCGAACAAGGGCGGCGCAGTCAGGAGTATTTGCGCCAGTGCGACAGGCATCAGCGCGCCCGCGCGAGGACTGCGGGTGCTGAGTGGCAAGGGGGTGACGATGGATTCCTTCGGCAAACCCCGGCGTGCCAGCACATGCCAGCCGGTCAGGCCGTGCGCGGCCGGTGCCAGGCCGGTCATCAAGGAGGTGATGGAGGCTGAGGTGGTGGGCGGGAATACGGCATCCACTGCAGCCACCTGATGGCGGCGCAGCACGCTGTCAGGCCCCAGTTGTTCCAGCTGGGCGCTGCCCATGCCGTCGATGAGGATGAGCGCCACATGGCGATGCCGGCCGATCCCCGCCAGCCACGGCGCAGCCAGAGGCGGCAGGCCGGTATCCGGGCCGCCCAGCTCGGCGGCAAGACTGGCCGCCAGATTGCACAGGCTGCCGCCCTGATAGTCGGGCAGGCGAAAAGGCAAGGTGCTGGGCATGGGGATGCGTCCGGGCTGCAAAGCTTGCAGCTTACAGGCATACTGCCGAGGCCTGCCACACTCCGCTTTCATCATGAGCAAACCCGCACTCAATGTCTGTCAGCAATGCGGTGCCTGTTGCGCCGCCTTTCGCGTTACTTTCCATTATTCCGAGTTGGACAGCGAGCCGGGCGGCTGCGTGCCTGCCGGCCTGGCCGACCAGGAGACCGCCACCCTGTACCGGCTGCGCGGTACCGATTACGCCAATCCGCGCTGTGCTGCGCTGACAGGCAAGGTGGGGGAGTCGGTTAGTTGCGCCATCTACAAGGAACGCCCGTCGCCTTGCCGAGAGTTTGGCGCTCGCGCCGGCATTGGCGTGTTTGAGGAAGCCTGCAACCGCGCGCGTTCCCGCCACGGCTTGCCGCCGCTGCCGCTGGACTGAGGCGGAAACACCGCTTGGCAAGCTGTATCGGCGAGCTATTCTGAAACCATGCGACGGCGGATTTTCTGCCGTCGGGAGTCGGAGCTGCCAGCAAAACCTCTCGCTCGCCGGCACAGGCAGGCATCGTGCCATAGCGCCCGGCGCAAGTCGGGAACGAGGGATTGCCGGTGGGGCCGGCATCAAGGACGCGACCTTTCGGCCAACCTCAGGGCGGTTGGTCGATACTGCCCCGGTGTGCACGCGCCGGGGTTTTTTTATGCATAAAAAAACCGGGCCGTGAGGCCCGGTTTGGCGTTGCATTGGGAGGAGGTCGCGCTTACGGGCGCTCAACCGCCAGCGCCACGCCCATGCCGCCGCCGATGCACAACGTGGCGAGGCCTTTTTTGGCGTCGCGGCGCTGCATTTCATGCAGCAGGGTCACCAGTACGCGGCAGCCGGAGGCACCGATGGGGTGCCCCAAGGCGATGGCACCGCCGTTGACGTTCACCTTGTCGCTGCTCCAACCCAGTTCGCGGGCTACGCCCAGCGCCTGTGCGGCGAAGGCTTCGTTGGCTTCCACCAGATCCAGCTGATCGACGCTCCAGCCCGCTTTTTCCAGCGCCTTGCGGGTGGCGGCCACCGGGCCGATGCCCATGATTTCCGGTGCGCAGCCGGTGAGCGCGTAGCCGCGGATCACGGCCAGCGGCTTCAGGCCCAGCTGGTCGGCCTTGGCGGCGCTCATGAGCATCACGGCGGCGGCGCCGTCATTGATGCCGGAGGCGTTGCCGGCGGTGACGGTGCCGTCTTTCTTGAAGGCAGGGCGCAGCTTGGCCAGGCCTTCGGCGGTTGCGCCGTGCTTGATGTATTCGTCGGCATCCACGGCCAGTGGATCGCCCTTGCGTTGCGGTACCAGCACCGGAACGATTTCATCCTTGAACTTGCCGGCCTTCTGGGCCGCTTCGGCGCGGTTTTGCGAGGACAGCGCCAGCGCGTCCTGTTCTTCGCGGGTGATGCCGTACTTTTCCGCCACGTTTTCGGCGGTGATGCCCATGTGGTACTGGTTGTACACGTCGGTCAGGCCGTCGGCCACCATGGTGTCCACCAG
This sequence comes from uncultured Aquitalea sp., assembly GCF_945957525.1. GTDB lineage: Bacteria > Pseudomonadota > Gammaproteobacteria > Burkholderiales > Chromobacteriaceae > Aquitalea. The sequence continues at coordinate 158,942 of NZ_CAMFLA010000004.1, read as the reverse complement.
TTGAGCATTGCCCATGCGGAAACCGTCGCGGGAGCCCGGCAGGATGTGCGGGGACAGCGACATGTTTTCCTGACCGCCGGCGATGACGATTTCAGCGTCGCCCGCAGCAATGGCCTGTGCGGCCAGATGCACGGCGCGCAGGCCGGAGCCGCACACCACGTTGAGGGTGGAGGCCGGTGTAGTCTGCGGCAGGCCAGCCTTGATCAGGGCCTGGCGGGCAGGGTTCTGGCCGACGCCTGCGGTCAGCACCTGGCCGAGAATCACTTCGCTGACGTCTTCCGGCTTGACGCCGGTTTGCGCCAGCAGACCCTTGATGACGGTGGCGCCCAACTCCGGGGCCGGCACCTTGGCCAGCGCGCCGCCAAAACTGCCGACGGCGGTGCGGACTGCTGCAACGATGACGACTTCTTGCATGATGTTTCTCCGTTATGTTCAGGGGCGGTAAGGGCATCGCGTGGATGCCCGGCCAGACGCCGCAAGGCGCCGGGCGGGGTGAGGGCAGTCCGACTGGGCCGACGGCATCCGCGTCTTGACGGCGGGATGTTTGCCGAAGGCCGTGTCAGGCATCGGTCTGCGCTTTATTGCAGCGAGGCGACCACAGCCGGCAGCGCCTTGGCCAGCACATAGGTGCCGGGGGCGGCCGTCAGCGGCGGGAAGTCCTTGTTGCCAAAGGTTTTGGGCGCGGCCACTTTCTTGCCGGATTGCGGGGCCAGCCAGCCGTCCCAGTCCTTCCACCAGCTGCCGGGCAGGCTTTGCGCGCCTTCCAGCCATTCGTCCGAACCCGTTGGCAGGTTTTCATTCACCCAGTAGTTGCGCTTGTCCTTTGTGACCGGGTTGATGGAGCCGGCGATGTGGCCGGACGCGCCCAGCACGTAGCGGCGGGACGGCGCGCCGGTGAAGTACTTGACGCCGGAGTAGGCGGATTTCCAGGGCACGATGTGGTCTTCGCGGGCGGCGAAGACGTAAAGCGGGATGTCGATCTTGGAAACATCGATGGGCACGCCGCACAGGGTGATGGCGCCTTGCTTGGTCAGCGCATTGTTCAGATAGAACTGGCGCAGCAGGAAGGTGTGCATCGGCAGCGGCAGGTCCACGGCGTCGTTGTTCCAGTAGAGCAGGTCGAACGGCGCCGGGGTCTTGCCCAGCAGGTAGTTGTTGACGACGTAGTTCCACACCAGGTCGTTGGCGCGCAGGCTGGCGAAGGTGCGGCCGATTTCCTTGCCGCTGATGATGCCGCCATTGGCGAGCTTGGCCTCGCGGCTGGCCACCAGGTTTTCGTCGATGAAGACGCGGATTTCGCCCGGATCTTCATGGTCTACCAGCGAGGTCATGAAGGTGGCGCTGTCGATCAGCTTGATGCCCTTGGCCTGCATTACGCACAGCGCGGTGGTGAGGATGACGCCGCCCACGCAGAAGCCGAGCGCGTTCATGCTGGGCTGCTTGGTGATTTTCTTCACGGTTTCCGCGGCATCGATCACGCCCTTCTCGATGTAGGTTTCCCATGTGAAATGCTTCATTTCCGGCACGGCGGAGCGCCAGCTCACCAGGAATACGCGATAGCCCTGCGCCACAAAGTGGCGAACCATGGAGTTGTCCGGCTGCAGGTCCATCAGGTAGTACTTGTTGATGCAGGGCGGCACGATCAGCAGCGGCTTTTCGTAAACCTGTTCGGTAGTGGGGGTGTACTGGATCAGTTCGATCAGTTCGTTGCGGAACACCACCTGGCCCGGAGTGACACAGATGTTCTTGCCAATCTCGAACTTGCTTTCGTCCGACATCGAGATGTGGCCCTTCTGGATGTCGTCCACCATGTTCTTCATGCCTTCAACCAGGCTTTCACCCTTGGTCTCGATGGCGCGCTTGATGACCTCGGGGTTGGTCAGCATGAAGTTGCTGGGCGACATGGCGTCAATGTACTGACGTGTGGCGAAGGACAGTTTTTCCTTGGCCTCGTCGTCCAGCTGGGATTGATCCACCAGCTCGGTCATCCACTTGGAAGTTTGCAGATAGCTTTGCTTGAGGAAACTGAAGAAGGGATGGTCGCTCCATTCCGGCGCGGAGAAGCGGCGGTCGCTGCCGGCGGGAGCGGCGCTGGCCTGCCCGGCGGCGGTCGGTTGCCCCAGGAACTGCATCCACAGGTTCATCTGTTGCTGGTAGAGGTTGCCTTGCAGCGCCAAAAGCTGATTGGTGCTGTTGAGCATCTGGCTCCATGCGCCGGAAATCGGATTGGCCGCCGCATCAAGAGGCATACCTGCCGTCATCGAGTTGACGAACTGCTGCATCCATTTCTGGTTGGCCTCGGAGAGGCTGGAGAAAAAACTCTCCAGGGAAGCGGTGGTTTCCTGAGTCAAGGTGTTCTCCTTAACGAGCCTTTATAGGGGGAATGGTGTTATGCGACCGCACCCGTTACCGCAGGGCTGCAAACCCTGGGACGACAGGGAGTACGGAAAAGAATGTAACAGGACTGTATGACATTTTCAGCCTGAAGCGCCTGCAAGGCGGGAAAATGGCCTGATCGGGGATGGGGTTGTTGCGCGATGCACAAAAAATGTCCATGTCCTTAACCTGTGCCGCGTCTGGCTTGCGCAGGTCCTGTTGATGGCAGACCGGCGCAATGGCATGGGGTTCCGCACTGCATCATTGAAGATGTCGCTCTGTCACCTTAGGCAGGGTTCTGGGATAATGTCCGGCCCCCAGCAGGAGAAACCCATGGCGCATGTGATTCTGGACGGCCTTGAAAAGCCGGTAGCCAATATTTTCTGTATCGGACGCAACTACGCCGCCCATGCCGCAGAGCTGGGCAATGCGGTGGAAAGCGAGCCGATGGTGTTTCTCAAGCCCACCTCGGCCTTGCTGCGCGAGGGCGAAGACATTGTCCTGCCTGGCTTCTCGGAGGATGTGCATCATGAAACCGAGCTGGTGGTGCTGATCGGCAAGGGCGGCGACGATATTCCCGTTGCCGAGGCGCTGTCGCATGTGGCGGGTTATGGCATCGGTCTGGATCTCACCGCGCGGGACGTGCAGTCCCTCGCCAAGCAAAAAGGCGCACCCTGGACCAAGTGCAAGGGTTTTCGTCATGCGGCCTGCGTATCCGCGCTGGTGGCGGCGGACAAGGTCAGAGATCCGCAAGCCTTGAGCCTGCGGCTGGATGTCAACGGTGCTGTGCGCCAACAGGGCTCTTCTTGCATGATGCTGTTCCCGGTGGCTTACATCATTCACTACCTGTCCTGCGTATATGGTTTGCAAGAGGGCGATCTCATCTATACCGGCACGCCGGAAGGGGTGGCCGCCCTGCATGCGGGCGACGCATTGCAGTTGTCGCTGGATGGGCTGCTGAAAGCGTTCTGGCGGGTGCGCGCATGAGCCGCAAGGACGCGTTGGCCGAAGACGACGGCAAGGTACGATTGGACAAGTGGCTGTGGGCGGCGCGTTTCTACAAGACGCGCCAGCTGGCGCACGAGGCCATCGAGCTGGGGCGGGTGCTGGTGAACGGCGACCGGGTGAAGCCGGCGCGGGTGGTGAGAGAGGGCGACAAGCTGTTGCTGCGCCTGAACCAGTTGGAGTACCACATCACCGTGCTGGCGCTGGCCACGCAGCGTCGGCCGGCCAAGGAGGCGCAATTGCTGTACAGCGAAAGCGCGGAGTCGGCCGCCGCCCGCGAGGAGCGCAGCCTGCAGTTGAAGGCGGAGTTCACGTCTTTTCCGCATGGCGACGGGCGACCCACCAAGCGCGCGCGTCGAGATATCGATCGTTTCAAATCCAAGCTGTCCTGATCCATCCCGCCGCGCTGGCGCGGCACAACCGGTTTGTCTGATGTCCGCTTCACCATCGCTGTTGCCGTTCGCGGCCTTCTATTTCGCTTATTTCGCCTTTCAGGGGCTGTTTGGCCCGTTCTGGGGGCTGTATCTGCAGTCCTTGTCGTTTTCCGCCTGGCAGATATCCGTGCTGGTGGCGCTGTCGACGCTGGCGCGTATCGTCGCGCCCGGCCTGTGGGGCTGGCTGGCGGATCGTCAGGGCCGCCGCCGCGCCATCATCATTACCACTTCGCTATTGTCGGCCGGTGCTTTCGCCTTTGTCGGCCTGGGCGACGGCTTCTGGTGGATATTCGTCAGTCTGGCGGTATCGCACTTCTTCTGGGCGGCGGCGCTGCCGTTGGTGGAGGCCAGCACGGCGCATCTGACGCGTGCCCAGCCGGGCCGTTACAGCCGGGTGCGGGTATGGGGCTCCATCGGTTTTGTCTGCCTGTCCATGGTGGGCGGCTACATTCTCGATGTGATCGGCCTGGCCCGTTTGCCTTGGGCCTTGTTGTTTCTGTTGGTGGTGATCGTGCTGGCGGCCTGGCAGGTGCCGGACGTGGGCAGCCGCCGCGAGCGGCCACTGGCGCAGCCCATTGGCGACACCCTGCGCCAGCCGCGAGTGCTGGCGTTGTTTGCTTGCTGTTTTCTCATGGCCTATGCGCACGGGCCTTATTACACCTTCTACTCCATTGGCCTGAAGGCGGCCGGTTACGACAAAGGGCTGATCGGCTTGTTGTGGTCGGTAGGGGTCATCAGTGAAATCCTGGTCTTTATCCTGATGCCCAAAATCATGGGGCGCGTTTCGCTGGAACGGCTGATGCTGGCGTCGCTGGTTGCTGCCGTCGCCCGCTTTGCCATCATTGCCACGCTGATTCGCCAGCCGGGCATGGCCGTGCTGGCGCAAAGCCTGCACGCGCTGACTTTCGGCCTGCATCACGCCACTTCCATCGGCCTGATTAACCGCCTGTTTGCCGAGCAGCATCAGGGACGGGCGCAAGGCCTGTATGTGATCGCTTCCTTCGGTGTGGGCGGTAGCGCTGGCGGGTTGGTGGGCGGGCTGATCTGGCCCTGGGGCGGTCAGATGGCCACCTTCGGCATGTCGGTGGCGGCAGCCATGCTGGGGGTGGCGGTGTGCTTGCGCTGGCTGCGCCCGGAGCCGGCGGCGCGGCAAGCTTGAGCCGTGGCTGCTTCGGCCAACCTTCACTGCCGCAGCGGCAAAGGCTTGGCCTTGCCGCGCCCCCGCGTAGGGGCCCGGCGGCGCGTCAGAGCAGCATCACCAGTTTCAAGTCGGCCGATACCGCGAGGTTGAGCGTGATCTGGCGGTAAACCAGCCGCCCTTGCTCGGGATGATGGAAGGCGCGCTCGCCGCCTTCGCGGCCTTGCACGTCATGCTGTCGCCACAGGCTGTCGAATTCCGCGCTGCCGCTGCGCAGCTTGTCCACTTTGTCCGCCAGTTCGCTTTCTTCCAGCCTTGTGCTCACGTCGGCGCGAAATTCCGCCACCATGCGCCGCGCGCGGGTCGGCCAGTCCTCCACCAGCGTTTGCGACGCCGGGTTCAGAAACATGAAGTTCAGCAGGCAAGGGCGTTCCTCGTCCTGATCCAGCCAGCCCAGAAATAAGGCTTGGGCAGGGCGATTCCATGCCAGCGCGCACCAGTCGCCATCCATCACGTAAGCGGGCGTATCGATATGGCCAACGGCGTCCAGCAGAGCCTGGCGGGCTTGCGGGTGCCGGTCCGGCGGTGTTTCGTGCGGGCTTTTCAGGCCGGCCAGGTTGAACAGGTATTCGCGTTCGGCGTGGGTCAGCATCAGCGCTTCGGCCAACCTTGACAGCGTGCCGGCGGATACGGACTCGGTGCGGCCTTGTTCTATCCAGGTAAGCCAGGTAGGGCTGATGCCGCATAGCGCAGCCACTTCTTCGCGCCGCAAGCCCTTGGCGCGGCGGCGGCTGCCGGCGGGCAAGCCGGCTTGTTGCGGCGTGATGCGTTCGCGGTGGGCGCGCAGGAATTCGCCCAGTGGGCTGCCGGTTTTGCTGGCGTCGGTCATGGCGGACTCCGGTGAAGATGAAGTGCTCAGGGTATTAGTTGTCATACCAGTATAAATGCTTATCTTGTACCAGAACAAAAGCAGCGCGATGATGGGCGCAGACAGAAGAGCGTCGCCGCGAAAGGCCTGCCTTGTGAGCCCGCAGCGGAGCGTGACAGAATGATCGGGTCAGGGTGGTTCCACCCCGGATACGGCAACCCGGCAGGGCAACGGCCCCGCCAGTGAAAGAGCAGGAAACCATGACAGCACAAACCCTTTACGACAAGCTCTGGTCCAGCCATGTGGTGCGCGAAGAAGCGGACGGCACCGCGCTGCTTTATATCGATCGTCATCTGGTGCATGAAGTGACCAGCCCGCAGGCGTTCGAAGGCCTGAAGCTGGCCGGCCGCCAATTGTGGCGCGTTGATTCCGTGGTCTCCACCGCGGACCACAACACCCCCACCGACCACTGGGACGAAGGCATCAAGGACCCGATTTCTCGCCAGCAAGTGGAAACGCTGGATGCCAACATCAAGGAATTCGGCGCACTGGCTTACTTTCCGTTCAAGGACAAGGGCCAGGGCATCGTGCATGTGATGGGCCCCGAGCAGGGTGCCACCTTGCCTGGCATGACCGTGGTCTGCGGCGACAGCCACACTTCCACCCACGGCGCTTTTGGCGCGCTGGCGCACGGTATCGGCACTTCCGAGGTGGAGCACGTCATGGCCACCCAATGTCTGGTGGCGAAAAAATCGAAGAACATGCTGGTTCGCGTTGACGGCAAGTTGGCCGAAGGCCTCACCGGCAAGGATGTGGCGCTGGCGATTATCGGCAAGATCGGCACTGCCGGCGGCACCGGCTACGCCATCGAGTTTGGCGGCGAAGCCATTCGCGGCCTGTCTATGGAAGGCCGCATGAGCCTGTGTAATATGGCCATTGAAGGCGGCGCGCGCTCCGGCATGGTGGCGGTGGACGATAAAACCATCGACTACCTGCGCGATCGCCCGTTCTCGCCCAAGGGCGCGCAGTGGGACGCCGCGGTGGCTTACTGGAACACCCTGCACTCCGACGAAGGCGCGCATTTCGATACCGTGGTAACGCTGGACGCCGGCGACATCAAGCCGCAAGTCACTTGGGGCACCTCGCCCGAGATGGTGACCGATGTGGACGGCGCGGTGCCGGACCCGTCGCGGGAAGCGGACCCGGTGAAGCGCGGCAGCATCGAGCGCGCGCTGGCTTACATGGGTTTGCAGGCCAATACCCCGATCAAGGACATCCCGGTCGACGTGGTATTCATCGGCTCCTGTACCAACTCGCGCATTGAAGACCTGCGTCAGGCCGCCGCCGTGGCGCGCGGCCGCAAGAAGGCCGCCAGCGTCAACCGCGTATTGGTGGTGCCGGGCTCCGGTCTGGTGAAAGCGCAGGCCGAGGCCGAAGGGCTGGACAAGGTGTTCATCGAAGCCGGTTTTGAATGGCGCGAGCCGGGCTGCTCCATGTGTCTGGCCATGAACGCCGACCGTCTGCAGCCGGGCGAGCGCTGCGCCTCCACGTCCAATCGCAATTTTGAAGGTCGTCAGGGGCAGGGCGGTCGCACCCATCTGGTGAGCCCCGCCATGGCCGCCGCCGCCGCCGTGTCGGGGCGCTTTGTCGACATCCGCTCCCTGTAATGCAGTCAGGAGAACTTCCATGCGCAAACTGATGCTGATAGTGATCGCCGCGCTGGCGCTGAGCGCCTGCAATACCGTGCGGGGCATTGGTCAGGACGTCTCCAAGGGCGGCCAGGCCATCGAAAACGCCGCCAAGGACGTTTCCAATAAACTCTAAGTTGGCCGAAGGGCGGCCTTGCCGCCCGCTACGGCAAACCCAAGCTCAGGGCCCCGCGCCCGGGAAATGGCATACCGATGAAAGCATTCACCACACTCAACGGACTGGTTTGTCCGCTTGATCGCGCCAACGTCGATACCGACGCGATCATCCCCAAGCAGTTTCTCAAGTCGATCAAGCGTTCCGGCTTCGGCCCAAACCTGTTCGATGAATGGCGTTATCTCGATCACGGCGAGCCGGGCATGGACAACAGCCAGCGTCCGCTGAATCCGGATTTCGTCCTGAATTTTCCGCGTTACCAAGGCGCGGAAGTGCTGCTGGCGCGCGAAAACTTCGGTTGCGGCTCCAGCCGCGAACATGCGCCGTGGGCACTGGACGATCAAGGCTTCCGCGTTGTGATCGCCCCCAGCTTCGCCGATATCTTCTTCAACAACTGCTACAAGAACGGTTTGCTGCCCATCGTGCAGCCGGCTGAGGTGGTGGATTTGCTGTTCCGCGAATGCGAAGCGCAAGAAGGCTACAAGCTGACGGTGGATCTGGCGGCGCAAACCATCTCCACGCCGTCCGGCCAGTCTTTCTCTTTCGACATCACCGAACACCGCAAGCAGTGTCTCTTGGGCGGCTTGGACGAAATCGGCCTGACCTTGCGTCACGCCGAGCAGATCAAGAGCTACGAGGCTGCGCGTCGCCAAAGCCAGCCCTGGCTGTTCGCCTGATAAAACGCGGGTACCGCCCTCCATGAGTTCCGTGTCGGCTCGGTATAAGCCGGCGCGTCAAAGGAGGGCGTCATGCCTCAACAACTCGGATTTGCCTGGGCGATGCTGCTGGCCAGCATTGTTGCCGAAATCATCGGCAATCTGGCCTTAAGACAATCGCAAGGGCTCAGTCGTCTCTTGCCGTCACTTGCCAGTTGCCTGTGTTACCTGTCCGCCATCTGGCTGATGGGGCTGGCCCTGCGCCGGCTGGATATGGGGCTCACTTACGCCGTATGGGCCGCAGGCGGTACGGCGGGCACGGCGCTGCTGGGCATCTGGCTGTACGGCGAGGCGGCCGGTCCGATGCGCCTGGCCGGATTGGGCTTGATCGCGGCGGGCGTGGTGGCGCTGAACCTGCAGGGCGGGCACTAACGCTATATTGGATGCAAATCATGGGCAGGCCGGTTGCGGCGGCCCGGAAAAGGAAAACATCATGAAAATCGCTGTATTGCCGGGTGACGGCATCGGTCCGGAAATCATTGCCCAGGCGCGTCGCGTGCTGAATGTGCTGCGCGCGGACGGCTTGCCCATCGAAATGGAAGAGGCCCCGCTGGGCGGCGCCGCTTACGACGCCTACGGCCAACCTTATCCCGAATTCACCCAAAAGCTCTGTCGCGAAGCCGACGCCGTGCTGCTGGGCGCGGTAGGCGGCCCGCAGTACGACAAGCTGGACCGTCCGCTGCGTCCCGAGCGCGGTTTGTTGGCCATTCGCAAGGATCTGAACCTGTTCGCTAATTTGCGTCCGGCTATTCTGTACCCGGAACTGGCCAATGCTTCCACCCTGAAGCCCGAGGTGGTGTCCGGCCTGGACATCATGATCGTGCGCGAACTCACCGGCGACATCTACTTCGGCCAACCGCGCGGCATCGCTGTCAATGAGCTGGGCGAGCGAGAAGCCTACAACACCATGCGCTACAGCGAGAGCGAAGTGCGTCGCATCGCCCATGTTGCCTTCGGCATCGCCATGAAGCGCAACAAGAAGCTGTGCTCGGTGGACAAGGCCAACGTGCTGGAAACCACCGAGTTCTGGAAGGAAATCATGATCGACGTAGCGCGCGAATATCCCGAGGTGGAGCTCAGCCACATGTACGTCGACAACGCCGCCATGCAGCTGGTGCGCAATCCCAAGCAGTTTGACGTGATGGTGACCGGCAACATCTTCGGCGACATCCTTTCCGACGAAGCCTCCATGCTGACCGGTTCCATCGGCATGCTGCCGTCCGCCTCGCTGGATCAAAACAACAAGGGCCTGTACGAGCCCAGCCATGGTTCCGCGCCGGACATCGCCGGCAAGAATCTGGCAAACCCGTTGGCCACCATCCTCTCAGCCGCCATGATGCTGCGTTACACCTTCAATCAGGAAGCCGCCGCCCAGCGCGTGGAAAACGCCGTCAAACGAGTCTTGGCGCAAGGCTATCGCACAGGCGACATCTTTGAAGCTGGCTGCGAGAAGGTCAGCTGCAGCGGCATGGGCGATGCCGTTATCGCCGCGCTGTAAGCGGTAATGCCCGGTAGCGACAAGGCCGGCCCGGGCAACCGGGCCGGCCTTGTGTTTTCACGTCGGCGCGCGGCGGAGAGGGCGGCTTGTCTGACAAAAAATTGTCACACACAAAGGGTGAACCCCATTGCCACACAGGCTGCCGCGCTGCACAATGGAGTGACAAAAATCAGATGGCCCGTGGCGCAAGCCGACGGGCCAATCGCAACTTTATAGAGACAGATCTCCAGGAGAAAACCCGTGAAAGTAGGCTTTGTAGGCTGGCGCGGCATGGTAGGTTCCGTGCTGATGCAGCGCATGCGTGAAGAGAACGATTTCGCCGTCATCAACGAACCGGTGTTCTTTACCACTTCCAATGTGGGCGGCAAGGGTCCCGCCATCGGTCGCGACGTGCCGCCGTTGAAGGACGCCAAGAATATCGATGAGCTGAAGGCCATGGACGCCATCGTCACCTGTCAGGGCGGCGATTACACCAGCGACATCTACCCGAAACTGCGCGCCGCCGGCTGGACGGGCTACTGGATTGACGCTGCTTCCACGCTGCGCATGGAAGACAGCGCCATCATCATTCTCGATCCGGTCAACAAGAACGTGATCGAAAACGGCCTGTCGCGCGGCGTGAAGGACTACGTCGGCGGCAACTGTACCGTCTCCTTGATGCTGATGGCGCTGGGCGGCTTGTTCCAGAACGATCTGGTGGAGTGGGTCACCTCCATGACCTATCAGGCCGCCTCAGGCGCCGGCGCGCAGAACATGCGCGAGCTGCTGTCCGGCATGGGCGCGGTCAATGCCCAGGTATCCGATTTGCTGGCCGATCCGTCCTCCGCCATTCTGGATATCGACCGCAAAGTGTCCGACTTCCTGCGCTCCGGCGACTTTCCTTGCCAGAACTTCGGCGTACCGCTGGCTGGCAGCCTGATCCCGTGGATCGACAAGGATCTGGGCAACGGCCAGTCCAAGGAAGAGTGGAAGGGCGGCGTTGAAACCAACAAGATTCTCGGCCGTTCGGCCAACCCGGTACCGGTGGACGGCCTGTGCGTGCGCATCGGCGCCATGCGCTGCCACAGTCAGGCGCTGACCATCAAACTGAAGCAGGATGTGCCTCTGGATGAAATCGAAGCCATGCTGGCTGCCGCCAATCCGTGGGCGAAAGTGGTGCCCAACACCCGCGAAGCGTCCATGAAGGATCTGACTCCGGCTGCGGTGACCGGCACGCTGACCACGCCGGTAGGCCGTCTGCGCAAGCTGGCCATGGGTGGCGACTACCTGTCCGCCTTCACCGTGGGCGACCAGCTGCTGTGGGGTGCGGCCGAACCGCTGCGCCGCATGCTGCGCATCCTCATTGAACGCTGATTCGGGTTAAAATACTGATAACCCTTGTTCCGGCCCCGGCCGGATCGACTAGACTCCAAAGGGCGCTTCGGCGCCCTTTTTCGTTGCCGCATGTTCGCGGTCGCGTGATTCGCTTTAAGGAATGAAATAAAAATGATGCAGATTGCCGTAGTGGGCGCTGCCGGCCTGATCGGCCAGGCCGTGCTGGAATTGCTTGCCGAACGCCAGTTTCCCGTTAGTCGCGTGTTCGCCGTGGATACCGCCGAGCATGATGGCGGCACTGTCTCTTTCGGCAATCTGGAACTGGACGTGCGCCAGCTGGACGAGTTCAGCTTCGAAAACGTGGCCATGGCGATTTTTGTCGCCGGCGCGGATATCGCCCGCCAGTATGTGCCGGAAGCGCGCGCCGCCGGCGTTGCTGTGATTGATTTCAGCAGCGCGTTCCGCTTGGACGAAGAGGTACCGCTGGTGGTGACGCCGATCAACGGCGCATTGCTGCAAGGGTTGGCCGAAGGCGCGCTGGTGTCCGTGCCCAATTGCACCGTCACCCCCCTAGCGCTGGCGCTGGCGCCGCTGCTGCCGCTGGGGCTGGAGCGTGTGACGGTTGCTACGTACCAGTCGGTATCAGGTACCGGCCAGAAAGCCCTGGAAGAGCTGGCCGAACAAACTACGGCCCTGTTCTCCCATCGCGAGGCCGAGCCGGCAGTGTATAGCAAGCGCATTGCTTTCAACGTGCTGCCGCAAATCGGCGAGCTGGACGAAGAGGGCGTCGCGGAAGAAGAACGCTCCATCATGAACGAGCTGACGCGTGTACTGGGGCTGCCCGCTTTGCGCGTCGAAGCTTCTTGCGCACGGGTGCCGGTGTTCTTTGGTCATGGCTGGGCGGTCAGCGCCGAAGTGCGCGACGATGCGGAGCTGAGCAATATCATCACCCGCTTCAAAGCTGCCGGCCTGCAGGTGGTTTCCCGCGAACAGCACGGCGGTCATGTCACGCCGATGGAAGCCACCGGCAACGAAGCCGTCTGGGTGAGCAGACTGCGCAAGAATGGAAAATCCATCAGTTTCTGGTTGGCGGCCGACAATGTGCGCACCGGAGCGGCGCTTCCCTGCGTGATGGCAGCGGAGTCGCTTTTGAAAGCAGGTTTGTTTGAATGACGTCAAATTTCCAAGGAATCCTTGGGTTCAGTTGTTATGAAATCTAGCTAAAACCTTTGCTAGGGCCTAAGATGGCACTAGTTGCCGGCAGCCCGCCCTCAACGGGCGGCTGCCCGAATAAAACCAAGACCAATAAATGCCGGAAGGTAGACTGTGACTAATCAGGCGAAAATGAAACTGAGCGTTCTTGCCGTTGCCATGCTGTTTTCAGCCGGCGCATGGGCAAGTCTCGGAAGAATCAGCGTCCGTTCCAACCTTGGCGAGACGTTTCGCGCCGATATCGAGCTGACAGGGGTACGCTCGTCGGAACTGGAGGGGGCTCGCATAGGCTTGGCGAGTCCGGATACCTTCCGGGATCTGAATGTCGATTACTCAGGTTATATGTCTGCGTTGCGCTTTTCCGTAGCGCCTTCCTCACGCGGCGCCGTGATTCACGTCTCTTCCAGCACTCCCATCAACGAACCCTATCTCCGCTTTGTCGTTGAGGCCAAAACGTCTTCCGGTCGCTCGGTGCGTGAGTACACTGTCCTGCTTGATCCTGCCAGCTACAGCGCCCCGCAAGGCAAGAACATCGTGCAAGACTTGCCCGCATACGGCGACAGCAATCTGAGCTCGCGATACCAAGGTGAGGGCAAAACAGCTCATGCTCGTCCATCCGCCACCCCGGGTACGCTGCAAACGCGAGCGGGTTCTACGTTGCGCGGTCTGGCGGCACGGGTGAAGCCTGCGGGCGCAGGCACCGAACAAACCATGGCGGCCTTGGTGCAAGCCAATCCGCATGCCTTCATTGACGGCAACCCCAACAAGCTGAAAGCCGGCATTACGCTCAAGGTACCGCCTGTCGGCCGTATCAAGGCCATCACGCCTGAGCAGGCTCGCGACATTCTCGGTGGAGCGGCCGCAACGGCTCCGGCTGACAATGCGATGCCGGCGCAAGCTCAACCGGCTGCAGGCAAGGGCAAGAACGGTGATGTGCTGAAGCTGGTGCCGCCTGAGGCCGGCGCTGCAGACGCTTCGAAACTGGGCGCGCTCGAGCAGCAGGTAGCCGCACGTGAACAGTCACTGAAAGACGCTCAGGCGCGCATTACCGCGCTGGAAGAACAACTCAAGGCCTTGCAGGCTGGCAAGCCGATGCCGCCAGCCGCCTCCGCACCGGAAGCGGCGCCGCTGTCCGCCTCCGCACCGGCTGGCCTTGCGTCCGCCCCTGCCGCCGAGGTTGCGCCGCAGCCGGCCAGCGCGCCGGCCCCTGTTGTGCCCAAGCCCGCTCCCAAACCGGTAGCGCCGCCGCCCCCGCCGCCGGAGAAATCCTTCCTTGACACCCTCATCGACAATCTGCCGCTGGTTGGCGGTGGTATTGCCGGCGTGGGCGTGATCGGCCTGGTGGTCGCTGCACTGGCTCGGCGGCGCAAGAATGCCGCGGGGCCTGCTTTGCAGGTGTCCACCCAGAGTTCCAATGCCGTGCTGGGTCGTGGCGCGGTCACCAATATGAACGGCCCGGCCTCGGTGGGCGGCGGCCATTCTTTCATGACCAACTTTACCCAGTCGGCCGGCGCGATTGATGCCGCCGAGGTTGATCCGATTGCCGAGGCTGAGGTGTACATGGCCTATGGCCGCGATGTCCAGGCGGAGGAAATCCTCAAAGATGCGCTGGCCAAAGATCCCTCCCGCCAGGAAGTGCGCGTCAAGCTGCTGGAGCTCTATGCGGCTCGCCCGGATGCGACCAGCTTTGAAAAACTGGCTCGCGAACTGCACACCACAACGGACGGCAAGGGCCAGATGTGGGCCAAGGTGGCTGCCATGGGTCTTGCCATCGATCCGGCCAATGCCTTGTATCACAGTGCTGAAGCCGCTCTGGAGCCTGTTGCTGTGCCGGCGGCTTCCGATGGCGTGATCGACTTGGATAAGGAGTTGTTCGGCGATATGAGCGAGCCCGCGCCTGTGGCAGCCCCGGCGCAAGCCGCGCAACCGGCTGTTCCGGAGCCCGATGCGGTGGATCCGCTGCGTGCTGCGCTGTTTGCCGAAGAGTCTGCGCCTGCGGCGGCTGAAGCTGGCGGCAATATGCTGGACTTCGATCTGGATAACGCGCTCGCCGCGCCCGTGGCGGCAGAACCTGCGCAGGCCGTGGAAGAGCCCGCGCCGGCAGCGGACAACAATCTGCTGGACTTCGATTTCAATCTGGATACCCCGGCCGAGCCTTCGAAGCCTGCAGCCCCTGCGGCGGAATCTTCCGGCTTTGAGTCTTTGTATGAAGAGATGACGGCCAGCGTAGCGCAAGCAGCCCCTTCACCCGCTCCGGCGGGGGAACTAGCAGCGGCGCAAGCGCCTGCAGCACCGCCGGCCAAGCCGGTGGAGGCAGAGGGCATGACATTGATGGATGACCCGCTTTCCACCAAGCTGGACTTGGCCAAGGTATATCTGGACATGGGCGACCGCGACGGCGCGCGCGAAGTTCTCCAGGACCTGATCAGCGAAGCCCAGGGTGGTCTGAAGGAGGAAGCTCAGGCTCTGCTCGACAAGATCAGCTCTTGATGGCCATTTCATGTGGCATGGCCCTTTGCAAAAGGGCCAATTTGTTATTTAATTGTATTTGTTTAAGCCGGGCAGCTTATTGGAAATAAAACCTGTACAAAACAGGCATCGGGGAAGTCTAACAAGATGGCTTCAAGAAATGGTTTGACCCTGCTGGCAGTACTGGTGGCAGGGATGGGAAGCGCAGCGGCGGCCTATGCGGGTTTGGGGCCGATTCGCGTGCTGTCCTCGGAAGGCGAGGCTTTCGAGGCGGAAATTCCCGTTGTCGACGAGGATCCGCAGGGCGCGACGCAGGTCAATCTGGCCGATCGCAATCACTATCCTTTGTTGTCTACTTACAGTGCCTCCGCTGGTTCTCTCAAGTTCACCCTGCTGCGCAAACCGGATGGTTCGCCGCAAAAGGTGCTGGTAAAGGGGCCGGCGCAATTCTCCGAACCCCTCCTGCGGTTTGCAGTGGAAATGAGTTGGCCGGCCGGGCGTTTGGTGCGCGAATTCGAAGTGGACTATCTGAGGGATGGCCCACGCAAGAAGGACAAGGCGCCGGCGCACGACGAGCAAGTCAAGAAGGCGGTCGTCTCTCCGGACCAGATGCCAAAATTGAGTTCGCTGGGTCTTGGCGAGCTGAAGGTCAAGTCTCGCCTGGGCGAGCCCTTGCAGGCTGAACTGGAACTGTTTGGCGCTGCGCCCAAGCAAACCGATCAGGTTTCAGTGCAGCTGCATCCTGCCGGGCAGGCTCACGCAAGTCGCGAGCAATTACAGATCATCGACTCCATCAGTCACAAGCTGCTTGTTTCCCCGGCGGGCAAACGCATATTGCAGTTGCAGTCCGGCAAGCCGGTCAACGAGCCGGTGCTGTCCTTCCGCCTTGATGTGGCGGCAGGCAATGTCCGCGCGCAGAAGCAATACACCCTGCTGCCGGATCCCACAGGCTACACCGTGGAAGAGCGTTCGGTAGAACAGACCGCAAGCGTGCCGGGCAGGTTGCAAGCCCTGAAGGTATACCGCGTTCTGAAAGGCGATACGTTGTCCTCCATTGCTTCCAGGATGAAGGGCGGCGGCAGTCAGTCCGAGGTGGTCCATCACCTCTACCGATCGAATCCGGAAGCCTTTGTCGCGGGCGATGTCAATAAGCTGAAGGCAGGCGTCGCGCTCAAGTATCCAGCCGAGTGGAAAGTTCGTCCAACTCAACCGCGCGAAGGGGCAGAGCCCAAGTTGGCCGAAGTGCAAGCCAAACCCGCCGCAGCCGAAAAGACGCCACCCGCTGTGAAGCCTGTCCCGCCTGCCAAATCTGCGGCGAAGCCGCCGGTTGAAGCGGCGGCCGCGCCGCCGGTAACGCTCAAGCCGATGGTCAAGGCGACGCCGGATGTCGTATCGGCCAAGGCCGTGCCTGCTTCTGCGCCGGTGGTTAATGCGGTCAAGGAGATGAAGCCGGCTAGCGCTGCCCCTCAAACTTCCCGTTTGCAGGAAACGCTGAAGCAGCAAGATGTTGCTCTTCAGGCGGCGCAGCAAAAAGCCAAGGAGCTGGAAGACAAGATACGCAATCTTCAGCAGCAAGCTTCCAAGCCCGTCAGTAATTACACTCCTGCTCCGGCAACGGAAACTGCAGCGGCTGCTCCATCTGCGAAGGCTGCAGCGTCCACACCAGCAGCCAAAGCGGTGGAAAAACCGGCTGCCGAATCTGTAAAAGCTGCTGTCCCGGCGCCTGTAGCTGCCAGCGCGCCGGAGACTGCTCGGGTAGCCGCGCCAGTGACTCCGCCTGCCGCGGCTTCTGCTCCTGCGACGGCTGCCGTTGCGGTACCGGCCTCGGCGCCTGCTCCGGCAGCCAAGCCGACGCCGGTGAAATCCATCGACAACAGCGCGCCTGCGCAAGAGTCCATTGTGGACGATGTGCTGGCTACCTTGGGCGATCAGAATACGCTGATGTATGTTGGCGGCGGCGCTGTGGCATTGGGTGCCCTCCTGCTGGCGCAAAGAATGCGCAAGCGCAAGCAAAGCTCCGAGCCCTTGCTGGCTGGTCGGCAACCGCAGGAAAGCCATTCCATGCTCACGCTTGGCCCGCTTACCACTTTGATGAGCGGCCTGAAACGCGGCGAGGGGATTGACTTGGGTTCGGTGGATCTGATCGCTGAAGCTGAAGTGTACTTGGCCTATGGGCGTATTGATCAGGCGCTGGAAATCCTGCGCGAGGGGTTGACCCGCGAGCCGATGCGGCAGGATCTGCGCTACAAGCTGCTGGAAGTGCTGGCCATGCAGCCGGACAAGGAAAGCTTCATCGCGGAGGCGACGACTGCGCGCGGCATCTTCGGCAAGGACAGCACCTTGTGGATGCGTGTTTGTGATCTGGGGCAGATGCTGGCACCGGAGCATCCGCTGTTTGCCGTAGCCGCGCCCAAGATGGAGCCTGCGGTCGATTTGCAACCGGTACGGATTGCCGTGCCAGCAACTCCGCCTGTTGCCGAGCCTGCATCTGCGGTTGTTGAGGCACCCGCTGCGGTTAAGGCCGAGCCGGCGGCGCTGGCCAGCAACAGCGAGCAGGTTGCACAGGAAATGACTGCGGCCTTGCGTCAACTTGAACAGCACAAGCCAGAAGTGGGTCTGGATCTGGCTGCCGAGTTGGGCGCTTTGCATCCGGAGCCCAAGCCGGAGCCCATGCTGGACATGAGCTTCCTGGAGCAGGGCGTCAAGGGCCCGGCACCTTTGCCTCCCGTTGAGAAAGAAGGCCTGTCCGGGCTGGATGCATTTGCTTCGCTTGGTGAGGCTGAGCTGGAAAGCGCCGTCAAAGCGCAGACGCCTGAGCCTATGCTGTCTATGGATTTCCTGCTCGACGCGGATGAGAAGTCGCCGTTGCCCAGTGTGAAGGTGCCGGCGCCGGCTGAGCCGCTGTCTCCGGCCGCCAAGCCTAGGTCTGAAGCGGAAGACAAGCTGGAGTTGGCCAAGCTTTACATGGAAATGGGCGACAAGGAAACCGCTGAAGCCTTGATGAAGGAAGCTGGTCACGCGGTGTGATGGTGGACCGAAGATCTGTCGGGTTGGCAATCATGAGAGCTGCTGACAACACTTGGCAGAGCCTTTGAGCCAAGGCGTGCTGTGCAGGCGGTGCACGCAGCACCACCAGGAGGCGCCATGCAGGATCGGTGGTCTTGTTGGCGGCTCCAAGCCTGTATGACAGTCATGAAACGCCGGGACGGCATTGAATTCGTCCCGGCGTTTTCTTTGCCTGCGACGTGATCGGTATGGTTTGATGTCATGCCGCAATGGCGCAAAACCCGTCGGATAAGGTAGAGTTGATGCTTTATCGTCGGCGTAAACGGACGGCTCATGGCTTTTCCGGCAAGGTCGGCAGCAAACGCAGTCAGGATGTGGGCATGAGAATAGCGCTCGGCGTGGAATACGATGGGCGGGCATTCGCCGGCTGGCAGTCGCAGCCGCACGGCAACACGGTGCAAGACAGGTTGAATCAGGCCATCAGCGCGATCGCCAGCGAGCCGCTGGCAACGACGGCGGCGGGGCGAACCGATGCCGGTGTACATGCGGCCATGCAAGTGGCGCATTTCGATACCAGCGCGCAGCGACCGCTCAACGCTTGGGTGCGCGGCGTCAATGCGCATCTGCCGCCTGAGGTGGCAGTCGTATGGGCACAGGAAGTGGATGACGGTTTTCATGCCCGGTTCTCGGCTTTTTCCCGCTCTTACAGTTACTTCTTACTGACGCATCCGGTGCGCCCTTGCTTGTTGGCTGGCAAGGTGGGCTGGTTTCATCAGTCTCTGGATGTTGATGCCATGCGCGAAGCAGCCGGGCATTTGCTGGGGAAGCACGATTTTTCCAGCTTTCGGGCTGCAGAGTGTCAAGCCAAGAGTCCGCTCAAGCATTTGCAGCAGCTGGACATTCATGAAGAAGACGGTCTGATCCGTTTTGACCTGACGGCGGACGCTTTTTTGCATCATATGGTGCGCAATATTGTTGGCGCGCTGGTGTATGCGGGCAAGGGCAGCCTGTCTTCGGCCGGCATGAAAAACCTGCTGGCCGCGCGGGATCGTACTTGCGCGCCGCCCACCTTCATGCCGGATGGTCTCTACCTCACGGGGGTGGGCTATCCGGAAGCATACGCCTTGCCGGCGCAAAGACAGCCGGCGCGACTGACCTTGTGGAGATGATGTGACGGTCAGAATCAAGATTTGCGGCATTACCAGACCGGAAGACGGCGTTGAGGCCGCCAGGCTGGGCGCGGATGCCATCGGTTTGGTGTTTTATGAGAAAAGCCCGCGCAATGTCGCGCTGGCTCAGGCGCAAGCGGTCATTGCCGCGCTGCCGCCGTTCGTGACCGTGGTGGCTTTGTTCGTCAATCCGGATCGCGAATGGGTGGAGCAGGTGCTGGCAAACTGTGCGATTGATGTGCTGCAGTTTCATGGCGAAGAAAGCGCGGAGTTTTGCCGCTCTTTCCATCGCCCCTATCTCAAGGCGGTGCGGGTCAAGCCGGGTCTTGATCTGAGTGCGGCAGCGGCGGCCTATCCTGATGCGCGCGGTCTGCTGACCGATGCCTTTGTGGAGGGCGCGCACGGCGGCACCGGCACCACCTTCGATTGGGCCCTGTTGCCCGAAGACCTCTCCTTGCCGCTGATTTTGTCCGGCGGTCTGGATGATCAGAATATCAAGCAAGCCGTTGCCCGGGTTAAGCTGGCGGCGGTGGACGTTTCCAGTGGTGTGGAAGCGGCCAAGGGAATCAAAGATGCCGCCAGGATGGCGGCGTTCATATCAGGAGCTAGGCATGCAGCGGTATGATTTTCCGGATGCACTGGGTCATTTCGGCCCTTATGGCGGCGTGTATGTCGCTGAAACCCTGATGGCGGCGCTTGAGGAACTCAAGCAAGAGTACGCCCGCGTGAAAGCGGACCCTTCTTTCTGGGAAGAGTTCCGCCACGAACTCAAGCATTACGTGGGTCGGCCCAGCCCGGTCTACCACGCCAAGCGCTGGTCCGAAGAGCTCGGCGGCGCGCAGATCTGGCTGAAGCGCGAAGACCTCAACCACACCGGCGCGCACAAGATCAACAACGCCATTGGTCAGGCCCTGTTGGCGCGCCGCATGGGCAAGAAGCGCGTGATCGCCGAAACCGGCGCGGGTCAGCACGGCGTGGCATCGGCTACCGTTGCCGCGCGCTACGGCATGGAGTGCCACGTGTACATGGGCGCGGATGACATCAAGCGCCAGTCCCCCAATGTGTTCCGCATGAAGCTGTTGGGCGCCAATGTCGTGCCGGTGGAGTCTGGCTCCCGCACGCTGAAAGACGCGCTCAACGAGGCCATGCGCGACTGGGTCACCAATGTCGACAGCACTTTCTATATTCTCGGCACCGCTGCCGGCCCGCATCCTTACCCGATGCTGGTGCGCGATTTCGTCTCCGTGATTGGGGAAGAGGCCAAAGTGCAAATGCCCGAAGTCATCGGTCGTCAGCCGGACGTAGTGGTGGCTTGCGTGGGTGGCGGCTCCAACGCCATCGGCATGTTCCACCCCTATATCGGCGTGGATGGCGTGCGCATGGTGGGGGTGGAGGCGGGTGGTCACGGCGTGGCCAGCGGCAAGCATGCCGCGCCCCTGAGTAGCGGCGCCGGCGTGGGCGTATTGCACGGCGCCAAGAGCTATCTGATGCAGGACGAGAACGGCCAGATTGTCGAGACGCACTCCGTGTCCGCCGGGCTGGACTACCCGGGCGTCGGCCCCGAGCACAGCTATCTCAAGGATATTGGTCGCGCCGAGTATGTCGCCATCAATGACGACGAAGCGTTGAAGGCTTTCCACGACTGCTGTCATCTCGAGGGCATCATCCCGGCGCTGGAGTCCAGCCATGCGCTGGCTTGGGCTGCCAAGGTCGCGCCCACCATGAACAAGGATCAGGTGATTCTGGTCAATCTGTCCGGTCGCGGCGACAAGGACATCAACACCGTCGCCGGCTTGGCCGGCATCACCTTGTAAGAGGACCGTCATGTCTCGCATCGCAGAATGTTTCGCCGCGCTTGACGGCAAAAAGGCGCTGATTCCCTTCATTACCGCCGGTGACCCGCAGCCCGGGCTGACCGTATCGCTGATGCATGGTTTGGTGGACGGCGGCGCGGACATCATTGAACTGGGGGTGCCGTTTTCCGATCCGATGGCCGATGGCCCCGTGATCCAGCGTGCTTCCGAACGCGCGCTGGTTCACAAGGTAGGCATGAAAGACGTGCTGGCCATGGTGCGCGAATTCCGCAAGACCAACGCATCGACCCCGGTAGTGCTGATGGGTTATCTGAATCCGGTGTTCGTGATGGGCTATACCGAATTTGCGGCTCAAGCGCGCGAAGCTGGCGTTGATGGCGTATTGACTGTGGATTGCCCGCCGGAAGAAGCCGCCGAACTGTCCACCGCACTGGAAGCCGCCGGGCTGGACCCGGTATTCCTGATCGCTCCCACCACACCCGAGGCGCGCGTCAAGGAAATCGCGCGTCAGGCTCGGGGTTATGTCTACTATGTGTCGCTGAAAGGCGTCACCGGCGCAGGACATCTGGACATTGACGACGTAGCGCGTAAAATTGCCGCCCTTAGAGCACATATTCAGGTTCCCATTGGTGTGGGCTTCGGCATTCGCGACGGCGCGACGGCCAAGGCCATTTCCGTCACCGCGGATGCCGTGGTAGTGGGAAGCCGTCTGGTGCAGGAAATCGAGGCGGCAACGACAGAAACCGCCAGAGAGCGGTTGACCCGTCTGGTGGCCGAATTGAAGGCCGCCATCGTTTGATGTCGGACAGCCTTGCGGCTGTCCTTTGTCAGCTTACGCAAAGCGGGGGCTATTCAGCCTCTGTATCGAGAGCCGGCCGCGCATGACGCGGCGCGGTCGATGAGCAAGGAGTCAGCATGAGCTGGTTGAACAAGCTCCTGCCGCCGAAGATCAAGCGCGAAAACCGCGCCGACAAACCTTCGGCGGTACCGGAAGGACTGTGGAGCAAGTGCTCGGCATGTGAAGCCGTACTGTATTACACCGATCTGGAAAGCAATCTGCAGGTTTGCCCCAAGTGCAACCATCACCATCCGCTTTCCGCTCGCCAACGCCTGGACATGTTCCTGGACGACGAAGGCCGCCGTGAAATCGGCGCCGAGGTCAAGCCGGTGGACATTCTCAAGTTCAAGGACAGCAAGAAGTACCCGGATCGTTTGACGGCGGCGCAAAGCGCCACCGAAGAAGACGACGCGCTGGTGGTGATGCAAGGCAGCATCCATTCCGCGCCGGCCGTGGTGGCTGCGTTCGAATTCCGCTTCATCGGCGGTTCAATGGGCTCCGTGGTGGGCGAGCGCTTCGTGCGCGGCGTACAGGCCGCCATTGAAGCCAAGGCGCCGTTCATTTGCGTATCCGCCTCCGGTGGCGCGCGGATGCAGGAGGGCCTGAACTCGCTGATGCAGATGGCCAAGACCAGCGCCGCGCTGCAATTGCTGACCGACAATCGCCTGCCTTTCATCTCGGTGCTGACCGACCCCACCATGGGCGGCGTTTCCGCTTCTTTCGCCTTTCTGGGCGATGTGGTGATCGGCGAGCCCGGCGCTTTGATCGGCTTCGCCGGCCCGCGCGTGATCGAGCAAACCGTGCGCGAAACCCTGCCGGAAGGCTTCCAGCGTTCCGAATTCCTGCTTGAGAAGGGCGCTATCGACATGATCGTCGATCGTCGCGAACTCAAGCGCAAGGTGGCCGAGCTACTGGCCATGCTGGGCAAGGAACCCGCCGTCGCCTGATCGTGCGACTGCGAGACAAACCGCCTTACGGGGCGGTTTTTTCTTGCCTGGCGTCTCCGCATGACAAATGACGGGCGTGATGAGGTGATCAACGCAGCGAAGGGAGAGCGAGCATGATTTCCAGCCAGGCACTGGCTGCGTTGCGGCGCACGTTGGCCGAAGAGCGCGTACTGACGGATGCTGCGTCTTTGCTTCATTACGGTCGGGACTGGACGCGCTATATCGAGCCGTCGCCAGCCGCCATCGTTTTTCCGCTGGATGTGGATGAAGTCCGCGCGCTTGTGCAGTGGGCGCGGGCTTGCGGTGTTGCGCTGGTGCCCTCGGGTGGACGCACCGGTTTGTCGGCCGGTGCGGTAGCCAGTCGCGGCGAGGTGGTGGTGTCCTTCGAGCGCATGAATGCCATCCGTGATTTCGACCCGCTGTCGCGCACGGTGCGCTGTCAGGCGGGGGTGGTCACCGGTGCGCTACAAACGTTTGCCGAAGAGCGCGGGCTGTACTATCCGGTGGATTTTGCTTCCAGCGGCGCCAGTCAGATAGGCGGCAATATCGCCACCAACGCCGGCGGTATCCGGGTGGTGCGTTATGGCATGACCCGCGACTGGGTGGCCGGCCTGACCGTGGTGACGGGTACTGGCGAAGTGTTGGAGTTGAATCTGGGCCTGAACAAGAACAACAGCGGTTACGACTTGCGCCATCTTTTCATCGGCTCAGAGGGGACGCTGGGTTTTGTTGTTGAGGCGGTGATGAAGCTGAC
The DNA here is from genome assembly GCF_945957525.1 of uncultured Aquitalea sp. Classification (GTDB taxonomy): domain Bacteria; phylum Pseudomonadota; class Gammaproteobacteria; order Burkholderiales; family Chromobacteriaceae; genus Aquitalea. The sequence continues at coordinate 135,521 of NZ_CAMFLA010000004.1, read as the reverse complement.
CAGCCCGCCGCCGCCAACGCGAGTAATGGTGCTGGGCGTGCGCCAGCTAGGCGACATCATGGCGGTGTTTGGGCATTTCGCCGGAGAGGCGAGATTGCAGGCCTTCGAATTTTTCTCCGATCAGGCGCTGGCGCAGGTGATGGCGGCGCAGGGTGTGGGAGCGCCGCTGGATGAGCGCTGGCCGTATTATGTGTTGCTGGAGTTTGAAGCAGCGGGAGACGCGGAAGAGGCGCGCGCTCTGGCGGCCTTTGCGCATTGCGTGGAGCAGGGCTGGGCCAGCGATGGGGTGATGTCGCAATCGCTGGCGCAGGCCCGTGCGCTGTGGCGCTTGCGCGAAGGCATCAGCGAGGCCATTACGCCGCGCACGCCGTACAAGAACGATATTGCCGTGATGATCAGCCAGGTGCCGGATTTTGTGGTCCGGTTGGATGCCATTCTGAGCCGCGACTATCCGGATTTCGAGGTGTTGTGGTATGGCCATATCGGCGATGGCAATTTGCACATCAATGTGCTGAAGCCGCAAGACTGGGCCTTGCCGGCATTCAAGAGCGCATGCGAGCAGGTCAACCGGCAGGTGTTCGAGCTCGTGCGGGCTTTCCGGGGCAGCATGTCGGCCGAGCACGGCGTGGGCATGCTCAAGCGCGACTATCTGAATGTCACGCGCAGCGAGGCCGAGATCGCCCTCATGCGCGGGGTGAAGTCGGTTTTCGATCCGGACGGGGTGATGAACCCCGGCAAACTACTCTGAAGGCGGAAAGCGGAACCGCTGTTCCGCCAGGGTCTGGTTGGACTGATCGCTAACCCGCACCACCAGGTCTATTTGTCCTGCGTCGGTCACCGACAGTCGGGACAGGGTGTTTTTCTCGCCCACCGTCGGCGCGGGCAGGCTGCCGGATTGCGAGGACTGGTTGCGGTTGCCGCCGTGCTCTTGTTGTAAGGTGATGGCATAGCGTACCGGCTGGCCGTCTTCGGCCAACCATGCCGGCTGCAGCAGCCGTTGCCCATTTTGTTGCTGGGTATCCAGAACAATCATTCCCGAAGCCTCCGCGGCGCCAGCCATCAGCAGGGCCAGCGCGCCTGTCCAGATTCTGTTCATGATTTAGTCGCATTAAAAAACACGGGGAGCGTTTGCTCCCCGTGCTTTTTGCTGTCAAGCCTGCTTACTTCTGCACGATGGTGGCGTGGTTGCCTGCACCACCGGCCTGCACGATGCTGGCTACGTCGTTGCTGGCGCTTTGCGTGATTTTGGCCACATTGCTGTTGCCATAAACACCAGCGCCGGACTGGTTGACCGAGGCGTTGTTGTTGTAGCCGGTCTGGGTCAAGTAGGCCTCATTGAAGGAGCCGCTTTGCGCCACGTTGGCCACCAGGGCGATGCCATCCTGCTTCACAACAGCAATGCCGTTGTTCTGGTTGGCTTGAGCAATGCTGGCCTGGTTGCTGTCACCGTTCTGGTTGATTTCAGACTTGCTGTACGTGGAGTTCAGCTGATTGGAGGAGGCGCTGTTGCTGTAGCCGTTCTGGTTGACGATGCCGCTGTTGCCGTAGGAGTTCCAGTACCAGTTATCCGCCCTTTGGTTGACAGAGGCGTTGTTGCCCCAGCCGCTCTGGTTGATGGAGGCGTAGTCGTTCCAATCGTAAGACTGGGCGATGGATGCGCTATTCCAGGCTCCGCTCTGAGCAACACCGGCAGTGGAGGAGTAAGAATCGTACTGGCTGATGCCAGCCTGGTTGATGAAGCCGCTTTGCTGGATGCGAGCCGAGCCGCTACCGCTGTAGGTCTGGCTGGTGCTGGCGCTGTTGGAGCCGCCGGATTGCGTGATGTTTGCTTGAGAGTTCCAGGAATCGTACTGGCTGGTACTGGCGCTCAGACTGTAACCGTTCTGCACGATGTTGGCGGAGTCATACCAGCTGTAATTGGTTTGATTGGTGCTGGCGCTGTTCCAGCCGCCTTGTTGCTGGATGCTGGCGTTGCTGCTGTAGGTGGTGTCCTGGTTTGCCGAAGCGGTATTGCTCTGACCGCTCTGGGAAATGGATGCCGAGCCATCCTGGTTGTTGGTTTGGGACACAGTTGCGCTCAGGCTGTCACCGTTGTACTGATTGATGTTGGCGTAGTTGGCGCCGCCGGTGCCATACCAGTAGCCGGACCAAGGGGAGTTGCCGCTCTGGGTGATGCTGGCGCTGCTGTTGCTGACGGCCACTTGGGTGGTGTAGGCGCTATTGCCAACGGTGCCGCCGTTCTGGGTGATAGAGGCTTGAACATTGGTACCGAAGCTTTGCGTAGCGGTAGCGCTGTTGCCAACACCGTCCTGGCTGATGGAGGCGACAGCGTAGGCGGAGTCGTCCTGTGCGATGGTGGCGCTGTTGCTGCTGCCGTTGCTGTTGATGCTGGCGGTTTGCAGGCCGGTGCTGTTCTTTTGCAGAACGGAGGCGGTGTTCAGGTCGCCGTTCTGGTAGACGGTGGCCAGCGCGTTGTCGGAGTTGCTCTGGGTTACGCCGACGGTGTTGCTGTTGCCGGTAACGCCCACATTGGCGGTGGAGCCGGTGGTGTCATTGGTGTTGGTTTGGGATACGGTCACGCCGTTGTTGTTGCCGGCAACGCCCACGCTGGCGTTGCCGCCAGTGATCTGTTGCTGGGTAACGGTGGTGGTGTTGTTGTCGCCAGTCTGGTTGCTGACGGCGTTGGAGCCGTAGCTGGTGTCCTGGGTGATGTTGGCGACGTTGTTGTTGCCGGTCTGGTTGGCGGCAGCATTGTTGCTGTCGGCCAGAGCGGCGCCGGAGCCAAAGGCCACGGCCAGAGCGAGAGCGATCTTGGTCATGCGATTCATCGTTAAAATCTCCAAAGTTTGGGTCCGGTTTTAAATCAATTACCGTGTTTGAATAATATTGACCACCTGGTTAGAACCGGTTTGCCAAACGGTGGCTTTGTTGGCATTCCCGTACTGCGTGATGGATACCGAATTGTTTTGTCCTTGTTGATAAACAATGCCGGTATTTAAAACCCCGTTCTGTTGAACGCTCGTTTTATTCCCGTAACCTTGCTGGGTAATAAGCGCGTAATTTTCAAGCCCTATTTGTTCAATCAGTGCGGTATTCTGTGAGCCGTTCTGATAAATCCCCGCCACATCATTACTCGGGCCGCCCTGCTGTTGCAGGCGCAAAGCTTGCAGGATCAGCTGCTCTGTATTGTCGGCATGCGCCAGTCCGGGCAGGGCGGCCAGCATTGCCAGCAAGAGTGCAATCCGTTTCATGATGATTCCCGTGAAGAATTGGCTGCACTATGCGGTTAAATAGCCCCGGCTTCCAATAAGCGAAATGGGTGAAATTGCCAAAGGAAAAAATAAGAAATATTCATGAGATATTGTTGGAATACATTGCTGGCACTGGGTTTTAGCTTGCTGTAGGCTCTGCTAAGTAAAAATACGAATGGTTAACTTGCGGCATAGAGGCAAAATGCCGCGAGATTCCAATACAAACAATCTCATTCTTTTTTCTGAGATTGATAACAATATTCCCTATGTCAGCGGGGGCAAGTGATGAGAACAGTGATGTTGTTGGTGGGGCAACCATCGACACAGGATGAGTTGTTGGTGGCGGTGATCGCTTCCAGACTGAACGTGCAATGCGGGGTGCACCCTTTGGGAGAACCCCTGATATTGCCCGGTTGCGAGCAGCCGCCTTTACTGGTGCTGGATGCCAGCGGCGCTTCCCGCGAGGCGTTGGCCGCGCACCTGGATGAGTTGGTGGTGGCCTGCCCGACGGCGCACATCGCCGTGGTGAACATATCGCCGGGCATTGCGCCGGAACCCTTTGCCATGCGGCCGCGGGTAGTGGGCATTTTTCCGGGAGTCTGCCCGCATGAAACCCTGATACGCGGGCTGTCCGGCATGTTGCGCGGAGAGTTGTGGTTGCCGCGCAAGGTGTTGCAGGAGTGCTTCCTGCGCTATCGCGAAGCCAATCCGGCCGGCGCTGACAAGCTGGAACTGTCACTCACGCGCAAGGAGCTGAAAACCCTGCAGCTGATGGCGCAAGGCAAATCCAATCAGGATATCGCCACTGAGCTCTTTGTCAGCACGCATACCGTGAAAACCCATATTTACAATCTGTTTCGCAAGCTGGGCGTGAGCAGTCGATCCCAGGCTGTGCTGTGGGCGGTGCGTCATCTCGGTTTGCAGGGGGCTGGTCATGCGGTGCATCACTAGGCTGCTGTTGTGCCTTGCTCTGTGCGGGGCCGGTGCGGCGAAAGCCGAGGAGGCAGTGATCGATCCGCACTGGGTGATCGACCAGACCCTGACCAGTACCGGCAAAGCCTTTTACCGCAGTTTTTATACCGGTTGGCAGGAGCAGGTGCTGGCCAAGGAAGTGACCGTGGTGGTGACGGAACGGCCGTCGGCGCGCTGGGGCAACATCATCCTGGTGGAGTTCGACCATCAGTTGCTTTACCAGGGGGTGTTGTCCAATACGCGCCGCTGGAATATCGAAGACATTGCGCAACAGGCGGTGCCTGCCGCTACGGCGCGATTGATTGAAATCGTGCTGTTGTCGCAGTACGAGCAGGATCTGGGCAAAGACGAACTATAGGAGCAGGGCGCATGAAACCGATCTGGATGGCGATGGCAATGCTGGCGGCGGGCTCCGCCTCGGCAGCCTCGCTGGTATATACCCCCGTCAACCCTGCTTTTGGCGGCAGCCCGCTCAATGGCAGCTGGTTGCTTAACGAAGCGCAGGCGCAGAACACTTACAAGGACCCGAGCACTGCCGGGGCTTACGGCACCAGCGCGCAGTCTTCGGTGCAACAGTTCAACAACCAGCTGCAGTCGGTGTTGCTCAACCGGCTGGCGTCATCGGTGGCGAGCAGCATCGTGGACAGCTCGGGCAACTTCAAGCCTGGCTCGGTGGACACGGGCACCTTCTCGATTCAGGTGGTGAATATTGGCAACGGTATGGTGCAAATCACCACTACCGATAAAACAACCGGTGCGACTTCGGTGTTCCAGGTCAGCAGCAGCGCAAGCATGTGAGAGCGGGCGGGAAAATGAAAAAAATATTTTTGCTGGCGTTGGTCTTTGGCCTGGCCGGATGCGGAGCGATGGATATCAACCGCGGCAAGCCGATGGCGGTGGGACCGGACGGCCCGCAATTGACGCCGTCTTCCAGCACGCACACTGATTTGCTGGGTTTGCCAAAGGCCAAAGGGGCCATTGTGGCGGCGGTGTACAACTTCCGCGATCAGACCGGCCAGTTCAAGCCCAGCTCTGAGAGTTCCTATTCCACGGCGGTAACGCAGGGCGCTACCTCTATGCTGGTGAAGGCCATGCTGGACTCGGGTTGGTTTGTCCCTGTGGAGCGGGAAGGGCTGCAGAACCTGCTGACCGAGCGCAAGATTGTCCGTTCCACCGACGGCAAGGCGCCGCCGGCGGAATTGCCCAATCTGTTGCCGGCCAGCATCCTGCTGGAAGGCGGCATTGTCGGCTATGAGACTAATGTGAAGACGGGCGGCGGTGGGGCGCGTTATCTGGGCATCGGCGTGTCCGACATGTACCAGACCGACCAAGTCACCATCAATCTGCGCGCCGTGGATATCCGCACCGGCCGCATCCTGTCCAGCGTGTCCACCACCAAGGCCATTCTGTCTTACCAGCTGGCCGGCAATGTGTACAAGTACATCAAGTTTTCCAGCCTGCTGGAACTGGAAACCGGCTTTACCCGCAATGAGCCGGTGCAGCTTTGCGTGCAGGATGCCATCGAGTCGGCGTTGGTGTACCTGATTGCCAATGGCGTGAAGAACAATCTGTGGACCTTGCGCGATCAGAACGATGCGGAGTCGCCGGTGTTGAAGCGCTACATGGCCGAGGTAAGCAACGGCTAGTTGTTTGGCATGTTAAGTTGGAAAAAACGAGGCTGATCATTTTTTGATCAGCCTCGTTTTTATTTAGCAATATCATAGTCTTAAAGTTGATATCCACAGCTTGTTCTCAAGCTTGTCCCTTGCGGGTGTGGGAAATTCCATAAAAGTTTCACTGAATTGCCGCTTTTCTGTGCAGTTTAACCAAGTGCTTCATCCGGAAAGGTTTTTTTTCGGCATTTCCGGCTTATCCACAGACTTATCCGTCGATTGCTGTGGATAAGGCGGCTTTGGTTTTGCCTTGGCCGGATGCGCATGATCACGCTTCGCGGTCGATCTGCTCCAACTCCTCCTGCACGCCCATCCAGTCTTCTTCCACGGTTTCCAGCTCCGCGCTGACGACGCCCTGGCGCTTCAGGCTGTCGGCCAGCCGCGCTTTGTTGGCTTCATCGTAGGCGGCGGGGTCGGCGAGAAAAGCGTCCAGCTCGGCCTTTTCCTTGCTGAGGGTTTCCAGCTGTTTTTCCAGCTTGCTCAGCTTGTTTTGCAGCGGTTTTTTCAGCTGGGACAAGCGCTGGCGGGTTTCAGCCTCCTGACGCTTTTGCTCCTTGCGGTTCAGCGTTTGCGCGTCGCCGTTGGAGGGTTTGCCGCTTTCGGCCAACTGTTCGATGCGCCATTGGCGATAGTCTTCCAGGTCGCCGTCGAAAGGCTTCACCGTGCCGCCATGCACCAGCCAGAAGGTGTCGGTGGTGGATTCCAGCAGGCTGCGGTCGTGAGATACCACGATCAGCGCGCCGCTGAAGTCCTGCAGCGCCAGTGTCAGCGCATGGCGCATTTCCAGGTCGAGGTGGTTGGTGGGTTCGTCGAGCAGCAGCAGGTTGGGTTTTTGCCAGACAATCATGGCCAGCGCCAGTCGGGCTTTTTCCCCGCCCGACATCGGGCCTACCGGGTCGGTGGCGGCGTCGCCGCGGAAGTTGAAGCCGCCAAGAAAGCTGCGCAGCTCGATCTCGCGAGTGGTGGGCGCCAGGCGCTGCATGTGCTGCAAGGGGCTGTCGTCTTCGCGCAGGGTTTCCAGCTGATGCTGGGCGAAGTAGCCGATCTTCAGCGTTTGCGCCTTTACCACTTCGCCGGTCTGCGGTTGGAGTTCGTTGGCCAGCAGTTTTACCAGTGTTGATTTGCCGGCGCCGTTGACGCCCAGAAGGCCGATGCGGCTGCCTGCTTCCACTGACAGCGACAGGCCGTTGAGAATGGTCTTGTCCCCATAGCCGATGCCCACCTTGTCCAGTCGCACCAGCGGGTTGGGCAGGTGGTCCGGGCTGTCAAAATGGAAGTCGAAGGGCGAGGCCACGTGGGCGGGTGCGATGCGTTCCAGCTTTTCCAGCGCCTTGACCCGGCTCTGCGCCTGCCGCGCCTTGCTGGCCTTGGCCTTGAAGCGGGTGATGAAGCTTTCCAGGTGCGCTATCTGCCGTTGCTGTTTCTCGAACTCGCCTTGCTGGCGGGCCAGCTTTTCCGCGCGCATGGTTTCAAACTGGCTGTAGTTGCCGGTGTAAAGCGTCAGCGTCTGGTTGGCGGCTTCGACGATATGGCTGCAGATGGCGTCGAGAAAATCGCGGTCGTGGGAGATTACCAGCAGGGTGCCGGGATAGGCTTGGAGCCAATCTTCCAGCCACAGCACGGTTTCCAGATCCAGGTGGTTGGTGGGCTCGTCCAGCAGCAGCAGGTCGGAGCGGCACATCAGCGCTTGCGCGAGGTTGAGGCGCATGCGCCAGCCGCCGGAAAAGCTGCGCACCGGATTTTGCTGGATGGCGGGATCAAAGCCCAGGCCGGTGAGCAGCTTGCCCGCCCGGGCCGGTGCGGACCAGGCCTCGATGCGGGAGAGCTCGCCGTGCAGGTGTCCGATGGCGGTGCCGTCGTTGCGTGCTTCGGCATCGGCCAGTTGCTGTTCCAGCTGGCGCAGTTCGCGGTCGCCGTCCAGCACATATTCCAGTGCCGGCGTGTCCAGCGCCGGTGTTTCCTGCGCCACGTGGGCCATCACCCAATGCGGCGGCAGCAGCGCGTCGCCGCTGTCGGCGTGCAATTCGCCCTTCAGCAGGGCAAACAGGCTGGATTTGCCCACGCCGTTGGCGCCGGTCAAGCCGGCCTTGTAGCCCGGGTTGAGGGTGAGGTTGGCCGAAACAAGCAGTTCTTTCAGCCCGCGACGCAGGCTGAGGTTTTTCAGTTGGATCATGGGGAGGCGGTAAAGCGCCGGCGACAAGCCGGCGCGGTGTGAAGTTAAACGGCGGGCAGGGAGGCCAGGTCCCAGCGTGGCTTGATGGCGAATCCGCCAGCGGTCTGGGCGAATTTCAAGCGCATCGCGCCGGCAAAGGCGATCATGGCGCCGTTGTCGGTGCAAAGCGCCAGCGGCGGGTAGAACACTTCCAGCTTGTGGCGACTGGCGGCGGCATCCAGCGCGGCGCGCAACTGCTTGTTGGCACCCACGCCGCCAGCGACCACCAGTTTTTTCATGCCGGATTGTTTCAGCGCTTTGAGCGATTTGCTGACCAGCACATCAACGATGGCCTCCTGAAATGCGCGGCAGATGTCTTTGCGCGTGGCGTCGTCAATGCCGCCGGCGGCTTCTTGCTCGCGCGCCAGCGTCAGCACGGCGGTTTTCAGGCCGGAGAAGCTCATGTCCAGATTGTCGGCGTGCAACATCGGGCGGGGCAGGGTAAAGCGTTTGGGATCGCCTTCTTCGGCCAACCGCGACAGCATCGGGCCGCCGGGGTAGGTCAGGCCCAGTAGTTTGGCGGTTTTGTCGAAAGCCTCGCCGGCCGCGTCGTCCAGCGTTTCGCCCAGGATTTCATAGTCGCCGATGCCTCGCACCGCCATCAGCTGTGTGTGGCCACCGGATACCAGCAGCGCTACAAAGGGGAAGTCCGGCCGAGGCTCGGCCAAGAGCGGCGACAGCAGGTGACCCTCCAGATGGTGAACGCCCACCACGGGAATGTTCAGCCCGAAGGCCAGGGCATTGGCCACGCTGGCGCCCACCAGCAGCGCGCCGCCAAGGCCCGGCCCCTGCGTGTAGGCGATGGCGTCCAGATCGGCCAGCGTCTTGCCGGCTTCGGCCAGGCAGGCTTCCGTCAGCGGGATGGCGCGGCGGATGTGGTCGCGGCTGGCCAGTTCCGGCACCACGCCGCCGTACTCGGCGTGCATGGCCATCTGGGTATGCAGTTGGTGCGCCAGCAGGCCGGCGTCCAGATCGTAGAGTGCAACGCCGGTTTCGTCGCACGAAGATTCAATTCCAAGTACCAGCATGTCGGCTTTTATAACAGGTCAATCTTTCCATTTTACCGGTGAATCTTTGTCCGCCCAAATCGGTGATGATAGTCTGTGGCGCAGCAGCGGTTTCAGGCCGCCTGACAGACGCAAGGGGATGCATGTGAAAGCAAGACTGAAGTGGGTGGACGGGGTGTGTTTCATGGGTGAAAGCGGTAGTGGTCACGCGGTAGTGATGGACGGCGCGCCGGAAGGGGGCGGCCGCAACCTGGGTCCGCGCCCGATGGAGTTGCTGCTGCTGGGCACCGCTGGTTGCACCAGCTACGACGTGATCAGCATTCTGAAGAAGTCCCGCCAGGAGGTGACGGATTGCTGGGTGGAGATGGAGGCGCAGCGCGCAGATACCGAACCCAAGGTGTTTACCGCCATTCATTTTCATTTTGTCGTTACCGGCAAGGGGCTGAAGCCCGACGTGGTGGAGCGCGCCATCAAGCTGTCGGCGGAAAAGTACTGTTCCGCTTCCATCATGCTGGGCAAGACCGCCGATATCACGCATGATTTCGAGGTGCGCGAAGCCTGATTGTGGTTGCGCGAGGTTTGCCGAAGGGGCCGGTCACTGCGACCGGCCCTTTTCATTTGCGCTTTGCCGCCCGGCGGCAATTCTTGCCGCTGCCGGAGCGGAGCACCCGGTTTTTGATGGGGCTGTATCAGGAAATTTCCGTTAAATCAGCGGTTTGCAAGATGTTTTTTGGTTGGCATGTTTCCTGCTTTTATGGCCAGACTCAAGGAGGTGGTTATGTTGGACAAGATCAGCAAGGAATTCGATTTTCAGCAGCGGGCGCTCAATCTGCGCGCTTACCGCGCGGAAGTCATCGCCAGCAATGTGGCGAATGCTGAAACCCCCAACTACAAAGCCGTGGATTTTGATTTCCGCCAGGCGCTGCAGTCCGCCATGACCGGTCAGAACGGTCTGTCGCTGAATACCACCGATGCCCGTCACATCACTGGCGGCGCCGGCAGCAACGCACACGGCGCGCAACTTCAGTACCGCAATGCCGTGCAGCAGAGTCTCGACGGCAACACGGTGGATATGGATGTGGAGCGTTCGGCTTTCGCTGACAACGCGCTGCAGTACCAATCCACGCTGACCTTCCTGAGTAAGCGTATTTCCAGTCTCAACAGCGCCATCACTGGAGGTCAGTAATCATGTCGCTGGCTAATGTTTTCGCTATTTCCGGCTCCGCGCTCACCGCGCAGTCAATGCGTCTCAATGTGGTGGCCAGCAATATCGCCAACGCCGAAAGCGCCACCAGCTCTACCGGCCAGCCTTACAAGGGCCGCCATGTGGTGTTCAGCGCCATCCCGGTTTCCGGTGCGCAGCCGCAAGTGGCCGGTGTGCGGGTGACTTCCATCGTGGAAGATCAGACTCCGCCTCGCTTGAAATACGATCCTTCCAATCCGCTGGCGGACGAGAAGGGTTACGTCAATATGCCCAATGTGAATCCGGTGGAGGAGATGTCGGACATGATAGCCGCCTCCCGCTCTTACCAGACCAACGTTGAAATGATGAACACTGCCAAGACCCTGCTGCAGAAAACCCTGCAGCTTGGCCAATAACCGGAGGTAAGCGGCAATGAGCACTTCGTCCACCAGCGGCGCCAACGCCTATTCGTATTTGAACGGCACCAGCTCGGCCTCCTCCGGTTCGTCGTCCTCCAGCACCACCAGCGCACAAGGCATTCAGGATCGCTTTCTGAAACTGCTGGTCGCTCAGTTGAAGGCGCAGGATCCGAGCAATCCGATGGACAACAGCCAGATCACCAGCCAGATGGCGCAGATCAGTCAGGTGTCTGGCATGCAGCAGCTGAACACCGCCATGCAGTCGCTGGTGCAGTCCCAGGCGGCCAATCAGTCCATGATGGCGGCCTCCATGATCGGCAAGGAGGCCATGGTGCCGGGCAATGCGCTGACGCTGAGCGGCGGCGCAGCGGTGCAGGGCGGCGTGAAGCTGTCTGACTCGGTCTCCGACCTCTCCGTCAGCATCAAGGACGCCAACGGCAATGTGGTGGATACCGTCAACGTGAAAAGCCCGAGTGCCGGTTACAACGCATTTGAGTGGGATGGCAAGGACAGCAACGGCAATGCCCTGCCGGACGGCAAGTACACCTTCTCGGTGTCTACGGGCAGCACTTCTTCCGTCACGGCTACTGCCTATGCCAATCAGACTGTCAGCGCCGTGTCCTGGGTGTCGGGCTCTCCGCAGCTGATCATGAAAGACGGCACCAAAGTAGCCTTGGGCGACGTGGCCCAACTGTCCTGACGATTACTGATATCCAAGCATTCCGGGAGTAGTGAAATGGGTTTCCAACAAGGTCTCAGCGGTCTGAATTCCGCCTCGTCCCAACTTAGCACTATCGGCAACAACGTTGCTAACGCCAGCACGGTGGGTTTCAAGAGCTCTCGTACCGAGTTCAAGGACTTGTTTTCCACCAGTTTCTACGGCGTGGCCAGCACCAGTTCCGGTATTGGTTCGCAAGTGGGGGCAGTATCGCAGTCGATGACGGCGGGCAATATCACGCCGACCGGGCGCAGCCTGGATCTGGCCATCAACAACAACGGTTTCTTTGTTGTGCGCCAGAACACCTCTTCCGGTGTGGGCTCGCTGGCCTATACCCGCAACGGCCAGTTTCAGGTCAACTCCAGCGGTTATGTAGTCAATGGCGCGGACCGCCTGCAAGGCTGGATGGCCAACAATGGCGTGATCAGCCAGGGGCCGGTGGGCGATATCCAGCTGCAGACCAACATCATCGCGCCGGCGCAGACTACCAAAGTCTCCATGGGCGTGAACTTGGATTCGCGCCTGTCCACGCCGACCGTGACGCCGTTCAGTCCCACCAATTCCGCCAGCTACAACTGGTCCAACGCGGCGCAGGTGTATGACAGCCTGGGCAATCAGCACAATGTGACGCTGTACTACATCAAGGGTGCGCCTACTGCAACGGGCACGCCGTGGACGGTGCAGGCGTATGTGGACGGCAACCCGGCCACCGCGCCCAACACTTACACCATGAACTACGACACGAGCGGCAATCTGACCAATACCACGCCGTTCAGCATCACGTTCTCGCCGACACCGGTTAACGGTTCCTCCGCGCCGGTGACGTTTACGCTGGATTACAAGGGTTCCACTCAGGTGGCCCAGACCTCCGGCACGCCGACCCAAACCGTGGACGGTTATGCGCCTGGCACTTTGTCGAGCATCAATATCGACTCCACCGGCAAAATCCTGGCCAGCTTCTCTAATGGTCAGAACAAGACCATCGGTCAGATCGCGCTGGCTACCTTCACCAATCAGCAAGGCTTGCAGAACATGGGCGGCAACCGCTGGGCGGAAACCCTGAGCTCTGGCGTGGCGGCTTTCAATGCGCCGGGCTCGGGCAATGCGGGCACCTTGCAATCGCAGGCGCTGGAAGACTCCAACGTCGACCTGACGGCCGAACTGGTCAACATGATCACCGCACAGCGTTTCTACCAGGCCAACGCACAGACCATCAAGACAGAGGATTCTTTGATGCAAACCATCATGAATCTGAAGTGATGGTTTGTAATCAGCTGAATTAGGGGGAGGTATGGACAGACTGCTGTTTCTGGCGATGACCGGGGCCAAGAACATCGACCTGCAACAGGCGACCACGGCGAATAACCTTGCCAACGTCAATACCAATGCCTTCAAGGCGGATCTGGCGTCTTTCCGTTCGCTGCCGGTAGTGGGGCCGGGCGCGCCCACTCGCACGTATGTGGTGGACAACACTATCGGTCACGATATGAGTCAGGGCAGCCTGCAGCGCACCGGCAATCCGAATGACTTTGCACTGGGTTCGCCCGGCTTTTTCGCGGTGCAGGCGGCTGACGGCAATGAGGCCTATACCCGCGACGGCGGTTTTGTGCTGGACGCCAATGGCATGATGCGCAACCGCAATGGTTTGCCGATCCTTGGCGATGGCGGCCCCATCACCGTGCCGGCCGGCAGCAAGGTGCAGCTGGGCCAGGATGGTTCTGTCATGGCCATTCCATTGACCGGTACCGATCGCACGGCCCAGCTGGTTGGTCAGATCAAGATGGTAAATCCGGGCGATCGCGCGGTTTACAAAGGCGCTGACGGCTTGTTTCGCGTCAATGGCGGCGACACGGCCCAGGCCGATCCAAATGTGAAGCTGGTGCCGGAATCGTTGGAGGCCAGCAACGTCAATGCAGTGGAAAGCCTGGTACAAATGATTTCGCACGGTCGCCAGTACGACATGAACGTAAAGATGATGCAGACCGCTGATCAGAACGATCAGAAAGCCACCCAATTGCTGGCTATCGGTTAAGCAAGATAACAATAAGGAACAAGCACCATGATGCGAGCGCTGTATGTGGCCAAAACGGGGATGGATTCCAGCCAGTTCAATCTGGACGTGATCTCCAACAACCTTGCCAACGTCAATACCATCGGTTTCAAGCGCGCCCGCGGCGTGTTCGAGGATCTGTACTATCAGACCCTGCGCCAGCCGGGCGCACAGTTGGCCGATGGCAGCGCAACGCCCACCGGCTTGCAAATCGGTACCGGCGCGGCTGCGGTGGCAACAGTAAAGAACTTTGCCCAGGGCAATGCCCAGCAGACCGGTCAGTCGCTGGACTGGCAGATCGACGGCGACGGCTTCTTCCGCATCCAGATGCCGGACGGTACCATCGCTTATAGCCGCGATGGTGAATTCCGCCGCAACAACAACGGCGATATCGTCACCTCTGACGGCTACCAGCTGAATCCGAATATCAATATTCCCAGTACGGCGACCCAGATCACGGTGTCCACTGCGGGCGTAGTGCAATACTTTCTGCCCAGCAATCCCAGTCCGCAAACGGCCGGCACCATCCAGCTGACCACCTTCATCAATCCACAAGGCTTGCAAAGTGTTGGCAACAACCTGTATCTGCAGACCGCCGCTTCGGGCGATCCGCAGGATGGCGACCCGAACACCGACAGCCGCGGCCAGATCAAGCAGGGCTTTCTTGAAGGTTCCAACGTCAACGTCACCGAGGAACTCATCAATATGATCACGGCCCAACGCTCCTTCGAGATGAACTCGAAAGCGATTACTACGGCAGACCAGATGCTGCAAAAACTGACGCAATTGTAATGACTGGCCGGCGTTGGTCGGCTGATGCACAGGCAAGGGGAGGATGATGAGAAAAACGGCAAACCTGTTGGGTATCCTGATGGCGATGGTGTTGCTGGCGGGCTGCGCCACCGAACCGGCCCCGCTGGTACAACTGCCCACTACGGCTCGCCCGCAACCGCAACCTGCCAGCATGCCGTCCAATGGCTCGATTTTCCAGAACGCCAACTACCGTCCCCTGTTCGAAGACAAGATGCCGTCTCTGGTGGGCGACACCCTGACCATCAATATCCAGGAAAAATCTTCCACCTCTGCTTCAGAACAAACCACCGCCACCAAGTCGGCTGCCATCAGCGACACGCTCAAGAGTGGCATACAGTTGCCCTTCATCCCCAGTAGTTTGGGTAGCGGCATGGGCGCCAACCTTTCCGGCAATGGCTCGGCGAGCAATACCGGCAAAGGCACCAATCAGGTGGCAACTACTTTTGTCAGCTCCATCACGGTTACCGTCATCGATGTGCTGGCCAATGGCAACCTGATGGTCAGCGGCGAAAAAGTGGTCCGCATCAATGGCGATACGGAATCCATCCGCTTGTCCGGCGTGGTGAACCCGCGAGACATTTCCGCGGATCGCTCGGTGTCGTCGCTGAAGGTGGCGGATGCGCGCATCGAGCAGGAAACGCGCGGCAACAATCGCCTCTATAATGAGCCGGGCTGGTTGGCCAAGTTCTTCCTCAGCATCATGCCCATCTGAGATCGCATCATGAAAAGATTCTTTGTTGTCCTGTTGTCTGGTTTGCTGGCGTTCCCCGCCGTAGCGGCCGATCGCCTCAAGGACATCACCAATATCGCCGGCGTGCGCTCCAACCAGCTGATCGGCTATGGCTTGGTGGTGGGTCTGGATGGCAGCGGCGACAAAGTGACTTCGTCGCCGTTTACCGGGCAGTCGCTCTCCAACATGCTGACCCAGCTGGGCGTGCAGATTCCACCGGGCACCAAGGTCGACCCCAAGAATGTGGCGGCGGTAACACTGACGGCCACCTTGCCGCCGTTTGCGCGGCGTGGGCAAAACATTGACGTCACCGTTTCTTCCATTGGCGACGCCAAAAGCCTTCGCGGCGGCACGCTGCTGCTGTCGCCGCTGAAGGGCGCGGACGGGCAGATCTACGGCATGGCGCAAGGCAATGTGTTGGTGGGCGGCGCGGGGGCCTCCTCGGGCGGCAGCAAGGCGCAAATCAACCAGCTGAGCGTGGGCCGCATCCCGGCTGGCGCGACGGTGGAGCGTGAGGTGGCCACGGCGCTGGGTAGTGGCGAATTCATCAACCTTGAACTGCAGGACGCCAACTTCACTACCGCCAACCGGGTGGTGCAGGCTATCAACAAAGCTTTTGGCGGCAATACCGCCCGTGCGGTTGACGCGGGCCTGGTGGAAGTGCGCGCGCCGCTGGATGCCAATCAGCGCGTGCAGTTTTTGTCGCGCATGGAAAATCTTGCCGTCGACCCGGCAGATGTTTCCCCTCTAGTCATTGTTAACGCGCGCACCGGTTCCATCGTCATGAACCAGGCTGTACGTCTGGAGCCCTGCGCCGTATCACACGGCAACTTGTCTGTCACCGTCAACAGCAACCCGCAGGTGAGCCAGCCCAATCCCCTGTCGCAAGGGCAAACGGTGACCACCAATCAGCCCAATATCAACATCAGCGCGGATGGCGGCAAGGTGCTGAATGTCCCGCGTGGCGCGAATCTCAATCAGGTGGTGGGCGCGCTCAATGCCCTGGGGGCCACGCCGCAGGATCTCATCTCCATACTGCAGGCCATGAAGGCTGCTGGCTCACTGAAGGCTGATCTGCAAATCATCTGACCTGCTTGCAAACGTTTGAGTCCGCAAGGTTTGCCGAAGGCCCCGAAAGGGGCCTTTTGCTTGGCCCGCTTCTTGCTACAACTGCCGGCGAGGACAGATAAACATGCAGATGACCAGCTCATACAGCGTCAAGGACGCCATGGACCAGCAACTGGCGGTGGACCCCACCCAGACGGCCAGCTTGCGCGCGCGCATGCTGAAAGATCCGAAGGGCGCGGCAAAAGAAACCGCCGGCCAGTTTGAGGCGATGCTGTTGAGCAATTTGATGAAGTCGATGCGGGAAACCAAATTCGACGAGGCGGATTCCAGCGAGATGAACACCTATCGCGGCATGCTGGATCAGCAGATGGCGCAAGCCATGAGCAAGGGCGGCGGGCTGGGCATCGGCGATATGATCTACCGCCAGATTGCCAAGCAGTCCGGTATTGACATCAGTCAGGACCCGCCGTCGCAGCATCTGAATTCAAGCGGTCCTGCGCTGGGCGTGCGCATGCAACAAATGGAAGGGCTGCGGGCGTACCAGTCCGCGCAGAAGGAAGCGATGACCGCCGGTTATCAAGCACAAGGCGCTGCGCAAGATGCCGCCGCACAGGCAAATGCTTCCGATGGTGGCGGGTTTGCCCGGCAGTTGTTGCCGCATGCCAGACAGGCTGCTTCGCAGTTGGGGGTGTCGCCGGAGTTTTTGGTGGCCCATGCTGCGCTGGAAAGCGGTTGGGGCAAGCGCGCCATCAAGAACGGCGACGGCAGCAACAGCCACAACCTGTTCGGCATCAAGGCGTCAGGCGACTGGCAAGGCAAGGCAACCAGCGTTACCACCACCGAGTACGTCAATGGCGTGGCGCAAAAAAGGGTGGAGAAATTCCGTTCTTATGGTTCCTACGGCGAGGCGTTCTCCGACTATGCGCGCCTGTTGAAGGAGTCGCCGCGCTACCAGTCGGCGCTGAATCAAGGCAGCAATGTTTATGGTTTTGCGCAAGGTTTGCAGAGCGGTGGTTACGCCACTGATCCGCGCTACGCGCGCAAGCTGGTGGATGTGGCGGCGTCGTTGGCGCAGCGTTTGGCGCGTAGTTGATTCAAGTCCGGGCGGTTGCGGCCGATAAGGATAGCGAGAGGCGAGTATGGGCACGAATATCTTTTCCATTGGCGTGAGTGGCCTGAATGCAGCGCAAACCGCGCTGTCGGTGATTGGTCACAACATCTCCAACGTCAATACCGCCGGGTATAACCGGCAAATTTTCACTCAGGCGGCGCGTCTTCCCCAGCAGGAAGGCTTCGGCTATCTGGGCAAGGGCGTGGACATCACCGGTGTAACCCGTACCTACAACCAGTACCTGGATGGTCAGGTGCTGACGGCGCAGGCTTCGGGCAACTACTACAGCACCCAGGTCCAGCAGCTCAACCAGATCAACAATCTGCTGTCCGATCCGTCCATCGGCCTTAGCTCTTCCTTTACCAGCTTCTTCAACAGTTTGCAGACCTTGTCGCAGGACCCGTCCTCGATTCCAAGCCGGCAGACTGTCATCAATATGGGGCAGGCGTTGGTGTCGAACTTCACCACCATCGGCAACAACCTGCAAACCATGCAGTCCAACATCAATTCGCAGATCAGCACTACCGTGGACGGCATCAATTCGCTGGCCACCCAAATCGCGAACCTCAACCAGCAGATCGCCGCGGCGACGGGCGGCAACGCCACCCAGCCGCCCAACGACCTGATGGACCAGCGCGACAACGCCATGGAGCAGCTCAACAAGCTGGTGCCGGCTAAGGCCGTGGTGCAATCCGACGGTACTTACAGCGTTTTCATCGGCAGTGGTCAGGCGCTGGTGTTGAGCAATGTGGCGTACAAGCTGGCAACCCAGAACGACCCCGCCAATCCGACCAATCAGCAAGTGGTTTACCCCAACGCCAGCGGCACCAATACCGTCTTGGCTAATAACCTGTTCGGTGGCGGTCAGTTGGGTGGGCTGCTCGATTTCCGCGATGGGGCCTTGCTGCAAACACAGAAAAAGCTGGGCACGCTGGCGATCGATTTCACCACCGCCATGAATTACCAGAATTCTCTTGGGCGGGACCTGTCGGGCCAGCAGGGCGGCAACGTTTTCGGCGATCTCACCTCCTATGCGTCTCACCCGCAGGATGTGCTGGGCAATATGCAGATGGTGCTGAACGACCCCACAAAGTTGGCGGCGTCTTCATCGCTGAAGCTGGCAAGCGGCGGCATTACGCCGACGCCCAATAGCGTGACCCTGTCCGGTGTGTGGGCAACCGTGCCCTCTACTTACGGCTGGGCCAACTCCAGCACGCCGCCGTCCACTGCAACGCATCCGGCAACCGGCCTGACGTCCCTGACTATTAACGCGACGTCTGCTACAAGCATTTCCGCCACCGTGGCGGGCACGAACCCCGGTACCTATAACGTAGTGCCGGACCCGACCGTGAGCAATGGTTACAAGCTGGTGGACAGCGCCACGCCGCCCAACGACGTGGGCATCAGCTTCCAGCTGTCCGGCCAGTTGTCTGCAGGCACTACCATCAATGTCGGCACTGTGCCTACCGGCACGGTGACGCCGGGCAACAGCAACAATCTTGGCGAGATGCTGAAACTGCAAACCAAGCCAATTGTTGACGAGACCAAAAATGGCACGCACAGCGGCTTGCAGTCGTTCCAGACGTATTACTCCACTACCGTGAGTTATGTCGGCAACGTGACCAACTCCGCCCAGCTGTCGTCCGCGGCGCAAACCACGGTATTGCAACAAGCCACAACGGCCCGCTCCAATTCCTCGGGGGTGAACCTGGATGAAGAGGCGGCCAATCTTATCAAGTACCAGCAGGCCTACCAGGCCTCCGGCAAGGTTATCTCCCTGGCGCAGACGCTGTTCCAGCAGATCCTGCAAATGGGCGGCTGAGTTTTGAGGATGCAATCATGAGAATCAGCACCAGTACTTCCTACGCTGTAGGCACCTATGACATGCAGTCCTTGCAGGTGGGTCTCAACAAGCTGCAAATGCAGCTGGATACGCAGAAGCGAGTGGTAACCCCCGCAGATGATCCTGTGGCCTCTGCGCGCATCTTGCAGATTTCACAATCGAACGACGCCAATACCCAGTACATTGCCAACACCAAGCAGGTGGAGTCCAATCTGTCGCTTGCCGAGTCGCAGGTCAGCAACGCATCCAACTTGCTGACCAGTCTGAAGGCCGCGGCCATCCAGGCAGGCAATACCGTGCTGGACGCCAAGCAGTTGCAGATGATTCAGAAGCAGGTGCAGTCCGGCATTACGGAAATGCTGGGTTATGCCAATGCAACCGACGGCAAGGGCAATTATTTGTTCAGCGGCAGTAAAACCTCCACGGCGCCGTTCGTGCTGGATTCCACCTATCAGGCTAGTTATCAGGGGGATACCGAGCAGCGCAACGTGCCGATCAGCGCCTCGCGCAGCATGCAGATTTCCGATCCCGGCAGCAGCATCTTTGGCGACTCCAGCAGTCAGACGGCGGCTTTCGACGCCTTGAAAAAACTGAATGACCTGCTGGCGCAGGACCCCAAGCCGGCCACCTACAGCACGCAGATGGGTACGATCATTTCGTCGCTGGATACCGCGCAAAAGAATATGGCCACTCTGGAGGCTTCTATTGGTGCGCGCCGGCAGGAGAACCAGAACGTGCAGGATGTGGGCGGTACCATGGCTTTGCAATACAAGAGCGCCATCAGCAGCTTGCAGGATCTGGATCTGCCCAGCGCCATCAGTGACTTCACCCAGACGCAGACCGCGCTCAAGTACAGTCAGCTGACTTACAGCAAGGTGACATCGCTGTCCTTGTTCAATTACATGAGCTGAGTGGCTGGCGGCATGAAAAAGGCGAACCTGAGGGTTCGCCTTTTTTATTGTCCGACCGGCTTTGGCGTGGGGCACAAAGTCGCATCGAAATCCTGTTCCACGCTGATGTTGAGTATGCAGCCGGCCCTGCCAGAGGTGGGAGGCGTGAAGGGCGCTTGGCGCTGCCAAACCGCATAAAAAACCTGAGGCAAGATGCGCCGGCGCAGGCCGTGCGGGACGTGCGCAATAAGGCTCAGCGCGGGATGGCGTGGGGCAGTCTCAGTCTTGCAAAACTGCCGGCGCCACCACGATGCCGGCCCGCAAGCCTGGCTTGACGCCCGGATTGGGGAAGAGGATGCGTTGCTGTCCGCCTTGGGCCACATAGCGCTGGTCGCCGTCTTCGGCAATCACGAAGCCGTCCGGCAGCAGGGTGAAGTTGAGCACATTCTTGTCCAGATGCAGCCGGAACGCTTCGCTGTGCTTGATCAGGTCGTAACTGGCCTCGAACAGGGGGACGTCCCCGTTCTGGAAGTCCGCAACGGGTTTGGCGTTGCCCGACAACAGGGCACGCAAGGCGGCATCAATGCCGCGGAAGCGGTCCAGATCGTTCTGGCCAAAGGGCAGGGCCTTGCCCAGCTCCAGAGTGAAGGCATGAGCCTGATGCCGGTTGCTGGTGTAATAGCTGAAGGTGTTGGCCGGCTTGCTGTGCAGCAGGATGGCGTCCATGCCGCCGTCGCGCAGCCAGCCCAGTTGGGCGCGGTCGTGCGGTTTGCCGTGCAGGAAGGGATAAATGGCGAAACGTTCGAAAGCAGAGCCGCGGATGGCGGTGTGCAGATCGTGATGCACCCGTTCCGCACCCGCTTGCGCCTTGGCGAAGAAGGCGTCGGCGCTTTGTTCGAGCAGGGCCGCGCGGGCGGCTTCCCGGCTGTCCGGCTGACGTTGGTGCGCGCCGTTGAACAGACGATTGAGGTCGTAATCCAGATAGCGCTCGCCGGCGCGCATGGCGGCCGGGTTGCCGAAAATCACCATCAGGGGGTGTTTCAGCGCGAGCTTGCCGCTAGCGATATCACGCAGAATCCCGGAGATAACTTCAATGGGCGCGGTTTCATTGCCGTGCACCCCGCAAGACAGCAGCACATGACGGGAGGCCGCGGCAGGGGCGGCAGGCTGTATTTCCAGCACGCCTTCGGCCAACCAGTGGGCTTGCAGGCCACTGTCCAGCTGCCAGCATTCAGGCTGCTTGAAGCTGGCATCAAGGACAAATTGCAGGAAGTCGCGGGTGGGGGTGGTCATGCGGCAGGTTCCGGTTGCGGTGGTCTTCACATTGTAATGAGCCTGGCCGGGCTGGGAAGCGGCATGCCGCGGATGTGAACGGGCATGCCGTCAGCGTGAAAACCGCTGCGCTTGAACCTGCCGCCATGACTCCTGATTTTCCGTCGGGCCACCTTGCAGCACGCTGCGTGCAGCCTGCGTTGGCGCGTCTTGGTTCAGGGCTGCGCGGTTTTTTTGGCTGCTCTTAGCGCACCCAGCCGGGTTTGCGCATTTCCAGAAAGGCGTTGACGCCCTCGCGGCCTTCTTCGCTGCTGCGCAGGGCGACGATGGTGGCGATGCTCTGTTCGATCACTTTTTCGCCGATTGGCTGTTGGCCGATGGCTTGCACCAGTTGCTTGGCTGCCGTCATGGCTTGCGGGCCGTTGAGCAGCAGCGAACGCGCCATGTGGGCTACGGCATCGTCGAGTTCATCGTTTTCCACGGTTTGATGAATCAGTCCCAGTCGCTTGGCCTTGCCGGCGTTGAGGCGCTCTGCCGTGACGAAATAGCGTCGCGTCGCTCGCTCGCCGATGGCGCGGATGACGTAGGGTGCGGAGATGGCCGGGATAACGCCCAGCTTGACGTCGGAGAAGGCAAACAGGGCTTCCGACACGGCGATGGCCACATCGCAGCAGGCAATCAGCCCCGCGCCAATGCCGAAGGCGGAACCCTGCACGCGGGCGATGGTGGGGTGCGGCAGACGGTCCAGCGTTTGCAGCAGGCCGCTCAGGCGCCGTGCGTCGCGTTCGATCTGTTCCGGTGAAAAATCAGCCATGCGCTTGAGCCAGTCTCCGTCGTGGCCAGCGGAAAAGCTGATGCCGGCGCCGGTGAGGATTACCACGCGCACGGAATTGTCCTCCGCCAGCGTGGCCAGCGTGGCTTGCAGCAGGTCCACGGTCTTGTCGTCCAGTGCGTTGTGCAGTTCGGGCCGGTTCAGGGTGACGGTGGCCACGCCCTGCGGCGATACGTTCAGCAAAACGGGTTCATTCACTGTTTTTCCCCTTGTTGTTGTCGGCGTTTCATTAGTTGAAAAAGGCGAGGATGCTGCGGGTGAACGCGGGCACTGCTTCAATATGCAATACATGGGCCGCGCCGGGAAGGGTTTCCAGTCGGGCGTTCGGCAAACGTTCCACCAGCAGTTTGGCCTGGTAGAGCGGCGTCAGTCTGTCCTCGTCGCCCAGCAGTACCAGCGCCGGCATGTCCAGTGTGGGCAACCAGTTGCGGGCGTCGTGCTCTTTAACGCCGTTGATGAGGCGGATGACCGCGTCCCAGTCCACCATGCCGGCCATGATTTTCATGTCTTCCAGCATGGCGGCGTTGGCGGCGAGAAAGCGGCTGGAAAACAGCCAGGGCACGCTGGTCGTGTAACGCAGATCCAGCCCGCCTGCCTGGTTGGCGTCTATCCAGCTCTGGCTGATGTAATTGTTGACGGAGTCCGACCAAGCCAACGTGGAGGCCAGCATCAGCTTGCGTACCCGTTGTGGGTGGCGGTGAGCGAAGTGCTGGGCGACCATGCCGCCGTAGGAGAGGCCCAGCAGGTGGATTTCTGCAATGCCGAGGTGATCGAGCAGCGCTGCGGCGAGGTCCGCCTGTTCGGGCAGCGGGTATTTTTCCCCGGCCGGTTTGTCGCTGAGCCCCTGGCCGAGAAAATCCAGCCGCACCAGCTTGAAGCGCGATTCCAGCGCCGGCGTCATCAGCATCCAGGCGACAGTGGACATGGTGATGCCGTTGAACAGCATGAGTACGTCCGAGCCCTGTCCGCTGACCTCGTAAAACACCGAATGACCCTGCAGGTTGACATGCGGCATGACGCCTCCTTATCCCGGTGAGTGCGCGGCTTTACGCCGTCATGATTCATTCTAGGCCGTATTGGCCGGGCAAGACCAGCCGCCGGGCGTGTGGCGGATGTAACCGGACTGTCATGCCCGCCGTTTACAGTGCTTGTCTTTGTTCATTGCGCGAAAGTCAGCATGAATTGCCTGGTCGGTCGAGTCGAGCTGGAGGAGGGCGTGCTGCGCTGCGCCGAGCTCGACCTCATCATCGAAGAGCGTAACCTCCAGCCGGTATTCCAGCCCATCGTGGACCTCGAGTCGGGACGGGTGATCGGTCATGAGGGTCTGATTCGCGGCCCCTCCAATAGTACGCTGCACTCCCCGGTGCTGTTGTTCGAGCAAGCTGCACGCTGCGGCAGCACGGTGATGCTGGACCGCATTTGCCGGCAGGTGGTGATGGAGAGGTTTGCCGAACTCGGACATGCGGGCTTCCTGTTTCTCAATGTGTGTCCCGCCAGTTTGCTGGCCCCGGATCATCGGCAGGGGGCCACGCTGGCGCTGGTCAAATCGCTGGGGCTTGCCGCCGATCGCATCATCATCGAGCTGACCGAGACTTCGCCAGGCGGCAGCTACGAGGCGCTGCGGCAGGCTACCAGCCATTACCGCTCCACTGGCTTTCACATTGCGCTGGATGATCTGGGCGAGGGGTTTTCCAATCTACGGCTCTGGTCCGAGCTGAGACCGGATTTCGTCAAGCTGGACAAGCATTTTGTGCACAATCTGCATGTGGACCCGCTGAAGGAGCAGTTTGTCCGTTCCATGGTGGATATTGCGCGTCAGTCCGGCGCGCAATTGATTGCTGAAGGCATAGAAAACGCTGCAGAACTGCGCACCTTGCAGCGACTTGGCGTGCGTTACGGGCAGGGCTATCTCTTGGGACGCCCCAGTCCAGCGCCGGCGCTGGATGCCCAGCTGGCGATCGCCGGCGTACGTTGGAAAGGCTGCGCCCGGCCGGCCTGGCAAAGCCATCCGACTGCCCGCGATCTTTTGCGCGAGGTGGATGCGTTGGATCCGCGCGTGCCCAACGAAGAGGCCTATCAGCGATTCGCGCGCGATCCGTCCTGCTTCGCCATTCCCGTGGTGGACAAGGGGGTGCCGGTGGGCTTGTTGCGCCGGCATCATTTGCTGGAGAGCTTTGCCCGGCCATTCAACCGCGAGTTGTACGGCAAGAAGCCTTGCGCGCAGATGATGGACAAGCAGCCGCTGATTGTCAGCGCCGACATGAGTGTGCACGAACTGTCGGCGTTGGTGGTGGCGGCTGAACAGCGCTATCTGGTTGATGGCTTCATCATTACCGATGAGGGCTGCTATTTGGGCATGGGCACCGGCTTCGAACTGATGCGCAAAATGGCGGAGCTGCAGATATCCGCCGCGCGCTATGCCAACCCATTGACCGGTTTGCCCGGCAATGTGCCGCTGTCGGAGACCATAGATCGACTGCTGGCGGCCGAGGTGCCGTTTGTGGTGGCGTATGTGGATCTCGACAATTTCAAGCCTTTCAATGACTTGTACGGTTATGCGGCAGGCGATGAAATGATTCAGCTGGTGGGGCGTCTGCTGGCCGATGCGGCCGATTCCGAGCGCGATTTTGTCGGGCATGTGGGAGGGGACGATTTTGCCTTGCTGTTGCAGTCGCCGGACTGGGAACAGCGCTTGCAGGATGCGCTGCTTGCCTTCGATGCGGGGGTGCGGGAGTTGTTCTCGGCCGAGCATTTGGCGTTGGGCGGCTTTCAGGTGGCAGGCAGAACCGGCGAGCTGTCGTTTTTCCCGTTGTCGACGCTGTCCATCGGGGTGGTCAAAGTGCCTCCCGGCCAATTCCTGACGCACTATGAAATCGGTTCGGCGACGGCGGAGGCCAAGAAGCAGGCCAAGAAGATTGCCGGCAGTAGCCTGTTTGTCGATCGCCGTCGGCCTGCCTCCACTGCGGGTTCCTCGGTTCGGGGTAATGTTTGATCAATTAAACAGAGTGGGCCTGATCGGGTGTTTTGATGTGGAAATGATCAAACCCATGAAAATGCTGCAGGTGCACCATGCTTATGGTGAGGCGATTAAGCCACACGCACCTGCAACTTTTGATCAAGCTTTTATTTGAGGCTTGTCAAATTTATTAAACGTAAGCTAGGCTTCTCTCCAACAAACGGGCAACGAAGAGTGCCCGGAAAAAGCTGCAGGCAACCCGGAAACCGGCATCGATCGGATAGGGGTTGCGGGACTGACAAGGTAGTCCGGGAGAGTGTGGGAGAAGCCATCAATGCAACACGTCAGCCAGTACAGTTCGACTCCGTTCGGGGAGAGCTGCCCAGCCTGTCTGTTCAGGCTTCGTTCCAGTGCATTCATTCGCCGTTCACATCATTTTTCCCTGATTTCCAAGCAATGCCCTACTGCCCTTTGCGGCGCGGGACTGGTATTGTTTTGAAATCGGAAATAGATGCCGGAACAATGGCGGCGCAGGCTGCCTTAACCGGCGGCAGACCCTATAATTCAGGTCACCAAACACGCTAGAAACACCAGCCAGGGCTGGGTTCGCAGGAGGGAGCACTATCATGACGGATGCTGTAGCGGCCACCAAGCCGGTTCAATCAGTTGCTGGCGCACAGGCTGCCAAGCAGGTTCAGGGCGGCACAACCACCGACAAGCCGTATCTGAAGATCAGCGGCGTGGTGAAAAAGTTTGGCGAACATGTCGCCGTAGACCATGTGGATCTGGAAATTCGCCAGCACGAAATCTTCGCCCTGCTGGGCAGCTCGGGCTGCGGCAAGTCCACGTTGCTGCGCATGCTGGCGGGCATGGATTCGCCGACTTCCGGCAAAATCATCCTGGACGGCCAGGACATCGTCGGTCTGGAGCCGTACGAGCGTCCGGTCAACATGATGTTCCAGAGCTACGCGTTGTTCCCGCACATGACCGTGGCGCAGAACATCGCTTTCGGCCTGAAGCAGGACAAACTGCCGAAGGATGAAATCGCTGCCCGCGTCGATGTGATGCTGGATCTGGTGCAGATGCGCAAGTACGCCAGCCGCAAGCCGCACCAGCTTTCCGGTGGTCAGCAGCAGCGCGTTGCGCTGGCTCGCAGTCTGGCCAAGCGCCCGAAGCTGTTGCTGCTGGACGAGCCGCTGGGCGCCCTGGACAAAAAGCTGCGTCAGGAAACCCAGCTGGAACTGGCCAACACCATTGAGAAAGTGGGCGTGACCTGCATCATGGTGACCCACGATCAGGAAGAAGCGATGACCATGGCCGACCGCATCGGCATCATGAGCGAAGGTCGTCTGCTGCAAGTGGGTTCGCCGACGGACATCTACGAGTACCCGAACTGTCGTTTCACTGCCGAGTTCATCGGCGAGAGCAATATGTTTGAAGGCTCCGTCACGGTGGACGAGGCGGATCGCGTTGAAATCACCTCGGCGGAGCTGGGCGGCGTGGTCAGTGTGGATCACGGCATCACCGGCCCCAAGGGCATGCACGTGTGGGCCAGCATCCGTCCGGAAGACGTGCGTCTGGATCGCAAGCCGGTTCCGGCAGGCCCCAATATGGCCGCCGGCGTGGTGGAAAACATTGCCTACATGGGCAGCTACTCCATCTATCACATCAAGCTGGCCAGCGGCAAAGTGGTCAAGACCGTGGTGCCGTCCTCCCGCTGGTACGATGCCGGCGAGACCGCGCCGACTTGGGGCGATCAGGTGTATGTGAGCTGGCGCACCGACGCGCCGGTGATCCTCACCATGTAATCTGGCCGTCTGACGGCGGAGGGAGCGGATGCGCCTTGCGGAGCGTCCGCTCTTTTTTCGCCTGCTGTTTTGTTGCTGTCACATTCTGTTTTCGCGCCTTTCCGTCTTGTCGAGGTCAACATGCTTCGCTTTGCCCATCAGCCTCACGCGCCTTCCTACTATCACGCTTCGGCCAACCCCTGGGTCGCGCAACCTTCCTTGAACGAGTCCCTCGCTTGCGATGTCTGCGTGGTGGGCGGCGGCTTGGCGGGGATCTCCGCCGCGCTCAATCTGGCGGAGAAGGGTTTCTCCGTGGTGCTGCTGGAAGGGGCGACGGTTGGGTACGGCGCTTCAGGTCGTAACGGGGGGCAGGTGATCGCGGGCTATGCCTGCGGGGTGGATACCTTGCAGGCCCAGGTGGGCAAGGAGGCGGCCAGAGCCTTGTGGGACATGTCGGTGGAGGCGGTGGACATCATTGACGAGCGTGTGCGCAAGCACGGCATTGCTTGCGACTGGACGCGCGGCTTTTGCAATGCCGCCATCAAGCCCAAGCACATGCGCGAGCTGGAAGACTGGCAGCGCGAAGCGGAAGAGGTGTACGGCTACCCGGACATGGTGTTGTGGGATCGTGAAACGCTGAGAAGCCGGCTGGACAGTGATCGTTATCAGGGCGGTTTGTTCGACCCCCGTTCCGGGCACATTCACCCGCTGAATTACGCGCTGGGTCTGGCGCGGGCGGCGCTGGAGGCCGGGGTGCGCATTTTCGAACAGACGCCGGTGCTGGCGCTGGAACAGGGCGCGCGCCCCCGGCTCAAAACCGAGGCGGGCGAGGTGCGCTGCGATCATGTGGTGCTGGCGTGCAATTCCTACATTGGTCATCTGGTGCCGGCGCTGGAGCGCAAGATCATGCCGGCCGGCACCTATGTCATCGCCACCGAACCGTTGGGGGAGGCGCGGGCCAAGAGCCTGATCGCCAACAATATGGCGGTGTGCGATACCAATTTCGTGCTGGACTACTACCGGCTGTCGGCTGATCACCGCTTGCTGTTTGGCGGCAAAGTGAGTTATTCCGGGCGCGAGCCGGCCAATCTGGCGCAAGCCATGCGCAGCGACATGCTGCGGGTGTTTCCTCAATTGACGGATGCGCGCATTGACTACGCCTGGGGCGGTTTTTGCGATATCACTGTTAATCGCGCGCCGGATTTTGGCCGCCTTTCGGCCAACGTCTACTACATGCAAGGTTTTTCCGGACACGGCGTCAATGTGACCGGCATTGCCGGCAAGGTGGTGGCGGAAGCCATTGCCGGTACGGCTGCCCGGCTGGATTTGTTCAGCCGCATCGCGCATCGCGATTTTCCCGGCGGCAAGCTGTTCCGCACGCCGGCGCTGGTGTTGGGCATGACCTACTACCGGCTGCTGGATTGCCTGTGACAATCCGGCATGGCGATTCAAAAGCACAACCGCCTCATCGCAGGCGGTTTTTTTACGTCCTTGCGATGGTTGTCGGGAGGGGTGGGCGCGCGGCGGCTGCCTTCGCCGGGCCGGGGGCGTTGAAAATCCTTGACGCGGCCGGTAGCGGTGCTGTGGCAATATCAGTGCTTGGTGATAAGTATTTTTGGCGTTTTCGTCTGCAGGGCGCGGCGGCGACAGGACATGCGGGTGAGGCGGGTGTTGATTAAATTTGACGCAGAGGCCCGTCATGAAATTTTTACTTGTCAAGCTGCGTGATGTTGTTAAAATCCGCGCTCGTTTTGCATTGCACGACGACAAAAAAATCGACATCGTTTCGCTCCGACATCCCAGGCCCACATAAAAGCTTTGTAGCCCGAACGCCGCGCACTAAGGAGCGGGATTTATCCATCGAAACATTGAGGGAAAATCTCATGGCTTGGTCTGTGGCTGATAGCCGGAGCCTGTACGGCATCCGGCACTGGGGGTCTGGTTATTTTGATATCGGCGAGAATGGCTGCATTGAAGTGCAGCCAAATGCACGCCACGAAACACGCATCGATCTGCACACATTGTGCGGTGAACTGGGTGCGAAAGGTCTGGATCTTCCGCTGTTGGTGCGTTTTCCCGACATCCTGCAGGATCGCGTCACTCGCCTGTGCCGCGCCTTCGACAATGCGATTGCCAACCAGAATTACG
This sequence comes from uncultured Aquitalea sp., assembly GCF_945957525.1. Classification (GTDB taxonomy): domain Bacteria; phylum Pseudomonadota; class Gammaproteobacteria; order Burkholderiales; family Chromobacteriaceae; genus Aquitalea. The sequence continues at coordinate 106,586 of NZ_CAMFLA010000004.1, read as the reverse complement.
GCAACCGTTACACCGCCATTTACCCGATTAAGGTGAACCAGCAAGAGGCGGTGGTGAAGAGCATCATCGCCACCCGCGACGTGTCCATCGGTCTTGAAGCCGGTTCCAAACCGGAACTGATGGCCGTGCTGGCGCTGGCGCCCAAGGGCGGCACCATCATCTGCAACGGCTACAAGGACCGCGAATTCATTCGCCTGGCCCTGATCGGGCAAAAGCTCGGCCATCAGGTGTTCATCGTCATCGAAAAAGAATCGGAAGTGGACCTGGCCATCCAGGAAAGCCGCAAGCTGGGCGTGCGCCCGACCTTGGGCATGCGCGTCCGCCTGTCTTCGCTGGCGTCCAGCAAGTGGGCCGATACCGGCGGCGACAAGGGTAAGTTCGGCCTGTCCGCCGCCCAGCTGATTTCCGCCGCCGACAAGTTGGCCGAAGCCGGCATGTCCGACTGCGTGCGCCTGATGCATTTCCATATGGGTTCGCAGATTGCCAACATCAGCGACTATCGCGCCGGCTTCCGCGAAGCCATCCGCTATTTTGCCGAACTGCGCGCGCTGGGGCTGCCGATTGACCATGTGGACGTGGGCGGCGGCCTGGGCGTGGATTACGACGGCACGCACTCGCGCAATGCCAGCTCCATCAACTACGACATGGACGAGTACGCGCAAGTGATCGTGTCCATGCTGGCCGAGTTCTGCGACGAAAACGGCATTCCACATCCGCGCATCCTGTCTGAATCCGGCCGCGCCATGACCGCGCACCACGCGGTGCTGATCATGAACGTGACCGATGTGGAACGCCTGCCGGACAGCATGCCGGAAGTGGAAGACGTGAAGGCGCTGGCCAAACCGGTGCGCAAGCTGTTCGAGCTGATGGACCTGACCGATGAAGAAATGGTCACGGAAATCTATTACCGCGCCAGCCACTATGTGTCCGACGTGTCCGATCTCTACTCGGCCGGTCGCATTTCGCTGAAGGAAAAGGCCTTGGCCGAAGAGGTGCACGCCACCCTGTGCCGCCGTCTGCATCGCCAGTTGCAAGCCAGCCAGCGTTCCCAGCGTCAGGTGTACGACGAGTTGACCGACAAGCTGGCCGACAAGTATTTCTGCAATTTCTCGGTGTTCCAGAGCCTGCCGGATACCTGGGCCATTGATCAGATTCTGCCCATCATGCCGGTGCATCGCCTGGGCGAGCAGCCCACCCGCCGCGCGGTGCTGCAGGATCTTACTTGCGATTCCGACGGCAAGGTAAAGCAGTACGTCGATCAGCAGAGCATTGAGTCCAGCCTGTCCGTGCACGACGTGAAGGAGGGCGATGAATATCTGATCGCCGTCTTCATGGTTGGCGCGTATCAGGAAATCCTAGGTGACATGCACAATCTGTTCGGCGATACCGATTCGGTGAACGTCTATGTGCGCGATGGTGGCAAGCTGGAGTTCTCCGGCGTGGAAGAGCACGACACCATCGAAGACATGCTGCGTTATGTGCACCTGTCGCCGGAGGAAATCCTCAACCGCTACGAAGAAAAAGCGCGCGCGGCCGACCTCAGCAGCGACGAGCGCAATGTGTTTTTCGCCGAGTTTTGTCGCGGTCTGAAGCAGTCTTCCTATCTGACTGTGTAAGGCCGGCCAGGGCGGATCGATCCGATCCGCCTGGACGATACCCGTAAAAAAGCCCGCCAATAGGCGGGCTTTTTGCATTCCGGCGGTTTACGCCTCCGCCTCGGCGAAATCCAGTTCCGGCGGCTCGCGGCGGAAGAAGCCGGTAAGCCGAGCCAGATAGGCCACACCGACGGCCAACCAGGCCAGCCCAAGCATGATGGCGCGGCTGTCCAGGCTGATCAGCAGCCACAGGTCGGCCAGCATGCCGATCAGCGGAAACAGCAGGAAGAGGAAGAAATCGCGCGGGGTGCGGCGGCGCTGTCTCACATAGTAATGAGCGATCACCGACAGGTTGACGAAGCTGAAGGCGAGGAATGCGCCAAAGTTGATGAAGGAGGTGGAGGTGGTGACATCCAGCTTCAGCGCCAGCAAGGCTACCGCGCCGCACAGCAGGATGTTGTTTACCGGCGTGCGGAAGCGCGGATGCAGTTTGCCGAAGAAGCCCCCCGGCAGCACCTTGTCCCGGCCCATGGCGAACAGCAGGCGGGAAGCGCTGGCCTGCGCCGACAGGCCGGAGGCGAACTGGCCGATGATGAGGCCGATCAGGAACAGGCTGGCGAAGAGATCGCCGCCGATGTTGCGGGCGATTTCAAAAGCCGCGTCGTCCACGTTCTGGAACCGGGTGGAGGGATGAGCCAGCTGCACGAAATAGGAAGCCGCCACGAAAATGATGCCGCCGATGATGGTGATCCACATGATGGCGCGCGGAATGGTATGGCGCGGATCGCGGGTTTCTTCAGTCAGCGTGCTCACCGCGTCGAAACCGAGGAAGGAGTAGCAGGCCACGGCGGCGCCGGCCATGACCATGGGGAGTTTCATGTCGCCGCGATAGAAGGGCGACAGATCCCACAGCGGTTTGCTGGCGTCGCCGGCCACGTAGTGGATGCATAGCGCCACAAAGGCCAGCAGTACCAGAAACTGCAACAACATCATCAGGTAATTCACCGTGTTGGCCATGCGCAAGCCGATGATGTTGATCAGACTGGTAACGCCGATGAAAGCCAGTACCCAGACCCACATCGGCACATGCGGGAAGGCCGAGGCCAGATACGCCGCGCCAATGAGCCAGATGGCCATGGGCAGGAACAGGTAGTCCAGCAACACCGCCCAGCCCACCAGGAAGCCCAGTTTGGCGTGCAGCGACTTGCGGGTATAGGTGTAGGCCGAGCCGGCCACCGGAAAGGCGGCGGCCATGCGGCCGTAGCTGTAAGCGGTGAACAGCATGGCCACCAGCGCCGCCAGATAAGAGGCGGGCACCATGCCGGCCGTCATCTGGGCAAGAATGCCGAATGTGCCCAGCACGATGATGGGCGTCATGTAGGCCAGCCCGAACAGCACCACGGAGCCCAGCGTCAGCGTGCGCTCCAATTGTTTCGTTTCCATTGTTTCTCCTTTGCCGCCCATGCTTGCTGTTTTATTGTCACGGGCTTGTTTTTGTCTCTTGGCCGCGTAGGGCGCGGTCAGTCGGCGATACGGTAGCTGCGTAGTCCGTTTTCTCCTTCAACAACGCGGCCGGCCAGCCGGATCCGGCGATCTGCCAGGTAGCGGTAATCGCGGCGGCTGGCAGCCAGTCGCGACAGATCCAGCCTTACCTGTAGCTGCTGCTCATCGCGGCCGCAGGCGGCGACGATATTGCCCATGGGGTCGATCACCGCGCTTTCCCCGGCAAAGCTCAGGCCGTCGCCGTGGCCGCAGCGATTGGTCATCACGGCGAACAGCTGGTTTTCCGTGGCGCGTGCGGTAATGGCGGTGCGGTGCACCGGACCGTATGGGTCCATGTTGCCGTTGGTGACGATCAGCAGATCCACTTCTTGCTGGGCCAGTGCGCGGGCGGTTTCGGGAAACTCGATGTCGTAACAGATCAGCATGCCTACCCGCAGGCCTTCCCACAGGCAGCTGGGCAGTTCCGCGCCGGGGCTGAATACGCCTTGGTCGGATGCCCAGAGGTGGGTTTTGCGGTAGGCCAGCGCCACGCCCGCCGGCGTGAGCAGCACCGTGGTGTTGTAATGCCGGCCGTCCAGTTCTTCGGCAAACCCGATGGCGACGCTGATGCCCTTGCGTTTCACCGCTTCGCGGATGGGGGCCAGAACCGGGCCGTCCAGCGGGGAGGCCAGGCTGGCGACGTTGTCTTCGGTGGGAAAGCCGGTGAGGTAGGTTTCGGGGAAAACCAGCAGCCGGGTATCGGGTTGGCAGCGTTCGATGGCTTGCAAGGCCCTGGCGGTATTGCCGGCGATGTCGCCGTCTGCGCCGGCCAGTTGGGCCAGTTCCACAATCATGTTGTCTCCTTGTTGTTGGGACGGGGCGGTTTGCCCCTTTGTCGGCAAGGGATTTTGTCCGCATGCCGCCGCGCGTGCTAGCGTGTCGTACGTGATCACGTCGGGGCAGTATCAAGTAGCCGACGGCGTATGAAAATTACATCTAATGGGTAACCAGATTGGGGTAGAGGTGGAATTGCGCTTGCATGACATGGCCTGGCACGGCGTGGTGGGACGCCTGATCGAACAGCTGGACCGGCCCGCGTTCTGGCCTGCCTTGCTGGGCGCTCTGGGCGACCATCTTGCATTCGACAGTTGGGTGGCGCTGGTTTTCAGGCGCAATGCCGCGCCGCTGGTGCTGGCGGAGCAGGCGATGGCCGACGGCGGCGTGGATTTGCTGTTCCAGGATTACCTGCAAGGCCTTTACCAGCTGGATCCGTTTTATGTGGCCAGTCTGGAAAGCCGGCAGCCGGGCCTGATCCGTCTGGATGAGGTGGCGCCGGACCGTTTTCCGTTCACTGATTATTATCAGCGCTATTTCCGGCTCAACATTGTGGAAGACGAAGTGCAGTTCAACCTGCCGCTGGACGATGAGCGCACGCTTTGTCTGTCGCTGGGGGCCGGCAGGCGTTACTCCCCCGAGGAAATGGCCCTGCTGGCGATGGTTCAGCCCTGGGTGATGGCCTTGTTGCGCCAGCGGTGGCGCATTGAGGCGGCACAGTTGCTGTCATTGCCGGTGGAAGCGTCGTCCGCGGCCGACGGCCTGGACGACAAGGGCCTGACGGCGCGGGAAAAGGAGGTGGCGCGGCTGATGCTGGGCGGGCACTCCAGCAAGGCCATCGCCGGCAGGTTGAGCATTTCAGTGGAGACAGTGCGCGTTCATAAGAAGCATCTGTACGCCAAGCTCGGCGTCAACTCGCAATCCGAGCTGTTTTCCGCCTTTTTGCGGCCAAGAAGCGAGTAAGGCCGCTCAGCCCTGCGCCGGGCCGGGTTTCTTCGGCAGGGCGGGGTCCATCGCATCCCAGGGCGCGGCGCTCGCCGCGTGAAAATCCAGCTGCGGCACATAGCGTGAGGCGTCGTCCAGCGTGCCTGCCTTGATGCCCAGCACGCCGGGCAGGCGGCTGAGCCGGGTGAACAGCTGCGAGCCGCAGCGTGGGCAAAAGCCGCGCTCGTGGGTGTGGCCATTGCCGGCTGCATGGGCAAAGTATCTGACTGCGCCGGCGATGACGACATCGTCTGCCCGGAACATCATGGCCGGAATAAAAGCACTGCCCGAGCTGCGCTGGCAATCCTTGCAATGGCAATTGCCGGCGAACAAGGGCTCGCCGTCCGCTTCGTAGCGGATTTCACCACACAGGCACTGTCCCGCATATTTCACACTCATCATCGTTCTCCGCATTGGCGGCGGCGCGCGCCAGGGGGCATGCGCTTTCCGCTGCAAGGTTGGCCGAAGGCCGGGCGTTGCCGACCATGCTCCTGAGCGCGCAGGCTTGGTCGTCGCCTCAGTCTAAGCGCAGGCCGCGAAGGCGCGCATCGGGGTTTTTACGTGGCGGGCGTGCCGTTGGCTCTTGAAATATATCGTAATACGATATAAAAAGGTAGCTGGAATGTTTCCAGGTTTCCGCCAAGGAGTCCGCCATGTTGAACCCCCTGCTGCCCGTCAGAATGATGTTTTCTTCGCATCTAGGCTGGGACGACGCCGCGCGCCGGCATCCCTCTTCCTTGTCCGCCTTCCTGCACGGCACCTTGCCGTGGTCCTTGCTGGCCTCTGCCATGGTGTGGCTGGCCCTGGGCCGGCATGGCGACGCCTATCGCAGCCAGTTGAGCGCGGTTGGCGTGGAGGTGGCAGCCCTGGCCTTTCTTTTGTGTTGCTGGGCTGGCACGGGGCTGATGGCCCTGTTCACCCGCTCTGTAGTGAGTGGCGCGCGGCGCCCGGCGTTGGCGGATTGCTATCACCTAGCGGTGCTGGCGTCCTGGCCGGTGTGGCTGTCCTCCGTATCCTTGCTGCTGCCCTGGCCCGCTTTCAACGCGCTGGCCGGCTTGGCCGGGCTGGCGGGCAGCCTGGCCTTGCTCTACCACGGCCTGGACGGTTGGTACGAGCATGACGATTCCACCAATACCCTGTTCAAGGCCTATGTAGTGATGGCTGCCGGCGCGCTGCTGTGGGCGCTGGTGGTTGCCGCACTGCTGCTGGCAATCAGCTGACTGCGAGCTGGCGATGCCAGCCAATCAAGGAGAGACAAAAATGGTACAGGTGACAATACATCCCGCGGGTGATGCCCCGCCGCCGGCAGGCCAGGCCGTGATGCTGGCGGCTCGCCCGCCCGCCTGGTGGCCGCCGGCGTGGCGCGCGGCGGTACGTTGCTTGCCGGGGTTGGCGCCATCGCCAGCCTTGTCTGCATGGGCGTTGTTGCGAGAAGGGCGGGCGGAAGTGGCCGCCGCGGCCCTGCGCGCCGGCTGGGAAGCGGAACCAGCGCGTTGGCGGTTTTTGCTGGATGCCGCCCGACACGATGTGTTGACCCTGCTGGCCGGGGATTGCCCGGTGCAGCAGGCTGCCTGCCGCGAGATGGCGGCCCTGCTCAACGAACGCCTGGCTTTGCTGGCCGGGCAGGAGTGTCGCGCGTCCCCGGTATGCTATGCGGAAACGGTCGAGGCTTGCTGAGCGCTGTGGTAGCGTAGACGGGTTTTCAGCTTTTGGCAGGATGCGCCATGACACAGGATGCGGAACTGTCCAAGTCCGATTTTGAAAAGCTGGCCGATTTCCGCTATCGCTTGCGGCAGTTTCTCCGCTTCAGCGAAGAGCTGGCCAGCGCCAACGGCATTACCCCGCAGCAGTACCTGCTGCTGTTGCAAGTACGCGGCTTTCCCGGCCGCGACTGGGCCACAGTGGCGGAGTTGGCCGAAAGGCTGCAATCGCATCATCACAGCGTGGTGGGCCTGATCACCCGCAGCGAGCAGCAGGGCCTGGTGGCGCGTGCGCCGGGAAGGGAAGACCGGCGCTGCGTTGAGGTGAGCTTGCTGCCAAAGGGCGAGGAGCTGGTGCAGCGCATGGCGCGCGCGCACCGTGACGAACTGCTGGCCCTGAGGCAAGTGGGCGGTCATCTGTCACTGGACTTGCTGGCGCAGGCGCAAGCCATTCTGCAGGGGTGAGGGGGCGGCTGTCGGGATGACAGCCAGGTGCTCCAATGTGCTGACGTTGCCGCCATGCATGGCGGCGGGTTGGCGAGACGAAGACAGCAGCGCATAGTTCTCTATCGGTAGGCCGCCAATTTCCAGACTACCGGCTCATGGCCCTCCTGATAGCCGAACAGATATTGCAGCAAGAAGTTTTTGCGCTCGCGGATGACGTAGAAGGCAGGCATGGCGGCGCCTTTGGCGATGAAGACGCCGGTGAGAATGGACGGGCTGTAAGCGGAGATGTGGCCCTTGGGCATTTCCACCCGCCAGACGCCGCTTTGCGGGCAGCGCTCGCCGGTGCGGCACAAGGTGCCCAGCGGCAAATCGGACGCAGAGCGGGGCGCGAGGGCATCAAGCTGGGCGGCCTGGGCTTTTTGCGCCTGCTGGCGCTTGGGGTCGGGCTTGCCGGTGGTGGGGTCCAGGGCTTTGGCTTCGGCCAACCGGGTCATCAGCTCTTCGCTGGGTTTGGGCGGCGGCAGATTGGCTTCGTGGTCTTTGAGCCACTGTATCTTGCCGTCCCACGTCGGCAGCTTGGCCGGTGGCAGGGGCACGATGTCGTCCAGCTCGGGGACGGCGGGGTTGGCGTAGGCGTAGTTGCGCAGGATGACACTGATGGCGCGATAGCGTTGAGCGCGTTCCGCATCGATGTGGCCGCCCAGATAGGTTGGGTCTTCCGGGTCTGCTTCGCTAAAACCGTTCGCCAGCCATCTTGCGGAGCCCGCATCGCCGGCCTTGGCTCCCAATTGGTAATACTTGATGGCTTCGGGGTATTGCTGCTTGCCGGCCAGATTGATGCCGGTTTCCTGCGCAGCCTTACCATGACCCTGTTCTGCGGCGCAGCGTTTCATTTGCAAGCCGACAGCGTAAGGCTCGGGATAGGAAATGGTGAGCCGGGTGAGCCGGTCGCCCACATAGTATTGCGCCTCTTTGCTGCCGAGGTCGGCGGCGTGGCGGAACATCTTCAGCGCCAGCTCTTCGTTCTGGTCGTAGCCGAAGCCGTTTTCGATGTAGTGGCCGAGGATGTAGTAGCCCATGGGCACGCCGGCTTTGATGAGGGCGTCGTTGAGGTTGAGCATTTCCTCGATGTCGCCGTCCATGTCGCCGTGGCTGAAGTTGTTCTGCAGATTGATATTGGCCTTGTAATGGCCATGGGCGGCGGCGATGCGGTAATAGCGGGCGACGGTTTCGCTGACGGCGCGCTGGCGGTTGAGCACATTGTTCTTGTCCAGCCAGCGGCCATAGCGGAACAGCTGGTCGGCCTCGGGGTTGAGCGGCGGCAGTTTGTCTTGTTCGTAGGCGCAGGTGAAAGCGAGTTTGGCGTCAATGGCGGCTACATCGGGCATGGCGTGTTCCGGTCGGGCGTTGCAGGCGGCCAGCAGCAGGCTGGCCCCCAGCAAGGTGAGCGCGAGACGGTTCATTGGTAGGCCGCCAATTTCCAGACTACCGGCTCATGGCCCTCCTGATAGCCGAACAGATATTGCAGCAAGAAGTTTTTGCGCTCGCGGATGACGTAGAAGGCAGGCATGGCGGCGCCTTTGGCGATGAAGACGCCGGAGAGAATGGACGGGCTGTAAGCGGAGATGTGGCCATCGGGCATTTCCACCCGCCAGACGCCGCCTTGCGGGCAGCGCTCGCCGGTTTTACAGCGGGTGCCGATGGGCAGTGAGTCGCGCTTGGGCTGCTGTTGCAAGACGGGTTTGAGCGCGGGGTTGGCCGGCCGGGTCACTTCAATTGGTAACGGCGGATTTTGCTGTCCGGCCGGGGCGGGCGGCATGGGCGGATCTTGATAGTGGATGTCGATATGCTTGCCGGCTTGCTGCTGGCGGATTTCTTCGGCGTCGCGGTATTGGCGATAGTCTAGCGCCTTGGCAGGCCAGAGCGCGCGCCAGTTGCGACGGTCTTTTTCTTCAAACTCCAGCCGCATAGAGTTTTCCATGGTCTGAAATTCAATGCTGAGCATGGCCACGCCGGGCTGGTTCGGGTCCTCCCAGGTGGGGGAGCGCCTGAATTGAAGTTTGGCAAACACATGGTCAGCATAAAACATCCAGAATGGGCTGGAAATCCAGTCAATGCGTTCCCAGTTTTGCGGAGTGAGGTCGTAATCACCATCCAGAGCGAGGAGTGGGCCTGTGAGAGCATATTCGAACTGCTCTTGGCCTCTTAATCGAGGGTCTGACAGATAAAAGTAGGGTTTCCAGCCTTTGCTGCGGAATTGTTGCAGCAGGCTGTTGATATACAGGCGGGCGGCCTCGTTGCTGAGGGTTTTGTCGGCGGTTAATCCCACATATACTCTGAATTTTTCTATCCCCAAGGATGAGTAATCAAAATCCAATACACCTACAGCACCAGATAGGTATGGAATAGTAAGGCTATAACCCTCATGGGAAAGTTGAGCGTTTGCCTGCTGTTTTGAGCTGATATCAATTTCATAAAATGCCAGACCGGCAGGTTGTACATCTTTATCCAATAAGCTGGCATAGCGTTTGGCGAAGTCCTCGCCTCGCTCTCCCAGTTTGAGAACGATTTCCATAGGTCGGGTAGTGTCTGGCATCGCTGGTGGATTTCCTTGGCTGGGTTGACAGGCAGATATAATAAAGAGGGTTAGTAAACGAATCAGCAGTTTCATAGCATGCACCAAAGGTCGTGCTGTTTTAAAACAATTTGATGAGTGTTGAGCGTGGGCTTGTGCCAGTTTGCCATTATTTTAAGTTGTTCCTCCATATAGTCCGCCCTGGTAAACATCAAGTCGTGGAATCTATTGGCAGCTTCCCCAATCCACTTCATACGCTTTCCCTCATCCTCCAGCTTGAAATCCTTTATCCCATCCGGCTTGGATTCCAGCTCTTTATCTTCCGAGTCACAGGCGGCGGCAAAGACCAATTTCATGGGTGGCATAAGCAGTTTTAGGGCATAGGCGACCGTGAGTGGGCCATCTTGTTCCGGCATCGGCGGCATAGCGATAACGTCATCGGCAGCCGCATCAATCTCTCTCTGTATTTTCAGCCATCTGACAAATTCAGCATCGTTGTAGATCAGCTTTTGCAGCACTTCGCGTTGCTCGTGATCGGCAATGGCTAGTAAGTGCTCTAGTTGCACTTCTCTGTATTTTTTAAGTGAAGGTGGCGTTTTTTCTATTTCCCTCACCAGTCGCATGCCATTTTTGGCATAGGCAGACAATTTCAGCTTTTGTAGTAGGGGCAGCGATTCTGGAGCCCAAGGCAAGGCGGTGAGTTTATGTTCCATTAAGCTGTGCAAGGGCGAGCCGCGCTTTTCCAGGCCGGTAAGACAGGTTTCCGGGTCGTAGTTGTATAGCCAGTGGGTGGCGGCAATATCCTGGAACAGCCAGAAATTACCCTTGCCCAGGCGGTCTGCTACCGTATCCAGCCCCAGAGAGGTAGATGATTTCAGCGCGAACGATTCCAGATTGCACGCTACGGTTTTGCTGGCGAAGGCACCTAGGGCCATCCAGTAGTAACGGCCTTTGAACTTGGGGTTGCCGTGTTCTTCAGTCTCCAGATAGAAGCGGGCATAGGTGGCGGCGATGATGCGGGCACGCTCTGCCTTGTCGGCCCTGCTACCCTTGATGGGCCGATAAACCGTGGTTTCCGCCTTGCCTGCTTTGAGAGGCGTTATATCCCAAGGTGGGCCCCAAGGCGATTTGGTGGGAGACAGGCGCAAAATGGCGAATTGCTGCGCCAGGCTCCAAGCAGTGGTGTAGCTGCCGTCCAGGTAGCAAACGGAGCTGGGTTTGTCGTTCAGTTGGCTTTTGGCGCTGATGTTGTTCTGGCTCATTGGGGGGCGTTCTCTGTGGTGTCGGCGGGTTCGGCAGATTCTGCAAGGTCGTTGGGCGGCTCTTCCCACGTCATCCACAGCAGCTCGGCCTCCACTTCTGCCTGCTCGTTGTCGTGCAGCGCGTGGCTGCCGCCTTGTTTGTCGCTGGCTTGCACCCAGTTGCCCGCAGGGGTGTTGATGGTGAGCGGCAGGCCCTTCCACTCAAAGCCTTGTGGATTGCGCAAGCGGAATTGCTGGTTGAACAGGCCGACCGGGCCGGGGAGGGCCGCCAGGTCGCGGGGGCTGCCGCTGAGGCCTGTGACCGAGAGCGGCCCATACACGGTAGTCTTGCCGTAGGTGCTGACGCCGTCTGCCGTGATGCGCAGGGCGTTGCCGCCCACCGTCAGCACGATTTCCTCTTGCGCGGCCAGGCTGATCTTTTTCAGGCTGCGGATTTGCGTGTCCTTTTGCGATGACAGCAACAGCTCGTCGCCCTGGGCCTGGATGTCCACCTTGCCTTGGTTGGCGTACAGCTTGAGGCCGGCTTTGGCGGCAAACAGGCTGATGGCTTCGCCCACGTTGGCGATGAAGGAACGCTTGGCGCTGACGTTGACGCGCTGTTGGGCGGTGAGTGAGATGTCCTGCCCGGCGGCGGCGTGCAGGCTGTCGCCGGCGCTGAGGGCGATGCCGGCCGGGGCGCTGGCCAACAGCACCGCTTGTTGCAGGTCGGCCAGCTGTTGCTTGAGCAAATCCACTTGGGCTTGGAGGTTTACCGGCTCGGCCTGGGCCTGGGCGGCGGCCTGCCCCAGGCTGTCGCTGAGGCGGTTGGCCGCCTCCAGTTGCTGAATGGCCGCGTCCATGTCCCGCTGCGCGCCGCCGGCACCCGGCTGGGCGTGGGCGGACAACAGCAGGCCCTTGCCGGCGCGCAATGCGCCCCAGTGGTCGGTGCGCACCTCGAAGCCTTCGCCGCGTCCCTGGCGGCCGCTGTCCACCAGGTGGCCCAGATTAAGCTGGGTCTTGCCGTACTCGGTGGCCAGCTTGATGTGCTCCTTGCCGCGCAAATCCTCCATGCGCAGCTTGTTCTTGCCCCAAGTACGGATGATGTTGCGGCTGTGATTGTCGCTGGTGAGCAGGTCGGGATGCTGGCTATCGGACACCGCCCCGCAGATATAGGGTTCGTCGATATTGCCGTTGAGAAAGCCGATCAGCACTCGCACGCCGGCGTGCAGGCCAAAGTGCATGCCGTACTGGCCTCCGGCGTAAGGCCGCGCCAGTCTCACCCAGCGGGTATCGGTGCCGGGGCGGGTGTTGAGGCGGGTGTCCCAGTCAAAGCGCACCACGTAGTGACCGTGTTCGGACAGATAGGGGTAGAGATAATGCCCGTCGCCGGGGCTGACCACGGTGGCGGTTTGCTGACCGCTCGCCACCGGCCAGGGCAGCGGCTGAGGCCGCCACACCCGGTCTGCCGGGATAGCCTGAAACTGGTTGCGGTAAGCCTCTCGGCGCGACCCCTGGTGGCGGGCCTCGGTAATCAGCCAGCCGTGGGGCGCTTCGGCAAACGCGCGGTCCAGCCGCAACACCGCGCCGGGGCGGCTGGCGATGAGATTGCCGGCGCCCTCGGCCTGACACTGACGGCTGACGCTGAACTCCTGCCGCAAGCGGGCCAGCTGCTCACCATCCTCACGCTGGCGGTAGTGCTCGCCATAGAAATAGCGCGCACCGTGGGCGGCGGGCGTTTCCCCTTGAAAACCGGCGTCCACGTCCAGCCGGTTGGGCGCGTCGTACAGATTATGATCGCGCAGGCGGGTGCTGCGGCTCATGCCCTGATGGCTGACCGACAGCGCCGACACCGCCATCTCGCCGGCAGCCTCCAGGCCGGCCTGCTCGCGGTACAGGCCGTGGCGCAGGCTGTCGCGCTCGTAGCCCTCCAGGTTGTCGAAAAACAGCAGCTTCTCCGCGCTGTCGCCGGGCTGCTGCGGGGCAAAGGCAAAGGCGATGCCCTCGTCGGCGCACAGGCGTTGCAGCGCGCCGAGCATGTCCTCCTGATACACGGTGCGGTGCTCGTGCACCGGGTAATCGCGGGTGAGGCGGAACTCGAAGTCCGCGCCGGTGAGGCCAGCGAACTCGCGCAGCATGTCTTCCACCATCGCCGGCACGGTGGTGCGCTGATAAAGCCGATTGCCGAAGTGGTCTTGCAGCAGGGTCAGGCGGGGGGCGATGTGAAAGTGGTAGCGGGTTTCATCGGCGCTGACGCGGCCGCGCCGGGCCTCCCGCACCACGCCGCTCCACTGGCGAGCGGCGGCCTCGGCACCGGGCAGCGTGGCCGAAGGCTGCAGCCGGAAGGCGACGGGCTGGTGGATGAGGCGGGCGAGGTCGAGCTGGGGGTTGGGGCAAGTGAGGGCGATGTCGAGCTGGTAGGGCTGGTTGAGAGCTTCGAGCAGGGTGAATTCGAGGACTGAGAGTGCGTCGACTTGCAGGTGGCGTGGAAAGATCAGGCTGTATGCGTTAGGCATTTCAATTGTGTCGTGTTTAATCGAATGTCAGTCGCTTAGCTTGAAACAGGGGGGAGGGTCGTGCAAGCGATCGGGGTATGGGGGTGGTGGTCTGGAGAAAGGGGGAGGCGTGCCAAGCAGCTGGTACAAGCCGAAGGAAAAAGGCGTCAGGACAATGTTCTTGGGGTTTGGCGGCGGCGCGGCGAGCTGGCCCACGGCCGGGCTGTCGCGGGGTGTGTCGCTGGACGAAGTGACAGGCGGCGGAGAGTGGGGGTATCGAATCTGGCGCAGTGCCTAGTACGGCGACAAGGTGTATAGCTCGGGTTGCCGCAGTATTACGGGCTAGGGGGCGGCTGGAGCCGCGGCAGGCACTGCCGGTAGCGGCGCAGCACGGTCATGACCAGCGCCAGCCAGTAGCCGGCCAGCGCCAGCGTGGCCAGCGCAAACGGCGCAGCCATACCCCACCCTATCCAGGTGCCGCCGCACAGCAGCCATGCGGCATGCAGCCACAACAGACGGGCGTGGGCGCTTTCGCTGAGCAGGTCATGCGTTGCCGGCAACTGCTTGCGCAGCAAGCCAGCTGATTTCAAGGCGAGCCACAGCAAGAACGGCAGGATCTTGCCTTGCATGCTTAGTACTGTACCCAAGCCGAACCCTCCCAACATCAAGCCGCCGGCCAGCATGGACAGGGCGTCAGAGTCCATGCCGGCTTGCAAGCCGCCAAGGCAGGCCGCCGCCGCCATCAGGCTGGACATGGCCAGCCGCCAGCCGCGCCGCGAAGGGTCGGCGGGACGTTTGCTGAGAGCCAGTGCGCGCAATAGCCGCCAGCCGACGGCGATCAGGCTCAGGCTCAGGGAGCTCAGGGCCCAGCCGGATGGGGATGCGAGGCCCAGGCCTAGCGTCATGGCCGCCAGCGTCAGTTGGCCGAACAGCAGTTGTTCCTGCGACAGATGTTTTTCCTGCCAGGCGGGGGTGATCAGAAACAGGGGTATCACCGTGCGCGCCACTGCCAGCGCCAGCAGGCAGAGCCAGCCGCCCAGCGCCCACAAGATATGGTTGTCCAGCAACGGCGTCAGCGGCAGGGGCAGGCGGCCGCTCAGGGTGAGCGCGCTGGCCGCGCCGAACAGCGCCGCCAGGCTCAGACTCGCCAGGGCCAGCAGCAAGCTGCGGCTGGTGGCGTCCCTGGCCGGACTGCGCCAGAGACCGCGCAGACCGTAGCCGGCCGGGGTAAGCAGCGCGGGCAGCAGCAGGAGGGCGCCCGCTTGCAGCCATGCCGGTGAGAGGCCTTGCCAGAAGCCGGCCGCCAGCGCCGCGCAACCGGCCTGCAGCGGCAGGTGGCTGATCAGCAGCAAACGGCGCGGTGCGCGCACCGGCACGCCGGCGACCACCGCCAGCAGCTGCCACAGCGAGCCGATCATCACATTGCCCAGCACCCCCAGCGTGAGCACATGCGTGAGCGCCAGTACGGCGGGCTGGAAACGGAAGGGCGCGTCGCCGGGCAGAGCGGCCAGCAGCAGCGCGCCGGCCAGCAGCCAGCAAGGCGCGGCCAGCATGTATGCCAGCGGCAACCACAGGGGAGGCGCTTGCTCGTAATCCAGCCAGGCGCTCATGGCCGGGTGAGGAACAGCACCACGCCGCCGTCGCCGGCGAGTTCGAAACGGTATTGCAAGCCGTCGCGCTCCAGCATGGGCAGCAGCGGGGAGGGGTGATGAGGCAGCACCCAGGCAAGCGTGTCGCCGCTTTGCATCTGTTCGGCGGCGTCCAGGATGATTTCCATCGGCTCCGGCGGAGCCAGATGACGCAGGTCGCGGGGCGTCATGCCTTGCAGCCTTCTGCGATCAGTGCGGCCATGTCCGGCAGGATTTGCGCGCACATGGGGTAGAGGATGTTTTCTTCTTTCATATTGTGCTGCTGCATGAGGATGAGCAGGGTGTCGTTGAGGCCGAGGAAGGCGGCGGCTTGGCGGGCTTGCAGCGCTGCCGCCATATCCTGCATCAGTTCGCGCATGTCCTGGTGCTCCATGCGCATCACGCGGGTGGGGCCCATGCTCTGGCCGCTGGCCGACTCGAAAGCGGGGAATAGAGCTTCTTCTTCGATGCCGAAGTGGTCTTCCATTTCCTGGCAGAAACCGGCGAAGGCGGTGCTGGCCGACTCCCAGTCCTGTGTGCGGACGGCGGCTTCGCAAGCGGCGAAGCGTTCGTCGCAGTCGCGGTGCTGGCGGGTGAGGGTATCGATGGCGCTCATGGCGGTGTCCTTGTGGGGTGGAGCCTGCAGTATGGCGGGCCGTGGCCGGGCGGCTGAATGACCGGAATCAAGAAATCCGGCTCAGGCCGTCAGCGCGGCGCGCAGGGCGGCCAGCTCCTGATGCAGCCTCACGACTTCGCCTATCACCAGCAAGGCCGGCGCGCGCAGTTGGTGATCCGCAATCAGCCGGCCCAGTCCGGCCAGTTGGCCGCAAACGGCGCGCTCGCCGCTCATGCAGGCCTGTTCCACCACCGCTACCGGGGTGTCCGGCGCGCGGCCATGCGCCATGAGCTGGCGGGCGATGTTGTCCGCCTCTCCCAGCCCCATGTACACCACCAGGGTTTCGTCCGGCCCGGTGTCGGCGGTCCAGGCCAGCGCGGATTCGCCTTCGCGCCGATGGCCTGTGACGAAGCAGCAGCCTTGCGCATAGTCGCGATGGGTAAGCGGCAACAGCAGGCTGGCGGCAGCGCCCAGCGCGGCGCTGACGCCGGGAACGGATTCACAGGGAATGCCGGCGGCCAGTACGGCGCGCATCTCTTCGCCGCCGCGACCGAACATGAAGGGATCGCCGCCTTTCAGCCGCACCACCCGCTGGCCTTGCCGGGCGAAACCGATCAGCAATTGGTTGATATCGCCTTGCGGCAGGGTGTGGCGGCTGGCGCGCTTGCCCACGCAGATGCGGCTGGCGCTTGGCGGAGCCAGCAGCAGGATGTCGGGGCTGATCAGGTGATCGTAGAGCACGACGTCAGCCTGCGACAGTCGCTGCGCCGCGCGCAGGGTCAGCAGGTCGGCGCTGCCCGGCCCGGCCCCCACCAGCGCCACGCTGCCGGGGGGGAAGTTGCTGCGGGCGAGGTTGGCCGAAGGCGGGACGGCGGAGGCGGGCGGCAGGGAAAACGGCGGGGCGGGATGGGTCATGTCGGCGTGCTCCGGAAAGGCGATGCGCCAGTGTAGAAAGCCGGAGGGCCGGAAATCGTTGATTCGAATCAATGCTATCGGAATGTCCGGATACGTACAGTTCGCCTCGAGCATCGCACTGGCGGTGCAAGCATTCGAGGAGGAAGTGATGAGCGCGAGCTTCACCAAATCGACCGCCCGCAATATTTTCTACGGCGGCTCGATTTTCTTTTTTCTGCTGTTCCTGGGGCTGACGCTGGACACCACCATGGCCTTGCCCAGCCACAACGCCAAGGCACAGGCCCTGCTGACCGATCAGGCCGTGCGCGGCAAGAAGATCTGGGAGACGCGCAATTGCGGCGGCTGCCACACCTTGCTGGGCGAGGGCGCTTACTTCGGGCCGGAGCTGGGCAATGTCTACGTGCGCCGCGGCCCGGATTTCATCAAGGGTTGGATGAAGGCCATGCCGACCAATGTGCCGGGTCGTCGCCAGATGCCGCAATTCCATCTGAACGACGCCGAGCTGGATGATCTGGTGGCCTTCCTCAAGTACAGCTCCCAGATCAATACCAATAACTGGCCGCCCAATATCCAGGGCTGATTCCGTCCTTCCCATTTCCAATCGGAGAGCAACATGAGCAACGCTACCGTGGCCTCGCTGCCCGCCAGCGCAACGGCAGCCGCCTCGCAGGTGCGCTATCGTTCGCAGGCCGTGGCCAAGCCGTATTTCATCGCCGCCATCGGGCTGTTCATCGGCCAGATCGTGTTCGGGCTGATCATTGGCCTGCAGTATGTGGTGGGGGATTTTCTCTTTCCCGTCGTCACCTTTTCCACCGCCCGCATGGTGCACACCAACCTCTTGATCGTGTGGTTGCTGTTTGGCTTCATGGGCGCGGGGTATTACCTGATTCCGGAAGAAACCGAGCGTGAACTGCACAGCCCGAAACTCGCCATCATCACCTTCTGGGTGTTTCTGGTGGCCGGAGCGCTGACCATCCTCGGCTATCTGGGCCTGCCCTACAACGTGCTGGCGCACCTGACGGGCAACGACCTGCTGCCCACCATGGGCCGGGGTTATCTGGAGCAGCCGCTGATCACCAAGGTGGGCATCGTGCTGGTGGCGCTGTCCTTCCTTTACAACCTGTCCATGACGCTGCTGGCCGGTCGCAAAACCAGCATCAGCATCGTCATGCTGCTGGGCTTGTGGGGGCTGGCCATCTTCTTCCTGTTCTCCTTCGTCAACCCCAACAACTTGGTGCTGGACAAGTACTTCTGGTGGTGGGTGGTGCATCTGTGGGTGGAAGGCGTGTGGGAGTTGATCATGGGCGCCATGCTGGCCTTCGTACTGGTGAAAGTGACCGGCGTTGACCGCGAGATCATCGAGAAGTGGCTGTACCTGATCATCGCCATGACGCTGATCACCGGCATCGTGGGTACCGGCCACCACTACTTCTGGATTGGTACGCCGGCCTACTGGCAGGTGTGGGGTTCGATCTTCTCGGCGCTGGAGCCGATTCCCTTCTTCATGATGACGATGTTCGCCTTCAACATGGTGAAGCGCCGCCGCCGCGAGCACCCCAACCAGGCCGCCACGCTGTGGGCGCTGGGCACCGGTGTGATGTCCTTCCTTGGCGCGGGCGTTTGGGGCTTTCTCGGCACGTTGTCGGTGGTGAACTACTACACCCACGGCACGCAGGTGACGGCGTCGCACGGTCACATGGCCTTCTACGGCGCTTACGCCATGGTGGTGCTGACCATGATTTCCTACACCATGCCCTTGCTGCGCGGCCGCGAAGCCAATAGCCCACAAGCGCAGAAGGTGGAAAAGCTGGCGTTCTGGGTGATGACGCTGTCCATCGTGGCCATCACGCTGTGCCTGACCGCCGCCGGCGCAACCCAAGTGCTGTTGCAGCGCCTGTCGGACACGCCGCTGTCCTTCATGGAAACCCAGGACCGCATCATGCCGATTTACTGGGCGCGCTGGGTGTGCGGCATCAGCTTCTTCTGCGGCTTGGTGCTGTATGTGATCAGCTTCTTCGTCACCGGCAAGCGCGAGGAGTAAAACGCGCGGCGGGTTCGGGCTGGCCCTGATTTGCATCCCCGGCAGGGAGGATGATGGGCCGCTGCCGGATGGCGGCTGGCAAGGGAGGTTTGCGCGGGCAAATCTCCCTTTGCCCTTCGGTTCGCGCTGTTTGCCTTGAGCCCACAGCCCTCTGGCGGGTTTGCAGGGTTGCGACGCGCCGAGCAAGGGTTTCTTCCTGTGTCGGCCTGCATGCCCCTGCCAACATTCTGAAAAATCGGATAAGCGAAATGAAGGCTCTTGTGCAATCAAGCGCGCCGCCAGAGCGTCGCGTGCCCGGCGATCTGGCGATGTGGTGTTTCATTCTTGCCGAGCTGGCGGTGTTCGGCGTGTTTTTCCTGGTGTATGCGGTTTTTCGCTGGCGCGAACCGGCGCTGTTTGCCGCCGGTCAGCGCAGTCTGGATCTGACCCTGCCTACGCTCAACACCCTGTTTTTGCTGGCGGGCAGCGCGGCCATGCTGGCGGCGGTGTCGAGGTTTGCCGAAGGGCGGCAACCGGCTGGCCGGCGCGCGCTGGCGCTGACGATGTTGTGCGGCGGCGGCTTTCTCGCGCTCAAGCTGTATGAGCTGGTGGGCAAGTTCGCGCGCGGCATCACGCTATCCACCAATGACTTCTGGATGTTTTATCTGTCGTTGACGGTGTTTCACTTTCTGCATGTGGTGCTGGGCATGGTGATCGTGGCGGCGGTGTGGCGGCTGGCCCGCGACGGCCGTTACACGCCGGACGCCATGGACGGCGTGGAGACGGCGGCCGCCTATTGGCACATGGTGGATCTGGTGTGGCTGGTGCTGTTTGCGCTGGTATATGTGGCCCGCTAGGCGTGGCCTCATGATGTTCCGGGCGAACCTTGGCCAAAACGCGGAGGATGGACCTGCGCCCTGGCGACAAGCGCAAAGCCTTATTTCGAATCAAGGAGGCCTTGGCGGCGCGGGGGCATGATGCAGTCATGACTTATCCCGCACCCGGAACGCAGCGCGCCCTGTGGCTGCTGCTATCGCTGCTGACCGTATTGGCGGCATGGTTGGCCGAAGACGGCCATCCGCGCCGACTGGCCCTGATTGTGCTGGCGCTTGCCTGGTTCAAGGGCGTGCTGCTGGTGGAGTACTACATGGGGCTGCGCCACGCGCCGCGCTGGCTGCATGCCCTGGTGCAGGGCTGGCTGGCAGTGGTGTCGTCGGCCCTGCTGCTGAGTTTTTTCTGAGGAGACCCTGGTGAACGCGCCTGTCATTGCTGAAACCACCGTGCCGTTTTATCAGCCGCAAGGTGATGAGTGCGAGCTGTTCGACGCCGCCTGGCGGCAGCAGCTGCCGGTGTTGATCAAGGGGCCGACCGGCTGCGGCAAAACTCGTTTCGTCGCCCATATGGCGGCCAGACTGGGCTTGCCGCTGTTCACTGTTTCCTGTCATGACGATCTGGCCGCCGCCGATCTGGTGGGGCGGCACCTGATCGCCGATGGCGAAACTCTGTGGTGCGACGGTCCGCTGACCCGCGCGGTGCGCGCCGGCGGCATCTGTTATCTGGACGAGGTGGTGGAGGCGCGCAAGGACACTACCGTGGTGCTGCACCCCTTGACCGACGATCGCCGCATCCTGCCGGTGGAACGCACTGGCGAAGTGCTGCAGGCTCCACCCGGCTTCATGCTGGTGGTGTCCTACAATCCCGGCTACCAGCATGTGTTGAAAACGCTGAAGCCCAGCACGCGGCAGCGCTTTGTGGCCATGTCTTTCGGCTTTCCCGCCCCGCAGCTGGAAACCGGCGTGTTGATGATGGAAGCCGGCATCGGCGAGGCGCTGGCGCGCCAACTGGTGACGCTGGCCGGTCAATTGCGCCGCTTGGGCGGTTACGACCTGGACGAGTCGGTCAGTACCCGTTTGCTGGTGTACGCCGCCAAGCTGATGCAGGCGGGCATGCGCCCGGCGCTGGCCTGCCGCACCGCGTTGGCCGAGCCCTTGAGCGACGACGCCGATACCGTGGCGGCGCTGCTGGCGGTCATCGGCACCCAGTTCGCGGACTGAGGCCATGGAAGACATCGTTGGCGGCTGGTGGGACAAGCTGGTGCGGCGCGCGGCGCGGCGCGGTTTTCCCGCTTGCGCTGCCCGGCTGGACGACGTGGCGCCGCAGGCGCCGCTGTTTTTCCGCGCCATGGGTGGCGATCCGGCGCTGGTGGTGCGCTCTACCGTCGGCGTCGAGCACGGCGCGCGCCGGCGCTGGCTGGAACGATTGGCCGGCACCGGCACCCGCGCCGAGCTGGCCTGGCAAGACCGGCAGGCTTTATACCTGCCCGAGGTGATGGATTGCTTTCCTGAAGCCCAGCTCAATCGCCAATGCTATTTCTGGTTGATGGCGCAAGCGGCTTTCGACGACGGGCAGGGCGACTGGCTGGCGCGCAATCAGCGCGCCGCCGCCCGCGCCGTGGCCGCCATGCCCGGTCTTGCCGCGCTTTATCAGCGGCTGACGCGCGCCTTGTTGGCCGAACGGACGCCGCCGGAGGCGCTGCCAGCGGGCGAGGCAGCCGTAGAGCGGGCCATTCGCGCGGCGCTGCAGAATCCGGCTGCGGCGGTATCGTTGCCGCCCCTGATGCGTCCGCCCCAGCCGGTGCCCTTGTGGCTGCATCCCGAGCCCCCGCAGGATGCGGCTGAAGGCGTGGTCAAGCAGCATGCCGACAGCGATCGCGACCACGCCGGCAAGGACGCGGCGGCCAGGCACCGCCGCTATCGCGCGCAACGCATGGCGCAAGACGAGCGCAAGAACGGCATGCTGATGGTGTTTCGCGCCGAGAGCCTGTTTACCTGGGACGAATACGTCAAGGTAAACCGTCATACCGACGAGGATGACGACGACAACAGCCAGGCCGCCGCCGAAGACATGAACCGCTTGACCGTGGCGCAGGACGCCAGCAGCAAGGGCAGCCGCTTGCGGTTTGACCTGGATTTGCCGGCCGCCGCCTATGACGACACGCCCCTGGGGCCGGGGCTGAAATTGCCGGAATGGCACTGGAAACGCCAGACGCTGGTGGAGGATCACTGCATCATCCGTCCCATGTATCCGCGCGACGCCGCTCCGGCGGCGTTGCCCGAGCGCCTACAGCCGCTGGCGCGCCGCTTGCGCCGGCAATTCCAGGCGCTGGCGCCGGAGCGCAGCCGCCGCAGCGGCGAGACCTCGGGGCCGGATATCGACATCGACCGCGTCATCCGCTTCTTCGCCGAACGCCGCAGCGGCGTGGCGGTGGGCGAACCGCCGCTCTACCAGGCCTGGCCGCCCGGTGAGCGAAGTCTGGCCTGCCTCACGCTGGCGGATCTGTCGCTGTCCACGGAAAGCTGGGTGGGCGAGGCGGGACGGGTGATTGATGTCATTCGCGACAGTTTGCTGCTGTTTGCCGAAGCGCTGGCGGCCAGCGGCGATGATTTCGGCTTGTACGGTTTCTCCTCGCTGCGCCGGCAGGAGGTGCGCTGGCAGATACTCAAGGATTTTTCCGATCGGTACGACGATGCCGCGCGCGGCCGCATTCTGGCCATCCGCCCCGGCTACTACACCCGCATGGGGGCGGCCATTCGCCAGAGCACGCGCATCCTGCGACAGCGGCCGGCCAGCAAACGCCTGCTGCTGATGATTTCGGATGGCAAACCCAACGACCTCGACCACTACGAGGGCCGTTACGGCGTTGAGGACACCCGGCAGGCGGTGCTGGAAGCGCGCCGCGAAGGGGTGACGCCGTTTTGCGTCACTGTGGATCGCGAGGCGGGCGACTATCTGCCCCATCTTTTCGGCCACCGCGGTTACGTGGTGGTGCAGCAGGCCGAACGCTTGCCGCAAGTACTGACCCGACTTTACGCCAGCCTGACAGGCTGAGCCGCCTGACATTCACTCCAAGGTGTTCGCACCGCTTGCCGCCCGGTCCCCGCCGGGCGTTTTTTTTGTTGCGCCCGCCAGATGATGCTGAAGGCTTGATGTTGGTGAAGGCCTCCGCGGCGGCCCTGTGCCAGCATACGGTTTACCTTGAGTGAGGAGCGCCGCATGGCCAAGAAATTTCCGCTGCACCCCCGTCATCCCGAGCGCATCTGCTGGGGTTGCGACAAATATTGTCCGGCGGATTCCCTGCAATGCGGCAACGGTTCCAGCCGCACCCAGCATCCGGCCGAGGTGCTGGGCGACGATTGGTATGAGTACGGCGACTGGGGGCTGGAGGACTCGCCGGCCGAGGACCCGAGCCTGTCCGCCGGGCCGTCCGGAAACCGTTGATTCGAATCAAGGAGGCGGCTATGCCTCCGGGATGATGATGCCGGCAAAAGGGTTATTCCTAACGCTGGAGCACATACCATGAAGTCCCCGAGGCTGTCCCTGCTGATGAAGGGTTCTCTGCTGGCCGTGTTGCCGCTCGCCGTCATGAGCGCATGGGCTGAAAACGCCCCCACCTCCACCAATGCGCCCGAAGCCAAATACCAGGGGGCCCCGTCCCCGCTGGCTGGCGAAGCGATGCACCAGAACATCAATCCCAAAGCGCCGCCGATGACCGAGGCGGAATTCACCCACGCCAAGCAGATTTATTTTGAACGCTGCGCCGGCTGTCACGGGGTGCTGCGCAAAGGGGCTACCGGCAAACCGCTGACGCCGGACATCACGCTGGCGCGCGGCACCGAATACCTGAAAACCTTCATCAAGTACGGCTCGCCGGCCGGCATGCCCAACTGGGGCACGTCGGGCGAATTGACTGACCAGCAGGTGGACCTGATGGCACGCTATGTGCAGCAAGAGCCGCCCACGCCACCGGAGTTCGGCATGAAGGACATGCTGGGCACCTGGAAGGTGCTGGTGCCGCCACAGAATCGTCCGCAGCATAAAGAGAACGACATGGACATCTCCAACCTGTTCTCCGTCACCCTGCGCGACGCCGGGCAGATTGCGCTGATCGACGGCAACAGCAAGAAGATCGTCAGCGTGATCAAAACCGGCTACGCCGTGCATATCTCCCGGTTGTCCAAGTCCGGCCGCTATCTCTACGTGATCGGCCGCGACGGCAAAATCAATCTGATCGACCTGTGGATGGCCAAGCCCGACAGCGTGGCGGAAATCCGCATCGGTCTGGAAGCCCGCTCGGTGGAAACCTCCAAGTACAAGGGTTTCGACGACAAGCTGGCGGTGGCCGGCGCTTACTGGCCGCCGCAGTACGTGATCATGGACGGCAATACCCTCAAGCCGCTGAAGATTGTCGGCACCCGGGGCATGACGGTGGACAACGAATACCACCCCGAGCCGCGCGTGGCCTCCATCGTGGCCAGCCACTTCAAGCCCGAGTTTGTCATCAACGCCAAGGAAACCGGCAAGATCATGATGGTGGACTACTCGGACCTGTCCAACCTCAAGACCACCACCATCGATGCCGCCAAGTTCTTGCATGACGGCGGTTTCGATACCACCGGCCGTTACTTCATGGTGGCTGCCAACGCTTCCAACAAGGTGGCGGTAGTGGATACCAAGCTGGACAAGCTGGCAGCGCTGGTGGACGTGGGCAAGACGCCGCACCCAGGGCGCGGCGCCAACTTTGTCGACCCGCAATACGGCCCGGTATGGGCTACCGGCCACCTGGGCGACGACAGCATCAGCCTGGTGGGCACCGACCCCGACAAACACAAGGCCCAGGCCTGGAAGGTAGTGCGTACGCTGAAGGGGCAGGGCGGCGGTTCGCTGTTCATCAAGACCCATCCCAAGTCGCACAACCTGTGGGTGGACACCGCGCTCAATCCTGAGGCAGCGGTCAGCCAGAGCGCGGCGGTGTTCGACATCAATCATCTGGACAAGGGTTACGCCGTACTGCCTATCGGCGAATGGGCAGGCCTGGGCGATGGGGCCAAGCGCGTGTTGCAGCCCGAGTACAACAAGGACGGCAGCGAAGTGTGGTTCTCGGTGTGGAGCGCCAAGGACAAGCAGTCGGCCATCGTGGTGGTGGACGACAAGACCCGCAAGCTGAAGGCGGTGATCAAGGACCCGCGCCTGATCACGCCCACCGGCAAGTTCAACGTGTTCAACACCCAGCACGATATTTATTGATCCTTGCGCGATCGAGCCCGCCGGTGTTCCGGCGGGCAGAGGAGCTTGATATGAAAGCAGCGTTGACGATGATTTCCCTGGCCGCCGCACTGATGGCCGCCCAGGCCGGCGCGGCCACGCCCGAAGACTTGCTCAAGCAGAACAACTGCCTGGCCTGTCACGCCGTGGACGCCAAGGTGGTGGGGCCGTCTTACAAGCAGGTGGCCGCCAAATACAAGGGGCAGGATGTTGTGGCCAAGTTGATGGACAAGGTGAAGAAGGGCGGCTCCGGCAGTTTTGGGCCGGTGCCGATGTCGCCTAATCCGCAAGTGCCGGATGCCGACCTCAAGGTCATGGTGCAATGGATCCTGACGCGTTAAGGCGCTGGGCGGCGGCGTTGCTGTTGTGTGGCGGCTCGGCGGTGTTTGCCGGTGCGCCGCCTGCGCCGCAGCCTGAGCGGATGGCGGTCATCCGCCATCTGGCGCGGCAGGATTGCGGAGCCTGCCACGGTCTGACCTTCCGTGGCGGGCTTGGCTCCCCGCTGACGCCAGAGGCGCTCAAGGACAAGCCGGACGAGAGTCTGGCCGCCGTCATCCTCAATGGACGCCCCGGCACACCGATGCCGCCCTGGCGTCCTTTTCTTACTGAAGAAGAAGCGAAATGGCTGGTTTACTGGTTGAAACAGGGCGCGCCGCCCTGATCGGTTCGCTGTCCCTGCTGCTGGCCGCCTGCGCCGCGCCCGCGCTGCGCGGCACCGGGGATTTGGGGGTGGTGATAGAGCGCGCCTCCGGCAGTGTGCAAGTGGTGGACAACACGCATCAGACTTCACTTGGGCGGGTGGAGGGGCTGGGCGATCTGTCGCACGCCTCGGTGGTGTTTTCGCGCGATGCCCGCTACGCCTATGTGTTCGGACGCGACGGCGCCATCAGCAAGGTGGACTTGTTGAGGCTGATACTCGTGCGCCGGGTGGCGCAGGCCAGCAACAGCATCGGCGGGGCGATCTCTTCCGACGGCAAGGTGATTGCCGCGCAAAATTATCAGCCGGGCGGCGTGCGACTGTTTGACGCCGACAGCCTGGCTTTACTGGCGGACGTGCCGGCCGCGCCGGGCGTCAACGGCAAACCCTCGCGAGTAGTGGGGCTGGCCGACTTGCCGGGCAAGCGCTTTGCCTATGCGCTGTTCGACGCCGACGAAATCGATGTCATGGACGCCAGCGATCCGGCGCATCCGGTGGTGGAACGCCATCCGGGGGCGGGCAAGAGCCCTTATGACGGGCTGGCCAGCATGGATGGTCGTTATTTCCTGGCCGGCCTGTACGGAGAGGACGGCTTGTCCCTGCTGGATACCTGGCGGCCAGATCTGGGCGTGCGTCGCGTGCTGGCGGGTTATGGCAGGGGCGAGCAGGCCATGCCGGTCTACAAGATGCCGCATTTGCGCGGCTGGTCGCTGGCGGGGGATTACGCCTTCCTGCCCGCGGTGGGCCACCATCAGGTGCTGATGGCTGACAACCGCAGCTGGGCGCAGGTGGCAACCGTGCCGGTGCTGGGCCAGCCGGTGTTCGTGATGGCGGAACCCTCGGGCCGCCGGGTTTGGGTCAATTTTGCTTTTCCCGACAATGACAAGGTGCAGGTGATCGACGTGCCCACTCGCGCAGTCATCGCCACCTTGCACCCGGGCAAGGCCATCCTGCACATGGAATTCACGCCGCGCGGCGACGCAGTATGGTTGTCCAGCCGCGACGACGACAAGCTGGTGGTGATCGATACCGCCAGTTTGAAGACTGTGCGCGAATTGCCGGCGCGCAGTCCGTCCGGCGTGTTCTTCAGCTGGCGCGCCGGCCGGATGGGCATGTGATGCCCGCCGCTCAGGATGCCGCGCTGTTGCGGCTGATCAATGATTGCCAGCGCTGCTTTCCCTTGCAGAGCCGCCCCTTCGCCGCGCTGGCCGAGACCATGCCGCCAGGCTGGGACGAGGACGGGTTGCTGGCCGCGCTTGGCCGCGCGCGCGAGGCCGGCTTGCTGTCGCGCATCGGCGCGGTATTCGCGCCCAATACCGTGGGCAGCAGCACGCTGGCGGCGATGGCGGTGCCGGAAGCGCAACTGGACAGCGTAGCCAGCTTTGTCAGCAGCCATCGCCAAGTGAATCACAACTATCGCCGCGACCACCGCTACAACCTGTGGTTTGTGGTGGCGGCCGATTCGCCGGCCGGCGTGGCGGATGTGCTGTCGCGCATTTACCTCGCCACCGGCATCCGGCCGCTCAATCTGCCGCTGGTGCGCGAATACCATATCGACCTCGGCTTTGATTTTTTGCCCGGCGGTCACCTGCCGGCGCGGGTGGCGGTGGCGGCGCCCTTGCCGGTCGAGCTGGCGGACTGGCAACGACAGCGCTTGCTGGCGGCCCTGTCTGGCGGCCTGCCGCTGACCGAACGGCCCTATGCCGCACTGGCGGACAGTTGCGGGCTGGACGAGGCGCAAGCGCTGGGGCAGATCGCCCGCTGGCAAAGCGAGCGGGTGATTCGCCGTTTCGGCATGGTAGTGCGGCATCACGAACTGGGTTACCGCGCCAACGCTATGTGCGTCTGGCGCATAGACGACATCGTCGAGCGCGACCGTGTTGCCAGGCTGCTGTCGGCGGAGCCGGCCGTTACCCTTTGCTACGAGCGACCCGCGCGCGCGCCGGACTGGCCCTATCAACTGTTTACCATGATCCACGCGCGCGACGCGCAAGCGCTGGATGCGGCGCTGGACGACATCCGCCGCCGCCACGGCCTGCATGATGTGCCGCTGGCCGTTTTGCGCTCCACACGCCGCTACAAGCAATCGGGAGCCCGCTATGGTCATGCCTGACGGACTGGACGCCATTGACGCCAGATTGATCGAACAACTGCAGGGCGGCTTTCCGCTGAGCGCGCGTCCATTCCAGGCTGCGGGCGGCCGACTAGGGTTGGCCGAAGCGGCGCTGATCGGGCGTTTGCGCGCTTTGTTGCAGAACGGCGTGCTGACTCGGTTCGGGCCGATGTTCCAGATAGAGCGGCTGGGCGGGCGCTTCGTACTGGCCGCCATGGCGGTACCAGAAGCCCGCTTTGACGATGTGGCCGCCGTCGTCAACGCCTTGCCGGCGGTGGCGCACAATTACCGCCGTGAGCATCGACTCAATATGTGGTTCGTGCTGGCTGCGGACAGCGCCGCCGCCATCGACGCCGCCCGGCAAGGCATTGAAACCGTGACTGGCCTGACGGTGCGCGCCTTCCCCAAGGAGCGCGAGTACTACGTGGGCATGCGTTTTCGTGTGGGGGGCGCTTCGCCGGTGGGGGCCGCGCCGACGTCGGCGGCGGCCGGCGAAGCCGCGACCTTGACCGAGGCAGACCGGCGGCTGATCCAGGCCACACAGGCCGGGCTGCCTTTGTGCTCGCGGCCCTATCAAGCGGTGGGCAAGGCGCTGGGCTTGTCCGAAGACGACGTGCTGGCGCGGCTGGCGGCTTGGCTGGAGCAGGGCGTGATCCGTCGTATTGGCGCGGTGCCCAATCACTACGCCATCGGCTATCGCGCCAACGGCATGGCGGTGTTCGATGTGGACGACGCGGCGGTGGATGCGCTGGGCGAGCGGCTGGGCGGACTGGATGCGGTCAGCCATTGCTATCGACGGCCGCGCTGCCTGCCGGATTGGCCGTACAATCTGTTCGCCATGGTACACGGTCAGAACCGTTCGGCGGCGCTGGCGGCGCTGGCGGAGGCGCGCGCTTTGCTGGGCGAGGCCTGCCGCAGTCACGACATCCTGTTTTCCAGTCGCATCCTGAAAAAGA
The DNA here is from genome assembly GCF_945957525.1 of uncultured Aquitalea sp. Taxonomy (GTDB): domain Bacteria; phylum Pseudomonadota; class Gammaproteobacteria; order Burkholderiales; family Chromobacteriaceae; genus Aquitalea. The sequence continues at coordinate 78,189 of NZ_CAMFLA010000004.1, read as the reverse complement.
CCGGCCTGCGGCTTTGAGCGCCGGCCGGGATTCGGTTGACCCGAATCAAGGAGCGCCCGCCAACCACCGCCGCACACTCATGCCATCATTCTGCGGCGGAGCCTTCCATGTTGCGACTAACTCAATACTTGCGCCTGCTGGACCAAACCACCGGCGCGCCGCTTGCCCGGTCAGCCGCCGCGCCAACCGGCCCGGTGGTGATCTGGAACCTCATCCGCCGCTGCAATCTCACCTGCCAGCATTGCTATTCCACGTCGGCCAACCGGGACTTTCCGGGTGAACTGAGCACGGCGGAAGCGTACGAGGTGATGGACGACCTCAAGGCCTTCGGCGTGCCGGTGCTGATTCTGTCGGGCGGGGAGCCTCTGCTGCGGCCGGACATCCTCGATATCGGCCGCCGTGCCAAGGCCATGGGTTTTTACGTGGGCTTGTCCAGCAATGGCACTTTGATAGACGAGCGCAACGTGGCGGCGCTGGCCGACACCGGTTTTGACTATGTGGGCGTGAGTCTGGACGGTATCGGCGAAACCCATGACGCCTTCCGCCGTCTGGCGGGCGGCTTTGAGCTGGCGTTGCGCGGGGTGCGGCTGGCGCGTGAGGCCGGCATGAAAGTGGGCATCCGCTACACCATGACCGAAGACAACGCCCAGGACTTGCCGGCCTTGTTGCAGCTGATGGCCGATGAGGACATCGACAAGTTTTATTTCTCCCACCTCAATTACGCCGGGCGCGGTAACAAGCACCGCGCCGACGATGTGCGCCATGCGCGCACCCGCTGGGCGATGGATCTGCTGATCGAACAGGCGCTGGCGCAACTGCGCGCCAGCCGGCCGCGCGAGTTTGTCACCGGCAACAACGATGCCGACGGTGTTTACCTGCTGCACTGGGCGCGCCGGCATTATCCGCAAAGGGCGGAAGCACTGCGCGAAGCGCTGAGGCGCTGGGGCGGCAACGCCAGCGGTGTCAACGTGGCCAATATCGATAATCTTGGCAACGTCCATCCCGATACCATGTGGTGGAAAATCAAGCTGGGCAATGTGCGCGAGCGTCCGTTTTCCGCTATCTGGCGCGATGCCTCCCACCCGCTGATGGCCGGCCTGCGGCAAACGCCGCGCCCAGTGTTGGGCCGTTGCGGAGCCTGCGCGCATCGCGATATTTGCAACGGCAACACTCGGGTGCGCGCCTGGGAACTGACCGGCGATTTCTGGGCGGCCGATCCGGCCTGTTATCTCAGCGACGAAGAAATCGGCGTGACGCCGGGCAGCTACGCGCTGCCGGCCTTGACGCCCTGGCGGCGGGAGGTGACGGCATGAAGCGCACCTTATGGCTGTTGTGGATGTTGTGCGCCGGCGCGCCGGCCTGGGCGGCCGATCCGGCCGCGCTGTATACCCGGCATTGTCAGAGCTGCCACGGAGCGGACAGACTGGGCGGCATGGGGCCGGCATTGCTGCCGGAAAGTCTTGAACGGCTGAAACCGGCCGAGGTGGTCGACACCATTCGTCGCGGTCGCGAGGCAACGCAGATGCAGGCGTTTGCCGACCGCATCAACGAGGACGATATTCGCCAGCTGGCCGGCTGGCTGGCGCAATCGCCCGGCAAGACGCCGCAATGGACCGACGCCGACATGCAGGCCAGCCGCCGGCAACTGGTGTCTCCCGAGACCTTGCCGGCGCGCCCGGTGTATGCGGCCAATCCGCAAAACCTCTTTGTGGTGGTGGAGGCGGGCGACCACCATGTCAGCATTCTCGATGGCGACCGCTTTACTCCGCTGGCGCGCTTTGCTAGCCATTACGCCCTGCACGGCGGGCCCAAGTTCTCGCCCGACGGCCGCTTCGTCTATTTCGCCAGCCGCGACGGCTGGGTCACCCAGTACGATCTCTACAGCCTGCAGGTCGTGGCGGACATTCGCGTGGGCCTCAATACCCGCAATATCGCCGTCTCCGCCGACGGCCGCTGGGTGCTGGCCGGCAACACGCTGCCGCAGACGCTGGTGTTGCTGCGCGCCGATGGATTGCGGCCAGAGAAAACCTGGGCGGTGAAAAGCCGCGACGGCAAACCCTCGCGCGTGTCCGCGGTGTACGACGCCGCACCGCGCAACAGCTTTGTGGTGGCGCTGAAAGATGTGCCGGAGTTGTGGGAAATATCTTGTCGCGCCGACGCCGAACCCTTGCATCCCGGGCTGATGCACGACTACAGGTTGGCCGAAGGCGCATCGCTGCCGGGCTATCTGAATCCGCGCGTCATCCCGCTGGACATGGTGCTGGACGACTTTTTCTTTGATCCGGAATACCGCCACGTGCTGGGCGCGTCGCGCGAGGGCAAGGCCGAGGTGATCAGCCTGGTCAGCGGCGGCAAAGTGGCGGATCTGGCCTTGGGCGGCATGCCGCATCTGGGCTCGGGCATTGTGTTCAGCGCTGACGGCCATCGCTACATGGCTACGCCCAATCTCAAGGGCGGCCGTTTGACCTTTGTTGATATGGCAAGCTGGCGCGTGGTGAAGGATATCGCGTTGCCGGGGCCGGGTTTTTTCTTGCGCAGCCATGAAAACACCCCCTATGCCTGGGCCGACTCCATGATGAGCGCGCGCAAGGACACGCTGTCCATCATCGACAAGCGCAGCATGAGCATGGTGAAAGAGCTGGTATTGCGGCCGGGCAAGACCACGGCGCACGTGGAGTTCACCCGCGACGGCCGCTACGCGCTGGTGTCGGTGATGGAAAACCCCGGCGAGCTGCTGGTGGTGGACGCGGCCACCTTCCGGGAGGTGGCCAGCCTGCCGATGATGAAACCCATCGGCAAATACAATGTGTACAACAAGGTGACCCGCTCCGAGGGCACCAGTCACTGATCGCGCCGGGGCTGGGGACTAGTCCCATAGGACTAGCCGCCTCCTGCCAACGGCGCATGGTTGAGGCCGGGGTGGGCTCTTATAGTGGAGGCCACCCCGGCAATCGAGCGCATACCGTCATGAGCAATCTGGACATTCCATCTTTCCTTCGTCATCAGCCCTTGTTCCAGCAGCTGTCGCCCGAGCAGATCAGCGCGCTGGTGCCGCATACGCATGAAGTGCGCGGCCTCAAGGGCCAGGTCATTTTCCAGAAGGGCGACCCTTGCGATGGCATGTTCCTGGTGGTGTTTGGCCGGGTGAAACTGGCGCTATCCTCGGCGCAGGGCAATGAAAAAGTGATGGAAATCATCCAGCCGGGGCAGAGCTTCGCCGAGGCGGTGATGTTCCTTGGCCGGCCTTGCCCGGTGATGGCGCAGTTTCTGGAAGACGGCATGCTGCTCAAGGTAGAAGCCGAAGGCATCCTGCAGGCGATAGACAATGACGCGGCGTTCGCCCGCCGCCTGCTGGCCGGGCTGTCGCTGCGCCTGCATGGCCTGGTGCGGGATGTGGAGCGTTACTCGATAGAGAGCTCTTTGCAACGCGTTATCGGCTATCTGCTGCAGCATCTGCCGGAAGAGGGCTGCGACCTCATGCCGCAGGTGTCATTGCCGGTCAACAAGAATCTGATCGCATCCCGGCTGAATCTCACGCCGGAAACCTTCTCCCGCATGCTGCATCAGCTGATCGAAGCGGACCTCATCATGGTGGAAGGCCGCGACATCACTCTGGTGAACGTGGACAAGCTCAAGGCCTTCGGCAATCGCGAGTAAAGCCGGTGGCTCGATGTCGGCGGCGCGTGCGCTGCCGGCGTTGGGTCCGCCGGGTGGTCCAACGCAACATGGGGGCGCATGCGCCCGGTCTTGGCAGCGGTGCCGTGTTGGCCGGCGACATCACGCAAGTTGCGCGCGATATTGCTCGCGACGCCACGGACATCGCCCGCGACAGTACGGATATTCATGCCGATCGGGCGGCGTTGCAGATGGATCTGGCCGCTGCGTCCGCTTTGCGCGTGGATCGCCGCGTGGCGGAGCAGGCGCTGCAAGCCGGTGACCTCGCCACTGCGCAAACGCAGCTGGCCAAGGTAGAGGCGCTGGGCAGCGCTATCCGGCAGGCTGAAGCCAAGGTTGCGGCGGCGCACCGCGATTTGACGCTGGTCCGTATTGATCGCGCCTTGGACAAGGCGGAGCTGGCGCATGATGCGCGCGATTTGAGCGGGGATGCCGGCGTGCAGCCGGAAACCGGCCCAGCAGCCAGCAGCCAAGTGGCGGCTGACCGCGCCGCGTTGGAAACGGCGATGTCAGCGTAAAAGCACGCAATACCGCGCTTGAAGGCATGGCCGCCGCCGTCAAGGCCGGCGATCTGGCTACAGCACAGACCGACCTGGCTACGGCAGAGTCGCTCAAGTCCACCATCCAGACGCAGGCGAAGGCCGCGGCCAAATCGGCAAACGCCGCCAAGTCTGCCGTCTCGGGCAAGGGCGGCAACGGCGGTAAAGGCAAGAAATAAGTACCGGAGGTTGTTGATGATGCTTCAGGAGCCGCGCAAAAGGGGCTGAGGCATTAGCGCTTTGGCGGCGCTAGGCAGTACGCAACAAGGGCAGGCGCGTGGGCCTGCCCTTGTTGCGTCATGGCGCGATGGTCAGTGCAAGGACTGGATGTAGGCAGCCAAGGACTGGATGTCTTTCTCGTCCAGTGTTTTCACAATGGCCTGCATGGCCACGGCGGATGGGCGCTGGGTGGTTTCAAACACATGCAGCTGCTTTGCCAGATAGGGGGCATGCTGACCAGCCAGACGCGGGCCGTTTTCGCTGCCCTCGCCGCTGGGGCCATGGCAGGCCAGGCACGCCGGCGTGCCTTTGGCTTCGTTGCCTTCATGAAACAAAACGTTGCCGCGCGCCGCCAGTTGGCTGTCTACCGGTGCCGGGTTGGGCAAGGGTTTCTGACGGGAGAAGTAATCTGCGATGCCGGCGATGGCGGCGTCGTCCAGTGTGGCGGCAATGCCCCACATGTAGTCGTGCGCGGACTGGTCGCTGCGGCTGCGGTTTTTCAGGGCTTGCAGCTGCTGTGTCAGGTAGCCGGCTTGCTGGCCGGCCAGACGGGGAAACAGCGGCGATACGCTGTTGCCGTCCGCGTTGTGGCAGTTGGCGCACCATTGGCGCGCGGTGTCTTCCGGCGTTCCGGCCGCAAAACCGGGGGAGGACAGGGCGGCGAGCAGGACGATCAGAGCGAGGCGGGCGAGTGTCATGGCGTATCCCCTCAGAAGGCTATCCAGGTGTACAGATAGGTGGTGTTGTTGTCGCGCGCGTTGCGGCCGTTGCCGTCGTAATTGGTGCTGGCGCCTTGGTATTTGGTGTAGCTGGTGTATTGCAGGCCAACACGCCAGTTGGGCTGGATCATGTAGTTGAATTCCAGCAGATAGCCCGTGGTGTCGGGTCGGCCGGTATTGCTCCACGCCACCCAGTCGGTACTGCCGGTTTCATTGAAGTAGCCGACAGTCAGGCCGTAAGTGTGTTGATACCAGTAACTGGCCTTGGCGCGGAAGCTGTTGAGCTTGCTGTTGGCCGAAGCGCGATCGTTGCCGATGTGCGAGGCGCCCAGTCGGCGCTTTCGTGGATATAGGACAGCTGGGTGGTGAAGACATGCGGATCAGACAGGTACTGGTATTGCAGATCCACACCGCGATCGTGATAGCTGTCCAGCGGCGAGCCCGGGTCGGTGCCGTCGGTGTGCACTTTGGCGTTCATGCCGAACAGGCCGGCGGAAAGCGAGTTCACGCCCCAGTCGCGGCTATAGGCGAAGCGCCAGTAAGGGTTGCTGCCGGACAGGCGGTTACCCAAATCCACGCCATGGCTGAGGAAGGAAAAGACGCCATCTGCCGCGCGGTAGGCGCCCACTTCCGCATACCAGTTTTTGTTGAGGAAGGCGTAGGCGCTCAGCCCGGCCACCTGCTGTGCCAGGCCACCTTCAATCAGCGTGGCTTGCGGCGAGATGCCCCAGACGCCGGCTAGACGGGAGGACTGGTAGGGATAGCTGAACGCCGGGGTAGAGTTCCAGGCGTCTTGCACGGTGGGATTATTGTTGAGTGTCAAGCCATAGATGAGGTCGAGGTCCTCCTTGGCGATGTGATTGGTCAGGCGCCAGTCGTTGTTGTCGGCGGTGGTTTTGCCGCTGAAGGATGTGCTGCCGTCAGCCTGCGTGTTGCTGTTGAGGTTGTTGTAGGTCCACTGGGAGAACATGCCCACATGGTCGCCCAGCTTGCCGGCGAGAAAGAGGTTGCCGCCCTCGAATTCAAGCTGGTTGTTGCGCGGATAGCTGATGTCGTTGCCCTGGGTGTTAGCGACATGGCTTACCGAGGCCACTGCCATGGCGGCGACGGGAAACAGCTGGGTGGTGCCCAGGGTATAGCCGGACAGTTTGAACAGCCGGCCATAAGGAGTGAGTTCGGGAAAACTGACGTGACAGGCGACGCAGGCTTCGCCGGTCTGAGGGCGTAGCTGGGCAGCGCTTGCGCCGGTTGCAGCGCCAGCAGCGGCAGCAGGCCGGCCAACAGCGCCAACAGTCGAGTACGAATGGACTTCATGACGATCTCCATTTCTGATTGTTCTACTGAGGACTATCTGTTGAAACTGTATGCCGGCCAAAAAAGGATGTTGATGAGAGCAAGACCGGGCTTGATCTTGATCAAAAAGAAATGGGTGAAGTGTTGTAAATAAATTGTCTCTAATATTTGCACCTGCATTGGCCAGAGGGCGGTCGCCGCCTGGCCGGCCAGTTCAACATAGACTGCTGTGGAGATGCTTGCTTCGGGAAAATCAGGATGTGGCGATGGAACAGATCATCGGCAAGAGGATTGGTCGACGACGGCAAGGCTGCGCTCATGAGACGTCATCAGCCTGTAAACTGCTTGTGACAGACTGCGTGAGCACTGTGTGCTCCTTCTGCTTCTTTGTGTGAACGTAATGAACCTTTGACCCTTGGCTTGAAACCAGGGGTTTTTTTATGCCTGAACGGGACAGGGTGGCTGGAGACCGCTCAGCTTGCCAGCGTGCGGAAGGCGCGGGCCTGTTCCAGGATGGCGCGTTTGGTCACCACGCCCAGTAGTTGCGGGTGCTCGATGCTGGCCACAATGGGCAAGCGTTCCAGCGGCATGCCGGCAAACAGCTGCCAGGCATCGTCCAGCGCGGCGTCTTTCGGCAAACGGGGAAAATCCGGCTCCAGCATCAGCGAGACGGCTTGTCCGGCATCACCGGGATTGGACTGCAGGTAGGCCGCCAGCCGGTGCATGGATACCGCGCCCAGCAGCAGGCCGGCTTCGTCCACCACATAGAGATAACGCGTGCGGCTGCGTTCGAAAATGGCGCAGGCCTGCGCCAGCGTATGCTGGGGCAAGAGGTTGTCGCCGGCCGGCTCCAGCAGTGACGCCATGGTATGGCGCACCACCGCCTGGACGGCCGTCTGGCGGCTGTGGCGGCGATTCAGCACTTCATACAGCGAGGCGGGCTGCAGCGCGCGCGATACGGTGTAGGCCATCACGCAGGCGGCCATCAAGGGTAGCAGCAGGCTGGCGTTCATGGACATCTCGAACACCATCAACGTGGCCATCAGCGGCGCGTGGCTCACCGCCGCCATGAATGCGGCCATGCCTATCATGGCCAGTTGGGCGGTGTCCGGGTGCGCCAGCCAATGCCATTGCGCGGCCATGCCGGCACAGAGTGTGCCCAGCGCCGCGCCGACAAACAGCGAGGGTGTGAAGATGCCGCCCACCGCGCCGGAGCCCACCATACAGGCGGTGGCCGCCACCTTGGCCAGCAAAATCAGCGCCAACGGCAGCGCGGCGGAGCTGCCGCCCAGGATATCAATGATCGGCGCATAGCCATTGCCGCACACTTGCGGTACGAAAACGGCGATCAGGCCCATCAACAGCCCGCCCAGCGTCATCTGCCAGGTGGGGGCTAGGCCGGTGGCGCGGAACGCCGCTTTGCCGGCTTGCAGCAGGCGCAGGAAGAGCGGAGCGGCCAGGCCGTTGAGCAAGGCCATCGGCGCCAGCAGCAACCAGTCGGCGGCATTGATGGACGCCGCCTGGCTGACCAGCGCGAAGGGCGCGTCGTCGCTGCCCAGCGCGCCCACCAGCAAAGACGCACTGACTGCGGCGGCAAACAGCGGCACCAGCTTGTCCACACTGATGGCGCCCAACACGATCTCCGCCACGAAAATCGCGCCGGACAGCGGCGCGTGATACACCGACGCCAAGCCGGCCGCCGCGCCGCAGGCCGTCATTTGCCGCAACAGAGCCGGTTCGGCCCAGCGGCTGCCGCTGAGCGATCCGGTCAGCGCCGCCAATTGCACCATCGCGCCTTCCCGACCGATGGAGCCGCCGGAGGCGATCGACGCCAGCGAGGACAGGCTGCGCAGCAAGGTGGAGCCGGGCGCGATACGGCCCGAGCCTTCGGACACTGCTTCCATGTAATCCTGTTGCCCGTCCGTTTGCTCCCGCTGGCGCGCCCAGCGCAGGAACAGTGCCGCCACCAAACCGCCGGCGGCCGGAATCAGCAGGCACAGATACCAGGGCAGGGCGGCGGCCAGTTCGGTAATGTCGCCGTCGCGGCCAAACAGCACGTGTTCCGTCTGCTCGATGGCGAGGCGGAACACCGTGGTGGCCAGCGCGGCCAAGAGGCCGATGGGCACGGCCAGCAGGGTGCGCAGGGTCAGGCTGTCGCGGCCGGAAAGCGCGGCGCGCAGCCAGAGGGCAATGGGGTGGGCTTGCGGCTTGTCCAAGGGTTGTGCGGGGCCAGGGTTTGGTTGGCGGCGACCATGCGTCCAAAGCCGGCATGATAGCACCGGCAGGACAAGACCGCCCTTGCGCCGCGAGGCGGGCAAGGGCGGAGCTGCTTGGCCTGAGGACCTGTGCACGATCAGCTGCGCCTCGGCGATACGGCGTTAAAGACAACGGCGGAATGCGTATTTACGCTGTGTAAACGCCGCTCCCTCAGCCGTTTTGCCTTGTCACGCCCAGGCTTGGGAGATTGTGGGCACACTCTGAGCGGGGGTTATTTCAGGCCCAGCGCCTTTTGCACGGCGGGCAATCCCTCGCCGCCGTTTGCGGTCTTGACACCAGCCAGCCAGTTTTTCAGCGCTTCCGGCTGCGCCTTGATGGTGGCGATGGCCACAGCGCGGTCATTGGCTTGCGGATCTTCAAAAGCGCTGACCATGCGGTTTTCCATGTCCACGTCAAAGCGCAACTGCTTGAACAGGCGGGCCGGGTTGGGGCATTGCTCGGCATAGCCGCGCCGGGTCACTGTGTTGACTGTGGCGCCGCCGTAATCCGGCCCGAAGTAGGCGTCGCCGCCGGACAGATAGCTCAGCTTGTACTTGGTGTTCATCACATGCGGTTCCCAGCCGAGGAAGACAATCCATTCCTTGGCCGCCACCTTGCGCGCCACCTGCGTCATCATGCCGGTTTCGCTGGACTCCATCAGCGACCAGCCGTTAAGGCCGAAGTCATGCTTGTCCAGCATGGTTTTCAGGCTCTGGTTGGCCGGTGCGCCGGGTTCGATGCCATAGATCTTGCGCTCGAAGCGGTCCTGGAAACGGGCGAGATCGGCGAAATTGCGCACGCCGGCGGCGGCCACGTAGTCCGGCACCGCCAGCGTGAATTTCGCGCCTTTGAGGTTGGCTTGCAGCTGCTCGATGGAGCCGTCCTTCAGCTTGGGTTCCACCAGGTGTTTTTGCGCCGGCATCCAGTTGCCGAGAAACACGTCCAGCTGATTCTTGGCGAGGCCCAGATAAGTGATGGGCACTGAAAGGTGGTCCAGCTTTTGTTTGTAGCCCAGCGATTCCAGCAGCACGCCGGCCACGGCGTTGGTGGCGCGGATATCGCTCCAGCCCGGCCCGGACATGCGCACCTCGCGGCAGCTGTCGGTGTCGGCGGCGGCCAGCTGCGCGGCCAGCATGGCCACGCTTCCCAATACGATCACGGATGTCTTGTTCATCGGTTTGCTCTCCAGAGGCTTACTTCAGGGGTACACGCGGGAATCGGGCCATGGCCTCCAGGGCGTCCAGCTCGAGGTGGTTTCTCATATAGCGCAGGCTGGCGTCGTCAAAGGGCTGGAAGTCCCAGCTGCGGCGTTTGCCCTGGTTTTCCGCTTCGTAATGGAAATGGCGACGGCGTTGGCTGGCCAGCACTTGCCGATGCAGTTGCGGCAGGTTCCAGCGTTCGGCCACTTCGTCGCGGAAGGCGGCCAGCCGCTCGGCGTGGGCCAGGTTCCCGGCCAGGTTGATTTGTTCCAGCGGGTCGGCGACCAGGTCGTACAACTGATCCGGGTCGGCCGGGGAGTGGACGAATTTGTAGCGGTCGCGGCGAATCATTACCAGCGGCGCGATGGCGCCCTCGCCAAGGTATTCGCCGATCACTTCATCGTGGCCGGGCTGGCCCTTGAGGTGCGGCCACAAGCTGCGGCCGGCGATGGCTTCCGGTGCGGCTGGCGTCTCTCCGCCGTGGGCGATGTCCACCAGCGTGGGCAGGATGTCGGCGGAGGAGACCGAAGCGGCGACCCGGCGCGGGGCGAAGCGGTCCGGCGCATGCACCATCAGCGGAATGCGCGCCGCGCCTTCGAAGAAGTTCATTTTGTACCAGAGGCCGCGCTCGCCCAGCATGTCGCCGTGGTCGGCCAGCACCACAATCACCGTGTCTTCGGCCAACCCCGCCTTGTCCAGCGCTTTGAGCAGCCGGCCTACCTGATCATCCACATAAGACACCGCGCCGTAGTAGGCGTGGCGGGCGTCGCGGATCTGCTGCGCGCTGATGGGCGTCCGGTCCAGTTCGCAGACAAAGCGCAGGCGTTGCGAGTGCGGGTCGTGTTGTTCCGGCGGCAGCGTCAGCTTGGGCATGTCGATTTCGGCGTCGTCGTAGCGTTGCCAGTACTCCTCGCTGATGGCGTAGGGGTCGTGTGGATGCGTCATGGAAACCAGCATGCAGAAGGGGCGTTCGTCGCCTTCGCGGGCGATGTCGTACAGCTTGCGCTCGGCGGCAAACACCACTTCATCGTCGTAGTCCAGCTGGTTGGTGCGGATGCAGGGGCCGGCGTCGGTTACCGAACTCATGTTGTGGTACCAGCTGGGGCGGATGTCCGGCCGGCTCCAGTCCGGCGTCCAGCCGAAGTCGGCCGGGTAGATGTCGGTGGTCAGGCGCTCTTCAAAGCCGTGCAACTGATCCGGGCCGCAAAAATGCATCTTGCCGGACAAAATGGTGCGGTAGCCGGCGTGGCGCAGGTAGTGGCCGAAGGTCAGCACCTCGGTGGGCATTTCTGCGGCGTTGTCGTAAGCGCCAATGGCGGAGGGCAGCTGGCCGCTCATGAATACATAGCGCGAGGGGGCACACAGCGGACTGTTGGTATAGGCCGAGTCGAACACCACGCTTCTGGCCGCCAGCGCCGACAGATGCGGCGTGCGTGTTACCGGATTGCCGTAAAAAGGCAGCGCGCCAGGCGTTAGCTGGTCGGCCATCAGGATCAGGATATTGGGCTTGCCGGTTTTCATGATTGTCCTTTGCCATAGGCGGCGTTTATTCTTCCAGCAAGACTAGAAGCCATGAAAACCACTGTGAAGACGGTATTTTCTAATGAAGGAATAAGTAGAGCTTATGGCAAATCTGCGCAGATTGCCGCCTTTGCAGGCGCTGGCGTTTTTTGAGGCCGCAGCCCGTTTGGGCAACTTCACCGCCGCCGCGCGCGAACTGGGCACCACGCAGCCTGCGGTCAGCCTGCGCGTGGGGTGGCTGGAGGAGGATCTTGGCGTGCCGTTGTTTCGCCGCCAGCATCGCGGCGTGGCGCTGACGGCGGAGGGCGCGCGTTTGTTCGAGGCGGTGCGCGACGGGCTGGAGACCATACGTGCGGTGGTAAGCGACATTCGTGCCCAGCGCACGCGCAAGGTGCTGACGCTGGCCACCGATTTCGGCTTTGCCGCCTACTGGATGATGCCCAGGCTGGAGGCGCTGGGGCAGTTGATGCCGGATGTGGACATCAGGCTGGTTACCAGTCAGAACCAGTTTGATATACGCGGTGAGCCGGTGGATTTCGCCATCTCCTTCGGCAACGGCAACTGGGCCGGTTGCGCGGCGGAGCGTCTTTTCAGCGAGCAGGTATTGCCTTTGTGCAGCCCGGCGTTTCTGGCGCGGCACGGGCCCTTGGAGACAGCCCGGCGGATCTCTCGGCCTTGCCCTTGCTGCATCTGGAAGCGGCCGAGCCGTCGCGCTGGTTGCGCTGGGACGACTGGTTCGCCCGGCAGGGCATGCCGCAACGTCCGGCCGGGCGCGACATCACGCTCAACACCTACCCCTTTGTGTTGCAGGCAGCCATGAGCGGGCAGGGCGTGGCGCTGGGCTGGAGGCCGCTGGTGGACGATTTGCTGGCGGCGGGGCAACTGGTGCCGGCGCTGGACGTGGCGGTGCGTACCGAGCGCGGTTATTTCCTGGTACAGCCGGAAAAGCTGCGGCTACGGGACGAACATCACCGTTTTCGGGAGTGGGTATTGAAGGCCTGCGGGGCGGGGGCCGTGTCTACTGTAAACAAGGCGGAAAACGACTGAGCGGAAAGCGGGAAACTTGGGAGGTCAGAAGCTGGAGTGGTGGAGGTAAGCGGGATCGAACCGCTGGCCTCGACGTTGCGAACGTCGCGCTCTCCCAACTGAGCTATACCCCCCGAGGCAGCCTTCTCAATGACGCGGATATTTTACTGCGAAGCCTGCGGCCACGCCAAGTCGGGTGACGCGCAGGCGCGGGGAGGTTGGCCGAAGGCGGCGGCCGCGCACGGCCCGGCAACGCTTACTTGGAGCGGCTAACAAAAATCAGTTTCACGACTGAGACAAGGCGCGCCGATGCCGATAGTCCTTGAGTACGACCAATCGGCGCAACGCCGCATCAGCAATTTTGTCAGCCACTCTTACTGAATGATGCCGCCGCCCAGGCAGATGTCGCCGTCGTACAGCACGGCGGATTGCCCAGGGGTTACCGCCCATTGCTTGTCGCGGAAGGTCAGACTGGCCTTGCCGTCCACTACTGGCGACAGCGAGCAGGCGGCGTCGGCCATGCGATAGCGGTTCTTGGCGGCGTAATCGCCGGCGGCGGGTGCGGCGGGCAGGGTCCAGGACAGGTCATCCATCGCCAGCGTGGACTTCAGCAGCAGGGGATGGTCGTGTCCTTGCACCACGATCAGGCGGTTGGCGGGAATGTCCTTGCCGGCCACGAACCAGGGTTCGCCGCTGCCGTCGCGGCTGCCGCCGATATTGAGGCCCTTGCGCTGACCCAGCGTGTAGTACATCAGGCCGATGTGCTCGCCAACGACCTTGCCTTCGGCGTTCACCATCTCGCCCGGATGGGTGGGCAGATAGCGTTGCAGAAACTCGCGGAACGGCCGCTCGCCGATGAAGCAGATGCCGGTGGAATCTTTCTTGGCGGCGGTGGGCAGACCGGCCTCTTCGGCCAACTTGCGCACTTCGGTCTTGCGGATGTCGCCCAGCGGGAACATGGCTTTGGCCAGCTGATGCTGCTGCAGGCGGTACAGGAAGTAGCTTTGATCCTTGGTGTGATCCACCGCCTTCATCAGATAGTGGGTGCCGTTCCGCTCCAGTTTGCGCGCGTAGTGGCCGGTGGCGATGCAGTCCGCGCCCAGCGCCATTGCATAGTCGAGAAAAGCCTTGAACTTGATCTCGGCATTGCACAGCACGTCCGGGTTGGGCGTGCGGCCGGCGGAGTACTCCTTGAGGAAGTACGAGAACACGCGGTCCTTGTACTCCTTGGCGAAATTGACGATTTCCATGTCGATGCCGACGATGTCGGCCACGCTCATGGCGTCCAGCGCATCCTGCTTGATGGAGCAGTATTCGTCGTCGTTGTCGTCTTCCCAGTTTTGCATGAACACACCGATGACTTCATGGCCCTGCTGCTTCAGCAGCCAGGCGGTCACCGAGGAGTCCACGCCGCCGGACATGCCGACGACAATCTTTTTCTTGCCCGTCACGGGGAGAATCCTTCTTTCCATAGCGCCATGGGCACGACGACAGGCGCCGCGCCGAAGGCATTGAACCAGCTGTCCACCACCCATTCCTGGCCGGTGTCGATATCGGTGATGTGGCTGGCGAAGTGTTGGGCCACCAGCCAGCGGGTGCGGCGGACGATGTCGCCCACTACGTGAAAATGCAGCCAGCCGTTGTTGGCCAGATAGCGCAGGAAGGCATCGTCGTTGAGGCTGTGGTCGATGCAGTCCATGCGGCCGTCGCCGTCGTTGTCGTAACGGTCGCCGCCCTTGTCCTGCCAAATGGGGCTCTTTTGCGCGGAAAGCAAGTAGAGGGCGAGAACGGCCTGCTGGATCTGGCGGCGCTCCGTGGCGGCGTCCGTCGGATGATTGAACAGGCCGGCCAGCCAGTCGCGCGCTTCGTCGGTGATGTCCACCGTGGCCTGTTTGCTGCAACCGTAATGATAACAGACCTGTACCGGCCACGCATGGACGGCGCCCGCGGCCAGCCAGAAGAGGGCGGCCGCCAACAGGCGGTAAGCAATGCGCAAGGAAGCCTCCTTGCCGCGCCGGGTTCAGAGGGGAATACGGTGCAGCAGGGAGAGCGGATGATGTTCTCCGCGCAGGTAGTCGTCCAGGCATTGCAGGACAACCGGACTGCGATGTTGCGACTGGCGGGCGGCGATCTCATCGTAGGTAAGCCAGTGCGCCTTGACAATCCCTTCGTCGAGCGTGGCGCCGTCCAGCTCCCGCAGCGGGCGAGCGGCGAAGGCAAACCGCAACCATGTGATGTCGCTGTCGGGCTTGTCCACCAGATAAACGCCAACCAGATACGTCAGTTCCACCTCCCAGCCGGTTTCCTCCCGTGTTTCGCGCAGGGCGGCGTCCAGCAAGCTTTCGCCGTGTTCCAGATGGCCCGCCGGCTGATTAAAGCGCCTGCCGGTTTCGGTGTCTTCTTCCACCATCAGAAAGCGGCCATTGTGCTCCACCAGTGTTGCAACGGTGGCATTGGGTTTCCATTGAGACATATTCTCGTCCTTTAATTGACATTCATTCTCATTTGCCCTATCGTTGCAAACGAGACTTGTTTTCATTTTTATTCCAGCCCAGCGAGCTTGCCATGTACGTCTGCCTCTGCAACGCCGTCACCGACCATGACATCCGCGCCGCCGTTCGCCATGGAGCGGAACGCATGAGCGACCTGCGCCGCGAGCTGGGTGTATCCGCCGACTGCGGCAAATGCGCTTGCGAAGCCAACCGGGTGCGCAAGGAAGCGCTGTACCAGATTGCCGAGCCGGACGCGCTGGCTGCTGCCTGAACCTTCTCCTCAGCTCTTGTAAAGACCTGCCCCTATGCCATACTTAGCGCCTGCTAACGTCAGACAGGAGCATGGCATGCAAGGCGACAAGAAGGTCATCAAACTTCTCAACCAGGTGCTCAGAAACGAGCTGACTGCGATCAACCAGTATTTCCTGCATGCGCGCATGTACAAAAACTGGGGCCTGAAAAAACTCAACGACCACGAATACCACGAATCCATCGATGAGATGAAGCATGCTGACATGCTGATCGAGCGCATTCTCTTCCTGGAAGGGCTGCCCAATCTGCAAGACCTCGGCAAGCTTTATATCGGTGAAAACGCGCAAGAAATGCTTGAGTGCGATCTCAAGCTGGAAATGGAAGGCATTCCCTTGCTGCGCGAAGCGGCCGCCTACTGTGAGACGGTGAAAGACTACGTGAGCCGCGAGCTGTTTGTGCGCATTCTCGAAAACGAGGAAGAGCACGTGGACTGGCTGGAAACCCAGCTGGACCTGATCGACAAAGTGGGTTTGCCGAACTATCTGCAAAGCCAGATGGACGATTGAAACACCGGCCTGCCGCCTGGCGGGCCGCGTTCAGGACGAACACAAAAAAGGGGACCGACCAGGTCCCCTTTCTCATGCAGCCAATGCTTACTTGGCGGCGGAAGCGTCGGCAGGCGCCGGGTCTTCCGTTTCTTCCCACGGCAGACCCACCTTCTTGTTGTTGATGCTGAGCGCGCCCTGCTTGAAATGCAGCTGGGTGGAAAGCTGACCCTTGTCCTGAGTAATGAACTTTTCTTGCTCCCACTGCGCCAGCTGGCTGTCCAGCAGGCTGCGGGCCAAGTCTTCCACCTCGGTCATGTTGGGTTGCACTTCGGCAGTCTGGTCCACCATGAACAGCGTGCGCGCTTGCGCAATCACCAGGTCTTCCAGCGTCTGGCGCGGCAGGCTCAGCTTGGCGTCCACTTCAAAGCGCTTGAGGAAGGCCACCGAGTTGCTGAGATCGGCCTCTTGCAAACCATTCAGACCCAGGCTGCCGGTAAGGATGGCCTCGCCCGACGGCATCTTCAGGTAGAAATCGTTGATCACCAGCTTGGGATTGTTGGTCAGCAGCGGAATGCCGTTCTTCTTGATGGTGTCCACATACTGCTTGCGCAACACGGCCGGGTCCACGCCTTCGAACGGAATCTGGCTGATGGCCTGGTCCAGTTTCAGCAGGGTGGGGCCGTGCAGGTGGTTGGCCGAAATGTCCAGCCGCATCGGACCGTAATGCTTGTCGTTGTAGTTGAACTCGGCAAAGTCCAGTTTGCCGCGCGTGTTGACGAATTCGTCCTGCTCGCTGCTGACGATCTGGTACCGGAAGTTCTTCAGCGTGACCGAGGACGGTTTGAATTCGCCGGAGGGGTTGATGAACTCGCCCACGCGCATACGCGTCATCAGGTACACCAGCTCGTTAAGCTTGATGCTGTAAGGAACGCTGTCCTTCCAGTTGAGCTGCACATTGCCGACGGTCAGTTCGCTGGTGCCCAGCTTGATGCCGGTGGCGCCGGGGCGGATGTCGGAAACGTAGCGTACCCCGTCGAAAGCCAAGCTGCCCTTGCTGGAAGCTTCAAGCAGGAAGCCCGGCGAATTGGCGTCGGTCTTGTATTCCTTGTAGCCGGAGGCGTAGTCGAGCTTCATGTCGAAGCCCTTCCACTTCATCTTCACGCCGGACAGGGCTTCTTCGTAGTCGAAGGAGGGCACATTGATGTTCAGCTCGCCACCGCCGCCGAAGCCCAGCCGGTTGATTACCGTGATGGGTTCTTTCTCGCCGAAGAACGTTTTCAGCGTTTTGCGGGTGGCGTCGCTCATGTCGAACTCGGTCGTCACCAGCGCGCGGGCAGGGCGGAAGTCAAAGCTGCCAAGGCCGGGGAAGGGACCGTGCTTCACATGGTTGGTGAAACGGATAGTGGAGTTCAGCAGCGGCTTGAAATTGTCCGGCAGCATGGACTCGTACGGCCCGGACAGCCGGCGGTTGAACACCAGTTCGGTGGTCTCGGTGGAGGAGAACCAGCCGCGTTCGTAGGTGTGGGACTTCACCTGGAACAGCGGCAGGCCGGCCAGCATGCGATGCTGCTCTTCCAGCGTGTCCTCGGCTTTGACGCCGGCCCAGTAGGCCGCCGCGCCGTTGAGCGCCAGCAGGCCGCCAATGGCGGCCCCTGCGATGATCAGACGTTGTTTTGCAAACACAAGCGTTTTCTTGAGTGTGTGGGTCAAGTGAAGGCCCTATGGTACACCAAGCCGGGGCCGGGGCGAACCATGGAAAACAGTCTGACATGGTGGGGTTGATTGTATAAAATGCAGGGTTCATTACGAGATTCGAGGTATTTGGCGCACATGCACTGGTTCAACGGCATTCTGGATCTGCCCTGGTGGGGCAACATCATCGCGGCGCTGGCGCTGACACATGTCACCATCGCGTCGGTCACCATTTTTCTGCACCGCCACCAGGCGCACCGCGCGCTGGACCTGCACCCGGCTCCCAGTCACTTCTTCCGTTTCTGGCTGTGGCTGACCACCGGCATGGTCACCAAGGAGTGGGCCGCCATTCATCGCAAGCACCATGCGCGATGCGAAACGCCGGACGATCCGCACAGCCCGCAGATCCTGGGCATCCGCAAAGTGTTGTGGGAGGGGGTGGAGTTGTATCGCGCAGCCTGCAAGGACCAGGTCATCATGGAAAAATTCGGCCACGGCACCCCTGACGACTGGCTGGAGCGCGAGGTGTACGACAAGCGCCGGGGCGTGGGCATTGTGCTGATGCTTGTCATCGACTTGCTGTTGTTCGGCGTGGTGGGGCTGTCCATCTGGGCGGTACAGATGATGTGGATTCCGTTCTGGGCCGCCGGCGTCATCAACGGCATTGGTCATTATTGGGGCTATCGCAATTTCGAGAACGAAGACGCCTCCACCAATATCTTCCCCTGGGGCATCCTGGTGGGCGGCGAAGAGCTGCACAACAACCACCATACATTCGGCACCTCCGCCAAGCTCTCCTACAAGTGGTACGAATTCGACATCGGCTGGATGTATATCCGCATCCTGGAGATGCTGGGTCTGGCCAAGGTGCGCAGAACCGCGCCGCGCATCGCGCTGGAGGATGGCCGCGACCAGATCGACTTGGAACGCCTGCAGGCCATCATCGCAAACCGCTACGCCATCGCTTCGCGTTATGCCCGCGAATTGAAGGCGGTATGTCGCGCCGAGCTGGAAAACGCCAGTTTGCCGAACGCGGCCGCCTTGCAGCGCAAGATGAAGAAATGGCTGAAACAGGACGCCAAGGACACCAAGGAAGCGGATCGCCGCCAGTTGGACGATCTGCTGGCGCAAAGCCAGGTGTTGGCCACCGTGTACGCCATGCGCCAGGAGCTGACCCGCTTGTGGGAGCGCTCTTCACTGACGCGCGAGCAATTGCTGCAAGAGCTGCAGGATTGGTGCGCCCGCGCCGAGGCGTCGGGCATCGCCGCCTTGCAACAGTTTTCGCTTAATCTGCGTCGTACCGCGCTGGCTTGATCGCAGCGGCGGTCCAATCGTCATTCGCGGCGGACGGCTGGCCCATAGGAGCCGTCTCCGCCGATATCACCCCTGAAAGGAGTTCTCATGAGCCTCTACCGTCACAAGCAAGGCGCCCGTCTGGCCGAAGCCGTGGTGAGCAACGGTCTGATCTTCCTGGCCGGCCAAGTGCCGGAAAACGTTGACGCCGACGCCAAGGCCCAGACCGAGAACGTGCTGGGTCAGATCGACGCGCTGCTGGCCGAGCTGGGTTCGGACAAGAACCGCATTGTCGATGTCACCATTTTCTTGGCGGATCTGGCCGACTACGACGCCATGAACGCTGCCTGGGATGCCTGGATTCCGCAGGGCAATGTGCCGGCGCGCGCCACGGTGCAGGCCAAGCTGGCCAACCCGGCCTGGAAGATCGAAATCAAACTGGTGGCCGCCAGTTAAGCTGGCCGGTCTTCGGCCAACCATGCAAAACGCCATCCGGGAAGGATGGCGTTTTTTCTTGCGTGCGCGGAAGGCCGCTGTCAAAACCTCGCAAAGAAGCTGAGGCGGGGCGGGCTGGCGCAGGCCGCGCTCGGCGTACGGCAAGGAGAGGCGCCGCAGGCTCGGAGGTTTTGTAGCCGGTGTTATTCGAAAGGGCAGGCCAGAAAATCGGGGTGCCCTTCCGCCGCCGCGCTCCAGTTGGCCAGTGCGGGGAAAGAGGAAGCGGCCACGTGTTCCGGCACACGCTCCACAATGAAGCGCCAGGCCACGGCGATGCTGAGACTGGCCTGATCCGGCCGGGCCGCGTCTGGCGGCGTTGTTTGCAGATAGGCCTCCATGCCGGCGCAGGCGGCCAGCAACTGCTCCGCGACGCGCTCCAGCCACGGCGCATGGCGCGCGTCGGCCGGGCGCAACTGGCATTCGTAAAAGGCCTGTACTGCTTTCTCCATGGCGGCCAGCGCCAACCCGGTGCCGTGCAAGCAGCGCTGCCGTTGCGGCAGGCTTTCCGGCGTCAGTCGCCGTTCCGGCGGGGTCAGTCTTTCCAGATAGTCCAGAATCAGGCTGGAATCCATCAATGTTTCGCCGTCGTCGCACACCAGGGTCGGTACCTTGATGACAGGATTGATTTGCCGGAACTCCCGCATGTGGCGAAACACCGACAAGGGACGGTGCTCGCACGGTACGCCCAACAACCGCAAAGAAATCGCCACCCTTCTGACGTAGGGTGAATCGAGCATGCCAATCAGTTGCATATTGCCTCCCCAATAATATTCAAACCGAAATCAGGCCCAGTTTCAGGCCATTTCCTGCGCGCTCTTTTGCGGGCAGGCCTTGCAGATCCAAGCGTCCATCGCCTTCCAGCAAGAGTTTACCGGCAGGCAGCAGCGCATGCTGGCCGGCATGCAGGCAGATATCCAGCCCGTTGATGGTGAGCCAGTGCGAGCCGCTGACGGCGACCGCCCGGCCGGGGTGTGCCATTTGCAGCACCACGAGCTCGTGGCGTTGCAGGCCAAGATGCAGCACATGTTCCATTTGATTTCTCCTCAAGCAGTATTGCTACTATAAGCAGGTGAAATAAAAAGGAAAATTGATGATTTCTGCCGAAATGTGTTAGTTTTTCTTACATGAAAGCCCTGCCGCCACTGGCTGCCCTGCGCAGCTTCGAAGCCGTCGCCCGTCTGGGCGGCATTACCCGCGCCGCCGAAGAATTGCACGTTACCCACTCGGCCATCAGCCAGCAGATCCGCCTGCTGGAGGATATGCTGGGCCTGCCCTTGTTTGTGCGTGAAGGACGCGGTTTGCGCGTGACCGAGGAAGGGCGCTTTTATGCGCTGCAGGTGCGCAGCGGTTTGGGCGAGCTCAGCGAGGCGACCCGGCTGATTCAGGCGCGACCGCGCGAGAGCGATCTGGCGCTGGCGGTGTTGCCCTCGTTCGGCGCGCAATGGCTGCTGCCGCGCTTGCACCGTTTCCAGGCCCTGTATCCGCGTTATCGCGTCAGTATTCGCGCCAGTCTGGATATTCAGGACCTGCGTCAGGGGCTGGTGGATGTGGGCATCCGCATCGGGCAAGGCGACTGGGAGGGCTTGCGTCAGCTGAAGCTGTTTGACGACGAGTTGCTGATGGTGGCGTCGCCCGCCTTCAATGGCGGACGTTTGCCGAAGACGCCGCAGGAAATCATGGCTGGGCCGTTGATCCGTTCGGTGGAAAGCTGGCAGCCCTGGTGCCAGCTGGCGGGCATCGACGAGCCGGGCGAGGCCAGCATGTGGATCAACGATTCCAATCTGATTCTCGGCATGGTGCGCCAGGGTTTGGGCATCACGCTGGAGAGGCGCAGCCTGGTGCAGCGCGATCTGGACAGCGGCCAACTGGTCAGGCTGACCGATATCGTCGCGCCTTACCCCTATCCGTGCTGGCTGGTGTGGCCGGTGCGGGAAAGCGCCCGCGCCAAGCAGGAGGTGTTTACCAGTTGGCTGCAAGGCGAAGTGGCGGATTATCTGGCCGACCTGCGACGCGCCGACGGGCTTGCTGGCTGACGGCAAGCACCGTCTGCGTCAGATTGCAGCGCGGTGATTGTTGCCAGATCCGAAAGCCAGGCGCCATTGCAAGGCAAGGGCGGGGGAGCCAATGGCAAGGCTGTGGAGCAGAATCAATATGAGCTGCTGACAACACGCCTGATGCTGCGTTGCGCCTCCTTGCCGTACTCATTACTGCCCGCGTCGGCGCGCCTTGCCTCGGCCGTGATACTGATTTTTGTCAGCCTTTCTACGTGACATTGAATGACCTAGCTTGGCCGATGGCTTTCTCGGCAGCCTGAAAGCCCCGCTTGGCGGGGCTTTCGGATTATTGACAAGCCGGACGCCGACGCGCTGCTACACCTGATATTGCGCCACGGTCCCCAGAATGCTGCGTGCTTGCTGATGCAGCTCGCGAGCCGCATCGGCGGAACTGCTGGCCGCGGAGGAGTTCTCTTCCGCCATCTGGGCGATTTGCTCCACCCGCTGGGCAATGGCGGTACTGGTGCTGGTCTGCTCGACGATGCTGCCGGAAATATCCTGTACCAGCGCCATCGCTTCACGGGTGTTGCGGCGAATCTGCTCGATGGCCTCGCTGGCCTGACGGGCGCCGTCGGCCTCGCGATTGGCCCTTTCCACCACCACTTCCATGCTGCCTACCGCTTCCTGCGTGCCTTGCTCCATCTTGACGATGACCGAAGATATCTCGGTAGTGGAGCGCGCCGTGCGCTCGGCCAGTTTGCGCACTTCGTCGGCCACCACGGCAAAACCGCGGCCCATTTCGCCGGCGCGGGCGGCCTCGATGGCGGCGTTGAGCGCCAGCAGATTGGTCTGTTCGGCAATGTCCTTGATGATGCCCATCACGGTGGCGATGGTCTGGCTGTCGGCCTTGAGCTGGTCGATGTGGCCGGCGGCGTCGCTGACAGAGCCGGATACCGCATTAATGCCGGCTACCGTGGAGTCGATCACTTTGCCGCCTTCCTGGGCAATGCTGCCGGCGGCGCTGGTCTGGTTGTTGGCTTCCAGCGCGCGGTCGGCTACGTGGTTGATGCTGACCGTCATTTCCTCGATGGCGGCCGCCATAGCGGAGGCCGCCTCGCTTTGCAGTTCGGAGCTGCGGGCGATTTCCGTGGTGTTGGTGGCCATGTTTTCAATCGAGCCGTCCACTGCCTCGATGCCGCGGCGGATGGTGAGGAAGCTTTGCTGCAATTGCTGCAGCAGGTTGTTGAAGGCGGAGGCAGTCTGGCCCACTTCATCCTTGCGCAGTACGGCGACGCGCAGACGGAAGTCCAGCGACTCGCCCACTTTCAGCATGGTGTCGCGGATGCCGGACAGGCTCGCGCGGATGTGGCTGAACAGCTGCCAGCCCAGTGCGACGCAGATCAGTACGCCGCCGGCGATCACGCTCATGGACAAAGCGAAGGCCGATTTATAGGCGGAGCGATTGTCTTCGGCCAACTTTGCGGCGTTCTTGTAGTTGAATTCGATGTGCTCGTTCAGTTGTTGCTGCATGGCGCGGGCACCGGCCGACACCGTGCCGCCCAGCAGCATTTTCTGCGCCTCGGCGTTCTGCCCGTCGCGGGATACCTTCAGCACGCTGTCGCGCGTGGACTGATACTCCTTCATCAGCGCGCGGTCCTTATCCAGCATCTGCTTGTCGCTATCCGAAGAAAGCAGGTTCTTTTCGTAATCCGCCAGCATGTCGTTCATCTTTTTATCGGATTCATCGATGGTTTGCTGGTGTTTGGCTTTTTCATCGGCCGACGCGGCGATGACGTGACGATAGGTGGCCAGCCGCGCGTTGGTCAGGCTGCCTTGCATGGCGTCCAGATTGTGGATGCTTGGGAAAGTATTGGCGTTCATGTAATCGAAGCGCTGGTTGGCGCTGTTGAGTTGCATGAGGCCGGAGCCGCCGATGGCGATGAGGGCCAGCAAGGCGATGCCCAGGGTGATGGCCAGTCGCTGAGAGATGTTCATGGTGATGTCTGCCCGTTTTATTGTTGATTGGCGCGGTGAAATGCCATTTTGTTATAGCGCATTGAATTTGCATGTTTTGGCATGTCAATCGGTCAATCTCGTCTTTAACGTAGGGTTTTGTCTTGTTTTGTCGGTAATGAAAAGGCCATGCCGGCGCAGAACGCGGGCATGGCCGGCAGTGGGCGTGTGGGGGGTCAGGCCAGATCGGCGCGCCGGGGCAGGTCGGGGCCGCGCCGGGTGCAGGTGATGGCGGCGGCGCGGATGGCGAAGCGAACCATGGCGTCGATCTGCGCCTTGTCCAGTTGGCCGATGGCGTCCGGGCGAGCGTGGTCGTGCTCCGCAAGCCAGCACAGCAGGGCAGCCTGGAAGGTGTCGCCCGCGCCGACGGTGTCCACCACGGCAATGGTCTGCGCCGCAACATGCCATTCGCCATGCGCGGCGGAAAACACACTGGCGCCCTGGCCGCCGCGGGTCATGATCACCAGCGGGCAGTTGGGGCTGAGCCAGCGACGGGCGGCTGCTGCCGGCGTGTCTTCCGGGTACAGCAGAGTCAAATCTTCATCGCTGACTTTGATCAGGTGGGCGTGCGCGGCGTGCACCGCCAGCACCTCGCGCCAACGCGCCAGATCCGGCTCGACATTGAGGCGGATGTTGGGGTCCAGCGTGATCAGCCGCTGTTGGCATTCGCGTATTACCAGTGCCTGAAGGGCTTCGGCGGTGGGGGAGCGCACCAGTGAATAAGACCCCGCATGGATGCCCAGAACGCTGTCGTCCAGTGCAGGCAGCTCGCCCTCGGTGAGGCTGGCTTCCGGCGCTTTGTCGCCATAAAAGCTGTATTGCGGATGGCCGGTGGCGTCCAGCCCCACCAGCGCCAGCGTAGTGGGCAGTGCTCGGCGCTTGAGCAGGTTGTCGTCGACATTTTCCCGGCGCAGCACCTCCAGCAATTGTCTGCCCAGATAGTCTTCCGAAATGCCGCCCAGCAGTGCCGAGCGCTGACCCAGCCGGGCCAGGCCGATGGCCACGTTGAAGGGAGAGCCGCCGGGCACGGCTTGATAGCTCAAGCGCGGCCAGGCGGCTGCGTCGGGCTCGACAAAGAAATCAAACAGGGCTTCACCGCAGACGAGAAACATCAGACGCTCCCTTCATGCAGCGCCGCCAGCCAGTTTTCCAGCTTGACCGTATCGGCGGCAAACAGACGGATGCCTTCGGCCAACTTCTCGCTGGCCATGGCGTCGTCGTTGAGCAGGAAGCGGAAACGGCTTTCATGTCTCGCGTCATCCAGCAGGCTGGCGGGCAGCGCATCGGCTGCATCCGGCAGGTCGGCGAAAAGCCGGCGCGGAGCGTCGCCGTCGCTATCGCGCAGTTGTTGCAGCAGGTCCGGGCTGATAGTGAGCAGGTCGCAGCCGGCCAGCGCGAGGATCTGCCCAGTATTGCGGAAGCTGGCGCCCATGACTTCGGTGACGAAGCCGTGTTGGCGAAACAGCTGGTAAATGCGGCGCACCGAGCGCACGCCAGGGTCGTTGGCGCCGGCCTGGGCGGCTTCGTTCCACCCCGTGCCGGCCTGCTTCTTGTACCAGTCGTAGATACGGCCAACGAAGGGGGAAATCAGCGTTACGCCAGCCTGGGCGCAAGCGGCGGCCTGCACCGGCGAGAACAGCAAGGTGAGGTTGCAGTTTATGCCCTCGGCTTCAAGAATGGCGGCGGCCTGAATGCCTTCCCAAGTGGCGGCTATCTTGATCAGTACGCGCCCGCGCGATACGCCGGCGGCGGCGTAGGCGGCCATCAGCTGGCGGGCTTTGGCTACGGTGGCGGCGGTGTCAAAGGAGAGGCGGGCGTCCACTTCGGTGGAAACGCGGCCGGGCACCTTGTCCAGAATCTTCAGGCCGAAGGCGATCAGCAGCGCGTCGATCTGTTCGGCCGCCGGCAGATGGCGTAGTTCGCGCAGCGTGTCTATCACCAGTCCGCGATAGGCAGGGCTTTGTGAGGCTTTGAGGATCAGCGATGGGTTGGTGGTGGCGTCGCGCGGGGTGTATTGCTCCAGCAGCTGGAAGTCGCCGGTGTCGGCCACCACCACGGTATGGGCCTTGAGTTTTTCAAGCTGGTTCATGATGGGACTCAGGATGGGCGCAGCGCCTCTGGGCGCTGGCGGTAAATGTCGCGGAACAGGCGCAACCTGTCTTGCAGGGCGGCGTGACGGTCGGCGCAGGGTTGATGGATGGCTTTGACCGGCGGGCGGGTGCAGACGGCGGCGATATCGCCGCCATCAGCCAGCCAGCCCAGCCGGGCCGCGCCCAGCGCGCCGCCGGCTTCGCCGCCCACATGGGTGACGATGGCGACGGACAAGGCATCCGCCAGCAGCTGCGCCCAGAACGGGCTGCGCGCGCCGCCGCCCACCAGCGACAATTCGGACACATCGCTGCCGGCCGCGCGCAGCGCGTCCAGCCCGTCCACCATGCCGAAGGCCACGCCTTCCAGCACGGCGTAGCCGAGCGCGGCGCGACCGTGTGCCTGGGTCAATCCCCAGAATACGCCGGGGGCGAAGGGGTCGTTGTGCGGGGTGCGCTCGCCGGACAGGTAAGGCAGGAACAGGGGCGCGCTCAATTGCGCATCGGCGTCCAGCGCTTCGATTTCTTGCAGCAGCGTGGCTTCGTCCACGCTGACCAGGCGGCAGAACCAGCGCAGACAGCTGGCGGCGGCCAACATCACGCTCATCTGATTCCAGCGGCCCGGCAAAGCATGGCAAAAGGTGTGCAGCGCCGAGGCCGGATTGGGGCGAAAGCGGTCATCCACCACAAACAGCACGCCGGAGGTGCCCAGCGACAGGAAGCCGTCGCCTGGTTCAACCGCGCCGATACCGATGGCGCTGGCGGCGCCGTCGCCCGCGCCGCCTGCAACGATGACTTCGGCCGACAAGCCCCAGTCGGCGGCCACTGCCGGCAGCAGCGTGCCGGAGGAGGCAATGCCTTCCACCAGCGCCGGCATCTGGCTGCGGCTAAGGCCGGTGGCGGACAGAAGTACGTCCGACCAGTCGCGGCGCGCCACATCCAGCCACAGGGTGCCGGAGGCGTCCGAGGTATCGCACACCTTGCGGCCATTGAGTTTGAAGCGCAGGTAATCCTTGGGCAGCAGCACGCAGCGTGTGGCGGCAAAGGTTTCCGGCTCATGGCGGGCCACCCACAGCAGCTTGGGCGCAGTGAAGCCGGGCATGGCCAGATTGCCGGCCACTTCGTGCAGCTGCGGCGCGTTGACGGTGAGTTCGTCGCATTCGGCCACGCTGCGCAGGTCGTTCCACAAAATGGCCGGTCGCAACACGGCGTCCTGATCGTCCAGCAACACCGCGCCGTGCATCTGGCCGGACAGACCGATGGCGCGCACAGTGGCGAAGGCTTGCGGCGCTTTGTCTTTCAGCCTGGCCACGGCAAGGCAAGTGGCGCGCCACCAGTCGTCCGGGTGTTGCTCGGACCACCCCGCCCTGGGGCGGGACACTTCCAGTGCTTCTCCGGCCACGGCCCGGATTTCGCCTTGGCCGTCCAGCAGCACTACCTTGACTTCGGAAGTGCCCAGATCGATTCCTAGATACATCCCTCTCTCCGAGTGATTCAGTGCTGCGGGACTTCGGCCAACTTGTACCAGTCGTCCACCCGGGTCAGCGCGGCGTCGAGCAGGGCGCGCAGGGTGTCGGTGCCGGCCAGTTCGCCCCACAGCATGGGGTCGGCGGCGTAAGCGCCTGCCACATCGTCGGCGGCCAGCATGCGGCGGCAGGCCGACGCGTCCATGATACCGTCCTGATAGTCGTAGGGAAGGCTCTGCGCCTGCCAGCGCTGCAGAAAACGCAGGAAAAGCGCGGGCAGCACGGCGGTATCCACCGGTTGGCGGCCGGCGGCGACGGATTGTTGCAGCGTGGGCGCGATGAAACCCGGCACTTTGGAGAAGCCGTCCGCGGCCACGCGCTGGTTGCTGTCCAGAATATAGGGGTTGCTGAAACGGTCGAGCACGGTGTCGCGATAGGCGGCGAGATCCAGCGGGCTGGGGCTGAGGCAGGGGATGACGTCATGGGTGACGTAGCGCCATGCCAGTTCGCGGATGGAGTCCACCGCAGTGCTTTCATGGATGTAGCCGAGGCCGATCAGCGTGCCGGCCCAAGCGATACAACTGTGGCTGGCGTTGAGGATGCGGATCTTCGCTTCTTCATAAGGCAGTACCGAGGCCACCATTTCCACGCCTACCGCCTCCAGCGCTGGACGACCGCCGATGAAATTGTCCTCTACCACCCACTGGATGAAAGGTTCGGCCATGATGGCGCAGGGGTCGTGGCGGCCGGTAGCGGCCTCTACCCGGGCCACCACTTCCGGGGTAGGGCGTGGAGTGATGCGATCCACCATGGTGTTGGGCGAGCTGGTGTGTTTTTCCACCCAGGCCAGCAGCGTGGTTTCACCGCGCAGGCTGAGGAATTGTTGCAGGCCGCTGCGAAAGCGCTCGCCGTTGTGGCGCAGGTTGTCGCAGTTGAGCAGGGTCACCGGGGCATCGCCAGCCGCGCTGCGCGCGCGCAGGATGGCGGCAATGGCTCCGTAGATGGTGTTGAGGCCGCCGTTCAGGTCCGCCGCCAGGTCGGCGTTGGCCGTGTCCAGCTGCAGGTGCTGGTCAAGATAGTAGCCGCCTTCGGTCACGGTGAAGGAGATGACGCGCGTACCGGCCTGCGCACCCTTGGCGATCAGCGAGGCCAGGTCGGCTTCCCACGGCAGGATGGTGCGGATGGCGCGAATCACTTCGTAGCGGTGCTCGCCGGCCGGAGAGATGGTTTCCAGCGTGTACTCGCCGTGCTGGGCCGCCAGCTTGTCCAGCAGCGGGGCCATGTCGGCGCGGATGTTGGCCAGCGCCAGCTCCCACGGCGTCTGGCCGTGCTTCTCCAGCTGGTCCAGATACCAGGCCTGATGGGCGCGGTGAAAGGAGCCGGCACCGATGTGCAGCCAGCAGTCGGCATAAGGTTGGCGAGAGTCGCTCATGGTGGATTCCTGTAGGCGTTGTTTTGATGGCGCAGCCGGCCCGCGCCCTGGCTTCGGCCAACAGGGCGGGGGCGACGAAAGGGGTTCAGCCGCTGGCGGGGGCCGGCGGCAAGGGGTTCAGGAGGTCAGCGCGGGGCTGCCGTTGCGGCTTTGCGCCGGCGTGGTTCGCGGCATGGCCAGGCCCTCCTTGTTGAACAGGTGGCAGTGATGGGGTTTGATGCTGAAGCCCACACGACTGCTGTTGGCCACTTCCATGGTGTCGGGAATGCGGCTGACCAGCGGCTCTTCCGAGGCCGGCGATTCGGCGTACAGATAAGAGAAGTCGCCCAAGCCTTCCACGGTGGTGACCGTACCGCCGATGCTCGGGTCTTCACTGTCCAGTTGCAGGTATTCCGGGCGTACGCCCAGCGTGACCGCATCGCCCGGACGCAGCGATTCGCCATTGACGCAGGCGGTCTGGCGGCCGCCGCCCTTGATGTCCACCACCACGTTCTGGTTGTCAGCGCTTGCCACCACGCCATCGATGAAGTTCATCTTGGGCGAGCCGATGAAGCCAGCGACAAAACGGTTGGCCGGGTGGTGGTACAGGGTTTTCGGGCTGCCCACCTGTTCGATGCGGCCAGCGGACAGCACCACGATCTTGTCGGCCAGGGTCATGGCTTCCACCTGGTCGTGAGTGACGTAGATCATGGTGGTTTTCAGATCCTGATGCAGGCGGGAAAACTCCAGCCGCATTTTCACGCGCAAGGCCGCGTCCAGATTAGACAGGGGTTCGTCAAACAAAAATACCTTGGGCTCGCGGGTGATGGCGCGGCCAATGGCCACACGCTGGCGCTGGCCGCCGGACAAGGCTTTGGGTTTGCGGTCCAGCAGATGGTCGATGTGCAGGATGGCGGCGGCCTTGGTCACGGCCTTGTGGATTTCTTCTTTCGATTTGCCGGCCAGCTTCAGTCCGAAGGCCATATTGTCGTACAGGCTCATGTGCGGGTAGAGCGCGTAGGACTGGAACACCATGGCGATGCCGCGCTTGGACGGCGGCACGTCGTTGACGCGTTCGTCGCCGATGGCCAGATCGCCGCCGCTGATGTCTTCCAGCCCGGCGATCATGCGCAGCAGGGTGGATTTGCCGCAGCCGCTGGGGCCGACGAAGACGACGAATTCGCCGTCGGCGATGTCCAGATTGATGTCGCGCATCACTTCCGGGCTGTCGCCGTAGCGCTTGCTGATGTTCTTCAGGGTAACGCTTGCCATGATGGGGTTCTCCTCACAGCGGCCTGCTGGCCGCTCTTGTCATTGTTCGTGGCGGCGCAGTCGGCTTATCAAGGCCGGCAGTTGCGCCATGTCGTTGAAAGTGAGCGCCGCGCCGCAGGCCAGCAGCTTGTCCGCTTGGCCGTCTTCCACGTGGCCGGCGCCGGTAAAGCCCAGCACTGTCATGCCGGCGGCCACAGCGGCGCTGACACCGGTGACGCTGTCCTCCACTACCAGGCACTGTTCCGGCGCTGCGCCGGCGGCGCGGCAGGCTGCCAGATACAAGGCCGGGTCGGGTTTGGCGGCGCCCACTTCGTCGGCGCAAAACACGCGATCGCCGAATTGAGTTGCCAGCCCGGCGTGCCGCAGTGCGGCGCGCACCCGATGGCCGGCGCTGTTGCTGGCCACGGATTTGGGCAGGGGGATGGCTTCCAGCGCCTCTTTGACGCCTGGTACGGCCTGCAGTCGCTCGGCCACTTCGTTTTCCACCCGGTCGCGCATGGCCGGAATGTCCAGCGCTGCCAGCGACAGCGCATGATGGCGGGCGATGTCGGCCAAGAGGTCGGGCAGGGTCAGGCCCAACCGGGGGCGGATGATGGCGGCCACATCCTGGCCCGGCAAGTGGTCGGCCAGCTCGCGTTGCAGCACGTCAAAGGCGACGGATTCGGTGTCCAGCAGTACGCCGTCGCAATCGCTGATGAGATGGGTGAATGTCCGGCTCACTTCACCGCTCCGAAAGTCAGGCCGCGCACCAGCTGTTTCTGCGTCAGCCAGCCCAGCACCATGATGGGGGCGACGGCCAGCAGCGAGGCGGCGGACAGCTTGGCCCAGAACAGGCCCTCGGGGCTGGAGTACGAGGCGATGAACACCGTCAGGGGCGCGGCGTGCGCGCTGGAGAGGTTGATGCTCCAGAAAGCTTCGTTCCAGGACAGGATCAACAACAAGAGGGCGGTGGAAGCCAGGCCCGGCAGCGACATCGGCATCAGCAGGTGGACGATCTCCTGCCAGGTGCTGGCGCCGTCGATGCGCGAGGCTTCGAGGATTTCCTTCGGTACTTCGCAGAAGTAGGTGTAGGTCATCCATACCGCGATAGGCAGATTGATCAGCGTATAGATGATGATCAGGCCGCTGAGGGTGTCCAACAGGCCGATGTTCTTCCACAGCAGATACACCGGCAGCAGCACGCCCACCGAAGGCATCATCTTGGTGGACATCATCCACAGCAGCAGCTTCTGCGTTTTGGGGCCCGGGAAAAAGGCCATGCTATAGGCGGCTGGAATGGCCACCAGCAGGCTCAGTACGGTGACGCCCACCGAAATGGCGATGGAGTTGCCGGCAAAGGCCAGGTAGTCGCTGCGGGCGAACACGTCGCGGAAGCTTTGCAGCGTGGGCGTGAAGAACACGCTCAGCTGATAGGCCTGCTCTTCGGTTTTGAAGGCGGTGATCATCATCCAGAAGATGGGAAAGAACACCAGGATGGCCACCGTCCAGGCCAGCGCCGTGGTCAGGCCGTAGCGCAAGTTGCGGGATGCGGAGCGGTTCATCGTTCGTTCTCCCCCTTGAGGTTGTTGGCCAGCATGCGCACCAGAAACACCGACACGATATTGGCCAGCAGCACGGCCAGAATGCCGCCGGTGGACGCCATGCCCACATCGAATTGCTGCAGGCCCAGCGAATAGATCAGGAAGGACAGCGTGGTGGTGGCCGTGCCCGGACCGCCCGAGGTGGTGGTGTAGATCTCGGCGAAAATCGACAACAAGAAGATGGTTTCAATCATCACCACCACGCCGATGGCGCGCTTGAGGTGGGGCAGCACGATGTAGAAAAACATCGAGAACGGGCCGGCGCCGTCGATCTGCGCGGCTTCTTTCTGCTCCGGGTCCAGCGACTGGATGGCGGTCAGCAGGATCAGGAAAGCAAATGGCAGCCATTGCCAGCTGACGATCAGGATGATGGAAAACATCGGGTATTCGCCCAGCCAGTCCACCGGTTGCAGGCCCACGGCGTGAAGCGCCGCGGCAAACAGGCCGTATACCGGGTGCAACAGCATGTTTTTCCAGATCAGCGCGCTGACGGTGGGCATGACGAAGAAGGGTGCGATCACCAGCAGGCGGGCCACGCCGCGACCGGGAAATTCCTGGTCGAACAGCACGGCCAGCAGTACGCCGCCGACAACGGAAATCAGCAGTACCGACACGGTCAGCACCAGGGTGTTGAAAATGGACGGGAAGAAGGACGGATCGCTCCACATGAAGCGGTAGTTGTCTAGCCCGACAAAGCCGGTTTGGTCCGGGCTTAGCAGGTTGTAGCGGATCAGCGAAAACCAGATGGTCATCAGCAGGGGAACAACAGACCACAGCAGCAGGCTGAGCACGGCGGGCGACATCAGCCAGCGTTGGGTCCAGCGACCGGGGCCGCGCGCGGCCTGGGCCGGTGGAGCGTCGGCGCGCAAGGCTGTATGGGCGGATGATGGCATGGGCCTCTCCGGAATCTAGAGTGTGAATGGAAGCACAACGGTACGGCGCGCGGCGGGCGCGCCGTCCGTCTTGTTGTTGTCGTAAGACTGGCTTACTTCTGATAGCCGCCCTGGACGACCGCGCGGTTGGCGGCAGCCTGGCCGGCCTTCAGCGCGGCATCCACGGAGGTGGTGCCGGCCAGTGCGCCGGAGATGGACTGACCCACCACGGTGCCGAAGGACTGGAACTCGGGAATGCCGACAAACTGGATGCCGCTGTAAGGCGCTTTCTTCAGCGTGGCGTCGTTCGGGTTGGCCGATTGAATGGCGTTCAGCACGAATTTGGCGAAAGGCGCGGCCTTCAGGTATTCAGGCTGGTTGTAGGTGGAGATGCGGGTGCCCGGCGGAACGGAAGTCCAGCCCAGGTCGGACGCTACCAGCTTGATGTATTCCTTGGAGGTGGCCCACTGCACAAACTGTTTGGCGGCTTGTTCCTGTTTGGACGACTTGGGGATGGCCAGCGACCAGGACCACAGCCAGCTGCTGCCCTTGGCAGTGACCCCGCTTGGCGCCATGGCGAAGCCCACCTTGTCGGCCACTTGCGATTCCTTCGGATTGAACAACATGCCGGCCGCCACGGTGGCGTCGATCCACATGCCGCACTTGCCGCTGGCGAACAGGGTCAGGTTTTCATTGAAACCGTTGGTGCTGGCTCCCGGCGGGCCGTAATTCTTCAGCAGGTCCACATAGAAGTTGACCGACTTTTTCCATTCCGGGCTGTCGATGGTGGCATGCCACTTTTCGTCAAACCAGCGGCCGCCGTTGGCGTTCACCAGCGTGCTCAGGTAGGCCATGTTCTCGCCCCAGCCGGCCTTGCCGCGCAGACAGATGCCGTATACGCCGCCTTTTTCCTTCAGCGCCTTGGCGTACTCGGCGATCTGGGTGTAGGTGGGCTTTTCCGGCATGTTCAGACCCAGTTTGGCGAACAGGTCCTTGCGGTAGAAAGTCATCGAACTTTCCACATAGAAGGGCAGAGCGTACAGCTTGCCGCCGTAGGACAGGCCGTCGCGCGCGGTTTTCACCACGTCGTTGACGTCATAGTCGGCGGACAGCTTGTCCATGGGGTACAGCCAACCTTTTTTCGCCCAGATCGGCGCTTCGTACGTGCCGATCATCATCACGTCGAACTTGCCGCTATTGGTGGCGATGTCGGTGGTGACGCGTTGGCGCAGCACGTTTTCTTCCAGCACCACCCAGTTGAGCTTGATGTCCGGATTCTGTTTTTCGAAAGCCGGCGACAGCTTTTTCAGTTCAACCATGTCCGGGTTGTTCAGCGCGGCGATGGTCAGCGTGGTGGCCGCGCCGGCGGACAGCGCCGTCAGGGCGAAGCCGCAGGCCAGCGCCAGTTTGCCGAAGGAAAATGCGGGTGCTTGCAGTTGCATGTTCGTCTGTCTCCTCATTGGTGTTGTAGTACAGCAAGGTGCAGCAATGGCCGGTGATGTCCGCCGGCCTGCGGATGGGGATTCGGGGGAGGGGGTCAGCTCATCCAGTTGCCGCCGTCCACATTCAGCGTCTGGGCGGTGATGTAGTCGGCGTCGGCGGAGGCCAGAAACACGGCGGCGCCCACCAGGTCGTCCGGGCGGCCCATGCGGCCCAGCGGAACGGCTTCGCCCACTCGGCGTTTTTTCTCACCGGGCTGCAGGCCTTCGTAGCGGGCGAACAGCGCGTCCACCTCCGACCACATCGGGGTATCCACCACGCCGGGGGCGATGGCGTTGACGTTGATGCCGTGCTCGGCCAGCGCTAGCGCGGCCGATTGGGTATAGCTGATCACGGCCGCCTTGGTGGCGCAGTAATGGGATACCAGCGCTTCGCCCCGACGCCCGGCCTGCGAGGACAGGTTGACGATCTTGCCGCCCCGGCCCTGCTTCACCATCTGGCGGGCGGCAGCCTGCATCAGGAAGAACATGCCCTTCACATTGACGTTGAACAGGCGGTCGTAGCTGTCGCGGCTGGCGTCCAGCAGCGGGGCGAGGTCGAAGATGGCGGCGTTGTTGTAGAGGATGTCCAGTTGGCCGAAGCGAGAGACGGCGGCGGCGATGATGCGGTCGATGTCCGCTTCGAGCGTGACATCGGCGGCTATCAGCGCAGTCTGGCCGGGAAATTGCCGGACCAGCTCTTGCATGCCTTCGCTCAGGCGCAAGTCGGCCAGCAGGCAGCAAGCGCCTTCTTGCAGGTAGCGGCGGGCGACGGCCAGGCCGATTCCGTTGGCCGATCCGGTGAGGATGGCCGTTTTATGGGTGAGTTTCACTGCATGTCTCCGTTGTAGCGGCAGATGCATTTGGGCATTTGCTCTTGTTGTGGGCAAATATTCGGTAAAATGGAAAACCGTGTCAAGCAGCTCTGAGCGGAAAGCGGGGATGTTGCAAAGCACCATGATTCATTTACGCACTTGCCGCACATAGTCAAACCTGCCGGCAAGGGCGCAAAAGCGCGCCGTACTTGACGCCGGCGGCGAAGCCAGTGATAAACGGCAAGCGGATTTCGGGCAGCGACAGTCAAAAGAAGAGGGGGAAACATGCCCAAGCAGCAGGAAAAGTTTGACCAGGCGGCGCGCGCCGCCTGGTTGTATTACGTGGCGGGGAAAACGCAAAACGAAGTGGCGGACCAGCTGAATGTGTCGCGCCAGGTGGCGCAGCGACTGGTGGCCAGCGCGGTGGAGCGCGGATTGGTCAAGGTGACGGTGCATCACCCGGTGGCGGAATGTCTGGAGTTGGCCGAAGCGCTGCGCCAGCGGTTCGGGCTGGCCATGTGCGAGGTGGTGCCGGCCGACGGCGACAGCGCCGCCGAGCTTCATCGCAAGCTGGCGGTGGCTGGCGCAGCAGTGTTTGAGCGCTATCTGGACGTGGAAAAACCGATGGTGGTAGAGCTGGGGTCGGGGCGGACGCTCAAGGCCATCATCGAGGAAATGGCCGAATTGGTGTGCCCGCAGCACCGGCTGGTGTCCCTGATAGGCACCATTGCCCATGATGGTTCTTCCAATCGCTACGATGTGGCGCTGCCGGCTTCGGAAAAAACCCAGAGCCGCTACTTCCTCTTGCCCGCCCCCCTGTACGCCGACAGCGCGGAAGATCGCAGCATGTGGTGCAATCACCGCTTGTACCGGGTGGTGGCGGAAATGGGGCAAAAGGCCGATGTGACTTTTATCGGCGTGGGCACCATTGACGAAGGCTGCGCCTTGCAGGCGGACGGCTTTCTGGATAGCGCCGAGATTGCGCGGTTGAAATCCGCCAACGCAGTGGCCGAGTTGATCGGCCGGCCCATCAATGAAGCGGGCGAATTGGTGGACAGTCCCATCCAGCAGCGCATTACCAGTCTGCCGCTGGAGCGCCCGCCCCGCCGGCCGGTGATTGCTTTCGCCGGCGGCGAACGCAAGGCGGCGGCCATTCTAGCCGTTTTGCGGGGCGGCTGGCTCACCGGGCTGGTCACGGATGAAGCCAGTGCGCGCTACATTCTGGGACAGGCGGGCTAGCTGGCCCTGGGCTGGCCAGCAAAATCCCTGTGCTTGCCGTACGCCGTGTACTGGCTGCGCTCAGGAGCCTGCTAAGGTTTTGTCAGCCGCTTTCAGCTTGATGGATGGTTGGCCGAAACGGGCAGGCGTTGATTGGTTTCTGCGACGGCTTCGATCAGCGCGTCGCCCACGATGGCCTGGTTGCGGCCGCTGCGCTTGGCCATGTATAGCCGGGCATCCGCCGTTTGCAACAGGCTTTCCAGCGTCAGGGCGGTATCCGGCCCTGGGTGGGCCACGCCGCCAATGCTGATGGTGATACGCATGACGCAGTCCGGCCCCTCGCCAAATCGGAGACCAGCCACGCTGGCGCGCAGCCGCTCGGCTAAACTGGCAAGCTGGTCCAGAGTGGCATCGTGCGAAAACAGGCAAAATTCCTCGCCGCCGTAGCGGGCCAGCAAATCGTCGCGCCGGGCGAATGTCCGCAGGTGCTCGCCCAACTCCCGCAGCACTTTGTCGCCATACATATGGCCGAAGCGGTCGTTGATCTGCTTGAAGTGGTCTATGTCGAAAATCAGCAGCGCAACCGGGCGCGATTGTTGCAGTCTTTGCCGGCATTGCTCCATGAAGCTGCGACGATTCTGCAGCCCGGTCAGACCGTCATGTTCCGCTAGTTGCCGCAGGCGTTGGTTCTGCGCTTCGATCTGCCAGAAAACCAGCGTCAACGCAGTGCCGAACATGGTCAGCGCCAGAATGTTCATCAGCATGGACTGGAAATTCACATGCGAAGGCGGCGGGAACATGTCGGTGATGGTGCCGGCATCGATCAGGCGCAGCAGCGAACAAAGCAGGCCGGTTATGGCCAGATAGAAAGAAATGCTTTGTGAAATGGGACGATAAGGCGTTCGCCGGCGTGCAATCACCCAAGCAATCAGACCGTACGCCAGGCAAAAAAACGGCATGGTCATCAGCATGCGGTAGCGGTATTGCGCTGTCAGTAGCGGAATCGACGCCATCAGGCCGCCGCACAGGACCAGGCCGGCGGCGACAGCTTGCATCAGCGGCCGCAGTGTTTTCTCCAGTCGGTGATAGTAGATCACCCCCAGCAGACAGCTAAAGATACAAGCCTCGAATAGGGAGTTTGACAGAGCGAAAACCAGCTGGGCCGGGAAAATGTCCCGGCAGTAAATCACCAAGGCTCCGGCCACGGTGGCCATTTGCGCCAGGGCCGCGCAGCGGGTGCTGGGGCTGGCGTTCTTGCGATGCAGTAGCAGCGTAAGCACGGTCGCAAAGGCAAAAAATATGCACAGCGTGGCGACTGACTCGACATACTTGCCGCTCACTTGCATGTGTGAAGCCCCATTATCTTTGTGTGTTTATGCCCGGTGCGTATGCTGACAGAATGTTGCGCTGAATCGCAACAAGCAATTCACTTGAATAAGCTATAACCATCACAGCCGCGATGGGGAGGGCTGCACGCATGACAAGCCCCGGTACGGGAACCCGGCAAGTTTTTTTCTTGTCATGAAATACTGAACTTTGGCATTTTGCACAAAATGGCTAGTAATGGAAAACCCTTGTCTGAGTTGAATTTTCCACAGGATGTCCATCCTGATAATAAAAAAATCAGCCAATTATTGAAAAGGAATACGATGAGTCAGCATTCTGAAACTTTACCTGCATGGACCATCGCCACGCCCCTGTTGGGCTGGCTGCTGCTGGCGGGCAGCGCGGCCGGCCTGAGTCTGGGTGGTTTCTATCCGGCGCTGCTGGCGGCCGGCCTGCTGGCCGGCGTGGTGGCTGCCGTGCATCACGCGGAAGTGGTGGCCCACCGCGTGGGCGAACCCTTCGGCACGCTGGTGCTGGCCGGCGCAATAACCGCCATCGAAGTGGCGCTGATCGTCACCTTGATGGTGTCGGGGGGCGAGGCCACTTCGGCACTGGCGCGAGATACCATCTTCGCCACGGTGATGATCATCCTCAACGGCATTGTCGGCCTGTGCCTGCTGGCCGGCGGTCGCAAGCACGGCGAGCAGCGCTTTACCCTGCGCGGCGTCAACGCCGCGCTGTCCACGCTGGTGGCCATTATCGGCCTGACGCTGATCTTGCCCAATTTCACCACCACCATCGTCGGCCCGTACTACAACGCCCGCCAGCTGGGTTTTGTTGCGGTGTCGTCGCTGGTGCTGTATGGCGCTTTCGTGTTTGTGCAAACCGTGCGCCACCGCGATTATTTCCTGCCGGAAAACGCCGCCGCCGACGAGGACGCCCACGCCGCGCCGCCCAGCAACAAGGTGGCGCTGGCCAGCTTGCTCTGCCTGGTGGTGGGGCTGGTTTCGGTGGTGCTGCTGGCCAAGTCCATCTCGCCGATGATCGAAGCCGGCGTGGCTGCGGTCGGCGCGCCGGCGGCGCTGGTGGGCGTCATCATCGCATCCATCGTGCTGATGCCGGAGGGGCTGGCCGCCTGGCGTGCCGCCCGCGCCGATCGTCTGCAAACCAGTCTCAATCTGGCGCTGGGTTCGGCGCTGGCCAGTATTGGCCTGTCCATTCCGGCGGTGGCCATTGTGTCCATCCTCAATGGCTGGCCGCTGGCGCTGGGCATCGACGCCAAGTCCACGGTGCTGTTGAGCCTGTCCATGATGGTGGCCATTCTGTCGCTGGGCCTGGGACGCACCACCATTCTGCAAGGGGTGGTGCATCTGGTGCTGTTCGCCACTTATCTGTTCATGACCATCTTCCCCTGATGGGGGCCGGGGCCTGTGAAGGCCGATGTCGGGCCGCCGAGCGCGGCCCGTTTCCTTTCCTGTTTTTCTTGCTTGCCTTGTGGTAGCGGTATGAGCGATTCCAGACAAAACATGGTGTTCCTGCACCTTGCTGTGCTGTTGTTCGGCGTGGCGGGCTTGTTCGGCAAGACTGTTGGCGGCGGGGCCTGGGTTATCGTGGCGGGGCGCACCGTGTTTGCCGCGCTGGCCTTGCTGCTGTTTGCACGCTGGCGGGGCGTGTCGCTGGCGGTGTCGCGCGTCGATGTCGGACGGTTTCTTTTGTCCGGCGCTTTGCTGGCGGCGCACTGGTGGACTTTTTTCCACGCTATCGCGCTGTCCAGCGTGGCGGTGGGCTTGCTGGGCTTTGCGTCTTTTCCGGTATTTGTCGCCTTGCTGGAGCCCATGGCTACCGGCGAGCGTTCCAGTCGGCAGGACAAGCTGATGATCGCGCTGGTGACGGTGGGTTTGTTGCTGGTGGTGCCGGAGTACCGTTTTGGCAGCGCGGCCACGCAGGGGCTGTTGTGGGCAGTGCTGTCCGGGTTGCTGTTCGCCTTGCTGGCGCTGGCCAACCGCAAGCTTGCCGTTTACGGCCCGGTGCGGGTGGCGTTCTGGCAAAACGGGGTGGCTGCCTTGCTGCTGGCACCGGTGGGCTGGCCGCTGTTGTGGGCGGCACCGGCGGCGGACTGGTGGCGGCTGCTTTTGCTGGGCGTGGTCTTTACTGCGCTGGCGCATGGCCTGTTCATCGCCAGCCTGCGCAGCGTGCCTGCCCGTCTGGCGGCGGTGGTGTCCGCGCTGGAGCCGGTCTACGGCATTGGCCTGGCCTGGATGCTGTTTGCCGAAGCGCCGGACGCGCGAATGCTGGCAGGCGGCGCGGTGATTCTTGTCGCCACGGTGTGGGCGTCGGCGCATCATGCCGGCAAGCCAGCGCATTGACGCAGGGCCAGGCTGTTGTTGGCTTGTTGTTGGCGTCCGGGATGGATAGCCGCGACTTGCGCTCTGCTGTTGCCACGGCGTGCCGCGCAGTGGGTTTTCCACCGCACCGGCTTGATTGTCGGCTTGCGATAGGGGAGGCTGGCATTTCATTCCCGCTCAAGGAGGCCGCATGTTCCAGCACGTCATTGTCCGTACGCCTTGTCAGTCCCTGATCGAGGGCATCACCAGCGCCAATCTCGGCTTGCCCGATCTGGCGCTGGCCATGAGCCAGCATGAGCAGTACATCGCTGCGCTGCGCCAGTGCGGGGTGGCGCTTACCATCCTGCCACCACTGGATGCTTATCCGGATTCGGTATTCGTGGAGGACGCCGCCTTGTGCACGCCCCACTGTGTGGTGGTAACGCGCCCTGGGGCGGATTCCCGTCGCGGCGAGGCTGCCCTGATGGAGCCGGTGGCAAGTCGTTTCTATGAGTGCGTGGAGCGCATCGAAGCGCCGGGCACACTAGAGGGCGGCGACGTGATGATGGTGGGTCGTCACTACTACATCGGCCTGTCCGGCCGCACCAATGCCGCCGGTGCCGAGCAGCTGATCGCCATTCTGCAACGCTACGGCCTGAGCGGCAGCGCGGTGCCGCTGACCGAGTTCCTGCACTTGAAAACCGGTTGCAGCTATCTGGAAGACAATGTGCTGCTGGCTACCGGCGAGTTTCTTTCCAGGCCTGAATTCGCCGCTTTCGACATCATCGCCGTACCGCCGGAACAGGCTTATGCCGCCAACGCCATCCGGGTCAACGACAAGGTAATCATGCCGGCCGGCTTTCCGGTGATCCGCGCGGAAATCGAGCGCCGCGGCATGACAGTGCTGGAGGTGCCGATGAGCGAGTTCGAGAAACTGGATGGCGGCGTCAGCTGCCTGTCGCTGCGGTTCTGAACGCGCTGGCATTTTAAAGATAAGGCCGCCCGATGAGGTGGCCTTGGTTTTGCCCAGCATGACGCTTCATCGGCATCGGCGGTCATCTGCCGGCTTCAGCTTTGCGTCTTGTCACTTCCTGAACTGGCGGTGCGCGCGGGCCCCTCTGTTGCAGAGCGACACAAGGCCGTGTGGCAGGTTGGCCGAAGCGCGGCCTTCGGCCAACCTTGCTTAGGATTGCGCACTGACGCTGTCGCGCAGGCGGCGAGCTTCTTCCAGCGGCGGCAGGCCGAACATGCGCTTGAACTCCCGACTGAACTGGGACGGGCTGGCGTAACCCACGGCATAGGCGGCCTGGCTCACGCTGAGGCCTTCGTGCGCCAATAGCAGGCGCGCCTTGTGCAACCGCGTGTTTTTCAGGTACTGCAAGGGCGTGCAGCCGGTCAGCTCCTTGAAGTGACTGTGGAAGGCGGAAGGGCTCATGCCGGCGGCGTTGGCCAATTGCGGCACAAACAGGGCCTGACGGTAGTGCTGCTGGATATGCTCGATGGCCTTGCGTATCTGCCGCAGCCGCCCGTGGCGGGCAAACAGAGTTTGCAGCGACTGGCCGTCGTCCGAGGAAATCACCCGGTACAACACCTCCCTGACGCGCTCCGGCCCCAGCACGGCGCAATCCCTTGGCGAAGCCAGGCACTCCACCAGACGGATGGACGCATCCAGTATCGGGTTGTCCACCGGGCACCGGTACATTCCGGCCGAGGCTTCCCCACGGCCCGGCTGGCGGCAATCCAGCCGCATCACCAGATCGCCCACCATGACCGGGTCCACCCTGATGGCCAGCGCCAGCATGGGTTGGCCGCTGGAGGGCGTTTCACAGCGAAAAGGCAGCGGCGTGGCCGCCATCAGGAAATGTTGTGGGTCCAGCACCAGCACTTGCTGGCCGTGTTGTCCCGTTTTGCAACCCTGGCCAACGATGACCACCATCGGCTCCTGCAGTACGGGGGCGGCGGGCATGGTGTT
Organism: uncultured Aquitalea sp.; assembly: GCF_945957525.1. GTDB lineage: Bacteria > Pseudomonadota > Gammaproteobacteria > Burkholderiales > Chromobacteriaceae > Aquitalea. The sequence continues at coordinate 37,142 of NZ_CAMFLA010000004.1, read as the reverse complement.
TTCCGCGCGGATCAGGCTGACGCCGTCCAGCGCGGTGGAGGTAACCCCTTCTCTCACAGCCTGCTTCATCAGCAGGCTGGCGAGTGTCTGCGCACGATCTTCAACAGGCAACATGATGTGTCTTTCCGTTTTTTTGCAGACAGTCTGTCATAGGCGAGTCGCGTTTGAAGCGGCGAACGGTCGCTGTCGGAGAATCAGGCATACAAGACGCAGAATCCGGCATTGTCGCGCCCTGTAGCGGCTCCTACAGTCATTGTTGCCAATGCGTCGGCAATATCAAGCTCTAAATACAGTTTCAAGTAAAAGATTATTGCAAGCGACTGATGGCTAAGAAAAAAGCATGACATTCAATGGCGATATCGGACAGAAAAGGGAAAACCATGAGAAAAAAGCTATTGGTGGCGATGACCGGCGTAGAGAGATACCCCGAACAGAACCGGGCGGCAGGCATCTGGCTGGGCGAGGTGGTGCACTTCGTCAGCAGGGTGGAGCAGGCGGGCTATCAGGTGGATTATATCAGCCCGCGCGGCGGCTATACCCCGCTGGATCCGCTCAGCCTGCAGCTGGCCGGAGAAATGGAATGGGCCTGGTATCAGGACAAGGGCTTCATGCGCCGGCTTAGCCTGTCATTGGCGCCGGAGGAGGTGAGGGCGGCCGACTATCTGGCGGTCTACTATGCCGGCGGTCGCGGCGCGCTGTGGGATCTGCCCACCAGCCCCGGTTTGCAGGCGATTGCCCGTTATATTTTTGAGCACGACGGCTATGTGGCGGCGGTGGGCCACGGCGTGGCAGGCCTGCTCAATATCCGTCTCGCCAGCGGGGATCATCTTATATATGGACGCGAGATCACCGGCTTTTCCAATGAGGAGGAAGCCTTGTGCGGGCAAGATCAGGTGGTGCCTTTCCTGACGGAAACCGAGCTGTTGGGACGCGGTGCGCTTTACCGCAAGGCCGCTGAACCGTGGGTGTCGCACGTGGCGATGGACGGCCGCCTCATTACCGGCCAGAACCCGGCTTCGGCCGGAGAAGTGGCCAGCTGTTTGGTGCGCGCGTTACAAGCGCAACCTGTGCTTGTGGCCTGAGGCCCGAGAGGTCAAACAGGCCCTGGGGAAAACGGCTTCCGCGCCAGAAATAGCGTGCGGAAGCCGTTGCTGCGCCTGTTTCGCCGCCTGGGCTCATAGCCCTGTGCGGAGCGCGCCAGTCCCTGCTGATCGGCAACAACGGGCAAATGGGAACGCTTAGTTCTCGGGATGGGTGGAGTACAAGTGGGTGGGGCCGCTTGCGCCGGGAAAGTCGAACGGCCCGCAGAAACGCAGGCCTGCGGCTTCCAGCACGCGAGCGGAGGCGATATTGCCGGGATCGATGAAAGCGACTACCCGCTGCAGGCCCAATCCGGACAAGCCAAATTGCACGCAGGCGGCAGCCGCTTCGCGCGCAAACCCTTGGCCGCGTCCTGCTGGCAGGAAGTTGTAGCCCACATCCTCCCAGGGCATGTCGGGGCGGCGAATCAGCCCGCACATCCCAATGCCTTCGTCGTTGTCCAGCCGTTCCACGCACCACAGGCCAAAGCCGTTGTCGGCGTAGCTGGTCAGCGGCCCTTCGGTGAGATAGCGCACGGCATCGTCGAGGGTACGCACGCCCTTGTCGGCCACAAAGCGGATGAAATCCGGATCGTTGAGCAGATCAAGCACCAATTGAGCATCGTCAATGGTGAATTCCCTCAGGCGGAGGCGGGGGGTAATGATGGGCGGCATGGCAGTAGTCCGGCAGTAGTCAGCAACAGCCGATTACCATGCCTTGGGGGCAGCGGGCTTGTCAAACCTGCTGATCGTCGGTATCATGCGCTTCTCTGTTGATGCGGCGAACGCCGCTTCGGCAAACCATCTGGAGAGGTGGATGAGTGGTTTAAGTCGCACGCCTGGAAAGCGTGTTTAGGGTAATACCCTAACGGGGGTTCGAATCCCCCCCTCTCCGCCAAACACCCCTAAAGTGTTGTTTTTACAGTAAATTCAGGTTCTATAAGGCTTTTTTGCCCCTGAGTTCTACACAACACTCCTACACATTGGCGATAAGAGTTCAATTTTCTTCTTGGCTTCCTATACTCTGGATCGGAACTCAATGAACGATGCCAATGTTACTGTAACCGCGCACGAACCTTTGCAGCACTTTGCACGTAATTTTGCACTGACATGCAGGAACATCAGTGCAAATCGTCGAGCAAATCACTATCTGGCCCTCGGGCAGTTTTACGATTGCACCAGTTTGGCTAACTGGCTTCGCAGATCAGATGCCTCCTCCTCAAGCGCCCTAAGCTTCTCTGCATCCTGATCGCTGGCTTCCCCAACCAACTGCGCCCGTAGCGGCCGGATGGACAGGGTATCAATGAGGCTGAGCCTGTGCGCGATACTATCTCGCTCAGCTTCTCGGCTGGCTGACAGGGATGCCGCGAGCGCGGCATCAATCTCCTGCGCAGTCATCGCGATGACGCGCTCCTCGCCCGTCGTAACATCCACCTCAATCCTGTTCATGTCAGCCCTCAATCAAAACGGAAACCTGCCCAGCCGAAAACTGATCGACACCGGACACCGAAGTAAGCCGCAAGCGGTCTAGCGGACCCGACAAGGCAACTGAGCCCGCAGTCCACTCCATGCGTACAGAGTCGCCCTGACCCTGGATTCCCTCTGCGCACCAGACGTTATTCCCCGACAGGGTGAAGGTTACTTGCCCCCCATACACGAAATAGCTCAGATGAACCGGCGTCAGCTTGAAGCCGCTGGAGTGATTGGCGATGGCGGGCGGGTTGCTATCGTAGGCAATGGCTGACGCCCCGCCGTAACCGGACGTTGCGACAGCGCCGGAGCCCAGCTGCACAATCGGTGGCGTCGTGGAGTTGAGCATGACGCCATGCAGGGTCAGGGTGAGTTTTTTGGCCCAGGCAGGGATTCCAGTAAAGTCGATGGAGGCACCGCTAGTCGCTGCTACCGGGCCATACAGGATCATCCGCGCCCCAGATTGCAGCGCGCTGCCATCTGCCCGCTGGTAACCGACACAGCGCCAGTTGCCGCCGCCCTCACTGCGGAAGGTTGCCACGTCGCCAGCAAGCGTCGCTATGGATGCCCCTCCAGGCAAGATCAGCTTGGTGGCGTTATGTGTCAGAACCAGGCTGCCGGCGAAGCGTACAGTCCGATTCGCGCCAGCCTGGATGACATCAAAGGCGGTAATCGGCGTACTGCCGGTGATGGTGACATACTCGCCGGTCGCCGCGCCGATAGCGACTGTTGCAGCGCTGGCAAGGTCCGCCCCCTTATTGGCATTGACAGGACCGGTCAGCATGCCGCCCGACTTCAGTAGCACAGCCTTCATGTCCGCCCCAACGGCGGCAATAAGGGCATTGATGCGCGCAACCAAGCTCATAGGAAATTAACTTTTTGCCGTGTTGTAGGCAGCCAAAAAGTCGGTTTCCGGATCACCGACGCCAAGGTTATTGCATGCCTGCAGTTTCTGCGCGGTGGTCAGCGATTGTGCTTGGTCGAAGGCAATACGATTACCCACCGCTTGCAGTAGGCCTGCGAGCGCGGTGTCATCACTGCCCAGCTTCTGTTCAATCTCCAGCAATGTGTCGTAAGCAGAACTGGCCCCACCAAGAATCTCGGCCTTGAGCGCTACCAGCTTGTCGGTGATCTTGCTGGATGACCAGGTCTTACCGGTCTCGGTCGTTGTGTCGCTGATCGATGCGCAGGCACTGGAAGAGGCGTTCTGCGCCAAGGCTAACACTTCATTAATAGAGGCGACGATGCTGGTTTTGTTGGCGGTATTCAGTGCACTCAACAAACCGATAACGGCGTTGATGGATTTGACGTCGCCAGCCATGGCCTGAGACAACGCAGTGATTCGAGCAGTAAGGGACATGGAGGTCTCCTGTTAAAGTTTGGCGATCTGGTACAGGAGCACCAGATCGATATCAAAGGTGTCTTCCAGCGACGGGCCGGGCGGACCCGGTGGTCCCTGTCGGGCAGCCTCGACGACGATCTCTTTTTCGATGGCGGTGGTTTCCAGTACTTCGCGAGCAGGATCCGGCAACAGCTCAATGACTTCATTCATGCCAACACTCCCGGTCGGACGGTAATGCGACCCGACATGAAGGGATCAATGCGACGCGGCTCCGAGCCTGGCCAGCGGATACGCAGATCAAAGACGGCATCGCGCCAGGCAAGCTGCCGTGTCCCAGAGTCATCAATAAAAAGCTGGATTGTGTTGCCGCCAGCGACGATGCCACCGTTGCTGGTCGTGAGATGCAGCAGCACGTTGGGATCATCGGTGCTGAGCTTGGCCACCAGCTCAAACTCGGCACCGGTCAGGTCGACCGGTTTGCCACCTGCAAACCAGTCCCAGGCATGCGTGAAAGTGCATCCCTGAACAATCTGCAGCGGCTCTTTTCGGATGTAGGGAAGCAAGGCAGTCTCTCAAAACAAAACACCGGACAATGGCGAGCATTGTCCGGTGTTGTTATTGATACGACAGGGGGGAAGCTGTTCGTCAATCACCACGAATGGTAATTAGGGGAGAACCAAAGACGGACTGCGAACAGGAGCCGCCTCCATCGCCGGACCTCATCCGAAAAGTGCACAAATGGCCTCGTCCGCGTGGATATTCTGGCGTAGCAACCAATGGGCTTATGCTTGCGCACATATCCAGCCTCTAACGTATCCCCATACCTTTCCATTTTCATACTACCTATAAATGCCGTAGACACCCCTTGCAGGTCACAAGCACTGGACAGACCAGGGATAGAGGTAAACTGAAAATCTGGCTCAATGAAACCATAGTCAATAACCTCAACTCGATGGCTGGATCGGCTGATGACAGCCACCATTGTTTCCTCCATAACCCAATCAGGAGTGAGCGGGCCGAACTCTACCCTTACAGAGTCTTTGCCACTGAACTGCGTCTTCCATAGGTTGATAGCACTGCAAAGGGCGGCAATGCTTGCTGCCACCATTGTTACTATATCTTTAAAGTCCACAACGGCCTCATCGTTTGCACCTTTACGCGCCATCATATATGTGAAACCAGTACAGACGCATGTCCACTATGCGGGAACGGCGATCATGTGCTTGATATAAGCACAGCAGTTGACGCGATCAAGCCAGGCATCGATGTGCAACAGCCGCACCTGACCATTGCCAAGCTGCGGCCACACCACGGCAGAACCGTCCGCCATCTTCCAGCGGCCGGCAGTGCCTCCGATCTGCACCGGATCCGAGAACCGCGACAGGGTCAGATGGATCTGATCGCCCGGATAAGTCGCATCCGGGCTCAGCATCAAATAAAACGGGTCCGGCGACTGGTAGGGCGTCAGGTCGATCTGCATGTCGGGCCGATCAATCAGGACTTGGCCTTCATACATGCCGGTAGAGCGGAAGAATGCCCAGCCCAGCGCCGGCCTCAGCATGTCTGCCGTCACCGTCAGGTAGACGCGGCAGGGCGTCGACGACCAGTCATAAGCCTGCTGCACCCAGCCGCCGGCAAGATAGGTTGCCTCGACCGCCCGCAGCAGCTGCGCCTCTGAGGTCCGCATCATCACCAGCTCGCGCTGACTCTTGTCTTGCGCCTCGATGCAGACCACCAGCTTGATATGACCTGCCGTGGACAGGTCAGACGCAATGCCCGGCCACACCGTATTCAAGAATGCATCCGGCGTATCAAAGGCAGAGCCTGGCAGGCCATCAAGACTGGCCTCAAGGTTGTTGTAAAGTCCGAACATTGTTTCTCCTAAACCCAGCACAGCCCCGGCGGCGGGCGCAGCCCTTCGCCGACGTCGACGGCCACCCGGCCATCGACCGGATGACGAGAGGCCACCAGCGGCGGCTCCAGATGATCCACCAGCGAGCCAAACCAGTTGCCAGGCAGATCCCCCTCCCCATGCTGGCCGCCGTCGATATCGATCAGCCGCCAACGGCATAGCGAGGGTGTTTCTTGCCACAGTGCAACGAACAGATCCTGCGTCAGCTGGTAGCCGCCAACCCAGGGAAACGCCGTATCGCCGGCATTGAGCGCACCACCACCCGTCACCGGCGCGCCGTGAGCGTCATGGTCGGCATTGAAGCCGTCCGAGCTTTCTACCCAGCTATTCCAGACATCCTTGCCCCAGCTCCGCTCCATGATGGCCACGCCGTCGATCTTGAGCGCGGCCGTCACCGTGCGGTGGGCGGCATTGGCGATGCGTACGCGCCGGATTGCGCCATCGGGCAAGCTCTCCAGCACACTGATGCTGTAGCTCTGCGTCAGCCGGCTGCGCGCCGTCACCGATACCGCCACCGGCTGGCCGGCGCGGTAGGCAAAGCCGATGACCTTGCTGAATGTGTGATCGTGCGGGTAATACAGCGTGACGTTCTCACCGCCGGGCCAAGTGGCCAGCCCGCTGGCCGTCATGCCGTATGTCGAGCCCCAAGGCACGGCCGGCGCGGTGGCCGATTCCATGCGCAAGCCCTTGCCGGTATCACCGAGATCAACCCACACCGCACGGTCATAGCTGAAAGCATCAAACTGCGCTGGGTGGCCATCATCAGCGGCCAGCGGGGCCAGGATGAACTGCGGCGAGCCGCCCGCTGGCCACGACACCGACAGCTCCACAAACTGGACTGGCGTCCGCCAGAGCAGCTGCCCAACGACCTCGACCTGGAATTGCGTCTCGCCGCCAATAAATACAGCGCGATGCCCGTTTAACGACACTCGCCGCCAGTAGCCGATACCGTCAAATCCCAGCGCCGGCCCGTTGACGACCTCGCCGGATGGCCAGTGCCGCCACTGCACCTTGCCCACCACCCGATTGAAGCAGATGGCCAGATTCCGCCCCGTACCAAAGGACATGAACACCGTCGCATCGGGATTCCAGCCGGCATAGAGCGGCTGGCCGTAGAGATTGCCGCCAGCGAACAGGGCATAGCTCAACCACCAGTGCCCGGCAGCCTGCTCTGCTGGCAGGCCCGCATCAGCAGGTGGCACAAAGCCCGGCACGTCGATGCGATAGCAATCGCCGCGCGTCGGCTGCGCATAAGGCACCGTTGCGCCATTCGGCAGCGTTAACACCCCATTGCGACACAGGCCATGCTGACAATGCCCCGTCCGTCCGTAAGCGAAGGGCAGCGGCCCAACCAGATCAGCCTGCAGGGTTCGCATAGTTGAGCACCACTTCGCGCTTGGACGCGTCTTTGAATGTCACCGACTTGATCGGCTGATAGGCAACCTGCAGCAAGCCATCCGTGGTCACCGCAGTTGTCGTTGGGTAATACTCGCGCGACTGTTCCGTCAGCGGCGAGTCGATGCCACTCCCTGCAGAGGCTTTGCTGCTTGCTGGCGCGACTGCCTTGCCCGTCTGGCCGGGAATGCCGCCTTTGGCTGGCAAGGGCGGGAGCCGCTTCTGTCTGTCCTGCGGCTGCTGCAAGGTTTTGCCTATCGTTGCCGCTTCTTCACGAGTGAGTCCGCTCACAGGCTGACCTCCTTGATCAGGGTGGATTGAAACGTGATACCGGTGTGCTCTCCCAGCGCGATGCCCCGGCAGTCCACCTCCAGCCAGAAACCAAGCACCCCATCCAGTTGTGACGGAAGCTGCAATGCCGTGCCTGGGATAGCTGTCGCCAAGCCGCTCTGCGTCAGCGACAGTTTCCAAGCACCGGCCGAGATGTCAGATGTCCCACCCAGCATCAACTGGATAGCCTGGCCATCAGCCGACATCGCCCGCTTGCCGGCAGCTGGTCCGACAAATAGTGGCATCTGCACCGGGGCAGCAAGGTCGTCATTGATGCCGCTAAGTCGCAAGGTATCGACCAGGTTTGTACGTCCGGCGTCGTAATACAGTGCAAAAGTGATTGCCATCGTTACCTCAATTCGAACGGATCAACGGGAATGGCGACCGACAAGGCGTAGCTCATTAGCCGGTCGACAGGGTCTGTCAGGTAGGCATCGACGGGCGGTGTCGACAGGGAGACCGAGCGCGGGTATTGCGAGTCCCTGTCGCCCATTGCTCCCGTCGTCCATGCCGTTCCGTCAATCAAGCTGCCACGACCCTCCCATGCCGACGGGACTGCCGCATTCTGACTACCGCTGTAGTTGGCTGCGCCGGTGATGACCGGGCTGAGCAAGGGATCATCCGGAGCGGTACCCGCAGCCACGAGCGACGAGATGGCCAGCTCTACCTCCATGCGGGACTGACCGGTCTGGATGCTGTATCGCTCAACAAAACGGGCAACCTTACCGACTGCATGCAGGTCATGCGTGGACACCTCATAGCGTCGGGTCAGATCCATGGTCAGGTCAGCCCACAGCGTCATGGCCACGCGGCTGGCGCGATGGCTGGCCAGTATCTGGCGCCTCGCCTTGGCCGCAAGGTAGAGGATGGCGTTTTCAGCATCCGCACGTGACATGCCGGGCAGTGATACCAAGTCCGTCGAGTCTGTAATTACGGGTTCAGCCTTGATGTCTTTTTCCCAGGCATCGGCGTTGAAATGGCTGGTCGCATCGGCCGCCGCCGTTTGGCCCTGCGCTTTGCGGGTGCCGAGTCGCGCAATAGAGTCCGGCGCGGAAACGCTGATCCGCCAGCGTTCGGTTACAGGCTGAGCAACGCGTCTGGTCAATTCCAGCGTGGCGGACTCACAGCGTGGGTCTGCAGCCGGATCCCCGGTGTACTCGTTTTTGTAGATCAGCACCTCGGCGACATCGGTACCGCTACTGGAGCTGCCCTCATGCACGATGCCATTGGTGTCGACGTAGCCCACCACCTGCGTGCCTTGTTTCGGCGAAGTGTAGGTGGCCTTGTTTAGCGTCCAACCGGATTGGCTGGCGGCGCTTTCGAACAGCTGGCGTTCCGGAAGGATGAAAGCGTGATGGTTTCGCCCCAAGACCAGTTCGGGATAGGTGATCCCCATGGACCACTGGTAGATGGATTTTTTCTGGTGCAGCCGGTAGTAGCGATATTCGAAGCTGACATCCGTGCTGGCCACCTTCTCGACCACCGGGGCAGTGGCTGCGCCAAGGTCAGCCTCAGCCTTGCTGGCCACGACAAAAGACGTGCCCCAGGCCTCCCACGTCCAGCTGCCCTCAACATGGATGTGTGGCGTATGCACACCCAGTGCCAGTGGGAGTCGGGGCTGCACCTGAAACTTGCCATCTGCGCCGGCTGCGGTGGTCATGCTCTGACCAGCCAGCGTGACTGTCACCACTGCACCAGGCTCAACCGTACCGCCAATCAGCGGCCGGTTATTGGCGGTGATATTGTCAGTCGCACTTTTGCCGGTATCGTTTGCGGCATTGTGTACCAGCCCGCAAATGGCTGTAGCCGACACGCCGCCCAGACTGACCGTGTCATTTGTCACCAGATTGACCACGTCAGTCAGGCTCACCGGCCGGGGCTGCAGCGTGCCGTCGATGATGTCGTCGTCGGTGACCGTGACATCGGTACCACTACGATTCCAGAGCGTCATGCGAGGATTGCCGAAGGCATCCAGATCCCAACTGCCGGCCACCGTAGCCAGCCGTGCTTCGGCATACTGCAAGCTATTGGCCGCTTCGCTTTCCACCAGATCCGACCAGTACCCGCCGAGCATTGCCGCCAGATCAGCGCGACTGGTGCTGGCCAGCAAGTCATGCCGGCGATCAGCGGCATGCAGCACCATCGTCCCAGACTCCAGATCCGGCACCGGCAGCATGACCTTGCCGCTGAAGCGCCGCACCCAAGCTGCCCCCGGCGCGGGGCGGGCTTCCACTAACATGACCTGACCGCTGTAGCTGGCCAGCGTGTCGCCGGCGACTAGGCTGAGCGTGACGCTGGCGATCCGCGCCGCACCTTCTTCGGCTTCGATTTCAATCGTGCCCTGCAATCTGTCCGATAAGTCCGTCTCACCGACGACAAGACGTACATCCCAACCGCTGGCAGCGAGTGACTTTGGCAGCACAGTCAGCGCCACCTGTACCGACAGTTGCCCGCTCGGCAAGCCGGTCACGCTCAATACAACCGGTACGGCAAGTGCGCCGGTGTCGGGTTGCGGCGCTACACCCCCGGCGCTGGCCAGGGCATTGATAGCGCTACTATTGAGGGCAGAGCCGTTGATCATCTCAAGCCTCTTCCAGCGTTAGCGTCCAGTTGTAGTCTCCGCCGCGCGGATCTCCTTGCTCTGTCAGCGTCAGGTAGCCGGTCAGCTGCGGCCAGTACCAGCAGACATAGCTGTCGGCCTGTGGGTGGGGAGTCAACGCCAGCGTGGAACCATTCAATGCAGATGCTGTGCGAACCAGCTCGCCGCCCACTACGGCAAAGCCGCGCGGCGGGATGTCCTGCCGTTGGGCCGGCAACTGAAACACCGGCTGGGCTGACTGCAGCGCGCGGGCCGACACGCAATCCAGCGTGTGCAGCACCGTCTGGTCCACGCCTGAAAACGGCGCAACCCGCCAGCCGCTGCCGCTAAGCACGGTCTTGAGCTTTTGCCAATGCACCTGCAGCCGGGCGCGGCCATTCCTGGAACGCGACAAGTCTCGGCCGCCCAGCGTTTCGTAGGTCTGCTGAACCTTGACCGTAGCCAGGATCGGCACCTTGAGCCCATCCAGTGCAAAAAACTGTGCATTGCGATTTGCATTCATGGTTTATTTGCCGAATTTAAGGTTGTGTTTTAACGCGGCATCATGCAGCTGTTTAACCGACGTATCCGGGGCCTGCATGGCAATGGGTGCGGATTCGCCTGGCAGCCAGAGATTGAACGTATGGCCAGACGGGCCGGCGGCACTACTGGTATCCGCCTGCAGGGAGGGCATGGCTGATACCGCGCGGCTGACTGCCGGCAGGCTGCCTGCCATGCCGCCCTGGGCAAAGCGAGGCAAGCGGCGCTGGTTGATCGCATGCAGCAATTCCGGCCCGTAGTACTGGGTTGCTGCTGCCTTCACCACGAATTCACCATTGCTTAACCAACTGAGGATGCTGTCGGATGTGCCGGTGCCGGGGCCTTGAATGGCACCACCTTCGGCATTGGACTGGATGGGGAGACCGGCCTGCATGCGCGCAGCCTGCAGGTTGGCGGCCATATCGTTGCCGCCCACGTAGTTGACCGGGATCTTGAGCGGTCGCCGATTCAGTTGCTGCTGGGTCTCATCCAGATACTGGCTGAGATTCGATTGGGACTTCGGCGTGTCGACCTGCGGCGCGACTGTCGGCGACGGCTTGCTGCTACCCTCTGTCGTTGGGCCGGGATTCAGCTCGGAGAGCGGTCGCTCAGGCAACCCCAGCCCTTGCCGCGCCTCTGTGCGGTTCTTGGCGTCAGTCGCTACATCAACACCAATATTGACCTTGCGTAGTGCAGCCTCCTGTTGAATCTTGGTCATGATGCTGTCCAGCTCCCGAATGGCCTCCTTCTCGTTAAACGAGAAGTTGATATCCAGCTTTTTCACCCGGTCGGCAGCATCCTTGATCGACTGAAGCAGGGCGAGGCTCTCGGCCAGAGAGACTTTGGCATTCTTCTCCTGCCCGGCATCCAGTGTGTCCTGTGCCCGGCTGGCCTGATCGTTGAACAGGTTGAATTCGCCTTGGGTGATCTTGCCGCTGCTGCGCAGGGCATTGATGGTGTCCATCAGCTTACTGAAGGCAGTCTCAGCCGCTGTCGCATCGCGAGTGGCTGCCCGCATGTCGCCATCAAGACCGGTTTTGCTGGCCAGCCGCTGACTATCCAACGCCTTTCTCGCTAGGTCCTGGGCTTTGCGCAGCCCATCGTAGTAGTCAGTGACGCCTTGTGGCTCCGCAGCCTTGGCAGCTGGGTCCACTGCCTTATTCGCCGCCCAACTGTCCTGGTGCTTTTGGCGCGCGGCAACTGCAGCCTGTAGTTGCTCGTTAGCGCGCTCATACAGCTTTTGCTCACGCGCGAGGTCGGCGGCAAGATTCTCCAGTGCGCCCTGCCTGGCTGCCTTCAACACAGCAGCGCCGTCCGTTTCCATCTTCAGGCGTTCAGCCTTGACGGCAGCGACATCATTCAATGCTTTTTTGTAGAGACTCGCTTCCTTCAGGCGATCCTGGTATTGCTGGTCGGCATCAGAGTTGCCGCCAGCATGGGTGACTTCCTGCGCTCTGGCCACCGCCATCCTGTGCTGCAGGTCATAGGCGCGCTGGACGTTCTCGTTGTATGCCTTGAGCTGATCCTCGGTCATGGCCATCAGCTCTTCTTTGGACAGGATGCGAGTCGCCGAGCCGGTGCTGTAAGAAGGCTTGCCATCTTTATCGCGAGCCGCCTCACGCTGCAGGCGAATAATCTCCTTCAGGTGCTCCTCTTTGCGCGCCAGCGCTGCCGACTCCAGCTCATGCAGGGCGATGGTATCGGGGATGACCTTAGTCGCGACTTGGTAGGCGAGCGCCATAACCGAGCCAATCAAAGTCACCTTGGTCGCAACAGTCCCCAGCAGCGGCATCACACGGCTGCCGCCATACGTCATTTCAGCGGTCAGCCCACTCCAGCCTTTGCTTGCTACCTGCGCACTCTTTGCGATGGTGTCGCCAGCCAGCTTGCTGGCTTTGCTCAATAGTCCGGCTTGCGCCACTGCGCTGCCGGTTGCTACAACTTCACCCGCAGTGCCTGGCGCTGTCTTGGCCAATCGGTAAACGTCCACCATGCCCTCAGCACCAACGGCAACCTGCGAGACACTAGCGGCCGGCTTGACCGCCTTGCGCGCGACTCCGCCCTTGGCCAGGCTGAGCACATCGCCAATCGTCTCGGCCTCTTTCATCGCCGCCAGCGCGGCAGCGGCTTTACGGGCGGCGGCAGCGAACTTCAGCAGATCCTCGGCCAGCCCAACAAACAGTCGCTTGCCTGCGAGTCCGCCATAGATGAGGGCGATGCCGGCAATGGCGTCGCGATGTTCAACCAGGAATCGCCCCGTGGCCAGCGCCGCCTTGCCCAGTGCGGTCAGCGCATCAGCGATATCACGGGCGATCTGGCCCAGTTCCCCGGTCTCCTTCATACGCCCGAGTGCCTGGGTCAGCGCTGTGATCTGCTCCTTGGCGAATTGCAGCAGCCCGGCCTGGCCGATGTCGTCCAGGAAGGCCTGCCAGAGGTCGATGGCGTTGGAGACGATGCCATTCCACGTCGCCATCTGCTGGGCGGCGACGCCGGCGGCATCTTTCTCCATGGCTACCATCAAGCCTTCGATGGCGTCACGACCCAGTTGGCCATTCTCGGACATCTTCATCAGCTCAGCCGACGTCTTACCCATGGCGCGCGAGAGCAGATCCCAGACCGGTACGCCGGCTTCATTGAGCTGCATGATCTCTTCGCCCTGCAGCTTCTGCTTGGTCCAGGCCTGGCCCAGAGCGAGCGTGATGCGCTCCAGCATCTCCTGCGAGCCACCCAGCTTGGCAGCCTGATCAATGATGGCCTGCATGGAACCCTTGGTCGGGTCCAGACCAAAGTTTTTGAGGCGGATATAGGTCTGGGTCAGGTTGGTCACCTGAAACGGCGTATTCATCGCCTGACGCTGGATGTACTTGAAGGCTTCACCACCCTTGGTGGCCGACTTCTCGACAGCTGTCAGCTGGGTGCGTAGCGTCTCAAACTGGCCAGCCGTCGACAGGATCGACTTGGTCAGGGACAGGGCCGCGTTCAGCGACAGCACGGCTCCGGCCATTGCGGCAAACTTGCCGGCGGCGGTGTTGAGGAAGCTGCTACCAGGCAAGGCACCTTGCAGTTCTGCCCGCAACTCCGCGATGCGCGTCTTGGCTGCGGCCGATGCGCGAGCCAGTTCGGCCATGCTGACGTTGGGGTTGCCAGCAAGGCGCGAGAAGGCGGCATTGACTTGCTGCATCTCGCGCTGGATATCAACTTGCGAGCGGACGCCCAGCACTTCGCGGGCATTGCCGGTCCGGCGTACCTGATTCACGGCTGCCGGCGGAGCCATCAGCAGTTGCGCCTCCACCGCACCACCGCGCAGTTCCTGCCGCAAGTCAGCGATCTTGGCCCGAGTGGCTGCCGCCGCGCGATCCAGCTCGGAATGCGACAGTGATCCAGCTTTGGCCAGCCGGTCATATGCCGCCTGCACCAGGCTGATCTCACGATTGATCTCCAGATTGGAACGGACGCCCAGCACATCTCGCGCGGCACCCAGCCTGCGGGTCTGGATGACAGCGCCAGACGCTTTGGCAATTGCCGCCGCCATCTTCTCCTGCTCAGCAGCCAGATTGCGGGTATCGACTCCGGCAGCCGCCAGCGACTGGCGCATGGAAACGACCGCCGAGACTTGGCCACGCATGGCAGCCTCGGTCTTGGAAATGGCAGCTTCGGTCTGTAGCAGCTGCTGGCGCTGCTGCAGGTTGCCGCCATCTTCACCGAGAGCCTTGCGCACTTTCTCAGCAGTCGCTTTCAGCTTCAAGAGCGCGGTGCCGGTGCTGCTGACGTCTTCCTTGGCCAGCTTGAACAGACTGACCTGCCGGGCCTTTTCTCCCATCCCTTTCAATGCCTGGCTATAGACCGTCTCCGCCTTGGTCACGGCAGTGACGAAGTCGGAGGCATTGGCTTTGATCAGGTATTCCAGGGTTTTCATGCGTTGGCTCGGCGGTTCAGATCATCAATCACGGATTGAAAAAAACGCAGCGGATAGGCGGCAGCGTTCGGGTGCTTGGCCTCGATCAGACGACCGAGATTGATTTCGAGTTGGGTCAGTTGCTCAACTGGGTCAGGGCGGCTATCTCCGCCCGATCCTTCGCAGCCTGCAGCCGATCCCGCATCCCGAAAAAAAGCGGGTTCAGCTCCTTGCACTTGTCGCGTAACGCTTGCAGCTCCGAGTCGGTCAAGCTGTCCAGGACAGCCGGCCCCATGGGGGCCATGGCCAACAGTTCCTGCAGGTTGGCATCAGGCAGCAGCATTGACGCCAGGATGACCTCAACGGCATCGCTGGCTGCGGGATCAATGAGTTGCCCCTGCTGGTTGGCCGCCTCGAGCAAAATGGCGCGGATATCGCCGACGGTCAGTTCGCGGATGGTGATGCTGTGCTCGCCGATGGGGATGGTTTTTTCGATACGCATGGACTGCTCCAGGGCGTGGCAGCGCCACGCCCATCAGGGTGAAGATCAGGTGGTGAGCAGCGTCTCGCGGACCCACTGGGAAATGCCGTCACCGGTCTGGCGCGGATCCGCCAGCACTTCGAACTTCAGCGAGCTGCTGCGAAAGTCCTTGCCCAGCAGGGCGTATTTGTCCGGGAAACCGAACTTGCCCCGGAACACCTCCACTACCACGTCCCGGCGGTTGGCCTTGTTAATTCCGTGAAAGAGCAGGCTGCGCTCTTTACCGGAGCCCACCAGCCAGTCCACGACGCTGGCAGCGCGCGACTTGTAGCTGATCTTGATCTTCGATCCTTCTACGATGCTGCCGCCCTTGAGCGGGATGATGCCGAGTGCGGTCGGGAAGTAATCCTTGCCAGCCACATACGGCTGGCCACCGGCGGAAGGCATGACCTGGTAGTCACCCGCACCGATGTTTTTGAGCGGCACCAACTGACCAAGCGCAGCGGTCTGCTCTTCATCAGTGACCGTCTTCTCGTCGCGCGTGGTCGCTGCGCCTTGGGTCATCTCGGCGATGATGTCCGGCTGGAAGGTCTTGACGGCAAAGTCCAGCGTCACGGCCTTGACGTTGTAGAGCTTGTCGTAATTGCCCGAACCCGAATACGAGTCGGCCAGCTCCTGGGTTTCCTGCTCAATGGTCAGGTCGGCGGTTTCCACCATGGCGAAGGGCGTGTACTTGTCCTCGCCATAGGCGGACATCAAAAACTGGCCGGAAACCGAAAACGAGTGCTTTTGGGTATCCGGCAAAAAGGCTGCGAAACTCATGCTTCGGTCTCCTGCGGGTTGTTAATGCTGGGTTTGGTACTGCGGGGAGCGGGTTCGGCAATCTGGTGCTGCTGCATCCAGTCGGCCACGTGCTCGTTAACATGCAACTCGGCGTCAGCCGGATGCGTCTCCCCGGCGTGGGTATGCTCCCGGAGCAACTTCACTCGGGTTTCCATGTGGCCTCCTATGCGTAAAAGTCGGCGTTAAACATCAGGGGGAAGAAACCCCAACCATTGGGGTAAATGGCAGCCGGCGGCGTTGCTCCCTTGATCGGGTCATACAGGCCTGGATCCGGCGACCAGCCAAGCAGCGCCTCTCTGACCTTGGCCAGCAGGTCGCCTGCCGTAGTAAGAAGTTGGTCAGGCGTCCCTTGTACGGCCAGCACCACCATCCACTGCTGCACCAGGTGTTCCATGCCATCCGGCGCGTCCCCGTTTTGCGGGATGGCGTCCCGGACGTAGATGACATACAGGGACGGTGATACCAGTCCTTGCCCGGAGAGGTCCGGCAGATCGCTACGCAGGGCAATATTGCGCACATCCTGTATCTCGGCCTTGAGCCGCTGGGTGATCAGCCGGCCCAATGCGAGGTGGTCCGGGCGCATCAGTAGCCCCTCATGGTGCGGCGGGTGAACAGGCGGCGAGATCCGTCCACAATCACCTTGCCGGTCGCGCTAGCAGGTGCCTTGGCTTCCGGCAGACCGAGCGAAACTAGACCGGTAGATACGTTTTTTAACCATTGCACCCCGTCCTTGTAGCGCGCAGTGACTTCCTCACCAGGCGCATCTGTCATCAGGAAGTAGCGGACCAGATCAGCGGCAACGCGCCCGAGCGACGGCGGCACGGTCGGTACTGGCAGCACATAGCGCTTGCCGATATAGGAGTCGATCAGGTCGGCAGCATCCGCCAGCGCGCGGCTTACCTTCGGCTGATCAATCTCGCCGGTATTGGTCGGGTCCGTCACCGCGAGCAGAAAGCCTTGGCCGAAACGCTCTTCCAGGCTTTGCGCGGTGATGTAGGGAGTAGAAGTAGACATGCCCGCATTGTGCGGGCATGGGGGAAAGCAAAAAGCGGGGAAAGGGTTCGGTAGCTGGCGCTAGCGGCCAATGTCTTTGAGCCGCTGCTGTAGGCGGTGCTCAAGGCCTTCACGGAAGAGGATGCCGCCGACTTCAACGAGTTGCGCCATATCGTCTTCAGACAAAATGCCCTGATTCAGGGAAAGCCAAACGGCCAGCATGACCGTGGCGTCTTCGACGTTCGTTTGCCGGCCACACGCATCCAGCATTTGGGCATGTGCTTCAAACAAAGCAATCATGGGGTGAGTGCCCACTCTGGCCTCCTGAAAGCTATTTTCAGAGCTATCTCGGTTTGGTTACCAGCTTAACCCTACTGATCATGCTTTTGAGGTGGAATCCCTTTATACATTACGCGCACTGCAACCATCAATTCATGCCTCTCTGGTGATGACAGATGAAGCTCCCCCATATCGAACCATGCCTCAACAAGGCTGAATGCCTCTTCAAATGAAGACGCCGAGCGAAGAATGGTCATTAACTCCGTATTGTTGCGAAAGTAACCCAAATGGCCGTGCAGCTTGTTATCCAAAATAGCTCCAGCATAGTGTCTTGATATCGAGGATGTCTGATGCATGCTTTTCACCAGGATCCGCATTAACAACGACATTGGCATTCGATGTCAATCCACCACTTTAACTATTTCTTCCTCGTGACTTCCATGATGGATCGATACAGCATGCATAAGTACTCTCCCTGACTCACAGCATCGGCCAGTGCATCATGGGCTACCTTGGTGTACTTGGTATATGTTGGCGCAACTTCAATACCCAGCAACTCCTGCATCCAGCGCAGATCTTCTTCGCGGGTGCGATGACTCCGGGGCTCATAGAAGCGCCATGGAGGAATGAGGCCAAGCGCCTGATACTTGTCATTCAGGATGGCAATATCGAAATCAGGGTCCCGAGTGATAATTTGGGCGGATGTTGCAACAGCTTTTGCACTGGCAATCCAGTCAGATAACTGATTCAGCGCATCCCTCAGCAAGTGCGTGGACCTGTCTTGGAACAAACCCAGCCCGGCCACGTGCTCATGGCCCTGCTTGATGTGCCAGAGCATGGTGTCAACATCGCTGATGCCGTACTTCAACGTATCATCTACATCAATCAGAAGTGACAGACGCAGGTCGGTTTGCTCGACACCATCGACGAACAGGGCCGCGCCAATAGCGATCACGGCTGCCTCGGGTACCTTCTGGTGTAGGGTTTCGATATCCAGGGAAATCAGAGCAGGGATGGTGGTCATGCGACAAGTCTCCTTTGGCTGGCATTGTCACATGACAACCCGGAAACGTCATAAAAAAAGCCTGCCAGCCGGCAGGCTTTATCTCAAGATCAGTATCCCCACCTGCGCGGTTCAATGAGTCCGATCCAGACAAGGAAACCGGCCACAATACCGAGCACGCTCCCCCAGAATTCAAACGTCAGGACTTGAGCCACGACTTCTGGGCTTCTCCCTGCACGCAGATCCTCAAAACTGGGGACCGCCCCGAGTTGATAGGAAAGTTCGGTCCAGCCATTGGGGACCACTATCCACAACAGCAGTATGGCAGCGATGACGGCATGGGAGAGAGCCGCCCCCTTTTCCAATCCGCTTTCAATGGCAAGCCGGGCAAGACAATAGACTGCAGCCAGCATCAGGAAGGATTTTCCGCCATCCCGTACAAGTGCGGTGATGTAATCAAAAAAATTCATCTGCAACCTCATATGCAAAATTTCCGGTTAAATTTAAACCGTATGCATACGTTACCATCCCGATTTTCGATTTCAAAATAACTCCCACCACAAAGCACATTGCAATCTCAGTTGCGTATGATCAGCTCGGAGCTGGGCTTGCTTTTGTTCGCATTGACGCTGTACTGGATCGCTACTTGCTCGGTCCTGAAACTGGAGAACACGTCACGGATGTCCGGGTGGTCATTGATGCTGAGGATGACCTTTCCCTGGCAGGTACGCATGAATTCCGCCAGCGCGACATACTCCTCAAACCCGAAAGGAACACCGTAACCAGTCGTCTGCCAGTACGGCGGATCGGCGTAGAACAGGGTGCCCGGCCTGTCGTATTTTTGCATGCAGGCTTTCCAGTCCAGATGCTCAATGTAGGTTCGGGACAAGCGCAGATGCGCCGCAGACAGCTCCTCCTCGAGGCGCAATAGATTTAGCCGGGGTGGCGTGGTGGCGGCAGTGCCAAAGTTACGTCCCTGCACCTTGGCCCCAAAGGCCATTTTCTGCAGGTAGTAGAAACGGGCGGCACGCTGGATGTCGGTGAGGGTTTCTTCCGGGGTGATCTGCAGCCACTTGTACATCTCACGCGAGATCAAGGCCCATTTGAATTGCCTGGTGAATTCCTCCAGATGGTGGCGAACCACCCGATAGAGGTTCACGACGTCCCCGGAGACGTCGTTGAGCACCTCGACCTTGGAAGGCGCCTTCATGAAATAGAGGGCTGCCGCCCCGCAAAACGGCTCCACATAGCAGGTGTGCTCCGGGAACAGCGGCAGCAAGGTTTTGGCAAGGCGGCGCTTACCGCCGAGCCACGGAATGATCGGTAGGTTTTGCATCAGGTCGTGTCCTGTCTGGCACGCCCTGGTGCTCTGGAGTGTGGCTCGTGGCCTTGAAGTGATTCATCGCCCGGCAGCGCGGGCATTTGA
Source organism: uncultured Aquitalea sp. (assembly GCF_945957525.1). Lineage (GTDB taxonomy): Bacteria > Pseudomonadota > Gammaproteobacteria > Burkholderiales > Chromobacteriaceae > Aquitalea. Next base: position 17,576 of record NZ_CAMFLA010000004.1, on the reverse strand, counting down.
TGTGAAGGGTCAGGTACTGGCCTTCCGCCAGTTTGCGGCCGCATTGGCCACAGCGAATTTCGTTTTCCATTCTCTGCAAGGTCTTTAAAACCCGGTAAACTGGCCAGGCTTTCGTGCACGAAAGTGGCAGCCTCGGGTTGGCTTGCAGCTACGGTCTGCAGTCAGCTGGCCGGCGCAGTGTCCCCACACTGCGCCGGTCGCTGTCTCTCTCTCGCCTTACGGCGTCATCAGGTCAGTTTGAGTTCCACCAGCACGCCCGGACGGGCGCACAGCGGCAACGGGTTGGACTGGGTGTGCATGTCCACACCGCGATCAAAGTCCGTGTTCCGGATCTTGGCGTAGTACGGCTGCCCCAGCGTGCCGACCGCCTCCATGAAGTCTGCCGGCGCGTCATACATCAGGAAGGTCTGACGCGTACCGAGCGGGATAGCATGGCCAGTGCCGGCATTGATCAGCGGCACCATGGTCTTGCCGTCCGCCTTCGGGACTTCGCCGGTGTATTCTTCAAAGGTGATGCCACCGAACTTGAAGCCACTGCGGACATCGCCACCAATGTTCTCCTGCGCGGCCGCCCAGCCCTGGAACGCCTTTTCCACATTCGGATGAGTGGTGAATGCATCCATGAAGTCCGCATCGACCCAGGTCTTGATGCCGGTCGAGATATCACCCAACAGGTTCTTCTCAATATGGCGGCACACGTCGGCGCAGGCCTTCTTCACGTTAAAGGCCGGATCCGACAACTTGAATTCAATCACCTTCTTCTGGAGGTTGAACTCCTTGAACAGGTCGTACATCAGCTCGCCGTCGCCATCCAGAATCTTGCCCTTGATGGCACCCAGCATCATCCATTCCTGAGTCAGGTCATGGCGGACCTTCATGTCCTGCAGGTGGTTGTTGATCACGTTGGCCACATCCGACACCGTCAGCGTATCGCTGCTGCCAAAGGCGCGGGAGCCAATCAGCTCCGCTGCCAAAATGGTGTCATCGTGTGGAATGTGCGGGACACCAAAGTACTTCACGTTGCGCTTGTCGCGCTTGGTGCGCTGACCAGGGCTGCCGACGTCCTGGTTGGCCAGCAGATGGATGCGGCCGCCGGCGTATTCCAGTGCGACGGTGCGGGCATTCACGCCCTTGCGCACGAAGATGCCGCTCTGACCTACCTTGGAATAGGTGTTGGGCAACAGTCGGATGGCGTCAGTCAGGCTGGCGACGCTAAACGCCGGATCCTGCAGCAGGTCTGCAATGGATTGGGGCATGTCGAATTTCCTTTGCGATAGAAAGCGGGACGGTGACGCTTAGTCGCCGGCGCGCAGGACGATACGGATACCACGGGCCGACAGTTGGCGACTGACGTGGCGGAAGTGAGCCGGTTGGCTGGACTGGGCAGCCTGCAGTTCGGGCAGGGTATCCAGCGCCACCACGCAGTCACCGGCGGCGGTGCCTACGTCACGGGAGGCAATGCCGGCATCGGCTGCAGGCAGGTCTTTGCGAGTGACCCCCAGCACGTACGCCAGCGGGTTGTCACCCGCTTTCCACGGCACGGCCAGCTCATCGTCCAGCGTTGCCACACCGAGAATGGTGCCGGCAGGCAGCGCATCCGGACCGACTTGCACGGTTTCGCCGTATTCGTCCGGTTCGCCGATCAGCGGGATCTGCGGCGGCAGGGTCTGATTGATCGTCAGGGTTTTCATGTCGTTCCTTTACGGGCCGATGGCCACTGAATAACGGTTACTTGGCAGCTGCGCGGGCTTTGGCATTGGCGATCAGAGCGTTGTCGCCTTTGCCTTGGTCTGCTTGCTGGGTATTGGCCGCGCGGCTGGTTTCCGTCGCACCGGGCTGAATGATCGCCGGCGCTCCTTTAATGAAGTCCTGGAAGGCCTTCATGTCCTGGCTGGCCATGGCGCGGAAGTAACTGCGCGAAGCGGGGGCGATCTTGCCGCCCTTGATGGCGTCATCCAGTGCCTTGTCCAGTTCGCTCTCGCGACTACCCTGCTGCAGTTGCGCCAGGCTGTTGGCCACCCGCTCGTACTCGGCGCGGGGCACGAAGCTGGACATGATGCTGTTGGCTACCGTGATGAGGTCTGCATCAGCAGCTGCGCCGGTAGCCTGACGCAGGCTATTCATGGCGGTCTGAGTCGATGCAGTGACCGACTGCAAGGTCTGGATGGCGGACAGCGCGGCAGCAAGCTTGCTGGCGGCATCCATAGCGTCAGTGATACTGACGCCGAGCTGCTGCAGCAATTGGTCAATCGGGTCCATGCGGTTCTCCTGTGAGTTGAGGGCACGTAGAAACAGATTCGGGTTGTTGGTCAGCCCCACGGATACCAGGCGGACCACGCGGCCGCTGGCGTCAAAATCGAAAACGGGTGACAGATAACGCCACTCCTTGGCCTGAATGGCTGCGCTGGCGGCGGCATTCCACTCCATCCGGGCCCAAGTCTCACCATCCCGGTCTTGCAGCTGCTTGACCCAGGCTGCGGCCGGGGCGCGCTGGCCGGTTTCCAGACACACCATGCTGAGGTGGTCGTAGTCCACGACAGGCTCGATGCCCTGTGCCTGGTTAGCGGCGAACTCGGTCAGAATCGCATTGATGTCAGCGTGCCAAGGGCCACGGCCATCCCGGCCGGAGAAGGTGCCGGCAGGAATGACGGGACACCACTCGGGCACTTCGCCATCCACGCCCAAAGGCAGCGACATGGCGCAACTGGCCCGCTGCATACCGGCAGGCAAGGTGGCATGGTTGAATGCCCTGGAGAGGGCGAGGCGGATCGGGTTCATGGGCTGCATTGTGGGCAGCTACACAAATCCAAAAACGGGGGAATGTGTTCGGTAGAGTTACTTAGTGTTTTGCAGAACGACTAAGCAGTCCTAGCGTAAACCATCTATTTTTAATCTGATCTCGCCATATTCATACTGGGTCATTGAAAGGAGAAACCAAGCGATGGAATTGACTAGCCAGCACACATTTGAAAGTGCAAGCAATGCAATTTTAAACTATTTACATGAAACTCTTGGGTTTGGCCTTTGGATGGTTACAAGAGTTGAGGGGAATGATTGGATTGTATTGTCAGTGCAAACTGATAAATATGATGTTTCCCAGGGCACCGTTTTTAAGTGGACAGATTCTTTTTGCTCAAGGATGGTTAAAGGTTATGGCCCAAGAATTGCACCTGACTCGAGTTTGGTGCCATCTTACGCAGAAGCTCCTATCGGCCAACAGGTTCCGATTAGGGCATATATCGGGACACCGTTAATGCAGCGGGATGGATCACTCTTTGGCACTTTGTGTGCCATCGACCCAGATCCGCAACCCGCTGAAATATTGCAATACCAAGACATGATTGAACTCTTGGCCAGTTTGCTTAGCACCATTCTGGCAAATGAGTTGATGATCAACTCAGAACAACGGCGTATTGAAAAGCTGGAGATTGAAGCTCACACAGATGGCATGACCGGATTGTTCAACCGCCGTGCATGGGATTTGCTTTTGATAAAAGAAGAAGAACGAGCACGTCGGTATGGGTCACCTGTGGCTGCCGTGGTTATCGACCTGGATCAACTGAAAGTGGTGAATGACAGCCTTGGACATGATGCGGGTGACCAGCTCATCAGTCGTGCGGCACGTGTGATGCAGGCCTCAATAAGATCATGCGATATTCTTGCCAGATTAGGTGGTGATGAATTCGGCATTATTTTTGTTGAGTGTGATAGCAAGGAAGCTAAAGCTTTAGCGGTCAGGTTGCGCAACAATTTGGCTGCAGAGGGCATCAACGCATCACAAGGTATGGCCATTCGTTCGCCTAAAAGGTCACTCCAGGCTGCATGGAGCCATGCAGATCATCTGATGTTTGAAGAGAAAAGGCAGAAGCGGCAAGCTTAGACTGAAGTCTATCTCGCAACCTCCGGCGCTAAGCCCGCCCAGAAAGCATCCCTGCAACTTTTTTTTTACGAATGACGTTCAAGATGTGCCTGCGGCAAAAGATTCGATTGCCAAAATCGGCACGATGCCATCAATCTATAACAAACAAGAACAAGTAGAAATCAAGACCCACTTCTTTCAAATCTTGCGTTGCCATGTCGTGCCCCGCCTACGGCCTGCGTTGGCGCGTCTTGGTTCAGGGCTCCCATGAGATTCCGTTTGTGGCTCCAAGAAAGGCATCGGCGCTGTCTCTGCCTGACAAACATATACTTAGGAGATGTATCGTCATGTTCGGTTTCAAGAAAAGCAAAGACAGTACCGCTCAGGATGAAGAGCAGTTGCATCAGTTCAAATCCGTACTGGATAACGTCGACAATCTGATCATGCTGGCGGATACCACGCCGGAGAACACCATTTTCTACATGAACCGCACGGCCCGGGAAACATTGAACCGGCACAGGGACATGATGAATCAGAAGTTTCGCGGGGGCGTGGACGTCAACAAGGCTTTCCAGCACTCCATCCATCAGTTCCACCGCGACCCGGAACGCATTCGCCGCATCCTCTCGGATCTGGCCTCGCGCCGCATGGAAAACCATGAAGCTTATATTCCTGTGGGCCAGGTCACTTTCAAAACCAAAGTCTTCCCCGTCTGGAGCGAGCGCGATCCCGGCAAATTGCTGTGCTTCATGGCCAGTTTTCAGGATGTCAGCGCCGAACTGGAAGCCCAATCGCTAAGAGAAGCCAACGATAAAAGACGAGAGTTTCTGGAAGCGCGCATCGACGAGATATCGGTCAATATGCAGGCCATGAGCGCCACCATCGAAATGGTGGCGGTGCGAACTGCCTCGGCGTCGGAGTCCGCGGAGCTGATGCTGAAACGCGCCTTTGAGGGGCGAGACATCGTTCAGACCAACGCAACCGGCATGAAGGACGTCAGCTCTCTGGTGACAGAAACCGCAGACAATCTCACCTCGCTGGGCAAACGCTCGGAAACCATCGGCCAGATCGTCAACGTGATCAAGGACATTGCCGACCAGACCAACCTGCTGGCGCTGAACGCCGCCATCGAAGCCGCACGCGCCGGTGAAATGGGCCGGGGCTTCGCCGTCGTCGCCGACGAGGTGCGCAAGTTGGCCGAACGCACGGCCAAAGCCACGGCGGAAATCGGCGGCATGATTCGCGACATCCAGCAAGAAGTTCAGGTGAACATTACCTCGATGGGCGACGGGCGCGACAAGGTGCGCGACACCGAAGAGGATTTCCAGCGGGCGCAAAACGCCATCGCCGCCATTGTGGAAGAGGTAAATCACATGCGTGATTTCACTTTCGAGATTGCCCACGCCTCAGAAGAACAGGCCGCCACTGCACAAAACATCAGCGACCAACTTCAAGGCATCAGTCAGCGCTGAACCACCGCTCCATTGCACCCCGGCGCAACGTCTAGACAGGATTTTGCATGGTTTCAAACAGTCCCTAAGCCACTATGGTATTTGAAGTACCTAATTAACGTGAGTTAACGGGGGCTGGCGCGATTAAAAAGTATCGTTGCAGTCCTTGTCCTATCCGCTGATGATAGCGTCACTGTGGGCGTTTACGAGCCTGCTTGGGGGCTGCGACTAGGTCGAAAGGCTAACTTGTTTCTGATATGGGTAAGTGACATCATCTTTGGGCTGCATCCAAGGTTGTGTTAGCAAGTTCGATGTTTGGCCGCTCCTGACTGGGGCGGCCTTTTTATTGCTTCAATAACCCGACTCAGTACAAATACGTATTTTGGTGATTTTCCTTGAAGCTAGGCATAGCGCCGTCAATGATGAAAGTGGAACTTCGTTCCCCCTTGGCTTCCCTAGGGGACCATAGCGATCCTCCAAATTCCGCTTCATGCCGCCTACTCAACCAGGCGGCTTTTTTTTACCCAGCTGAAAAGTGCTCCACCAGCAGCTCGAGCAGCCTGGCTTCGGCGACAGGGTCAAGGTTACCTTCGCTATCCACTGGCAGATACTGGCGGGCCGGAATGGTGACCTTAAGTCCTCGACCGGTTTGGCCGCCGAGCTGCTGGATGGCGGCGTAGGCATCCAAGCCATTGCCCCATGGCCCAAATCGAAGCCCAGTAGCCGTGGCATCAAAGCTGAAGGCGGCGCGGCGCAGGTTGCCGGACACCTGCAGGATCCGTTTGGCTCCCAATCGTTTTTCGCCGGCCTTACTCAGCGAGCCGTCTTTCTTGTAGTTCCTGGTACCACCGTGCGTACGGAGATACTGCGTTAAGGTCGCCTTGGCATTGGGTGCCCAAGGCTGGCCACGCCAGTCTACCTGGTCAATAAAATGCTGATCTGTCTCCGCCTTCGCCCATTCAGCAAAGTCCAGCAGCGCCGGCCGCAGATTGCGGCTTTCCTCCAACAGCCTGGTCAACGCATCGCCGATCGCATCGTTGGTGACTTGGATCTGAAACGAGTTATCACTCATAATGAATTAGCCGTGCCGGAATACGTGAAATCGCTGTACGTATTGCAACCCCCGTAGGCCTTCGGGGCGTGCACACGCAGGGGGTGGCGTCCTGCCGGCACGGTTACTTCTCCTTTCATAGAATCCGCTGGTAGAGCTGCGGATTATCCAGATCCCGCAAATCTACATAGCCTAGCGTCAGCAGCGTATTGGTCTGCAATGTAAAACGCTTGCCGGCTGCATCCTTGTCTTTGGTACGGTAGTTGATGTTGATGGCGGCCTTCACATAGCGATTGCCATCCACTGAGGGCCACACCGCCAGATAAACAGGCTCAGGTGCCCCTTGATTGATCTGCTGGTACACCCGGTCCGGTTTCCACATTCCTGTCACGGCCTGCAGTGCATCTTGCAGGCTGATGCGCTTGTCTGCCTTACCGCCAATATCCCTCAGTCCGTGCTTGATTTCATGGTCATTCACGCTGATGACTGCCGTGGCTAGCTCTTCGCCTCGAACCCAGCCAATTGTGCGGACCAGCTCCGGCGACAGCGCGCCGATATTGATCCGGATCTTGGTCGGCTGGTAAGCAGACGGATCCGGATAGATGCGCTTAACCAAGGGCTGCCAGCGCTCCTGGACGACGTTGTCCAGTGCCAGGATGTGCTGAACAGCGCTGTCGATGGCTGCCGCGCCGATAGGGGCTGATGTCGTTGCGGCCTTGTCCAGCAACAGACGGCCAAGGTTGGCTTGACCCGGCGCATAGTCCCAGCCGTAGTCGATGCCGACCGGGACATAACTGGAGCTGCCATCCTCCAGCACGATCTTCCTCGTCTCAATCACTGGAGCCTGATCTGGCCCGCTCTTGCCGTATTTCTCGCGTAACTCTCGCTCGGATACTGCCTGTATGGTGCATTGGCATCCCCACCCGTTCGGTGGGTAATGGGTCTGCCACCACGGGTCGTCGGCACGCAGGATAAGACCGTTCCAGGCAAGATGCTGTGGTCTCGGCCGCAGGACTGAGTCTGAATGGCGGTAGCGCCAGTATGGCCGAACTGACAGCATGTCCGGATCAGTCAACTGCTGGTAACGGCCGGCGGCATAGCTGGTGGTCAGGTTGGTCTGGTAGATGACATTGGTTCTCCAGTTCCGGCCACCGGTATAGTCCCAGCCGTGCTGACTGACGATGCTGTCAAAGTCCCGCCTGAAATCGGCCAACGTACTGCCGCCAGCGACCGCCTTGTCCACCACCTGGCGCAGATCCTCCAGCAAGTCGCCAGCCATGGCACCGGCAACCACAAAGGCGCGGTCGTGCTGTGCCTTCATGATGTCGGTCCAGGCCTCGGTCGGCAGGTTGAGCTTCTGCCTGAAAAAATCCAGCTGTGTCTGCCAAGGCGCCTTGAAGACGGCGCTCAGTGGCGGGGCGTTATCGGCCATTGCTGACCTCATAGCGGCCTGACAGCTCCGCCAGGCTAAACGCGGTATTCATTACCCGCTGCAGCTGGGTGGTCGGCAAGTCGCCAAACCCGTTCACCAGCCACTGCTGGAAGCTCTCCAGATCCGGAGCATCATGCAGTGCCTGTCGTATCGTTTGCAGGATGTTCTGCATCGGGTCGCTGGCTTGCTGAGTCAGTTGTGCAAGGAGCGGGGCCATGGGATCCGTCTGGACGCTACCGTTTGTATTCATGGCGCGGTAGCGATTCATGGCCTGTTGCGTGGCCGGGGTGTCAATCGGTACCAGCAACGGCTCATCGGCCTTGGGTTGCGTCAGCCCAAAGCGCGCATACATGGACTCTTGCCCCAGAGGCAGGCCAGCCCGGACCAAGGTGTCCACCACGCCGGCAAGTGCTGTCAGATCTTCTGGCTTGTTCACCCTGACCCGGATCTTGGGATAGATAGTCTGCGGCCCTTGATTCAGATCCACGATGGGCCGGACGAAGTCCCGTTGCAATGTGCTTTCAAGCTGCTCGACATCCGAGTCGAGGATGTCCTCGCGCACCTCGTTGTGGACCTTGCCCAAGGCATAGGCACCACCGCCATCCGCACCGCCCGTATTGGTCGACAGCGTCTGCCCCAGCACCACCTTGCTGGTCTGCTTGTCGAAGTACTCCGCGAGCCGTGCATAGATATCAACCGAGGCCGTCTTGTTGCCGGCGTCGACAAAGTCGATCTCCATGTTCTTCGGAATCACAGCTGCAGCGTCGGTACCCAGACTACGAAGTGCTGCCAGCAGCACATCAATATCCTGTGGGGTCGCGTTGGCGTCGTACTTACCCACCCGCAGCGGCTGGCCGTAAGCCTCGGCAAATACAACCCAGTCCTTGACCGCATAGTTGCTGAACAGGAAGGCCCACGTGGCCATCCGCGCCAAGCCACCACGAATCAGGACGCCTGACTTGGCTTTGGCCTTATGCACGACAAACTTGAACGGAGTAAGTGGTGTGCCATAGGGGTCAAAGTCCGCGCGCAGGAACAATGTGTCAGGTGCGTCCCGGCGCGTCTGGAGCCAGTAGGGTTGCAGGTAGGACAGACCCTTCGGCATCCACTGTTTCTCGCTAAGATCCCAGTCAATCTCGTGAACCGAGTAGCCCTTGCCGATAGCATCCAGCACGTCGAACAAGGATTCCTTTACGACCGGCAGTGCTTCGCGCACCAGCTCTGCGGCTGCCGTACTGGCCGGATCATCGCCGGCTGGCTCCACAAACAGCTCAAGCCCGACCAGGGCGCGCTTGCGCGTAGTCAGCTCCGAGCCGTAGTGGAGGTACTTTTCTTCCATATCTTCTGCAAGACGGAGATATGCACCAGCATCGCCGTCGACGGCCCTGCGCAGGATGTGACCCAGCATGACCGGATCCAGCCCCTGGGTATGGCTGGCCACGATCTGTCGTACACCAGTCAGCGACGGAGTGGCGATTGTGGTTTTAAGCAGACCCGTGTTAATCGGTTGACCATCCGGCCCTACAATTTGCGCCATGTTTTGCACTCCCTATTCATTACCAAGTACCTCGCCCGAAGCGACTGGAGCCGCTGAAGCCGCTGCGCGGCAGACCGCGATACCCTCGGGTGGCCAGCGGAGCGGCATCAATCACGCGGGCCGCATACACGGCCAAGGCCACCCCAACAGCCACGTCGCCGTGGCGCTTGCCCTTGTCTTCACCGGTAGTGCGGGTATCCGGGATACGCGGCACCCCCTTGATGATCTGCACGGCGCGCATGTCGGCCAGCACATCCTTGTCTTTTGGTAGCCCGTCCAGGTCGCCGTCCTCGAGGGCGGCTTTTACCGGGGGCATGTGTTCGCGGTACCAGCTCTCCGACAGCATCACCTGGTGGATGCGGTCCGCCCCGTAGCGCTGCATGGCTACTTCGGCCAGATATTGGCCATTGCCTCGGGCATCAAATGCGCCACCGGCAAAGCCCGGCAGGTTATCCAGCAAGTGGAAGGTGATTTGCTCTTGCTGGCGGAAGGGCACATTGCGCATTTCCAGGATGAATGGCACGCGCTTGACCAGGTTCTGCATCTCAATCAAGGGGACATGGACCGACAAGTCACCACTGCGGGCAAAGTCCTCACCATCAAAGCTACGCCCCCCCTTGGGCAGCTTATCCAGCTCCGGCTGCAGCACCGAATCAATCCAGTCCTGGCAGTGGCTGGCACGGACATGGTCCGGTTCCAGTTCAAAGCCAGCCGGGCACTCATAGCGCAGTACCGGAGTATCGGCAGACATGCGCTTTTCAATCAGCAGACTGGAGAGCCAGTTACCGCCACTATTCTTGGGGACGCAGCCGTACTCCTCGTCCGCCGACTCGGGGTTCGGGGCATTCTTGTACAGATCAGCCCGCCACTTCGCCTCAGCCTCAGCCGACCACTCCTGGTTGGTGACGTAGCAGATGCGCTTGTACAGGCCATCGGCAATCGCATCGTCCAGCGTGATGCGGTGGATGCTGTAGTCTCGCTTGCCGGCACGGGCTTCCAGGATCAGCTCATTGAACAGATTCTCGACCCCGTTATGGGTGCTGATCAGCCGGACCTTGTTGCCCCACATGGTCAATGCCAGGGCGGCCTTGAGCAGCTCCTCGAGGGATTCATGGAAGGCCGCCTCATCAATCACCACATCACCCTGCAGACCACGCAGATTGGATGGCCGACTGGACAGTGCCTGGATTTTGAAACCCGACTTGGGGAAGCGGATCATGTAGGAGAGGATTTCCTCCTGCTTGCCCTCATCCCAGAATGTCTGCTCGTACACGTCAGCCTTGGCCAGCTCGTTGAAGGCCTTGGCGAACAGCGCGCAGGCGGCGATGTACTCCAGCGCCATCTCTTTCTTGGAGCCGACATAGAAGGTATTGCAGCCCTGGCGACGGCGCGGCCGGGCGGCCTTCACCACGTTGCGGCCGGCTTCTGCCCAGGTCAGACCGGTACGGCGCGACTTCTCAGCGATCATGATCTGAGACTCGTCCTCAAACCAGCGCTGCTGGTAGGGCAGAAAAACTGGCTGCTCGGCTGGAATGGCTTCGGCTACTTCCTGCGGCACCACCACCCCGGCCAGCTCCAGCTCCTCGGCCAGGTTAATTTTGCGCGGGCTGCCCAGGGCTTTTAACGGGGCTTGCTGTACGGGTTCTGTCATCACTCTTTACCCAGCAGGATGCGACGGATGCTGCTTTCCATCTGTTCGCTCATGCCATCCGAGCCACGCAGTTCCTCCAGCTTCTGCTCCTGTTCTGCCAGCAGCGCAGCGCGGGCATTCTGCTCGATGCGTGCTTCCTCTTCCAGACGGAATTTCTTCTGGTTGACACTGGCTCGGCTCAAGGTGGCGATGTTCTTGGCCACCTTGGACAGAATGGCGATCCGGTCTTCATTGGAGATATCCTCGTCACTGGCTTCCTGCAGATTGACGATGGATTCAAACAGCCCGGTCTGCACCATGGCAAGCAAGGCTTCAGAGCGGGTGTCAGTGTCATCCGATGCGCCCTGTGTCAGCAGCTTGGCCGCTTCGGTACTGGCGCGGATCGCAGCAAAGCGGCGTTCGATCTTCTGGCCATAGCGGTGAATAGCCGACTTGCTGATGCTGTAGCCCTTGTCGCGCAGCAGCTCCTCCAGTGCCTGGTAGCCACTGAAATTGCCGTCAACCAGGGACTGGTCCAGCCAGGCGCGCACCTCGGCCGGCAGCATGGAAACGCTGGTGCGTGCGGCCATATCAGTTCCAGTATTTTTCAGGGCGTGCGATACCGGGTTGGCAGTCGATGGTGTACTCGGCCAGGTCCACGCCATAGCGGGTGATATCCGCCCACCAGCGACCGGCAGGCTCTTTGCGTAGCTTTACCATGGCGCGGTCTTCCAGATAGTCCAACTCCTTGCGCACCTCCAGCGGCGATACGTCAGGGTAGATGGCGCGCATGGTTTGCTGGATCACATCCTCGACAACTTCAGTAGGACGGGCGTTGTACACCGCCAGTACCAGGTACCAGCGCAGGCTTTCGCGGCGGATTTTTGCGGCATCGATATTCATTGCTGCAGTCCTTTCAATTGGACGTTTTCGATTTTGAGGGCGAGGCTATCCAGCTTGGCCTCGATCACGGTCTGGTTGCGGACGTAGTCTTCCCGGCGCACGTATTGCAGTGGCAGGTCAGCCTGGAAACGCAGGAAGTCTTTTTCGATGCGTTGCCAGCCATCTGCCTCGCGTCGGTTCTGTTCCATCAACTCGGCAAAGCGCGTGTCCCAGTGGGTGCTGGTAGCATTGTTTGCCTCATCAATGGCTTTGAAGCGCTGGTCGAGACGCTGCTCAATCTGGCCCAGCAATAGCTTGCCGAAGGTGAAAAGCACACTCAGAAAGCCCAGCAGCAAACCGACCAGATGCCAAAAATCAACAGTGACCGTCACCGGCTCCCCCCTCGGCGCTCGATGGCGCTCTGACAATGTGTGCAGCGCAGACCCGGTGCTGCTTGCTGGCGCTCCAGCGGGATTTCGTTGCCACAATCTACGCAGTGCGTAGCTGGCTTACCCCACGGAGCCAGAGCGCGCTGTTCGGCAATCAGGGCCTCTCGCATTTCTAGCTCCAGTGCTTGTGCACGATCAAATGGATCCATCGAACACCTGCGTCGCACGGTCAGCCCAGAACAGGCATTCGGCCAAGCGTTTTGCCGCCTCGGCAGCACAAGCCTTGTCGCCGCCCAGACCTTCGATCTGAGCTAGCAGACGGGTCAGCTCTGCTCCCTTGGTCTCCAGTACGTCCAGCAGATCGCCCTGGTCGTTCTGCACAATCCCCAGATCACTCATGACTGCCTCCATACAAGGTGATGAAGGCATCTACTTGGCTCTCAAGCTTCCGGCACCATTCGCCATAGTCGGCGGCGTGGGCTAAGAGGTCTGCTGGAGGTATCCCGCTGTCGGTGCCGGCGGCTTGGTCTGCTTTTGCAGCATCTCCGGGGTGGGGTGCGGGCAGACCCGAATAACCTGAGTAGCCGAGGTAGGCGGCGTAGAGCCGCAGGCTTGCAGGACCAAGACCAGTCCAGCGAGCACCATCAGTTTGTGCGACATGGGGAATCTCCTTTCGCAGGGTCTTTTGCATTGCGGTCAGCTTTGCGCGCTCTTCCAGCAATGCAGTGCCAACCCGGTTAGCCTGATCCAGCACCGCCTGTTGATCGCGTAACGCGGCATCGCGTTCGGCAATTTTTTCAGCGAGCAGCCCCTGGATGCGGTCTTCATAGCCCTTGACCAGTGATGCTCGCGACTTGGCTTCTGAGGCATAGGCGGCCGCTTCGCCGGCGGCAAATCCGTGCTGGTCCACCTTGTAGAGCACGCCACCAATGGCGGCGCATAGCAGCAGCGCCTTGGCCCAGCTGGGGACAACAAAATCAGTCAGGCTCACTGTTCACCGCCTTTCGGAGTGGTAAGCGCATCGCGAGAGATCGCAGCCCGCTTGCTGGCTTGGGCATGAGTCACCCATGCGGCAAGGTAGAGGCCATACAGCCATTCGGTTGCGCGGCCATGAACCACCTCCCAGACCAAGGCAAAGGTGGTGGCCACCAGAGCGACGGCGATGCAGAACTTGCTCTGCGACAGGCGCTGGGTAACCGGGTTTGTGAGGATGTCAGCGAGTTGCACGACGGCGGTTCCTTCTCTTGGCTGCTGCGCGCCAGGCCTTGGCTACACCGCTAGGTCCGCGATGGCCTACCGGTGATGCCTGGTGTTCAATCATCCGCCAGGGAAATGGTGGAAGATGGTGGGCTGCTTGGGCATGCAGCAACAGGTAAATGAGTGGCCGGTGCATTAGCTGGCCAGGATGTTTTTGGGCTGCGGCTTCATACCTGCAGCCAGCCAGTCCGCGACGGTGAAACCGGGGCAGGTTTTGGCCCACTCGCTGGGTTCGATGGTCCCGTCACCGTTCAGATCCGGGGACAGATCGCGATGGCCAACGATGCGCGCTGCCGGATATTTCTCTTTCAGTGCTTTGACCAGAGAGGTCAGTGCACCCCACTGAGCCGTGGAGTACGCATCGGTGCCGGCCATGCAGATACCGATGGAGTTGGCATTGAAGCCGGCGACATGTGCTCCGACTTCATCCAGCGCACGACCGGTGTTCTTGGTGCCGTCGACGTCTAGGACAAAGTGGTAACCGATGGCTTTGAGCTGGGGGTTATAAGCGGCGATGGCGGCAGGCTGGCGATGAAAGCCGCGCTGGGCATGCCAGCCGTCAATGACTTGCGCGGCCGACGTGTTGGCTGATCCGAGCTGACGGCCATTCGGAGTAGCCGAGCAGTGGATCACAATCAGATTGATGGGGCGGGACACGATGTCTCCTGGTGTGTTGCGTCAGGGGAAATCGTAGGGATTTGAGGTGGGAGGCCAGACTGGGAAAGGGTTCGGTATAAATGATAAGCCCCGCTCGGGGCGGGGCTGTCATCTAATGTTTCTCAGTTCATCTGTCGTTGCTTTTAGGCATGCATCATGCAGCTCGTTGTACTCAGCAAATTTTAGCTTTGCGGCCTTCATTTTTTCATCTGCCTCACTTTCTTGAGACAACGCAATCAGATCAAAAGCTTCTATTACTGAGGGAATGCCGCTTTGCAAGCGCTGCTTTGCCGGTGTCACGCATCCCTTCTCAGGGGTCATTTCGACCAATTTTTGTACATCCCGTAGAGTGGCTGTTACCTTGGGCAGCTCCGATGTATTCGATTTGGTCAGGTTTTGAATTTCCAAGACACTACCTGCTAATTTCATCGAAACCACAGCTTTAGCAAAGTCTGAGTGAAGCTGATTGAGATAAGCGAGTACCCCCTGCAGCTCTATCACTCTCCGCATTTTTTCGGATTCCTGGTGTATTTTGGCAAGGCGTTCACTTTCAGCCTGCTCCTTCTTGAATGCATACTCTTTGTAGCCAATGAAACCACCGATAGCGACTACACCCAAGACAACGCTCACTACAATCAGCTTACCTATTTTCATTGCAATACCCTCTTAGAAGAGGCTGCCCTGCAGCTCATCTGCGACCGGAAGCAGATCATCCGGCCTTTCCAAAATTTTCTCGATACGCCTGTCGCACAGGCCATACTTCGGCACTAAAACATTATTGACAGTGGCATTATGCCCCAACTCGGTACAACTCTTGTCGTAGTCAGCGCGAATGTTCGCATCACGCAGGGCACGCAAGGCCTTGGCGCACTTCGGTACATAAAGTCGAGTATTTCCGAATCTGCGTACCAGCGTGCCGGCAGCATCAACTCCAACCGCCTCCGCCAGCGCGGAAAAGTACTGCCCCTCTGCTCTTGCGGTCTTGGGGATAGGAAAGTGAGTTCCCCCATACGCCTCAACCAACTTCAGAGTCACCGGAAGAGTGAGCAGGTTGACCAACTCTTTAGCGTTATCCGGCAGCAGGTGTGCTGCCCGCACAATCTCGTATTCAGTACGTTTCATGCAGGCCTCCCATTCCGTTTTGCGTCATAGACCAGGGCTACCATCAGGCCGTGCAACTGTTCGTACTCCAGCCACTCCAGCTTTTCGATCTTGTACATACGCTTGGCCATTGCATGTGCGTACGCCCAAGGGCGGTCAGCGGTAGTCAGCTGCGCCTCAATCTTGGCCATGATGGTCTCGCGGGTGTCCTTCGTGCGCGGCCGGCGGCCATGTTTTTGCGCGGGCTTTTGCACAAAGCCCAAGCGCTTCATTTCGGCCAGCACGTCATCCAGTTGCTGCAGAGTCAGTTTGGTGCTGCTGGTTTTGCCATCGGTCAGGCGTGCCAGCATGGCGCGGTAGCTGTCATCAGCCATCTGTAGCTGCTGCTGGGCAATCTTGATCTTGGCGATCATGGCCTTGCGGCGATCAGTCATTTCCTTGGTCTCCGTTGGTCCATGCACTCGCTGAGCGGCCGAGCCGGTTTCAGAGGACGGCGCACCCCGGTACGTTGATCGGGGCCGGCCGCTCACGACTGCATGGGTTAAAACACGTTGCGGAGCCTGTAAGGCAGGCTCGACACCGGGTTCTAAGCGGTGGCTTCTTCGGGTGCGATCTGGATGGAGCCGCAGACCTTGCACAGGTGGTTGATAGCGGAGCGGCCACTTGCCCAGGTCACGTCATAGAGCGTGATGGTCTTGGTCCAGTAGGGTTCTTCAGCACACATTTTTTTGAAGTAGCGCTTGCCTACTGCCTTCTCCATTGCCGCCTTATCTTTCTTTGGGCACGCTGGGCGTACTTGCTTGTTCAGGAATTTCTGTTCGGGATATGCCTCCTTACCCGACACCCACTTACCCTCCCAGCGACCATCCACATATGTGGTCACGCGATATCTCATTCCCTTGTAACGCTTCACGACCAGATCCACTTTATGGCCATCACATAGGAGGCTTACCCGGCCCCACGGGCTAGTCAGCTTGTCGATCAGTTCCTGCTTTTGTTCTTTGGTCAGTTTCATGTTTTCCTCGGCTGCTCATCAGTACCAGGCAACCACGCCTGGCAGACCGCCTCTCGGCGGTTTCGCACTGGTTACTCCAGCGCGTCTTTCAGCGCCTTGGTAGGGCTGAATGCAGCCACCCGTTTAGCTGCGATCTGGATCGTTTCGCCGGTCTGCGGGTTACGGCCAGCACGCGCTGCCTTTTCCTTCACTACCAATTTGCCGAGACCTGGTAGCATTACGTCCTCTCCGGCCTTTAGGCTCACGGTGGCTACATCGCTCAAAGAGTCTAGGAATGCAGAGACGTCTGCCTTGCTTACTGCGCGGTCGTAGCGGATTTTCATGGCTTCAGTGATGCTGTCGATCAGTTCTTGCTTGGTCATGCTTTGCTCCTTGAGCAGGTAAAAAATCGAATGCTTTGGAATGTTTCTGGTTCTGAGGTTGCGGATTAGAAGTTTCCAGTTGCCAACGATTGGCTGACCCATGTCAGCAATCCATCGGCTTGCCTGGCTGGCTATAAATCACGCCATTGCTCCCGCGCCGGCCATTGCTCTTGCCACGCCATGCCAGAAACTTGTCCAGCGCTTCAGCGGCCTCACGCTGATTTGCCGCCTCGGGTACACCTGGCACCAGCAACTGGTCGCGCTCCCAGCCATGCCGGGCGGCAGCTAACAACTCGCCCTTCAGGAAGGCCTTGGGGCCGCGCGCGATGATGATCCCCCCCTCGGGCACCTGCTCCTCGGTGCCCATCTCAATCAGCCCAGATGCCCAGCACCAGGCTACTTGCGGCGTCATGTCGTAGTAGCTTTTGCAGCCACAACGCGGGCAAACCCTGGAGTGACCAAGCTCAGATGGCAGTGCAATGCGCTCTGATTGTTGGTGCTTGTTTCGGCACCGGGTGCATTGCACGAGAATGTCGTTACGGTCGGCCATCTCACACCCCCGCAATATCAAGAGAGATCGGCCGATACTGGTCGGTGTCGCCGATACGCTCGTACACGCGGATGTAGCTCTTGGAGCACTGCACCCGAACCGAGTCAGATAGGGCCGCCATGGCGCGCTGCCACTTCTCGTCCTGAATATCCAGGCGGCGCAGGGACAGGATGCGGCCGGTGCTGATCTTGCCTTCCTTGTCCACATTGAAGGCATCATTGATCAGGGCGCGGATCTCGCTGCGGGCACCTTCGGTCCACTCATGCACGCATTCATCAATCAGGGCCTTTGCAGCCTGCAGGCCTTCATCAAAGGTCAGCGTGTCAGACACGGCCCGCTTGATCATGTAGCGGCCATCAAAGGTTGTCAGAGTGGTATTGCCCTTGGCCCCGCCCACCTTGGC
>NZ_CAMFLA010000003.1 GCF_945957525.1 uncultured Aquitalea sp. | reverse complement strand
ACCATTACCTTGCGCAGCTTGCCACATTCGGAATGAACACCAAACTTAGTCATGATGCAGTCCTTTCAATGATGAATGTTGTAACCTTTTTCCGCTCGTCCCCTCCCCTGCGGGAAGGGACGAAAAGCAAAAGGCTTGCTTTAGTTTTCGGCCTCGTAACGTTCTTTCAGCTGCCACACATAAACCGGCAACCCCAGCATCAACAACACAATCCCCCACATCACCACCTCTGCGCCCGAGCCGTACAGCGCCCAGACCGAGTAGGCGAAACCCACACTGGAGAACACTAGCGGCGCGGCGAAGTCGCGCCGGGAAAACTGGCCCTTGCGCATCAGCATGATGGCCAGCAGGGCCATCGAACAGAAGGCGTAAGGCAATAGCGTGGTGGCTGTCGCCAGCAGGATGATGAACTCGAAAATCTTCACCCCGCCGTCGCCGCCGGCGTACTTGATCGCCAGCAGGATGGTGACCAGCCCGCTGCTGAGCAGCAGACCGAACAACGGCACCCCCGCCTTGCTGACCTCGCCGAATCGGCGAGGGAAAAGCTTGTCCTGCGCCGCGGCGTGCGGTACGTGCGCCTGCATCAGGCTCCAGCCGTTGAGCGCGCCGAAGCAGGAAACAATGGCGCCGAAGCCCACCGCGAAGTAAGCCCAGTCGCCCCACATCAGCCGGGCGGCGTCGGCAAACGGCGCCTCCGACTTAGCCAGCGCCTCCGGCGACATCACACCCATCAACGACAGCGTGGACAGGATGTAAAGCGCGGTAGCGAGCAAGGTGCCGATGACGGTGGCCCGGGGAATGTTACGTTCCGGGTTTTCCACATCGCCGGCCGGCACCGAGGCCGATTCCAGCCCCAGAAACGCCCACAATGTCAGCGCCATGGTGGCGGATACCGAGCTCAGCAAGGGTTTGCCGTGCGGGTTGAACACCAGATTGTCCATGTTCATGTGGAAAAAGCCGATGAAAGTCACCGCCGCCAACGGCAGCATCTTCAGCACCGTGGTAATCACCGCCACCATGCCCGAGCTGCGAGCGCCGCGGCTGTTGATCCAGGTAACCGTCCAGATGAGGCCGATTGCAAACAGGCCGGCGGAAAAACTGTCATGCGCCAGCGAGGGGATGAACACCTGCATGTAACTGGTGGCCGCCACTGCCAGCGCGGCATTGCCGGCCCACAGCGCGATCCAGTAACCCCAGGCGATCCAGAAGCCGGCAAAATCGCCGAAGCCCGCGTGGATATAGGCGTAAGGGCCGCCCTCTTTGGGAATCATGGCGGACAGTCTGGCGAACACCAGCGCCAGACAGATGGCGCCGGCGGACGTGACGGTCCAGCCGATCAATGACATGCCCCCGTAGGGAGCAAGGGAAGCGGGAAGCAGGAACACGCCCGATCCGATCATGTTGCCCACCACCAGGGCGGTGCACATCCAGACGCCCAGCGCCGCTTTTTTCACATTGGTCTCGCTCATGGTTTTATCTCCATCGAGGCCGAAAATCCGAAGCTGTTAAAGAACGTGTTCCGTATTAACATCACTATATTAGTATTTTGTGATTTTGTAAAGCACATGTTTTTCATGTTGTCCCCCTTAAGTCATCACGCAGCAAGAAAGCGGTGATTAATCATGCGTTAAATCCTTGCACAAGGCTGGATTACTCTGAAAATACGCCAGACAGCTCAGCATCAGGCAACTGTTATTAAAAGATTTTTTCACTACTCCATGATGATCCGACCGAAGAACTCGTGCCAGAGAAACGAAAAGACAGCCTCGCGCGCGGAGGCCGGGACAGATGCAGTATAGAAGGCAGGACAACGTCGTGAAGGATGCGCGACGTTGCAGCTTGATCCACCGCAGAGCGGGGGCGTCAGACCGTCACAGGCCCGGAAGATACACGCGACAAGGACCAGTGCGCCAGCGCCCACTGCCATAACTCGTCGCGGCCATGACAATCCGCGGGCGGCCGATGGCCAAGCCGGATCAGCGCCAGCCTCAGCTGGCTGTCGATGTCCGCCTCGCCAATGGCCGGCGCCAGCGTTTGCTTGGATAGTTTCTCGCCATCGGCATTCACCATCACCGGTAAATGGCAATAGCCCGGCTTCGGCAAACCCAGGCACTGCTGTACCCAAAGCTGACGCGGCGTGGACACCAGCAAATCTGCGCCCCTCACGATATCCGTCATGCCCTGCTCGGCATCATCCACGACCACGGCCAGCTGATAAGCCCAGAAGCCATCGGCGCGCAGCAAGACAACATCGCCGGTGTCGTGAGCCAGATTTTGCCTGTACTCGCCCTGCAAACGGTCTTGCAGCAGCAGTTCGCGATCCTCCACCCGCAGACGCCAGGCCCGCCCTTCCCGGCCGGCGGGCAAACCCCGTCGGCAAGTGCCGGGATATACTGGACCATCCACCCCACGCGCGGCTGCGGCGGCAATTTCCTTGCGGGTACAGGCGCAGGGGTAAGCCCGGCCATTCTCGATCAGCTGCTGCAATGCGGCGCGATAGAGCGCATGCCGGCGGCTTTGATACACTATCTCGCCGTCCCACTGGAAACCGAAGGCTTCCAGTGTGTGCAGAATGGCATCCGCAGCGCCGGGCACTTCACGCGGCGGATCAAGATCCTCCATGCGCACCCACCATTCACCGCCGCGGCTGCGCGCCTCCAGATAGCTGCCCACCGCGGTGGTCAGCGAGCCGGCGTGCAACAGTCCTGTGGGGCTGGGGGCGAAACGCCCGCGATAAGCGGTATTGATCATTGCGACAAAGCTGGAAGAATGAAAAGGCACTGGCGAACAATGATCCTGCATCAATAATGACGGTAGGCGCCGGCCCGACACTGCCTGGCCAGCATCCGTTATTACACTCATCAGGAGGATCCAATGTGGCGTACGTTGTAACCGATGCCTGCGTCAAATGCAAATACACCGACTGCGTGGAAGTCTGCCCGGTGGACTGCTTTCGCGAAGGGCCCAACTTTCTGGTGATAGCACCGGATGAATGCATCGACTGCACGCTCTGCGTGGCGGAATGTCCGGTCAACGCCATCTACGCGGAAGACGACGTGCCGGCCGATCAGCAAGAGTACATCGCCCTCAACGCTAGACTGGCCAGCCGTTGGCCTGCCATTACCGAGCAGAAGCCGCCGCTGCCGGATCATGCAGACTGGGCTGGGGTGAAGGACAAACGCAAGTTGCTGGAAGAGTAAGCCCAAGCCGCAAGCGGCCTTCGACCAAGCTGCGCCCTATCACCATGCCGTTGGTAAAAGCCCCTCAACCGGGTACAAAAAAGCGGGCCCGCGCCTGCCAATCCGGGCCGTCCGGCGCAGCTCAGACAAACAGGTCGATATCGCCGCCAGGCTGGCTGGCGGTCTCCCGATCCAGCCTGCGGCTGTAGGCCTGCTCTTTCTCCAGCAGCACCTTGGTTTTCTTCAGTTTTTTGACCAGTACCTTGCCGCCATCCGGAAAGAAGAACACCTTGCGCGCGCAGTCACCCAGCAAATCCTCAGCCACGATGGGGATGTTCTCGCCGCGTAGATAATCACGCACAAACAGGGTGTTGCGTTCGCCGATATTCACCACCGACATGCCATCCAACACATTACCCGCGCCAAACACCTTGGCCTCCAGCCGGTGGCGCTGCGCACCCAACTTTTGCATGTCCGTGATGAGCAGCTCCATCGCGTGCACGCCGAAACGGGCAGAAACGCCCAGCGAGCCCCCCATGTCGGTGCCTTGCGGCAAGAGAAAATGGTTCATGCCATACACGCCGGCCTGCCTATCCATCAGACAGGCTGCAACGCAAGACCCCAGCAAGGTGGTCAGCAACAAGGGTTGGCGCGTTGCGAAATACTCGCCAGGCAGCACCTTCACCGCCTCCATCTGGAAATGACGGTCGTAATAGCGATTAGCCACCTGCTGCTCGGCCTGTCTCATGTCGCTCTCCGGGCAAAGCCGCCTTGCAAGGCTTCCATGACCTTGTCGGCTAGTTGCTCCAGCGGGTAAGCCTGCATGGCCGCCCCCACCTGCATGGCTTCGCGCGGCATGCCGTACACCACGCAGGAGGCTTCATCTTGCGCAAAGGTCACCGCACCGGCCTCGCGCAGGCGGAGCATCCCCTGCGCGCCGTCCTTGCCCATGCCGGTCATGATGACCGCTACCGTCTGCGCGCCTGCGTAGCGGGCAACAGAATCAAACAGCACATCCACCGCCGGGCGATGCCGATTGACCGGATCGGTCTGCTCCAGCCCGATGGTGAATCCCCCCCCGCCTTTGCGCAGCACCATGTGCGAGTGTCCCGGCGCGATATAGGCCATGCCGCGACACACCGGCTCCCCATCCTCGGCCTCCTTCACTCCCATGGGACTGCAGCCGTCCAGCCGTTTGGCGAAAGACAGGGTGAAATGCTCGGGCATGTGCTGCACGATCAGCACTGGCGGACAATCGGCCGGTAAGCCTGAGAGAAATTCCTTGATGGCTTCGGTGCCGCCGGTGGAGGCGCCCACAGCAATCAGCGCATTGCCGGCCAGCTTGGTTGAGGCCAGCTTGGGCGCGGACGACTGCGGCTGGCGAAACAACAGCGGCCGCTTCAGCCGGGCTGCGGCGACAGTGCGAATCTTGTCGCGGATATCGTCGGCATAAGTCTGCATGGTACGGCTGACATCCAGCGTCGGCTTGGGCAGGAAATCCACCGCGCCCAGCTCCAGGGCGGTCAGGGTGGTCTCCGAGCCGGCCTGCGTCAGCGAAGAAATCATCAGCACTGGGGTTGGCCGAAGGCGCATCAAGCGGCGCAGGAATTCGATACCGTCCATGCGCGGCATCTCCACATCCAGCGTGATCATGTCCGGGTTGGTCTCCCGGATGCGCTCACGCGCCACGATGGGATCGGAGGCTGTGGCCACCACTTCCATGTCCGGCGCTTCGTTGATAATGGTCGTCAGCAGGCTGCGAATCAGGGCGGAGTCGTCCACCACCACGATGCGAATCTTGGGTTGACCCATCGTATTCTTGTTGTCAGTCATGGTTCACCCGCCGGTAAACGGTGCGGCCGCAAGGCTGGAAAGCATCGCAGATGTGTTGGATGTTTTCCGAATGCCCCAGAAACAGCAGGCCATCAGGCATCAGGCATTCCGCCATCTGCCGCAGTATTCTCGCCTGGGTCGGCTTATCGAAATAAATCAGCACGTTGCGGCAGAAGATGGCGTCGAACGGTCCCATCTGCGGCCAGCTCTCCTGTACCAGATTGAACTGGTAAAACTCCAGATACTGTCTCAACTCCCGCTTCAGGCGCACTTTGCCCTCATTGCGCCCTACCCCGCGCAGGAAAAAACGGTGCAGCAAGGCCGGAGCAAGGCTCGCCACCCGCTCTGCGTCGTAAACGCCGGCCGATGCATGCTGCAGCACTTGGGTATCGATGTCCGAAGCCACGATGTGGGTATTGGCCAACGAGACTCCCGGCACCTGCAGCAGCGTCAAAGCGATGGAGTACGGCTCCTCACCGGTGGACGACGCCGAACTCCACACATTGTAGGGGCGCCCTGCGCGCAAACGCTCTTGCGCATGCTGTTTCAAAGTATCGAAATGATGCGGCTCGCGGAAAAACGCGGTCAGGTTGGTCGTTAGCGCATTGATGAAGTGCTGCCACTCCGGCGACGCCTCAGCCCCCTCCAGCATGTCCAGATAATCGGCAAAGCGCTTCAGACCATGCTGGCGCACCCGACGGGCCAGCCGCGAATACGCCATGTGAGTTTTGCTGTCGTTCAGCGCGATGCCCACCCGCTGATACACCATCTTCCTGACACGGCGGAAATCGGTCAGCGTGAATTTGAGATCGCGAGGATCCGCCATCGCTCACCCCGCAATCAGAACTCTTCCCACTCGTCGTCGCCCTGCGAAGCAGCGGGCTTCACCCGCTCAGCCGACATGGCGGCCCGCGCTGCAACAGGCTTGACCTGCACCCCCTTCGCCGGCGAGGCATGGCGCGCTCCGTTGACAAGGCCATGCGCCGTCGACGGCGATGATGCGCGTCGGGCTGGCGAATGCGCCAGACCGTCAACCCGGAAAATGGAAACCGCGTCGGCCAAATGTCGCGCCTGCTCTTCCAGCGATTCGGCGGCGGCGGCGGCCTCTTCCACCAGCGCAGCGTTCTTCTGCGTGTTTTCGTCCATTTGCGTTACGGCAAGATTCACCTGCTCAATGCCGGAGCTCTGCTCGATGGATGCCGCGGAAATATCGCTCATAATGTCGGCGACGCGGCGGATGGACACCACGATTTCATCCATGGTGCGTCCCGCCTCATCAACCAGACGGCTGCCGGATTCCACCTTTTCCACCGAGTTGCCGATCAGCGACTTGATTTCCTTGGCGGCGGCGGCGGAGCGCTGCGCCAGATTGCGCACCTCGCTGGCTACCACAGCGAAACCCCGGCCCTGTTCGCCGGCGCGCGCGGCTTCCACCGCAGCGTTAAGCGCCAGAATATTGGTCTGGAAAGCGATGCCGTCGATCACGCTGATGATGTCGACGATTTTCTTCGCGCTGTCGTTGATTTCATTCATAGTGGACACCACATCGCCCACCACGCGCCCGCCGCGCGCGGCAATGTCGGACGCGCCGATGGCCAGCGAATTGGCTTTCTTGGCGTTTTCGGCATTCTGGCGCACGGTGCTGGTGATCTCTTCCATGCTGGAGGCTGTCTCCTCCAGGCTGGCAGCCTGTTGCTCCGTACGGCCGGACAGGTTGGCGTTGCCGGCGGCAATCTCTTGAGACGCCGTATTGATGGCGTCGGTGGACTCTTTGATGTTCAGTACGATGTCCTTGAGCCGGTCCACCGTGCTGTTGGTATCGCTCTTCAGGCGTCCGAGCATGCCGTCGTAGTCGTTGTGGATGGTATGCGTCAGATCGCCCTGCGCCAGATTGCCCAGCACGCCGGCAATGTCTTCCAGCGCCTGACTGGTAGAGGCCAGCAATTGGTTGATGCCCTCGCTCAGTTGCAGGAAGAAACCCTGCTTGCCCTCGCTCTTGAGGCGCACGCTGTAATCGCCGCGGGCCGCGGCATTGACGATGGAGGCGACTTCCTGCTCGATATCCACCTCAAGCGTGCGATCTTTCCATTCGACCACCGAGCCCAGACGAACGCCCTCGGTGTCGAACACCGGGTTGGCCACCAGTGAGAAATGACGTCCGCCCACGGCGATCTGCGCGCGATAGGTGCCGCGCAGATTGGCCAGCAGCTCGCGCTGGTGCGCAGGATTGCGATGAAAAATGTCCATATTGCTGCCCAGCATGCCGCGCACGCTGAAATTGGGCAGGGCCTTGCGCAAGTCGGCCTCGGCGTGAGTCAGCATCTCCATCACGCTATGGTTGGCATAGATGATGTTGCGATCGTTGTCGGCGATCATCACATTGGTCGTAACGTTGTCCAGCGCGCTGCGGATGCGGGCGTTTTCCGCGGCCAGCGCCCGCTCCGCCGCGCTGCGCGCCTCTTCGGCCGACTTGGCCGCCAGCTCCGCAGTCCGGTCTATCCACTCCACGCCAAAGCCCAGCCGGTCACCATTGCGGCCGAACACCGGGGTCATGATCAGGCCGAAGGTGCGGCCGCCCACCATAATCGTGCCCTTGTGCGGGCCGCGCTGCTGTTGCATCAGGTTGTGCTGGTAAGACGGATTTTTGTGGAAGGTATCAATGCTGCTGCCCAGCAAGGCCCGCGAGGAGAATTGCGGCAAATCCCTGCGGATATCGGCTTCGGCCTGGGCAAACATATTGATCACGGACTGATTGGCGTACACCACTTTGTATTCGGCGTCGGCAATCATCATGTTGGTGGCGGAGTTGTCCAGCGCATTGCGCACCCGGATGTTTTCCACTGCTTTGTCCGCCGCTTGCTTCATGTAGGCGAACAGGCTGGTCGTATCGCCATCGGCAACGCGCAACTCCGTGGTGACCTCGCCCTCTGCCAGCTCCTGCATCAATTTGACCGCCACATCAGGCTCGCCACCCAGCTGGCGCATGATGGAGCGCGTCAGCATCCAGCCTGCGATCAGCGCGATCAATACAGCCAGCGCCATGGCCATCAGCATTTCCTGTTCAGACGTTTTGGCCTGACGCAGGGTATCTTCAGCTATCTTTTTCGAGAGGCTTTCTTCAAAACTGATGTAATCGCCGATGGCCTTCAGATACACCAGCTGTGTTTCCCGCAGCGACTTGAAGAGAAACTCTCTTGCCTCATCGTTCTTGCCGTCCGCCAGCAATTGATTCAACTGAGCGGTTTGCTGCCGATTCTGCGCGTCTATCGATTTGACCGCCTCGAACAGCGCCAGGCCGCCTTCCGGAATGCCTTGCGCAAGGCTTTGCAGATCGGACTTGATGATCGCGTCGGATTCGGAGATTTTATTATGCTGATCACTGATGATGGCGGGATCGCTTGTCAGCAACAGGGTGCGCGTAGCGCGCGCTATCTGGTTGACGTTATCCACCACCTTGTTGGCCGAAGCCGCTCGCGGCACATGCACATTGGCCATTTCGTCGATATTCGACTCCAAAGCGCGAATCTGCGTTACCGCCACGCCCAGTGCGGCCACAATCACCGCCACCAGTAAACCGAAACCCAGCAGCAACCGGTGTTTGATTTTCATGCTGTTCATATCCCCGTCTCCCTTGCCTTGTTGCCTGCCGTCAGCCTCGGTTGCTTGCGTCCACCAGGGCCATTTCATCACTGCTCATCATTCGCTCGATATCGACGATGATCACCATCCGCTCCTCCAGCGCGCCCAAGCCTTCGATATAGGCGGTATCCACCATGGCCCCCAGTTCGGGCGGAGGCCGCAAATCGCCGGGCTCCAGCTGGATGACATCCGACACGCCGTCCACCACCATGCCTACCGTGCGCTGGAGAATATTCAGGATGATCACCACGGTGAACTGGTTGTACACCGGCTCGCCCAGGCCGAACTTGATGCGCATGTCGACTATGGGCACGATGCTGCCGCGCAGGTTGATCACGCCCTTGATAAAATCCGGCGCGTTGGCGATGCGAGTCACCGCGTCATAGCCGCGTATTTCCTGCACCTTGAGAATATCGATGCCGTATTCCTCATGCCCCACGGTAAAGATCAGCAACTCGCGACTGTTGCGATTGCCCACCGTGAGCCGGTCCATCTGTTCAGCCGCGCTCATTGCACGCCCCCTCACTGCTCAAGCAGTCCGGCCTGACTCAGGGCGGCCGCGCCGCGCTGGTTCTGCCTGACGATGGTGGATATGTCGAGGATGAGCGCCACACGCCCATCCCCCAGGATGGTGGCGCCGGACACGCCGTCCACCTTGCGATAATTGGTTTCCAGATTTTTCACCACAAACTGCTGCTGCCCGATCAGGTCGTCCACCATCAGCGCCACTCGGGCTTCGGCCAACTCCACGATCACCAGAATCGCCTGCTCCGGGTTGGCGATATGGCCGCTGATGCCGAAATAATCGCCCAGCGCCACAATGGGCAGGTACTGGCCACGCACATTCACAAGCTGCCCGCGGCCGCCTATGGTTTTCACATCGCCAGACTGGGGCTGCAGCGACTCAAGCACGAAAGACAACGGCACGACATAGGTTTCCTCGCCGATGCACACCGACATGCCGTCCATGATGGCCAGCGTCAATGGCAAGCGAATGCTCATGGTGGTGCCGAAATCCGGCATCGAATCAATCTCGATACGCCCACCCATGCTCTGGATATTGCGTTTGACCACATCCATGCCCACGCCCCGGCCGGAGACATCCGTCACTTCCGCAGCAGTAGAAAAGCCCGGCTCGAATATCAGATTCCATACCTCGACATCGCTCATGGTGTCGGCAACTGTCATGCCGCGCTCGCGGGCCTTGGCGAGAATGCGCTCCCGAGGCAGGCCCGCGCCGTCGTCAGTCACTTCAATGACGATGCTGCCGCCTTGATGAAACGCCCGCAAAGTCAGCCGTCCGGCGGCGGATTTACCCTTGGCCAGGCGCACCTCGGGCGATTCGATACCATGATCCAGACTATTGCGCACCAAGTGCGTCAGCGGATCGGCCAGCTTCTCGATGAAGCCCTTGTCCAGCTCGGTGTTTTCACCGACGGTTTTCAGCTCTACCTGCTTGCCCAGCTTGCCGGCAAGATCGCGCACTACGCGGGGAAAGCGATTGAACACGAAGGCGATCGGCGTCATCCGGATGGACATCACCGCTTCTTGCAACTCGCGGGAGTTGCGCTGCAAGGCGTTGATGCCGCCCAGCAAACGCTCGTGCAAGGCAGGGTCCAATACCTGGCTGGACTGGGTCAGCATGGACTGGGTAATCACCAGCTCGCCCACCAGATTCAGCAGCAAGTCCACCTTCTCGATATTGACCCGAATGGAGTTCTCTGCCGCCTGGGGTCTGGCGGCGGGCGCAACGATATCATCGCTCTTCGCTACAGGGCGTTCAGGCTGAGCGGTTTGCGCCGGCGGAGGAGGCACCGCCACAAACAGGCCGAAACCATCCTCTTCATGCGCTACGTCGCCCTGCCCGACCGTGCCTGCTGCCGGCAGCGGCTCAAACAGGCCGAAACCGTCCTCCTCCTGCGCCCCCACCGAACCGGCGGCTTCCACAGAAGGCAAGGGCTCGAACAAACCAAAACCATCATCCTCATACGATGCCGCAGGCCCTAGCGCGCCACTGCCAAGACTATTGTCCAGAAACAGGCCGAACTCGCCGTCATCTTCCACGCCGCCATCCAGACTGATACGCACCTTGTCCGGCGCAATGGCAAACGCCAGCGACTCGCTCACCTCATCGGGTCCAAGCGCAGAAGTAAATCGCACCACCCAGGGTTGTGCGGTTTCTTCGTTGCCTTTCATCAGCACATCCAGCGCGCCATGCGTCGCGAGGGA
Source organism: uncultured Aquitalea sp. (assembly GCF_945957525.1). GTDB lineage: Bacteria > Pseudomonadota > Gammaproteobacteria > Burkholderiales > Chromobacteriaceae > Aquitalea. The sequence continues at coordinate 280,726 of NZ_CAMFLA010000003.1, read as the reverse complement.
CGCCAGCAAGTCCGGGATGCCGGCCTTTTCGTCGGCATCAAGCTCTATCAGCAGCGTCCAGACTTCGGGCTGCTGCCTGACTGTCGCCACCGGCGCCGCTGCTTCAACAGGAGCCTCGGCATCGACAGCAGCCAGACGAGCCAACTGCCCGGCGACATCGGCCACTCGCTCGGCAGGCACTGCCGGTCCGCCGCGATGCGCCGCCAACATGCCCTGCAACACGTCCTTGGATGTCAGGAACAGATCCACCATGGATGCGGTAAGCGCCATGCTGCCCTTGCGCACGCGATCCAGCAGGTTTTCCAGTACATGAGTGAGTTCGGCGAGATCCGCAAAACCGAAAGTGGCCGCGCCGCCCTTGATGGAGTGCGCGGCACGGAAAATGGCGTTGAGGTCCTCATCGTCAGGTGCCGACAAATCGACGGCCAGCAAGACGGACTCCATTGTGGCCAAGTGTTCTTCGGTTTCTTCGAAGAACACTTGGTGAAACTGGGTCATGTCGATGCTCATGTCCCCTCCTTCGCCGGAGTCAGGCAAACGCGCCGGTTGCGGCAGCGCCCGCCCCGAGCGCGGCAGCCCAACCAGCGGCGCGCTTCGGCAAACATGAGATCACCCCACCAGGCGCTTGACGACGTCAAGCAGCTTTTGCGGGTCGAAAGGCTTGACCAGCCAGCCGGTAGCTCCGGCAGCCCGGCCCAGCGACTTCATTTCATCGCCGGACTCTGTGGTCAACATGAGGATGGGAGTTGTCGGGTAGCCCGGCAGCTTGCGCAAAGCGCGAATCAGTGACAAGCCGTCCATGCCGGGCATGTTCTGGTCGGTCAGGATCAGATCGAAGCGATCCCCCTGCGCGCGGGCCAACCCGCTATTGCCGTCCACAGCCTCCACTACTTCATAGCCAGCGCTCTTAAGGGTAAAGGTCACCATTTGACGAATGGAGGCCGAGTCATCGACTGTCAGTATCTTTTTTGGCATGTGCTTCCCGCTTTGTTTAGACAGCAGGCCTCAGAACAGATCCACGCTCCCGCTCTGCATCTTGTCCTGGGCCACAGGATTTTTCGACAAGGACTGGCGCAAGCCGGCGATTTTTTCGTCCATCGCCTGCCGGACTTCGAGCTTCCCCAAGCCCTCTTCCGCCTGACTGCCCGTCAGCGCCACAACCTCTTCCACGCCCTGCAGTCGCTTGGCAACATGGTTGATCAATTGCGACACCATGTCCTGAAACTGCAGGGAGCGTACCGCGTCGCTCACGTGATCGGACAGTTGCCGCACACCGCCCCGCAGGCGATCGATCACTTCCGACATCTCGCCATCAATGGCGGCGATGCGATCCGATGTGTCATTCATTTTCTGCTTGGCCTGCAAGGTGAACATCATGTCTTGCGACGCCAACTGGTGAATCAGCTGTTCCCCGCCGGCAACGGAGTCTTTTACCTTGAGCGTCAGATCCCGGATCTGATCGTTGAAACTGGCGGTCCGCTCCGACAGGCTGCGCACTTCGTCCGCCACCACCGCGAAACCGCGCCCCAGCTCGCCAGCTCTGGCCGCCTCGATGGAAGCATTAAGTGCCAGCATATTGGTTTGATTGGTGATGTTGTGAATCTCATTCAACAGCCGAGCCACATCGTCCACCTGCTGATCAATCAACTCCATTTGCTCAACCAGCAACATGCCCAAGCGGCTGTTCTCCACCGTCTTGTCCACAAAGCTGCTCATGGCTTCGGCGATCTCGGTCACAAACCCTGAAAAAGACAAGCGATGAGAATCCACCCCCACATCACCGCGCGCCAGGCTTTCGGCCAACCTCAGTTGCTCTCCCGCCTCGGACGACAAACCGGAAAAACTTCCCACCAGCGTATGCACAGCCTCCTGAATGAGGTCTTGCACCCGCCGCACCTCCCCCTGCGCCTCCTGCAACTGCAACCGGACAAAACCGGCGCAATCCACATCATCAGTGCCGGTTTTCCCGGCCGGTTCGGCCTCGCTTTCCGCTTCGGCAAACCCGCCTCGCGAACGCGCAATCCAGCACTGCCAGGCCATGAAACCAAACGAGATCAGCACCAGGCTCCATGGCGGAGCAGCCCACCATGCAGCCAGCAGCAATATGCCCGTAGCCCCAAGCGTCGTCGCTATCAAGTTTTGCTGCGTTGCCTCACTTTTGCCGACCATGCCCATGCCGCCCGTCCTGACAAAATTGACAATGTACTACTCTTGTCATCCGCCAAAATCGATCGTAATTCAAGGGCAATCGCAAATTTTTACTGGCATCCTCCCGCAGTAACGCCCTGGCCACGCGACAACACATGCATCGTTAGCAGATAGTTGCGGCTTACTGTTCATTAAGCTGGCCGGAAAGGGCCCAACAATCATCTCAGGTCACAACAGTGAAACGATAAATCCCTTCATCAATTGTAAAAAACGACATTGGCTTAACATTGGCCACTTTTCGCCAAATCGTTATTTTATCGTAAACATTTTATTGAAACAGGCAATTTCCAGAACCTGCAATACCGTATCCCTGCAATTGACCAGCGTCATAGCCTTCTTCTGACTAGTAGCACGCTCCTTGAGCAGCAAAAGCATGCCCAGTGCAGAGCTGTCCAAAAACGGCACTTGGTCGAAATCTACCTGGATTTCCTGCACGGCGGGGTTGTCCAGCAACTCCTGGCTAGCCAGACGGAAGTCCTTGTGCAGATTGAAATCAAACTGTCCCACCAGTACCAATTTGCCTACGCTGCCATCCACTTTGACTACCGGTTTCATCATGTGCCCTCTCTTGTTGTTCCCGCGCTTTCAGCCTGCCGGCAAGGCAGGCTCATCTCAAACCATGCGCCGCCATCCGGCTTGTCGCCGCCGGCAACACTGCCGCCTAGCTCATCCATCACCTTCTTGACAATGGACAAGCCCAAACCCGTACCGCCGGCTCGGGTCGTGTAGAACGGCTCAAACAGTTTCTCAACCGGCGCTCCCTGCAAACCGCAACCATCATCTTCCACCCTGAAATGAACCCTGCCGGCGTCGCTGCTCACGGCAAGCCCGACACGGCCTTGCGGCGGAGAAAAATACAAGGCGTTCTCCAGCAAGCTCAACAAAGCGCCCTGAACCGCTTTGCGATCTCCCAATACCGTTATGGCAGATGAAAGTTCGACATGACAATCCCAGCGCATGCCTTTTTCATGACATTGCGGTAAAAACGTTGCTGTCATTTCCTCCACCAACTGCCCCACATCCAACACTTCCAACTCGCCAACCTGCCCGCGCACAAAGCTCAGCATGTTTTGAATCAGCCCTTCCAACGCCTTGAGGCGGGCCAGGCTCTTGTCGACGAACTTGGCTCTTTCCTCGGGTCGCAAACCCTCTTGCCGCAGGTTGGCCGTATAAAGCATGGCTGTCGCAAGCGGCGTCCGTAGCTGGTGCGCCAGCGACGCCGCCATGCCGCCCATGGCCGCCAGTTTTTGTTGGTGTGCCAGTTCGACAGTCAATTGATGCAAGCGACTGACATCATGCAGCAGCACAATACGGCCACCGGATGCGGGCAAGTCCTGATACTGCACGGAAAGCAACAACCGCTCCCCTCCATCAGCCGCCGTCGGGAAATAAGTACCATCCGCCTCAGCCGGCTCCCACCCGGCCATGACATCCCGCCAGAGAGCTGTCGGGGCAACCGGCCCCAGCAAGGTCTCCGCTGCCGGATTCTGCGACGACACGACCCCATGCGCATCCAACTGCAAAACACCGGCTGGCAAGGCTTCCAGCAGCATCCCCAGCCTTTCGGCCAACTCAGCGTTGGCGTCACGTTGCTTTCGCAATTGGTTGTTAGCCTCATCCAGCTGGGCATTGAGCACATTCACCTGCGCTTCCAGCAAGCGATAGGCCTCGATGAGCTGGCTGGAGACGGTATTGAACTGCTCGAAAGCCGCCTCAAGCTGCGCCTGATCTTTCAGGTTTGATGTAGTTCTACTCATGCCTGGCGACTTATTTGTAAAATTCACTTAAACAGTATGATAATGAGGAAGCTTGGGCCAAGCCAACTTGAGACTGATCTGTACCAAAACAGCGCGAAAGAAAGCTGGGCAAAATGAATAATTGGCGTATACAACGGGAGTAATACGCCACAACAACGATGTAGCGGAGGTTTCTTGTGTCAGAACTTCTAAAAAAAATCGACGCCAGAACCAAACTGGCCGGGACAAACAAGCTGGAGATTCTGCTGTTCTCGCTGGGGCATGATCAGCGTACCGGGCGGAAAGAGATCTTTGGCATCAACGTGTTCAAGGTGCGCGAAGTAATGCGCACCCCGGAAATCACGTCGGCTCCGGAAATGCCGTCCTCCGTGGAAGGCATGGTCAGTTTGCGCGGCGCGCTGGTTCCGGTCATCGATCTGGCCAAGTACGCGGGCATCGTCACCAGCAACAAACCTGAAATCATGATTGTGACCGAGTACAACGGTCATACCCAAGGCTTCCTGGTCGAAGCCGTTGACACCATCCTCCGCCTTGACTGGTCCGCCATGCGCGTGCCGCCGGACATGATCACCAACCGCATGGCCGGCTTGGTCACTGCCGTTACCGAGCTGGACAACGGTACCCTGGTGATGATGATGGACGTGGAAAAGGTGTTGGCCGAAACCTCACTCACCGACGACTCCCACGAGTTCCTCAACATCGAGCCGGTCAAGGAAGAGCGCATGATCTACTTCACGGACGACTCCGCCGTCGCCCGCAAGCAGATCGAACGCACTCTTGACGCCATGCAAGTCAAATACAGCTATGCCATCAACGGCATGCGCGCTTGGGAAGACCTGCAAAAAATGGCGGCGCAAGCCGACTTGGCGGGCCGACAGCTCAACCAGACCCTGCATCTGATTCTGACCGACGTGGAAATGCCCGAAATGGATGGCTACATGCTCACCAAGATGGTCAAGAGCGACCCGCGCTTCGCAGGCATTCCCGTGCTGATGCACTCCTCCCTGTCCGGCTCCTCAAACCAGAAGCTCGGTCAGTCCGTGGGCGTTGACGAATACGTATCCAAGTTTGAAGCACAAAAACTCGCCATGAAACTGCGGGAAATGCTGAAGCTTGAAAAGAAATAAGCCCCAAGAATCAGGGAGAGGGACCAAGACATGTCTGCAACCGATGCATCCTTGCTCGCCAGTGTAGATGCGCGCACCAAGCTGGCAGGCTCCAACAAGATGGAAATCCTGCTGTTTTCGCTTGGCACACGCGAAACCTTCGGCATCAATGTTTTCAAGGTAAGGGAAGTCTCCCAGACGCCGGCCATCACCAAAACGCCCAACATGCCTTTCGGTGTGGAAGGCGTGCTGTCCTTGCGCGGCAATATCATCCCGGTGATTTCGCTTGCCCGATTCGTGGGCTCGGAGCAGTCCGGTCGAAAATTCGACACCATGATCGTGACTGAATTCAACAAGAGCACGCAGGCGTTTCTGGTTGACTCCGTTGATCGCATCATCCGTGTTGATTGGGATCGCGTTCGCGCTCCGGAAAACATGATGAGCACCGGCGCCAATCAGAACCTGATCACCGCCATTACCGAACTGGAAGACGGAAAGCTGGTTTCCATTCTTGATGTAGAACAGATCCTGGCCACCGTTGTTGGTGAGCCGCGCATGCCGGATATTCCAGGAGCGCAACTGGAAAGCGACCAGTACATTTTCTTTGTGGACGACTCCGTGGTCGCCCGCAAGGAAATCACCAGTGTACTGGAAAAAATGGGCCTCAAATTCCAGCAGGCCACCAATGGCCGCGAAGCATGGGACCGCCTGCAGGTGCTCGCCAGTCGTAGTTTCGGAGAAGACGAATGCCTGCACGACTACCTTAAGCTGATTCTGGTTGATGCTGAAATGCCCGAGATGGATGGTTATGTCTTGACCAAACTCATCAAATCCGATGTCCGCTTCAGAGGCATCCCGGTTATCATGCATTCCTCGCTCTCTTCCAATGCGAACAAAGCCATGGGTTCCAGCGTTGGGGTTGACGCGTACGTCGCCAAATTCGATCCGGCGATCCTGGCGGAAACTTTGATTCCTTTCCTGCAAAGGTAGCCGTTACAATCAGCCCCTTCAGGACACCGAACACTCAGGACACACCTAGATGGCAGACAAGAATATGCGCTTCTTGGTTGTGGACGACTTCTCCACGATGAGAAGGATTGTCCGCAACCTGTTGAAAGAACTGGGTTTCACCAATGTCGACGAAGCCGAAGACGGACAAGTGGCACTGCACAAGCTGAAAACCCAGCATTTCGACTTTATCGTTTCCGACTGGAACATGCCCAACATGACTGGCATCGAGCTGCTGAGAGCGGTTCGCGCGGATCAGCAAATCAAGCACTTGCCTTTCATGATGATCACCGCCGAAGCCAAACGAGAAAACATCATTGAAGCAGCCATGGCCGGCGCCAGCGGCTACATCGTCAAGCCGTTCACGGCCGCCACTCTGGAAGAAAAACTCAACAAAATCTTCCAGACCCTGAACAAATAGGCGGATCAACACGAGCCATACTGCATAAAGTCAGCATTGAGGAGAAGCTATCGTGCCGGATCACATCTTGGAGAGCGGAGACTCGCCGGAACTCGAAGCCCTGTTTGACAGCATCGCCACCCAGCAGGCCGTGGAGCCCGAAGCGGCTCAGCCTGCGGACAGCAATAGCGCGGCACCGTCTCTGCCTGAAGACGTCAGCCCCGCAGTCATGTATGAACAAATCGGCCAACTTACGCGTCGCCTGCACGACATGCTGCGCGACATGGGTTACGACAAGTCGCTGGAAAAAGTGGCCGAAGCCATCCCCGACGCCAAGGACAGGCTTGGCTATATCGCCACGCTGACTGAAAACGCTGCGGAACGCGTCTTGAACGCCACCGATCTGGCCAAGCCCTTGCAAGATGCCATGGAGGCCTCGGCCAAAGGATTGGGCGACCGCTGGAATCAGCTCTACGCCAATCAGCTTTCGGTTGAAGAATTCAAAAAACTGGCGGACGACACCCGACAGTACCTGGCCAATGTTCCCCAGCAAACGCAAGCTACCAACACCCAGTTGCTGGAAATCGTCATGGCGCAGGACTTCCAGGACCTCACCGGCCAGGTCATCAAGAAAATGATGGGAATGGTCAAGTTGCTGGAAACCGAACTGGTTACCTTCCTGATCGAATTCTCACCCGGCACGAAAAAAGCGGAAATCGATCCGCTGCTCAATGGCCCGGTGGTCAATCCTGAAGGTCGCGGCGATGTCGTCACCAGCCAGCAACAGGTGGACGACCTGCTGGAAAGCTTGGGTTTCTGAACAATAAGCAGTCAATGCAGTACGGGATAGCGGGGTGATGAGATGAGCGAATTTGCCGGCATGGAAGAATTGCTGCAGGACTTTTTGATGGAGTCCACCGACCTGTTGTCCGACGTCGACAACAAACTGGTGGAGCTGGAGAAACGCCCTGAAGACAAAGCCTTGTTGAATGACATTTTCCGGGGCTTCCACACCATCAAGGGCGGCGCGGGCTTCCTGAATGTAGGGCCGATGGTCACGCTATGCCATCGCACCGAAAACCTTTTCGACAAGTTGCGCAATGGCGAACTTCATATCACCTCCGAAGTCATGGACGTGATTCTGGACGCCACCGCCGTTGTCCGCGATATGTTTGGCACGCTCAGCCAGGGCTTGATGGCCGCGGATGCCGACCCGGCACTACTGGCTGCACTAGATGCCGTACTGGCAGGCGAAACGCTGGACAAGCCAACGGCAGCGCCAGCCACGCCGGCAGCTGCCGCACCTCAAGCTGCGGCTGAACCCGCCAAGCAGGACGGCCCCGATTGGCACGCCCTTCATCGAGCTGTTTCATCTGTTTCCCAGCCCTCCGTCCCGACAGCCCCGGCCTCTGCGCCTGCCGCGCCGCAAGTCGTCGCAGCGCCGGTGCCGGCGGCCGCTCCCGTCGTCGAAGCCGCACCGGCTCCACGCCCAGTGGCAAAGCCAGCCGTTACCAACAAGCCAACCAGCCAGAGTTCAGGCAACAGTAGCGGTCCGCAAGAAAACACCATCCGTATCGACACGGTGCGCTTGGACATGGTGCTCAACCTGTCCGGCGAAATCGGCCTGACCAAAAACCGCCTCACCACGCTCCGCACGGAAATCCTGCAAGGCAATCGCGACGGCAACACCTTGCGTTCTCTGGACGAAGCTATCAGCCAGCTGGATTTGCTGGTGGGCGACCTGCAGAACGCGGTCATGAAGACTCGCATGCAGCCGATCGGCCGCCTGTTCCAGAAATATCCTCGTTTGGCGCGCGACCTCGCCCGCCAACTGGGCAAAGAAGTAGAACTGGTGTTGTCCGGCGAAGAAACCGAACTCGACAAAACCATGATCGAGGACCTGAACGATCCGCTCGTTCACTTGGTGCGCAACGCAGTGGATCACGGCGTTGAATCGCCCGAAGATCGCATTGCTTCCGGCAAGAAGCCACAATCGCTCATTCAGCTGACTGCCGAACAGGTAGGCGATCACATCCTCATTGAGATCACCGACGACGGCAAAGGCATGAATCCGGACGCTCTGCGTCGCAAGGCGATCGAGAAGGGCCTGATCGACCAGGAGACGGCCAATGGCCTGGACGAGAAGCAGTGCCTGCAACTGATCTTCATGCCGGGCTTCTCCACCAAGGACCAAATTTCCAGCGTGTCCGGCCGTGGCGTAGGCATGGATGTGGTACGCACCAATATCCAGAAGTTGAATGGCCGCATCGACATCAACTCCATTCCCGGCGAAGGCACCCGCATCAGCATCTCCTTGCCGCTGACGCTGGCCATTCTGCCTGTTCTGGTGGTTCGCGCCTGCAATCAGCCGTTTGCCGTCCCGCTTGCCATGGTGCGTGAAATCATCACCATCGATCCAAATGCCGTGCAAGAAGTATCCGGCAAACCCACCATCGTGGTGCGCGACGAAATCCTGCCGCTCAAAACGCTGGCTGGGCTGCTTGGCTGGGCGCCGACGCAGAAACCCTATTTCGGCGTACTGATGCAATCCGCCGAGAAATCCTTCATCCTGGCCATCGATTCCTTCGTTGGCCGTGATGACGTGGTAATCAAACCCTTGCAGAATATCCGCCCGAAAGGCGTGGCCGGCGCCACGCTATCCGGCGACGGCTCCGTAGTCCTGGTGCTCGACATGGAAGACCTGCTATCCGCAAGCGATGGCACTTCCGGCAACGTCAAGACTTCGGAGCTGATTTCCATATAAGAAACATAATCAGGCGGGTGAATGACTTCTCTGAGTGCCTTCATTGGCAGACAACCGGTTCTGAACCGCAACCAGCAGCTCATTGGATATGAGCTGCTTTTTCGTGCAAGCGACGAAGCCAATGCCGTTGGCCCCCACAGCGAACTGCAAGCCGATACGCAGGTACTCGTCAATACATTGAACAACATGGGGACCAGCTGGCTCATCGGCAACAAGCTGGCCTTCATCAATGTGGGCGAAGCCATGCTGACCAGCGACTTCCTCGAACTGCTCCCTCCGCGGCGAGTAATTCTGGATATCGCGCCGCGCATCAGTCCGAGCAATGAGTTGCTGTCGCGGGCGAGGCATCTGCGCTCGCTCGGCTTTGGCATTGCGCTGGACGACTTCTCCTTTGACGCGCAATCGGCTGCGTTCCTTGAGTTTGCCAACTACGTAAAACTGGACATCCAGAATCATGATGCCAACGCATTCCAGGTTCTGGCTGCCCGGTTGCGCAGCTACCCTGTAATCCGCATAGCGGAGCGGGTGGAAAGCCATGAGCAATACCACCTGTGCAAAGAACTGGGGCTGGACGGTTTCCAGGGCTACTATTTCGCCAAGCCGGAAACCTTATCCGCGCGCGTGATCCATCCCACGTTCAGCAATGCGCTTGAGCTGCTGAACTTGCTGCGCATGGACGCGGATCTCCGTCAGGTTGAGCAAATCCTGAAACGCGACGTTGCCCTGTCTTACAAGCTGCTGCGTTACGTCAACTCCGCCGCCGCCGGCCTGAACACCACCATCAGTTCCTTCAGTCACGCAGTAACGGTATTGGGTTACCAGAAGCTCTACCGCTGGCTCACCTTGCTGCTGGTGACCGGCTCTGATGATGGTCATGTACCGCCCGCGCTGCAGAAAACCGCGGTGACGCGCGGGCGTTTCATGGAGCTACTGGGGCAAGAGTTGCACCTTCCCCACGACACCTGCGACAACCTCTTCGTTACCGGCATGTTCAGCCTGCTCGATGTCCTGTTCGACATGCCCATGGCTAACATCATGGAGCATATCCAGCTGCCGCAAAGCCTGATCGACGCCCTGCTCCACCACAATGGAGAAATGGGTTTGCTGCTCAAGCTGGCCACCACCTGCGAGCACGACGAGCTGGATGGCGTGCAAGCACTGGCGGAAAAAGCCGGGCTTAGCCCAGATCAGCTCAACCAGGCCCATCTGGCCGCCCTCGCCTGGGTGGAGGATCTCGGCTTATAATGCAGGGTTCCATTTCCGCCCCGATGTGCCACCACCATGATGCTTGCTCTCGATACATCCAGTAACTACCTGTCAATTGCCCTGCAAACCGGGGACGACATACTGGACTATCACCAGCTTGCAGGTCAAAAACACGCGGAGCAAACGCTGCCGGCCATTGGTCGATTGTTGGCCGAAGCCGGCATGTCCCTGACCAGCCTTGATGCGATCGTATTCGGCCAGGGCCCCGGCTCTTTCACTGGCCTTCGCATCGGCTGCGGACTGGCACAAGGGCTGGCCTTTTCGGCCGACCTGCCGCTGATTGCCATCCCTACGCTGGATGCCATTGCAGTCCAAGCGCCGGAAGGGGAGATGCTGGTTTGCGTGGATGCCCGCATGCAGCAAGTTTACTGGGCGCACTACCGCCGCCAGGACAAGCAGCTGGAACGCCTGTCAGACATCCACTTGTCCGATCCTCACGAAATCAGCCTTCCACCCGGCGTGGACTGTGCCGTTGGAGACGCGCTAGCCAACTACCCGCAATTACTGCCGCAGCGAGCAGGAATCCAGATCCTGGCAGATGTGCCGCCGCACGCACGCGCCTACCTTGGCCTGGCGCAAAGCGGCCGATATCCTCGCCGCCACCCGCGCGAAGCTGAACTGCTCTACATCCGCAACAAGGTAGCGCTCACCTCCGCCGAGCAACAGGCCCGCAAAGCATGAGCAGCGTCGTTCAACTGACAGAGCGCATCAACCCTGACTGGCTCAGTCAGCAAGAGAGTCTTGCTACGCCGCACTTCTGGAGCTCACAGCAGTATGGCGACTCCCTTGCCGCCGGGCACTGGTTCTATGCGCTGCACGAAGCTGCCGAGACAGGCATCGCCATCATCATGCCGGTGGCAGGCGAAGCGGAATTGCTGAACATTTTCATCGCCAAGGACAAGCAGAGCCAGGGGCTTGGCAAAGCTCTCCTGCAGGGCACAATGCACGCATTGCGTCTGCGCGGCATCAGCCGGCTGCTTCTGGAAGTGCGTGAAAGCAATCAGCCCGCACACAAGCTTTATTCCAGCCTGGGTTTTACCGAATGCGGGCGACGCAAGCGTTACTACCCGGCAGGTCAAGGTGAAAGGGAAGACGCCATTCTGATGGAGGCCAACTTATGAGCCGGACGGACTTCCTGCGCCAGCAAATGGGTCTGGGGCCAATCTGGCAGCCCCGCGGTGAATGGTTTGCCGACCACCCCGCCCTGCGCCAGACGCAGCAGCAGTTTGAAGAACAAGGCGATGTGGCGGACGCCCCCGTAACAACCCCGCTTGTCGCAACAGCAGACCCAAAGCGGGAGACCGCCGCATCCCAGCCTTCGGCCAACCTCGCTCCACCCGTAGAGGCTGCCACGCCCGCCCCTGTCCCGCCGGCAAGCGAACTGGACTGGGAAGCACTGCAACAGGCCGTTGCCGCTTGCGAGAAGTGCGGGCTATGCAAAACCCGCACCCAGACAGTATTTGGTCGCGGCAACCCCAAGGCGCGCTGGCTATTGATTGGTGAAGCGCCAGGCGAACATGAGGACAGACAAGGACAGCCTTTCGTAGGCAAGGCCGGGCAACTATTGGACAACCTGCTCGCCGCCACCGGTTTGGATCGCGATACGGATGTCTACATCGCCAACGTGCTCAAGTGCCGCCCACCCGGCAATCGCAACCCCACACCGGATGAAATACTGGCCTGCGAGGGCTACCTGCATCAGCAGATTGCCCACATTCAGCCCACACTGATTCTGGCGCTGGGCCGTTTCGCCGTGCAAACACTGCTGCAAACAGACCGCCCCATCGGCCAACTACGCGGCAAACTGCACGACTATCGCGGCACGCCGCTGATCGCCACCTATCACCCCGCCTACCTGCTGCGCACCCTGCCGGACAAAGCAAAAGCCTGGCAAGACATGGTGTTCGCCAAGCGGCAGTTCGCCGCCATTTCGCGCTGAACCTCTCAATGAACAAGGCCGGCATTGCCGGCCTTGTTGCTTCACGCGGTTGCCTGCGCCACTTGCCCGACTTGCCGCCACATCACACCTTGCAGCCAGCGCGCGTAAATATCGCGCGCCACGGCATGGCTGGCCGGCATGCCGGCATCAAGCGAGGCATCAATGGCCGCAGCGCTCATCACACTGGGCACATCATGCGCTTCGATATCCTGATAGCCCACTTTCAGCCACTGGCGAATCATCGGCGCTTTCACTTCACTGTGAAACTGCATGCCCAGATGAATGCCGTCATATTCGAAGGCCTGCCGCGCGCACCAGGCGCTGCTCAACAGCAGGCGAGCGCCCTCCGGCATCTCGAAGGTATCGCTGTGCCACTCGAACATGCGGATTGACCTGCGCCCGCCAAACCACTCGGCTGCGATGTTTTGATCACAAGCCTGCAAATCGGTCCAGCCTATTTCCGGCACTTCCGTCTTGCGCACCACCGCGCCAAGCGCCTTGGCCAGCAACTGCCCACCAAGGCAGTGACCTATGACCGGTACGCGCATGCGCACTGCTTCGGCCAACAGCGCAATCTCCGGACTGATCCACCAGTGGACATCAGCATCATTCACGCTCATCGGCCCGCCAAAGCTGGCTATGCCCGAGAAAGCACTGACATCCGGCGGCAACGGATCATCAGCGTAGACATGGAAAACCACCGAAGGGATGCCTTGCTCATTGAGGCAGTCAAGAAAGAATTCGGGACCATCCAGCGAAACATGCTGGATGATGGCAATCGGCTTCATACTGTATTCCTGAAGATGCTCGCCCTCTCAGACACGGAGAGCAATCAGGCTCCACTATACCAAGCACAATCAAAAAATGATCAAATCCATGAAAAAAGCCCCGACAACGGGGCTGGATTGCGGTCGCCACGCAACAGCATCAGGCAAGAAAAAACCCTTCTCCGTGCACCAGAGAAGGGTTCTTTACCGGACCTTGAAGGATCGCAAGCTTACTTGAGCTTGGTTTCCTTGTAGATCACGTGCTTACGAGCGACGGGATCAAATTTTTTGATCTCCATCTTTTCCGGCATAGTGCGCTTGTTCTTCGTAGTGGTATAGAAGTGGCCAGTGCCGGCGGTGGATTCAAGCTTGATTTTATCGCGCATGGTATTACCTATCAGTCGCTATCGGTTGACCGCTCAGATCTCGCCACGAGCGCGCAGATCTGCCAGCACTACGTCGATACCCACCTTGTCGATGGTACGCAGAGCTGCGTTGGATACGCGCAGACGTACCCAGCGGTTTTCGCTTTCTACCCAGAACTTGCGATACTGCAGGTTCGGCAGAAAACGACGTTTCGTTTTGTTGTTGGCGTGGGAAACGTTGTTCCCGGTCATCGGACGCTTGCCGGTGACTTTGCAAACACGCGCCATGTTAACACTCCCAAAACCGGTAAAAGCTGGCTTTATATCATGGATTAAGCCAGAGATTCAAGCATGATGCGCCGAACCCACGGGGAACGGTGCATCTCTTCTGAAACAGTCGGCGCAAATTGTAACGGATTTACCACAACATGGCGAGTAGAACTTGAACTGGATCAAGCCGACTGTTGCATTCCTTGTTGCAACATTGGGCACCGATGGCGATTCAAATCCGCCGCGTTTCAGGTTAAAATCCTGAATTCCCATAGAGCCGTAATCTCATGACCAAGTTTATCTTCGTAACCGGCGGTGTGGTGTCCTCTCTGGGTAAGGGCATTGCCGCTGCGTCCATTGCCGCCATCCTTGAGTCTCGCGGGCTGAAAGTCACCATGCTTAAGCTCGACCCCTACATCAACGTCGATCCGGGCACCATGAGCCCTTTCCAACACGGCGAAGTGTTCGTGACTGAAGACGGCGCGGAGACCGACCTCGACCTGGGCCACTACGAGCGCTTCATCAAAGCCAGGATGAAGAAGAGCAACAACTTCACCACCGGCCAGGTATACGAATCCGTGATCACCAAGGAACGCCGTGGCGACTACCTTGGCGGCACCGTGCAGGTCATCCCGCACATCACCGACGAAATCAAGCTGAAAGTGCGCGAAGGCGCCGGCGAAGCCGATGTGGCCATCGTTGAAATCGGCGGCACCGTGGGCGACATCGAGTCCCTGCCCTTCCTGGAAGCCATCCGCCAGATGCGCTCCAACCTGGGCCGCAAGAACACGCTGTACGTGCATCTGTCCTACGTTCCCTTCATCGCCACAGCCGGCGAAATCAAGACCAAGCCGACCCAGCACTCGGTGAAGGAACTGCGCGAGATCGGCATCCAGCCGGACGTGCTGCTGTGCCGCATGGACCGCGAGCTGCCGGAAGACGAAAAACGCAAGATTGCCCTCTTCTGCAATGTGGAAGAAAACGCAGTGATCGGCTGTTACGATTCCGACTCCATCTACAAGGTGCCGGCGATGCTGCATGAGCAAGGCATCGACGACATCATCGCCGAACAGCTGCAACTGGATCTGCCCAAGGCGGACCTGTCGGCCTGGGATCGCATCATCGACGCTATCGAGCACCCGGAAAGCGAAGTCAACATCGCCATGGTGGGCAAGTACGTCGATCTGACCGAATCCTACAAATCCCTGTCCGAAGCGCTGAAGCACGCCGGCGTGCACACCCGCAGCCGCGTCAACATCATTTACGTCGACTCTGAAGAAATCGATCGCGACGGCGCCGACTCCCTCAAGGACATGGACGCCATCCTGGTTCCTGGCGGCTTCGGCAAACGTGGCGTTGAAGGCAAGATCAAGGCTGTACGTTTCGCGCGCGAAAACAACATTCCCTACCTCGGCATCTGCCTGGGCATGCAGATTGCGCTGATCGAATACGCTCGCGACGTTGCCGGCCTGGCGGGCGCCAACTCCACCGAGTTCGACCTGGAAACCGACTACCCGGTCGTAGCCCTGATCGACGAGTGGGTGAACCACGACGGCAAGGTTGAAAAGCGCGACGAAAACTCCAACCTCGGCGGCACCATGCGCCTGGGCGGCCAGCACTGCGATCTGGTGGACGGCTCGCTCGCCGCGCGCGTGTACGGCTCCACCGACATCGTCGAGCGCCATCGCCACCGCTACGAAGTCAACAACTACTACATTCCGCGCCTGGAAGCTGCCGGCCTGACCATTTCCGGTCGCTCCGCTGGCCACGAAAAGCTGGTGGAAACCATCGAGCTGAAAAACCACCGCTGGTTCTTCGCCTGCCAGTTCCACCCGGAATTCACCTCCACCCCGCGTGATGGCCATCCGCTGTTTACCGCCTACGTCAAGGCGGCGATCGAGCACAAGGCCGACAAGCAAGGTAAACAAGCATGAAACTGTGCGGATTCGACGTTGGCCTGAACCAGCCCCTGTTCCTGATCGCCGGTCCCTGCGTGATTGAAAGCCAGCAAATGGCGCTCGACACCGCCGGCCAGCTCAAGGAAATCACCAGCGCGCTGGGCATCAACTTCATCTACAAATCCAGCTACGACAAGGCCAACCGTTCCTCCGGCTCGTCCTTCCGCGGCTTTGGCATCGATGAAGGCCTGCGCATTCTGGACGAAGTGAAAAAGCAGATCGGCGTGCCGGTGCTGACCGACGTGCACAATGAGCAGGAAATCACCCAGGTGGCCAGCGTAGTGGACGTGCTGCAAACGCCGGCCTTTCTCTGCCGCCAGACCGATTTCATCCGCGCCGTCGCCCAGTGCGGCAAGCCGGTGAACATCAAGAAGGGTCAGTTCCTCGCGCCGGGCGACATGAAAAACGTCATCGACAAGGCCCGCGCCGCCGCGCGCGAAGCCGGCCTGCCGGACGACAACTTCATGTCCTGCGAACGCGGCGTATCGTTCGGCTACAACAATCTGGTATCCGACATGCGTTCCTTGATGATCATGCGCGAAACCGGCTGTCCGGTTGTGTATGACGCCACCCATTCGGTGCAATTGCCCGGCGGCCGGGGCAGCTCGTCCGGCGGGCAGCGCGAGTTCGTGCCCGTACTGGCGCGCGCCGCCGTTGCCGCCGGCATCGCCGGCATCTTCATGGAAACCCACCCGGACCCGGCCAAGGCCATGTCCGACGGCCCCAATGCTTGGCCGCTGGGCCGCATGAAGGAACTGCTGGCCACCCTGAAAGACCTGGATGCGCTGGTCAAGCAACAGGCTTGGCCCGAGCATTCGCTGTAACGGTTTGAAGCTTCTCTTCGGCCAATCTCTTCAGGGTTGGCCGAAGACACACGGTTAACCAAGTTGAGCATGTAAGGGGTTTACAATGAGTTCGATCATCGATGTCGTCGCCCGCGAAATTCTGGATTCCCGCGGCAATCCCACTGTTGAAGCCGACGTTCTGCTGGAATCCGGCGTAATGGGCCGCGCCGCCGTACCGAGCGGTGCCTCCACCGGCGAAAAAGAAGCGCTGGAACTGCGCGACGGCGACAAGAGCCGTTACCTCGGCAAGGGCGTGCTCAAGGCCGTGGAAAACATCAACACCGAAATCTGTGAAGCCATCATCGGCCTTGACGCCGCCGACCAGGCCTTCATCGACAAGACCCTGATCGAACTGGACGGCACCGAGACCAAGTCCCGCCTGGGCGCCAACGCCATGCTGGCCGTCTCCATGGCCGTGGCCCGCGCCGCCGCGGAAGACGCCGGCCTGCCGCTGTACCGCTATCTGGGCGGCGCCGGCCCGATGGCCCTGCCGCTGCCGATGATGAACGTCATCAATGGCGGCGCGCACGCCAACAACACCCTGGACATCCAGGAATTCATGATCATGCCAGTGGGCGCGCAAACCTTCCGCGAAGCGCTGCGCTGCGGCGCCGAAGTGTTCCACACCCTGAAAAAGCTGTGCGACAGCAAGGGTTACGCTACCACCGTGGGCGACGAAGGCGGCTTTGCGCCCAACCTGGCCAGCCACGAAGACGCCATCAAGCTGATTCTGGAAGCCATCGACGCCGCTGGCTACGTAGCCGGCCAGGACGTGATGCTGGCGCTGGACTGCGCCTCCTCCGAGTTCTACAAGGACGGCAAGTACCACCTGACCGCCGAAGGCCTGCAACTGAGCTCCGAGCAGTTTGCCGACTACCTGGAAACCCTGGTCAACAATTACCCGATCATCTCCATCGAAGACGGCATGAGCGAGCACGACTGGGACGGCTGGAAGATCCTGACCGACCGTCTGGGCAAGCGTATCCAGTTGGTGGGCGACGACGTCTTCGTCACCAACCCGAAGATCCTCGCCAAGGGCATCGAAACCGGCATCTGCAACTCGCTGCTGGTGAAGGTGAACCAGATCGGCACACTGTCCGAAACCCTGAAGGCGGTTGATCTGGCCAAGCGCTCCAGCTACACCAGCGTAATGAGCCACCGCTCCGGCGAAACCGAAGACAGCACCATCGCCGACCTCGCCGTGGCCACCAACTGCATGCAGATCAAGACCGGCTCCCTGTCCCGCTCCGACCGCATGGCCAAGTACAACCAGTTGCTGCGCATCGAAGAAGAACTGGGCGACGCCGCCTACTTCCCGGGCCGCGCTGCGTTCTACCACCTGAAGTAAGATTCATGCGCTGGCTGACCGTGACCCTGTTGACTCTGATCCTCGCCTTGCAATGGCCCCTGTGGCTGGGCAAGGGGAGCTGGCTCAGGGTCTGGCAGCTGGACAAGCAACTGCAGGAACAGCGGGCCGTCACCCAAAAGCTGGTGGCCCGCAACGCCGCGCTGGATGCTGAAGTGAAGGATCTGAAACAAGGTACGGACGCCATTGAAGAACGCGCCCGCAATGAACTTGGCATGATCCGTGATGGTGAGGTATTTTTCCAACTGCTGGAACCGGCAAGCAGCAACAGTCATTGATATAGCCGGCCGCCTCTTCGTCCACCTACACTAAAAACAATTATGGCTGGCTACAAAACTTCCAGGGTTTGGTCAATGACAACACAGAATCCTATCGAAGTAGCGCGGGAAACCCTGAAGCAGCTCACGCTTCGCAAGCTGCTTCCAACGCCGGAAAATTTCGAGCGCGTCTATCACGAGCTCACGCAAACCCCGGTCGAGCGGGACAACAAGCTTGGCCAGCAAATGCTGCGCGCCATGGAAACCCTGCCGGCCAGCACCGTTCAGGCCCGTACGTCCCTGCTGCGCCTCAAACAGGCGTCCGATGAATCCCGCTGGGAACAAATCCCGCAGCTTGTCATCGACTTCCTGCGCCACGCCCTCAATGAACAACAGCTGTCCCAGCCCTGGGGCAGCCTGATCCAGAATCTCATCCGTTGCTGGGACCTGCGCCAGCCCGACCTGCCGCAGCACTTCAAGCAAGCCGCGCTGGAACGCGTGCTGATCAACTACGGCAACCAGCCGGAAGAACTCAACATCAAACTGGATGCGCTGGTGCGCAACTGGTCGGCCCCGGCCAATCAGCGCGACGCCGACGCCATCCCGCTGGTGGACGAAGCTGCGCCGACCCCGTTGGCCGAAGCCGCCGCCGCTCCGGCCGCAGAAAGCCCGCGCCAGCAGCAGGACCAGAACGACAGCTGGGATCTGTGGCAACGCACTTTGTCGTTCGCCCTCAAGCACGGCCTTGAGCCGCGCCTCGCCAGCCTGCCGGACATGGTGGACGATCTCGAATCCCTGATTCGCGAGCTGGAAACCATCAGCAGTGAAAGCAGCCTGTCGGTGTTCATGCCCAAGCTGCGCAACTTCATGATCAAGCTGGAGCTGCAAACCCAGCAAGAAGGTCGCCTGGTCACGGGCCTCACCAGCCTGCTGCGCCTGTTGCTGGACAATGTGGCCGAGCTCAACCGCTCCGACGACTACCTTGTGGGCCAGGTGCACAGCCTGCAGGAAGTGCTGTCGCACGAGCCTTTGTCCATGCAGCACGTCTACCAGCTGGAAACCAGTCTCAAGGAAGTCATTCGCAAGCAAGGCATGCTGAAGAGCTCGCTGGACGAAGCCACCAGTTCGCTGCGCACCCTGCTGGACCGCTTCATCTCCCGCCTGGCGTTGATGACAGACACCACGGACGACTTCCACAGCAAAATCCAGCGTCACGGCGAACAACTGAAATCCACGCAAAACGTGGAAGAAATCAGCGGCATCATTGGCCTGCTGATGGAAGACACCTCGATCATGCAGCTGGACCTTACCCGCTCCCGCGACGAGCTCCTGGCCGCGCGGGAACAGGTGGAAGCCGCCGAGCAGCGCATCAGCGAGCTGGAAATGGCGCTGGAAGCCGCCAGCGCGAAAGTGAAAGAAGACCAGCTTACCGGCGCCTACAACCGCCGCGGCCTGGCCGAGAACTTCCAGCGCGAAATCAGTCGCGCCGAACGCACCGGCAACGACCTGAGCGTGGCGCTGATCGACGTGGACAACTTCAAGCAGCTCAACGACCGCTACGGTCACCTGACCGGCGACGACGCACTGAAATATCTGGTGGACGTGATCAAGCACAATCTGCGCCCCGCCGACATCGTCGCCCGCTTTGGCGGCGAAGAATTTGTGCTGCTACTGCCCGACACCCCGCTGCACGAAGCAATGGACACGGTTCAACGCCTGCAGCGCGAGCTGACCAAAACCTTCTTCATGGCCAACAACGACCGGCTGGTGATCACCTTCAGTGCCGGCGTCGCCCGCTGGCATCTGGGCGAGCAGGATATCGATGTGATCGAACGCGCCGACCAAGCCATGTATCAGGCCAAGATCAGCGGCAAGAACCGGGTTGTATCGGCCGAAGCGGACCGCATCGCCTGATTCACCGACGCTCGCCAACAAAAAAACCGGGCCATGACCCGGTTTTTTATTGCTGACAAAATCATTGGGTGAGCGAGATGGTGCGTGGCCGGGGTCAGACGGGCCTGTCGATATCACTGATTGATTCCGCCGCCTTTCCGCTTACCCGCAATCCGCCCATGCTCAGCAAGAAAGCCTCGCTTTCTCACTGGACAGCTTGAAAGCAACAACCAGCCTTGCTGGCCGGCTTTCTCATGCGGCCCCGCCGCCTTTCTTCATCTTCTTGCCCGCCTCGGCCCGCTGGCGGCGCACAGCTTTGGGGTCCGCCAGCAAGGCGCGATAGATTTCCACCCGGTCTCCTGCGCGCAGCGCGTGCTCGGCCTTCACCACCTTGCCGAACACGCCCAACTTGAGCGGCGCGGCCTCAAGATCGGGAAAGCTCGTCAGCAAACCCGACTCCCGAACCGCCTGCATGGCGCTACAGCCGGCATCCACCGTCAGCGCGGCCAAGTGCTGACAGTCGGCCAGCGCGTACACCACTTCCACCTCGATACGCTCAGTCATCGCCATAGACCTCGTCAGCACGCTTGATGAAAGCATCCACCAGCGTGCGGGAAATGTGGCTGAACACCGGACCGATCACCTTCTCCAGAATCGCGCTGGAAAACTCATACTGCAGACGGAACTCCACCTTGCAGCCGATTTCGCCCAAAGGAGTGAAACGCCACAGCCCCTGCAAATGACGGAAGGGGCCGTCCACCAGCTCCATCAGGATGGACTGCCCGTCCACCCGCTGGTTTTTGGTGGTGAAATGCTGGCGAATCTTCAGATAGTCGATATGCAGGCTGGCCACCTGCTCGCCATCATCCGCCGAATGCACTTCCGCCTTGGCGCACCAGGGCAAAAAGCGCGGATAGTGCTCGACCTCGTCCACCAGGGCGTACATCTGCGCCGGAGTGTGGGCCACCAGAACGTTTTTCTCTACAACCTGCATGAATGAGTTGGCCGAAAGGCCCGTAAGCTGTGACGAAAGCGGAATTCTAACAAATGCGGAACAGGCTGTCCGAGCCGCCGCGCAAGCCGCTGAATCAGAGGGAGTTTTGGCCGAGCGGCAAATCTGTTAAAATCGCCGATTACCCGCAAAGCCCCCACCACGGAAACACAGGCGCATGAGCATCATCCAGAACCGCAAAGCCTTCCATGACTACTTCATCGAGGAAGAACTCGAGGCCGGGCTTGTGCTGGAAGGATGGGAAGTGAAGTCGATCCGCGCCGGACGCATCCAGCTCAAGGAAAGCTATGTGGACTGGAAAAACGGCGCCTTCTGGCTGATCGGCTGCCACATCACCGCCTTGCAGTCCGCCTCCACCCACGTCAAGCCGGACCCGGTCCGCCCGCGCAAGCTGCTGATGTCGCAAGCGGAAATCAACCGCTACATCGGCAAGGTGGAACGCGCAGGCTACACCATGATGGCGCTGGACCTGCACTACACCAAGGGCCGCATCAAGGCGACGGTGGGTCTGGCCAAGGGCAAAAAACTGCACGACAAGCGCGACACCGAAAAAGACCGCGAATGGCAGCGCGAAAAACAGCGCTTCATGAAAAACCAGCGGGGGGCCGCATGAAGAAGAGCGCCGCCCTCCCCGTCGCCCTGATCTGCCTTGGCTCCGTCTGGTTTCTCAAAAGCACCGCCCTGCTCCCCAACACCACCACGCTGCTATCCCTGCTGCTTGCTGTCAGCGGCGTCCTCCTGCTGATTGTCGACGGCTTCAACAAATCCACTCTCGTTACCAGCCCGATGCTGGTTTACGCCGGCGCCGCCGTCTATCTTTACGACAACTTCGTCCTGCGACTGAGCCACGTGATGTCGCTGGGCATGGTGCTGATCGGCCTGTTGATGCTGATCGCCCGCAGCGACCAGATTCCCGAACGCAGCGTGCGCTGGCGTTCACTGCCGCAAGACCAGGAAAAACAACCCTGAGCTTCGGCCAACGCATCACAATGGATTCAACATCGGCCGGCATGGCCACTGGACCTTATCAAGGATAGTCATGGACAAGATCCTCATTCTCGACTTCGGCTCGCAAGTCACCCAACTGATCGCCCGCCGCGTACGCGAAGCTCACGTTTACTGTGAGCTTCATTCTTTCGACATGACGCTCGACGAGATCAAGGCTTTCGGCCCCAAGGCCATCATCCTGTCCGGCGGCCCCAACTCGGTGTACGAATCCGACTACCAGGCCGACCCCAAGCTGTTTGAACTGGGCGTACCGGTACTGGGCATCTGTTACGGCATGCAGTTCATGGCGCAAGCCCTGGGCGGCAAAGTGGAAAGCGGCGACAAGCGCGAATTCGGCTATGCCAAAATCCAGGCCCGCCACCACTCCAAGCTGCTGGAAGGCCTGCAGGACCACATCGACGACGCCGGCAACGGCTTCCTCGACGTATGGATGAGCCACGGTGACAAGGTTACCGCCTTGCCGGCCGGCTTCCAGATGATTGCCGAAACCGCCTCCTGCCCGTTTGCCGCCATGGCCGACGAAAGCCGCGGTTTCTATGGTGTGCAGTTCCACCCGGAAGTCACCCACACCAAGCGCGGCACCGAAATGATCCACCGCTTCGTCCTGCACATTGCAGGCTGCAAGCCAAGCTGGACCATGCCCAACTACATCGATGAAGCGGTAAAGAAAATCCGCGAGCAAGTGGGCGATGAAGAAGTCATCCTCGGCCTGTCCGGCGGCGTGGACTCCTCCGTTGCGGCCGCGCTGATCCACCGCGCCATCGGCCCGCAACTCACCTGCGTATTCGTCGACCACGGCCTCTTGCGCCTGAACGAAGGCAAGATGGTGATGGAAATGTTCGCCAAGAACCTGGGCGTCAAAGTCATCCACGTCGACGCCACCGAACAGTTCATGGGCAAGCTGGCCGGCGAAACCGATCCGGAAAAGAAACGCAAGATCATCGGCGGCGAATTTGTGGAAGTGTTCCAGGCTGAATCCGGCAAGCTCACCAACGCCAAATGGCTGGCGCAGGGCACCATCTACCCGGACGTGATCGAATCCGCCGGCGCCAAAACCAAAAAAGCCCACACCATCAAGAGCCACCACAATGTGGGCGGCCTGCCGGAAGACATGAACCTCAAGCTGCTGGAACCGCTGCGTGAGCTGTTCAAGGATGAAGTGCGCCAACTGGGCGTGGCGCTGGGCTTGCCGCACGACATGGTGTACCGCCACCCGTTCCCGGGCCCGGGCTTGGGCGTGCGCATACTCGGCGAAGTGAAAATGGAATACGCCGATCTGCTGCGCCGCGCCGACGCCATCTTCATCGAAGAATTGCGCGCCACCGTGGACGAGAAAACCGGCAAGAACTGGTATGACCTCACCAGCCAGGCCTTTGCGGTATTCCTGCCGGTGAAGTCCGTTGGCGTGATGGGAGACGGCCGCACTTACGACTACGTCGTCGCGCTGCGCGCCGTGGTCACCAGCGACTTCATGACTGCCCACTGGGCCGAACTGCCCTACTCCCTGCTTGGCAAGGTATCCAATCGCATCATCAACGAAGTGCGCGGCATCAACCGCGTGGTTTACGATGTGTCGGGCAAACCGCCGGCAACAATTGAGTGGGAGTGAGATCAAATTATAAGTATTTGATTTTTAAAAGCTAAAACAATGCCATTGATAATTGCGCTTGCATTATCAATGGCATTTTTTATGGTACTTCCCGGGTGCTTCTATTGTCTGAGCCAAATACCATGTGAGTGACTCGACAACGTTCATGGTATCGGCTTGTGGCGGTCACCAGCAACCATGCAGACCGACCTCTTAAAGATCGTGAGATCGTGAGGGCCCTGAAAACTAATTACCAGGGTTGCGTCGTAGGTCCGACGGTGAACTCTGTAACATTGGTGTCGGCAGGTTGCTCAATGGCGAAGGCAACGATGCTGGCGATGCGATCTGGAGAGATGCCGTGTGCTTCATACAGCGCCTGCATGCCCGCCGAGGTGGTCGGGTCGCTGATTGTGTTCAGCAACTCGGTGTTGATCGCCGCAGGGTAGATGGTCGCTGTGCGAATGTTCGTTTTCTCCATCGCTGACTCGATGCGCAGAACTTCCATTAACTCACGGACGAACCACTTCGTGCCGCCATAGACTGCGGCACCAGGGTAGGCTTTGAGCCCCGCCACGGATGAGGTGGCAATTACCTGGCCGGACTTCTGGGTGGTGAATGTCGGCAGAATCGCCGCCACACCGTTGAGCACGCCCTTTACGTTAATGTCGACCATCTCGTGCCAATCGTCGGTCTTCATGGCTGATAACGGCGCGCTGGGCATGATGCCAGCATTAAGGAAGATAACGTCGACTTTGCCATAGGTGTCCTTGGCCAGTTTGACGATGGCATCGTTATCGGCCTGCTGGGTGACATCCAGTGTCTGGTAGATCGCTTCGCCACCTGCCGCCGAAATTTCGTCGGCAAGCTTCTTTAGTTTGTCTTCGCGCCGTGCGCCAAGAACCACCTTGGCCCCCTTGGCCGCCAACAGCTTTGCACTTGCTGCGCCTATTCCTGAAGAGGCGCCGGTAATGATGACAACTTTGCCTTGCATGGTTGTGTACTCCTGTTTGCTTAAGTCAGATGGGCTTTTCGACGGCCCATAGCAGTCTCCCTGTACCGTCGATCAGGCCTTGGCGAACAACAGTTCCCAGTTGGCCATCGGCCCCAAGGGAATGATGTCCCAGCCGATCAGATCGGCCTTGGCCAGCGGAAACGTCATCAGCGCGGCGCGTGCGGCCTCTACTGAATCGGCCTCGGCCATGATGACCACGCCGGGTCGGTCCTGGCGGAAATAGATATCGCGGATGAAGCCGGACTTGTACAGGTCCCAGCCATGGCGCACTTCATCAAGCATGTGGGGGGCGTATTGCTCCAGGGTGGCGTCGGGGCGAGGAACATCGAGACAAAGCAGTTTCATGAGGTTTACTCCGGTCAGTTGGACAAAGAATGTACGATGGCAAGTTGCAGGCTCAAGCGGGCACCGCCTGATCCACGGGCGTAGTCAGGCAGTCCTGCAACGCCTGCTGGAAGCGGGCCAGCTTGTCGCCGCTGGCGCCCATGGCTTCATAGAAGGCCAGTGGCTCGGCATACGACATGCCCACATACAAGGCGCTGGCCTTCATCGGCGTCAGTACCTCTTGCACGCTGCTCTGGATCAGGCCGGCAGCCGAGTAGGTATGCGCCGTGGCTCCAGCCGACACCACCACCTGCATCTGCTTACCCTGCAGCGCCTTGCCTTCCGGGCCAAAGGCCCAGCCATAGCTCCAGACCTGGTTGAGATAGGCCTTGAGCATCGGCGTCAGGTTGAACCAGTGGATGGGAAACAGGTACACGACCCGGTCCACGCCCTCATGGGCACGCTGTTCGGCAGCGACATCGAAGGCCGTGGTGTCGTGCCCGTACAGGGTTTCGAGGTTGCGCACCGCCACATTCGGCAGCGCCGCGGCGGTTTGCTGCAGAACCTGGATGACGTGGGACTGTTCGGGGTAGGGATGAGAGACTATCAGCAGAGTTTTCATGGTTTGTCCGGTTCGGTTGAGGGTTCAGCCTGGCTTTACAACAAGACTGTGGACTTGCGATGGGTGAATTCTGAACAGCTTGATCCTTGAAGAGAATTGGCTATTGGGTTTAGGATTTACCAACTTGAAGTTATCAATCCAAGCAACAGCCCGGAGAAGGGGAATACGGACCATGGATTCGTCACAGCGCGTGCGCGCCATCCTGTCCTTTGTCCAAGCGGCCGATGCGGGCAGTTTTGCTGCGGGCGCACGAGCGCTCGGCATCTCCTCGGCTGCGGTCAGCAAGAACGTTGCGGGGCTGGAAAAAGCACTGGGAGTGCGGCTGATGAATCGCACCACCCGCAGTCTCAAGCTGACAGAGGAAGGCGATGCCTTCCTGCGACAGGCCCGAGTGGCGCTGGAGGCGCTGGACTTGGCGACCGATACGGTCGTTTCCCAACGAGCAGCCCCTTCCGGGCGGGTGCGCATCTCCACCAGCGCCGGTTTTGGCCGCGAGCAACTTGCCCCGATATTGCCGGGCTTGCTTAACACCTACCCCGGCCTAGCGGTCGAGGTCGATTTTGATGACCGGGTGGTCGACCTGATCCATGATGGCTACGACATTGCCTTGCGCGGCGGACGCATCGCCGACTCCTCGCTAGTGTCCCGGACCGTGTGCAAGTTCCGAATGGTATTGGTGGCCTCGCCGGTCTATCTGGAAGCCCACGGCATTCCGAAACAGCCAGAAGACCTGCTCCGACACCGGCTGTTGACACGGCGCTTCCTCGGCGGGCGGGTTTCACCGTGGAACTTCCTCGCCGAGGACGGGAGCATCACCACGCTGAACACCGAATCAGCTTTAATAACAATGTCTTCTCCGGAAACCCTGACCAAGATGGCGGTCGCTGGCGTCGGCGTGGCGGAAATCGGTGTCCACCATGCCTGGAAACATTTGCAAAGCGGGGCGTTGCGGCTGCTGTTGTTGCGCTCGCACCATCCTGGCCAATTCGAGATGACGCTGCAGTACCCCCACCGTGCCCTGGTGGCACCGCGTGTACGGGTGACAGTGGACTACCTGCTCGACGCCTTTGCCAAGCGGCCCGAGCTGCATGTGCCGCTATCCGAACTCAGGGCCTACGAGGCCCGATCGGTGGCAGATTTCTAGTAGTTACGATGCCACTGTGAGCACCTGACAGATTGACTACCCCGATAATGGTATTTTCTATGGCATTGCTTGCCCCACACACCATAAGCCATTGTCGTGAAAAGAATTTTCATGCCTATTGATAACTGAGTGGGAGGAGGTCAGTTGTTGTATTCCCTACGCCAGGCTTCGATGATGATCTGGGCATGGCGCAGGCTGGTGAACCAGTGTTCGTTCAGGTACTCATCCCGGAAACATGTGCAAGAAAGACCCGGACGGCCTGCTGATCAATGCGGTCGACCAGGCAATGCGCAGTATTGCGGCCAAGTAACAGGTCCCCACCTCAGAAGCCAAAGCCCATGCATGAAGGCATGGGCTTTTGTTGTATGGGAGACGACGCAATGACGCCGATTTCATGTGAGGCAAATCGGGCAATGAAGCAGCCTCCTCCCGCCCTGGCGCAACTCATTCAACACCGCTACTCAGCCCTCGCCGTTCAGCTCCGTCAGCCGTTTGCGAGAGGAAGGGCGCAATGGTTTCTTCAGCCCGTGCGCGGCGAGCAGTTCGTCCAGCATCCGGCTGCACGCCACCGAGCAATGGCCGTAGCGCGGCAGTGTCAGCGAAAAGTCGTTCAGATAGTCGAATGCCGGGTTCTCCAGCACGCGCAAGCGGCCTTGCTCAACCCAGACCCGGGCGTAATGCTCTGGCAGGTAGCCGATATATTCGCCGGACAATATCAGAAACACCGTGCCTTCCATGTGGGCGGAGTCGGCGCGCGTTCTCAGCCCGTGCACGCCATCCAGCGGCGTGACGCCATAGGCCTTGCCGCGACCGATGATCTGGAAATCCAGCAAATCTGAAAAATCCGCCGGCGCGCCGGACAGCGCAAACACAGGATGATCCGGCGCCGCGTACAAACGTTGCCGCTCACCAAACAAGCGTCGATAACTGAGGCCGTCCATCTCCAGCTCGGACGAACAGATGCCCACATCCAGCCGGCCCTGCAATAACGCCGCTTCTATCTCGGTGGTTTCCATGATCGCCAGATTGATGGAAACCTTGGGGTAACGCAGGCTGAACTGGCGCAAGCCCTCCTGCAGGCAGCATTCGGGGTTGGTGGCGACCGTGTCGATGATGCCCATGCGGATATGGCCTACCGTGGCGTGGCCAATGCTTGCGGCCTCTTCCTCGAAAACCGCGATATGTCCCAGCAGCTTCAGCGTGGTGTCGTAAACCTGCCGCCCCTCTTCCGTCAGCGAGAAGCCTTTGCGGCCCCGTTCGCACAAGCGCATTCCCAGCCTGTCCTCGAGGTCGCCCATTTTGCCGCTGATCGCCGATTGCCCCATGCCCAAGCGGCTTTGCGCCGCCGAGAAGCCACCGTTTTCCACCACCGCGACAAATACCCGGAGCAGACGGATGTCGAAATTGTCCAGTCTCACATCAATCTCCTGAAAATCAGTATTTCATAATATTTGTCTGCGCGCGGCGGCTAGTGACGCGCATCAAAAAACCCTCCCTTAACGGGAGGGTGGCCAGTGCGCCCAAGTCCACGGTAATCAGAGCGTCAGTGTGCCGAAAGCAAGATCGTAGATAGCGTACAGCCCAGCGGCGACCACCGCGAAGACCAGCCAGCGCTCGCGCACGCTGAACACCTGCTGTTTCTGCTCCAGCCGCGCTTTGACGTAGAACAGCAGGCCCGGCGCGTAAAGAATCATGGAAAGGAACAGGTATTTGGGGCCGGCGGCGTACAGCAGCCACATCCCATACAGCGAAGCAATCACGGCAATCAGCTTGTCCTTGCCCACCGCAGCCTCGCCAGCCTGGTAACCGTCCCGGCGAGAAGCGATCAGCAGGGCATACAAGGCGCACAGCAGGTACGGGATCAGGATCATCGACGTAGCCAGCAGCAGCAAGGTCAGATAACCGGCATTGTTGAAATAGGTGATGACCAGGAAAAGCTGTACCAGGCCGTTGGTCAGCCACAGCGAATTGGCCGGCGCGCCATTGGCGTTGAGCTTGCCGAGGAAGGCCGGCATGGTGCCGTCCTTGCCTGCCAGATAAGGCACCTCGGCCGCCAGCAAGGTCCAGGCCAGCAAGGCCCCGCCCACGGAAATGATCAGGCCGGCATTCATCAGGGTGGCGCCCCATTCGCCGATGGCGGCCTTGAGCACGCCTGCGGTGGACGGGTTCTTCAAGGCAGCCAGTTCCGCTTGGGGCAGGATGCCCAGCGAGAGCAGCGTGACGGCAACAAACATCAGGATGGAAAGCGCGAAGCCGGTCATAGTGGCCTTGCCCACATCGGACATTTTCTCCGCGCGGCTGGAAAACACCGAGGCGCCTTCAATACCGATGAACACCCAAGTGGTTACCAGCATGGTGCTCTTGACCTGGTCTACCAGCGAGCCCAGCTCGGGACGACCCCAGAAATCGGTCCGGAAGGTATCGATGCGGAAAGCCATGGCCGCCAGCACCAGGAACATTGCCAGCGGAATCATCTTGGCCACCGTGGTTACGGTGTTGATGAAGGCCGCGCCTTGCACCCCGCGACAGATCAACGCGTGATAGCCCCACAGCAACAGCGACGCGCAAAGGATCGCCGGCAGCGTATTGCCGTCACCGAAGAATTGCAGGCCCTGGAACGAGCCCAGCGCGGAAAAGATCACCACGTAATACGACACATTGCCTATCCAGGCCGAAATCCAGTAGCCCCAGGCGGAGTTGAAGCCCATATAGGGGCCAAAGCCGGCCCGGGCATAGCCGTAAACCCCGCCCTCCACCTCCGGCTTGCGCAAGGCCAAAGTCTGGAAGACGAAGGCCAGCGTCAGCATGCCGAAGAAAGTGATGATCCAGCCGATGATGATGGCGCCTGCCCCGGCATGGGCGGCCATGTTTTGCGGCAATGAGAAAATGCCCGCGGCGATCAGCGCGCTGATCACCAGTGCGGTGAGTGCGCTCAGCTTCAGCTTTGGCGTGGGCATGGGCGCGTTTTGTGTAGCGTCGGTCATGATGGGGTTCCCCCTCGGAGACGATAAAAAGACGGGAAAGCGAGCGTTCGGGCGCTCAGTGCACGTATTCCTTGCGGACGTAATCCGAAGTCATGCACTGCAGGGTGCCGCCGTAACTCAGGGTGAAGTACACGGCGTCGCCAACCTGGTAGTTCAGGGCCGATTCGCTGACGTCGAGAATGAGGTGGTCGCTGCTGCCGCCGATGATGCGCACGCCGGGGTCCACGGCTTGCAGCTCGGCAAAATCGATGTCCTGCTTGCCGATCGCGCAGATCGCGCGCTGACGTATGCCGAAGTCTTCGAAAACGGGCTTGTTCCCGAATGCGTCCAGCGCGGTGGAGCCCGTCGGCACCGATGGTTTTTCCTTCAGCTCCACGATTTCCACCGCCAGCCGCACCGCATCCTGGCTGGTGCCGGGAATCGGCTCATCATTCAGCCCGATACCCAGAATCAGGGAAGCGCCCAGCCGCAGCTGATTGATGCCGACGGGCACGCCATGGCGCAACAGCAGCGGCAGCGCCGCCGAGCTGGCGCCGGACACCGTATGCAAGCCGATGCCAAGTTCGGCTTCGATGCGATGGGCAATGTCCACCAGCTGTTGCTGGTTTTCCGTTGTGGGTTCAACCCCGCCATAGCACGCCAGATTGGCCCCGACGCCCTCCAGCGCCAGCCCTGGCAGGCTGGCGGCAAGCCGCGCCAGCGCCACGGTATCGTCGGCATTGATGCAGCCTTCGCGCAGATCGCCCAGATCGTGCATCACGATCACCCGGTGCGTTCTGTTCAACGCCACCGCAGCAGCCGACAAGGCGCGCAGCGTGTGTTCTTCGGAATTGAGGGAGATGTCGGCGTATTTCACCGTGTCCAGCGCCCGGCTGATCTGGGGGATGCGCAGCAGCATTTTCTCTACCGGCAGATCGGCAATCTTTTCCAGGTTGTCTATGCGCGAGTCGCCAATGGTTTTGATGCCGCCCTCCAGCATCGCCGACGCGACATCGCGCGATCCGCAGGCCAGCTTGATGATGCCCACCGGATTGATATGAGAAGACTGGCACAGATCCACCATCGCAGAGGCATTGCCGGCAATGGTGGGTAAATCCACGAACAGGCAGGGAAGAGTGTTCGACATGGGCGATCCCTTTCATCCAGCGGCTGCAATGGCCGCGTTGCAATTGACTTGGGGATCAATATAAGAAAAAGCTGATTACGGAATAAATGGCAAAGTCCGGATGCTTACATCCGGAATTGCTGATGTATCCGGCAAGGAGCATGCCGGAAAACGGGACAGACACTCAGCGCCGTCACAGGATGGTTGGCCGAAGGGCCTGCGCTCGCAGCATGAGGGGGATGCAGCGGGCGCAAAAGCCGCCGGGGGCAAGACAAAATCGCCGCTTGAGGGGGGGGCGCGAACAGGGTGGCGGTATTCACCTGCCCTGTTTGAGCCATGGCTTGCAGGCAGGGCTGATGACAGCTTGCAACAAGAGAGCGGCTGGCCCGGGCCAGCCAGACGATACGCAGCGTTGCGCTCCAAAATGGCATGCAGGCCAATGCGCGACAAGGCCAAAAACTCACCGGCCCCAAACCGTTATCGGCAACCCAGCACCGCCAAGCGCTGCTGCGCGAACAGCTGGCACTCCTGCTGCAACCACTGGCAAAACAACTGTACCCGCTTGTCTTCTGGTCGCGGGCTGCGCAGCACGTAACGGGCAGGCGCGGCCACCACGGCAGGAAATACCCGCTGCAAACGGCCGGACTCCAGCAAATCCAGCACCTGAGCGCTACGCGCCATGGCCACACCCTGATGATTCAGCGCCGCAGCCTGCGCCAGACTGGCCAGGTTGCATTCCACCTCCTGCCAGGCAGCAACCTGAAACTGGCAATCCGGCGGCGCAAGCTCCTCCCAGCGCCGCCACTCGGCAAAAGCCGGCGCGCCGTCCCAGGCGGCGGTGTCATGCAGGCGGGTCAGACTGGCATGTGCGTCGCGCGCGGGATGCGCCGCCAGAAAGTCAGGACTGGCCACGGGCAACAAGTATTCTTCCAGCACAGGCACACCAGGCAGTTCGGCATCGTCGTCCGGGTCGTAACGGATGCTGATGTCCACACCTGCCGCCAGCATGTCCTGCCGCCGCATGCGGTGAAACTCGGCCC
This sequence comes from uncultured Aquitalea sp., assembly GCF_945957525.1. GTDB lineage: Bacteria > Pseudomonadota > Gammaproteobacteria > Burkholderiales > Chromobacteriaceae > Aquitalea. The sequence goes on along the minus strand of NZ_CAMFLA010000003.1, from coordinate 248,718 downwards.
GGAGCCGGACCGCCAGCGCCGGGTAGCGGCGCTGGAAATCCGCCAGTCTGGGCATCAGCCAGTCCAGCGCAAAGGACGGCGCGCAGCTTATCTGCAATACCTGCTCTTCGGCCGCCAGTTGCCGCAAGGTGCTTTCAATATCCTGCAAGGCTGCGCTCACGCAGCGATACAGTCGCTCGCCTTGCACGGTAAGCTGCAGGCGACGGTGCTGGCGCAGAAACAGCGCATAACCGAGACGCTGCTCCAACTGCCGTATCTGCTGGCTGACCGCGCTCTGGGTGAGGTGCAACTCGGCGGCGGCGGCGGTAAAACTGAGCAAACGGGCCGCTGCATTGAAGCAACGCAGACTGGCCAGGATGGGGGTATCCAACATTTTTGCATAAGCCTGGCTAATGAAAGCAGTAGCAAGTATCGCTTTTTACGCTCAGGAATGCAGCCCTAAAATGCCTGCATATTGTCATCTTCGGAGTTAGCCCCATGTCTTCGCTTCTACCGCCCGCCCTATTAGCCGTACTACAAGCACGCCAGCCTCAGTTGTGGCTGAACCCGGAACTGGGCAGCCCGCTGCCCGCTACCGCCCCCACGCCGCAGGCAGTCGCCGAGGCCGAAATGCGCCTGCAAGGCTGCGCCGGCCTGCTGGCTGACTTGTTTGCCGAGCTGGCGACGCAGCAGGGACAGATAGAATCGCCGCTGCTTGAAGCCGACGCCCTGCACTCGGCTTTGGGACTGGATGCCGCGGCAGGCCGCACCCTGCTCAAGTGCGACCATGCGCTGCCGGTGGCCGGCTCAATCAAGGCGCGCGGCGGATTTCACGAAGTGCTGGCTCATGCCGAAGCGCTGGCTCTGCAGCATGGTTTGCTGCAGCCGCAGGATGATCGCCGCTTGCTGGCCAACCCCGCCGCCCGCGCCCTGTTTGCCAGACATCGGGTGCTGGTGGGCAGCACCGGCAATCTGGGCCTGAGCATCGGCATCATGGCCGCGGCGCTGGGCTTTCAGGCGGTGGTGCACATGTCGGTGGACGCCAAGGCATGGAAGAAGGACAGGCTGCGCCAACGCGGCGTTTGCGTGGTGGAACACGAGGGAGATTACGCAGCTGCCGTAGCCGCGGGCAGGCTGGCGGCGCAAGCGGATGCGGCCAGCTATTTTGTTGACGACGAACACTCGTTGCCGCTGTTTCTGGGCTATGCCGCCGCCGCCCGGCCGCTGGCCGCGCAACTGGCTGCCAGCGCTATCAAAGTGGATGCCGGACATCCGCTGTTTGTCTATCTGCCCAGCGGCGTCGGAGGAGCGCCAGGCGGTATCTGTCACGGCCTGAAGCAGCTGTTTGGCCCTCATGCACATTGCTTCTTTGCCGAGCCGGTGGCCTCCCCTTGCATGCTAGTGCAGCTGGCCAGCGGCAGCGACGAGCCGCTTTCGGTCTACGATATCGGCTTGGACAACCGCACCGAGGCGGATGGTCTGGCTGTCGGCCAGGCCTCGCCCTTGGTGGCCCCGCTGATGCGCGGCCAGCTCAGCGGTATTTTTACCGTGACCGACGATGCGCTGTTCCGTCAGCGCCTGCAGGTAGAGCAACGCTGCGGCATGGCGCTGGAGCCTTCGGCTGCGGCAGCCGTGGCCGGACCTGCCTGGTTGTGCGGCAGCACCGAGGGCCAGGCCTATCTGGCGGCCCACAGTCTGCAACAACATCTGCCCAACAGCCATCACCTGATCTGGACCACCGGCGGCTCGCTGGTGCCCGCACAGGAACACCAGCAGTTCCGTCAGCGCGGCCTTTTACTGCAAGGCTGAGCCGGCGGCAAACTGCAAGGCGGCCAGTCGGGCGTACAGCGGCGAATCGTGCAGCAATTGTTCGTGCCGCCCTTGCGCCACAATGCGCCCGCCTTCCAGCACCACGATGCGATCGGCCTCTTTCACTGTTGCCAGGCGATGCGCAATCACCAGCGTGGTGCGATTGTGCGCGGCGCGCTCCAGCGCCTGCTGCACCAGTTGTTCGGACTCGGCGTCCAGCGCGCTGGTGGCTTCGTCCAGCAGCAGGATAGGCGGGTTTTTCAGAATGGCGCGGGCAATGGCGATGCGCTGGCGCTGGCCGCCGGATAGACGTACGCCGCGCTCGCCCAGATAGGTGGCATAGCCTTGCGGCAAGGCCAGAATGAAATCGTCCGCCGCGGCAGCACGCGCGGCGGCGTAGACTTCCTCGTCAGTCGCGTCCGGCCTGCCGTAGCGGATGTTCTCCAGCGCGCTGCTGCCAAAAATCACCGAGTCCTGCAGCACCACGCCGATATGCTGGCGCAAATCGGCCAGCGCCAGTTGGCGGATATCAATGCCGCCCAATGTGATCTGCCCCTGTTGCGGGTCGTAAAAGCGCAGCAGCAACTGGAACAGCGTCGACTTGCCGGCGCCGGACGGCCCGACCAGCGCCACATGCTCGCCCGGCGCCAGCTCCAGATCGATATGGCTGAGCGAGGGCTGCTCCGCGCGCGACGGATAAGCAAAACTCACCTGCTGCAAACGCAGCCTGCCGGCCTTCGGCAAACCATGCGGCTCGGACGGCTCAATCACCGGCGAGGACAAGGCCAGCAACTCCATCAGCCGTTCAGTGGCGCCGGCGGCGCGTTGCACATCGCCCCACACCTCGGCCACCGCGCCGATGGCGCCGGCGGTCACCACCGCATAAAGAATGAACTGCGCCAGCAGGCCGCCGCTCATTTGCCCGGCCAGGACCTGCTGCGCGCCCAGCCACAGGACAAACACGATGGCGCCGAAGATTAGCATGATCACCGCCACGGTCAGCAGCGAGCGGGCCCGGATACGCGCCAGCGCCGTGGCAAAACTCAATTCCACCGAGTCGACAAAACGACTGGCTTCCTGCGCCTGCTGATTGAAAGCCTGCACGGTGGGAATAGCGTTGAGCACCTCGCCGGCCATGGCGCTGGAATCGGCAATACGGTCCTGGCTGGACTTGGACAGCGCGCGCACCCGCCGGCCAAACAGCACAATGGGCAACACCACCAGCAAGAGCGTCACCAGGATGTAGCCAGTCAGGCTGGGACTGGTCATGGCCAGCATCACCAGCCCGCCCAGCATCAGCAACACATTGCGCAGGCCCATGGACAGACTGGTGCCAATCACCGTTTGCACCAGCGTGGTATCCGTGGTGAGGCGCGACAACACCTCGCCGGTCTGGGTGGTTTCAAAATACTGCGGGCTCATGCTGATGACGTGCCGGTACACCGCACTGCGCACATCGGCCGTCACTCGCTCGCCCAGCCAGGACACCAGATAGAAGCGCCCGGCGGTGGCCAGCGCCAGCACCACAGCCACGCCGAACAGCATGAGGAAATAGCGATTGATATGGCCGGCGTTGCTGCTGGAAAAACCTTGGTCGATCAGCGCCCGGAAGGCCATCGGCAGTACCAGCGTGGCGGCCGCGGCCACGGTAAGCGCCAGCAGGGCCAACCAGGCGCGACGGCGATAAGGGCGCATGAAGGGAAGCAGCCCCAACAAGGGACTGATGCGTTGCAATAGAGGGCGGGCAGGCGTAGCGGAGGACATGAACAGACCGGTAGAAGGCAAGGCTGTCAGGCTACACCATGCCACCACCCGCTGCCATTCGGGCTGGTGCCTCGTCGGCCCGACAAAGAGCAATTCAAGCGGCCGCCATCAGCCAGATGCGGCAATCATGGCCTGTACCATTTGGCAAACAGCCTGATCAAGCAATCTGTGCATTGACCCGCGCAAAGTGGAGAAAGTATGATTCATATCAAACTTTCAGAAATTCCTGAAAATTGAGGAAGTCATGAATACTACTCCCCTGGTGCAGTCCTTTGTTTCCCACTTTGGTGAAATGGGCAGTCGTTGGGGCATCAATCGCACCGTTGGCCAGATTTATGCCCTGCTGTTTGTTTCTGAAAAGCCGCTCAACGCCGATGAGATTGCCGAAAGCCTCAGTTTCTCCCGCTCCAACGTCAGCATGGGATTGAAAGAGCTGGAGTCTTGGCGGTTGGTCAAGATGCAGCATTATCCCGGCGACCGGCGCGAATACTTCTCCACGCCCGACGATGTGTGGGCCATCTTCAAAACGTTGGCCGAAGAGCGCAAGAAACGCGAGGTGGAACCCACCCTCACCATGCTGCGCGCCGCGATGATGGAAAAACCGGGCAGCGATGCCGAGCGTCATGCCCAGGCCCGTATGAGCGAGATGTACCAGTTGATCGAGCTGGTCACGACCTGGTTCTCCGACATCCAGCACATGGATGTGGAAACCCTGCAGCGGCTGATGAGGCTCGGCTCACAGGTGCAGAAAGTACTTCAATTCACCCAGTCGCTGAGCAAGCTGACCGGGCGCGACAGCGAACGGGAGTAAACATCATGGAACTGGATGCCCTGGCGCTGGCGCGCGCCCAGTTTGCCGCCAATATCAGCTTTCACATTCTGTTTCCCAGCATCAACATTGCCTTGGCCTGGGTACTGCTGTTCTTCAAGCTGCGCTACCTGCGCACCGGTCGTCAGGCATGGATGGATGCTTACGGCTTTTGGGTGAAGATATTTGCCCTGTCCTTTGCGCTGGGGGTCGTCAGCGGGGTCACCATGAGTTTCCAGTTCGGCACCAACTGGCCGGGCTACATGCAAACCGTGGGCAATATCGCCGGCCCCTTGCTGGCTTATGAAATCCTCACCGCCTTTTTCCTGGAGGCGGGTTTTCTCGGCATCATGCTGTTTGGCCGCGCGCGGGTATCGGAACGGGTGCACACCCTGGCCACCTTGCTGGTGGCCTTTGGCAATACCCTGTCCGCTTTCTGGATCATTGCCCTTAACTCCTGGATGCAAACCCCCGCCGGCTTCACGATGCGGGACGGACGCGCCCACGTCACAGACTGGCTGCAAGTGATCTTTAATCCGTCCATGCCCTACCGACTGACCCACATGCTGCTGGCCTCGGGCCTGACCGTGGCGTTTCTGATAGCGGGCCTGTCGGCGTACAGGCTGCTGAAAGCGGACCGCAGCGAAGGCAATACGACGGCCCTGAAAACCGGCGTCTGGCTCGCCGCCCTGCTGATTCCGCTGCAAATCCTGGCGGGCGACGCCCATGGCCTCAACACCATGGAACACCAGCCGGCCAAGCTGGCCGCTATTGAAGGAGTCTGGCAGACCGAGCGCGGCGCGCCCTTGCTGCTGTTTGCGTTGCCCAACGCCGATAGCCGGTCCAATGATTACGCGCTGGGCATCCCGCGCCTGGCCAGCCTGATCATCAAGCACGATCCGGATGGAGAAATCCGCGGGCTGAACGAATTTGCCCAGCACCCGCCTGTCGCCAAGGTGTTCTGGAGCTTTCGCGTGATGGTGGGCGTTGGCGTGCTGATGCTGATGGCCTCCTGGCTGGCCGCCTGGCAGCTGCGCCGCAAGCCGGCCGCAGCGCTGGATCGCCGGCTGCTTTACTTGCTGGCGGGCATGACCTTTGCCGGCTGGGTGGCCACGCTGGCCGGCTGGTACGTCACCGAAATCGGCCGTCAGCCCTGGCTGGTGACCGGCGTGCTGACCACCGCCCAAGCGGCCGGAGCCGCCACCACCGGCATGGTGGCGGGTTCGCTGCTGACTTATCTGGCCTTGTACGCCGGCTTGCTGCTGGCCTACATCTCGGTGTTGTTCCATTTGGCCGGCAAGGCCGCCAGCCATACCGATCAAAAGTTAGCTCTACAGGAGGTGCAAGCATGAATGCCGCATGGTGGTTGCCCGTTGTCTTTGCCGGCCTGATGGGGCTGGCCATGCTGGTGTACGTGGTGCTGGACGGCTTTGATCTGGGAGTGGGCCTGCTGCTGCCTCTGGCCGACGATGCGGGCAAGGACCGCATGGTGGCCAGCATCGGCCCGTTCTGGGATGCCAATGAAACCTGGCTGGTGCTGGGGGCGGGCCTGATGCTGGTGGCCTTCCCGATGGCGCATGGCGTGGTGTTTGGCGCCTTGTATGTCCCGGTGCTGCTGATGCTGGTGGGTTTGATCCTGCGCGGCGTGGCCTTCGATTTCCGCGTCAAGGCCCGCGACCCGCACCGGCCATGGTGGAATGCCGTTTTCGCCCTGGGTTCGCTGCTCGCCTCCCTGGCTCAGGGGGTGATGCTTGGCCGCTATCTGACAGGGTTTGCCGAAGGCGCCCTGCCCTGGCTGTTCGCCTTGCTGGTGGGGGTTGGATTGTCCGCCGCCTACGCCCTGCTTGGCGCATGCTGGCTGATCATGAAAACCGAGGGCTCCTTGCAGGCGCAGGCCATCGGCTGGGCGCGGCGCAGCGTGCCGGGCGCCGGCCTTGCCGTCTTGCTGGTTTCCGTGGTGACGCCGCTGGCCAACCCGGCGATCGCCGACAAATGGTTTGCCCTGCCCCAGCTGTTTTTGCTGCTGCCATTGCCCTTGTGCACGCTGGCGCTGTTTGTCTTGCAGTTGCTGTTGCTGCCCCGGCTGGCGCGCCGTCAGGCAGCAGGCAGGGACAACTACTGCTGGCTGCCCTTCGCCGCCACGGTTGGCATGGTGCTACTGGCGTTCTGGGGCTTGGCCTACAGTGTATTTCCGCAAGTCATCCCGGGCCGCATGGATATCTGGCAGGCGGCCAGCGACCCGGAAGCGCTATGGATCATGCTGTGGGGTGCGTTGCTGGTACTGCCTTGCATCATCGGCTACACCGCATTTTCCTACCGCGTGTTCTGGGGAAAAACTCGCGACCTGAGCTACCAGTAGTCAATGTGAAGGGGCCGGGAAACGGGAAGGCGGCGGGATCAATCAATAAGTCGAAGGGCCCGGCTTTGCCGGGCTCCGCGCCATGCCCCGATAACTTCGTCAGTAGCCTGGCCGCTCCATTGAGCGGCTTTTTCATGCGCAACAATCCCGCCACGGATTACACTCCCCGCGCCACCTCGCCCCGGTCATCACCGTTTTTGCCCAGCCCGCCGCCGCCGCACCGGCTCAAGCCGGCTGCTGCCGCCCCTGAGCGCGTGCTACCCTGTCGCGTCACTGTCAGAAAGCCTGCGCATGCACACCCCGCCCAACCTCGCCGATTACGATCACGTCCGCCAGCTGGCCATGCGCAGCCTGTTCCAGCACATGGACGACACCTATCAGGGTACGGTGATCGTGGATGGTCAAGCGCGCATTGTCTGGATCAACGCCCGCTACGCCGAGCGTTTCGGCTATGCGGACCCGGCGCTGGCGCTGGGTCAGCCGGTGGAAAAGGTGATACCCAACAGCCTGCTGCGCGACGTGCTCAACAGCGGCAAGCCCACCTTGCTGGACATCATGCAAACCGGCTCGGACCAGTTGGTGGTAACGCGCCTGCCCTTGAAGGACGACAGCGGACGCACCGTGGGCGCCATAGGTTTTGCGCTGTTTGACCACATCCAGTCGCTGGCGCCGCTGGTAGCCAAGTTCACCCGGCTGGCGGAAGAACTAGCCGCCACGCGCGAATCGCTGGCTCAGGCGCGACGGGCCAAATACAGCTTTGACGATTTTGTCGGTCATAGCGCCGCCATCAGCGAGGTAAAGCGTCAGGCCCAGCGCGCGGCGCCGCTGGAAGGCGCCGTGCTGCTGCTGGGTGAAACCGGCACCGGCAAGGAGGTGCTGGCCCACGCCATCCACATGGCCTCGGCGCGCGCCGACAAGCCTCTGGTCAGCCTGAACATGGCCGCCATTCCGGACACCCTACTGGAAGCGGAATTGTTTGGAGCCAGCGCCGGCGCCTATACCGGCATGGACAAGAAAGGTCGCGTGGGCAAACTGCAGCTGGCCGACGGCGGTACGCTGTTTCTGGATGAAATCGGCGACCTGCCGCTAGCGCTGCAGGCCAAGCTGTTGCGCGTCTTGCAGGACAAGGAGTTTGAAGCGCTGGGCTCCAACAAGATGCAGCGCGCCGATATCCGCATCATCGCCGCCACCTCCGCCCGACTGGAGGAAAAAGTCGCCAATGGCAGCTTTCGCGCCGACCTCTACTACCGGCTGAACGTACTCACCATCCATCTGCCGCCGCTGCGCGAACACAAGCAGGACTTGCCGGCGCTGAGCGCCGCCTTGCTGGAGCAGTTGCAGCGCCACGGCTATATCCAGCGCACCCGGCTGGACGACAGCGCCTTGAGCCGGCTGGCCGCCTATGACTGGCCGGGCAATGTGCGCGAGCTGCGCAACATCCTGGAACGCGCCAGCATGCTGGGTCACGGCGGCGTTTTGAGCGCGGCCGATATCGACGCCCTGCTCGGCCCGCAAGCGCTGGCGACAGACGCGCCTTCGGCCAACCTGGATTACCAGACGCAATTGCAGGACTTTGAGCGCCAGCTGTTCCAGCGGGCGCTGCGCGAGGCGGACGGCCATGTGCCCACAGCGGCGCAGCGCCTCGGCATGGGCCGGGCTACCTTGTACAAACGGCTGGCCGCGCTGGGCATCAGCGCGCGCTAAGCCTTGGCAAGCCCGCCAGCCACCCTTCCAGGCACCGCAGTCTCCAATCAGAGACTTCGTCTCCGAATTGAGACTTCCACCGCAAACCCGAGCCAGACAAGGCTTTGATGCCATCACGGCCAGCAATCCGTCTCCATTCAGAGACAAGCCACTCTCCTGGCCGCCAGCAAAACCCGCCAAACCATTGAATTAAAACAATTACTCTAACTGGCACGCTTTCTGCTGAATGCTCTCCCACGGTGCCGTCTGGCCCGATACAAGGCCAAGCGCCGCATAACGATAGAGGAGATACGCCATGAGTTTCATCGTGGTTTTGTTGGCATTGTTTTTCCTGATGCTGGCCGCCTACCGCGGCTACAGCGTCATCCTGATGGCCCCGCTGGCCGCGCTGGGCGCGGTGCTGCTGACCGAGCCCTCGGCCGTGGCCCCGGTGTTCAGCGGGGTGTTCATGGAAAAGATGGTGGGCTTCGTCAAACTGTATTTCCCGGTGTTTTTGCTGGGCTCGCTGTTTGGCAAGCTGGTGGAATTGTCCGGCTATTCCAAATCCATCGTAGCGGCGGTGATTCGCTTCATCGGTGAGAAGCGCGCCATGGCGGTGATCGTGGCGGTGTGCGCGCTGCTGACCTACGGCGGCGTATCGCTGTTTGTGGTGGTGTTTGCGGTTTATCCCTTCGCCGCCGAGCTGTTCCGCCAGAGCAACATCCCCAAGCGCCTGATTCCAGGCACGGTGGCGCTGGGCGCGTTCTCCTTCACCATGGATGCGCTGCCGGGCACGCCGCAGATCCAGAACATCATCCCCACCACCTTCTTCAAAACCACCGCCTGGGCCGCGCCCGCGCTGGGTATTGTTGGCGCGGTGTTCATCATCATCGTCGGCTTGAGCTATCTGGAATGGCGTCGGCGCACGCTGATGGCGCGCGGCGAAGGCTACGGCACCGACCTGCGCAACGAGCCGGAGCACGTGGACACCAGTCACCTGCCCTCGCCCTGGCTTGCCATCGCGCCGCTGCTGCTCATCGGCGTGGCCAACTTTGCCTTCACCAAGCTGATTCCAGAGTGGTACGGCGTGAGCCATGAACTCAAGCTGGCCGGCATGACCAAGCCGGTCACCACGCAGATTTCCACCGTCACCGCCATCTGGTCGGTGGAAGCCGCGCTGCTGCTGGGCATCCTGTTTGTGGGGCTGACCGCCTGGCCGCGCATCAAGGAAAGGTTTGCCGAAGGCAGCAAGGGCGCGATCGCCGGCGCCATGCTGGCGGCCATGAACACCGCGTCCGAATACGGTTTCGGCGCTGTCATCGCCGCGCTGCCGGGCTTCATGATCATCGGCCACGCGCTGCAGAGCATTCCCAACCCGCTGGTCAACGCCGCCGTCACCGTCAGTACGCTGGCCGGCGTCACCGGCTCTGCCTCTGGCGGCATGAGCATTGCGCTGGCGGCCATGGGCGAGCAATTCATCGCCGCCTGCCAGCATGCCGGCATCCCGCTGGAAGTGCTGCACCGTATTGTGGCCATGGCCAGCGGCGGCATGGACACCTTGCCGCACAACGGCGCGGTGATCACCTTGCTGGCGGTCACCGGCTTGAGCCATCGCGAGGCCTACCGCGACATTTTTGCCGTCACCGTCATCAAGACGCTGGCCGTGTTTGCGGTAATCGCCGTCTTCTATCTCACCGGGCTGGTATAAGCCGCGCCTCGGTATTGACTCACCCAGCGCCCCTCGCCGGGGCGCCAGACAGGACTGACCCCATGACCACACTTGCAGGAAAAACCGCGCTGGTGACCGGCTCCACCAGCGGCATCGGCCTGGGCATCGCCACCGAGCTGGCGCGCGCCGGCGCCGACATCGTGCTCAACGGCTTTGGCGACGCCGAACACGCGCTGGCGCAAATTCGCGCCCTGGGCGTGCAGGCCTGGCACCACGGGGCCGATCTGTCGCGCCCCGACGACACGGCGGAAATGTGCCGGTTTGCCGAAGGACTCAAGGACGGCGTGGACATTCTGGTCAACAACGCCGGCATCCAGCATGTGTCTCCGGTGGAGAGCTTCCCGCCCGAGCAATGGGACAAAGTGCTGGCCATCAACCTCAGCGCCGTATTCCACACCACCCGCCTGCTGCTGCCGGGCATGCGGACCCGCAGCTGGGGCCGCATCGTCAACATTGCCTCCACTCACGGACTGGTGGCCTCGGCCGGCAAGTCAGCCTATGTGGCGGCCAAGCACGGCGTAGTGGGCTTGACCAAGAGCGTGGCGCTGGAAACCGCGGCCAGCGGCGTTACCTGCAACGCCATTTGTCCGGGCTGGGTGCTGACGCCGCTGGTAGCGCAGCAAATCGTCAAACGCGCCGAAGAACAAGGCATCAGCCATCAAGCGGCGCAAGCGGCGCTGCTGGCGGAAAAACAACCGTCCGGCCAGTTTGTCACCCCGCAGCAACTGGGCGCGCTGGCGGTCTTCCTCTGCAGCCCGGCCGGCGACGAAGTGCGCGGCGCGGCCTGGGCGATGGACGGGGGCTGGACCGCGCAGTAAGGCCCGCGCGCCCTGATCCGGCCTTGCGCCTTCCCGCCGCGCTTCACAACTGCCAGCGTCGGCGCCTTGGCTCAGGGTATGCATAAGGTTTTGCCGGCCGCCCTTGGCGTCGCCAAGCACTAGCCGCCCGGACCGGCGGCAGACAGATTCCGAAGGAGAAACCCGATGAACAAGCTTTACCCGGACGCACACAGCGCGCTGCTGGATATCGTGGCCAACGGCCAGACCGTCGCTGTGGGCGGCTTTGGCCTGTGCGGCATTCCCGAAGCGCTGATCGGCGCGCTGCGCGACAGCGGCGTGAACAATCTGACCGCTATTTCCAACAATGCCGGCGTGGACGGCTTCGGCCTGGGCCAACTGCTGGAAACCCGCCAGATCCGCAAGATGGTGTCGTCCTATGTGGGCGAGAACAAAGAATTTGAGCGCCAGTACCTGAGCGGCGAGCTGGAGCTGGAATTTACCCCGCAAGGCACGCTGGCGGAAAAACTGCGCGCTGGCGGCAGCGGCATTCCGGCCTTCTTCACCCGCACCGGCTACGGCACGGTGATTGCCGAAGGCAAGGAAGTGCGCGAATTCAACGGTCATCCGCACATCCTCGAGCAAGCGCTGACAGCGGACATCTCGCTGGTAAAAGCCTGGAAGGCGGACCGTGCCGGCAATCTGGTGTACCGCCGCACCGCGCGCAACTTCAACCCCAATGTGGCCATGGCCGGCCGCATCACGGTGGCGGAAGTGGAGGAAATCGTGGAAAACGGCGAGCTGGACCCGGACGCCATCCATACCCCCGGCATCTTCGTGCATCGCCTGGTAGTGAACAGCCAACCCGAAAAACGCATCGAACAGCGCACCGTGCGCGCCGCCAAGGAGGCATGACATGGCCTGGACCCGTGACGAAATGGCGGCCCGCGCCGCGCAGGAACTGCAGGACGGTTTCTATGTGAATCTGGGCATCGGCCTGCCCACGCTGGTGGCCAACCACGTGCCGGCCGGCATGGAAGTCTGGCTGCAATCTGAAAACGGCCTGCTGGGCATCGGCCCCTTTCCGGAGGACCAGACCGTGGACGCCGACCTCATCAATGCCGGCAAGCAGACCATCACCACCCTGCCCGGCTCGGCCATTTTCAGTTCGGCCGACTCCTTCGGCATGATTCGCGGCGGCAAGATCAATCTGGCCATTCTGGGCGCCATGCAAGTAAGCGAGCACGGCGATCTGGCCAACTGGATGATTCCCGGCAAAATGGTGAAAGGCATGGGCGGCGCGATGGATCTGGTGGCCGGCGTAGGCAAGGTGGTGGTGCTGATGGAGCACAGTGCGCGTCGCAAGGACGGCGGCCGCGAAGCCAAGCTGCTGCCCCACTGCACCCTGCCGCTGACCGGTGTGGGCGTGGTGAGCCTGGTGATTACCGATCTTGGCGTGTTGCGCGTGGGCGAGCAGGGCTTCGAGCTGCTGGAACTGGCGCCGGGCGTCAGCCTGACCAACATCCAGGAGCAAACCGCCGCGCCCTTGCGCGTACCCGCCCATCTGCGGGAAACAGAAGCAGTTTGAGCGCAAGCAACACGCCTGAGCACCATTTAGTTTTAATTCAAACCAGTATGGACGCGTCATGACGGCTGGCATACACTCGGGCCATCCCCAGTTGGCCAGCCGTTTTCATGATCAAAGACCTGAAGCGCCGCCTGTTGCCCGAAGGCAAATGGCGGGTAGACATACCCCGCGAGCAGTGGCCTGCTTTCGAGACCTATGTGCGGCGTTATCACGGACGCTTCCTGCTGGCGGTGAACCTCATTGGCGCGCTGGCGTTTTTCTCCTACGTCATCGCCGACGCCCTGCTGATCCCCGACATGGCCTGGGCCTCGCTGTGCGTGCGGGCCGTATTGCTGGGCGTCGCCTGCATCGACATCTGGCTGGTATTTCGCCGCCACAGCCCGGCCAGCATCCTGCTGAAAGACCAGCTGATGCCCATCCACGACATCATTGCCAGCGTGGCCTGGTTCGAGCTGCTCAAGCGCAGCCATTCACCGGCGGTGCCCACCTTTCTCTACGCGTCCATCATCTTCGTGGTGTTCGTCAACATGGGCATGCGTGTAAGCTTCCGCGGTGCGGTGTTCCACTCTCTGGCCATCAGCGCGGTGATCATGGTCAACCTGGCCCTGATGAACCCGCACGATTCGCAGCCGCTGCTGGTGTTCGCGCTGGTGTATCTGCCGGTGCTGCTGTTTTGCTTCTTCATCAGCTGGACCAATATTTCCAATGTGCGGCGCGGTTTTCTCGCCTCGCAAGCAGACAACCGGCGCAAGAAGGAACTGTCCGCGCTCAACCACAAACTGGAATTGCTGGCCACCACCGACGCCCTCACCCGCATCGGCAACCGCCGTTCATTCGATAGCCAGTTGCAGGAATACTGGGCGCTGATGCGCAGCCACGGCCGCCCTTTCGCCCTGCTGCTGGCCGACATCGACTACTTCAAACCGTATAACGATCACTACGGCCATCAGGCTGGCGACCACTGCCTGGCCGCCGTGGCCGCCAGCCTGTCCGGCAGCCTGCGCAGCGGGCAGGCCATGTGCTTCCGCTACGGCGGCGAGGAATTCGCCATCCTGCTGCAAGTGACGGACCAGCAAGACCTGAACCACGTGGCGGCACGGCTGGTGGAACAGGTGGGCCACTTGCCGCTGGCGCACGATCACCGCCCGGACCAACTGGGCCGCGTCACCATCAGCATCGGCGCCGCGCTATCCTCCCTGCCTGGCCTTGCCGATGCAGATGCTCTGCTCAACTGCTGCGACCGCATGCTCTACCAGGCCAAAGTGGAAGGCCGGCATCGCGCGCGGGTGGCGGCTAATCCCAACGCGGCCTTCTGCCACTAGCGCCCATCCTGCAACAACGTTGGCCGAAGCGTTCCACACCCCCAGCCCGCGCGTATAGTGCTCCAAGCCGCCCAGCCGGCGCCGATGCGCGCGCCAGCGCCACTGCCGGCCATGTGGCCCACCACGGACTCAGCGCGGCGGAAGCCAGCTGTCTTGCAGAAACAGCCCCACAAAGAAGGGCGTGAGGAATTTTTCAGGGCAACAGGACAGGTCGTACACGTCCGGGTTGAACAGCCAGTTACAGATCAGGCCGAAAATCATGGCGTGCAGCGAAGCCGCCGCGCTGACCGGGTCCACTTCCGGGCGCAACAGGCCGGCCGAGTCGGCCTCCGCCAGCACTTGCCGCATATTGCCGAGCTTTTCCTGCAGCCAGCAGCGATCCATCACGTGCGACTGCTCCATCTCGCCCACGTACTCGCAACGCAGGTTGATGATGCCGATGACGCGCGCGATGCGTGGTTCGTCCATCACCAGCCTCAGCACGCCATTGCTGTGCCGCCACAGGCGCTGCGCCGGGTTGAGGCCGGGCGTGCAGGCGGGGTTCATCAGCTCCGCCATCATGTGTTCGAACGGGGGAAACGCCCGGTCGCACATGCCGTTGAACAGGTCGACCTTGTTGTCGAAGTGCCAGTAGAGCGCGCCGCGCGTCAAGCCGGCGTGCCGGGCGATGTCTTCCAGCGAGGTGCGGATCACGCCGCGCTCCCAGAACAACTGCTCGGCGGCGTCCAGCAATTGGCAGCGGGTTTTTTCCGCTTCTTCTTTGGTCTTGCGAGCCATACTCTCCACCATGGAAATACGGTCCGGGCCACTGGCCCGGACCGTGTCCGTTGTCATCACTTGCCTTGGGCGAACGCCGGGCTCTGCCGGCCCGGTTGCGCCCGGTATCAATCAGCGACGCCGATCAACCCGCCGTCTTCGCAGCGTCTTGTTGCAACGGCTGCCAACCACCGCCCAGCACCTTGTACAGCGTTACCCGGTTGGCCGCCTGGCTCAGCCGCGCGGCAATCAGGCTCTGCCGGGCGGAATACAGGCTGCGCTGCGCGGTGAGCAGCGACAGGTAGCTGTCCACCCCCACGCGGTAGCGCGCTTCAGACAGTTTGACGCTGGTTTCGCTGGACGCCACCAGGGCCTGTTGCGCTTGCAACTGGGTGTCGATGGTGCCGCGCACGGCCAGCGCGTCCGCCACTTCGCGGAAGGCGGTCTGTACCGATTTTTCGTACTGCGCCACCGAGATGTCCTTTGCCACCTTGGCCGCGTCCAGATTGGCGCTGAGGCTGCCGGCGTTGAAGATGGGCAGGTTCACCGACGGGCTGAAGCTCCAACTGCCGGAGCCGGCCTTGAACAACTCGGTCAGGTCCTTGCTGGCGGAGCCCGCGCTGGCAGTCAGGCTGATGCTGGGAAAGAACCTGGCCCGGGCCGCGCCGATATTGGCATTGGCGGCTTTCAGGCTGTGTTCGGCCGCCAGGATGTCCGGGCGGCGCTCCAGCAAATCGGACGGCAAGCCGCTGGGCACATCAGCCAGACGGGCCTGCCCTTCCAGCGTGGCGCCTTTCTGCAAATCGGCCGGCAGCGGCCCACCCAAGAGCAAGGCCAGTGCGTTTTCATCCTGCGCCACTTGCGCGGTGTAACTGGCTGCCTCGGCGCGGGCGGATTGTACCAGCGTCTCCGCTTCGCTCACGTCCAGCGCGGTGGCCGCGCCGATGTCCAGCTTGCGCTGGGTCAGCGCCAATGTTTCCTGCTGCGAGCTCAGCGTGGCCCGGGACACTTGCAGGCGTTCGCTATCCGCCAGCAGGGTCAGCCAGGCGTTGGCCACTTCCGCCACCAGCGTGATCTGCGTGCCGCGGCGGGTTTCTTCCAGGCTGAAATAATTCTCCAGCGCCTGCGACTTCAAGCTGGAGAGGCGACCGAACAGATCCAGTTCGTATGCGCTGAAACCCAGGCCGGCGCTATAGCTGTGGCTTATGCTGGCCTGGCCGGTGCCGTTGGCGGCGCCGGATACCCGCTGGCTGCTGCCGGACACGCTGGCGTTGACCGAAGGGAACAGGCTGGCGCGCTGGATCTGATACTGCGCGCGGGCAGACTCGATATTGAGCGCCGCCACGCGCAGGTCGCGGTTGTTTTCCAACGCCAGCCGGATCAGCCGACGCATTTTGTCATCGACGAAAAATGCTTCCCAGCCGATATCGGCCGCGGCTTTGCCTTCGGCCTTCGGCAAACCCTGATAGGCCTCGCCGCTTGGCCACTGCGCCGCCACCGGCGCGGCGGGACGCTGGTAGGCGGGGATCAGCGAGCAGGCGGACAACGCCGCCGACACGGCCCCGGCCAGACACAGTTTGGTGAATACGGACATTACAGCTCCTCCGAAACGGCGGCTTGCGGCTGCGCGCTCTTGCCCGGCTTGGCCGGGAAGCGGCTGCGGATCACCACAAAGAACACGGGCACCAGGAAAATGGCCAGCACGGTGGCGGAAATCATGCCGCCCATCACGCCGGTACCAATGGCGTTCTGGCTGCCGGAGCCCGCCCCATGGGCGATCACCAGCGGCAGAATGCCGAGGATGAAAGCCATCGAGGTCATCAGGATGGGACGCAAGCGCATGCGCACGGCTTCCATGGTGGCTTCGATCAGGCCCATGCCGTGCTCCTGCTGCTCCTTGGCGAACTCCACGATCAAAATGGCGTTTTTCGCCGACAGGCCGATGGTGGTCAACAGACCCACCTGGAAGTACACGTCGTTGGACAGACCGCGCACGCCTGCCGCCATCAGTGCGCCGATGACGCCCAGCGGCACCACCATCATCACCGAGAACGGGATGGACCAGCTCTCGTACAGTGCAGCCAGGCAAAGGAAGACGATCAGCAGCGAAATGGCGTACAGCGCCGGCGCTTGCGAGCCGGACAGACGTTCTTCATAGGACAAGCCGGTCCATTCGTAGCCGATGCCCGCCGGCAATTGCTGAATCAGCTTTTCCACCTCGGCCATGGCCACGCCGGTACTGACGCCCGGCGCCGGCGAACCGACGATTTCCACCGAAGACTGGCCGTTATAGCGTTCCAAGCGCGGCGAACCGTAACTCCAGCGCGAACTGGACAACGAGGACAGCGGCACCATGTTGCCGGTGGCGTTGCGCACATACCAGTTGCCCATGTCTTCGGGCGACATGCGGTAGTCCGCATCCCCCTGCACGTACACCTTCTTCACCCGGCCGCGGTCGAGGAAGTCGTTGACGTAAGAGGAACCGATGGCGGTGGACAGGGTGTTGTTCACATCGGAGATGGCCACGCCCAGCGCATTGGCTTTTTCATGGTCCACGTCGTAATTGAACTGCGGGTTGTCGCTCAGGCCATTGGGGCGCACCGCCACCAGTTTGGGGTTCTTGGCCGCCATGCCCAGCAGCTGGTTGCGCGCCGCCATCAGCTTGTCGTGCCCCAGGCCCGCACGGTCTTGCAACTGCAGGTCGAAACCGGACACATTGCCCAGCTCCATCACCGCTGGCGGCGCAAAGGCAAAGGCCATCGCGTCGCGAAACTGGCTGAACGCGCCCATGGCGCGGCCGGCCACGGCTTTCACGCTGAGATCGGGCCGGTTGCGTTCGTCCCAGGGCTTGAGCTGCACAAAACCCAGACCCATGTTCTGGCCGCTGCCGGCAAAGCTAAAGCCGGACACGGTGAACAGCGAGGATACCGCCGGGTCGTTGAGGAAATGCTTCTGCACCTGCTGCAAGACGGCATCGGTACGCTCGCGCGAGGCGCCCGGCGGCAATTGCACCTGGGTAAACAGAATGCCCTGGTCCTCATCCGGCAGGAAGGACGTGGGCAAGCGCATGAACATCACCGCCATCGCAGCGATGATCACCAGATAGATCACCATGTAGCGGCCGGTCTTTTTCAGCATGCGGCCCACTACGCCTTGATAGCGTTCGCTGCTGCTGTCGAAAAGGCGGTTGAAGCGGCCGAAGAAACCGCTGTGCTCATGGCCATGCGCATGGCCCTTTTCCACCGGTTTGAGCAACGTGGCGCACAAGGCCGGGGTGAGGATAAGCGCCACCAGTACCGACAGCACCATGGAAGACACTACGGTGATGGAAAACTGGCGATAAATCACACCGGTAGAGCCGCCGAAGAAAGCCATCGGCACAAATACCGCCGACAGCACCAGCGCGATGCCGATCAGCGCGCCGGTGATCTGGCCCATGGATTTGCGCGTGGCCTCGCGCGGCGACAAGCCCTCCTCGCCCATCACCCGCTCCACGTTTTCCACCACCACAATGGCGTCATCCACCAAGAGGCCGATGGCCAGCACCAGGCCGAACATGGTGAGGGTGTTGATGGAAAAACCAGTGGCCGCCATCACGCCGAAAGTACCCAGTAGCACCACCGGCACTGCAATGGTGGGAATTAGTGTGGCTCGGAAGTTCTGCAAAAACAGATACATCACCAGGAACACCAGCCCCACCGCCTCCACCAGGGTTTTCACCACTTCTTCAATGGAGATTTTCACAAACGGCGTGGTGTCGTACGGGTAGACCGCCTTCACGCCCTTGGGGAAGTAGGCCGACAGTTCTTTCACTTTGTCGCGCACCGCTTGCGCGGTATCCAGCGCATTGGCGCCGCTGGCCAGTTTGATGGCCACGCCGGTAGCCGGCTTGCCATTGAACAGCGCGTTGGTGCGGTAGGTTTCCGCGCCCAGCTCGATGCGGGCCACGTCGCGCAGCAGCACGCGAGAGCCGTCCGTGTTCACCTTCAACAGGATCTTGCCGAACTGCTCCGGGCTGGACAGACGGGTTTGCGCCACGATGGTGGCGTTGAGCTGCTGACCCGGCTTGGCTGGCAAGCCGCCCAACTGCCCGGCCGACACTTGCGCGTTTTGCGAGGAAATGGCGCTGGTCACGTCAGAGGTGGTCAGGCTGTAGCTGTGCAGCTTGTTCGGGTCCAGCCACACGCGCATGGCGTATTGCGAACCGAACAGCGTCACCTCGCCCACGCCGCTGACGCGGCTCAGGGTGTCCTGCAGATTGCTGGCCACATAGTCGCCGAGGTCGGTGCCGTTCATGCTGCCGTCTTCGGAAACAAAGCCCACCACCATCAGGAAGTTGCGCGCCGACTTGGTAACGGTAATGCCCTGCTGCTGCACGGTGGTCGGCAGCACGGACATGGCCGATTGCAGCTTGTTCTGCACCTGCACCTGCGCGATGTCCGGGTTGGTGCCCGCATCAAAAGTCAGGGTTACGGTAACCGCGCCGTTGTCGTCGCTGGTGGAAGACATATAGCGCAGATGGTCGATGCCCTGCATCTTCTGCTCGATGACCTGTGTCACGCTGTCTTCCACCGTCTTGGCGGAAGCGCCCGGATAGGTGGCATTGATGGCCACTTGCGGCGGCGCGATGGCCGGGTATTGCGAAACGGGCAGCGTCCGGATGGACAGCAGGCCCGCCAGCATGATCACGATGGCGATCACCCAGGCGAAAATCGGCCGGTCAATAAAGAATCTAGACATTCACATATCCCCGTATCACTTGGCGGCGGAAGCGGCTTGCAACGGCTCCGGCTTCACCGGCATGCCGTCCTGCACCTTCTGCAGACCCTCGACAATCACCTTGTCGCCAGCGGCCAGGCCGCCATCCACCAGCCAGCGGCTGCCCACGGTCTGGGTGGTCTTGATCACGCGCAGCGCGGCCTTGTTGTCCGGCCCCACCACCATCACAGTGGGCTCGCCCTTCTGATTGCGCGACACGGCCTGCTGCGGCACCAGGATGGCGTGATTGCGCACGCCCTGCTCCAGCCGGGCGCGCACGAACATGCCCGGCAACAGCTCGGCGCGCGGATTGGGGAACACGGCGCGCAAGGTCACCATGCCGGTACCGGCGTCCACCGTCACATCGGAAAACTCCAGTTCGCCGGCCGTGGTGTATTCGCTGCCATCTTCCAGAATCAGCTTCACGCGGGCCTTGCCGTTTTGCCCATGCAGCGCGCCGGACGCAAAATCTCGGCGCAGGCGCAGCATGTCCACGCTGGACTGGGTCAGATCCACATACACCGGGCTCAGTTGCTGGATAGTGGCCAGCGCCGCCGCCTGATTGGCGGTAACCAGCGCACCGGCTGTAACGCTGGATTTGCCGATGCGGCCGCTCACCGGGGCGGTGATGCTGGTGTAGGACAGATTGATACGCGCGGTTTCCAGCGCGGCCTTAGCGGAGGCCACGTCGGCCTTGGCCTGCAGCCAGGCGGCCTGGGCGTCGTCATTGTCCTGCTTGCTGATGGCCTTTATCTGGATGAGTTCGGCGTAACGCTTGGCTTTCAGTTCGGCCGATACCTGCGTGGCCTGCGCTTTCTGCAGTGCGGCCTCGGCGGTCTGGTAGGCTGCGCGATAGGTTTCCGGATTGATCTGATACAGCGTCTGGCCGGCCTTCACTTCCGAGCCTTCGGCAAACAGGCGCTTCTGAATGATGCCGCCCACCTGCGGCCGCACGTCGGCCACGGTGAAGGCCGACACCCGGCCCGGCAATTCTTTGCTGACCACGGTGTCCTGCGCGGACAGCGTCAGCACGCCGACCTTGGCCGGCCCTTGTTGCTGCTGGCCACCGGCCTGTTGCTGGCCGCAACTGCTGAGCGTCAGGGTCAGCAATACGGCCGCCGCTGCCTGCAGGGTGGGGGAGGCTTGCTTGATGTGCATGGCTGCACTCCACTTCATATAGGTTTTTGGGGGAGGTGTGTGTCAGGCTTGGCGCCGGGCCGGGACCGGCAACGCTCATGCGTGGCGAACTCGGCCAAACGTCTAAGTAATTTCTGTTCGAACTATCGGAGTATACGTACGAGTTTGTATGTTTACCGCTCTGTTTGCATGAAATTACATGTAAACCGCATGACTGATGCCGCAATGCAACACTCGCGACTCTCCCCCTGCCTCTCTTGCGCAAAGTCAAGCGGGGCAAGGCCCTATGGCCATTGTGGGCGCAGCGCCCTTCCCCCGTTCCAGTCCACATGCCATGCGGCAGCGCTCCAACTCCATGCCGACCACATGGCGCGCCATGCGTGAATCCTGGCGCGGCGTCTCCGGCAATCCTGCCCCTGGATCAAGCCGCCGACCTTCATCATTTGACGCCCCTACGGGCCGCTGATACGGTGAAAGGACCGTTTTGCGGAACCGGCCCTTGCTTGGGCCGGTCCCACTTCATTTTTGAGCAACCCGAACCAAGGAGACCCACATGTCGAACGCTGCATTGACCCAAGAAAAGGAACAACTGCTGGAAGACGTCCGTGAAGTGCTGGCCAGCACCGAAGATCTGCTTGGCGCCGCCAGCGACGAAGGCGGTGAAAAGGCGCGCGAGCTGCGCAAGCGCGTGGCGGAAAACCTGAAAGTGGCCAAGGCCCGCCTGGTGGAAGCCGAGCAAGTCATCGTCGGCAAGGCCAAGGTTGCCGCCAAGGCCACCGACAACTACGTGCATGAAAACCCGTGGAAATCCATCGGCATCGCCGCTGGCGTCGGCTTCCTGCTGGGCATGCTGGTATCCCGTCGCTGATTCTGACTGATGACCTCCTCCCGTCATGACGCACCCCGCCCCGGGAGCCTTCGCTCCTTTATCGGCGGGGTGTTTTCCTTGCTGCTCACCCGCGCCGAACTGCTGGCGCTGGAGGCGGAGGAGCAGAAAGACCGGCTGCTGGCGGCGCTGTTTCTGGGCGGTTTGGCGCTGGTGCTGCTGCTGATCGGCCTCCTGGCCGCGCTGCTGCTGGTGGCGGTGCTGACGCCGGAAGCCGTGCGTCCCTGGTTGCTGGGCGGCTTCATGCTGATCGGCCTTGGCGGCGGCCTGGCCCTGCTGGCCCGGCTGCGCCGTCAGGCGCACGACAGCCAGCCCCCCTTTGCCGCCACGTTTGCCGAAGTCCGCAAGGACTGGGACAGCCTGAGCGGCCGGAGCTGACATGTCGCCACAGGAAAGAGCCACCCGCAAGCAACTGCTCCTGATGAAAGGGGAAGCGCTGCGGGTCAAACTGAAGCTGGAATTGCAAACCCTCCGCCGTTCGCCCCTGGGGCTGGCCGGCGAGGGCCTGCAAGCCGCCGCCTCGCACAGCCGCTTCGGCAAACTGACGGCGCTGCTGGGCGAAGCCCTGCCGTCGGAGACGCTGCGCGGCTGGCTGCGCAAAGCCGGGCGTTTCTATCTGCTGTGGCAGTTGGCGCGCAAGTTCTGGCCGCGCTGACAACCCCGCAAACAAAAATGGCGACCTTCTGGTCGCCATTTTTTTGTCCGACTGCGCCGCCGCTACGCGGTCACGTTCACCTGCGTGCCAACGCCGGCATCCGCCGCGCTCGCGTCCGCCGCTGCAGTGACGCTGGCATCACTGCCCGCACTGCTTGAGTCTCCGCCCTGCAATGCTTCGTCGATCGCCTTGAAATCCTTGTCGATCCCGGCCAATGCGTCTTTCAGACCATCATCCTTCATCTGCCGGGCCTTCTGTTTCAACCATTCCTGAATCGACTTGAGATCGCTGATCAGCGTTTGTAACTGCAATTGCGCCATGCCGCCGGACGCGCTGCCCAGATTGGCGTGCGCCTGAACTGTAGCGTTATCACCGCCGGCCGCCGTCGCACTGCCGCTATTGCCGCTTTGGCTCTGGGCCTGGTTCGCATCTGCGCTCTGCACCGGATTCTGGCTATCGCCGGCCACCGTCTGCGCCGCTTGAGCGCCGGACTGATCCGCCGCCGCATCGCTGCCGGCATCCGCCCCTGCGCCGGCGTCTTGCCCGCCTTGTCCCGATTGGGCATCACTGCCCTTTACCGATACCGCCATGGCGGCATCCTGACCGGATGCTCCATCACTGCTGCCCGCGCCCACCAGTTGGCGCAACTCGCCGACAATCTGCTTCAGCTGTAAGGCGATGGCGCGCAAGCTGCCTTTGTCCTTGCCCGCCATCAGCATCATCTGGCGCAACATTTTCGCTCGTTGTCTGAGATCCTCCAACCGACTGGAGTCGATCTGTTTGGCGGAGGAAGATGCCGCGCCGTTGCTAGCGAGGCTGGTCGATTGCTGGCGGCGCCAGCTGTCCAGCAGGTTTTGCGTCAAGGCGTTCTTGCTGTCCTGCAAGGCGCTGGCGACACTGGAACCGACGCTGGCAACCACGTTTGCCGAAGCCCCGGCCGGCGTCGTCTGAGAGCGGGCGGCCGGGCTGGCAGTGCGCCAGACGGCAGTGGAAATCCGGAACTGGATGGGGTTCATGGCGGGAGAATCACTGTCTGCAAGATGCTTACAGATAAAGTTATCGGCTATTTTCAGCAAATATTGAGAGCTGAAATAAAAACCGCTCACCTCTCTCCATGGTTCATGCAAGGTGCTCCTGCGCATAGAGACACACCAGCGCGGCAGCAGCGGCATTTACCAGTAAAATGACAGCATGACGCCCGACACCCCGCACAACAGCGCCTCCGCGCCCTTGAGCTCTCCGCCACTGCCGCCCGCCGCCGTTCTCTGGCTGCGCGAGCTGGGTATTGCCGATCGCGCCGCACTGGACGCCGCCGGCGCGGTACGCGCCTTTTTGTTGCTGAAAGCAGCGGGCCATACCGTCACTCGCAAGCTGCTGATGGCTCTGGAAGCCGCCCGGCAAGGCTGTCACTGGTCCGAACTGAGTGACACCAACAAGCAAAATCTGCTGGCCGCGCTGGCCGCCCACCCGCCGGTGGCGCTGCCGCCAGCGCGCGAAGAGGCGGAACGCTTCATGCGCGAAGCACTGGCCGAAGCCGACAAAGCCGCCGCGCTGGGCGAGGTGCCCGTAGGCGCGGTAGTGGTCAAGGATGGCCGCATCATCGGACGCGGCTTCAACCAGCCAGTCAGCGCACACGACCCCTCCGCTCACGCCGAGATGATGGCGTTGCGCGACGCCGCCCGTAGCGAGGGTAATTACCGACTGGACGGCTGCACGCTGTATGTCACACTGGAGCCATGCTGCATGTGCGGCGGCGCGCTGCTTCACGCGCGCGTCGCTCGGGTGGTGTACGGCGCCGCGGAAAACAAGACCGGCGCGGCCGGCAGCGTGGTGAATCTGTTCGCCGATCATCGCCTCAACCATCATGCGGCGGTCTTTGGCGGCGTATTGGCCGAAGACTGCGCCGAGCGGCTGAGCCGTTTCTTCGCCGCCCGCCGCGCTAGCCATCAGGAGAGTGAAGCATGATGCGCCGAGTCATCGTGTCGCTGGCCTTGCTGGTCCTTGCCCGACAGGGGTTTGCCGAAGATGTCCTGCCTCTGCCGGACAGCGCCGAAGCGGCGGCGGAACTCATCCTGAACGCCCAGCGTGACGGCCCCTTGCTGCCCGCCGAAGCCAACGCCCGCCACTATGGCGCACCGTGGATACGCGTGGGTGTGCGCAGCCAAACCCTGACATTGTTTGATGGCTGGGGGCAGATCCAGCAACGTTACACCGTCTCCACCGCCCGGCGCGGCGTGGGCGAGAAAACCGGCAGCTACCAGACGCCGCGCGGCTGGCATCATGTGTGCGACAAACTGGGCGACGGCGCGGAAGAAAACACCATCATCTTCCGCCGCAAGGTGACACCGTGGAAATACACGGCCGAGTTGCACCAGCAGTACCCCAACAAGGACTGGATCCTCACCCGCATCCTGTGGCTATGCGGCGACGAACCCGGCCGCAACCAGGGTGGCGAGGTGGACAGCTACGACCGCGCCATTTATATCCACGGCGCAGGCGACCATGTGGAATGGGGCACGCCCACCTCGCTGGGCTGCGTGCGCATGAAAAACCCCGATGTAATCCGACTGTTCGACAGCGCGCCGAACGGCATTGACGTACTGATAGACGAGAACGCCTGACCACCATGCACAATCTTCTGAGCCTGAATACCCCGGCCCTGCTCTTTCCCGCCATTTCGCTGCTGTTGCTGGCATATACCAACCGCTTTCTCGGCCTTGCCGGCATCATCCGCAATCTCTACACCGACTACCAGCAAGACCACAACCCCAAGATCCTGCAGCAGATAGGCAATTTGCGCACCCGCATCATGCTCATCAAATGGATGCAGTTTCTTGGCGTGGCCAGCCTGTTTCTCTGCACCTTGGCCATGTTCCAGATCTACACCGGCTGGCCGCAAACAGCGGAAATCAGTTTCGGCGCCAGCCTGCTGCTGATGATCGCCTCGCTGGCGGTGTCCTTGTGGGAACTGGTCCGCTCGTCCGACGCGCTGAACATCTTGCTGTCCGACCTGGAAGCGGAATCTGAACAAGCAAAATCCTGAAGGCGCAGCCAGACAAAAACGGCGGGAAATCCCGCCGTTTTTGCTTTTCGTCTCAACTCTCAATCCGGCTTTCGGCCAACCACCAGATGCAATGGCAGCGTAATGCGATGCAGGATGGTAGGTTCGCCCCATGCCTTGGCCAGACGCTTGCGCGCGTCGTCGAGCACATGCTGCCCCAAGCTTTGCACGCACATTTTGTGCGCCGACCAAGTCTGGATGAAACCCAATAGCTGTTCCAGATTCCAGTCCATGACAATTTCAAATGACGGCGCGGCAATGGGCGCGAAAGGCATGCCGCAGTCGCGGTAGCCATCCCACAGCAACTGGGTGCTGCTGGACCAGAACGGCTCGATCACCGCGCTGTAAAAACGCATGGCGTCGTTGATTTCCGCCGTGGCGTAGAACCAGTCGTAACCCCAGGCGGCGAATACCCCGCCCGGGCGCAGCACGCGCGCAGCTTGCGGCCAGAATTCTTCACGATCGAACCAATGCAACGCCTGCGCCACCGTGATCAGATCAAAGCTGTTGTCCAGATAGGGCGGGTGCTCCGCCGGGCAGGTCAGATAATGCAGATTGGCGCGCAGCTCGGCCATCATCAGCTGGCTGGCATTGATGTCGGAAGCCTCCACCCGATCGAAATGGCGCGCCAGCTGCACGGCGGCCTGGCCGGTGCCGGTAGCGCAATCCCACGCCTTTTGCGCGCCCCTTGTTTGTGTCAGCAGCCATTGATACAGGCCGTCCGGGTACACGGGCCGAAAACGGGCGTAACGATCGGAGTACAGCTCGAATGTGGCTATCGCCTTGCTATCCATAATTGTGCTCACGGCAGTCTCGCTTCCAGATCTTGATGAAGAGCTGCTCGATTTACTCCCAAGCCGTTTTAATCATTCATCATTTTCACATGATGAATTATGAAAACATAGTCATGTTATCAGACTGGGTGTTTATGCAGGACAGACATTTCTGACAGTCATCATCATATCGGCAAACTGGCAAAACTCTTGACCCGACAATACGCAAAGTTGCGCAATTAGGACTTTCTACCGAATAAAACCCGGAACAAAACCGCCGCTCGCGATGGCAGGCTCCAACCCGGCGCGCTATAGTTAGCGCAGCCATCGCGCAAGCGCGAGACGGCCCGCATGCCCGCACCGCATCCGCTACAGCCCGCCCGACAAGGCCTATCGCATGACCCGACAGCTAAAAATCCTGGTTGCAGAAGACAGCAAGATCAGTCGATTGCTGATGGGAGAATTCATCAAACGGCTGGGGCATGAAGCAGTGATGGCGGAGAACGGCGCGCAAGCGCTGGAGCTGTGCCGGATTGATCCCCCCGACGCCATCTTCATGGATGTGGCCATGCCGGTGATGGACGGTTTCGCCGCCACCCGCGCCATCCGCCAACTGATGGGCGAGCACTGGATTCCCATCATCTACCTCACGTCAGTGTCTGACCGCGAACAGTTGCTGCGCGGGCTGGAAACCGGCGGCGACGACTACCTCATCAAGCCGGTGGACATGGAGCTGCTCACCGCCAAGCTCAATGTGCTGTTGCGCATCGCCGACATGCAGCAACGCATCGCAGCCGACGCCGAACGGCTGGAAGCCTATTACCGCGCCAATGAGCAGGAGCAGGCTTTTGCCCGCATGATTCTCGACCGCTTTACCCGCCGCGCCGACCACACGCCGCCCAATATCCAGCAATGGCAGCTGCCGGCCATGAACTTCAGCGGCGACACCATCTGCATTCGCCGCAGCAAGGCCGGATTGGATCGCCTCATGCTGGCCGACAGCACCGGCCACGGCTTGACGGCGGCCATCTGCGGCCTGCCGGCGGTGGACACCTTCTTTGCCATGACCGACCGGCAGCTGCCGATGCAGGATGTCATCCGCACCATCAACCGCAAGCTGCACGGCATTCTGCCGGTTGGCCGTTTTGTGGCGGCCGCGCTGATTGAGGTGGATTACCAGCAACGCCGCATCGCCGTGTGGAACGGCGGCATACCCTGCGCGCTGTATGTGAATCAGCAAGGCGTGCTGGAACGCGAGTTCGTGTCGCGCTGCCCGCCGCTGGGGATTCTGCCCGACGAGGCATTTGACGCCAGCCTCGATCTCTATCAATGGCAGGACGCAGGCTCGGTCATTGTGTGCTCTGACGGCATTACCGAGGCACGCAACCCCGCAGGCCAGGCGTTCGGCAACGACGGCGTGGTGCGAGCGGCCCAAGGCGCACGCACGCGCGACATTCAGGGCGCCATCACCCACGCCGTGTCGGCTCATCTGGGCCGCGTGGAAACCCAGGATGACATTTCGCTGGTGGTGGTGCGCTGCCCCTGAACGGCCATACTGCCCAGCGACCAGTACCGCCGCGCCAGCTACCCCATTGTCATTTCCTGTGCTTTAATCAAGCCCAGCCGACCCGGGCTTGAGCCTGGCCTCTTTCACTTCCGCCCTTCCCGTATCGCACAGTGTCCGCTTCGCATTCCGTTCCTGTCTGGCTGCTGCCGCTTGTCGCGCTGGGGCTGGCCGCTTGCAGCCCACCCGCGCCGCTGCCCAACGACGCTTACATCTGGCAGCGCAAGTGGACGCCTGCGCTGACTGACGCCCTGCGCGATCAGCAGCAGCTGGTGCAACGCTGGCGGGTGCTGGCGGCGGAACTGGAGACCGGCCCCACGACGGGCCAATGGCGGGTGATGCAGCCGGATTGGCAGAGCCTGCGCGCCAGCCAGCCCGGCGTGGTAGCTGTATTCCGCCTGAACGGTCAGACCGCCCGCTGGGATGAGGCGCAAGCCCTGGCGCTGATCCGGAGTACGCTGGATCAATGGCAAGCCCGAGGCCTGCGGCTGGCCGGCGTGGAAGTAGATTACGACTGCGGCACGGCCAGGCTGGACAACTACCGGGCTTTCCTTGGCCGTCTGCGCGCGCAATTGCCGCCCGCTTTGCCCTTGTCCATCACCGCCTTGCCGGCCTGGCTGGACAACCCTGCGGCGCTGACTGCGCTGCTGGCGGTGCCGGATGAAGCCGTACTGCAAGTACATGCGGTACGCAATCCGGCACAAGGGTTGTTTGACGGGCCCATCGCGCTGGACTGGGCTGAAAGGTTTGCCGAACGCACCGGTCGCCCTTGGCGGATCGCCCTGCCCACCTATGGCACCCGCGTCGTGTGGGACCGCGCCGGCAGGTTGGCCGGGGCCGAAAGCGAAACGCCCCTGCTGGCCTCCGCCGGCGGCGCAAGCCGGGAGTTGCTGGTGACACCGGCTGAGATGGCCGATTTCGTGCAGCAGTTGGAAAAACGCCGGCCCGCAGGCCTGGCCGGCCTGGTGTGGTTCCGCCTACCCACCCGCGACGACCGGCGGGCCTGGAGCCTGACCAGCTGGCGCGCCGTACTCAGCCGCCAGCCCTTGCGCAGCACGATCGAACTGACGCAACGCCAGCCCGCGCCCGGCCTGTACGAACTCTGGCTCGCCAACCGGGGCAACGCCGACGCTCTGCTGCCCTCCGCCATTCGCTGGCCATCCCGCTGCATGGCGGCGGACGGCAGCGGTGGCTACGCGCTGGACTACGGCAAGGACGGACCGTTCCTGCACCTGAAACAACCGGCCTTGCTGCGCGCCGGCGAACGGCGGCAAGCCGGCTGGCTGCGCTGTGAACAACTGGACGCCGCAAAGGATATTCATGTCCAAGACTGACACCACCGGGAAAAACTTGCGGCAAGCCCGCGCCACCATGCGTCGCGCCCTGCTCTGGCTGGCTGGCGACAAACGGCGCTGGCTGACGCTGGCCGGCGTTCTTGCCGGCGGCGTGGCGGTATACGCCTGTGGTCCCATGTTTCCCAATCAGTTGCTGGATGACCGGCAAGGCACGCTGCTGGGCACGCCCGCCAACAGTTTCCATTACGAAGCTGCTCGCTTGGCAACGCCGCAGCCGGCGCGATGCCCTGGCCTCGCTCCCGGCCAACGCGCCGAGCCCGCGTTGCTGGCGCACGCCATGGCCGACGCGGAAAGCGCCCGCGACGCAGCCGCAGATTGCAAACCCGGCAAAGCTTGCGATGCCCGCCTTGCCGCCGCTCGCGAGGCCTACCGCCGCGTGCGGGGGCTGGCCGCCTGCGGCGTGCCGGACCCGGATGAACTGTCGCTGCTTAGCCTTGGTGAGCAGGCCCTGCTGGAATTGCGCAACACCAATAGCGGCCAGCAATGCAGCTATGTCAGTTTCCTCAACCGCACGCCCTGCGCCGCCGGCATTGCCCCGGCGGGCCTGAAAGCGGCAATCCGGCTTTATGCGGAGCAAACAGCGCAAGGGGATCAACCCGCACTGACGGGCCAGTTGTCGCAAGCCATCGCCAATAACGGAGAAAACTCCCTCGCCATCATCGCCGACTGGGCTTTGCAGGATACGCAGCGTATCGATGCGCTGGTGGACGATGTCACCAGCCGGCGCTTGCTGGTCAGTTACGGCCTTGCGCGCATTGGCGACACGGCGATAGACAAGTCTCAATCCGACACTTACTACAGCATTGCGCCCTCCCTGACCGGCTTGCCGGATGCGGCTCGCGGCGAGCCGAACCTGGAGCCCAACAAGGTCTTGGCATACCTGCTGGACAACATACAGCGGCGCGGCCTCGCCGACCGCGCCAGCACAAACCGGCTGGCCGCGCTGGCCTACCGCATGGGTCGGTATCCTTTGGCCCGGCAACTTGCCCTGCAAAGCGACAATGCGCTTTCCCACTGGCTGCTAGCCAAACTGGCCCTGCGCGACGGTGACGGCGCCGCCGCTGTGCGTCATTACGCGCTGGCAGCCAAGGCGTTTCCGCTGGCGGATAAAAGTCTGGAGCCTGCCGGCGCGATGATGATCAAAGGCGAGCAAGGCGTACTTGCCTTGTCGCGCGGGCAGTATGTGGAAGCGCTGGATTATCTCTATCAGGGCAGCCGCCAGCGTCAGGAAGGTCCGGCCACAGCCGGCCATCTGGGCGCGCTCACCGATTACAGCAACGACATGGCTTATGTTGCTGAACGCGTACTCACCAGCAGCGAGCTCAAAGCCTATATCGACCACCAGCCCGTCCCGCCCGCACAGGCTGACGGTTCGCCCAACCCCGCCTGGCGGCAGCTGCGCTATCTGCTGGCGCGACGTCTGGTGCGCGAGCATCGCATTGATGAAGCCCTGCCCTATTTCCCCGAGGATGCCAATGCGCCAGCCATTGGAAGCGACGGCATCCCCTCCAACGACAACGAGCGGCTTGCCACCCTGGCCCGGCAGTACCGTGACGCTTTGCGACAGGCTGAAAACGGTTTGGGCTCCGCGCGCAAGGCGCAGGGATGGTTCCGCGCCGCCAGTCTGGCCCATTACGACGGCATGGAGTTGATGGGCTACGAACAAGATCCTGACTACACCGATATGGGCGGCAACTATGCAGAAGGCTCCGGCCGGCGCGAGCTGCCGGACATCTCCCACTCGCCGCTGTCACCGCAGGGAAGGGAGAAGCGGCTGCTGCAAGGGGTGGGCGTTACCGGAGGCGAAAGCGGGCGCTTCGCCGCCAGCGAAAGCCAGCCACTGAAACGCTTCCATTATCGCTATGTGGCCGCCGGGTATCTGAGCAAGGCCGGAGACTTGCTGCCGCCCCGCTCCCAGGCCTTCTCCGCCGTGCTGTGCGCCGGCGCGCAGCGCATGCACAACACCGATAACAGCCTGGCGATGGCGTTTTATCACCGCTATGTCAAACAGGGCGCTTATCTCGCCAGCGATGCGCTCTTCGGCCAACAGTGTCCTGAGCCGCGGTTTGTCGAAGCGGCGCTGTTCCCTTACCCGCAACAGGCCAGAACCGTCTGGCGCAAGGCACAGGGCTGGTGGCACGGCCACCGCGGCTGGGCGGCAGGCGCTGCGGTCTTTTCGGGCTTGGCCGGCCTGCTGTTTTACCGCTGGCGCAGGCTTGCCCGGCTCCGATAACGCCAACCAGCAACATCCCGCCCTGCAAGCGCAGGGTAGGCGTAGCGCGAAGCAGTCGGCAGGAAACGCAAGGCCCGGTCTGTACAGACCGGGCCTTGTCGCCAGCGAGGGATGGCTCAGAAATGCGCGGCGGCATCCACGTTAACGCCGTCCATGGTCAGCAGCGCACGGTACAGCGACGGGCGGCGGTCGCGGAATACGAACCAGCCTTCGCGGTCGGTGGCGATGGCGTCCAGATCAAAGGTGTGCAGCAGGATCTCCTCCTGATCGCGACTAGCCTGCGCCACGATCTGCCCATGGTGATCCGCAATCAGCGAGGAACCGTAGAAGGTCATTTCCAGCCCCGGCTCATAGCGGCTGCGCTCTGTGCCGATGCGGTTGGAGGCAATCACCGGCAGCAGGTTCATGCCGGCATGGCCCTGATGCACCACCGTCCAGTGCGGCTGGCTGTCCTGCTCGGGGAACGCCGGCTCGCTGCCGATGGCGGTGGGAAACAGCAGCATCTCCGCGCCTTGCAGCGCCATGCAGC
Organism: uncultured Aquitalea sp.; assembly: GCF_945957525.1. Taxonomy (GTDB): domain Bacteria; phylum Pseudomonadota; class Gammaproteobacteria; order Burkholderiales; family Chromobacteriaceae; genus Aquitalea. The sequence continues at coordinate 217,194 of NZ_CAMFLA010000003.1, read as the reverse complement.
GGGCGGTTTCCGGAAACCACTGATCCCAGCAGATGCCCACGCCAATCTTGCCGTAACGGGTTGGCCACACCTTGAAGCCGGTATCGCCGGGAGTGAAATATTGCTTTTCCTGATAGGCAGGCCCGTTGGGAATATGCGTCTTGCGATAAAGGCCCATTACCGCGCCGTCGGCATCCACCATGGCCACGGTATTGAAATAGGCGTTGTTGGCCTTCTCGAAGAAACTGCAGGGCAACACCACCTGCAGCTCGGCCGCCAGTCGGCGGAACAGGGCAATGGTGTCGGCGCTGCCCACGCTTTCGGCCAACTTGCGATGCTCCGGGCTTTGATCAATGCAGAAATACGGCGCCTTGAACAACTCCTGGATGAGGATTACCTGCGCGCCCTGCGCGGCGGCGCGGCGGATCAGGGCCTCGGCGCGGGCGAGATTGGCTTGCAGGTCCCAGTCGCAAGCAAACTGGACGGCGGCGACGGTAACGTTGCGCATGATGTTGTCTCCATATTATTGCCGCGCCGACGAAGCGATGGCCGGCAGCACGGCGGGGTTGTCCGGTTTTACAGCCCGGTCTTGAACTGCGTCCACAGGCGGGTCTGCATGCGCAGGGTTTCCGGGGCGAAAGGACGCTGTACCCACAAGGTCTGCATGGCGCGAGCGTCCGGGTAGATATTGGGGTTGCCGGTCAGCCGCTTGTCCACCAGCGGCGTGGCCGCCAGATTCGGGTTCGGGTACATCACCGTATTGCTGATGCGGGCCGCCACGTCCGGACGCAGCAGATAGTTGATGAAGCGATGGGCGTTCTCCACATTGGGCGCGCCCTTGGGAATGGCCATGCTGTCGAACCAGAAGGTGGCGCCGGTCTTCGGCAAACTGTAAACCACCTTCTGACCGTTCTTTGCCTCTTGCGCTCGCTGCGAAGCCACCAGCACGGCGCCGGAATAGCCGGTGACGAGGCAGACTTCGCCGGTGGCCAGATCATTCATCACGGGCGTGGACACAAAGTGACGGATATACGGGCGCACCTGTTTGAGCATGGTCATTGCCGCCTGATAATCCTGCGCGCTCACGCTGTTGGGGTCGCGCCCTATATAGCGCAGCGCCATGGGAAACACCTCGCTGCCGGCATCGTTCACCGCGATGCCGCACTGCTTCAGCTTGGCGGCGTAGGCCGGCTTGAACAGCAAGTCCAGCGTATTGGCCGGCAGCGGCCCGCCGATGGCCGCCTCCACCTTGGCCACATTGATGCCCAAGCCGGTGGTGCCCTGCATGTACGGCAAGCTGTACTGGTTGCCCGGGTCTACCTCCTGCGCGCGCTTGAGTACCTGCGGGTCCAGGTTCTTCAGATTGCCCAGCTTGCTCTTGTCCAGCTTTTGATACAGCCCCGCCTGGATTTGCCGGGCGAGAAAATTATTGGACGGAAACACCAGGTCATAGCCGGCGTGGCCGGTGGTGAGCTTGGCCTGCAGCGTCTCGTTGCTGTCGTACACATCCAGCCGCACCTTGATGCCGGTTTCCTTTTCGAAAGCGCTGATGGTGTCCGGCGCGAAATACTCGCCCCAGTTGTAGATGTTGAGCGTTTGCTGCGCCGCATGAGCGGAGGCATGGCCAAACAGCAGGCCGGCCAGCAAGGCGGAGGTGAAACGTTTCATATCCTGATCCTTTGTGACTACGGTGTGTTATTGGCGTTTCTGTCCGTGCAGTGGGCTGCATCGTCTTTTTTGTGATACTAATTCAAAAACCTTCACGCATTTTTGCCCTGGATCGCACAGCTGTTTTTCCATACAGGAAATAATCATCATGGATCGACTCGGCGCACTGGAAACCTTCATTGCCGTGGTAGAGGAAGGCAGCCTCAGTCAGGCCGCGCGCCGACTGGATCGCACGCCCTCGGCGGTCACCAAAAACCTGGCCGCGCTGGAAGACGCGATGGGCGCGCGGCTGCTGGAGCGCACCACCCGCCAGCTCCGGCTGACCGAGGCCGGCCAGTTGTGTCTGGCCACCGCATATGAAGTGACGCAAAAGTTCGCCGAAGGCCGCCGCCGCTTACTGGAGCGCGACGGCGCGCCGCACGGCCTGCTCAAGGTTACCTGTGCCCATTCTTTCGGCCGCGCCGTGCTGGGGCCGCTCAGCGCCGGCATCGCCGCCGCCCACCCCGGCTTGCAGCTGGATATCCAGCTGTCCGACCGCTATGTCGACATCGTCGGCGAGGGCTACGACCTGGCCTTCCGCATGGGCAACTACGAACTACCCAACCAGATCGTGCGCGCCATCGGCAACAACCGCACCCTGTTGTGCGCCAGCCCGGCCTATCTGGCCGCGCGCGGCCAGCCGGCCACGCCGGAGGCGCTGACGCAGCACGACTGTCTGGTCTATCGCCACCCCATGCTCAGTACACTGTGGCACTTTTCCCGCCAGCAAGAACAGCACGCCGTGGAGCCCAAAGGCGCCATCACCACCGACAGCTACAATCTGGCGCTACAGGCCGCGCTGGACGGCGCAGGCATCCTCCCCTGCCCGCAATGGAGCGTGACCGCGTATCTGGAGCGCGGCGAACTGGTCCCGCTGCTGACCAACTGGCGCTTCAGCAGCGCCAGCTTTGGCGATGCGCAATTGTGCGCCGTCTACCCGGCCAGCCGGCGCGGCTCGCCCAAGGTCAAAGTGCTGGTGGAGGCGGTGGAAGCTCGCCTGGCCGAAACCGAAACGCGCATCGAGCGCTTGCTGCGCTGATGCGCAACCCGCAGTCGGGGCTGGCGCGCAAAAGAAAAAGCCGCGCCTGTCTGACAGGCGCGGCTTTTCATGCGAACAATACGAGAAGATCAGCCGCCGGGCTGGCAACCCTCCGGCGTGCAGAATGCGCCATCGGCGGCGTCCGCTTGCGGCAGGCTATCGCGCAAGGCGGCGGCAAAGGCCTCCGGCTGGCCCAGCCAGGACGACAAATCGATGCGCTGCCACTGACCATCGCGCTCCATCAGCAAAGCAGGGAAACCGCGTACGCCAGTCTGGCTCATCAGCTGGCGGGTGGCGGCAATATGCGCCTCCGCTTCGGCCTTCACCGACTGCAGGGCTTGACTGAAAGCCTCCGCAGACTGCCCCAACTCTTGCGCCAGCTCCAGCAGCACCGCCTCATCGGCAATGCGGCGGCCCTGCTGGTAATGCGCCTGCTGCAGGCGGGCCAGCATGGTTTGCGGCTGGCCGCCCAGTTTGCCGAAGGCCAGCACCGCCTCAATGGGCGGCGTGGAATCGAACACCGCGGTGTTGTCGCGCAGCAGCCCTTCGAAATACGCCTCGCCAAAAGACAAGCCGGTCATGGCGGCGATGCGGTGATCATGCGGCATCACGTAGTCGCGCAAAGCCGGGGACACCATCTGGCGCGCCGGACCGCTCATCATGCCGCCGGCGTGCAGCTCCAGCCTGAGGCCCTCCAGCCCGGCGGCGGCGCGCATCAGCGGGGAGGCTGCGTAGCACCAGCCGCAAAACGGATCGTAAATGTAGTGCAGCGTTGCGTTTACCATTTCATCTCGCCCTTGTTGACCTTGGCGCCGATTTCCAGCGACATCGCTTCACCAGCCTTGGGGAAAGCCCGCTGCATACGGGAAATCAGTTCGGCGCTGTTGGCCGAAGACGCCAGGCTGGTTTCAAACTGTTGCAGATAATCACGAGTGAAACGGATGGCGGATACATCCATCGCCTGACCAGCCAGCATGTGGCCCGGTACCACGACGGCCGGGCGCAACGCTTCCATTTCGTCCAGTTGCTTGATCCAGGCCTGGCGCTCGGCCTTGCTCTGGGTATCAGCCGTCCACACATGCAAACCCGCCACCACCCCCACATTGCCGACGATGGCCTTGATGGACGGAATCCAGGCATAACCGCGATGCGCCAGCGGGCCTTGCGTGCCGCGCACTTCGATCGCCTGGCCTTCCAGCATGATGCGGTCGCCCTTCAGCGCTTGCGGCAAGGTAACGGTCAGCGGTGCGTTATTGCCCATCTTGGGGCCCCAGAACGCCATCTTGCCCTGAATATTGGCCTGGATTTTGGCCAGCGTCGGCGCGGCGGCCACCAGCTCGGCCTGCGGGAAAATCTTCTTCAGCTCCGCCGCGCCGAAATAGTAGTCCGGATCAGCCTGGCTGACATAAATGGTTTTCAGTTGCTTGCCGCTGTCCAGCACTCTGGCGGCAATGCGGTAGGCGTCGGCGCGGGTGAAGCCGGTGTCGATCAGCACCGCGTCCTTGTCGCCGCTTACCAGCACGGAAGTGACATTGAAGCTGTTCTCGTCGGCGTTGTAGACAGACAGTTGCAGCGGCGCGGCCTCGGCAGCCAGGGAAGCCAGCGCCAGGGAGACGGTCAGAACGGTTTTGCGCAGCATGATGAGATCCTTTTTCTCGGTGGCGGAGCAGCCCGCCGTTGAACATGGCGCTACTGTAGCAATGGAAACCGAGCAGATAAATCCGCTAAAATGCACATCATTGTTGCAAAAATAGAGCAAATAATGGACAGACTCACAGCCATGCAGGTTTTTACCGAAGTGGCCCGACTGGGCAGCTTCACCGCCGCAGGCGATGAACTGGACATGTCGCGCGCCATGGTGACGCGCTACATCGCGGCGCTGGAAAGCTGGCTGGGCGCGCGCTTGCTGCAACGCTCCACCCGTTCTGTCACCCTCACCGACGCCGGGGCGGACTGTCTGACGCGCTGCCAGGAAATGCTGAGGTTGGCCGAAGGCGCGCGTGAAGAAGCGGGCCTGCGCGACGGCCAACTGCGCGGGCAGATCCGCCTGACCACCAGCATGTCCTTCGGCATGGCGCAGCTTGCTCCGCTGATCGGCCGCTTCCTGGCCCTGTATCCGCAAGTGCGCATCGACCTGCAGATGAGCGACCGCGCCGTCAATCTGATCGAAGAACGCATTGATCTGGCGCTGCGCATCACCAATGAGCCCGACCCGGGGCTGGTGGGACGACGGCTGGGCGACTGCGCCTCGATGATCGTGGCCTCGCCCGCCTATCTTGCGGCGCACGGCACGCCGCTGGAGCCAAGCGATCTGGCTCGTCATCACTGTTTGAGCTACAGCCATTTCGGCCGCAGCGAATGGACATTGACGCGGGGAGAGGAACGGGTGACGGCACGCGTCAATGGCCGGCTCAGCGCCAATGAAGCAGTGGCGCTGCTGCAGGCGGCGCGCCACGGCGCAGGCATTGCCCTGCAACCTACCTATCTGGTGGAGCCGCTGGTGGCCAGCGGCGAACTGACCGCGCTGCTGCCGGACTGGACGCCGGTCAGCATGGGCATTTACGCGCTCTATCCTTCGCGCCGCCAATTGCCGCTAACCTTGCGCACCCTGCTCGATTTTCTGCAGACGCATCTGCAAGCGCAGCCCTGGCCAGCCTGGACGTGATCAAAAAACCATAAGTCCTGTAACGCGGCGCGCTATTTGGCACCCATTTGCACGAATTTTGACACCTAGAATTAGCCCGGCCGCGCCTCATAATTTGCACGACATTTGGCACAGAATCGGGCCATAAGCAGCACCTTTCGTAGTAGCGGATTAGAACAGCCCCCCGAGTGCTTCCGGCTCCCAGTTGGTAATCACCAACTCGCGGCTGGTTTCAGGTGCGCCGTGAGCATTGGCCGTGCTGTACTTGATATCCAGTCCCTCCATCCAAAAGCCATCAAAGGCGGCTCGAATATCCGGGTGGTCATTGATGCTCACCATCACCTTGCCCTTGCACGTCCGCATCACCTCGGCCAGTTGCTCGTACTGGTCGAACTCGAACGGCACGCCATAGCCTTCGGTCTGCCAGTACGGCGGATCGGCATAGAAGAAGGTATGCGGCCGGTCGTAGCGCTTCAGGCAGTCCTGCCACGATAGGTGCTCGACGTAGGTGCCAGCCAGGCGTAGGTGCGCCGCGCTGAGGTTCTCCTCGATCCGACACAGATTGATTGCCGGGCCGGTGGTTGCGGTGCCGAAGGTCTGCCCGGTCACCTTGCCTGCGAACGCATGGTGCTGCAGATAATAGAAGCGCGCCGCGCGCTGGATATCAGTCAGTGTCTCCGGGCGAGTCATCTGCTGCCACTTGAACACCTCGCGGCTGCTGATTGCCCACTTGAACTGGCGTACAAACTCTTCCATATGGTTTTGCACCACCCTATACAGGTTCACCAGCTCCCCATTCACGTCGTTCAGTACTTCGGCGGGAGCCGGGACATGGCGCAGAAAGTACAACGCAGCGCCACCGCAAAACAGCTCTACATAGCACTCATGCTTCGGGAACAGAGGCATGAGTCTGTCAGCCAGGCGTCGTTTGCCGCCCAGCCAAGGGATGATCGGACTGGTGTCCATCGTCTTCTCCTGGTTGCGGCACTCCTGGGTGCTCTGAGGGGAGGCTCTCGGCCTTCAGGTGATTTAAAGCCCGGCAGCGCGGGCACTTAATGGTCAGTTCAAGATAACGGCCAGAGGCCAATTTACGGCCACATTGGCCGCAACGGATTTCATGGTTAATCATCTGCAAGCCCCTTATCGGGTGACAAATATTCCGCTAGACTTGCCGAGCTTTTGACGTCGAAAGTGGCAGTCTTGGGTTGACTTGCAGGCTGGATCTGCGGGTCAGCTGGCCGGGTAGGTGTTCCACCACCTGCCCGGTCGCTGTCTTTCTCTCTAGAGCGTATAGCCCTTAAAGGGATTCACGTGAGTCTTAAGCATGGCGGTCTCTGCAGGCTGATCAATCGTCAGTGGTATCGCCCAGCCTATCCTGATGCGCAGCCCGCGTCGCAGGATTGAGAGCCACGGGTAAAAGGCATACAGCTCCCATGCCCGGCCATTAATGGCGATGCACCAGCCAGCGTGCATCGGATTGTCTGACACCTTGCGATCACCCCAGAACCTTGTTGCCCCGCTCAACTGGACACCAGTGATCCTGGTCGAAAACCCATAGCCACGGTTCCGCCATAGCCACGCCACCCGCCTGGAGTAAACGCGCCACCGCGTACCATTGTCCGGCCAGCGTTCCAGATGCCCGGCGTCTCCATCAATCGGATTGTCATCGGTCAACCACGGCCAGCACCACAATGGCGACACGCCCGCTTGTGTCGTCAGCAATACGATGACGGGGGCCAGCGGGAACGCCAACAGGTTTACAAGAAGGTCGAAGGGGGCCAGCAGCAGCCACATGAGAATGCAGAGTATTGTTTTCATACCAGTTACCTCTAGGCTGATGGCCAGTTGATGGCATCCATCTGTTCAGCGGCATCCTTAGCCGTCAGATCAATTGACATCAATGCGTCTTCCAGTGCCTGCCGCTTACCAATAATCTGGCCGCTAGCGCACGAGTACGCGACGGTATTTGCTCGCACCTTTTCTGCCAAGTCAGCAACGTTCATCCCTCGCTCACTGGCAATGGCGGACAGTAACGGGGTTGCCGCGCCGGAGTCTGCCAAAAGAGCGTCGGCCTCCTTTGCCTGTTGGCTCCAGCTCAACACTTCTGAGTCTGGGTAGCTGGCACGTAGCTGCGCCATCGCCGTCTCGCAGCTCGCATTGATTCTGGAGAGCACAGCAGCACGCTTATCTTCAAGCGAGCTGCCATCTGCGGGGGCTGGCCGATTGCCCTTCTCAAGCCATACCTGGTAGTCATCCCACCACCGATGGCCGCGCGGGATCGTCGCGCCAGTTTCGGTGTCGATTACCGTGTCTGGTGACGCGGTCAATTTATAACGAGTGCCCATATACGCTCCTTAATACGGATGATTACAGCTCGGCATCGGCAGTCCAGAGACAACCCGCCGCAGTGTTCGTGTTCGTTATGCTGTACTGGTTTGTGGTAATTGACGCAAAGATAGAACCCGCTTCATTGGCAGAGATAAATTGGCCCGTTCGAACCATTGCCGGAATGGTTCGCTTTGTGGCCTTGAACGTCCCACCGATTCCATTTGACGAACCAGAAGTGACAGAAAGGGAGAGCCCGCCAGTTTCGAAATACCGCTGGCACAGCACCAGCTCCTGAGAAACCGGGCGGCGGTCAAAATCGGTCGCCACCGGCCAAGGTTCAAGCTGCACGCCAGTGATGTAGACATTGTCATCAGCACCAGCTATGCCGGACGGCGTGTAGTTGAAAATCAGCGCCAGTTGCGTGGCAAGGTCGGGTATGGCTACCTGATAGGTAAAGCGCTGCCATGCCGCCGTCAGTCCCGGATTTGTAACGCCCGCAGAGGCTCCATTCGTCCACGAGGCATAGTTACCAGCCGCCTGATCTGTTCCCTGCCCAGTCCAGATAGTTGCGCCGAATGTCGCGCCACCGGAGTAATTCGCTCCGGCTTTTGCGTAGAAGGAAAGGGTGCAGGTTTTGCCCTGAAGGGGAATGCTGTCTACGCTCTCAAGCGCCTGCAGCATGCCGACAAACCCTGTTGAGTTGGCACCGTTATTGCGGCCCAGCTTTGCGCAGTACGAAAAGTTTTTCAGCCCTGCGCTCACTTGTGCGAGAACCCCTTGCGCCGTGTTTGCCTGAATCGCGGCCCAGCGATCAAGCGACCCGTATTTCCATGCAGTTTGCAGTGCGAAACTGGTACCTCGCTGAGCGATGTCCATGCCACCATTGAGGATGGGATTCTTGTTTCGCATTTTACCAATGGCCATGGCATGCAGGCTTTTGGTGCCAGTAGCAACTTGTTGCGCCCCACCTGTACATTCCAACAATACCCATGCCCCATTGCCACCGTTCACCCCAGCCGTAACCAGGTACATCAGCACCGCCATGCCGCCAGTTACCAGCTCCCCCCCCTGGAGAGCCGCCAAGCCCAGCCCATAAATTGGTTTGGCCGCCAGCCCATCCGGCGAATAGGTGGAAGCAGCAGTGTTCGCATTGGCAATACTCACTTGCTGCACAAGCCCGGAGACCAGATCACCTGCCACGAGGGCCGGACTATTGGCTGCTGCGTAGGCGTTGGCCGCGCCGGTGTCCGCCAGCACGACACCCTTGCTCATCACCCTCCTGATTGCCAGATAGAGCTGATTGTTCTTTTTCGCATCCAGTGTGATACCCGTAGCGGTCAATACGGATTTCAGTTCTGTTTGCGTGTCTATCGTGGCGCTTTGGATAGCGTTCAGCCAAAGTGCTGAAACAATGGTCCCCAGTTCACCACTGGCCGGGTTCCCATCGTGGAACTTAGAGTCCGGCGTCCCGATGGGAGACATGACGTCTTGCATGGTTACGACTCCTGGTAAGCAAAATAAACAAAGGTATGGGCGGGTTTCAGATCCTCGATCACCGACTCGATCACTGGATCGCCGAATGAAGTAAGTCGCTCCCCGGCAGCTGACAGGCCCGCGCGAAGCAGATAAACGCGCGTCTGGCTACCAACAATGACCTGCCATACCCACTGAATGTCCTCGATATACAGAGTGTCACCTGCCCGATTGATGCCAGCGCGAAATGGCTGAGGTTCGACGATGGTGATGTCGTAACCAAGGCTGCGGGCCAAGCGAGTGAAGTACTCGATACTCAGTCCACCGGTTTCGGCCAACTTGGCCAGCACTGCCTGCAGTCGTTGCTGGTAAGCCGCGTCAGCCAACGGAGTGATCCCACAGACGCGCTCCCAGTCCGGCAGCAACTGCTCGGCGAAAAACGGAGTTACTGCGCCTGAAATCCGATCAGTACTGGAAAGCGCGGTATCAAGTGACATACCCTCAGCCTGCAACTCGGCATGCAGGCTTTCTCCCATCGGTGCGTAGCTGACGGGAGGGAGCAGCAAAGCCAAGAGCTGGGCATGGTCAATCATTGCAGCGGCACCACGGTAACGGTGCCGAGGCGAACCCACTCGACCACACCGGCATCAACGGTTGGGATGACATTGGCCACCGGCAGCGTTACCGCACGGTCAGCCACTCCTGAGACGTTGGTTATCAGTGCCTCTATGCGGCTCTTGATCGCGGTCTCGCCTGGGGCGAGCTGACTGAAGTAAGTGCCGAGGGTGGCCTCGATTTGCGGCTTGGCTGTTGCCAGCGTGATACCAGACAGCTGCACTGCCACAGTGACATCGACCACCTTCAGCGTCGGCGCCAGCACCAGGCTGTTTTTGGCTGTTACCGGTCGCATGTCGTCGATGTAGTTCTGAACTGCGGCGATGGTGGCGGCAGACGGCAACCCTCCAGCCGAGGTGATGACGATATCGACAGTGCCGAGCCCACGCCGTAACGGATAGACAAAAGCCGCAGTCACGCCAGCCACAGCCATGGCCCAGCGGCGGTAGTCGTACTTGTTGCCGCCGGCTGGTGGACGGCGGATCAGCTCCAGCAGGCGAGCCAATAGTTCGCTGTCCGACTCTTCTTCAACCCCGCCGCGCATGTTGACGATGGCCGCTTGGCTGGTGACGCCGGGCGGCGCGGCCATCAGCTCTCCAGCAACACTCCCTTCTACATTCCCCGCAATGCCGGCGACGCCAGCAGTCGCTGCTACCGATGCTGTGCCGTTGGCATCAATAACTCCCGCGTGGGTGGTCACATAACTCATGCTACCCAGCTTGGCAGTGAGACCGGTCGGCACCGCCGCACCGGGTGTACCAGTAACCGCGATAAAGCCCTGGGCGGCAACAGCAGCCTTGCGGGAGAGTCCGCGCGTGCGGGCATGCAGCTCCAGGTATTCGCGGTCAGCGGTGTCCGGGAATATCTGGCGCACGATCCACGCCTGGTGCTGATACAGCCCCTCGACCGCGCTGGCCACAGAGGTGGCTCGAATGAAGAAATCACTGTCCGGGCCAACGTCAGCGTCAGGCAGTTGGTTCTTCAGGTCGCGCAGAAGGTCGTCGCGGATTTTGGCGAAGGAAGGGACAATGAACGGCATTAGGCAACCCTCACCGGGTGCTGGAAGCGTTGAATGCGCCCAGTGCCGTCATCGACTTCAATAAGGAGAAAAAGCCAGCCCGGTTGCTGGCGAGAGGTGGTGACGGTAACGCTCGTGGCCCGGCCGTCTTTTACCAGCGGTGCCAGTGCCTGCTCGGCGTACTGGCGAGCCAGTTTTGCCACGCGGCTGACATCCTTCTCGCGCTGCAGCTCATGCAGGCGAGAGCCCAGGGTGGGATCTGCCCACCAGCTGCCCAGCGGTGTGGTCAGCCGCAGGTAAACTACGTTGGCCAGGGTGTCAGTGCGGGTACCAACGTAGTCGCCGGTTTGGGGGTCGATTAAAGCGTCCATGCCCCGAATTGTCGGGGCATGGTGGTGTGGGCGATTAACCGATAGGCTTCAGTAGGATTAGCTTACTCGCAGATTCTTGATTCGCGACTGTCTTTAACCTCTGTGGTGAACACCAAGAGTTTATGGGTGTTTGTATCCCCGATTGTCCAAAGTAAATGTTCCAGCCCTACAACTTTGAACAGACTACCGGTTGGGATACTAAGATTCCACGTCCTTGTGTTTAACAGATCCCCACGAGCAATGGACATAAAAGGCTGATCAGACTCAAAGTGCGCCAATGGATCATGAGTACTGTCAGGTTCGTAAATTTCCAAAATGAATTTTGTTTGCACGACTCCGCTCCTAATGACATGGGAGAGGCTAGTTTATCATGCAGGTTCACCAGTGATTCCTCCAGAATCACCCGGATGCTTGTGATGCGCACCGCTCTTGCCGGCAGCGATTACATCCACCGTCGCCTCCAGCGTGCCGTCTACATGCGCACCTGCTCCCCCCTTGATGGCCATCCCGCCGTTGCCGTTGAGCTGGCCACCCGCCGTCACCTGTTCACTGGCCGTGAGCATCGGCGTGTTGAAGTCAGCCTTGTCGCTGGCGTTAACTTCCCAAATCTTGCAGTTGACCTTAAACACATCGCAGTCGGTTTCGATTAGGCGGCCGCGCTTGAGCACGATCTTGGCCCCCTCGTCGGTGTAGAGCGCGACCTCGCCCGTCTTGAGTGCCTTCAGCCGGTAGCTGCCGTGCTCTGTGGCGATCACGATGCTGTGACTGGTTTTCCCGCCGACAGGCAGGGCGACAGCCATCGTCCCGGCCGGCGGGTTGCTGGTCAGCCCGTAATGCTGGAACAGCTCGGCATCCTGCATCGGCTCCCCAGCCAGTCCCTCGCCCTGTACGAGCTGAACGGCTGATGCGCTGCCAACCCTCGTCAGTACGCTGCGAAATGCCTGCCTGACGCCGGCCATGGCGCGCCGGATGCGCTTGTCGACATCGTTCATCATTGCGTTACGTCCACCGTTTCCAGACCCGCCGAACTGTTCTTGCCTCGACGGTGTTTGCGTTTGTGGGGATGAGCATCCAACACCCAGACACCATCTTCCTTCAGAGTCAGCATGGTGACCTGGCCAATGCCTCGGCCACCCTGAAATTTGCGTGCCATGAGGAAGAACACCCCATCAATTTCATGCGGCTCGCTCACAACGTGAATGCGTTGACCTGGCTGCCACAGCACGCCGTCGCTGGTACGGTGTCCGCTGACCTTGGCCATCAGGGTAAAGCCCTTGAGGCGTGAGTCTGATAGCAGCTTGCGCGCTTTGGCACGTGCTGCCTCGGCATTTTCGGCATCATGGTCGACCACAATACGGGGACGGTAGACGGTAATTCCGGCATCCTTCACCGTGCTTTTGAGTGCATGCTTCCCGCCTTCAAGTGCCGTGCCATGCGCCTGGCCGAGCACAGTGATCTCGGAATGGCGTTCCGCCATGCTGCGCGTCCGGCGCAAGCTGATCAGGTTATTGCCGCGCCCATCAATTTTCATAATGAGGCTGGCCACAGGTGGCTTGCTGTAGTCCGGCCCGCCAATCACCAAGGTGCCGTCGGGCTCAAACCACGGCCATAGACCGTTGGCTTCGGCTGCATGTACCAAGGTGTCCCACGCGGTATCGCCGGGCTCGACACTGATCTTGTCGGCAGTTCGCGCCTTGTCAGCGTCGATGCGGATCTTGCTGATGCCTAGCGGCTTGACGACGTTGGCCACCACTTCGGCCAGCGTGGCCTGCTTGGCCGTGAAGATCGGGGCCGAGCAATCAGTCAGGATGGCCGCACCGTCACGGCCATTGATAGACAAGCTATGGCTGCCTTTCTCGACAGACTCGTCGATATCGTCCACAAATCCATTCAGTACCGTTTCCGCGCCTATGCGTACCTGCACGGCTGCGCCTTCTGTGACGATGGGCGGAAACTTCCCTTCCGGCAGGCCCAGATCCACACGCCAGGCGTCAGCTGGGATCAACAAGTCCGAGTCGATCTCGTAACGGGTCCACTTGCTATGAACCCGGCCGCCGATCAGTAGGCTGACGGTGTTATCGGGCGTAGGCATACAACGCATCTCCAGCCTGCAGGGCGTTGGGATTGGTCAATTGGGGATTGAGACGTGCCAGCTCCTCTGCGCGGGTGTAATCGCCATACCAACGAAAGGCGACCAGGTGCAGATTGCCTGGAGCGTCGACCGTGCGTGTCACCAGTGGCGGCAGTGCTTCGATGATCGCAATGGCAGCATCCTGCACACCTAGTGCCGTGTCTTTCAGAGACTCCGTGACAGGGCGGGCCGCCTCAATCTGGAATTGATCCCGATGAGCATCAATAACGGTCTGCAACGTGTCGCGCACGTCATTAGTGATCAGCTCAACCTCTTGGGGCGACAACGTCGGCTGCTCTGCTTCTGCGGCAAAGATCTGACTAGCCGTATCGGCCATCGACGTGGCCACAGCGATCTGTACAACTGTCGTTACCAGGGCGACGTCCTCAGCGGAGGCCGGGATAGGCTTCGCATCACTGACAGTGCCCGATCCAGCTCCGCCAGCATTGGCACTGGCGTTCTCAGACACGGAGCCGGCAGAGACCTGGCTGGGCAGCTTGACGACGTTGTCGAATTGGCTGGTCAGGCTCTTCCAGTCAGACACGATCACACCCACATCAAAGCCGCGCAGATCCGCCATGCCATCCACCAGGCTCATGACGTCGCCGGCAAAGGCTCGCGGATAGTCAATCAGATCCAGCGTGGTGCCGATGATGCCTTGCACTTGGCTGCGTAGCGCGCCCAAGGTGCCCGTCATCACATCGCGCAGCGCATTCAGGCGTGACAGGTTGCCGCTTAACGCTTTCAGCCCATCTAGAGCCGAAGCAAAGGCTTCAATTCCATTGGTACGACCTGCGGCGGCAAGCAGTGCCACCACTTCTGCTTTTTGTGCCGGCAGCTGCTGCACGAAGAAGGGGTTGCCCGGCGTGGCTTCAACAAAATCCAGCTCAACCGTGCAGTAGTCCGGGCTGTCCGCCTCATGAATGATCTTGTAATCATTGAGCTGCGCCTTCTGGATGCTACCGAACACAGGGTGGATCAGCTCGCCGTGACCGGGCTTGTCCAGGACGGCGATGAACGCCTGCAGCCGGCTCTCGTAGTCATCGCCAAAGAACACCGCCGACATGGCGATGCGACGCGCCTTACGGCCAAGGTCTTCTATGTCCGCGCCATCAAGGTACGGGTATTCATGGCTGGCGGTATCGCGCTGGGCGCTGTCCTGCGTTTGCAGACAGTCGAAAGTAACGCCCCGGAAGGCGGCATCCAGCAAGGTATCAGACCACGCCATCATCCTCTCCTGAATGCCATCGTGTTCGCCTGGTTGACGGCGGCGACGATATTGCCGTTCTGCACATCAACGGTCACTTGCACGGGGATGGGAGTACTGGTGGCCTGCTGCATTTTCATGGCGGCCATATCCAGCTTGGTGGAGACATTCAAGGTGGACTGCAGCATATCCAGCTGCGGGATAGGGGCAGCGCCGCTTGGCGCGTTACGTTTGGCAAACGTCGTAGGCTCAAGCAGCTTGGCATCTTTGTCTCCGTTGAACATGTCGTAGAGCCAAGTACCAAGGGTGCGTTCTTTGCCACCATTCGTGGCGGTCAACACGCCGGTGATGCCCTCATTGATCAGGGAGCCCACGCCATAACCAACAGCACCAGCAGCCAGTACACCACCGCCCGCCCTGAGAGCGGCCCCCGCTCCCCCCAACGCTCGACCGGCTATGCCACCCGCACCGGCACCAGCACCAGCACCGCCACCCATCATCATCATCGGTATGGCTGCAGCGCCAGCTGCAGCCGCAAGAGCCGTCACAGCTGTGGTCGCGCCGACCAAGGCCGTCGATAGCCCCGGATAGGCTTGCGCATAATCTGCGAGTTTCCCGGAAACAGAACCTATCGTATTGCTGAGCCCATCAAACGCTTGCTGTTCGGCAATGGCCTTTTCGTTTTTAGCCCGCTCGGTCTGAAATGATGCGGTGCCGGCGATCATGTCAAAGTTGATCTGGCCGGTGCCGCCAGCACCTGGTAGCTTGCCTTCGATATCTTTTACGTATTCGCGGTTACCCATGTAGCCGACCAACGCCATCAGCGCTTGGCGGTCCTGAATCAGAGTGCCCACGGCCGATCCCTGCAGGATATCGCCCTGTGACTCCAGCAGCGCCTTGCGGTCATCGCCTTTGGCAGTCTTCAGCTTGGCCTGGATTTCTTGGTAACGCTTGTCATGGCCGACCACCATGTCGACCAAGCCAACAAAAGCATCCAGCGAATTCACCCCCTTTTCACGGGCGGCCGCCAGCGTACCGGCCAGGTCGATGCCTTTCTCGCCTTTCTTCTTTTCTTGGAATGTCTTTGCGCTGATTTTGGCAGCGTCTCTGGCCGTATCCTGGCTATTGATCTTAGCCAGCAGGTTGACCAGGTTATTGCCAGCCTCGTCTTTGGTGCCGGCTGTGATCACTGCAGCTTGGTTGGCTGCAAGCAATTTGGCCAGTCCACCCATACCGGACATGCCCGCCTGTTTTGCAGCCGCCATCTGCTGGGGTAGCCACTTGGACATGTCTTTCAGCTCGAAGCCGCCTTCCTGGCCTGCCTTGATCGCCATGTCGAGCGCCAGCGGCAGCTCGCTTTCCTTGATTTTGAACGTCTGCATGGCCCGGATGGCGATATTGCCGAGTTCGTTCGGATCGGCACCTGTTGCCGTGGCATATTTCTGCAGCATTGGCAGCAGATTAACGGCACTTTTCTGGCTCATTGCCCCTGAAGCCAGCAAGCTATCCAGCGTCTCGGCCGCATTCTCGCGGGAGCCTCCGCCCTCGCGCACTGCATGCTTGATGGCCTCATCCAGTTCATGCACGCCTGCGCGGCGGCCGGCCACATCACGTTCTGCGAATGCGGTATTCGCCATCATGGCCAGACGGCGGTCATACTCCATTGTTCGCTTGATGGGCTGGCTGACCACATAGCCGCCAGCCGCTATGCTAGCAGCCGCAGCAGCCAACCCCTTGGCCCCGGCCACCATGCCACGTTGCAACTGGCTCACACCCGCCATCTCCCGGCGCAGCCCGGCTACCTTGTCGCGCATGGCGTCATAGGCCCGCGACTGCTCTTTGGCAGTCAACGTGCCACTGTTGGTCAGTCGCTTGTAAGCAGCTTCGGTCAGCTGGATCTCGCGTTGGATTGCCCGTTCGGCACGGACGCCAAGTTGCTCCCGCGCGCTGGACATCCGCTGGCTTTCACGCGACAGGCCGATAACCGCTCGTTCCGCGCGCTGGGTCTGCCGCTCAGCCTCCTGCATGACCCGCTGGACGGTACGGGAGGCTTCATCGCGCGCCTTGAGCGTCAGGGCTAATTCAGGGTTACGGGGCATAATCAGGCAGGTTTCTTTCTACGCTGTGAGGTGATGCGGCGAGACTCGCTGCCGTCTCCCTGCCGTAGCTTGCCGCCATACAGCCGGTTAACAGCAGCGAGATATCCTTCAAACTCAGCGGCAGTCAGCTCGCGGATTCGGGGCTCGGGGATACCGTGCTTGCCGAGGGCGACGACGGCGAGTCGGAAGCCGGCAAGCTGGGCTTCGGCCGCATCCGCTTTTTTTTAAGCCGATCCCGCGCCGTAGCCAGCACGTCGTAGTCATCGTCGACCAGTTCCTTGTCCAGCAGCTCGTAGGTAATCGCCTCCGACGGTATGTCGCCGAGTCGTACCAGGGCACGCGCGAGCATCGCGGTGTTCAGCCGTAGGTTGGAGCCCACGCCCAGCTCCTCGATGGCGACGATGTTGTCACCCACGGTCGGCAGGCGCAGTTCGAAGTCGTAGTGCATTTGGCCGGAGCCCGCCGGATACTCCACGCCGTAGAGCAGCGTGTCCTTTTCAGTCATGGCCATGCCTTACTCCTTCACCTTGCGCAGCGCCTGCACTTTGAGATCCCGGCGCGCTTCGTTGTCGACGCTGTATTTCTCGCCCACCTCGGTGGTAAAGCAGTCAAGGTAGCTTTCTCGCTTACCACCGGGGCTCAGTGGGTAGATCGTCAGCTTCGCGCCTTCAATCCCTTCCCAGTCCAGATCGCCCGAAAGCGGTATCGCTACCGTAACGGACATGTCGTACTCCGCGATGCCCTTGGCAAATCCCTTGGCCCGGCCAGTCTTGTTCATGGTCTTGACCAGCTTGCGACCAGTCTTGGTATTGATGTTGACGTCGATCACCTCGACCTCTTTGCCGTCAACCTCCAGCACGATGGCGCCAGCGTATTCCTGAAGTGCCATGCTTTTCTCCTGTGGTAGTCGGGCGACCTTCTCGGGTCTGGTGGCCTCCAGCCGCCCCTGGGTTGTTACAGCAGCAGATCGATGCGACCGGCGAACACGTGCAAGCCGTTAACAACATCGGCCGGAATCTTGGCATTCAGCCGGTTCACGTCCTGGCTATCGAACTCAACCAGCAGGCCATCCTTGTTGGCTTCGACGTTTTCGACGATCTCCAACTCTTCCAGCTTGAGCAGCAC
Organism: uncultured Aquitalea sp.; assembly: GCF_945957525.1. Lineage (GTDB taxonomy): Bacteria > Pseudomonadota > Gammaproteobacteria > Burkholderiales > Chromobacteriaceae > Aquitalea. Next base: position 199,458 of record NZ_CAMFLA010000003.1, on the reverse strand, counting down.
GTCATACAGCTCAGAGCGAACCTTTTCCGGGGTGCGCTCGGACAGTTTTTCGCGCGGGAAACGCAGGCTGATCCGTTCGCGGCATGCTTTGCGCACATAGTCCAGCGTGCGGATGGTGGTGATATCCAGCAGCGACACGTCGTTGGTGCCGTCTGCCGCCTTGGTGTAGGTGGAAATCGCCCGGACGATCTGCACCTTGTCACCGGGGCCGACTTCCAGCGGCGTCAGGCCATTGTTGAGCGCGTTTTCCTGCTCGGTACGGATGGGCCGCTGGTCGATGGTGGTGACGTCCAGGCCGGCCAGCTCAAGGGTATTGAGCGGGCGGGCCGGATCTTCTTCGCTGGCAATAACGGCAGCGTAGGCAGCGGCGATTTCGCACGGCAGCCGCAAAGAGCCGCGATACCAGGCACCCGTAACCCGACCGCCGTTGATCTGGCCGGCGAGCGTGGTGCCTGTGGCCAGCGAACCCGGCCAACCGAACACGCCGGTAGCTCCTCGCTGTTCCATCGGCCCGGACACAAAGTCCAGATGGGTGCGCAGTGCAGTAAGATGCGCCTGGCTGGACAGCGGAGCCACGATGATGTTGTGGCCAGCGCCAGCGACGGCTGCCAAGGCTGTGGTGTAATCCGGATCAAGCGTGCCACCAGTCAGTGTCGCTACCGTGGCTGTCAGGCCCGGCGCAGTGCAACTGGCGACAAGTTTGATATCGTTGCCTACCGTGCCCTTGTGATAGCAGGTATGCGTTACCACGCCGGCCGCCGCAACGCTGTTGACCGGGATGTCGGGTTTAGCGGTCACGGCCGCAGCCAGGGCCGTGGCAACAGCAGCGGCCGTATCACCACTATTGACTGCGATATCAACGCGATTGGCACCCACCCACAGCGACACCACGCCACTGCCCGTTGCGGTACCGGCCAGCGTAGTGGTCCCGCTTGCGGCACTGCCAGCGGGGTCCACAACACCAATGGTGGTCAGTTGCAGGTAGGGGTTGGCTTTGATCGCGGCCCGCACCATCAGGTGCAGTTGCGAACCACGGCCGAACAGCTGAGCGGCCTGCTCATCACTGAATACATCCACCGGCACCAGGGCGGCCTGACTGCCAGCAGCCAGCTTCTGGCCCAGTACCAATACCTTTTGCAGGTTGCCCGGCAAGGTACGCACCGCCAGCCGGGTATTGAACTCGAAGTACTTGCCGGGCTTGCGAATGCTCGACGGAATGCTGTCAAAGCTGATATTCGGGCTGGACATCATTCACCCCCTTTCTTCGCGGCTTTTTTGGCACCGTCAGTTTCAGCCGGTACGGCTTCAACGTCGATCAGGTCGCCGTCCGCCACAATGCGCAGGTAATAGGTGCTGTTGGGCACCTCAACCGCTTCGGCATCGGTGATGAACTCGCGCGGTTTGTCTTCCATCGGTACCTGAATACCGGGCGCGGCTTTCACTTTCATGAGTTGCTCCTGGAGAGAAGATCCTGGGCATCGGGCTGACCGTCATCCGGGATCAGGTGGTAATTGAGGCCAGTACGCAGCCAGTCCGGGTCGGGCTGGCCGAGCTTGCCCTGGTAGCGAGCAAATACCGCATCGGGGCTGGTTTCTGCTTCTGGTGTGCCAGCTGCTGGCGGGCTCGGCCAGTGCTCGTTCGGCAACACCTCTTCGATCCACGCTGTCTGGAATTCGCAGGCAAATACCGAGAACGCCTGTTTATCCATTCGCGAGTTGTAGAGAGTGCGAACCCGACCGGGCATCAGTTCAGCAATGGGCAGCCCGAGATCCTGCGAGGACAGCAGGCGTCGCACGGCATAGACCAGCGAGTAACTGCCCACTTCGCCAGCGGCGGGGCCGCCGATCCGGCTAGCGTCTTCTTTGCGCACACTGCGCTCGCCGACCATCACTACGAACTGCCCGGTGGCCTTGAATTTCTGCCGACTGGTGCCATACGGCTCGGTCTTGGTGACCCCGCCGAAAGTGACCCAGGCGGCCGGGAAGCGGCGAATGGCATCTCCGAGCCCGTCGTCCAGTTCGCCGCCATAGCTGCCGACCTCACGCACCATGCGGCCGAGACCCAGCCGCAGGCGGGCAATGATGGCGTTTTCGGTCTGAACCAGAATCATCAGAACGCTCCGCCATCGCGGGCAAAGACCCGCAGCCCAGGCGTGAACTGCACCGTGTTGTCTACCGGAGCTGGACCGCCACCCGGCATACCACCCAGGGTCACCCTGCCGGCCGCCACCAGTTCCAGGAACCGGATGGCATCCTTGTAACGATCCCGAATCAACTCCGTTTCCACCGCGTCAGCGCCACACATCCGATAACGAGCGATGTCGCAGGCGTAGCCGGTGAGGATTTTCGGGGGTGTCGCCATCGGCAGCGGGTAACGCCCGCCGAGGTAGCCATCAATCTCGGCGGTAGCGTTCACCAGAGCTTCAGTCAGCACCGTGTCGTTGATCTGGCCGGCATAGTCGCGGTCGGTCAGTGCAATGACCTCCCGCTCACCAAATCGGGTCACCATGTCGTCACGGGTGGCGTACACGATCATTCCTCCCCGGAGAGATAGGTCAGCTGCACGGCCAGCATCGGCTCTTCGTACAGCAGCTTGAACTCGGACTCGTTCAGCTCCTCGAGGCGGATGGTCGTCTTATCGCGGGTGAAGACACGGCCGGCCCGGCGGAAGCTCTCGCACTTGGCGACGACTTCAACGGCGTTGGGTTCAAACAAACCAGTCAGCGCTGCAGCAGCTTGTTCCTTGGCCGGCAGAGAGGGCTCCTGCTCGCCGGGCAGCTCAACATCCTGAGCTTGATCGTCCTGCTCTGCAGGGCCTTGTTGTAACGGCTTCTGCTGAGCTGCCTGATCGGCAATCTGATCGCCGGATTGCTGGCTGATCGGTTCCGAGTTGTCCTGCGGAGCGGCAATCTTGGCTTGAGTGGTCGGAGTAGTCTTGGGTTTGGCAGCCATGATCATTCCCTTGCTTAAGCGACGGAACCGTCGGAGCCGTAAGCCAGTTGCCAGAAACCGTAGCCACCTGCAGCACGAGCTTCTGCACCGAACTTGAATTTGCGTCGCATGAACACATCGTCGGCCTGGGGATCGGTCTGCTGCACAAACACCGGCTTCTTACGGTTCTGGTAGATGAACGGCTTGACCGGTTTGGTGGTATCCAGCAAGAACCAGGCGTCGTCCGAGGTCAGGCGAGCATCCACCACCAGCTCGGCCGTGCCCTTGTAGGGGTTGGCCTTGCCATCATCAAGCCGATCGTTGGTCAGCAGCGCACGGGCGGTATCTTCCAGCGCCGGCGGTACCAGCAGGACATTGGGAGTGATGTTGAGCGGGCGACCTTCGTCATCCTTGAATTTCTTCATGGCGGTGCGGGCTGCGCCATAGCTCGCCATGGCGGCGGCCTGCGAGGCGGCGGACAGTTTCTTGGTGCCCTTGTTCGAGACCGACTGCGTACCTACCGGGTGGTCGATATCAAAGAAGTACTGAGTGTCGTAGCACTGGTTGGTGAAGCCCTTGCTGACCAGGTCGAACACGATCTCGTCCGGCAGTTGCTTGGCGGAGTAACCCGCCATCTGCGCTTGTGGCGCATAGATGCCCAGGTTGTCGTCATCGATGTCGTTGCGGTCGACTTCGACGGTGGCTTCCCAGTCATCGTTGGTGATGGTGTAGCCGGAGGCTGCCAGCGCTTTGACGGCCTTCTCACCAATCCACTTCTGCATACGCGGAAAGGTGGACAGCCACTTGTAGTCATTCGAGCGCGCAGTGGACGGTACCTCCATGGCGATTTTTTGCCACTGACTCGGGGCCGCATCGAAAGCATTATTGAAGGTGGTCTTCAGGTTGACGAAGATCGCCTTCAAGGTGGAAGCGTTGATGATCATGTGTGCTTTCTCCTGTGATTAAAGGACCCACACGCCGTCTGCATCGAGGCCGACGACAATGCCGGCTTGCGAGCGGGTGTTGGCACCGTTGGTTTTAGCGACGGTCTGGTTGTCGACGATGAAGCAGGCTCGGCCAAGGCTGGCCTGTGTCACCGGGTCGCCACCATCGTTGGCCCACTTGAACGCCTTACCGCGTCGTACCGGCACGCTGACGGCACCGTCAGCACCAGCCGAGTTGTCGACGTTGGCGTCAGCCATGCCGAGATACGCCAGCGTCGTGGCCGTTGCGCCGGGAGTGGCGAAGCCGGTGGCGCTGGCCGCCACCAGAGTACCCGCCAGAATCTTCACGGCAGCTGCCACCGGTACGACGATCAGCTCGCCTTCCTTGAACGGGGTATTGCGGTCTTGGGTAGTCGCAGCCATGTCTTACTCCTTCAGGGCGCTGGCCACGGCAGCCGGGTCGTTGCCAAACATGCTGCAAATGGCCAGCGTGTCGGCGTCGAGTCCGGGAGCCGGCTCATCTACGGGCGGGTTGCCACGGGTCTGGGTGCCAGACAGCGCGGCAATCTTCGGGGCGGTGTCGAGGTAGCCCTTGAGTTGGGCCAGATTGGATTTGCCGAGATCGCGCGCCCAGCCTTCCTGGGCCGCCAACAAACGACCATCGGACAGCGCCGCCACGACCAACTCGTCAACCTCGCGGCCGGACAGTTGGGCGGTCAGTGCTGCAACCTGGCCTTGCAGATCGCGCATGGTGTCGACCGGCGCAAAGCGGGCCGGGTCCACCTGGTTGGCAGACAGGACGGCAATGCGCTGCTGCAAGGTGTTGACCAGGTTGACCAGGTCAACGCTGGCAGCAGCTGTGCCTTGACCATTGGAAAGCTGGTCAACCAGCTTTTGCAGCTGAGCCTTGATGTCGTCGGCAGTCGCGCCGACCGGCAGGTTGAGCAGCCAGCGCAGCTGCTCGATCAGTTCGTCCATTGCAGACTCCTCTTGGATAACGGACTGGGTGAGGGAAACCAGACGCGACAAGGCCGCTACCTGCAGTTCAGGCAGTTGGTCCAGAGCCGGGTTATTGGTCAGAGCGACATGCAGCAGGCCAGTGACGCGACCGTGCTTGTCGTAGGTAAAAACAGGGGAGAGATAGAGGTATTCCTTGGCCACGATCATGGCGGCTGCCGTCGCCGTCCATTCCACATCCGTGGCATAGAGGCCGTCTTCGCGCCACTCCAGCGCGCCGAACCACCCACTGGCGGGGGCGGGCTTGCCATTGGTTTCGCTGCGAAGGGTCTGGTGCTCGTAGTCGATTACATAGCGCGTCTCCCGTTGGTTGGCTTCGGCAATCAGGATGGCGGCCAACACCTCATCCAGCTGCCATGCCGGACATTCGGCCGGACGACCGTCACGTGCACGGAAGGTGCCAGCCGGAAGCAACTTGATGACGCGGGGAGCCTCGCCGTCGGCGGTGCCGAGCTGGGAGAGGTCAACCGTCAGAGCGGCGATGAGGGGTGTTAGATGTGCCATGCCCCGCATTGTGCGGGGCATGGTGGGGATGGGAATCTGTGAGGGGTTTCAGTGAGTTAGAATAAATAAATCTGAAACCCTACCACTTCATTTTTTGCATGTATCGTGCGATGCCAGCCGAAGCAATGCGTGCATTTTGATCATCGAGGTTCTTGGCAAGAACTTTGGCCAAGATAAAGTTGTTGCGCCTTCCCGCGAATGCTTTTGCTTGACTAGCAATGTCTGGCATCTTGTTAAGAATAGCCTCTGCCTCTGTAATGCTTCTGGATAGTTTTTTTAGGGCAGGTGTTGGCATTTCATCCAGCAAACTGCTCTTTAGACTGCGGATGGCAGGTGTAGCCTTCTCAAAAATCATGCCCCTAACGTCTTCAGCAAAAAAACTGATAAACTCAAGAGACCCGGCTTTGTACCGTTCTTGCGTATCAGTTTCTTTGGGTGCGTTTCCACTAGTCCCCCGCATAAAATCCCTTACTTCAATTTGCTTTTTGGTTAGCTCTCTATAGTCATAGACATCATATTCACTACGCTTGGCCATGGTTTTGATCAAATTAACCAATTTAACCCCAACTTCCTGCTCTAGCATTCGAATAAAATCTGTAATCTCTTTCGCTTGAGCTTTAGCAGCGGCCAGCCTGATTTCCAAGGATGGGGTGGCATCTCTTCTTGCTTTTAGCGAGGTTGCAACTTGCCTACGCTCTATATATTTGGTAGCCATCCTGCTTTGCGCTAAAAATTTTTCCGCACCAAAATCTTTTCCACACACATTGCCTACATTTGTCATTCTGCCGTCTTCCAGCCTGACAACAAAACCGAAGTTGTGAGCTCTATGACAACTTCCTTTCCCACAACGGATTGTGTTGGAAAATTTGTAATAATGAGTTATGACATCAATTTTTACGACTTTTGGATCAATATCTTTCGTATAGCCAGGTAGGCGTTCTAGATCTTCAGCCTTCTCAATAATCCCAACTTCCAGCTCATCCGGTAGGATTTTGCTCATGCGCCCTCCGTTGCCCAATTGGAGAGTACATTTTAGCACCGTCAGCACACCGTTAAAATCCTTTCACCCTGCCACACGGGTTGGACACGAACCCACACGCCCGCCACAGGGCGTTTAAACACCGTTTAATTTCGACGATCTAGGGTTCTGGCGTACAACCACCCACCCGACCTGCAAAAAACGCGCCAAAACGGCGCGTTTCGCCTTTCTGGTTTCAGTCACCAGCCACCTGTCTCAGGTAATCGTTCATCGTTGCTTCAATCTCGTCGATGTCCTGGTCGGTGAGCAGCAGGAATGGCCGAGCAGGGATTTTCGACCCTGGGTGGTTGACCTTCTTCACTAACCGTCCACCAAAGGCGAGCGCCTTCTTGTTGCGGGGACGGATTTCATGCGGGCGAGTCTGGCCGCCGAACTGGTGGATGGCCGCGTATTTGACATTGGTGCCGACCACGGCGTTGTCGTTGTCGCTGGCCGAGACGATAGAGGAAGCGAGTCGGCCAGTAGCCTGTAAGATTTTGCCACCGGCCCGGCGAGGGTTGGGCTTCAGCCCCTGCCATTTCGGCCGACCTTCTTGGGCGAAGTTTTCCTCGACCGCGTCGGCCATAATCCCGGAGATGGCACGCATAACCGGCGCTCTGTTGATCACGGCTCTTTCCAGCCGCTCCAGCGTCTGCATGAGGCCACTTTTGTCGATCTTGATAATGATCATCGGCTTGCTTGCTCCTGGACGAACTGCCGTGCCAACTCTGGCGGGTAACGGCTAAGGTCTGGCTGGTACGCTGCCACACCAGGATTGAAGCCAAAGCCGGCATCAGCCATAAAGCGCTTGCCAGTAAGCGGATCGTTGAATGCCACCGCCGGGCGAGTACTACCCTGGCGGTCGATAGGTTGCTCGACGGTTTCCAATCTCCCTTCGCTGCTCGAGGCAACCAGTTCCATCCGATCCATGTCGCGCTGGCTGCGGGTACGCACCCGGCAGCGACAGTTCCAGCCGTTTGGCGGGTAGAAGGTGCGCCAGAACGGATCGTCATAGCGGAACACCCGACCGTGCAGGCTGCGATGCGCTGGCCGGGTGCGGTTGTCCATTACCGCCACGTACTCCCAGTACGGACGGAATTCCGCATTGGCCAGCTGTTCCAGGAAACGACCGGCCTGATAGCTTGATTGCAAGTTGGTGCGAAAGATGGTTTCCAGCCGGCGTGGGTTGAGGCGCTTGCCGTGGATTTCGCCGGTCTCCTGGTCGACGATCCGGCCCTTTCCCCACCAGCCCTTGGCCTCCAGCAGCGGTTGCAACTGACTCTGGAAGCTGGCCAGCGTCTCGCCGCTCTTCAGTGCCGAGTCTAGCGCGCCTCGGATATCGGTCAGTACGTCGAGTTTGGTGACCCCGGCCACGGTGAATGCCTTGGCCTGCGCCTCAGCCCACACGTCCTGCCACTTGAAGCTGATGGCGAAGCCCTTGCTCTCGAAGTAGGCGATGGCCTCCTCGGGCGGCAAGCCGATAGCGAAAGCCAGATCCACCTGGCTGATATCAGGTGTGGGCATTTAGCCGTCCCCACACGTCGGCAACGAAGATGGCTCGCGCCAGCAGATCGGCAATGGCTTTATCGTCCATGTCCGGGTAGATCGCCACCAGTGCCTCAATTGCGTCGTCTGGCGTCGCGCCGTCACGGATTGCCTGAATGACGGGGGCGAGCAACTGCTCCATGCCGGCGTTGATCACATCGGCCGGCAAGTTGCTGGCAGCTGCGTCGAGTGCGGCCTGATCCGGGTAGACAACCTCGCCTTTGTCGTTGGTGAGCACTGCACGGTATTGCAGGCTAGCCGCTGCTTGCTCCTGTTTTGTCACCGGCCGCAGTTCTGGCGGCAGCGCCATTTCCGGGCGCGGCGCAGTAAGTACCGCCTCGCCATTCTGCGGCTCCGGGATGGCCAGCTTTTCCCGTACCCATGCCACAGGTACGTCCAGCCCCAAGCCGACCAGCTTGGGCAGGCTGTCGGCATACAGCTCAATGTCTTCAACCTGCCGCGTGTCGAACACCAGGCGCGGCATGCGGCGAGGGTCGACCTGGCCGAAGTTGAGTACCGCCAGTGGATACAGCAGATCCCGCGTGATGGTGCCCTCCAACTGACGGGCATCGCTCACCGTCAGGTCGTGGCGCACTTCATTGTGGATGTTGCCCAGCGCGTTGGTGCTGGTTTTGCCGTCAGCCTGGCTGGTCAGCGTCCCGCCCAGAATGCCCTTGGACTGGGTTCTCTCGCACCAGTCCATCATTGATTGGAACGGCTCCTGGCTCCCATTGGCCGCGTTCTGGAACTCAATGAACATGGTGTCCGGTATGATGCCGGCGGCGTTATGTCCGATCTCAGCCACTGCCCGCAGCAGCGTTGCCTTCTCTTGATTGGTTGCCCCTGCAGGATACTTGCCCAAACGTAGTGGCAGGCCATAGATCTCCAAGAACTCTGCCAAGTCGCGCACTGAGTAATTCTTGAACAGGTAAGGCCACGCCAGTACGCGATGCAATCCCGATCGGGTCAGGTAACCGGATTTCGCCTTGTGCTTGTGGATGACCCAGCCAAACTTCCACGGCTCTGCGCCATCTACGCTGCCATCGCGCAGGCGCAGTGCGTTGCCATCATGCGGCACGGTCTGAAACCAGCGCTGGGGTCGGTGCGTCAGGCTCTTGGTCAGCCAGTCGGTACCCAGCCGCTGCCACTCGATTTCCATCGCCGAAAATCCGTGACCTATCCCGTCCAGGCAATCCAGCAGGAAATCATCCCAGTCCGGCATGTCTTTGAGCCATTCCAGCAACTGGGCGGCCTGCTTCTTCTCGGTAGCGCTGGCATTCCTCGGTGGCTCAATGCTCCAGTCAAGCGTCAGGAGCGCACGCTTGCGCTTGCTCATCTCTGCAAAGATGTGGCCATCCTTCTCTTCCATATCAGTGAAGAGGTCCGCTTGGGCAGCAAGATGGCCTTGTTCGGCGTCTTCCAGAATATGATGCAGCTTCTGCGGCGTCAGGCCGCGCGACGGATGCTCGGCAAACTCGCGCGTCACCCAGCCAACGCGGGCAGTTTGGGGCTCCTCCAACACCTCGCGCTGGATCGGCTTGCCGTATTGATCAAGAATTTGCGCCATGTTTGTCACTCAGCCTGTCCGTTGCGTTTCTTCATTGCCGCCCACTTCTCAGGGTGATTGGCCTTCCATTCCTTGATGGCCTCTCTCAAGCATTGAGCGTTGAGCCTGGCCGTATCCTTCTCCAGCATCCACTCATGGATGAAATAACAGAGGAGTGCGAAAACGGTCGCGCCACCAATCGCCATGATGGAGAAACCTAAGACCATTGCAAAATTATCCATAATCCATCCTTACCAGCCGCCGGATTCGAAGCGGCCGACGTGATCATCATCAGCACCTGCAGCATGACGCGGCACCGGGGTGTATTCGATCTGGCCGCCACCAGACAGCGCGGCAGCCCAAAGCATTTGCAGGGCATCTGGGCCGTCGTCGTGGTCGGCCTTGGGGAAGTGGCGTAGCTGTTCGATCAGCGTGTGCAGGCTCGGGTGCAGCCGGATAAGGCCATTGGCCATGTGTGGTTGCAGGGTCTCGATGCGCAGCAGCTTGTCGCCATGCGGGGTCACGGCACGGGCCGGCACAGGGATGCCGCGCGCTGCCGAGCGTTTCACCAGCTCGGTGCGCATGAACTCCTGGAACTGCACCGCCTCCACCAACCACAGCACACAACGGTATTCAGCCTGGAAGGCAATCACGTCTTCGATGATGCGGTCAGGCAGGCGCTTGCGGATGCTCGCCTCTACTACGTCCAGGATGCCTGTTGCCCGGTTATAACCGCCCACCAGCAGCGCGGAAGGGTCGCGCCGGTTGCCGGCCTTGCCAAGAGAGGGGTCGCAGGAGCCGTAAAACACCCACTCAGCAAGCCGATTCACCCAGAAGTTGATGCACTCGGCGAACGGGGCATCATCACCCGACAGCGGATCGTTTTGCTGTTCCGAGTCAAAGGCGGACTTGCCGTCGCGTGCCCGCTTGGTCATTAGCTTGTAGAAGGTGGTGCCGCCTGGCCAACAGATCTTCACCCCAGCATCCATATCCGGCTGGTGCGCCTGGTAGTACGCCAGAGCCTCGTCTTTGCCCTCGCCAAGCAGGATCTCCGTCCAGCGATCCCACAGGTCCATCCGATCTGGCCAGCGCTCTACAGCGCGAAACTTGGCACTAGTCCAGAGCGGGTTCTGAATCAGCCTGGCCAACACCGAGTCGTAGTGCAGGATGGTGCCGATGATGAACACGTCGAGGCTGTCGTCAGCCGGGCCAAGGGAGAGCAGGCTCTTGGTAATCCAGCTCATCAGCTTGTCGCGCTGCTCCGGGCTACGCACGTTCTCGTCGTTCTCCAGGTCATCGCCGATAACAAGGTCAGGACGATGTGGGCCGTGGCGTCGGCCCCGGATTTTTTTGCCGGAGCCGAACACTTCCACCTTCACGTCGTTGGTGGTCAGGATGGTGCCCACCTGCCATACCCGTCCACGTCCTGTCGCTTCGGGGAAGTCCAGTAACAGGCGCGGGTTAAACTCCAGTTCCGCCTTGATCGCTTCCAGCATCGGCCATGCCTGTTCGATGGCATCCATCACAATCAGCGGGTAGTGCTTGCGACCGGTAACGATGCACCACAACGTACCGATCTGGGTGACGATGGTGGACTTTGCATGGCCACGCGGAGCAGCCACGGCATAGTGGTCGCCGACACCGTTATCGACGACATCCTGAAACTTGTCGAACAGGTACTCATGCACTGTCGCCGGGCTGCATTTGACGTAGTGCGGGAAGTAGGTCTGCGCAAAGAAACGGAAGCTGGCGAACGCCTGTAGCCGGCGTTGATCTCGCGCCGCCGGGTCGGGGTCGAAGTTGTCACACTCAGTATCGATCTGGCGACGGTACTCTGCCGCAAGCAGCGCAACATCCTGCAGGAAGTCCTTTTTAGTGATCTTCTTGCTCATGCCTACGCCTTTGCCGCCAGTTCAGTAGTCAGCAAGGTCAGTGCCAACGCGGCATGATCCTCTGGATAGGCCGCCATTGCTTCTCGTATCTGCTCGATGGCCAAGTAGACTTGCTGCTTATCCTCATCTGGGAGATCCGCGATAGCTCCCTTGATCAGCAGTAAAGTGAGTTCGTCTTGTGTCATCGCGTCTCAACCATAGGTTTTGGCCAGCTCTTCGCCGAAAGGCTCCAGCACCTCGACGAACGCCTGCGCATGCTTCGGATACTTCTCGCGGATGAAGGTGGCCATCTTCTGCACTACCTCCATCGCAGTGGCAAGCTGGCTGGTTTCCGGCAACACCTTGCGGCTGGCGGCAACGGTTTTGTTGAACGAGTCGGCCAGGCTGGCCAGCATCTGTACCTTCTTCTCCGCCGGTATATCCGGGTTTGCGTTGAGCGAGTCCATGGTTGCCTGGTACTGAGTCAAAAAGCCGGCTAGCGCTGCTCGTGCCACGCTTTCTATCCCATCGCCGGCCAAGATGGCTGCGGCACGCAACTTGTCCCAGTCGTCCCCATCATCCATCGCTTCTCGCTTCCAGCGACTGGCGGTGGACATGGACACGCCACACTGTAGTGCCGCCATTTCCAGGCCGATGCGATCGAACACGTACAAACGGCGGATCTTGTCGCGGGTCTCTGGGGCGTGAGCCATTACAGCAACGCCCGCTTGACCATCTCAACCGCCAATGCGGTACCGACGGCGACAATGCCACCGCTGATGGCCCCCGCTTTGGCCGCCTGCTGCTCGACATGGCGCAGTCGCGCGTCCATCGCATCCAGCCGCACGTTCTGCTTGGCCTGGCTGTCCACGATCATGTCCAGCTTGCCTTCGATGCGCCCCAGGGCGCGGGTCAGCTCGGTGTTGTCGCCGCTCATCGGGCGTTCCTTTCTTCGTGTTCGTTTTGGCAGTTGAAGCAGCGGGTACAGCTCGGTACAGCTTGGCGGCGCTTGGAGGGAATCGGCTCCCCGCAGTCTTCGCAATGGCTCAAACCACTGCCGGACTTTTGTCTGGCGCCCTGTCGCGCCAGAGCCTCTTCTCGCTGGCGCAGCTCCAGCTCCTGAGCCCGGTCAAATACATCGGTCACGGCTTTACCCCCGGCGTGACCTCGCTATGCAGCCGGATGTAGGCGCTCACCTGGGCGTCGAGCTGCTGGCACCACTGGCCGTAGTCGGCGGCGTGTTCGAGAAGGTCTGTTGGCGATAACCCGGCTTCGGTGCCGGCGGCCGTGGCGGCTTCACCAGCATGTCCGGGGTCGGCTTCGGACAAACCAGCTTCACCGCTGGCGGAGTAGCCGAGGAACTGCCGGTATAGGCGCAGGCTGTCAGGGCCAAGGCCAGTAAAGCTGGGGCCATCAGTGTGAGTCGCATCGGTAATCCTTTGCTTGAGTTGGCGTTGTGTTGCTTCCAGTTGCTGCTTGGTTTGCAGCAGCTCCCAGCCCACCTGGTGCGCCTGTTCATTCAGGCGTTGATAGGCTTCCTGGGCGGCAGCCTGCTCAGTCAGACGCTGCTCGGTAAGGTGCAGCAACTGGCGCGTGTGCTCGGTGTCTGCCGTCACCAGCTTGCCGGCGTACAGGCTGGCAGCACGCTGATATCCAAAGTGTTCTGCGCCATACAGCGTCGCGCCGGCCAGCGCGGTGATAAGAAGGGGCTTTACCCACCACGGCAAGACGTTCATCGGCTGCTCCTTTGGCGGTTACGGCGCTTGCGGGCTGCACGCTTGCTAGCGGCTACACCAGAGTGACGGTGATGCGGGGCTGGCCAGCTCTGGTGGCATGAAACCCTGGGCTGTACAGCGAGAGGTTTGATATGACGCTTGGACACTGTAGGCGGCGACAGAACAAACAGCGCACGCAGCCAGCCAAGCAGACGTTTGAGACGGTTAAGCATTGCCCGCCCCCTTGCCACGCCAGGCGGCGATCAGGCGCAGGGCGGCGGCGTAGCCACCGACCAGGCCGAGGTAGATCAGCCAAGTGTCGGTTGTGAGAGTGTTTTTCACGCCCTGATACACAAACATGCCGGTCGCCGTGGCGCAGGCCACATTGGCCCACAGCTTGGTGTGGCTCATGCGCCCGGTGTCAGGGTTGGAGATCAGATCGGCCAGGCGCATTACTGATACCCCTTGGCCAGTTCGAAGTGCGGGAACTCACGGAATGGTGCATTGGGGCGGCCATACCAGTTCAACCCCAGCTCCATGCCGATCTTGCCCATGGTTTGCCAATGAGGGTGGCTGACATCCCACTGCGGCTTACCACCCACCATCGGTACCACATCGAAGGCACGGGCGGCCGGTTTGCCCTGAATGGTGACGTTGTGTGCCGACAGCCCAGCACGGGCATTGGTCACACGGGGGCCGGGCTTGGTGCGCCCTTGCGCGTACAGTTCGTCTTGCTCCTGTCCGGAGCGATATGTGCAGGTGATAAGCGGGTCAACCCCGGCATCCTGGCATCGCCGCATGAAGGCGGTGGCCAGCGGTTGCAGGTCGGGGTGAAGGTCTTCGATTCGGCGACTGGCCATGGCGGCATCCTGTTGATTGGAACACCGCCAGAATAAGAAAACGCCCCTTGCGGGGCGCTGTGATGGGCTTCAGTTAGTTACTACTTTGCCGGAATTTGTTTAATAAGACGTTTTGCCAAGATCCAAGCTGATTCACTTTGATCGGGGCTAAGTTTGCTGCAGTACGTCCACTCATTCGAATAATCTGCGGACTGCACCTTGGGGTTAGTCGAAGTCGCAATAACGCGATACCACGCACAGGCATCCACGGGCTTTTTAGGAACATAATTTGGCGACTGAGGAGTCCCCCAGCCTGTTGCATAGCTATAGGCTAAATTTCGTTGTGATTGGTAGTCGCCTCGCATTGCTTCTTGTTTCATTACAGCTTCAGTTGCAGCGCTAGCCGTAGTTGAAACTACCGCGATAAGTGTAAAGGCCGCAATCTGCATAAATTTCCTCATTTTCATTCCTCGCAATTTATTCAATGCCGGATGTTAAAACAGGACCTCTTGGCGTGTCTCGCTAACTTGGTCAGCCTTCTTCAGTACCATCCACACATTTCGCTCTGTCATCTGATACCGTCTGGCCAGCAGATTGACAGCGTGGCTAGCAGGGTGTTCACGAGTTTCCTTGTCAAACTCTGAGCGCATCATGCGGTCACGCACCTCTCGCATCGCCACCGCACAGCGGGGAATCGACAAAACCTCCCCGCCGAAGTGACGGGTCAGGACATTTGCCGCATCAACGCCTACCACCTCCGCTAGCGCCTCATAGCGGATCTGCCCGTCGCGGCGCTTGTTTTTTGAAATCGGGAACGTCGTGCCGCCCCAAGCCTCAATCAGTTTCAGTGCTTTGGGGAGGCCGATCAGGTCAGCAATCAGTTGCGCCATCTCCGGCAACAGGTGCTGCACGTCTTCCAGTTTCATCCCAGGTCCCTCCCGTGTCGTTTTGCGTCATAGGTCAGTGCCGCCACCAGCTTCACCAGTTGCTCAGCCTCCAGCCAATCCGTCTTGTCCACACCGAACATGCGCTTGGCCATCGCATCGGCGTAGTTCCATGGGCGCTTGGCCTCGGCGAGCAGTGCCTCAACCTTGCCGACCAGTGCCTTGCGGCCTCTGCCTACACTGGGTTTCTTTCCGGCCTTAGTGGTGATTTTCGGCTTCCATCCGCAACGCTGCAGGTGTGCTAGCAGCTTGGCCACACCGGCATCGGTCAAGTCTTTGCTCGTCGACACACCGGCAATGCTCTGCAGCATGGCGCGATAGGTATCGTCGTCCATTGCCAGCTCTTTCTTTGCGATGTGAATCTTGGCTAGGGCAGGATTGCGGCTCATTTGTCACTCCGTTAAAACGCGTTGCGGAACCGGCTGCTTTAAACAGT
Source organism: uncultured Aquitalea sp. (assembly GCF_945957525.1). Lineage (GTDB taxonomy): Bacteria > Pseudomonadota > Gammaproteobacteria > Burkholderiales > Chromobacteriaceae > Aquitalea. The sequence continues at coordinate 184,149 of NZ_CAMFLA010000003.1, read as the reverse complement.
GGCCGGTTTGACACCGGGTTCTAGGCGGTGGCTTCTTCGGGTTTGATCTGGATGGAGTCGCAGACCTTGCACAGGTGGTTGATGGCGGATCGGCCGCTTGCCCACGAGATGTCGTAAACCGTGATGGTCTTGGTCCAGTAAGGCTCTTCAGCACACATTTTTTTGAAGTAGCGCTTGCCGACCGCCTTCTCCATGGCCTCCTTATCTTTCTTTTTGCAAGCTGGGCGTACTTGCTTGTTCAAGAATTTCTGTTCGGGATATGCCTCACTACCCAGCATCCACTTACCCTCCCAGCGACCATCCACATACGTGGCCACGCGATAGCGCATGCCTTTGCAAAGCTTCACGACCAGGTCCACTTTGTGGCCATCACACAGGAGGCTTACCCGACCCCACGGTATAGACAGCTTGTTGATCAGTTCCTGCTTTTGCTCTTTTGTCAGCTTCATCGTGGTTTTCTGATCCATCACTCGTCTTCCTCTTCCTCGGTGCAGGGCGTAACGCTGAAAGGGAGCTTCCCCAGTTGGTCCAGCGCCAGGCTTACGCCGATACGGAGGCCTTTTGCGAGATCACTATCACTTTCAACGGTCACGCTGCCGATCTTCAGTTCCGCAGTCGGGTTGTCCAGGAGCAGCTTCAAGTTGGCAACGCGTGACTCGTGCCAGCGCTGAAGCTGCGCGGTAAATTCAATGACTTCGGGATCGAAGGTTTGCATGTGTTGTGTCCTTTGGCTGCTCATCAGTACCAGGCAACCACGCCTGGCAGACCGCCTCTCGGCGGTTTCGCACTGGTTACTCCAGCGCGTCTTTCAGCGCCTTGGTAGGGCTGAATGCAGCCACCCGTTTAGCTGCGATCTGGATCGTTTCGCCGGTCTGCGGGTTACGGCCAGCACGCGCTGCCTTTTCCTTCACTACCAATTTGCCGAGACCTGGTAGCATTACGTCCTCTCCGGCCTTTAGGCTCACGGTGGCTACATCGCTCAAAGAGTCTAGGAATGCAGAGACGTCTGCCTTGCTTACTGCGCGGTCGTAGCGGATTTTCATGGCTTCAGTGATGCTGTCGATCAGTTCTTGCTTGGTCATGCTTTGCTCCTTGAGCAGGTAAAAAATCGAATGCTTTGGAATGTTTCTGGTTCTGAGGTTGCGGATTAGAAGTTTCCAGTTGCCAACGATTGGCTGACCCATGTCAGCAATCCATCGGCTTGCCTGGCTGGCTATAAATCACGCCATTGCTCCCGCGCCGGCCATTGCTCTTGCCACGCCATGCCAGAAACTTGTCCAGCGCTTCAGCGGCCTCACGCTGATTTGCCGCCTCGGGTACACCTGGCACCAGCAACTGGTCGCGCTCCCAGCCATGCCGGGCAGCAACTAACAACTCGCCCTTCAGGAAGGCCTTGGGGCCGCGCACGATGATGATCCCACCCTCGGGCACCTGCTCCTCGGTGCCCATCTCAATCAGCCCAGAGGCCCAGCACCAGGCGACTTGCGGCGTCATGTCGTAGTAGTTTCTGCAGCCACAACGCGGACAAACCAACTTGTGGCCAAGCTCTGACGGCAGTGCAATGCGCTCTGATTCTTGGTGCTTGTTCCGGCACCGGGTGCACTGCACGAGAATGTCGTTACGGTCGGCCATCTCACACTCCAGCGATATCAAGAGGAATTGCGATGTACTGGTCGGTATCACCGACACGCTCGTACACGCGGATGTAGCTCTTGGAGCACTGCACACGAACCGAGTCGCTCAGTGCAGCCATCGCGCGTTGCCACTTCTCGTCCTGGATATCAAGGCGGCGCAGGGACAGGATGCGGCCGGTGCTGATGTTGCCGGACTTGTCGACGTCGAATGCGTCATTAATCAGTGCGCGAATCTCGCTACGTGCGCCTTCTGTCCATTCATGTACGCACTCGTCGATCAGAGCCTTTGCCGCCTGCAACCCCTCGTCGAAGGTCAGCGTGTCCTGAATGGCGCGCTGTACCTTGTAACTGCCGTCGAAGCTCACCAGGGTGACGTTGCCCTTGGCCCCGCCAAGCTTGGCGTCGTAACGCTCTGCCGACAGTTCGATGAAGGCACCAATGTCGGCAAATACGGCCGTCTTGAAGTCGGCTAGCACCTTGTTGACGGCTTGGGCCTTCTTCACTATCTCGCCGACCAACTGGTCACGCGCCATGTCGATAGGCTTGATGGTTTCGACGGGAATCAGACGGCCCTTGGCGTCCTGCTTGTATCCTTGCGGTATGGCGTTCATGGTCATTTCCTCAGTCCTACTAGTTGTTTCACTTTGGCCAGTTCGGCCCGGTTTCTCTGCAGCTGCTCTGGTGTCATGACTACCTCGTCAGCTGCGCGCCAGAAGCGCTGTCGCGATAGCATTTGCGCCGGTTTTGTCACCGTAGGCGGCTCCGGCTTTGGCGTATCCAGCGGGACCGGCGCTGGCTGTGCCGGTTCCGGCTCGGCCGGTGATGCTGAGGTGGCGTAGGTAGCCAGTTCGTCCAGGTAGTCGTTCCACACGATGCGCCGGGCTTCCAACCGGTTCATCCCCATCAACATCAGCAATACCACCTCATCGGCCAGCTTTTTCTTGGTCGTGGCATCCAGCTCCATGTCTTGTGCCATGCAGCCTCAGCACCCGAACTCAACCCAGATCACACGGCATCCGCCGCACTGGAACTGGCCAACCTTGTACGGACCAAAGTAGTCGCGCTTGCCGAACGAGTAATAGACAGCATCACCAGACTCGACCATGGCGTGGCAGTGGGCATCATTGCGCACCGTGATGGTTGGTCGAGCCGGGGTGAAATCAACCTTGATGACGGTAAATCCCCGTTCAACCAGCTGCTCGATAGCGCTAGTCAAGCGCAACGCGCTTGCCAGCATGACCTCGTTAACAGCTTGGCGTTGGGCTGTGGAGTGGATCTGAACAGCAAGCATCTCAGTCTCCTTTCGGGCGGTTCGGACAGCGCTGGCAGGCACGCCAGTGGCTCAGTTTCATCGGGTGGTGGGTAGGTGCTGCACCACAAGCAAGGGATCGGCACTCAGCCTGTGTCATGGTTTTGCGGGCATGTGGGCACACAACTAAATCCAGCAGCGCCAGCGAAGCCTTGGCAATACGGTCCGTCTTGCCCGGATACTTTCCAGCCAATACAAGGCTGATGGTGGTGGCGCTGTATCCCAAGCGACTGGCTACGGCGCGCATGCTGGTCCGCTCGGCTTCGGTACGCAGCAGGGAGAGCCAGTGCGGTTCAAAGGTCGTCATGGTTCATCTCCTCTTGCCACACCACCTTGTCCAGGTTCGGGTCGTACACGTAGGTGTTGCGGCCGACGACCGGCGGACGCGGACCGGAATAACGCTGAGACTCGAAGCGATAGCGCGGGGGGGCTTTCTTTCCGGCGGCTTTGACCTTGACCACGTATCCCGCCTTGACCAGTTGCCCGATGTACACGCTCGCAGTGGTATGGGCGATGACACGTTCTGGCGTGCTGGCCTGTTCTGCCAGCTCACGTGTAGAGAACTCACCACCGACGATGCGCATCGTTCTCCATAGCGCTTCGGTACACAGATCTCGCTGAATGGGCTCGCCTTTGGAGTTAAGGCGCGGGTATTCGATGCCGCAGTCACGGATCAGACGGAAATGCTGCTGGTCGTTGCACTTGGTGCGGGTATTGATGCGCTCGACATAGCCTCCCTTTACCAGTGCATTGACGTAGTGCTGAATGGCCCCCAGCGTAGCCATCGAATCGCTATGGATCAGGAAAGCAGTGAAATCTTCACGACGAGTACGAATGGCTTCCCAGATGCGCTGGAATGTTCCGCGCCCACCAGCGCTCTCCATCGGTTTGGTACGACGTGCGGTGCGAGTCATCAGATCGTCCCCCGGCGCTTCGGTGCATCACCGGTATACAGCGGGCGATCGCCCCAAGCTGAGCGGTCCACCTGATCCCAGCCTTCAATCAGGGCTGCGTCGTAGACGTTGACCAGGTTGACCGATACCCGACGCACCGAGCCATGGCTCAGCGTGACCAGGTGCGACAACAGATCGTCGGCCAAAGTGATATCCGGGCAGTAGATCGCAGCCAATTTGCGCGCATCATCCAGGCAGACAGGGGCAGCAGGCAGCCAGGACAGCACTCGACCATGGAAGCGTTCGTGGCGTTTCAGCTTGTTCGGCAGCATTTCCTCACCCACCAGCAACAGGCTGGACTGACTGCCTTCATAGATGTCGCGCACCAGCTCAATCATCCCGTCTTTGGAGGCGGCATAATCGAACTCATCCAGAATCAGCGGGCGACGGCTGGCCGCCAGTTGTTCGGATATCTGGTCCAGCAAATCAGGGATAGTCCCGGTCGGCTTGATACCCATCTCGAACAGGATTTTTTCCAGCAGCGTCTTGCGGTTCCAGGCACTGCGCATCTGGACGTAGTAGGCGCGGCTGCGATTGGCCACGGCTACCGTCGCGGTCGTTTTGCCCCAGCCGGACGGACCGTAGTACACCGCAAAGCCGGGCAACCCGTCCTGGCGGTTAACCAGCTTTTCCATGACCACTGCGACCAGATCAAGATTGGCAATCGGTGCAATGCGATTGACGAATTGTTCGCTCATGTCTGAGAATCCCTTTCAGATAAGTGTTTTAGTTACGCCGATGCCTCGACCGCATCGGCGAATTTCTTTGTCATGACCTTGTACTCATGGCTCTTGGCATAGCTGGTAAGCCATTTCCCCTCTCGCTCGCTGAGTGTCACGCCAGCTTCTGCCTGTGCTCTCAATGCCCGGTGCAGCTCAATGCGCTGTTGAGGTTCTGTTGGCACCTGAAAGTCATCACCGTTAACGGTTCGTACTGCAGTGGGGGCCGTTAACGCGGCTTCGGCAACTTCCTGTACAACCGGCATCCGTTCGAAAGCCCCGGCGATATCTCTGCCGGTGATGCCCGGCAGGACTTCGCCCTCAGCCAGCGCCAGTGCGGGACGAAGCGTGGCCTCGGCTAGATCGATCTTGTTTTGCGCCCGTTTCACTTGGCCCTTCACGCGCTCTTGCAACAGCTTGTCGCGCATGGACACCGGGAAAGCTGCGCGCTTATTGCCGTCCACCTCGGCCAGGCAAACAAATCGACCTTCCAATGTGCGGATCACCACGTTTGCCGGATCATGGATATCCACGCCCACTTGCACTTCCTGCCCATCCACCAGCATTAGCTCCCGGCTGAAATACACGTTGTTCCACAGTTGCACCTCGCCACGGCGCGCGGTACGAATGAAGGTGGGGCGGAACAGGTCTTGCAGCTCCAAGGGCGACAGTACGGTGTCTTCCTTGCGGCATTTCTCGGCGTAGTACTCGCTCGGTGTCATATGCACACCACCGCGCTTAGGCAGCTCGCTATGTGGCCGGTCGTTGTACTCGGCAATCGCTGCCTCCAGATCTGCTACGAACTGGGCGAAACTAGGCACATGAGGGATGGCTACTGTGATCCCCTCTGGGGCATTCTTGGCAGCGTTCAATGCGCGTGTGACGTCGCGATTCACAAGACGCAGCGTGTCGCGATCAGCGCCATTTCCTCGGAATGTCGGATAATTACGGGCCAGCGGGATGGTGATCGTCTGCCAGGCCCGTTCAATCAGGCCGCGTCCCTGGGCATTGCCGGGGATACCGGTTTCGTGGTGAATGCCGATACGCGGCAGAATCCCGGTCAGCGGTGCATCCAATACCTTGCCGGTCTCGCCAGCGCCGTTGTCGCTGTAATAGATGAGCGGTGGCGGAAAGCGTGTCATCCCGTGACGCAACATGTCGGATACCGCAATGACGTTCTCGGACAGGGAAATACTCCAACCCACGGCCAGACGGCTTGCGCCATCCAGACCCAGCGAGACCTCCATTTGCTGGGGCTTGCCGGTCTCCGGATTGATCACGGTGCATTTCATGCCGTGGCCATCGCCAACCCAAACATCCCCAGGCTGCAACTGGCTCCAATCGCGCCGAATGAAAGGCAGTTTTGCTTTCAAGGCCGCACCTGTATGGCGACCTTGATAGAGCATTACCGGCGGCAGCTTTTTAAGGGAGCGGCGTACCGTGTGCTCGCTGGGAATGTCCTCATTAACGGGCAGGTTTTTCAGGAAATCCCGGTATGCCTCAGCCAGCGGCGGCTTACCCGGCCGGCGATAGGCGGCAAGAAACTCACCCATCCACCAGGGAAGGGTCATATCGGGTTGGCGCTGCTGGGGAGCCAAGCGGCGCAGGCGCTCAATCGGACTGCTGGTGGACTCGAACAGGCTGCACCAGCGGAACAGCGTGCGGCTGCTGACGGCACGGTCTTCATTGCTCTTGGCATTGGCCCGGTCCACCAGTTGCTGCAACAGCTCCGGTAAGGCTCGGTTCTTGGCGGCATCCGCGACATGAAGCGTGGCTTTTTTCTTGCCCAGTACCATGGCCACCTTCAACACTTCCGACACCAGGGCGCAGCGCGCTTCGGCGACAACGCGTTGACCGTCGGTTAGCTGATCAACGGTATGCAGCGTCAGGTTCAGTTGCTCTTCGCGGCGAGCAATGCGTTTTTCGCGTGTTGTTGCTACCGGAGTACTTGTTGCTCCGGCGAGTAGGGACTTGGCTTGGTGCTGTTTGAGTTCGTTTTGGGCTGGCAAGGGCAGGCTGCTAAGAGCGTATTCATTTCCTTTTCCCTTAGATTTTCTCCGAGCAGCCCACCCCTCTCTATCTGCTGCGAGCCGGATACCACGCTCAGTAGTTGGCAGCCCTGGAAGCTGCCTCGCGGCTAGTTCGGCAGCACTGTAATAAGTTTTTATCTCAACTTGACTCATACCCCGCCTCCAAACAATTCCAGCTCGGGCTGGCCAGCCTTCATCACGTTTTCGCGGTGATACGCGACCTGGGAGAGCACCTCATTCAGCGCGCCCAAGGTGTCTGGCAGGTCAGTTTTGTCCCTGTAGAACTGCTCCAGTAGCATTACCACCCGGCCAAAGTTGGCTTGCATCTCGCCCAAATCGACGACCTTGGCTTTTTTGCCAGTAGGGATGGTGATAACCACTCGATTGCCATGCGACATACACAGGTAGTCGCTAACGAAGGAAGCTTTGCTGAAGGCTTCCCATTGGCGTATACGGTTAAGCGGCATACTGTTTTCTGCCATCCAGCGATAGTAGGTTTTGATGTCCACTCCCATCAGGTCGGACATCCGCTTGGGAACGAGGCCGATTTTTTCAGCGGCGGCGAGCTGGCACTGTGTCGCATCGTCCAGGCTGGACGGGATGGGTTGTCCGCTGCGTTTTCTCATGGCGATTTACTCCTGCGCGAGAATCGTTGTGCTGGCGATTTACTACGGTCGCCGCTACGATTTACTCAACAGTTGCAACAGCCCGCTGCGATGCTGCGGGGTTATTTATTGAAGAAGGGGGAATGGACGGGAAATCTGGCTTAAAATGACGCTTTGCATAGCGGTCCGGCCAAATGGTTTCAGGGGCAACGCCGATGGCGGCAGCAATGATGCGCTCAGCCTTCGGCCAAGGACGGTCAAGCGCGTTGTTCAGTGCTCCAGCACACAAACCTGCCTCCAACGACAGTCGACGAAGAGACCACCCAGCTTTACGAACGGCCGCGACGATATCCGCCCGGTGCCAATCGGCGGAATTTTTTTGTAGTTCATATGTGTTCATCCCGTAATCCTTTGCATTGATTGGGTGATCACATACTACTGTCGCATCCGACTTTTTGCAATCGGAATTGATTCGTTCCGTTTCGCATCCGATTCTTTCTCGGCTTCGGGATGCATCAAATTTGAATCTTTATATTGATTATCAAAGACATGCGAGCAAATCGGAAATGACGCAAATTGACAACACGTCGCTTCCGATTCCTTTGACTGGAATCGGAAGTCGCATTGGTTTGGTGGCAGATAAGTACAGGTCTCGTACCGAGGCGGCGGCGGCGGCGGGGGTAAGTGTTATTTCTCTGCGGAGGTACATTGCAGAGGAACAGGCCCCTTCATTCCAAGTATTGGCACGACTTGCGATCCCTCAAGGAGTTTCACTAGAGTGGATTGCGACAGGTGAAGGGCCTATGAGCATGGGCGAACCCAGCAGTGAGGCGACGCCAACATCTGTCGCGCAGCCTGCTGTTTGCATGGACACGCTTGGAAATCCAGTCAATCTGGACGATTTCGTCTTCATTCCTTGGTACAAGGAGAAAGCCTCCGCAGGGCATGGCGCAGCAATATCAGACCAGAAACCTGCATTTTGCATGTCATTCCGTAGACCTTGGGTGAAAGACTACCTACGGATTGACGCCAAAAATCTGGCAGTACTGTCAGTAAAAGGAGATTCCATGGAGGGCGTTCTGAATAGCGGCGACGTCATTCTCGTCAACCGTGCGGATACGTCTCCTACGAGCGGTTTATACGTACTGAGGATTGATGGTGACTTGATTGTAAAGAGGGTTCAGAAGATGCTTGGTGGTCGATTGGAGATCATTAGTGCCAATGATGCTTATAAGTCCTTTGAGGTAGATCCAGGGCATCCCAATGGGGACTTCGCAGTCATCGGTCGTGTGGTCTGGTTTGGCCGTCAGCTCTGATGGATGTTAATTCTTACTAAGCTCACTGCATTTACTGCCACTTCGGTGCCAAAACGCTGCTAATTTTTTGCCATTTACGCGCAATCGCTGCCAAAAAATTTGCAAGCCGTTTTGGCCGCCAGCTTGGCTGGAAGCCCGACAGAATAAGGCTTTCCGCCTGCCGCTCTTCTCTTCTCCCTGGTGACAAACTAACTACCACCCCACAGTCCGCAGACAAGCAGGGGCAAAAAACGGGATAATATCGCGTCAGCAGGTTGTCACCGACAGACGCATAACAACACAGGAAAAAACATGACCAAAACCGAACTCATCCTCGCCCTGTCCGAAAAAACCGGTCAGAACAAAGCCGACACCCTGCGCTTTGTCGCTGCGCTGGAAGCGGTGATCCAGGAAGAACTGGTACAGGGCGGCGAAGTGCCGCTGGCCAGTACGGGCAAATTCAAGGTCAAGACCACCGCCGCGCGCACCGGTCGCAATCCGGCCACCGGTGAGAGCGTGGAAATCCCGGCCCGCCGCAAAGTGAGCTTCACCCCGGCCAAGGCACTGAAAGACGCCGTGGCCGCATCGCAAGAGTAAGCGCTTCTCCATCGCTCCCGCGCGCCGCATTGCCTTATTGCGCATGCGGCCGGGAGCGGCACCGCCCAAGGCGGCCCCCCTGCCCCTACCCTCAGTTATTCCCCCTGAACGTGCGCCGCCAGTCGCTGGGCGACACGCCAAAGGTTTGCCGAAAGTGATGCCGCAAGGACACCGGCGAACCAAAACCCGCTTGCGCGGCAATCTGCTCCACCGCCAGGTCCGTCCCTTCCAGCAAACGCTGGGTCAGCGCCAGCCTCTCGTTCAACAACCAGTGCGCCACCGTGGTGCCGGTCAGCTGGCGAAAGTGGCGGGTGAAGGTACGCCGGCTCATCAACACGCGCGCCGCCAGCGTGTCCAGCGTATGCGGCTGGTCCAGACAACCTCGCGCCCAGTCGATCAAGCCCGATAACCGGCTGTCTCTGGCGGTGTCCGGCAGCGGCTGCTCGATGAACTGCGCCTGCCCGCCTTGACGATGCGGCGGCACCACCAGGCGCCGCGCGGCATGGTTGGCCGCTTCCGCGCCATAACGCTGTCGCAGCATGTAAAGGCAGCAATCCAGCCCGGCCGCGGTGCCGGCCGAGGTCATGATGTTGCCGTCTTGCAGGTACAGCACATCGGCGTCCAACCTCACCGCCGGGTAGCGGCGCGAAAAATCCTCCGCATAAGCCCAGTGCGTGGTGGCGGCGCGACCGTCCAGCAAACCGGCTTCGGCCAACATATAAGCGCCTAGGCACAGTCCCACCAGCGTCGCGCCGCGCGCCGCCGCCGCGCGCAGGGCTGCCAGCGCGGTCTCCGGCGGGCGTTCCGCAGGGTCGCGCCAACTGGGTACGATGACGATGTCGGCAAGCTCCAGCGCCTCCAGCCCGTGAAGGGCGCTCACGGCGAACCCCGCAGTGGTGGTCAGCAGCCCGGGCTCCATCGCACACACGCGCAGATCGAAGGCCGGCACACCGGGGTGGCGATCGCCAAACACCACGCAGGGCACGGACAGGTGAAACGGGCTGATGCGATCAAACGCCAGCACGGCAACGATGGGAACAGTCATGCAGACAAGCCTCCGACACAATGGCCCGATATTATCGCAAATTGGCAATCGGGCCACTCGTTGCCGAACAACAGGGGCGGCACAATGCGCTCATACCCTCACCCCCCAAGGAGCGCAGCATGAGCCAACCGGCACTGATCGTCATCGACCTGCAAAACGACTACTTCCCCGGCGGCGCGTTTCCGCTGTGGAACACCGAAGAGGCCTTGGCCAACACACTGTCCGCCATCAGCCGAGCCCGCGCCAAGGGCGTGCCGGTGATTCATGTGCAACACGTGGCCGACCCGGCGCGCGGCATCTCTCCCTTCTTCAATGCCGGCACCGAGGGCGTAGCCATTCATGCCGAGGTGCTGGCCGCTGCGCCCGACGCCCCGGTGGTGGTAAAGCATTTCGCCGACAGTTTCCTGGACACCGCGCTGGAAGCCACCCTGCGCCAATTGGGCGTGGACGAGCTGCTGGTGTGCGGCATGATGACGCAGAACTGCGTCACTCACACCGCCATTTCCCCCGCCGCCGCCGGCTACAAGGTGAGCATTCTCGCCGACTGCTGCACTACGGTCAGCCAGATGATCCACCTCATCGCCCTCAACGCCGTGGCGCCGCGCCTGCCCATCGTTCAAAGCGCCGACGCGCTCTGAGACCGGCCCCGGCTCGCTCTCCGGCCAGCCATCCGTCGCCAAAAGAAAACGCCCGGCATGCCGGGCGTTTTCAGCTTATTGACACCATCCTCTCGCTTTCTGATCGGAAAGCGAGGCTCCCTTGCAGAGCAAGGGCGGGGGGATTGGAAATCAACGGGAAGGCTGCCGAATCAATACGCAAGTTGGAAGGCCCGGTTTTGCCGGGTCCTGCAGAAACTCGCCCAATGATGTTGTCAGCAGCCTGCGCCCGGCATGCCGGGCGTTTGTCGTGTCATGTTGGCCGAAGCATCAGCCGGCGTTGACCGGAATCTTGCCGATCTTGACGCGCCACTCGGCCGGGCCGGTGGTGTGCACGGCGGTGCCACAGGCATCCACCGCCACGGTAACCGGCATGTCTTTCACCTCGAACTCGTAGATGGCTTCCATGCCCAGGTCGGCAAAACCCACTACGGTGGAGGCCTTGATGGCCTTGGACACCAGATAGGCGGAACCGCCCACGGCCATCAGGTACACCGCCTTGTTGTCCTTGATGGCTTCAATGGCTGCCGGGCCGCGCTCGGCCTTGCCGATCATGCCCAACAGACCGGTCTGTTCCAGCATCTGACGGGTGAACTTGTCCATGCGGGTAGCGGTGGTGGGGCCGGCCGGGCCGACCACTTCGTCGCGCACCGGATCCACCGGGCCGACGTAGTAGATGAAGCGGTTGGTGAAGTCCACCGGCAGCTTCTCGCCCTTGTTCAGCATGTCCACCATGCGCTTGTGCGCAGCGTCGCGACCGGTGAGGATCTTGCCGTTGAGCAGCAGTACTTCGCCCGGCTTCCAGCTGGCCACTTCTTCCTTGGTGATCTTGTCCAGATCCACGCGGCGACCGGAGGAGGCGTCGTAGGTGATGTCCGGCCAGTCTTCCAGGCGCGGGGCTTCCAGCTTGGCCGGGCCGCTGCCGTCCAGATGGAAGTGAATGTGACGCGTGGCGGCGCAGTTGGGGATCATGGCGACCGGCAGGCTGGCTGCGTGCGTCGGATAGTCCATGATCTTCACGTCCAGCACGGTGGTGAGGCCGCCCAGGCCCTGTGCGCCAATGCCCAGCGCGTTCACCTTCTCGTAGATTTCCAGACGCAACTGCTCCACACGGCTGAGTTCGGCGCCGCTGTCGGCCTTGGCCTTCAGTTCGTGGATGTCCACGTGATCCATCAGGCTTTCCTTGGCCAGCAACATGGCCTTTTCCGGCGTGCCGCCGATGCCGATGCCCAGAATGCCCGGCGGACACCAGCCCGCGCCCATGGTGGGCACGGTTTTCAGCACCCAGTCGACGATGCTGTCGGACGGGTTGAGCGCATAGAACTTGGATTTGTTTTCCGAACCGCCACCCTTGGCCGCGCAGATCACTTCCACGCCGTCGCCCTCGACGATTTCAAAATGCACCACGGCCGGCGTGTTGTCCTTGCTGTTCTGGCGCTTGCCGGCCGGGTCCAGCAGCACGGAGGCGCGCAGCTTGTTGTCAGGATTGTTGTAGGCGCGACGCACGCCTTCGTTCACCATTTCCTGCACGGACAGCGCGGCGTCCCACTGCACGTTCATGCCCACTTTCAGGAACACCACGGCGATGCCGGTATCCTGGCAGATGGGACGACGGCCTTCGGCGCACATGCGGCTGTTCACCAGAATCTGCGCCATGGCGTCCTTGGCGGCAACGCTCTCTTCTTTGAGATACGCCTGGTAAAGCGCGTCGATGTAGTCCTTGGGGTGGTAGCAACTGATGTACTGGAAAGCATCGGCGATGCTTTGAATGAAATCATCCTGACGGATAACGGCCATGAGCGGTTTCTCCAGCTGTAGGGGGGCTTTAGGAATTGTCCGGCCATTTTAGGCGCTTGCGCTGCATTGCGCCATCGCCACGCCCGCCGCCGACAAACAAAAACCGGCCGCCCGAGGCCGGTTTTGCATGCGCCTGAGCCCGACTCAGAGATTGACGCGGGTGGCGGCGAAAGCCCGAAACTGCTCGGGCGACAGGGGCTTGCTGAACACATAGCCCTGACCCACATCGCAACCGTAACGCGCCAGCAAGCGCGCCACATCCTCAGACTCGATGCCCTCCGCCACCACTTTCAGGCCCAGATTGTGCGCCAGCTGGATAGTGGTCTTGACGATGGCGGAGCAGCTTGGCTCTTCCAGCAGATTGGTGACGAAGCTCTGGTCGATCTTGAGTTCGTTCACGCGCAGGTCTTTCAGATAGGACAACGAGGAATAGCCGGTTCCAAAGTCGTCGATGGATTGCTGGAAACCCATGCGGTGCAGCTTGTCCACGGTTTGCATGAACTGGTCGGGCGAGTCGGAAAACGAGCACTCGGTAATTTCCAGCACTACCTTGTTGGCAGGCACCGCGTAACGCGACATGGCGTTGCGCAGGTCGCTGATCAGCTCGGGGTCGGCCAGGTTGCGAGCGGACAAATTGACCGAGCAATGGATATCCAGGCCATCGCGCTGCCATTCGGCCAACTGCTGGAAAAACTCGATGATCAGCCACTTGGTGAACGGCCGGATCAAGCCGGAGTTCTCGGCCACCGGGATGAAGTCGCCCGGCGGGACGTATTCGCCATTGGGCTTGCGCCAACGCGCCAGCGCTTCCGCACCGACAATCTTGCCTGAGCGCAGGTCGATCTGCGGCTGGTAAACGAGGCTGAGTTCCTTGTTGCTGAGCGCCTGACGCAGTTGGCCGAACAGCAAGTTGCGCCGCACGAAGGACGCGTTCAGCTCCTCGTTGTAGATGGACACATCCTCCTTGTCGGCGCGCGCCTGCAGCATGGCCTGTTCCGCCATGCGCAACAGGTCGGAACCGCGCGTGGAATGCCGTGGATAGATGGCGATGCCCATGGTGTGTTCGATATGGATGGGGTAGCTGTCCACGTGATAGGTCAGCTGGATGCCGCCCACCATTTCCATGATGTGGCGAGGCGACACGTGCTGCAGATCGGTCTTGTAGAAGAAACCGAACTCATCGCGCCGCAAGCGCGCCAGCCTACCCTTCTCGCCGTAGCGTTCCAGCAGGGAGAAAGAGATGGACTGCATCAGCTGGTCGCCGCCGCGATCGCCCAGAATATTGGAGATCTCGAACAGACGCTCCAGCCGCAAGTCGATCAGTACAATGGCCTCGTTCTCGCCCTGGCACTCGCCGATGGCCTCGTCCAGCAGGCTGATCAGATGGGTGCGGTTGGGCAGACCGGTGGTTTCGTCATGCAGCGCCAGATACTGCAGTTGGTCCAGATAGGCGCGCGCACGGGCGGTATTGGCCTCCACCCTGTCGTGCAAATCAGCCTCGAAACGCGAACGCACCAGGTTGAAGGCCGCCGCCATCGCCGAATAGAACAGCAGCGCCGACACCAGCTGCTGCAGGTAGACATCGCTGTAACGGCGCGAATCCGGTATGGCGAAGGACAGCTTCACCATCACCCAGACAAAAGCCACCCAGCCCAGACAGTACAGCCAGCCAGCGCGTTGGCCCTTGATGAAAAAAGCCAGGAAGGCGTAGGTGAACACCCAGATCACCCCGGTGCCCTCCACCCCGCCATAGATGATCAGCGCGGTGGACACCAGCGTGCCGTAGGCGAGGATGAGAAACTCGGCGGTCAGCAGATAACGCTCATCGCGCAACAGCGCCAGCGCCGGCAGCAGCAGGAACAGGCTGACCGCGGCCTCCACCGCCGCCAGCGCGGCAAAATCAAAGACAAAATAATTGACCAGCGAGAACGCCAGCGTCACCGGCAGCGCCAGCGCGATGGCGGTCAGCGCGTGCTTGCGGCGCTCCGGCTGCGAAGAAACGTAAGTCTGGTTGAAGCCCAGCAAGGTGATGAGCGCGTTGCCCAGCACGTTTTTCAACGAAGTCATCGTATTGATGAAGCTCATGTTCGATCCCGGATCGGCCGATCGCTCAGCCGCGCCAGATGATCCTGATGGACCGGCCATCGCGCGCCGCTGTGTAGATATCCGGCGGCGTAATGGACTCTCTGGCAAAGAACCACTTCAGGATGGCGTGGCGCTGCAGTTGCAGGCCCACCGCCCGGTGGACGCTCTTATAGCAAAAATAGACGAACTCGGAGCAACTGAAACGGTGAAAACTCCGCACATCGTCAAACTGGAAATCGTAACCGCTGCCGATGCGGCTGATGGCGACGGCGCGCGCCGCCCGGATAATGTCCGCGCGACTGACCGCTTCCCCCGCGTTCAGCCGCCGGTCGATGTCTTCCTCTTCCGTTGTCAGCCCGCCCTCGCCTTTCAGGCGAGCGGCGCCGTGGCTGCCGGCGGGCAGCTTCACCATCTCGTCAAGGCGAATGACGGCGAGATAATCACATCGGGTGAACGTAAGGATATCCTCAACGAAGACGCCGCGCGACATGGAGTGAACCACCATCTGCTTGCCGGTCTGGAAATAATGCTCGTCGCAACGCACGGCCTGCTGCTCGTCCGGGCTTGCGGCGCGCCAGCCGCCCTGCCCGTCCGCCACCTTCAAGCCGCTGGCCGCTTGCGCCCGGTCAGCCTCGTTCAGCTCACCCACATACAAGGCCGCGTGGGAGAAAAAATCCGCGCCGCTGCCATCGCTGCCGGCCAGATTGATGAATTTGCCGTCAACAAAATGATCGTAACCGCGCAGCAGGATATCGCCGGCTTGCAGCGGCAAGTCCGCCGCCTCCGCTCCGCCCTCGGTCAGGAGGCGGATGACCTTGGCGTTGAGCCGGTAGCCGCCCGGATCTTCCACCACCGAGTACGGCAGGGACAAGCGCCCGCCGGCCACATCAAAACTGAAATACTTGAGCACGCCTATCCAATTGATGAAGCGGTCGATGAGAAAGTTGAAAAAGCCGCTCATGCCGGGGTAAGCCGGATTGCCCCGATAACCGGGGCTGCCAGGCTGCGCCGCCACGCCAAAGGCGTTCAGCGCAAACAGCGCGCCCAGCGTCCACTGCCAAGCCTGGTGACTGCGCAAGTTCTCGAAATGCAGGCAAGCCCAGCACCAGGGCAATAGCAAGGGCGACCACTGGGCCAGCAGCACCAGATAACGCACCAGCAAGTAAAAAGGCTTGGCCAGCAAGGCCGTCAACACCAGCAAGGTTTTATCCAGCCACACCATGATCCCGCTCCGGATTCAAAGACGAACGCGCCCGACGACGACCGTCAGGGTGCGCGTATCGACGACGCGATAGCGCAGGCAGCCGCTTTCATCGTCGACATCGGTGGAAGAGCCGCCGTCCAGCGCCAGCGGAATGCCGTAGCGGCGGCTATCGCCGCTGCAATCCAGCCCGTAATGCATGTGGCCGTACAAAAGGATGTCGGCGCGATCCTGCAGCACGCGACACAGCGACCAAGCATCCTTCAGGCGACGGAACGGTCGTGTCGCTCTCGCCAGCAAGTGGAACAGCAGCCGGCGGTCATCCACATCAGGCGCTACCCGGTAACCGTAATAGAAAGGGTGATGGTGCAGGGCCACGATGACTGTCTTGCCTTGATCCGGCAGCCGCGCGTCCGGCAGCCAGCCATCCAGAACGGCCAGTTGTTCCTCGCCCAGATGGCCTTCGGCAAACCAGCGTTCGCGCCAGGACAGTTCGGCGGCGTTGGAATCCAGCACGAGCAGCTGCGTCTCGGCATCCAGCTGGTGGCGGACGGGGAATTCCGCCGCTTGTCCATGAAACAGCCAAGGGGCGAAATCGCGTTGAAAGTCGGCAGCGGCGTCGGGCGCGATGGACATGGCATCGCCATAGTCGTGATTGCCGGGGCAGAGAAAAACCCGGTAACCGGCATCGCTCAGCCGCGCCAGTTGCGCCGCGCCGGCGGCGCGGTAAGCCGGCTCCGCACTGTCTATCACATCGCCGGTGTGCAGGACGACGAAGTCTTCCGGCGCGCCCAGCACCGAAGACAAGAGATGATCCACCAGACGAGCCAGCCGCGACTGGCACTCTCCCTTGCCCACATGGGTATCGCTGATATGCACGAGCTTCATGCCGGCCCCCGCCAGATTGGCATAAACCACTACAACTACATTGTTATTTGAGACTCCCAGCCCTGAACTCTACTGTCTGCTCATGACATCAGCAAGGTGAATCCCATGCACACCGCCATGTTGCGGAGCCGCTGCAATGACTAGCCAAGGGCTTGCCGACTAGTTCATCAGTCGGATGTCGTTAGCGTTATATATTGCGGTATATTGCGAATTCCAGTTCCATTGCCACGGATGCCCTGCCATGCGCCCCACCCAGCCTTTGCTCACGATGACTGCCCTTGCCGCCCTGCTGGCGAGCCATCTCGCCGCCGCCGGCGAATTGACGGTTTCCGCTGCTGCCAGCCTGACCAACGCCTTCAAGGACATTGCCCAAGGCTTCGAGGCGCAGTACCCCGGCAGCAAGGTACTACTCAATTTCGGTGCCTCTGGTGCCCTGCTGCAACAGATGAGCAAGGGCGCGCCGGTGGATGTGTTCGCCTCCGCCGATCAGGAAACCATGGACAGCGCGGTGAAAGATGGCCTGGTGAAAGCCGCAGACCGCAAGAATTTCGTCCGCAACAACCTGGTGCTGATCGTGCCCGCCGACAGCAAACTGGCGCTGGCGCGCCTCGCGGACCTGAACCGCCCGGCGATTCAGAAAGTGGCCATCGGCAACCCGGCCAGCGTCCCGGTGGGCCGCTACACCCAGCACGCGCTGGAAACCGCCAAACTGTGGGCCAACATCTCGCCCAAGGCCATCAACACGCAAAACGTGCGCCAGTCGCTGGATTATGTTGCTCGCGGCGAAGTGGATGCCGGTTTTGTGTACGGCACCGACGCCGCCATCATGAAAGACAAGGTACGCGTGGCCTTTGAAGTGCCGCTGGACACCGTCATCAGCTATCCCATCGCCCGTACCGCCAACAGCGCCAATGGCGAAGAAGCCCGTCGTTTCATTGCCTACGTGCTCTCGCCGGCCGGCCAGACGGTACTGGCGCGCTACGGCTTCCAGAAACCCTGACATGGATGCGCTGTGGCCCGCCCTCTTCCTGTCGCTTAAAGTGGCGTGCTGGGCGACGATCATCAATCTCGTACTGGGCGTGGGCACCGGCTATCTGCTGGCCCGCGCGCGCTTTCCCGGCCGCGACGTGCTGGACACCCTGCTGACCCTGCCCATGGTGATGCCCCCTACCGTGCTGGGCTATTACCTGCTGGTGCTGGTTGGCCGAAGAAGCTGGCTGGGCGGCTGGCTGCACGACACGCTGGGCGTCAATCTGATATTCAGCTGGCAGGGCGCGGTGCTGGCCGCCGCTATCGTGGCCTTTCCGCTGGTGTTCAAACCGGCCCGCGCCGCTTTTGAATCGGTGGACAGCCAGCTGGAACAAGCCGCCCGCGTGCTGGGCGTCAGCGAACTGGCGCTGTTCTTCCGCGTGACCCTGCCGTTGGCCTGGCGCGGTATTCTGGCCGGCCTGCTGCTGGCCTTCGCTCGCGCCATGGGCGAATTCGGCGCCACGCTGATGGTGGCGGGCAGCATTCCGGGCAAAACCCAAACCCTGTCCATCGCCATTTATGAGGCGGTGCAGGCCGGGCAGGACGACGCCGCCAACCAGCTGGTGCTGATCACCTCCGCCGTTTGCGTGGCGGCGCTGTTGCTGGCCGGTCGACTGGCGCCGGGCAGACTGGCTCGCGAGGAGAATGCCCGATGAAGCTGGACCTCCACATTCGGCGGGCGCTGGGCAAGGACGGGCAAGGCTTCCAGCTGGACGTCGCCTTGCGCACCGATTGCCAACGGGTCGTCATTCTCGGCCCTTCCGGCGCCGGCAAAAGCCTGACCCTCAAAGCCATGGCCGGATTGATGACGCCGGACGCCGGCCACATCCGCCTGGATGGCCGCACGCTGTTCGACTCAGCCAGCGGCGTCAATCTGCCTCCGCAACAACGCGGGCTCGCCTATCTGTTTCAGGATTACGCGCTGTTTCCCCATCTTACCGTGCGGCAGAACATCGCCTTCCCCTTGCGGCGCGGCCTGTTCAACGCCGCCAAAGGCAGTCGGGATCCGGCAGTGGAGCACTGGCTGACGGCGCTGGACATCGCCCGCACGGGCGACCTCTACCCTGAGCAACTGTCTGGCGGGCAACGCCAGCGAGCGGCGCTGGCGCGCGCGCTGGTGGCGCGCCCTCAAGCAATCCTGCTGGACGAGCCCTTCGCTGCGCTGGATCAGGCGCTGCGCGACACCATGCGCGCAGAACTGGACCGGCTGCAGCGCGAACTGCGGGTGCCGATGGTGTTGATCACGCATGACCCGGAAGACGCCGCCGTCTTCGGCCAACAGGTGGTATTGCTGCGCGACGGCCGTGTGGACACCCCCGCCGCGCAGGCACTGGCCGCCAGCCCACAAGGAGCGTCATCCCATGCCTGACAACAAACAGAACAAACCGGCGTTCGGGCTCAGCGGCTCGCTGTCCATGACGCTGGGCGGCGCCGCCTTTGGCGGCCACGGCCGCATGGCGCTGCTGGCCAGCATCGGCGAGCGAGGCTCCATCACTCAGGCTGCCAAGGCGGTGGGCATCAGCTACAAGGCCGCCTGGGACGGCATCGACGCCATGAACAATCTGGCCGGCGAGCCGCTGGTAGAGCGCCTGACCGGCGGCAAGGGCGGCGGCGGCACCCGCCTGACCGCGCGCGGCGCGCAACTGGTGGACAACTATCGCCGCCTGCACGCGGCGCACCAGCGCTTCATCGAACAACTAGCCCTGCAAGCGGAAAGCATGGCCGACGACTATGTCCTGATCAGGAGAATGGGGATGAAAACCAGCGCGAGAAACCAGTTTCTGGGCAAGGTGGCGGCAGTAACGGCCGGCGCGGTGAACGATGAAATCACGCTGGAAACCGCCAGCGGTTTGCGACTGACGGCCATCGTCACCCACGACAGCGCGGAAAGCCTGGGATTGACACCGGGGGCGGAGGTGTTTGCGCTGATCAAGTCCTCCTCCATCATTCTGGCCCTGCCGGAAGGCGGC
The DNA here is from genome assembly GCF_945957525.1 of uncultured Aquitalea sp. GTDB lineage: Bacteria > Pseudomonadota > Gammaproteobacteria > Burkholderiales > Chromobacteriaceae > Aquitalea. The sequence continues at coordinate 164,336 of NZ_CAMFLA010000003.1, read as the reverse complement.
ACGCGCTTTTCCGCGCGCAATCAGCTGGCCGGCGCGGTCAGCCGCATCGTGCCCGGCGCAGTGAATACCGAGGTGGTGCTGGATCTGGACGACGGCGGCGCCGTGGCGGCCATCGTCACCAATGAAAGCTGCGCCGCGCTGGGTCTTGGCCTTGGCGCTCGGGTCATCGCCTTGTTCAAGGCGTCCAGCGTGATTCTGGGCGTGCCGGCCTGATCGTCCGCACACACCCGCATCGCCCCATGAGCAAGGCCAGCTGTCGCGGGCCTGCGGATTATCGCCCCCGCTCGCTTTGGGGTCAGAAAACGAGGTTCCCTGGCAGGGTAAGGGTGGGGGATTGGCAGCCTATGGGAAGGCTGCGGAATCAATCAGTGAAGCCGGGAGACCCGCCTTTGCGGGGCCCTGCTGAATCTCACCCAATGACTTTGCCTTCGGCCTGAAGGCCCGCTGTCGCAGGCCTAATCGCCTCTCGCGTACGGTCTGAACCCCACCAGCCTGGCCAAAGGGCGCTTACTGCGCCAGATACGGCTCCAGCACCGCCAGCAGTGCCTGATGCCGCTCCTCCACCCGCGCGAGAATGGCGCGACTGTCGTCCAGCCGGCGGTCGCGGATGGCCAGTTCCAGCTCCTTGCATTCTGCCGCCAGCGGCAGAGAGGCGGCGGACAGAGCTGCGCCCTTCAATGAGTGCGCGGCGCGGGCGGCAATCTCCACATCCTCGTCCTGCAAGTGATTGCGCAATTCCGTCAGCCGCTTGCCGCTGTCGCCGACAAAAGCCTGCAACAGGATGGGCAGGAAACTCTCGTCCCCGTCACAGTTGCGCACCGCCTGATCACGATCAAACAGCAGCTCTTCCTGCCGGGGCATGGCCGTGATCGGCTGGGGCACCAGTAGGCTGTCCATGCCCAGTACCCGGCCGATCTCATCAAAGGTGCGCGCGGCATCGATAGGCTTGCTGACGTAACCGTCCATGCCGGCTTCCAGGCAGCGTTCACGGTCGCCGTTCATGGCGTTGGCGGTCAACGCGATCACCGGCATGTGAGGCAGGCCGCCTGCCGCCTCGCGCTCGCGCAGGGCGCGGGTGGCCTCCAGCCCGTCCATCACCGGCATCTGCATATCCATCAGCACCAGATCGAAATTGCCTGCCGCCAGTGCGTCCAGCGCCTTCTGACCGTTTTCCGCCACGGTGACCTGAAAACCTCGACGGGTCAGAATCGCCATCGCCAGCTTCTGGTTCACCAGATTGTCTTCGGCCAACAGGATATGGAGCTTGCCGTCCAGTTCGCGCACAGTATGACGCGTGACCAGCGGCTGCTCCGCCGCGTTCTGTTCGCCCGACAGCAGTAAACGCAGGGTGGTGAGCAGTTCATCCTGCGACACCGGCTTGGTGAGATAACCGCGAATGCCCAGCGCCTGGCAACGCGCGGCGTCGCCGCGCTCGCCGGAGGAAGTCAGCATGATCACGGCGGCGCGCCGATGGGCCTCCTGAATCTGCTGCGCCACATCGAAGCCGGACATGCCCGGCATGTGGCCATCCAGCAGGATCAAGGGAAACTCCCGCTCGCGCAGCAAGGCCAGCGCCTCGAAACCGTCGGCCGCCAGCGTTGGCCGCATCCGCCAGTTGCCCAGCAAGGAGGCCAGCCAACTGCGATTGGTGGGATTGTCGTCGGCCACCAGCACTTCGACGCCGACCAGATCAGCCGCGTCCGGCAGCGCAGGCTGCGGGTCGGCCAGCGCTACGGGCAAAGTGAACCGGAAATCCGCCCCCTTGCCCGGCTCGCTGTCCACGCCAATGTCGCCGCCCATCAGGCGCACCAGTTTTTGCGTAATGGTCAGGCCAAGGCCCGTGCCGCCGTAACGACGCGTCGTGCTGGAATCCGCTTGGGAAAAGGCATCAAAGATCAGCTTCTGTTTTTCTGGATCGATGCCGATGCCGGTGTCGCGCACAGAGAAGCTCAGCTTCAGCCCCTGCGGGGTTTCTTCGCCGTCCACGCTCAGCACCACTTCGCCTTGCTTGGTGAATTTCAGCGCGTTGCCCAGCAGATTGTTCAGCACCTGCCGCAGGCGCGAGGGGTCGGCCATCAGCCGGTCCGGCAATTGGGGACACACTCGGCAGATCACTTCGAGCTGGTCGCCCGCCTTGAGCGTGAAGGGATAAAGCGTCTGACTGATCAGGCTGCGCAAGGAAAAGGCGACGTTTTCCACCTCCATCTTGCCGGCCTCGATCTTGGAGAAGTCCAGGATGTCGTTGATGATGATGAGCAAGGCGTCGGCCGAAGACTTCACCAGTTCGACGTATTCACGCTGCTCGTCATTGAGATCCGTATCCAGCACCAGCTCTGTCATGCCGATGATGCCGTTCATCGGCGTGCGGATTTCATGGCTCATATTGGCCAGAAAGGCGCCCTTGGCCTCGCTGGCCGCTTCAGCCTGCGCCAGCGCCTTGTCCAGCTGCCGGCTGAGGGCCTCGGCTTCTTCGCGCCGCCGTTCGCTGATGGACAGGTTGCGATACGCCAGCGCGGCAATCAGCACGGCGATCACCATCAGGCCGGCCGCGGTGGCCGCCACGGTGGCGTTGATGTTGCGGATGCTGCGATTGCTGAGGTTGGCCTGTTCGGTCAGGCGGGTGTTGGCGCCCACAGTCAGCTCGCGCACACTCTCCACCACGCCGTCCAGATTTCGTTGCAGCGCTTCGGCGGCAGGCCTGTCAAAGTAACCGTCCTTGCCTGCCAGCGCGTCGTCAGTGCGGCGGATCAGCGCCGCCAGCGGCAGGATCTGCTTGTTGTACCAGTCGAGATCCTTGAACAGCAGGCTGTAGCGGTATTGCTGCAGCAGGTTCACCCGCGACACCAGAATGTCGTAGCGCAGTTTGAGCTCGTCCAGATCGGCCGTCCGACCGGTGGCCACCGCCACCCGGGCCGCGCCCTGGGTGCGGTAGTAGTCGATGCCCAGCTGGGAATACACCCAGACGACATTGTCCTCGCCTTGCTGGGCAAGCCGCTGCATTTCGGATTGTTGCCGCTGGTACAGCATGGCCACCACCAGCAGGGCGGCCGCCATGAGAATGGCGAGCAGCCACAGCTGGTTGCCGGCGCGACGGCTCAGATGGCGTAACACGAGATGAAGAACTCCACTGCGGCTTACTCGACGCGGATACGGTTAACCTGCCATACGCAACGGGACAGGATTTCCTTGGTGCGCAGTTCCGGCTTCTTGTCGAAGGGATACATCACGAACAAGGGTCCCTTGTCGCGCACGTTCAGCACCTGGCCGTTCACCTTGCGCGCCAGAATCACATCGTACTTGTCCAGATCCGCCAGCGGGATCTCCGCCGCATAATCATTGAGCGCCACCACATAGAGCTTGGTGCCCTTGGCCCCGGCAGCCTTGATCACATCGCGGAACAGCGGGCCCTCAAACGTTTGCGGCCCTTTGTACCACGGTGTTTCCACGGTCATTTTCACCTGGGGCAGCTTGTCCAACATGGCCGCGTCGAACTGCGCGTCGCTGCCGGCGTTCTTCTCACTGATCAGGCCGGTGATGGTGACAATCGGGTGGCCGGCGGCCTTGTCCAGCGCATGCGACGGAATGGCGGCAGCGGCCAGCATGGATGCAAGCAGCACATGGCGAGCTGTTTTCAGCATGAATACCCTCCCTCAGGTTTGTAATGGCTTTTCCATTATGAACCATCTTTCCGCCACCACGACACTGACATGCCTCAAACCTGCAGGAAAACCGCCCGAGAAGCCCGCCCCGCCAAGGGATGCCGCGGCATCGCCTACCTCCTGCCTGTCAGACAGACTGACAAGCATTGCTGCCGACCACGCTCAACCGGGCTCCGCCAATCGTTCCGAAGCAGCGAATTCGCGCTGCAGCCAGCACAGAAAACGCTGTACGCGCGGCTCGTCGCCTTCGTCGCGCCGCCGCAGTAGTACATAGGACGAACCATCGCGGCTGAAACCACAAGGCGCGAGCAAGCGGCCGGAGGCCAGGTCATCCTCCACCATATAACGCGACGCCATGGCCACCCCCAACCCTGCTGCGGCGGCCTGCAAACTGAGATAGAAATGCTGGTAACTGACCGAAGCCAGCGGCGTATCTTCCCGACCGGCCTGCCGCGCCCAGCGCTCCCAGGCCTGCGGACGGGTGTCGCTGTGCAGGCGGCAGGCCCGGCTCCAGGCCTCCGCCAGGGCCAGCTCCGGTCGACATACCGGGCCCATGTGTTCGGCAGCCAACGGTTCGGCCTGACAATCGTCGCCCCAATGAAAATCGTTGCGACGGATGGCCACATCAGCCTCGCCTCGCAGCAGATCAACCGGGCCGCCGGCAGCGGAAATCAGCAGGGGGCAATCCGGGTGCCGCGCCTGAAAATCCGCCAATCGAGGAATCAGCCAGCGCATGGCCAGCGTAGGCTCGCAAGATACCACCAGCGGCAAGGCCGCCTCTTCCCTTTGCAAACGGCGCACGCAGTCGTCGAGCTTTTCCAGCGCCTCGCGGCTGGCTTCGAAAAGACGGCGACCTTGCGGCGTCAGGAATACCGCCCGATTGCGCCGCTCGAACAGCGAAAACCCCAGCGCCTCCTCCAGTTGGCGGATCTGACGGCTGATCGCGCCATGCGTCACGCACAGCGCGTCGGCGGCCTGAACGAAGCTGCCCAATCGGGCGGCGGCTTCAAACACGCGAATGGCGTTCAGTGAAGGCAGACGAAAGCTCATCAGTGACTTTCTCTCACATATCCAAGCCAAAACATATCGTTTTTCCTCTCGGTGATTGGCGTCGAAAATGACTGTAATACCGGCAAAAAGCAAAACGATGCCGTCATTCATCGCGCTTGCCGTCATTTAACCACAGAGAGGAAATCTGACATGAATGAATTACTGGCCGTGGCCGCCATTACCTGGCTGGCCGTCATCAGCCCCGGCGCTGATTTCGCCATGGTGACGCGCAACAGTCTGTTGCATGGGCGTGGAGCCGGCCTGCTTGGCGCTACCGGCATTGCGCTGGGCGTTCAGGTTCACGTGCTCTATGTGATGCTAGGCGTGGGCCTGCTGATTGCCCATACGCCCTGGTTGTTCTCCGCCATCCGCTTGCTGGGCGCAGCCTATCTGGTATGGGTGGGTTTTCAGACTTTCACCGCCAAACCGGTAACCGGGCAGACCATCGGCGGGACGGCGAGCCTGCCGCCGCTGTCGGCGCTGAAGGCCGGCCTGTTTACCAATCTGCTCAATCCCAAAACCACGCTGTTCGTGCTCAGCACTTACACGCAGGTGGTCAGCGCAAAGACGTCGCCAGCGGCGCGCATCGGCTACGGCTTGTTCATGTCCGGCTCTCACTGGCTGTGGTTTTCGCTGGTAGCGTTGCTACTGTCCAGCCCCTCGTTGCGCCAGCGCTTGCTCAATAGCCAGCGCGCGCTGAACCGGCTGATCGGCACCATCCTTGGCCTGCTGGGCGCGGGCTTGCTGGCCGCGACCCTGGCGCCGGTGTAGAAGGCATAGAGTCGGCATTTACAAATATTTGCCTGCCGCCGACAGGAGTTAACACGCGACGGCCGCATATTCAGCAGATGCTTAATCTTCGTTTATTCCTCGCATCCCTGCGCGTCCGGGCCGTCCTCCTCACCATTTTGCTGCTGGGCGCGGCCTCGGTTTACCACTTCATGCCCACCCGTCAGGAGAACCACTACCTGGCAGCCACTGCCGGGCTGGGGGATCTGGAAGACAGCGTGCTGGCTACCGGCACGGTGAAAGCCTTCCGCCAGGTGAGCGTGGGCGCGCAGGTGTCCGGCCAGATCAAGTCGTTGAAAGTGAGCTTGGGCCAAAGCGTGCGCAAGGGCGACGTGCTGGCCGAGATCGACCCGCGTACCCAGCAAAATACGCTGGAAGACGCGCAAGCCTCGGTCAACAGCTATCAGGCCCAACTGGATGCGAAAAACGCCGCGCTGACCAAAGCGCGGCAGGACTTAGTCCGCCAGCACGCCTTGCTTGGCATTCAGGCCACCTCGAAAGAAAGCTTCGACAGCGCACGTGCGGCGCAGGATCAAGCCGTGGCCGAAGTGCGGCAATTGCAGGCTCAATTGCGGCAGGCCCGCGTCAGCCTGCAAACCGCCAGCCTCAACCTGGGCTACACCCGCATCGAAGCGCCAATTGACGGCGTGGTGGTGGCGCTGCCAGTGGAGGAAGGCCAGACCGTCAACGCAACCCAATCCGCGCCCACCATCGTCAAACTGGCGCAGCTGGACACCATGACGATCAAAGCGGAAATCTCAGAAGGCGATGTGGTGCGCGTGAAACCGGGCTTGCCGGTGTCCTTCACCATTCTGGGCGAACCGGACAAGCGCTACGACGCGGTATTGCGGGCCGTGGACCCCGGCCCGCAATCCTATAGCGATGCGGATGACAGCACCTCCAGCACCAGTACCGGCAGCAGCTCTTCTTCCACCAGCACCGCCATCTATTACTACGGGCTGTTTGACGTACCCAACCCCGCGCACAAGTTGCGCATCAACATGACGGCGCAAGTCAGCATCGCCCTGCAACGGGTGCGGCAGGCGCTGACGGTGCCCGCCAGCGCGCTGGGACGCAAGTTGGCCGAAGGCCGCTACAGCGTACAAGTGCTGGACAAGAACGGCCGCGCGCTGCCGCGCGAAGTGCGCGTGGGCCTCAACAACGGCGTCAGTGCGCAAATCCTCTCCGGGCTTAGCGCCGGCGAGACGGTGGTGATCGGCCAGGCCAGCGCCGCCAAAACCAGCAGCGACAGCGGTCACAACGGCCCACCGCCGATAGGGATGTAAGCATGGCCGAACCTTTGCTGTCCCTGAACGGGGTGGGGCGTGACTTCGCTGCGGGCGAAGAGACTGTCGCCGTATTGAGCGACATCCGGCTGGACATCATGGCCGGCGAGATGGTGGCCATCATGGGCGCGTCCGGTTCGGGCAAATCCACGCTGATGAACCTGCTGGGTTGTCTAGACACCGCCAGCCGGGGCAGCTACCGCGTGGCCGGGGCCGATGTATCGGCCATGACGCCGGACCAGTTGGCCCGGCTGCGCCGCGAACACTTCGGCTTCATCTTTCAGCGCTACCACCTGCTGGGCGAACTGAGCGCACGCGAAAACGCAGAGCTGCCGGCCGTATACGCCGGCGTAGCCTCGCCTCAACGAAGGGAGCGTGCCCTGCGCCTGCTGGCACGGCTGGGCCTGGCCGGCAAGGCAGAGCACAAGCCCTCGCAACTGTCCGGCGGCCAGCAGCAGCGGGTCAGCATCGCCCGGGCGCTGATGAACGGCGGCAAGGTGATCCTGGCCGACGAGCCTACCGGCGCGCTGGACAGCGTCAGCGGCCAGCAAGTGATGGCCATCCTGCGCGAGCTGCACGCCGAAGGCCACACCATCATTCTGGTGACGCACGACAGCAAAGTGGCCGAGCACGCCGAGCGCATCATCGAAATTGGCGACGGCAAGATCATTGCCGACCGTCGTCGCGAGACAGCCCTGGCCGCCGCCGCGCCTTCGGCCAACCTTGCCCGCGCCGAGAGCCGCTCCTGGCGCGAAGGCTGTGTCGAAGCCTTCCGCATGGCCTGGCAAGCGCTGATGGCGCACCGCCTGCGTTCGGCGCTGACCATGCTGGGCATCATCATCGGCATCGCTTCGGTGGTGTCGGTGGTGGCACTGGGCAACGGCTCCAGCCAGCGCATCCTGCAAGACATCAGCGCGCTGGGCACCAACACCATCAACATCTATCCCGGCAAGCATTTCGGCGACCGCAAGGCGGACGCCATCCACACGCTCACCCCGCGCGACGCCGCGGTGCTGGCGGAGCAAGGCTTTGTAGACAGCGTGACGCCGGAGGTGAGCGACAGCGTGACGCTGCGTTACCACAGCACGGCGGTAACAGCGCAGGTAAAAGGCGTGGGCGAGCAGTACTTCCGCGTGCGCGGCGTGTCCATGGCCAGCGGCGCGGCGTTCGACGCCGACGCGGTGAGCCGGCAGGCGCAACGGGTGGTGATAGACGAGAACACGCGCAAGTCGCTGTTTCCCGATCAGGACCCCATCGGCAAGATCATCCTGCTGGGCCGCCTGCCCTGCCGCGTTATCGGCGTGGCGCAAACGCAGAAAACCGCTTTCGGCAACGACGAAAACCTCAATTTGTGGCTGCCCTATACCACGGTGATGTACCGCCTGCTGGGCCAGGACTACCTGAAAGCAGTCACCGTGCGCATTGCCGACAATACGGCCACCGACGCGGCGGAGGCCAGTCTGGTGGCGCTGATGACGCGCCGCCACGGTACGCAGGATTTCTTTGTGATGAACACCGACAGCATCCGCCAGACCATCCAGAGCGCCACCGCCACCATGACGCTGCTGGTGTCGATGATTGCGGTGATCTCGCTGGTGGTGGGCGGCATCGGCGTGATGAACATCATGCTGGTGTCGGTGAGCGAGCGCACACGGGAAATCGGCGTGTGCATGGCCGTGGGCGCGCGCCAGCGCGACATCCTGCAGCAGTTTCTGATCGAAGCGGTGATGGTGTGCCTGATCGGCGGCGTAATGGGCGTGGGCCTGTCCCTGCTGTTCGGCCTCCTGGCGGTGCAAGCAGGCAGCTTCAGCATGGTGTTTTCCTGGTGGTCCATCGCCGCGGCCTTCGGCTGCGCGACGCTCATCGGCGTTCTGTTCGGCTACCTGCCGGCCCGCAATGCCGCCCGGCTGGACCCGGTGGCCGCGCTGTCGCGTGAATAAGCGTGGCTGACAAAATTCCTGAGGCTGCGTTGCGCCTCCTTGCCGTACTCAAGTAGAGCCTGCGTCGGCGCGCCTTGCCTCTGCCTCGATACGGATTTTTGTTAGCCGCTTTAAGCGCGCTGCCCCCTTCTGCGACAGCGTCAGCTGACGCGGACGCAACACCTCCGCGCCAGCGGCAAAGCCTTGCCGGACCAGCCATGCGCCCTTCGGCCAACCCGCTCCGTCAACACCCCGGCGGCCCTCTGCGTACAAGAGAGACGAACAAGAACGCGCCGCGCTTGACCCTGAGCAAGGCCGCGGGCAAAATGCCTACCAACTAGTAGGTAATATGACATCATGAAACATTTCTCAGAACTGACGCCAGCGGCAGAACGCATCGTGGACGCGGCCGAAGGCCTGATCCAGGCAGTGGGATACAACGGATTCTCCTACGAGGATGTGGCCCAGATCGTCGGCATCCGCAAGCCCAGCATCCATCACCACTTCCCCGGCAAGGCCGACCTGGGCGCGATGGTGGCGCAGCGCTACACGCATCGCTTTTTGGCGCGACTGACGGATATCGAATCCACCTTCAGTGATGCGGGAAGCCGGTTGCGCGCCTACGGCGGCCTGTTTGCCGACACCTACGCCACCGACAGACGGCTATGCATATGCGGCATGCTGGGGGCGGAATCAGACAGCCTGCCGGCGGAGATCAATCAGGAAGTGCAGCGCTTCTTCGAACAAAACCTGCACTGGCTGCAAATGGTGCTGGAAAGTGGTGCGGCCAAGCAAGAACTGGCATTGACCGCCCCCGCCTCGGCGCTGGCGGCGCTGTATCTGTCCGCGCTGGAAGGCAGCATGCTGCTGGGACGCGGACGGCAATCGCCGCAAGGCCCGGCCGCCGTGGCCGACGCCCTGTTCAGCACCCTGAACCGTCCGCAGCCAACGCCGCCAGCCGCCCACTGATACTCCCCCCCAACCGGCAACCATGTTGCCGGCTTAATCTTCTTCACAACACCTACCATTTAGTAGGTAGTTTTAGCAAAAGGAATCATCATGATGCAACAACTCAAGCAGTTCTCCGGCCGCAAACTTCTGGTGGTGGGCGGCAGCAGCGGCATGGGGCTGGCCAGCGCCAGGCTGGTGGCGCGGCAAGGCGGCGCCGTGGTTATCGTCGGTCATCGCCCCGACAAGACCGAAGCGGCGCGACTGGAACTGGCCGCCATCGCCGGTGAGGCCAAGATACACACCCTCAACGCCGACTTGAGCGACGCCGCGGCGGTGGATGCACTGATCGCCCGACTGGAGGCCGAGCACGGCGACATCGATCTGCTGGTGAACGCCGCCGGTGTGTTCTTCCCCAAACCCTTCCTTGAACACGAACACGCCGACTACGACCGCTACATGTCCCTGAACCGCGCCTTCTTCTTCATCACGCAGCACGTGGCCGCAGCCCTCGCGCGACAAGGCAAACCCGGGGCCATCGTCAATATCGGCTCCATGTGGGCGCGTCAGGCCATCGCCGCCACGCCCTCCTCCGCCTACTCCATGGCCAAGGCGGGCTTGCACTCGCTGACGCAACATCTGGCAATGGAACTGGCGGGCAAGGGCATTCGCGTCAATGCCGTGTCGCCGGCCGTGGTGGCCACGCCGATTTACGAAGGTTTCATTCCCAAGGAGGAGGTACACGACGCCTTGCAGGGCTTTAACGGTTTCCACCCCATCGGCCGCGTGGGCACCCCCGACGATGTGGCCGAGGCCGTGGTCTTCCTGCTGTCCGACAAGGCATCCTGGGTGACCGGCGCCATCTGGGACGTGGACGGCGGCGTGATGGCCGGCCGCAACCAGTAGCAGCTATGCGGCAGCGCGGGCGACGCCCGCTCGCCCGCCGCATCGCCGACTGTTGGGCGACAGGGTGGAAAGCCGTGTCCTTGCTGCGGTTTTTCCATCATCCCGCTATGCTGAAAACAGAGGCCATGATCAATCGTTAACGACGCCACCGCATGGGACACACCCCGACTACCGCCAATCTCTCCTCCCCGCTGCACATCGCCGTGGTGCGTCAGTGGGTGGAACTGGGCGTAAACCCCGAACTCAGCGGCGCAGTGCGCCGCCGCCAATACATCACCAACGCCGTGCCGGGGCTGGTGCTGTTGATGGTGTTCTTTTATTTCCTGCTGTTTCTCTGGCTGGGCAACTGGCCGCTGGCCAGATCGTGCCTGCTGGAAATGCCGATCCCGCTGGCCGGTATGATCTGGTTCCACCTGCGCCAGCGCGCCGGCCAGCCGCCCCATTACTGGAAAGCCTGCTTCATTTGCCAAACCACGGTGCTGACCGGCATCTTCGCCGGACAGGGCACGCTGTTTGGCACGCACTTTTACTTTTTGCTGTTTTTTCTCACCGCGCCGCTGGTAGTGCCCATCAGCGACAAACGCGGTATGGCCATTGTCTGCGCGGTCTGCCTTGGCTGGTTCACCTTGCTGCACACCTTGCAATGGCCGGCCGCTCCGGCGGTCAGCGAACTGCCGCGCGCCGTGATCAATGTGCTGAACATCGGCGTGCTGCTGTCCGGCTCCATCATTCTGTTCATTGCCCTGGTGGCCGGCGAGTATTTTTCCGAATTGCTGGAGCATCGCATCCAGCAACTGGCCAGCACCGACAGTCTCACCGGCCTGCCCAACCGCCGCGCCTTCTATGCAGCACTGGCCAGACAGCAGGCGCGCCATGCTGAGGAAGGACGCCCCTTCTGCCTGGCCATGCTGGACATCGATTTTTTCAAACGCATCAACGACACCCACGGTCATGACACGGGCGACGCGGTTCTGCGGCATATCGCCGCCTTGCTGCAAGAAAGCTGCGGCCCGGACGACTCGGCGGCGCGCATGGGCGGGGAAGAGTTTGCCTTGCTGTTAAGCGGAGCAAGCCGGTCTGAGGCTTTGCAGCGTTGCGAGCGGCTTCGGCAAACCATAGAAAACTCTCCTTGGCAGCATGAGGCCGTCAGCATCGTCATCACCACCAGCATTGGCCTGGCGCCCTGGCGCGCCGGGCTATCACCGCAAGACTTGCTGGCCGCCGCCGATCAGGCGCTGTACGCCGCCAAACGCCATGGACGCAATGCGGTAAGGGAAAGCCAGCAAGCGGCAGCCGTCTGCTGACCGGCAAGGCATCGCCGAATGCGCGCCAACGACAACACTTGGCGCGTTGAAACAAAAATCCCCGACGCGCCGGGGATCAGAAGCATCTACTCGGGCCGCAACTGCCAACCCTCGCCGCGCTTGAGCATGGCCACGCGCTCCTCGCGCGGGCCCAACTGGATGGTGCACTGAAAGTCGTCGCCGCCGCTGCTCCAGCACTTGTGCTTGGCGAAGTGCAGCGCCTCCCGGCTCAGCCCCGGCATGCGCTTGTCCAGCGCTGCCCAGATCTCATCCTCGTCAGGCTCGGCCGAGCCGGTCAGATGTTTGACCCAATCCAGCAGTCCACCCCCGCCTTGCGACTGCGCCATGTCTTGCAGCCGGCGACCCAATTGCTGTTGCTGGCTCGCGTCCAGCACCTGCCACTGACGGTCCTTCACCACCAGATACAGCGTCTGGCCGCCAGCCTGCCCCTCGCCGGGCAATTGCTGGCGAATCTCGTCGCTGACCCAGTCGGCCTTGCCGTCCAGCTCGGTATGAAACACCGCGCGCCCCACCACCAGATCATCCCGTGTTTCCGGCGGCTCGATGTCGTCGATGCCGGCCACTTTCAAACCCTGCGCCAGGCACAGACGGCCATTTTTCACCGCAGCCTGGCCCTTGGCGGTTTGTTGATACCGCAACTTGGGCCAGAAACCATCCAGCAACGACTCCGGCTGACCATACAAACCGGCTTTCACCAACAGCCCCAACCAATGGTTGGTTTGACCGTCGGCGGCATTGGTCACTACCGGATTGGTGCCATAGGGAAAATTGGCCAGGCACACCTTGTCCTGCGTTTGCTCCCGATGGCTGGCCAGATAGCTGTTGATGGCGGCGGTATAGGCCTCCGGCGTCGCCGCCGGCGGGCGCAGATACCAGGCAGCGCCGCTGCCAATGGCCGTCACCAGCGCCAGCGCTCCGCCCGTCAGGGCCAGTGCGCGTTTGCTGATGCGCGGCAGGGGTTTTGCCGGCGCTGCCGGGCTGGCGGGGACCACAGCGGGCTCAGGCGCGGCTACGATCTGCGGGGTGGCCGCAGCGCCGAAGCGATGGCCGCAATTGGTACAAAACAGCGCTTCCGCGTCTTCTTTGGGTTGACCGCACTCACTGCAGAATCGGGCCATGGCGCTTACCTCAATTGATGACCGCATTCACCGCAGAACTTGCCATCCGGCTCCTCAAGCACCGCATGGCAGGCTGGGCATGCCGGCGCTGCGGCGGGCGCAACAGGCGCAGCCGGCTCGACGCTGCCGCTGGCCGTCGGCGCATGTTTGCGTTGCATTTCTTCCATGCGCTGACGCATTTCTTCCTGCTTGCGACGCATGGCCGCACCGCCTTCATCGAGCATCTTCCGCGCCTGCGTCACATCCAGCCCTTCCAGCGAGCTGAGGTAAATCTGGCAGTAGCCTTGCAGGGTGATCAGACCGGGAATGATCATGCCGATGGCGATCAACAAACCAGCGCCCACGCCCATCGCCATCATCTGGCCGGCGCCGCCGCCATCCATTCCGTCCATGCCATCCATGCCCATCATGGCGGAGGGGTGCATGAAGAACATCAGCTTGCTCATGCCGCCCGGCGACAGGATGCCGGCAGCCATGCCGCCCACGGTAAACAGGCCGTAGAACACCACCACGCCGATAAACAGCGAAATCAGTCCGACCAGCACCATCAGCAACACTTCCTGTATCAACACCGAAGCCAGCTTTTGACGGGCGATGGCGATCAGATGGCTCACCGCTTCGCGCACGCCTGCTCCGCTCCACACTGCGGCGGCGGCCATCGGGTAAAACACAAAGTTGATGATAAAGAAGCTCATGCCCACCGCCAGCGCGCCCAGGGGCAACACCACCACGGTCAGCAAAGTGCCCAACACGGGAATCTTGCAAAGAAACAGCGCAATGGCGATGACAATGAACAACGCAATCATGCCCAGCGCGGCCAGCAGGGCCAGGCCGATGAGACGATGGCTGCTGAACAGCGACGCCAGCACGGCATCCAGCATCGGGCGCACGCGCCCCTCATTGGCGGCGGCGTCCATCAGGGTGATGCCCACGGCGTTGGCGCCATAAAACAGCGTCAGCAAAAACAGCAGGCCGCCGACAAAAGCGAGAAAACCGCTGTGCCCGGCCAGGCTGATGGACAGGAACAGCGTGGCCACGACAAAGGTCAGGCCCAGCAGCGCCAAAGCGCGCCAGTTGGTAATGGCGTTGCTGGCGTCCAGCAAACTGCCGGCATTGCGAAGTTGCTCTGAGAGTTTCATGTCATTCATCCAAAATTAAAGCCGGCGGGCCAAGCCGCGCCTGCCGGCGGAATCGTCCAAGACGCGGCGGCCTCAGTTGCTTTGACGAAGCTGCTTGAGCAGCTCTTCTTTCTTCTTTCGCAGCGCTTCCACCGAATTGTCGGCCTTGGTCGCAGGCTTCTTTGCCTCCGCGCTCTTGGCTTCATGCACCTTGCTGTCGGCCTTCTTCACCGGCGCGGCATCGGTTTCCGGCGGCATGGGCGGCTCGGGATTGGGCGCGGCCTGTCTGACCGGCTTCTCTGGCGCTGCCGGCGCGGCGGGAACAAGCGGAGCGGCGTCGCTGGCCGGCGCGCTGGCTGCGGGCGCGCTGGCTGCCTGCTTGAGCGGCGGCAGCGGCGCAGGCTCGGAAGCGTCCTTGCTGTCCACAATGTGCGTGCCCGGCGCCAGCGTCTGCGGCGCTTGCGCTGCGGGCGCGCTGGCGTTCACGCCTTTCGTTGTTGGTGTCATCGTCGGCATGCGGCTGCTCAGCATGACCCCGGCCACCGCCACGAGCACCCCGGCCGCTCCGGCCGCGGCAAGGTAGATCCATTTGCGCGAGGACGGCTTGTCTCCCTTGGTTTGGGCGGGCTCCGGCTGCGGGTCGGAGGCTTTTTCTTGCGTGAACACCGACAAGGTCGGGGCGGGTGCTGTTTTCACGGCAATCGCTACCGGCTCGGCGACTTCCGCCACAGGCTGCTGCGGCGCTTCGGCCAACATTGCCGGCGCTACGGGTTTGGTGATTTCCGGCTCGACGTGGGTCACCGGTGCAGGCTCGATAACCGGCTCGGCCTCCGCCACAGGCTGCTGCGGCGCTTCGGCCAACGTTGCTGGTGCTACGGGTTCGGTGATTTCCGGCTCGACGTGGGTCATCGGAGCAGGCTCGACGACCGGCTCGGCCACCGCCACAGGCTGCTGCGGCGCTTCGGCCAACGTTGCCGGCGCGGCGGGTTCGGTGATTTCCGGTTCGACGTGGGTCACCGGAGCAGGCTCGACAACCGGCACGGCTTCCGCTGCCGACTGCTGCGGCGCTTCGGCCAACGTTGCCGGCGCGGCGGGTTCGGTGATTTCCGGCTCGACGCGGGTCACCGGTGCAGGTTCAACCGCTGCCGCAGTCGCTTGCAAGCCGCCGCCGCACTGGGCGCAGAATTTGCGCTTGGCGTCATTCACCGCAGAACAATGCGGACAATTGATGGCGGGCGACGCGGCAAGCACCGGCTCGGGCGTCGGGCTGGCTGCGGCTTGCAAGCGTGTGCCGCAGCCGGCGCAAAATTTGCGCCCCGGCGGATTGGGCTTGCCGCAGCTCGCGCAGGCGGGATCGCCTGCTGGAGCGGCTTGCGTCGCGCCGCAGTACTGGCAGAACTTGGCGTGCTCGGGATTGGGTTTGTGGCAGGCTGAACAGTCGGCCATGGCAGCATCTTTCTTGTTTTGGCGGCGGATCGGCTCATGCGATCCGCTGACGGGGGGATTACTGGAACAGGTTCTTGATCTTGCCTACCAGATCGGCGAAGGGGTCGTTGCCCAGATTTTCTTTTTTCTCGCCCAAGATGATGATGTCGGTGCGGCGGTTGCGGCGGCGCCCGGCTTCGCTGCCATTGTCCGCCACCGGGCGGCTGGCGCCGTAGCCCTGCGCTTTCATGCGGGTTTTGGACACGCCTCGATCCACCAGCGCCTTGGCCACCGACAAGGCGCGCAGCTCGGACAGTTCCTGGTTGTAATCAGCGCGGCCGACGTTGTCGGTATGGCCTTCGATGATGACGCTGTTGCGGGTCTTGTTTTTCAACAGGTCGGCCACGCGGTCGAGAAACACGCCGCCGCCGCTGTTGATCTCGTACTTGCCGGAATCAAACAGGATGGAATCGCTGGAGCTGATCTCCACGCCGCGAGAAGTCTGACTGATGCTGACGCCCTGCTGCTGTTGCGGCGCGGCACAACCGGCCAGCAAAGCCAGCGCCAGCAGGCCGCCATAAATGGAAAGTCTGGTTTTCATGCACATCCCCAAGAACGGAAGCGATTGATGACTGAGTGTAGAAACAATTCCAAGCGATTATCCCGCCTGAATATGAACAAGTCATTTTTTTTGTCGTTTTCTTGGAGCTAGCGCAAAGTTTCCGGGCAAGACAGCAGGGCCGATGTAGGAAATTTGCATCACTGCGCCCCAATTCGCGTATTGAGGCCCCCGTTGAAATTGCCCTGCTTCGCTGCGCCGCCCGCTGCAAGCGGTGTGCGCAGCCTGCAAGCAAAAAGCCCGGCATGGCCGGGCTTTTTGTTGTGCGCTGTGAGGGGTTCAGGCTGCCTGCTCGGCGCGCCAGTCCCCGACAATGCCGGAGATGACGCGCTGCCAGTCGGCTTTGACTGCCGGCGGCAGCCAACTGGCTTCGAAACTGTTGCGGGCCAGTTGCACAACCTCTTCCGCGCTCAGGTCCAGCGCGCGGCGGCAGGCCAGCAGGTTTTCGCCCAGATAGCCGCCAAAATAAGCAGGGTCGTCCGAGTTGACCATGGCAGCCAGGCCGGCCTGCAGCATGCGGCGCAGCGGGTGCTCCGCCAAGTCGGCGTAGACCTTGAGCTTGATGTTGGACAGGGGGCAGACCGTCAGCGGCATGCGTTCGGCGGCCAGCCGCGCCACCAGCGCCGGGTCTTCCAGGCTGCGCACGCCGTGGTCGATGCGGCACACCTTCAGTACATCCAGCGCTTCCAGTACATAGGCGGCCGGCCCTTCTTCGCCGGCGTGCGCCACGCACGGCAGACCAAGCTCCCGACAACGGGCAAACAGACGGGCAAACTTGGACGGCGGATGACCGAACTCGCTGGAATCGAGCCCAACGCCGTCAATGCCGGCCAGATGGGGAACGGCCTGTTCCAGCACGGCAAAGCCTTCGTCTTCGCTCAAGTGGCGCAAGAAGCTCATGATCAACCGCGAGCTGATGCCCCATTCCGCCTGCGCCTGATCCAGCGCGCGACGGATGCCTTGATAAACCACGGCAAAGGGAATACCGCGCGCGGTGTGGGTTTGTGGATCGAAAAAGATCTCGGTGTGCACCACGCCGTCCTGATGGGCGCGCTGCAGATAGGCCCGGCTCAAGTCATAGAAATCCTGCTCGGTGCGCAGCACATCCGCCCCGGCATAGTAGAGATCGAGAAAGGACTGCAGATTATTGAAGTCATAGGCCGCGCGCAGGCTGGCGATATCGGCGTAGGGCAGGCTGACGCCGTTGCGGCGCGCCAGTTCGAACATCAGTTCCGGCTCCAGCGTGCCTTCAATGTGCAGATGCAGTTCGGTCTTCGGCAAACGTCCGATCAGGACGTCTACAGGGTGAATGGCGGACATGGCCGGGCTCCAGTAGCGGCCCGCCGGGCCGGCGCTACGACCGCGCGGCGGGTGAAAACGCGCCAGCCCCGAGGGTTCGGGGCTGCGCGGGTGGCGAATGGCAGGGCCTGCGCCCTGAGAATGGCCAGATTATAGAGCGACAGGCACAGCGCGTGGCGGCGGATTTCCCGCATCCGCCCCTACTCCGCCACAACGCGCTTGCCAAAGCGATTTGCCTGATCAATAATTGATTTGAATTCAAATCATTTGAATGGAAATAAAATGCAGGAAATCGATCTCATTCGCCAGAATGTCTCCCGCGCCATCTTTCATGTCGGGCTCAAGTGGCGTCACGTTGTGCAGCAATCCTTGTCCGGCGCCGGCCTCACCGAACCGGAAATGTCGGCGCTCTACTTCATCGGCCGCCTGGGCGAAGGCTGCAACCAGATCGCGCTGGCCGAGGAAATCGGCATCGAAGGCTCTTCGCTGGTGCGTTTGCTGGATCAACTGGCCAACGCCGGGCTGATCCGCCGCGAGAAATCCCCCAGCGACCGCCGCTCCAACACCCTGTGGTATACCGAAGCCGGCAGCGCGCTGCGCGCCGACGTCGAAGCCAGGCTGATCGCCCTGCGCGCGCAAGTGTTTGCCGATATCGGCAAACACGAGCTTGAAGCCACGCTGAAAGTGTTCGACGCTGTAGAAAAGGCGTTCAAGACGCCGGCGGAGGACTGACGCGTGACCCTGCCTTCCTGGCGCGACTGGCTGTTTTCACTGAAAGCCTTCGCCGCCTCCATGCTGGCCCTGTATCTGGCGATGGCGCTGTCCCTGCCGCGCCCGTACTGGGCCATGGCCACGGTGTACGTGGTGGCCAACCCGCTGAGCGGGGCCACTCGTTCCAAGGCGGCCTACCGGGTGGGCGGCACGCTGCTGGGCGCATCCGCCGCCGTACTGCTGGTGCCCTTGCTGGTGGACGCGCCCGTCCTGCTGAGCCTGGCGGTGGCGCTGTGGACCGGCACCCTACTGACCGTATCGCTGCTGGACCGCACGCCGCGCAGCTATCTGTTCATGCTGTCCGCCTACAGTTTGCCGATGATCGCCCTGCCGGGCCTCAATCAGCCGCAGGAAGTGTTCAATACCGCCGTGGCCCGCAGCGAGGAAATCGTGCTGGGCATCGTCTGCGCCAGTGTGGTGTCGGCCCTGGTGCTGCCCGGCAAAGTGGACAAGATTTTCTCCGCCCGCATTCACAGCTGGCTGGAAGACGCCCGCCACTGGGCGGCCGGCCTGCTGTCGCCCGCGCCGGCAGACAGCGCCGCCGTTCGCCCCCGACTGGCGGCGGACATCCAGTCGCTGGAGCACTTCATCTCGCACCTGTCCTACGACGCCCCAAGTTTTCGCACCGTGTCGCAAGCGCGCGCCCTGCGCGGCCGCATGAGCATGCTGCTGCCGGTGCTGTCCTCACTCACCACTACCCGGCAGGCGCTGCAAAAACGCAGCGACGGCATCAGCGACGCCATGCTGGCCGACCTGGGCGACATCAGCGAATGGATGGGCGAACAGGACGCGCAGCTTTCCCGACGCAAGGCCGCGCTGATCCAGCGCCGGCTTGGCATGCAGACGCGCGCCGGCGGCAAGCCGCTGGGCTGGAGCGAGCTGGTGCGCGCCCACGCGGTGGCGCGGCTGCAAGCGCTGGTTAACCTGTGGCTGGACTGCCGGCAACTGCAATGGAACATCGCCCACCCGCACGACAATCTGGGCTGGAAGCCGGCTTACCGCCACTGGCCCATCAACGGCAAGGCGCGGCACGTGGATTACGGCATGATCGCGTTCTCCTCGCTGATTGCCGCCGCCGCCATCTTTCTGGCCTGCCTGCTGTGGATCAACATCGGTTGGGTGGACGGCGCCGGCGCAGTCATCATGGTGGCTATCGTGTCTTGCTTCTTCGCCTCGCTGGACGAACCGGTGCCGATGATGCGTACCTTCCTCTGGGGCGCGGTGGTCAGCATAGCTTTCACCACCATCCTGCTGTTTCTGGTGATTCCTTCGGCCTACACCTTTGAAATGCTGGTGATGATGCTGGCGCTGCCCTTCCTGCTGGCGGGCACGCTGTTTACCCGGCCGCAATTCACCACCATCGCCATGATGCTGACGGTGAACACCGCCACCTTCCTCAGCCTGCAAGGCGCGTACGACACCGACTTCACCGCTTTCTTCAACGGCAACGTCGCCACGGTGGCGGGCGTGCTGTTCGCACTTTTCTTCAACAAGCTGGTACGACCCTTTGGCGTGGAAATGGCCATCAAACGGCTGCAGAAAGCCAACTGGCGGGATCTGGCCGAATGCGCGTCGCCGCTGCCGGACGCCGCCCACGCCCGGCTCACCTCCCGCCTTCTTGACCGGCTGGGCCAGCTTATTCCCCGGCTAGCGTCCGGCGAGCCCAACCACATCCACACGGCCTTCGGCGAACTGCGCGTGGGCTTTGCCGCCCTGCATCTGCAGCGCGCGCTCGGACATCTTTCCGACAACATCGACGTCGCCACCCGGCAGGTGCTGGATCAACTGGGCCGACACTTTCAGCATCAGGCCGAGCAGGGCCGCACCCGGCCCGCTCCGACAAGCCTGCTGCATAGTCTGGACAGCGCGCTGGCGCTGACTAACGGCGCCGGCGGCAGACAAGCGCAATTGCCCATCGTACTGCATGCGCTGGTGGAACTGAGGCTGACCCTGTTCCAGGGCGCGCCCGACCCGGCCCGACCCGGCGAGCCAACAACACAAGGAGACGCCGCGTGATTGGCGAATTCGAAATTTACGGGGTGTATTTCCCCAGCCTGCTCCTGATGATGACGCTGGCCTTCGGCATTACCGCGCTGCTGCGCGTTCTGCTGGCCCACATCGGTTTTTACCGGCTGGTATGGCACCGCTCCCTTATGAACTTTGCCCTGTACGTGATCGTACTGGGCGCACTGACCGCACTGACGCACGGATGGCGATAATGAACAACTGGAAGAAAAAAGCGGGCCCGGTGGCCCTGACGCTGGCCACGGTGGCGGTGGCTATCGTGGTAGGACAACACCTGTGGGACTACTACACCGCCGCACCGTGGACGCGAGACGGCCGCATCCGCGCCAATGTGGTGACGGTGGCGCCGGATGTGGCCGGCCTGATCAGCGAGGTGAAGGTGCGCGACAACCAGCTGGTGAAGCGCGGCCAGGTGCTGTTTGTGGTGGATCAGGCCCGTTACCGGCTGGCGCTGACCCAGGCACAGGCCGCCCTGCGCAAGACCGAAGCCAGCCTGAGCCAAGCCCAGCGCGAAGCCTCGCGCAACAAATCCCTGTCCGATCTGTTGGCCGCCGAAACCGTGGAACAAGGCAACACCCGGCTAGCCGAAGAGTCCGCCTCGCTGGCCGCCGCCCGCAGCGCGGTGGAACTGGCCGAACTCAACCTGCAGCGTACCGTCATCACCAGCCCGGTGGACGGCTATGTCAACGACCGCCTGCCGCGCGCCGGCGACTACGTCCTCACCGGCAAGCCGGCGCTATCGCTGGTGGACGCGGCCTCCTTCCACGTGGACGGCTACTTTGAAGAAACCAAGCTCAACCGCATCCGCCTTGGCCAGCCGGCCGAGCTGCGCATCATGGGCGGTGGCGTGCTGCGCGGGCACGTCAGCAGCATCGCCGCCGGCATTGAAGACCGCGACCGCAATGAAGGCAGCTCACTGCTACCCAACGTCAACCCCACCTTCAACTGGGTACGGCTGGCACAGCGCATTCCGGTACGGGTAAGCCTGGACGCCGTGCCCGGCGATGTCCGCCTGATCGCCGGCCGCACGGTCACCGTGGTGCTGGACGAGAAAAACGGAGGCCGTCAGTGAAACGCACGCTCTGGCTGATTCCGCCGCTGGCCGCGCTGGCCGGTTGTGCCAGCGTCGGCCCCGACTACCACCTGCCCGCAGAAGCGGCGCTGTCCTCTCCGTACGCCCAGCGGGCGCTGACCCCGCCTGCCGGCGGACTCACCTCGCCCGATGCGCCGGCCGGCCAATGGTGGCGTTTGTATCAGGATGAAAAACTCAACGCGCAGGTAGAACGGGCGCTCAAGGCCAATACCGACCTGCGCGCAGCCGAGGCCAATCTGCGCAAGGCGCTGGCGCAGGAAACCGGCGTCAAGGCCGAGCAAGGCCCGCATGCGGAAATTTCCGCCGCCATGCAGCGCAGCCGTTTCTCGGGCGAAAGCTACCTCATCAACGAAAAAATGCCGGTGATCAACGTGGGCGACGAGGGCTTCAGCGCCGCCTACCAGTTTGACCTGTTCGGAAAATTCCGCCGCGCCGAAGAAGCGGCGCAGGCCAACAGCGAAGCCGTGGCCGCCGCAGTGGACGCCGCCCGCGTCACCGTGGCGGCGGAAACCGCCCGCGCCTACCTGCGCCAATGCTCGGCCGGGCATGCCCTCGCCATCCACCAGCGTCAACTGGCCCTGAGCCGCCGCTCGCTGGCGCTGGCGCAACGCCAGCGCACCGCCGGTCGACTGACGGACAGCGACCTGCAACGCGCGCAGGAACAAGTGGCCCAGCAGGCGGCGCAACTGCCGCCGCTGGAGGCAGAACGCCAGACCAGCCGCCTGCAACTGGCCGCCCTGCAAGGCCAGCCGCCGGCAGCCGCCGAAACGCTGCCCGCTTGCGACACGGAACCCGCGCTTTCCCGCCCCATTCCGGTGGGCGATGGCCGCTCGCTGCTGCAACGCCGCCCAGACGTGCGCCAGGCAGAACGCCAACTGGCCGGCGCCGTGGCCGTTATCGGTGTGCGTACTGCCGAGCTTTACCCTGAAATCAGCTTCGGTCTGTCCGCCAGTTATACCGGTGTGCTGGAAGACCTCGGCTCCGGTCGCACTGCGCACTTCGGGCTGGGGCCGCTGATCAGCTGGCGAAT
Organism: uncultured Aquitalea sp.; assembly: GCF_945957525.1. Taxonomy (GTDB): domain Bacteria; phylum Pseudomonadota; class Gammaproteobacteria; order Burkholderiales; family Chromobacteriaceae; genus Aquitalea. The sequence continues at coordinate 141,956 of NZ_CAMFLA010000003.1, read as the reverse complement.
TCCCGACAGCGGCGCGCGCGCCCGCGTCGCCTCCGCTGAAGCGGACAGCGCCCTGGCGCTGGCCAGATTCGACGGCGTGGTGCTGAACGCGCTGCGTGAAACGGAAACCGCGCTCAACACCTACGGCCAAGACTGGCGTCAGCGCGAGGCCTTGCAAACCGCCTACCAGCACAGCCGTCAGTTGGCGGACGACGCGCGACGCATACACCAGGCCGGTCGCGCACCGGTACAACAAAGCCTGGACGCCGACCGCAATCTGGCGCAGGAGGAGGCAGCCCTGGCCGCCGCCGATGCGCGCATCGCGCAGGATCAAATCAAGCTGTTCCTAGCCTTGGGCGGTGGCTGGCAGAAAGAGTAAGCACTAAGGGCAGACACAAAATCCGGACTGACGCCTTCCGGTGTCAGCCCGGTTTTTTGCAATGGGCCCGTTGTCCGCAGGGAACGCGGTTGGCCGAAGCCACTCAGCGCGTCATGCGGACATCCACGGTAAGCTTTTGCACCTTGCCGTCCGGCCTAGCGGCGAAAATCCACACCGTGGCCGCCGCGCCGTCGGGGCCAACCGGCCGCATCAGCATCATGTTGTCGATGGTGGGCAGGCTGGAAAACTGCCAGTTCATGTTGTTGGTGGTGGCGGTGGCCTGGAAGCGCCAGCCCGCGGGCAAGCAGATATCAGTCAGCTGGCCGCTCCTCACGTTCAAGGAAACATGCGGGGCCTGCCCTTCGGCAAACCGGTAAGCGCATTTGCCGCTGTACAGGAAAGAGACGCCGGTATCCTCCAGGGCGGCCCTTGCCCTGGCGGCCTCTTTGCGGCGCTTGCTGCAGGAGCCCGCGGCGGCATCGTCGCGAACATCGGCGTCATGGAGGCAGCGCGTGGTGCTGACGCCTTTGCGGATGGAGAGCGCGCCGCCGTCAGCCGCAGCGACCGCGTGTAGGGCCATGATGCTCAAGAGCCCGGCCAGAATCGTTTTTGCTTTCATGATGTCACGACGGAAATCAAACCGTTCGGGGCGACGGTTGTCGTCCCCCAGCATACCCATGGCATCCGCGCTGTCCATCAACTTTACAAAAACAAACACCACATACTTCAAATCAGCAATTTAAGTCATTTGTCATTCAAACCAGCAACAGACTGATTGGCAGCCAAACTGCCGTGTTTGGCGCATTCTCTCAACTCTGAGCAAATGATGAGCATTTTCATGCCGCCATCGGTAAACTTGCCCCTATCTCTCAAAACGGGCATTGGCCGACATGCTGGAAAAGCCATGAGAACAGCATTTTTATTTGCCTGTTTGTACGCACTCGCCGCCATCGCCAACGGCGAGCCGCTCACCCTTCGCACCAGCGGGCAGGAAGCCAATCCGGTCAAATTCGACCCCGCCAACAAGCGATTGCCCGGCTTTAGCGTAGAGTTGATGCAGGCCATGCGCCGGGCCGATCCGGAACTGGGTTTTCAGGGACAGGATCAATTGCGTCCTTTGCGCCGCATTGAGGCCGATCTGGAAAACGGCAAGCTGGACGTTTTTATCGGTCTGGTGAAATCCCCTGCGCGGCTGTCGCGCTTCGCGGTCATTCAAGAGCCGCCGCTGTATATCCAGTACACCCAGCTGGCGGTTCGCAAAGAAGACCCGATTGAGGTGCTTGGTTTTGACGATGTGCGCCGTCTGGGCGACAAAGGCGTGATCGCCGTACCCCAAGGTTCGGCCTATGCCGAATTCCTGCGCGCGCGCGGCGGCCTGCGGATCGACGACGGCGCCATTTCCATCAGCGCCAGTCTGAAAAAGCTGCTGCTGGGCCGAGTGCGCTTCATCTATTACAGTGGCGTGGTGCTGGAAAAGTACCTGCGCGAAGAAGGACTGAACGACCGGGTGCGCCTGCTGCCCACGCTGCTGAGCGCGGAAGAGGTGTGCGTGATGGTGTCAAAAAATGCACAGGCCGGCACCCTGGAGCGAGTGCGAATTGCCCTGAAGCGACTGCAACGCGATGGCACGCTGGCCAAATTGCGCCTGAAGTATGGCGTCAGCGGCTAAACACGCTGCCGTTCATCATCTGGGTTGGCTGAGCTCCGCCACGGTCATGGCAAACACCAGCGTCTCCTCGCCCTGATTGGCGTAGCAATGCGGGGCATCGGTGCGGGCCACCGCCGAGCAGCCTGCCGTCACGCTCAGTTGCCTCTCCCCCACGCGCAAACTCAATTCGCCCCGCTCCACGTGAAAGAGTTCGAAGGTGCCTTGCGGGTGACCGGGCGATTCAAACACCTCGCCCGGCTGCATCTCCCAGCGCCACAGCTCTATCATGTCCGGCCCGCTGGTGCCCGCGAGCAAACGCGCGGCGCCGCCCGCCGGACCGCTCCACAAAGTGGGAATGTCCTTGCTGTCGATCACATGCACCGCCGGTGCGCTGGCCACATTGACGATGTCGGCCACCGACACGCCCAGGGCGGCGGCGATCTTGCACAGGATGGCGATGCTGGGATTGGCCTCGCCCTTTTCGATTTCCACCAGCATGCCTTTGCTGACGCCCGCAAGACGGGATAGCTCGTCCAGCGACAGCTTGCGCGATTTGCGATGCGCCTTCAGCCGCGCGGCCAGGGCGGCGCTGATACTGCGCGCATCCGCGCCGGAGTCGGTCGTTATATTGACTTTTTTAGTCATTGGTCACTAGCATGTGATAAATCAGTCACCAGAGGATTCTCCGATGCCGCCCCTTCATCCGTCAATCGATCCCGCCGTCGCCGCCATAGCGCCGGGCTTCCGTGCCTTGAGCATCTACGTGGAGGCCGCCCCCTTGCAGCATCCCGGGCTGGCCGCCGAGGCGCTGCGCGAGGCCTGCCGCCATGTAGAAGCCGGCGGCGCGCCGTGGGCGGAAGCGCATCTGCAAGCCTGGGCTGAGGTGTTCCGCGGCTTCGGCGCCAAGCCGCAGCGCACTCCCTGCTCGGCCGAGGCGCTGCGCAAACGGGTGCTGCGCGACGGCGCACTGCCCGCCATTGATCCGGTAGTGGACCTCTACAACGCCGTCAGTCTGCGCTACGCCATACCGGTGGGCGGCGAAAACGCGGCCGCTTATGTCGGCACGCCAAGACTAACCGTAGCGGATGGCAGCGAACTGTTCGACACCATGAAGGAAGGCGTGCCGGCGAATGAATCGCCCGATGTCGGCGAAGTGGTGTGGCGCGACGACATCGGTGTTACCTGCCGTCGCTGGAACTGGCGGCAAGGCGTGCGTACGCGGCTGGACGCCCGTGCCGAACGCATGTGGTTCATCCTGGAAAGCCTGCCGGCCATGCCGCTGCCGGCGCTGCAGGAGGCCGGCGCCATGTTGGCCGAAGGGCTGCAGGCCATGATGCCGGGCGCGGTCGTGCATAGCGAGCTGATCAGTCTTTCCGCTACTCGGGAGGCGCGATAAGCGCCCAGACCAGCCTGCTAAATGCCCCGCGCTTTGCGGCGTTGACGTGGTTTTCCCGGCGCAGCCATGCACTTGCCCAAGGCTTTTCGCGAAGATCGCCGCGAGGTTTGACCGGCGCAGATCGCCAGCCAACCTTCCGGTACGCCGATCGCGTTTGCCGAAGGCGGGCTTCACGCCAAGCCGCTGCCCTGCCGGCTGGCCGTCGTCCGGATGCAAAACGCCCCGCCGTGAAGGCAGGGCGTTGTCTTGTCCACGGGCAGGCAAGGCGCCTGCCGCGACATCATCAGAAAGCGTAGCCTACGCCCAGCGTGTACTGGTTGTATTTGGTGGTGCTGTCCGGCTCGTAATAACCGTTGCCGTTCAGCTGGCTGTGACCGTACTTGAAGGTTTCGTAGTTGTAGGTAGCGCTCAGGTGCAGCTTCTTGCTCACCGCGTAATCCACGCCCAGACCGGCGCGCACGATGGCAGCGTTGCCCAGGGAGGTGGACTGCAACTCGGCCGAGTTGGTATCCATCTCCGCCGACATGGTGTGGCCCACCATCACGTTGGCCGAAAGAATCAGCTTGTCCGTCGCGGCGTACTGATAGTTGGCGCCCAGACCGTAGTAGCGGTGCTTGTAGTTCTCTTCCTGGAAGGCAGTCAGGGTACGATCCCAGCGATGATGGCCGAATTCCAGATACGGCGTGATCAGCGAATTGGCGCCGGTGACAAAGCCCTTGCCGTAACGGATGGAGAAGTCCTTGATGGAGGCGCCGCTGCTGCTGTGCAAGGAGCCATAAGGCAGGCCGGAGCCCAGATAGGCGCCGACATAGTCGATGTTGCCGCTGGCTTGCTTGTAGCTCAGGTACAGGTAATCGTTGCCGAGGAAAGCGTCTTCCATGAAGGACAGGCTAACGCCGCCGCCGCTGATGCTGCCGTTTTCGGTGTCCAGTGGGCCCGGAGCTGAACCGTAGGTGCCGCCGTTTTCGGTGTAATCCACTTTCTGGATCTGGCTGAACAGGGTCAGCTGATTATTGGTGGACAGGATGGACGGATTGACCTGAGCGGAAGTCTCGGCCTGGGCGACCAGCGGCAAGGAAAGCGCCAGCAGGGCCGACGCGGAAGCGATAGCACGTACAGTGTTCATGAGATACCTTGATTTTATGGTTATGCGAGCCGGGCACAACGATAGCGAATCGCCGGGCCGTTCAAAAATGCATTTTGGGTACAACCGTCGCATTCTACTACTAATGCATGAACAAGCGCATCCCCTACCCTTGTCTTGCATCAAGCCATCATCACTCCTGCAGTCTTCTTGAACTCGCGCCCTCCTCACCCCGTTCTGCACTGCCAAGCATGGCGCAGATGAGCGGCGCGGCACAGCGGCCGGTCCACGGGAAGCGGCACAATGAAAAAGGCAGGCCAAAGCCTGCCTTTTTCCCATCTTGCCGTGCGCTCAATACTTCCACTTGACCGACACGCTGCCATTGGCTGGCGCGGCGTAATAGGCCTGCTCCCAATACACGCTGGACAGATATTTCCGGTTGGTGACGTTGTTCAGGTTGGCCGAAAGCGTCAGATGCTTGTCCACGTCATAGCTTGCCATCAGGTTCAATACCGCATAGCCGCCCTGACTCGCCATGGCGGCGTCTTTGTAACGGGTGCTGCTCTGGTAATTCAGACTAGCGCCCAGCTTCAGCCGCTCTAGTTGCGGCAAACGGTAAGTTGTCGACGCGCGCAACTGCGTGCGCGGCACATAAAGGCGCACCGCTTCGCCGCCATCGCCGTTGATGCGCTGCGAGACAATGCCGAAGCTGGCTTGCCAGTTTCGCGCCAGCTCGCCGGCAAGTTCAAACTCCACCCCCTGCGACTTGGCATCAATGCCGCGATAGTAGGCTTGGGCGCCTACATAACCCGCCTGCTCGGCTATGTTGTTCTGCTCCACCCGAAATACCGACAGCGATGCATTCAGCTTGCGCTGGAAAAACTCTCCCTTCACACCCAGCTCATCACTCTTGCCGCGCGCGGCGGCCAGCGTCGCGCCACTGGCGTCGGTTTTGGTTTGCGGATTAAAAATACCGGCATGACTGGCATAAACCGAAAGATTGTCGCTGATATCCACCACCAAGCCGGCATAAGGCGAGGCAGCGGACTGATCAAGCCGATGGCTTGCGCCGTAGCTGTAACCGGTGGACTCCGCCTGAGTGTAGTTGGCGCCCACCAGCAACTTGACGCCGTCGCTCAGATTCAGCCGGCTGGCGGCGTAAACGGTTTTGCGCTTGTCCGTGTAGCTGCTGCCGTCCACGCGGGCATCAAAAGCCGGGCGGGCGAAAGAGCCGTCGAAGGCTTGCGAACCGAACAGCTCCGTGCCGATGCCTTGCCCATAATGACTGACATCGTCGAGGCTGGAGCGGGATAGCGCCACGCCGGCATTGAGCTCATGCTCGCGCCCGCCCAAGCGGTACCGCCCGGTCAGGTTGCTATCGAAGAAAGCTTCGCTGTTGACGCTGTCGTACAGCGAAGGGTAGGCGTACAAACCGCCGCCTGTGGTCTTGTCCGGCTTGCCGTAGACGTAGAACAAGGCGCTGTCGCTGGTAAAGCGGTTGTAGCCCAGTGTGCTCTTCCACTGCCAGCCCCCGCCCAGCTGGCGACTGAACTCAGCAAAGGCGCGCTGTTCGGTGGTATCCAGGTAGGACCAGTCCGCCGAGGTGCTGGCGCCGACGTCGTAATGCGTGGCGGCGCCATCGCCATAGGACAGGGGCAAAGCGCCCCACATCGCCCCTTTGCCGTGGGTTTTCTGCTGGCTGAAACCCAGGGTCAACAGTGAGACGTCGCTCAGCCTGGCATCTACGACGCCGTAAAAAACATTCTTGGACGGCTGATAGCGATCCAGATAGGAATGGCCGTCCTCATGCGCCGCCACCATGCGGCCGGACACCGTGCCGGCCTCGTTGAGCGGCCCGGAAACATCCACATCCAGCCGCTTGGTGTCCCATGAGCCCAGCGTGACGCCCGCCGAAGCCTGAAAATCCTCGGTCGGGCGCTTCCGGATGAAGTTGACCGTGGCGGAAGGATTGCCCGTGGACGAGGTCAGCCCGTTGGCGCCTCTCACCACCTCCACCCGATCGAACATCGCGGAGTCGATATCCCCATACTGCAGGCCGTAGGTCATCGGCACGCCCACGCCGTCAAACTGGAAGTTGGTAATGTCGAAACCCCGCGCTGTGTAGTACGTACGATTGGTTTCCACCTTTTCCACCGTTACGCCGTTAATGCCGGCCAGCACGTCGTTGATCGAGTCCTGCTTGAAATCGGCCATGCGGGCATGCGTGGCCACGGACATCGCCTGCGGCGTTTCTCGCGGCGACAGGCTCAAGCGGCTGGCGGAACCGCTTTTTTTGATGGTGTAAGTGTCCAGCATTTCCGTTGGCGCTTGTCCGCCGCTGTCGGCGGACACCGTCACCGCCGGCAATTCCACCGGGACTTCGGTTCTGGCGGGAGGCGCTACGGCCAGCGTCTCTGCAACGGCAGACGTTGCGGCAAGGCCGGCGCTGGCCATCAGTAAGGCGGTGCAAAGTGGACGCATGGAAAACGGGAATATCGTGGGTAAAGAATGATCTGGTTTGCTCGGCATGGCTGACATCACAGGCTGGTGGTTGGAAAAAGAACGCGAGGTTTCTTTGCCTCATTTTAGTAATGATACTCATTCTCATTATTGTTAACAAAGTTTGTCAACCACTCAACCTTCCTTGCCTTGTCTCGGGCCCACCGGCATGTGCCTTGCCGCAAGCCACCGCGGCAAGCCTGGCAACGCCCTGCCATCAAGGCGGCGGGCATTGCTCATACCGGCAACCAAGCTCACTACCCTTGCAAACCCATGAAACTGCACGGGCAGCTCATACAAATTTAAATAGTAATGATTCTCATTTCATAATAAACTCCGCCCCTGCTTGACCACGCCAAACACTTATCAAGACCGACAGACAGAGCCCCGGCATGAAACAGCCCATCCGACAAACCGCCGTCCTCATCCACCGCTGGGCCGGGCTCAGTATGGCGTTTTTCCTGCTGATCGCCGGCCTCACCGGCAGCCTGCTGGCCTGGTACGACGAGCTGGAGCGCCTGAGCAGCCCGCAACTGTTCCTCGCCCGACCCGCCACACCGCACCAAGCGGCGCTCGACCCGATCCAGCTGCAAAAAACAGTTCAGGCCGCTTATCCGCAAGCCGCCGTCAACGCGCTGCCGCTGGACACCCAGCCCGGCCGGACATTGCTGTTCCGCCTCTCCCCCGGCCCCAATGGCCCAGCCTTGACCGATGATCAGGTCTTCGTCGACCCCTACTCCGGCGCCATTGTCGGCGCACGCAAATGGGGCGACCCCAGCCAGGGCCTGAAGAACCTCATGCCCTTCATTTACCGGCTGCATTACTCGCTGGCGCTGGACGAAGCGGGAGTATGGATTTTGGGCGGCGCAGCCTTGCTGTGGTCGCTGGACTGCTTTGCCGGCGCCTACCTCACCTTCCCCGCCCCTGCGCGCAAAAACGCCGCCGCGCCAGCCAGGCCCTGGCTGCGCCGCTGGGCGGTGTCCTGGCTCATTCGCCATGGCGGGGGCGCGTACAAACTCACTTTCGATGTACATCGAGCGTCGTCGCTGTGGCTCTGGGCCATGTTGTTCATGCTGGCGTGGAGCAGCGTGTCCTTCAATCTGCCGCAGGTTTACCGGCCAGTAATGAATGCCTTGTTCAGCTTGCAAGCGGAACAGCCGGCGCCGACTGTCGCCACCAACCCCGCCCATCGCCCGGTGCTGGACTGGCCGGCCGCGCAAGCGCGCGGAAGAGCGCTGATGGCTGCCCTTGCGCGCGACAAGCGCTTCCAGGTGCTGAGCGAATACGCGCTCTATTACGATCCCATCAGCGCGCGCTACACCTACAGCGTCAGAAGCAGCCTCGACGTCAGCCGGCGCTGGGGCAGCACGCAAGTGTCTTTCGATGGCGATAGCGGTGCGCTTAGCCATGTCTGGTTGCCCACCGAAGGCGCGAGGGGAGACACCCTGGGCAGCTGGCTTGCCAGCCTGCACATGGCAGCCATCGGCGGCGCGCCTTACAAGGCATTCATCATGCTGATGGGGCTGGCGGTGGCCACGCTCAGCGGCACCGGGGTCGCCATCTGGTGGAAAAAACGCCAGGGCCGCCGCAAAGCGGCAGCCAAACCCGCGGCGGCGAACTGGCCGCTGGCCGGCGAAAAGCGGTAAAACCGCGCAAGGTGGACCCGTTTCCCGCTGGCGGCAAACAAGCCGGCGCAGCTGCGTTGCACTGAGGATACAGCCCAGCCCGGCCCCGCCAGCTCAAGGTTTGCCAAAGCCAACGGGCTTGTCCGGCCCCCGCTCCGGGAAAATCCGCTGCCACAGTATTTGACTACTAGACGACTGGTCTAGTACTATTCAGCCCATGTCACGTCCCAGCCAGTTTTCCGATACCCGCGAACATCTCCTCGCCACCGGTGAAGCCATCATCCTCGGCAAGGGGTTTTCCGCCGTGGGCCTTGCCGAAATTCTCGGCAGCGCCGGCGTGCCCAAGGGGTCGTTCTATCATTATTTCCGCTCGAAGGAAGGCTTCGGCGTGGAAATGCTGCGACGCTACTTTTTGCAATACGACGAGCGCCTGCTGGAACTGCTGGCGGCCGATCAGGGCAGTGCCCGCGACTGTTTGCTGCGTTACTTCGCCGGGTGGCTGAATCGCCACCAGTGCACGGGCGACAATCAAAGCTGCCTGGCCATCAAGCTGGCGGCCGAAGTATCCGATCTGTCCGAACCGATGCGCGAAGCACTGGCCGAGGGCATGGGCCGGGTAATCCAGCGCCTGTCCGACTGTATCCTGCGCGGCCAGCAGGAAGGCAGCCTCTGCACCCGACTGTCGGCCGAAGCCACCGCCGCCAGCCTCTACAGCTTGTGGGTTGGCAGCGCAGTACTGTTCAAGGTGCAGCACAGTCAGGAGCCGATGCAGCAAGCACTGGCGCTGACCGATGTGATGCTGAAACAGCCCGATGGCGCTTGTCAGCATTGAAAATCCGGCATTTGTCGCCATCTGCCGTTAACTAAAGAACAACGTCGCTCAAATCACGCACTGAAATCCCTGTCGTAGGTCTGATCAGGCAGTTTGGGCTACAGGCAATACCATCAAGACTACCCGCCTCATCACCGGCGGGTTATTTTGGATCAACAACTAGACGACCGGTCTATTCAACAGGATGACAACGATGAACCCGACGCTAGACCTGATGCAACAGCATCGCAGCAGCCGCAGCTATCTGGACAAACCCGTCCCGGCCGATGTGCTCAACGCCGTGCTCGACGCCGCCTGGCGCGGCCCCACCTCCATCAACGGCCAGCAAGTGTCGCTGGTGGTGGTACAGGACCCGACCCGCCGCGCCGAAATCGCCCGCATCGCCGGTGGCCAACCCTGGATCGCACAAGCCCCGGTCTTCGTCACCGTGGTGGTGGACTTCCACAAAACCGCCGTCGGCGCCCGCCTTGCCGGTGAGGAACAAGTGATTCACGACAGCGTGGAAGGCTTCGCCGTTGGTGCGGTGGACGCTGGCATCGCACTGGGCAACCTGATGACCGCCGCCCGCGCCGCAGGCCTGGGCGTGGTGCCCATCGGCGGCATCCGCCGCGACCCGCAAGCCATGATCAATCTGCTGGCCTTGCCGCCTCTTACCTTCCCCATCGCCGGCGTCGCGCTGGGCTATGTGGACCAGGACAGCAGCGTCAAACCTCGCCTGCCGCGCGACAGCTTCGTACACGCCGAGGCTTACCAGACCGCCGGACTGGAAGAGCGCATCCAGCAATACGACCAGCAACTGGCCGCTTACTGGCAGGACATCGGCCGCGCCGAAGGCCAGCCGTGGTCGGCCAATGTGGCCCAGTTCTACCGCTCCGTGTATTTCCCGCAAGTCGCCCCCGTCGCCCGCGAACAGGGCTTTGGTTTTGACCGTTGATCCGTCACTGAAAGGCATCGCCCCATGAATCTGGACAAACTGTTTACCCCGCTGCAACTCGGCGCCGTCACCCTCGCCAATCGCGTCGCCATGGCCCCGCTCACCCGTTTGCGCAACACCGAACCGGGCGACCTGCCCACCGACTTGTCGGCGCTCTACTATGCCCAGCGCGCCAGCGCCGGCCTGATCGTGGCCGAAGGCACCCATATTTCGCCCACCGCCAAAGGCTATGCCGGCGCGCCCGGCATCTACAGCGAAGAGCAAGTGGCGGCCTGGAGCAAGGTCAACGCCGCCGTGCATGAAAAAGGCGGCAAAATCGCCCTGCAACTGTGGCATACCGGCCGTATTTCCCACCGCTCGCTGCAGCCGGATGGCGAAGCCCCGGTAGCGCCGTCCGCCATCCGCGCCGAAAGCAACACCAATGTGCGCCAGCCGGACGGCAGCCTGGCCCGCGTGCCCTGCGACACCCCGCGCGCACTGGAAATCGCGGAATTGGCCGACATTCTGGAAGACTACCGCCGCGCCACGGACAACGCCCGCCGCGCCGGTTTCGATCTGGTGGAAATCCACAGTGCGCACGGCTATCTGCTGGATCAATTCCTCTCGCCGGAAGCCAATGTCCGCACCGACGCCTACGGCGGCAGCATCGAAAACCGCGCCCGCTTCATGCTGGAAGTGGTGGACGCGGTGGTGGCCGAATGGGATGCCGACCACGTGGGCATCCGCATCTCGCCGCTGGGCGTATTCAACGGCCTGTCCAATGCCGATCAGGAAGAACTGGCGCTCTATGTGGTAGCGCAGCTGGCCAAACGCAAACTGGCCTTCCTGCACATTTCCGAGCCGGACTGGGCCGGCGGCCCCAAGCTCACCGACGCCTTCCGCGCCGCCATCCGTGAACGCTATCCGCACGCCATCATCGGCGCCGGCGGCTACACCGCGGAAAAGGCGGAAACGCTGATCCAGCAAGGCTATATCGATGCTGCCGCCTTTGGCCGCAGCTATATCGCCAACCCGGATCTGGTAGAGCGCTTCCGCCAGAACGCCCCGTTGAACGCGCCGGACGGCAGCACCTTCTACGGTGGCGACGCCAAGGGTTACACCGACTATCCGACGCTGGGCTAAGCCCCATGCCATCAGGGGTTGGCCGAAGCCTTCGGCCAACCTTGCCCATCTGAGGACCACCATGAAAAACGTCTTGTTTGTACTGACCAGCCACGATCAGCTGGGCAACACCGGCCATAAAACCGGTTTCTGGATCGAAGAATTCGCCGCGCCTTACTACGCGCTGACAGACAAGGGCGTGGCCGTGACGCTGGCCTCGCCCAAGGGCGGTCAGCCGCCGATCGATCCCAAGAGCGCCGATCCGGCTTTCAGCACTCCCGCCACCGAGCGCTTCAATCAGGATGCCACGCTGCAGGCCAAACTGGCGGACACCCTGCCCTTGGCCAATGTCAACGCCGACGCCTTCGACGCCGTGTTCTACCCCGGCGGCCACGGCCCGCTGTGGGATCTGGTGGACAACACCGACTCGCTGCGCCTGATCGAGCGCTTCGCCGCCGCCGACAAACCGGTAGCTGCGGTTTGCCACGCCTCCATCGCACTGGTCAACGCCCGCAAGGCCGATGGCTCGCCGCTGGTGGCGGGCAAGGCGGTTACCGGCTTTTCCAATAGCGAAGAAGACGCCGTGCAACTGACGCAAATCGTGCCGCATCTGGTTGAAGACGCGCTGCAGGCCCAGGGTGGCCTTTACCGCAAGGGAGCGGACTGGGCACCGTTTGTGGTGGAAGACGGGTTGCTGATTACCGGCCAGAACCCGGCCTCTTCCGAAGCCGTAGCAGAAAAACTGTTGCATCGCCTCGGCGCGTAAACGGCTTTTCCAGCCATTCAAAGCCCGCATGAACAAGGCCGCCGTCCCTCTGGGACAGGCGGCCTTGTCATGTGAACTTCGCCCTCCGGCATGAAGCATCAAGCCAGGAGCAACCAATTAAGACCTCGTGAGAACCTGCGCCCAAGCACAGCGGCAAAGACCCTACGCGGAGAACCCAAAAAGCGGCGCCAAGGAGTAGCGGGCGCTAGGGATTCAGGCGCCGGTAACTGACCGTCTGCGGTGTAATGAAACCGGATTGCCGATAAAAATCGCGCACTCGTCCATCTTTCTCCAACTCCGCCAAACCCAGCCGCATCGCCTTTTGCACCGCCGCCGAGTCCGGTCCATGCCGCGACAAAGCCAGATGCCGACTGCCGGGCAAGACCACTCGCACTCCCTGTATCGGCAACAAAACGCCGTCCGGCGTGGACAGGCTGCCATCCGGCGCCGGCTGGAACGGCGCCAGCAGGAAATCCACCCGACCACTGGCCACCATGCGCACCATGGACGACCACACCGGCACGTTTTCCAAACCGGCCAGCCGCATCGAACTCAGTACGCGCCAGTCCACGGTCCAGGCTCGATTGGACACCGCCTTCAAACTCCGCACCTCGGCCAGCGTTCGGCAGCCCAGCGCCTTGAGGTTGGCCGAAGCAGCAAACAAGCCGGCGGAAAACTGCCCATCGCGAATCAGCGGCAGGCTGGCGTCCAGATCGCGACCTTGTAGATCCTGCGCCCACACCGAAGTGCCGGTCAGATCGGCGCGGCCGGTTTCCACATCCAGCAAGGTGCGGGCATAAGAGTCGGCGGCGGTAAAGCGGATCGGCCCGGCATAGCCGCCCTGACGCAGCGCTTGCACCGTTATCAGCAGCTCCACCGTATCGCGCCGCACATGCGGGCCGGTCAGTTGGCGCGCCTGTTCCGGCGCATGCCCGGCCAGCATGGCGCGGTAGTCGTCGATAACATCCTGCGGGGCCACGATCACCGCCGCCTGGCAAGCCAGACTGCTTGTCAACGCGCACACCAGCAGCAACCGGCGGCGCATGACTAAACCAGCGCCGACAGACAGCGCAGCGCGCTCGCCGCCACTTCAATGCGCACCGGTGCCTGACCAGCCAGCTCGCCGTCCACCTCCACCGCGCTAGCGCCGGCCTCCAGCTCCACCACCTTGCCGCTCAGATAGCGCACCTTGGGATGCAACACCGGCTGCGCCTTGCGCAAGGTCGGCAAAAAGCGGATGAAATCCCAACTATTGGCATTGCGTATCATCACCACCTCCAGCAGGCCGTCATCCAGCCGGGCCATGGGCGCGATGCCCAGTCCGCTGCCAAAGTAACGCCCGTTGGCCACGCACAGGCTGACGCAGCTCTCCTCCGGCTGCGCAACCCCGTCCAGCGTCAACCGCATCTTGCGGGCCCGGTAGCTCAGCAGCGTGGCGATGATGGAAAAATAGAAAGCCACCGCCGCCGGCAGCCAGCGCGGCAAGCGCTTCACCCGCTCGACAATGGCCGAGCTGATGCCCACCGATGCGATGTTGCCGAACCACATCACCGTGCCGTCGGCACGAGTGAGCTTGCCAAGATCAATGCGACGCACCTGCCGGTCCGTCACCAGCCGGTAAAGCTGGGACACCGAATCGCTGACGCCCAGCGAACGCACAAAGTCATTACCGGTGCCATAGGGCAAGGCCCCCACCGCCACCCGTTCGCGCAACGCCTCCGGCGCGCGCATCACGCCGTTGATCACCTCATGAATGGTGCCGTCGCCGCCCACCGCCACCAGAAAGTCGCAACCTTGCGTCACCGCCGCCAAGGCCAGCTCCTCCGCGCTGGAGCCTGAGGTGGTGATGTGGATATCCACCCGGAACTCGCGGGAAAAGGTTTCCAGCAAACGATTGGGCAAGGAGCGCGGGCAGCGCTGTCCATGCAGGATGAAAGCCAGACGGGGATGATTCATAAAGAAATGACGGAAACGGATGATTTGCAGCGATTATCAGCCAGGAAACGGGTGTTTGAAACGAAATCGACACAAAACCCTGCCGCCCGACAAGCCCAACCGGCCAGCGGCGCCGGCCGGAACTCGCTTCAATAACAGCAATCTGTTATATTTCAGTGTTTTGCGCAGCAGACGCAACATCGCAATCTCCGCCGGGTGAGACCGATCCCGTGTGGGGCTTTTGCGACTGGGCCTGAACCATCGCCCCGCCTGCGCCATGCGCCGTACAAGCCTCGACTGTTTATCGACGGAACCCGACATGACTACTCCTGAAAAAGCCCTCGTCGTCCTCTCTGGCGGCCAGGACTCCACTACCTGCCTGTTCTGGGCCATCCAGCGCTTCGGCAAAGACAATGTGGAAGCCCTTACCTTCGACTACGGCCAGCGTCACCGCGTAGAGCTGGATTGCGCCAGCAAGATCGCCCGACTGGCCGGCGTGCGCCAGACCGTATTGCCCATCGACACCTTCGCCGCCATCGGCGGCAATGCGCTCACCGACGACAGCATCGCACCGGAAGAAGGCGCGCGCGACGATGACGCCCTGCCGAATACCTTCGTACCCGGCCGCAACCTGGTGTTTCTCACCTTTGCCGCCGCCTTCGGCTACACCCGCGGCGCGCGCCACATCGTCACCGGCGTGGCGCAAACCGACTACTCCGGCTATCCGGACTGCCGTGAAAACACACTGCAAGCCCTGCAGTTGGCCATTCGCCTTGGCATGGAAAGCCGCGTCGAGCTGCACGCTCCGCTGATGTTCATGAGCAAGGCGGAAACCGTGGCGCTGGCCCAGCAGACAGGCGCCATGGAAGCGCTGGCCTGGAGCCATACCTGCTACAACGGTGAAGTACCGCCCTGTGGCCATTGCGCCTCCTGCATCCTGCGCGCACGCGGGTTTGCCGAAGCCGGCGTTGTCGATCCGCTGGTGGCCCGCACCGGAAAGGCGGGCTGATCATGCACGCTTCCTGCTTGCTCTCCGCCGCCGGTTTCGAAGCCGCCCGCGCCCTGCCCGGCCAGGGCAAGCGCGCCGCCGTGCACGGCCATAGCTTCCGCGTACTGGCCCGCGCCGACGTCACCCACATCGACGGCAAGAATCTGCATGATGCGCTGCGACACATCGTCGCACCGCTCGACTACAGCGACCTAAACCGCCTGCTGCCCGCTACGGACGATCTCTCCGTGGCGCGCCACATCGCCAACGCGCTGCCAAGCCCGGCCGCCCTGCAACTGCAAAGCGCGCCCGATCGCGGCGTGATGCTGGAAAACGGCACCGCGCTGGCCTGGCTGGCTACCCGTTTTGAAGCCGCCCATCATCTGCCGCATGTGCCGGCCGGCCACAAATGCGGCCGCCTGCACGGCCACGGTTTCGGCGTGCGCCTGGTGGCCGATGCCGCCCAATGCGACCACGCCCGGCTGGAAGCTGCCTGGGCGCCCTTGTTCGCGCGGCTCAACCACGCCTATCTGAACGACATCGCCGGCCTCGCCAACCCCACCAGCGAAGTGATCGCGTTGTGGATGTTCGGCCAACTGCGCGATGCCGGCTTGGACGGCCTGCGCTGGGTGGAAGTGCGCGAAACCCATACCGCCGGCAGTCAGTACGACGGCCAGCGTTTCCGCATCTGGAAAGAGCAGCACTTTGAAAGCGCCGTGCCCTTCGACGACAGCGGCCACTACACCGGCCACAGCTATCTGGTGCGCCTCTTGCTGACCGGCGGTCTGGACAAGACCATGGGCTGGCTGCTGGACTTCGGCGATGTGAAAGACCGCTTCAAGCCACTCTACCGCCAGCTGGACCACAATCCGCTGGACAAGCTGGCCGGCGTGCGCGACGGCCATAGCCAATCGGTGGCGGAATGGGTGCACGCCCACCTGTCGCCGCTGGTGCCGGAACTGTCCCGCATCGACCTGATGGAAAACGAAGAGTCCGGCGTCTCGCTGATGTTCCACGAAGACATGCGCTGGCCGCTGCTGTAAGGAGCCGACATGTACACCGTGAAAGAGATTTTCTACACCTTGCAGGGCGAAGGCCGTCAGGCTGGCCGCGCAGCGGTGTTCTGCCGCTTCTCCGGCTGCAATCTGTGGTCCGGCCGCGAAGAAGACCGCGCCAAGTCGGTCTGCCAGTTCTGCGATACCGACTTTGTCGGCACCGGCCCGGATGGCGGCAAGTTTGCCGAAGCCGAAGCACTGGCGGCGCGCATCGCCGCCGAGTGGCCCGCCAATGCCGGCGGCACGCCCTATGTGGTGTGCACCGGCGGCGAGCCGCTGTTGCAACTGGACGCCCCGCTGGTCGACGCCCTGCATGCACGCGGCTTTGAAGTGGCGGTGGAAACCAATGGCACCCTGCCGGCCCCAGCCGGGCTGGACTGGATCTGCGTCAGCCCCAAGGCCGGCGCGCCGCTGGCGCTGACGCGCGGCAATGAACTCAAGCTGGTTTATCCGCAAGCGACCCAGTTGCCGGAAACCGTAGCCGGCCTCGACTTCGACACCTTCTATCTGCAGCCGATGGACGGGCCGGCGCTGGCGGACAATACCCGCGCCGCCATCGCCTACTGCATGGCGCATCCGCGCTGGCGCCTGTCAGTACAGACGCACAAGGTCGTCAACATCCGCTGACTCATCGGACGCTCTCAACGGCGTCCGATTTTTTTTCATCCTTGCTGTAAGAAGCCGCATGACGGCGCGACATACCGGTCAGAAGCAGACGAAATCCTTCGTCAAACTTCACTCAAGATCAGTCAAATACAGCGAAAACACGGGAACTGAAAATATTTTCAGTACTCCATGTAAGAACCGCCGCCACAGTGCGACTGATCCTTGAACACCGGACACGCCGGTGCAACACGCTCAAGGAGAAAAGACATGAACGCATCCAAAACCCTGCTGGCTTCCGCGCTTGGCGCCGTGGTCACCCTGGCGGCCCTGTCCGCCGCCCCGGCCATGGCCGCGGAACAGGAAAAATGTTTCGGCGTAGCCACTGCCGGCATGAACGACTGCGCCTCCGCCACCGGCGCGCACGGCTGCAAAGGCCAGGCCAGCACCGACAAAGATCCGGGCGACTGGAAATTCGTCGCCAAGGGCAGCTGCCAGCAAATGGGCGGCAGCACCATGGCGCCGATGAAATAATCCGCACCGACAAACCGTTACCGCTTGACCCTTGAATCGGACGGCATCCCGCCGCATGCTGAAAACGTTATCCCCCTGCACAAGGAGAACACCATGAAATCTTCCAAAGTCCTGCTCGCTTCCGCCCTTGGCGCCGTTGTTACTCTGGGCGCGCTCAGCGCCGCCCCCGCCATGGCCGCTGAAAAGGAAAAGTGTTACGGCATCGCCAGCGCCGGCAAGAACGACTGCGCCTCCGCCACCGGCAGCCACTCCTGCGCGGGCCAGGCCACCAAGGACAAGGACCCGGGCGACTGGAAGTACGTGGCCAAAGGCACCTGCGACAAAATGGGCGGCATGCTCACTCCCAAGAAGTAAGCCCACAGGCGGCGTCGGCCACGCCGGCGCTGTCCCCTGCGCAAACGGTTCAAAGCCGCCCCCCGGTTGCTTTGAACCGCCTCTCGGGCAGCCTCCCGTTTTTTATCCACGCCGGATGATTGCACCATGACTTCGACAACCCTGCCCGCCGTGGCCGGCATCGGCCTGCGCGCCCCACACTATCGCCAGGTGCTGGATACCCTGCCCCCGCTGGGCTGGGTAGAGCTGCACAGCGAAAACTTTTTCGACGGCGGCATGCCGGTGGCCATGCTGCATCGCGTGGCGGAATATTACCCGCTGTCGCTGCACGGCGTGGGACTGGGACTGGGCTCGCTGGCCGCCCCGGACACCGGCCACCTGGCCTCGCTCAAGCGGCTGGTGGCTGAAATCCAGCCGCAAGCGGTGTCCGAACATCTGTCCTTCAATCACTCCGGCCAACGCTTCGTCAACGATCTGCTGCCCATTCCCTACACCCGGGCGGCACTGGACGTCATCGCCGGCCACGTCTCGCTGACACAAGACACCCTGGGCCGCGAGATCTTGCTGGAAAACCTGTCCAGCTATGTGGAATACCCGGGCAACGAGATGAATGAAGGCGAATTTCTCGCCGAGCTCACGCGCCGCACCGGCTGCGGCATCCTGCTGGACGTCAACAATCTCTACGTCAATCAGCAAAACCTGGGCACCGATGTCGACGCCGTGCTGGCGGCATTGCCCATCCACGCCATCGGCGAAATCCATCTGGCTGGTTACAGCCAGGGCGAAGGGCTGCTGGTGGATACGCACAGCATGCCGGTGCACGACGGGGTGTGGGCGCTGTACCGCCGCGTCATCGGCATGATTGGTCCCCGCCCCACGCTGATTGAATGGGATCTGGACATCCCCCCGCTGGACACCCTGTGCGCCGAAGCCGACAAGGCGCAAGCCATCATGAACGGAGGCGGCCATGCGTGAAGAACTCGACTGGCAAGCCCGGCTGCTGGAACTGATCGCCCGCCAGGAGCAACCGGCCGACCTGCCGGCGCTGAACCCCGCCGGGCTGGCGGTATATCGCAACAACTACCGCGTCGGGCTGATGGAGTCGCTGGCGCTGTTCTACCCGGTGCTGGGGCAGATCGTCGGCGAGGACTTCTTCAAGGGCCTCGCGCGCGAATACAGCAAGCAGGTTCCCTCCCTCTCCGGCAACCTGCACGTCTACGGCGGACAGTTCGGCGACTTCATTGATGCCTTCCCGCCGGCCGCCGAGCTGCCCTATCTGGGCGATGTGGCCCGAGTGGAATGGGCGGTCCACCGCAGTTATTACGCTGCCGACGCGCAGCCCTTGCCTGCCGTCGCGCTGGCCGGCGTTGCGCCGGAAGACTACGACGACTTGTGCTTCGGCTTTGCGCCCTCCTGCGCCGTCATCGCCTCCCGCTGGCCGGTAGTCGCCATCTGGCAAGGACATCAGCCCGGCGCGGCATTGCGCGTTGACCTTGGCGCTGGCGGGGAATGCGCACTGGTGCATCGCCAGCAGGGCGTAGTGAAAGTGGATGTCTGCTCGCCGGGTTTCGCCGCCCTGCTTGCCGCGCTGCTGGCTGGCCAGCCGCTGGGCGAAGCCGCCGCTGCCGCGATGTTGGCCGAAGAACATCTGGATTTGCAGTCCGCCTTGCTCACCCTGTTCCAGCTGGGGCTGCCCGTCAGTCACAGCCTGTAAGCCACACTCAACAACACCGGCCTGCCCGTCATCCGCGTCGCCGCGGAGGGGCGCGGCTTGCCCGAAGGAGAACCGCCATGAATGCTCTCGCCGCACAAGCCGCCGCCCTGAACCGGCTGCTGGACAAGGCCGCCGGCCTGCTGCAACCGCTGCTGTTGCTGCTGATCCGCCTGTGGATCTTCAACGTGTTTTTCAAATCCGGCCTCACCAAGCTGGACGATTGGGACACCACGGTGCAATTGTTCACCGACGAATACCACGTGCCCTTGCTGCCGCCCGCGCTGGCCGCCCTGATGGGCACCTTTGGCGAGACCGTGCTTTCCTCTTTGCTGGCGCTGGGCCTGGCCGGTCGCTTTGCCGCCGCCGGTCTGTTCGTGGTCAACGCCGTAGCGGTGATCAGCTATCCCGATCTGACCGACGTTACCCGCCAGTTCCACTATTACTGGGCCATCCTCATCGCCGTGCTGTTCTGCGCCGGCCCGGGGCAACTGTCGCTAAGCGGCTTGTGGCGGGCGCTGCACGCTCCCCGGCAAGGCTGAATCCGGCGACGGGCATTCCGGCGCACGGCGTGTGAGTGGCATAATCAGCGGATTGACAGCCAACATTCGTTCCGCAGCCCATGACCACCACCCTCGTCATCCAGTCCCCCCGCCTCGACAGCAAGGAACTGGCCGAACTCGCCCAACTGGCCGGCGCCGGCGGCATCACACAGCCCAATCTCGACACCGCGCGCCTGAGCGACATCAATCCGGACAGCGCCGACGCCATCCGCGCCTGTTGCCAGGCGCTGAATTACGACTTTGCCTTTCTCAAGGGCAATCCGCGCATGGCGGATCTCGGGCTGATCGTGTCGGACATGGACTCCACGCTGATCACCATCGAGTGCATCGACGAGATTGCCGACATGCAAGGCCTGAAGCCGCAGGTAGCCGCCATCACCGAGCGCTCCATGCGCGGCGAACTGGACTTTTCCGCCTCGCTGCGCGAACGGGTGGCCTTGCTGGCCGGCCTGCCCGCCTCGGCGCTGGAAAAAGTGTTCAATGAAAGGCTGCAACTGAGCCCCGGCGCGCAAATCCTGCTGGCTGCCAGTAAAGCCGCCGGCGTGCGCTTCATGCTGGTTTCCGGCGGCTTCACCTATTTCACCGAACGGCTGAAAGCACAACTGGGCCTCGACTATGCTTACGCCAACGAGCTGGAAATCATCGACGGCAAGCTCACCGGCCGCGTGGTGGGCGACATCGTCGACGCCGCCGCCAAGCAGCGCCTGCTGATCGAAAAGCGCGAGAAGCTCGGCCTGCGTCCGGAGCAAGTGCTGGCCATGGGCGACGGCGCCAACGACTTGATGATGTTGGCCGAAGCCGGCATCGGCGTGGCCTACCGCGCCAAGCCAGTGGTACAGGCCAAGGCCGACGTGGCCGTGAATGTGATGGGGCTGGACGGCATCGCCAACCTGTTTGCCTGAGGACACAGGCCAACTCGACAAGAAAGGGAGGACGGCATGACGCTGCCCGTACTCGACACCGCCAGTTTCGACGCCTTGCTGCCGCTGGCCGTACAGCAGCTGGGCGACGAAGACTACGCCTTGCGGCTGCAACGCGAAACGCGGCTCGCACTGCGGGTGCTGGCCTCCCCCACCGAAACGCCGGAAGACGCCGACCCGATGCTTACTCGGCTTGAAGCCAAGCTGGATCTGGCGCTGGAGGTTTCCTTGCAGGCGCGACATCCGGCCCGCCCCCCGCTCACCCCCTGCCGGCTGGGCCTCTCCACCATAGCGTGGCTGTCGGACCATCCCTGGCCGCAAGACAGCCGGGTGCTGATGACGCTGGCGCCCAATCCGGACTCCGCACTGATGTTGCAACTGCCCGCCAGGGTGGAAACACAGCAGCCGACACCGGACGAGGGTTACGCCATCACCGCCCGTCTGCTGCTGAACGACGACGACACCACGGGGCAGCTGTGGGAAAAGTGGGTGTTCCGCCGCCATCGCCGCGCCATTCAGGAACGCTGAGGCCCCATTGATCCGGGTGCATTCGGCTGCGCCCTGGAATAGACTGAAACATCCGTCCTGCACGATTTTTACGGTGACACCATGTCCACCATCGACGCTTTTCAATCGCTTATCGACACCGTTCAGGGCGCCCTGCTGCTCGCTACGCCCGATGGCGGCACCATTCTTTCGGCCAACCAGCTCGCGGCCATCCTGCTGGCCACGCCGCACGACGACATGGTGGGCAAATCCTTTGCCGGCTTTCTTGCCAATCCGGACGACGGCCCGGCCCTGCTCACGCTGCTGGCGGCCAACAGCATGGTGTACAACCGCAAGCTGGCCTTGCGCACCGCCACCGGACGGAAGTTCGAAGTGCAGATGTCGCTCAGGGAAGTGCGCGTGGACAATATGCCGACACTGGTGATCAGCTTCAGCGACCGCACCGAAACCATGGTGATGAACCAGTTGCTGGATGCGGAGCATCAGCTGGTGGAGCAGTCGCTGACGCTGTACAAGGCTATCCAGCAAGAGAAAAAACAGGGCGGAGGCGAGGACAAACTGACCGGCGTGGTCGGCATGCCGCAATTGCTGGGACAGGCACATGCGGAAACCGGCCGCATACGCCGCTATGGCGGCTCGGTGGCCGCGCTCTCGCTGCAACTCCTGAACATGCCGGCACTAGTGCCGGAAGACGACAACGGCTCCGCGCGCCGCCATCTGTTGCAACTGGCCGGCAGCCTGTGCGTGCAAAGCACCCGCGACAGCGATCTGGTAGCCCGGCGCGAAGACGACAGCTTCGTCATCCTGCTGCCCAACACCAGCCTGGACGGCGCGCACGATCTTGCCCGCCGGCTCATCCTCACCCTGCGCCAACTCACCTTCGTCTATCAGGGCAAGGAAGAGCAGGCGGACTCCTGTGCCGGCATCAGCGTGGTGCGCGACGATGAAAACTCCCCCAACCCGATGCTGGAGCGCCTGTCCGGCGCGCTCAGCCTGGCCCGCATCGGCGGCGCCGGCCACATTCATCGTCAAGGCTGAGCCAGTCCGCGCGCGCTCGCCAGACTTGGCGTGACAAAAAAACAGCCGTGCAGGCAGTGTTTACCCGGTGTAAACCTGTCCTACGCGACTGTCTTTCAGCTTGCGGCCGCGGGCTTTAAGAGCGGCTAACAAACTCCTGATGCTGCGTTGCGCCTCTTTGCCGTACTCAAGTACTGACTGCATCGGCGCGCCTTGCCTCTGCCGTGATACTGATTTTTCTTAGCCGCTCTAAGCGCGACCGGCCCACACCAGTTTCACGATGCGCCGACGCGCAGTGCCTGAGCACGGGGCAGCATCAGGCTATTGCTAACCGGCTCAGCCCCTTTCGGCCAACCTCTCCAGCAGCTTCTGGTGAATGCCGCCGAAGCCGCCATTGCTCATCACCAGAATATGATCGCCCGCCTTCGCCTCGGCGATGACAGCATCGATCAGGCTGCCCAGTTGATCAAAGGTGGCCGCCTTATCGCCCAGCGGCAGCAGCGCCTCGGCCGGGCTCCAGCCCAAACCCGCCGCCGAGCAGTACACCTTGTCCGCCTCGGTCAACGACCCCGCCAGCGCGCTCTTCATGGTGCCCAGCTTCATGGTGTTGGAACGCGGCTCCAGCACCGCCAGGATGCGGCTCGCACCCACGTGCCGACGCAAGCCGGCCAGCGTGGTGTCGATCGCGGTGGGATGATGGGCGAAGTCATCGTACACCGTCACCCCGGCCGCCTTGCCGCGCACTTCCATGCGGCGCTTGACGTTTTCGAAGCGCGACAGCGCCTCGATGGCCGTTTGCGGGGCCACGCCGACATGGCGCGCGGCGGCGATGGCGGCCACCGCGTTGAGGCGATTGTGCTCTCCCATCAGGTTCCAGCACACGCGCCCCTGCGTCGCGCCATCCAGCAGCACATCAAAATGTCCGTTATCGTCCACTTCGCCCATGCTCCAGCCTGCCGGGCCGCCAAAACTCTCCACCGGCGTCCAGCAACCGCGTTCCAGCACGCGTTCAAGACTGGCTTCGCGCGCATTGCGCACAATCAGGCCTTCGCCGGGAATGGTGCGCACTAGATGATGGAATTGCGTCTCGATCGCCGTCAGATCGGCGAAGATATCCGCATGATCAAACTCAAGATTATTGAGAATGGCCGTGCGCGGACGGTAATGGACGAATTTGGAACGCTTGTCGAAGAAAGCGGTGTCGTACTCGTCCGCCTCGATCACGAAGAAAGGGCTGACGCTGGCGGCATCCTGGCGCGGCGCGCCCGGCAAGCGCGCCGACACGCCGAAGTTTTGCGGGATGCCGCCAATGAGAAAGCCCGGCGCCAGGCCCGCGTCTTCCAGAATCCAGGCCAGCATAGAGCTGGTGGTGGTCTTGCCGTGGGTGCCGGCCACCGCCAGCACCCATTTGTCGCGTAGCACGTTTTCGGCCAACCACTGCGGACCGGACACATAAGGCAAGCCGCGATTGAGAATGGCCTCCATCAGCGGCTTGCCGCGCGTGACCACATTGCCGATCACATACACATCGGCGCCCAGAGACAGCTGCTCCTCGCCGAAGCCTTGCACCAGCTCGATGCCCATGGCCTCCAGCTGAGTGCTCATCGGCGGATAAACGTTGGCGTCGCAGCCGGTAACCGTGTGGCCGGCCTGTTTGGCAATGGCGGCGATGCCGCCCATGAAGGTACCGCAGATGCCTAGGATGTGAATGTGCATGATGGGGAAGTAAATGCTGTGTTAACCGCGAGGGGGCTATTATAACGCCGCCAAGGCCGTAATATGGCAGCTGTCGCCGCCGGCAAACGCCGGCCAGAAACAGACGGCCCCTCCGCCACGGATGGTCCGCAAGAAAGGCCAGAACATGCACCACGATCTCATCCTGCAACAACCCGCCGCGCCCAAACAACTGATGCTGCTTTTTCACGGTGTGGGTTCCACCCCGGACAGCATGAGCGGCGTCGCCGCCTATCTGGGCAAGAGCTTCCCGGAAGCGCTCATCGTCAGCGTGGCCGGCGCGGACCCGTCCGACCTCGGCATGGGCTACCAGTGGTTTTCCGTGCGCGATGTCACCGATGAAAACCGCCCGGCCCGCGTGGCCGAAGCCCTGCCCCGCTTTGTGGAGGCTGTGCGCCGCTGGCAAAAGGACAGCGGGTTGGGCATGGAAGCCACCGCGCTGATCGGCTTCAGCCAGGGCGCCATCATGTCGCTGGAAGCAGCGGCGGCGCATCCGGATCTGAGCGGTCGCGTGCTCGCCTTCAGCGGACGCTTCGCCAGCCTGCCGGCGCAACGTTTGCCGAAGACCACCGTGCACCTGTTCCACGGCAAGGCCGATCCGGTGATCCACTACCAGCACAGCGTGGCCGCCGCCGAGCACCTGATCCGGCTGGGCAGCGATGTCACCGCCGAGGTAGAGCCTTTCATCGGTCATACGCTGCATGAGGACTTGCTGGAAAAAGCGCGCGATTACCTGCAATCGCACATTCCCAAGCATGTATGGGAAGAAGCGCTTAGCGGCGCGCCGGAACAGACCGCACTGCGCAAACACTGAGTCCCCGCATCGCCCAAAACAACAGCCCCGCCGGTACAAGCCGACGGGGCTGTTTCATTGCAGCGAGCGCCCAAGAACACCCGGACCGTCGCGCCTCAGACCCGGATCAGAAAAACACCAGCGTCAGCACCAGGAACAAGGGCAGCAAGATACCAAAGGACCACGCCATATAGGCGAAGAAACTCGGCATGGCGACGCCGCGCTGCTCGGCAATGGCCTTGACCATGAAGTTGGGCGCATTGCCGATATAGGTATTGGCACCCATGAACACTGCGCCCATTGAAATGGCCAGCAGCGTCTGCGACAAGGGCCCCATCAGCGTTTGCGCGTTGCCGTCCGCCAGATTGAAAAACACCAGATAGGTAGGCGCATTGTCGAGGAAACTGGACAGGATGCCGGTCATCCAGAAATACATGGCGTTCACCGGCTGACCGTCGGCGCCCGACACCGCATGCACCAAGCCCGCCAACTGGCCGTCCACGCCGGCGCGCAGGATGGCGATGGCCGGCGCGATGGTCAGGAAAATGCCGGCAAACAGCTTGGCCACTTCCAGAATCGGATCCCAGTTGAACTCATTGCCGGCACGCACCTGCTTGGGGGTCGCCCACAGGGAGACAATGGCAATCAGCACCAGCAAACCGTCGCGCACCAGATTCTGCAGTTCGGCATGCACGCCGGCCAGCTCCAGCTCGATGCCCGGCTTCCAGAAACCTGACAGCAGCACCGCCCCCACCACACCGGCCAGCAAGAGGAAATTCACCTTGCCGTACAACTTCAAGGGCGAATCTGGCGTTGCCTCGTCGGCGCTCAGCTCGTCTTCCCGCGCATAGAAATAGCGGTCAATGGCATAAAACACCGCCAGCAACATCAGCGACAGCAACAGCACCGGCCACAGCATGTGCTGGAAAGTCCAGCCAAAGGTCACGCCTTTCAAAAAGCCTAGAAACAAGGGCGGATCACCCAGCGGCGTCAGCCCACCGCCCACATTGGCCACCAGGAAGATGAAGAACACCACCACATGCACGCGATGCTTGCGGTTGTCGTTGGCCTTGAGCAAGGGACGAATCAGCAACATGGCGGCGCCGGTGGTGCCCATGATGGAAGCCAGCGCCGTGCCGATGGCCAGCAACGTGGTATTCAGCCGCGGCGAACCGTGTAGATTGCCCCACACCAGAATTCCGCCCGATACCGTGTACAAGGAAAACAGCAGGGCCAGAAAGGGAATGTACTCGGCCACCAGCGCGTGCAGCACCAGCGTCGCCGACATGCCCAACCCGAACACCGCCGCAAACGGCAGCAGGAACAGCACGCTCCAGATCGCCGTGATCTTGCCGAAATGGTGATGCCAGAAACTGGGCGCGAAAATCGGAAACAACGCGATGGACAACAAAATGCCGGCGAAGGGAATGGTCCAAGCCAGGCTGAGGCTGGCGCCGTCCAGGTCAGCCGCCGCCGCCACGCCGGGCAGCAGGCTCAGGCAGGACAGAATCGCGAGTCTGCGAAAGGGTTGAATCATGAAATCTCCGTTGGCGGTCATCGCCGCGCCGACCCGGGGCGGCGCACGACAACCCTGTATGACATGGCATCAGCCCGGCGCTCACTCCTGAACCCGCCGGGCTGAAGAAAAAACCCTTCTCACCCCCCATGAAGCCCCCGTCCGCATCGCTCAGGCCCGGCGTTGCCAACTTGGCAGCCGTGGGATTGTCGGCGGCTTAGCCCCGCCAACAAAACCCCGGCCCCAGCCTTGCGCCGGCTTGTCGTACGCCGCGGCGCGCCTTGTTCAGGGTCTCTGCGAGGTTTTGTCAGCCGTTCTTAGAGGCTGCCCTTCTGGATGAATTCGATCTTGTAGCCATCCGGGTCCTCAACAAAGGCGATCACCGTGGTGCCGTGCTTCATCGGTCCTGCTTCGCGCACCACCTTGCCGCCCTTGGCGCGCACCGCGTCGCAAGCCTCATAGGCGTTTTCCACGCCGATGGCGATATGACCGAAGGCCGTGCCCAGATCATAGGATTCGGTATCCCAATTGTGCGTGAGCTCAATCACGGTATGCTCGGATTCATCGCCGTAACCGACAAAAGCCAACGTGAAACGGCCTTCCGGATAATCCTGACGGCGCAGCAGTTTCATGCCCAGCACATCCTGATAGAAGGCCAGGGAACGTTCCAGATTGCCGACGCGCAGCATGGTGTGCAGAAATTGCATGATAAAGCTCCTGAATACGGTAACAAAAATGCGCCCGGCGCTGGCCGGGCAGAAACAAGAAGGCGGCGCTAAGCGCCGGGCCTCTGCTGATGCGAGTACGGTCGGGGAACGGCATTGCCGGCAACGGGTTGCGACCAAGTCGGATCGACTCTCACCCATCATGCCGTCCACCACAGGATCGATGCCGGAATCGACAATAACCGGCCTTGATTATAACAGTTCGCCTATAAGCGCTATCAGGCTTGCTCGCTTCCCAAACGGCGCGGGCTTCCGCAAGACTGATTTCTATCCGCCATGACCCGCCACAGGAGATAGAACATGTCCTACGGAATAAATTCCATACTGTACGCTTCCGACCTCACGCCGCGCTCGCCGGCGGTCTTTCACCACGCCGTCGGACTGGCCGCCCGCTTCAATGCGCGGCTGCACGCCATCACCATTTCCCTGCCCGCCACCAGTCTGCCCTATATGGATTTCAGCGCCGGTCAACCCGCCAGCGGTCATCTGGGTGACGAGGCGCTGTTGCGCCAGCGCATACAGACGTTTGCCGAAGCCAACCCCGACATGCCAGTTGCCGAGGTGCTGGCCAGCGTGCAAGCCATCAAGGGCGATCCATCGCGCTGCATTCTGGACGCCGCCAAAAACGTGCTGGCCGACATGATCGTCATGGGCTCCCGCCGTCACAGCGCCCTTGGCGAACTGCTGCTGGGCTCCGTCGCCCACAAGGTGATGATGGGCACCGACGTACCGGTGGTGCTGGTGCCCATCTACCGCTGACGCCCGCTCACCCCCGACCGGCGGCGACCGGCTGCAGGCGGCGGCCGCATTCGCTGAGAATGCCGCGCAGCCAGCGGTGGGACGGTGATTTGTGATGGCGCTCATGCCACAGTTGGTAAAACCGCATCGGCGGAAAATCCACCGGCGAATTCAACACCGCCAGATTCAGCAAGCCGGCGTAAAAGCTGGCCACATGCCGGGTGGTGGTGAAAATGGAGTCGCTGTTTTCCAGCAGATACGGCGCCAACGCAAAGGACTGCACGGTAACGCTCTCCGCCCGGCTGATTTTCAGCGACGACAGCACGCTGTCTATCATGCCGCGCTGATTCACGGCGTAAGGCATGGGCACGATGTGAGTGGCCGCGGCGTAGCTTTCCAGCGTCAGGCCGCGCGCCGCCAACGGATGGCGCGCGCTCACCAGGCAAACAATCTCGTCCTCCATCAGCATGGATAGTCGCATGCGCGGCGGCGGCTCCGGCCAGTTGCCGATCACCACATCCAGCTCGCCTTCGGCCAACGAGGTTTCAAAGTCGAATTGCGGCCCCAGCGAGTGGATCACCAGCCGCGCCCTGGGCGCGGCGCGCTGAAACGCCGCCGTCACTCCCGCCATAAAGGCCGGCGCAATATAATCCGGTGCGCCGATGCGGAAGGTCTGCCGGCTTTCCGCAGGCTCGAACACCTCCGGCGCGCGCACCATGTCGTCGATTTCCGCCAGCGCTTTCTTGGCATGGGAGTACAACACCAGCGCCCGCTCGGTAGGCACCATGCCGCCTTTTTCCCGCACCAGCAGCGGGTCGTCGAGAATCTCCCGCAAGCGCTTCAACGCGGCGCTGACCGCCGGCTGCGACTGTTTGAGTCGTAAAGCCGCGCGCGATACGCTGCGCTCGCTGACCACCAGACACAGTACCCGCAACAGATAGCTGTCCAGCGGCTCTTCCTCTCTGCGATTGACCATTTCCCTCCTTCACGCCGCTTAAGACGAGCCAACAAAGACCCTGATCCTGCGTTGGGCCTCCTTGTCGAACAAGGGGTACAGCCTTGATCGGCGCGCCCTGGTTCAGGGCCTCTACGAGGTTTGCTTAGTGGCTCTTAAATGAGCAAACCACCCCACCAATATAACAAATTCAATATATTTGTTATCAGATCATACTGGTTTTACCAATATTCCACCCGAATTACACTGCCCTGCCAATGACAGCAACAACAGGAGCCGACAACGGCATGGGCAAACTCACCACTCACGTTCTGGACACCGCCGCCGGCCGCCCCGGCAGCGGCATCGCCGTCTCCCTCTACACGCTGGACGGCGAACGCCGCCTGCTCGCCCGCGCCGTCACCAACCACGATGGACGCTGCGACGCCCCTTTGCTGGAAGGCGCGGCGCTTGCCGCCGGCCGCTATGAATTGGTGTTCGCCGCCGGCGACTATTTTCGCCGCCACCATCCTTCCCTAGTGGAACCGCTGTTTGTCGACGACGTGAGGCTGCGCTTCGGCGTCTCGGACCCCGCCGCGCATTACCACGTGCCGCTGCTGGTTTCGCCTTGGAGCTACTCCACCTATCGCGGCAGTTGAGCGCCCTCCCACCACAACAACAAAAACGGAAACACATCATGGAAGCTTATCTGCTGGACTGGCTCAACCTGCTGCTGCGCTGGTTTCACCTGATTGTCGGCATCGCCTGGATCGGCGCCTCGTTTTACTTCGTCATGCTGGACAACAGCCTGCGCCCGCCCAAGAAGGCCGAAGATGCGGCGCGCGGCGCGCATGGCGAACTGTGGGCCGTGCACGGCGGCGGTTTTTATTGCAGCCAGAAATTCCTCACCGGCCCCAAGGGCGAGCCGCTAAGCGACAACCTGCACTGGTCGAAATGGGAGTCCTATTCCACCTGGTTGTCCGGCATGGGCTTGATGGCGGTGGTGTATTGGATCGGCGCCGCCAACATGCTGGTTGACCCGCAAGTGATGGCCTTGTCGCCAGCGGCGGCAGTAGCCTTGTCCATCGCCTTTCTCGCCGGCGGCTGGCTGGCTTACGACGGGCTGTGCCGCTTGCTGATGGGGCGCGACGCCCTGCTGGGCGCGGCCGTGTTCTGCCTGGTCATGCTCTCGGACTACGCTCTGCATCAGGTATTCGCCGCCCGCGCCGCCTACCTGCACATGGGCGCCATGCTCGGCACCATCATGGCGGCCAATGTGTTCTTCCACATCATTCCGGGACAGCGGCGCATGGTGGCGCAAGTCCGCGCTGGCGAGACGGTGGACACGCGCCCCGGCCTCATCGGCAAACAGCGCTCGGTGCACAACACCTATTTCACCCTGCCGGTGCTGTTCGCCATGATCAGCAACCACTACCCGATGACTTACAGTCACCCGCGCGGCTGGCTGGTGCTGGCGCTGCTGATAAGCGCCGGCGTGCTGATCCGTCAGTTCTTCGTGCTGCGCCAACGCGATCAGGTCAAATGGTGGCTGCCGGCGGCCGGCGTCGCCCTGCTGCTGGCGCTGATCGTGACGATGCGCCCGGTACCGCCGCCCCCCCCCGCGCCCGGCGAGGCGCAGGTGAGTTTTGCCGAGGTGAAACAGATCATCGATCAGCGCTGCGTCGCCTGCCATGCCGCCCACCCCACCCAACAAGGTTTTGCCCAGCCGCCCAAGGGCGTCACGCTGGAAACCCCGGCGCAAATCGGCCAGCACGTGACCAAGATGGCGGAAACCGTCGGCAACAAATACATGCCCCTGGCCAACCTGACCGCCATGACCGACGCTGAACGCCAGCAAGTATTGCTCTGGGCGGCACAAGGCGGCCGTCTGTCCGATGACAAGGAAACCCCATGAACACGTCAACCCTGACGCTTTGTGAACTCTCCGCCCTGCCTCAGTCTGATTTTGTCGAACTGTTGGAGGGCATTTTCGAGCACTCGCCGTGGATTGCCGAACGCGCCTGGGCCTTGCGTCCCTTTCACAGCGTGGATGAGCTGCATGCCGGCATGCTGTCCGTACTGGCGGCAGCCAGCACCTCGGAACAACTGTCGCTGATTCAGGCGCACCCGGAGTTGGCCGGCAAGGAGGCCGAGGCCGGCGCGCTGACTGCGGCATCCACCCAAGAGCAACGCGGCGCGGGGCTGGATCAGTGCAGCGCCGCCGAGCTGGGCCGGCTGCGCGAACTGAACGCCCTCTACCGCCATCGCCATGGCTTTCCTTTCGTAATCGCGGTTAAGGGATTGAGCCGAAAGCAGATTCTGGAGGCCATGACCACCCGGCTGGCACGGGATAGCGCCGATGAGTTCCACGGCGGCCTGGAAGAAATCGGCAAGATCGCCCGCTTCCGACTGAACGCCTTGCTGGCCTGAGTGGAGAAAGCACGTCATGACGCACATCCAAGCAGCCAGCAACTACCCGCGCGACCTGATCGGCTATGGCCCGCGCCCGCCGCATGCCGACTGGCCCGGCCAGGCCCGCGTGGCGGTGCAGTTTGTCCTCAACTACGAGGAAGGCGGCGAAAACTGCGTGTTGCACGGCGATGCCCGTAGCGAGCAGTTCCTGTCCGAGCTGTTCAACCCAGCCAGCTACCCGGCCCGCCATCTGTCCATGGAAAGCATGTACGAGTATGGCTCGCGCGTCGGCGTCTGGCGCTTCCTGCGCGAGTTCGAAAAACGCGGCCTGCCCATGACGGTGTTCGGCGTGGCCATGGCCTTGCAGCGCCACCCGGAGGCCACCGCCGCCTTTCAGGAGCTGGGGCATGAAATCGCCTGCCACGGCTGGCGCTGGATTCACTATCAGAACATGGACGAAGCCACCGAGCGTCAGCATCTGGAAACCGCTGTCGCCGTCATCAAGCAACTCACCGGCGGCGCGCCGCAGGGCTGGTACACCGGTCGCGACTCGCCCAACACCCGCCGGCTGGTGGCGGAACATGGCGGCTTTCTCTACGACTCGGACTACTACGGCGACGACCTGCCCTTCTGGACCCGGGTCCGCAAGCGCGATGGCGAACTTGCCCCGCATCTGGTGGTGCCCTACACGCTGGACACCAACGACATGCGCTTTGCCCTGCCGCAAGGCTTCTCGCACGGCGAGGAGTTCTTCGCCTACCTGCGCGACGCCTTCGACCTGATGTACGCCGAGGGCGAAGAGCGCCCGGCCATGATGAGCATCGGCATGCATTGCCGCCTGCTGGGACGGCCCGGCCGCTTCCTTGCCCTGCAACGCTTTCTCGACCATCTGGAAAAACACGACCGGGTATGGGTTTGCCGAAGGGTGGACATTGCCCGTCACTGGATGACGCGCCACCCTTGCCCCGCGCCCGTCGCCTGAAGCCTGCGCGCCAGCTGCCCCGTACGTTTTGACATTCCCCCCCGTTTCACCGCGCAAACGGGACCACCCCAAGGAGAAACTCATGGCTAGCCACACCTCCGGCCCAACCGTCATCGCCCCGCCCGCCGAGCTGCCCGACTGGGCCAGCCGCGCCGTCAATCTTGCCGATCCGCGCCTGGGCGCGAAAATCCTTGCCGCCTCGGACGACTTCTTCGCCGACGCCTCGCGCATGCTCAATCCGGAACCGGCCATGTTTGTGCCCGGCAAGTTCGACGCCAACGGCAAGTGGATGGACGGCTGGGAATCGCGCCGCAAGCGGGTGGCCGGCCATGACTGGGCACTGGTCAAACTGGGCGTCGCCGGCTCGGTGCGCGGTTTTGATGTGGACACCAGCCACTTTGTCGGCAATTACCCGCCCGCCGTCTCCATTGAAGCCTGCGTCTGCGACAGTGACGATGTCGCCGTGCTGCAAGCCGCCTGCTGGACGGAAATCCTGCCCGCCTCGCGAATGGGCCCCAGCCGCCACCACATCCTGGAATCCACCGACGCCGGCAGCGTGTGGACGCATCTGCGCGTCAACATGTTTCCCGATGGCGGCATCGCCCGTCTGCGCGTGTACGGTCAGGCTAACGGCAAACTGGCGCAAGCCGCCCCGCACGAGCTGGTGGACCTGATCGCGCTGGAAAACGGCGGCCGGCCGGTGGGCTGGAACGACGCCAGCTTCGGCTCCAGCGTCACCGCCCTGCTACTGCCGGGCCGTGGCCTGAATATGGGCGACGGTTGGGAAACCCGCCGCCGCCGCGAACCCGGCAACGACTGGTGCGTCATCCAGCTGGGCGCGCCCGGCGTCGTTGAAAAAATCGAAGTGGACACCGCTTTTTTCAAAGGCAACTATCCCGACCGCTGCTCGCTGCAGGCGGCCTTTGTCGAAAGCGGCACCGACCAGTCCGCCGTCACTCAGTCCCTGTTCTGGCAAACCTTGCTGCCTGAACAGGCGCTAGGCATGGACGCGGTGCATGTGTTCACCGAGCAAGTGGCAAGGCTAGGCCCCATCAGCCATATCCGTTTCAATATCTTCCCTGACGGCGGCGTGTCGCGACTGCGCCTGTGGGGCAAGACCAGCGGTTAAGGGAAGATGACCATGCAAGCCCTGCACCCGGAGCCCCTCACCCGCGAAGCCTTCGCGCCCTTTGGCGATGTGATACAGGCGGACGGCGCGGCCTCCCGCTTCCTGATCAACGGCGGCAACACCGAGCGTTTTCATGATCTGGCCCGGCTGGAGCCCGGCGAAGGCGGCAAAGTCATCGTCTCCATCTTCCGGGGCCAGCCG
Source organism: uncultured Aquitalea sp. (assembly GCF_945957525.1). Classification (GTDB taxonomy): domain Bacteria; phylum Pseudomonadota; class Gammaproteobacteria; order Burkholderiales; family Chromobacteriaceae; genus Aquitalea. The sequence continues at coordinate 108,383 of NZ_CAMFLA010000003.1, read as the reverse complement.
CGTGCGCTGCCTTTCACCGTCAGCATGATGGAGCGCCACCCCAAGGGCAGCCAGGCCTTCATACCCTTGTCCGGCCGGCCTTATCTGGTGGTGGTGGCGCCGCCGGGAGCCATGCCCTCGGTGGACACGCTGCGAGTATTTCTCGCCGCCGGCAATCAGGGCATCAATTACGCCACAGGCGTCTGGCACCATCCCTTGCTGGCACTGGGGGCGGTGGCCGACTTTCTGGTGATGGATCGCAGCGGCCCCGGTGGCAATTGCGATGAAGTGTCACTGCCGGAGGCCGGCCTGATCCCCGCTGCGGCCAACCCCGCCGTCTGATTGCACGCCCCGCCACGAAATCGCCGGCCGGCTGTACGCCGCCCGGCGATTTCTCTTGCCTGCCCCCTAGCGTCTCTCCTAGCCGGCGCGTCACATACGAATGCGGTGATAGCCGCTATAACCATCCTCTGATTGTCGTCGTCTGCCGGCTCCCTTAATTTCGATCCGGACGTCATGGTGCCAAGCCCAGGCGGGCGGACGCGCCACACACATAAATCCAAGACGCATCACAAGAGGAGAAACCGATGTCCCGCCACTATCAGGAGAACGCTGCCACGCAGCACCCCGTCGATGAAGTTCCCCCGGCCGGGCAGTTGCTTACGCTGGGCTTGCAGCATGTGCTGGTGATGTACGCCGGCGCCATCGCCGTGCCGCTGATCGTTGGCGCAGCCTTGAAACTGCCCAAGGACCAGATTGCCTTTCTCATCAACGCCGACCTGCTCTGCAGCGGGCTGGTCACCATCATCCAGGCGCTGGGCGTGGGCATGTTCGGCATTCGCCTACCGGTAATGATGGGTGTCACCTTCGCCGCCGTTGGCCCCATGGTGGCGATGGCCGCCGCGCCGGAGCTGGGCATCAACGCCATTCTCGGCGCGGGCATCGCCTCCGGCGTGTTCGGCATCTTCTTCGCCCCGCTGGTGGCGCGCTGTCTGCCGCTGTTCCCTCCTGTCGTCACCGGCACCATCATCGCCACCATTGGTATTTCTCTGATGCGCGTGGCCGTCAATTGGGCCGCAGGTGGGCAAGCCATGATCCAAGACGCCAGCGGCCAGATAGTTGCCAACCCGGCCTTCGGCGCGCCGGAACATCTGGCCGTCGCCGGGCTGGTGCTGCTGATGATTTTGCTGATTACCCGCTTTGGCCGCGGTTTCATCGCCAATGTGTCCATTCTGCTGGGCATGGGCGTGGGTTTTCTGGTGTCGATGGCCATGGGCAAGGTGAGCTTCGCCGGTCTGGATGCCGCGCCCTGGCTGGCCATGGTAGAGCCGCTGCACTTCGGCATGCCGGTGTTTGACCCGGTGTCCATCGCCACCATGTGTCTGGTGTCGGTGGTAGTGATGGTGGAATCCTTGGGCATGTTCCTGGCGCTGTCGGAACTGACCGGCCGCCAGCTCTGCCGCAACGATCTCACGCGCGGGCTGCGCACCGACGGCCTGGGCACCCTGCTGGGCGGCCTGCTCAACACCTTTCCCCATACTTCCTTCTCGCAGAACGTGGGGCTGGTGGGGGTCACCGGCATCAAGAGCCGCTGGGTGTGCGTAGCGGGCGGCGCCATCCTGATGGTGTTTGCACTGATTCCCAAGATGGCGCATGTCATCGCCTCCATCCCGCAATTCGTGTTGGGCGGCGCGGGCATCGTCATGTTCGGCATGGTTGCGGCGACCGGCATCAAGATCCTGATGGGGGCGGAACTGCGCGAAAACCGCAACAACCTCTACGTGGTGGCCATCAGCCTGGGATTGGGCATGATTCCACTGGTAGCGCCCACCTTCTTCCACGCCATGCCGGCCTCGCTGGGCCCCTTGCTGCACAGCGGCATCCTGTTGTCCGCCCTCTCCGCAGTGTTGCTCAATCTCTTCCTCAATGGCGCCACGCAAAGACAGCGCGCCAGCCGCGCAGCGACCGTGCCTCAGACGCATTGATCGCGCCGAACGGCAATGAGAAAGCCCTGCCGGTTCACGCCCGGCAGGGCTTTGTTGTATTTCACGCCAACGGCACAGCAAACGCTTGCCGGCTATCAAGGGTTGCGCGATGCATCTGCTTGTCCGCACCGCCTTCGGCCAAGCTCGCGCCCGAGTCTTGTCGGAAAGAACGGCGGCTGATCAGCCGAAGCGGAACAGATCACCGCCATGCTGCTTGAGCCAATGACGCGCGTTTTTCCAGTCTGGGTAGAGGCGACCGGTTTCGCGCCAGAAAGCCGGAGAGTGATCCATGTGGCTGAGGTGGGCCAGCTCATGCGCCAGCACATAGTCAATGATGGCAGGCGGAGCCTGCATCAACCGCCAGTTGAGCCGGACGACCCCGGCAGCAGTGCAACTGCCCCAGCGGGTGCGCGCCGAGGACAGGGCCAGACCGCTGGGTTTTCGCACGCACTGGGCCGCCAAAGCGGCCAGCCGGGAAGAAAAATGCGACAGCGCCTGCCGCTTCAACCAGCGCTCCACCACGAGCCGCAAGCCGGCTTCATCGCTATCGGTCACGCCGCTGACTTCCAGCGCGCCGCCGGCCAGCCGCGCCGTGCGGCGCAAGCCGCCGGTCAGGCGGAGCGCCAATGGCTGCCCCAGATAAACAACGGCGGACAGATCCGCCGCCGCCCGTTGCTGCTCCCGCTGGCGCAGCACGTGCTGGATGATCCAGTCCCGCTTCTCGTCCAGCACTTGCCGCAGATGCTGCTGGCTGACGCGCGGGTGCGCCACCAGCTCCACGCAACCGTCGGCAATGCGAATGCCGATGCTCTTGCGCGCTCGGCGCACCAGATAGACGGGCGCCTCGCCCTCAGGCAGAGGCAGGCTTGCCCATGCGGCGACGTTTTTCATCAGGATGCGCAAAGGGGCCGACGCCGCCGATCTCGCGTTGCGTCGCTTCGATCCACTGTTCCGCCTGTTGAGTCATGGCTTCCGGGCCCACGCCGTCAGCCGGATAGATGGCCGGACCGATCACCACGGTGATTTCGCCCGGCAATTTGAGAAAAGCATTGCGCGGCCAGAATTCGCCGGCATTGTGCGCCACCGGCACCATCGGCATGCCCAACTGGCGCGACATGCGCGCCGCCCCCAGCTTGTATTTGCCGGCCACGCCAGGGCGCACGCGGGTGCCTTCGGGGAACACGGTAATCCAGAAACCGTGCTTCTTGCGCTCCAGACCCTGCTTCAGCATGCGATTGTTGGCGCCGGAGCGGTCGGAACGGTTGATGGCGATGGGGTTCATCAACGCGAGCCCCCAGCCGAAGAAGGGAATCCACAACAGTTCGCGCTTGGCGACGTAAATCTGCGACGGAAAGATCTTCTGCAAGGCCAGGGTTTCCCAGCCGGACTGATGCTTCGAGCAGATGATGGACGGCTCGGACGGGATGTTCTCCCGGCCGATCACGCGGTATTTGAGGCCCACCACATGCTCCAGCAACCACACCAGCGTCTTGGCCCAGTTCTCGCCCACGACATGGCGGGTACGGCGCGGCAAAGGCGCACCAATGAACAGCCCAAGAAAGAAGAGCGGTGTGAGGATGGCCAGCAGCAGCCAGTAAATCAGGTTACGAATCCAGAGTGTCATGAGCGGCGATGGATTACAGGTTGATGAGATATTCAGCGGCGTCGTACAGGTCGTCGAACACCAGCGTGCCGGGCGGCAAACCGCCCTTTTCCAGCGTCTTCTCCCCTTTGCCTGTGCGCACCAGCATGGGCTTGCCGCCTGCGGCGGCCACTGACTCCAGATCGCGCAGGCTGTCGCCGATCAGCGGCAGGCCGTCCAGCTTCACATTGAAGCGTTCGGCGATCTCCAGCACCATGCCCGGCAGCGGCTTGCGGCAGTCGCAACCGTGATCCGGCCCGTGCGGGCAGATCAGCACCGCATCGATGCGGCCGCCGGCCTGCCCCACAAGCCGGTGCATCTTTTCATGCATGGCGTTCAGCGCGTGCATGTCGAACAAGCCGCGCGCCAGTCCGGACTGATTGGTGGCCACCACAACGTGCCAACCAGCCTGTGTCAGATTGGCGATGGCTTCCAGGCTGTGGGGAATGGGCACCCATTCCATGGTGTTCTTGACGAAGTCGTCTCGGTCTTCGTTGATGACGCCGTCACGATCGAGAATGACCAGTTTCATGCGCAGGCTCCTTGTCGCCGAAAGGCCGCTGCCTCAGCAACGGCCTTGCTCTGCTGGCTAAACCTCTTCTTCCAAGCGGCTGATACGACTAGGCTTGTAGTCGGTCAGTAGCGAGATATCGGCCACGCGGTTGAACAGCGCGGACAGACGTGCCAGCAGGGCGATGCGGTTGCCGCGCACGGCCGGGTCGTCCACCATGACCATCACGCCGTCGAAGAAGGCGTCCACCGGGGCCTTGAGGCCGGCCAGCTGCGCCAGCGCGCCGGCGAAGTCGTGCGCGGCGAACTTGGCTTCCACTTGCGGCGCCAGCTTGGACACGGCGGCGAACAGGGCTTTTTCCGCGTCTTCGGCCAACAGGGCCGGCGACACTTCGCCCACTTCGCCTTCCACCTTCTTGAGGATGTTCCTCACACGCTTGTTGGCGACGACTAGCGCCTCGGCCTCCGGCAGTGCCTTGAAAGCGGCCACGGCGGTGAGCACGGCGGGGACTTCCGCCAGCACGCTGGGCGACAAGGCCAGCACGGCTTCCACATCGTCCTGCGGGTAATCGGCAGCGAGATAGTTCTTCAGGCGATCAGTCATGAAGCTGAACACTTCGTCAGCGGTGTTTCCGCTGAGCTTGCCGGCCGGGAAGGCGGCGGCTACCTGCGCCAGCAGGGCCTTGAGATCCACCTCGGCGGCCAGCGCCATGCGCAGCACGCCCAGCGCAGCGCGGCGCAGCGCATACGGATCTTTGTCGCCGGTCGGAATCAGGCCGATGCCCCAGATGCCGACGATAGCTTCCAGCTTGTCGGCCAATGCCACCGCGGTGGCCACCTTGCTTTGCGGCAAGCTGTCGCCGGCAAAGCGCGGGTGGTAATGGCCTTCGATAGCGGCGGCCACTTCGGCGCTCTCGCCATCGTGCTGGGCGTAGTACATGCCCATGACGCCCTGCAGTTCGGGGAATTCGCCCACCATGTCGGTGACCAGGTCGGCCTTGGCCAGCATGGCGGCGCGCTCGGCCTGGGCACGGTCCGCGCCCAAGAGAGCGGCAATCTCGCCGGCGATGTGCCGCAGGCGCTCTATGCGCTCCAGCTGACTGCCGATCTTGTTGTGGTACACCACTTCGGCCAACTTGCCGAGGCGGCTATCCAGACGGTGTTTCTGGTCTTGCTCGAAGAAGAACTTGGCGTCGGACAGGCGGGCGCGCAGCACGCGCTCATTGCCCTGGATGATGTGCGAGGGATCGGCGGTTTCCAGGTTGGACACCAGCAGGAAGCGGTTCATCAGCTTGCCTTGCGCATCCAGGAGCGGGAAGTACTTCTGGTTCTGCTGCATGGTGAGAATCAGGCATTCCTGCGGCACTTTGAGGAATTCGGCCTCGAAACCGGCCTCCAGCACCACCGGCCACTCCACCAGCGCGGTCACTTCGTCCAGCAGCGCGTCGTCGGCTGCGATCGTGGCGCCATGCACGGCGGCCGCGTCGTTCAGGCGTTTGCGGATCAGTTCGCGGCGGGCGTCGAAGCTGGCCAGCACCTTGCCCTGTTCAAACAGCACGCGAGCGTAGTCGTCAGCCTTTTCCACGAACACGTCGCCGGAGGAAAGGAAACGGTGGCCACGGGTGGCGTTGCGGCTCTTCAGGCCCAGCAGTTCGCCGTCGATGACGGTTTCGCCCCACAGCATGATCAGGCCGTGTACCGGACGCACAAACTGGTAATCGTAATCCGCCCAGCGCATCAGCTTGGGGATGGGCAGCTTTTTCAGCGCCAGCGACACGATGTCGGCCAGCACGGCGGACAGCGATTCGCCCTTCTTCACCGATTCATAGGCGTACACGTCCTGCTTGCCGTCGTGCACGGTGGAGAGGGCGGACACGTCCACGCCGCAGGAACGGGCAAAGCCGGCCAGCGCCGGGCTAGGCTGGCCATCCTTCATGCCGGCGGACACGGCCGGGCCCTTGCGCACCACGGTCTGATCCGGCTGCACGGAAGCCACGGCGGGCACTTGCACGGCCAGGCGGCGCGGCGAGGCGAAGACGTTGGCCGAAGCATCGGCGGCGACGAACTGCAGTTTTTTCAGTTCATCGGTAATGGTCTGGGCGAAGCTGATCGAGAGCTTTTCCAGCGCCTTGGGCGGCAGCTCCTCGGTCAGGAGTTCGATAAGCAGGGTTGCGTTCATGATCATTCAGGTTTCTTGCGCGGAGCGGTTTGGGCAATGTTGCAGACGTTTTCCAGCATGGTGTCGGCCACCGACCCCTGATACACCGGCTGCCACTTCCAGGCGTAGCGCGGCACGGGGAACATGGTGGAGTACAGGTGCTTGTTGTTGCGGCTGTAGTACTCCAGGCCGACGAAGACATACTGCTGACGTTTGCAGTCGGCGTAGCCTTCGGTGCGACGGATGTTGAACTGCACACTGGTGGCCTTGTCGGTCTGCCGTTCGGCAAACCGCTCCTGGTTCACGAAATGAACCAGTCCGTCCTTTTCCACCCAGACGGCGCGGCGATCAAGCGACAGTTCCAGCGCGTCGCCCTGCTGATACACCACCCAGTCCGCCGTCTGCGCGACGGCGGGCAGGCTGGCCAGCAGAAAAAGGAAAAGACCGGTTCGGATCGGCATCAGGGTCAGGCCTTCCGGCACATGGGGAAGCCCAGCGCCTCGCGGGAGGCGTAGTAGGCTTGCGCCACGCCGCGCGACAGGGTGCGCACGCGGCCGATATAGGTGGCGCGTTCCGTCACCGAGATGGCGCCGCGCGCATCCAGCAGGTTGAAGGTATGGCCGGCCTTGAGCACCATTTCGTAGGCCGGCAGCGCCAGCGGGATGTCCAGCAGGCGCTTGGCTTCGGCTTCGTAGTGGCTGAACAGCTCGAACAGCTTGGCCACGTTGGCGTGCTCGAAGTTGTAAGTGGATTGTTCCACTTCGTTCTGGTGATACACGTCGCCGTAGGTCACGCGCTGACCGTTGGGATAGACGGTCCACAGCAGATCGTAGACGTTTTCCACGCCCTGCAGATACATGGCCAGACGCTCGATGCCGTAGGTAATCTCGCCCAACACCGGCTTGCAGTCCAGGCCGCCCACTTGCTGGAAGTAAGTGAACTGGGTCACTTCCATGCCGTTGAGCCACACTTCCCAACCCAGACCCCAGGCGCCTAGGGTCGGGTTCTCCCAATCGTCTTCCACAAAGCGGATGTCATGCACGGTGGGGTCGATGCCCAGCACCTTCAGCGAGCCCAGGTACAGATCCTGGATATTGGCCGGCGACGGCTTCAGGGCCACCTGGAACTGGTAGTAATGCTGCAGGCGATTGGGGTTTTCACCGTAACGACCATCCTTTGGACGGCGCGACGGCTGCACATAGGCGGCGTTCCACGGCTCCGGGCCGATGGCGCGCAAGCAGGTGGCCGGGTGGGAGGTGCCGGCGCCCACTTCCATGTCGAACGGCTGCATGATCACGCAGCCCTGCTCGTTCCAATAGTTCTGGAGAGTAAGGATGATTTCCTGGAAGGTCAGCATAGACGGGGGGTAGCTTGGTAAAAAGTCAAAGGTCGATTCTACCGCCTGCGGCCCTTGCGGAAAAGCAAAGCCCATCCCCAAGGCGCATCGCCGTTGTGCAATGCGTTCAAACCGCGGCTACCGCGCCGTGTCTGCCGGCCCCGCCAAGGCGGCCAGACTGGCGGCCAGCCGCTTGCCTTTGGCCAGGCAATCCGGTACCGATACACCGTCCAGCCAGGCCGAGCAGACATGCAGGCCGTCGTTCGCCAGCGCCGCCATGGCGCGCCGCGCCGGCGCAATCGCCGCCGTCCCTTGCGGGATGGCCTGCGGCCAGCGAATGAGATGCTGCGCGACGGGTGGACGCGCTAGGCCGAAAAAACCCGTCAACTCGGCATTAAGCCCCGCCAGCAATGCGGCATCGTCCAGCGCCGCCTGGCGACGATAGCCTTCGCCGCCGACAAAGCTGGTAATCAGCGTCCGCGTCGGCGGACAACGCTGCGGATAGAGACTGCCGGTCATCAGATGGCCGGCGCAGAAAGCCTGCTCGCTGGCCGGATGCAAGCCGCCAAAACCATGCAAGGGCCGGCTGACGCTGTCTGTTTCCAGCAAACTGGCGACCACAGTCATCGGCGCGTAGCGCACGGCGTTCAGCGCCTGCGCTGTATCGGGGTACGCTTTGGCCAACAAGGCGGCGGCGGCCGGCGCCGGTAGCGCCAGCACCACCTGCTCGGCGCACAGTTCGCCCTCCGTCGTAGTGATGCGCCATTGCGCCCCCATCTTGCACAAGGACAGCGCCGGCGTTGCCAGCCGCACATTGAGATCCCGCGCCAGCCGCGACGGCAGCGCCTCCAGCCCGCCCGTCAGCGACACCGGCCGCTTGCGCGTCAGCCCGCCGCCCAGCGCCATGCGCAATATGCCCAGCGAGATGGAGCCGGCGCGACGCTCGGCTTCGGCCAACATGGGCAGGGTTTCCGTCATCAGGAGCTGTTCGGGATCGCCGGCGAACACGCCGCCGACAAAGGGGCTGACCGCACGGTCCAACACCTCCGCGCCCACCCTGCGGCGGAAAAAATCGGCCACCGTTTCCGGCGTCGATGCGCGACGGGCGGAGCGGAACGGTTCCGACAGCAGCGCCAGTCGGGCGCGCCAGCTGAAATAATCGCCCGCCAGCAGACTGAGCGGCCCGGCAGGCAAGCGCCGGTAAACGCCGCCGCGCAGCACAAAACGCGCGCGACTGAGCGGCGCGGGCTGCTCCACCACCAGCCCCAGCTCGCTCAACCAGCCCTGCAAAGCCGCATCGGCCAGCAAGGTGTTCGGGCCGGCCTCGATGACGGCCTGCGGCGTATGCATGGTGCGCACCTTGCCGCCCACCCGGCTGTCCGCCTCCAGTACTGTGACGCGCATGCCCTGCTGCCGCAGCCACCAGGCGCAGGACAAACCGGATATGCCTGCGCCGATCACCACTACCATGCCGTCACTCCTCAACAGTTGTTCCGCCTTGAGTGTGCCGCAGCGCGAATCACACCGGCTTGACCGGGGTCATTCGGGCGATGAATGAAAAACGGCGCAGCCATTGGCTGCGCCGTTCATGAAGCTGCGCGATGCGGCATCAGCTCCAGTCGAGAATCACCTTGCCGCTCTGGCCGGACAGCATGGCGGCAAAGCCCTGCTCGAAGTCGTCCACCTTGAAGTGGTGCGTGACGATGGGGCTGATGTCGAGGCCGGACTGGATCAGGGCCACCATCTTGTACCAGGTTTCGAACATCTCGCGGCCGTAAATGCCCTTGATTTCCAGACCCTTGAAGATCACCTGGTTCCAGTCAATGGCGGTATCCGCCGGCGGAATGCCCAGCAAGGCCACCTTGCCGCCGTGGTTCATGGTTTCCAGCATCTGGCGGAAGGCCTGCGGGTTGCCGGACATCTCCAGTCCCACATCAAAGCCTTCGCACATGTGCAACTCGCCCATCACCTGCTTGAGATCCTCGCGCGCCACGTTGACGGCACGGCTGGCGCCCATCCGGCGCGCCAGTTCCAGCCGGTAATCGTTGACGTCGGTTATGACGATGTGGCGCGCGCCCACGTGTTTGGCAATCGCCACCGCCATGATGCCGATCGGGCCGGCCCCGGTGATCAGCACATCCTCGCCCACCAGATCAAAACTCAGCGCGGTATGCACGGCATTGCCGAAGGGATCAAAAATGGCGGCCAGATCATCGGAGATATCGTCCGGAATCGGGAAGGCGTTGAATGCCGGAATCACCAGATATTCCGCGAACGCGCCTTCGCGGTTCACGCCCACGCCGAAAGTATTGCGGCACAGGTGACGACGACCGGCGCGACAGTTGCGACAGTAACCGCAAGTGATGTGGCCTTCGCCGGAAACGCGCTGGCCGACATGGAAACCCTTTACCTCCGAACCCATGCCGGCCACCACGCCGACATACTCATGGCCAACGTGCATCGGCACCGGAATGGTTTTCTGCGCCCAGTCGTCCCAGTTCCAGATATGGATATCCGTGCCGCAGATGGCGGTTTTGCTGATCTTGATCAGCAGATCGTTATGACCGACTTCAGGCATGGCCACGTCGGTCATCCACAGGCCCTTGTCGGCCTTCAGTTTGGAAAGTGCTTTCATGATGTCGTCTACCTTGTCTGTCTGGGCCGTCTGATGCGGCCCCGGGCCGCGCGCGAGGCGGCGGCCGGAAATGCCGGGATCAGGCGATCACGTTCAGTTCGCGTCCCACCTTGATGAAGGCGGCCACGGCGGCGCGCACCTGCTCTTCCGTGTGGCCGGCCGACATCTGGGTGCGGATGCGGGCCTTGCCGCGCGGCACCACCGGGAAGGAGAAGCCGATCACGTATACGCCTTCGGCCAACAGGCGCGCCGCCATGTCGCCGGCCAGGCGGGCGTCGCCCAGCATCACCGGGATGATGGGATGCTGGCCCGGCACCAGGGTAAAGCCGGCCGCGCTCATTTCAGTGCGGAAAATATCGGCGTTGCGCTTGAGGCGGGCGCGCAGTTCAGCGCCTTCCTGCTTGATCAGCTTCAGCACTTCCAGACTGGCGGCGGCGATAGCCGGAGCCAGGCTGTTGGAGAACAGATAAGGACGGGAGCGCTGGCGCAAGAGGTCGATGATGGGCTTGCGACCGGACACATAGCCGCCGGATGCGCCGCCCAGCGCCTTGCCCAGCGTGCCGGTGTAGATATCGATGCGATCGGCCACGCCGCACAGCTCGGGTGTGCCCGCGCCGTTCTCGCCCATGAAGCCCACGGCATGGGAGTCGTCCACCATCACCAGCGCACCATGGCGCTCGGCCACTTCGCACAGGGTTTTCAGGTTGGCGATGATGCCGTCCATGGAAAACACGCCGTCGGTCACAATCAGCTTGAAGCGCGCGCCGGCCGCTTCGGCAGCAATCAGCTGCGCCTCCAGGTCGGCCATGTCGTTGTTTTTGTAACGGAAACGCTTGGCCTTGCACAGCCGCACGCCGTCGATGATGGAAGCGTGATTGAGCTCGTCGGAAATCACCGCGTCCTCTTCGCCCAACAGGGTTTCGAACACGCCGCCGTTGGCGTCGAAACAGCTGGAATACAGGATGGTGTCGTCGGTGCCGAGGAAGCCAGACACGGCGGCTTCCAGATCCTTGTGCACTTGCTGGGTGCCGCAGATGAAGCGCACCGAAGCGCAACCATAGCCATACTCGTCCAGCCCGCGCTTGGCCGCCGCAATCAGGCGCGCGTCGTCCGCCAGCCCCAGGTAGTTGTTGGCGCAGAAATTGAGCACATGCTGGCCGCCCTTCAGGGCGATGTCGGCGCTTTGCGCGGAGGCGATGACGCGCTCCGGCTTTTCGAATCCGTCATCGCGGATTTGCGCGAGCGTGGCTTCCAGATGGGCGAGATAGGTATGGTTCATGGGGGAGCTGTCCTTATGGGCCGAAGCGGTGAGACGGGGCGGATGACAGGATCGCCGCCATCACAAACTGTCATCCATTCTAGACCACGCCGTTACGGGCGATCAGTCACAGTTGTCAAAGAAAAGTCGCCAGAGTGTCACCATCTGGCAGCAAGTTCTTTGACCACTGTCACCATCTGCACATCTGGCGCGCGCCGGTGCCCCCCTGAAAACAACAACGCCGCTCACGGCAACCGTAAGCGGCGTTGCGGCAAGACCGGCCGGGCCAGTCTCAGTGCGGCTTGCGCAGCGAAGGGGGCACATGACCCGCTTCGTCCTCCGCTTGCTCATCTTCGTCTTTGTCGTCATCCCAGGCCTGCGGTTTGACGCCGGGCGGCAATTCAATGGGGCCTTCCTGCCGCGACAGGCGCGCCAGCGTGCCTATAGTGGATACCGCCAGCCCGACAATCACCGCCACCCAGAACCAGGTGGAATGCAGAATATCCATGCCGCTCTCCTTATCCGGAACCGCCGCCTCAGCCGCGACGGATCACCCGGGCCGCATCCAGCGCGAAATAGGTCAGAATCCCGTCGGCGCCCGCGCGCTTGAAGGCCAGCAGGCTTTCCATCATGCATTTCTCTTCGTTCAGCCAGCCGTTCTGGAAAGCGGCCTTGAGCATGGCGTATTCACCCGACACTTGATAAGCATAGGTCGGCACATGGAAGGTATCTTTCACGCGGCGAATCACATCCAGATAAGGCATGCCCGGCTTGATCATCACCATGTCGGCACCCTCTTCCAGATCCATCGCCACCTCCTGAATGGCCTCGTCCAGATTGGCCGGGTCCATCTGGTAGGTGCTTTTGTCCGCCTTGCCAAGGTTGGCCGAAGAACCGACCGCGTCGCGGAAGGGACCGTAGAAGGCGGAGGCGTACTTGGCGGAATAGGCCAGCAATTTGGTATGGATGAAACCGGCGTCCTCAAACGCTTCGCGCAAGGCGCCGATGCGGCCGTCCATCATGTCGGACGGGCCAAACACATCCACGCCGGCCTCGGCATGACACAAGCCCTGCTGCACCAGCACTTCGGTGGTCTCATCGTTCAGCACATAGCCCTTGTCGTCGATGATGCCGTCCTGGCCATGTACGGTATAAGGGTCCAGCGCGCCATCGGTCATCACGCCCAGCTCCGGGAAACGCTTTTTCAATTCGCGCACCACGGTGGGCACCAGACCCTCCGGGTTGTAAGCCTCTTCGCCGGCGTTGTCCTTGCCGGTTTCGATCACCGGGAACAACGACAGCATCGGAATGCCCAGATTCAGCGCCTCTTCCGCCGTGTACAACAGCTTGTCCAGGCTCTGGCGCACCACCCCGGGCATGGAGGCCACGGCCTGTTCGCGATTCTCCCCTTCCAGCACAAATACCGGATAGATCAGGTCATTGGTGGTGAGGACGTTTTCGCGCATCAAACGGCGGGAAAAATCGTCCTTGCGCATGCGACGCAGGCGGGTAGAAGGGAAAAAACGGTTGGCGAAAATCATAATGCTTCCATCGTGGAGAGTTGACCGCGCCATTGTACGCCTGCCCCATCCCCCTGCAAGCCATGATTTTTTAGCCACAAGCCATGCAAAATTCTCATTCAATTATTGATAAGCTGTTGCAAGAACACCTCAGTCAACACGTATATCTACGTAACAATTGCAAAAATGCGACAACAAAGTGACCAAAAAATGAACAACAGCAGCCAATCTGCAACATGTATTCAAACTATTGAACTTGCATTGATCAAAACAAGAAAAATCATTCAACCACAATAAAATCAACCAATTAGCAATATAAAACTCTCTAAACCAGACCAAGACGCCAGCCAAGTTCCATGAAATCGCCCTCCAAATGTTAAGAAATGTTTCTTGACGCTGATCCGGGGCCTGAACACACTCAGCCTCGTTGCGCATCAGCTATCCGCATGGCTGAAACAACGCACTGCCAAGCCTTGCCTCAGAAGCCGGGCTGGCGAGACACAAAACATGAAAAGGATTTAGAGGAATGAAAAAACTCGTACTCGCTGCAGCCATCGCTGCCGCCCTGCCGGTTATCGCCCAAGCCGACGTCACCATCTACGGCTCCATCCGTGGCGGCCTGGACAGCATGAAGAGCGCCGACACTGGCTTCAAATCCCAAACCGGCGTCGACGACTTTGGCAGCCGCCTCGGCTTCAAGGGCAATGAAGACCTGGGCAACGGCCTGAAGGCCATCTGGCAGGTTGAATCCGGCTTCAACATCGACGGCGTGGCTACCGCTGGCTCCGGCGCCGGCACTTTCGGCACCCGCACCACTTTCGTGGGTCTGGAAGGCGGCTTCGGTAAAGTTCGCGTTGGCTACATCGACGACGTACTGGGCGAAACCGAAGCTACCGACAACCTGTACGGCCCGCGCCGCGACAACATCGGCATGGCTTTCCCGCTGTATGAAGGCTCCGACATCTTCGGCACCTATGGCGACGGCCGCGTGAAAAACTCCGTGCGCTACGACACCCCGGATCTGAACGGCTTCAACGCCATCGTTCAATACGGCTCCGGTGAAGCTGTTTCCGCTTCCACCGGCAAGAAAACCGGCAACACCTTCGGCACCCGTTTGGCGTACAGCAACGCCGGCTTCTTCGGCGCCTACGCCTACATGGCCAAGTTCAACACTGTTCAGGACAAGAACAGCGGCGTTCACCGCGTTGAATTCGGTTACGACGCCAACAACCTGTACCTGGCTGCCACCCTGCAAAAAGTCACCCTGTGGGGCGATGCTTCCAGCATCAGCAACTTCGCCAGCTTCAATATCGCCAACACCGGCGCTAACAAGCTGACCTCCAACTCCTGGGCCATCAACGCTGCCTACACCTTTGGCGCGTTCAAGCCGTCCTTCGTTTACTCCAAGCGCCAAAGCGTGAAGGTTGACGGCAACAGCCAGGATTGGGGCGCTACCCAATGGGCAGCCGCTCTGGACTACACCGTATCCAAGCGCACCATGGTGGAAGCAGGCTACGGCCAAGTGAAAGAAGACAAGGGCGCGCAAGCTGCTCTGGGCTGGGCCGAAAACAAGGCCTCCATCACCTGGATCATGCTGAAGCACAACTTCTAAGTTGTGACTGGCTAGTTCCTTCGAAAAGTCATTTGCCGCCGGAATTGCTCCGGCGGCTTTTTTCTTTGGGCAAGCCAACGCGGCCGAACGCGCACCGCGCACAAGAAAATGCCCCTCGCTAGGCAAGCGAAGGGCACGGGTTTACAGCTGCGACGGCTCAGCCTGAAGCATCCTATAGCGCGCCGCTGTATGCCTCCTCACCGTGCAGGCTTTGATCCAGCCCGGTTTCTTGCGTGTGTTCGTCAATCCGCACTGGCGTCACAAGATTGATCAGTCGCAACATGCCGTAGGTAAAGGCGAAAGCCCACACCCCGGACACGATCGCCGCCACTACCTGCTTCCACAGAAAGTCAGGGTTGCCCATCAACAGGCCATCCGCGCCCGCCGGGTTCCAGGTCTTGCTGGCGAATACGCCCAGCAGCAAGGTGCCCAACAGCCCCCCCACACCGTGCACGCCCCAGACATCCAGCGCATCATCCCAGCCCAGGCGGTTTTTCATCTGCACCGCGTAGTAACACACCACGGCGGCGATCACACCGATCACCGCAGCCGTACCCAGAGACACATAGCCCGCCGCCGGAGTGATGGTGGCCAGCCCGGCCACGGCGCCGGTCAGCAAGCCGATGAACTTGGGCTGGCGCGCATGCGACCACTCAAGGAAGAACCAGGCCGTGCCGGCAAAGGAAGCGGCGACGTCGGTGTTGAGGAAGGCCGAAGCGGTGATGTAGTCCACGCGCAATTCGGAGCCGGCGTTGAAACCATACCAGCCAAACCACAGCAAGCCGGTGCCCAGCGCGATCAGCGGCACATTATGCGGCTTGTTCTCCACCACCGAGCGACGCCCCACATACAGCACCGAGGCCAGCGCGGCGAAACCTGCGGTGTTGTGCACCACGATGCCGCCGGCAAAGTCCAGCACACCCCACTTGGCCAGCAGGCCTTCCGGGCTCCAGACCATGTGTACGAAGGGGAAGTAAACAAACACCAGCCAGCCGGTCAGGAACAGGAAGTAAGCCTTCACGGTCACCCGATTGGCAAAGGCGCCGGTAATCAGCGCCGGCGTGATGATGGCGAACATCATTTGATAGGCCACATGCACGATCAGCGGAATGCCGGCATCGTTGCCGGTATACATGGTGTTCAGCGTCACGCCGCGCATGAAGGCGTAGTAGGTGGGATCGCCCACAATGCCGTGCCAACTGGGGCCAAAGCACATGGAGTAGCCAAAGGCGAACCACAGCACGGTGGTCCAGCCCAGCGACATGAAGCTCTGCGCCATGATGGTCAGTACATTCTTGCGGCCCACCAGGCCACCGTAAAAGAAAGCCAGCCCAGGGGTCATCAACATGACCAGACTGGCGCACAACAGCATGAAGCCGGTATTGCCGACATTAAGCGGCACAATCGGGGTAGTCATCGTACACATCCTCATCCATAAAATAATAATTTACTTATGTTTTGTGGACGGAATGCTGCTCCCCAGCGTGCAATCGCTATTTGTTCCAGATCAAACCAATTGTCAGCGTGCGCCTGCCAACGCTATCCGCTGGCGCAAAGCCGCAACACCAGCCCTCGGAGCCCGCCCGCGCACGGTACTTCACGCGCCAAGGTTGGCCGAAAGCGGCCACTACTCGCCCTCGCGCCCAAACACAGCGCGCATGAAAAATGCCGCCCACCCGACAGGGTGAGCGGCATTGTCTGACGCCATGCCAGTCTGCAAAACAGGCCGCGAAGGGCGCAGGGCACAAGCCGGCCAGCTTGCTTATTCGAAGAAGTCGCGCAGTTTGTCCATGAAGGATTTGGAGCGCGGATTGTGCGTGGCGGCATCGCCCGCGCTGATGGCCTCGAACTCGCGCAACAGTTCTTTCTGACGCTCGGTCAGCTTGACCGGTGTTTCCACCACCACGTGGCAGTGCAGATCGCCGAAATCGCTGCCGCGCACCGACTTCACGCCCTTGCCGCGCAGACGGTAAACCCGGCCGGTTTGCGTTTCCGCCGCAATCTTCACCTTGGCCATGCCGTCCAGCGTGGGGATTTCTACCTCGCCGCCCAGTGCGGCGGTGGCGAAGGAAATCGGCATCTCACAATGCAGATCCATGCCATCTCGCTGGAACACCGAATGCGGCTTGATATGCGTCACCACATAAAGGTCGCCCGAAGGGCCGCCGTTCTGACCCGGCTCGCCCTCGCCCGACAGGCGGATGCGATCGCCCTCGTCCACGCCGGCCGGAATCTTCACATTCAGCGTCTTGTTGGTCTTCTTCTGGCCCGCACCGTGGCAGCTGGTGCAGGGGTCGGTGATTTCCTTGCCGCTGCCGTGGCAGGTGGGGCAGGTTTGCTGGATGGAGAAGAAGCCCTGGCTCATGCGTACCTGGCCGTGGCCGCCGCAGGTGGAGCAGGTCTTGGGCTGAGTGCCCGGCTTGGCGCCGCTGCCGTGGCAGACATCGCACTCTTCGTGCGAGGGAATGCGAATCTGCTTCTCGCAACCGCGCGCGGCTTCTTCCAGCGTGATATCCATGTTGTAGCGGAGATCCGCGCCGCGATAGACATTGGAACGACCGCCGCCGCCGGCGCGACCGCCGCCGAAGATATCGCTGAAAATGTCGGCGAAGTCGCCAAAGCCGCCAAAGCCGCCAGCGCCGCCGCCGCCCATGCCTGCCTGCGGGTCTACCCCGGCATGGCCGAACTGGTCGTAAGCGCCGCGCTTCTGGCTGTCCGAGAGAACTTCATAAGCCTCTTTGACTTCCTTGAACTTGTCTTCGGCTTCCTTGCTGTCCGGATTGCGGTCCGGATGGTATTTCATGGCCAGCTTGCGGTAGGCCTTCTTGATATCGTCGTCGGAGGCGTCGCGGTTGACGCCCAGCACATCGTAGTAATCGCGTTTGGACATGTCTCTGTCTCTCTCAAATACCGAGGGTCGCCTGCGGCGATCAGCAGGCGGCGGGGCGTCTGCCCATCTCTTTCAAAAAGCGAAAATGCGCGCGCAAGGCGGCCGGCACCGAACGGAAGGTGGTGTAAGGCACGCCGTGCTCGCGGCAAGTGGCCGCGACGATCCGGCTCAGCGCCGGATAGTGCACGTGGCTGGTCTTGCGGAACAAATGGTGTTCCACCTGAAAATTGAGACCACCCATGTAGAAGGTCACCAGCGGGTTGTTGCAGGCGAAATTGGCGGTGGTTTTCAGCTGATGCACCGCCCACTCGTCCGGCATCTTGCCTGTGGCGTCCGGCTGCGGAAACGCCGCGCCTTCCACGGTATGCGCCAGCTGGAACACCACCGACAGCGTCAGGCCGAACAGTAAATGCACGCCGACAAAGACCAGCAGCACCATCCACAAGGGATGGTAGAACGCCGGCAACACCAGCGCGTAAGCCACGTACAAGGCTTTGGTCAGCAGGAAATACGGCCAAGACCACCACGGCTGCGGCGGCAGTGGCGTATCGCCGATCTTGCCGCGCAACATCTTGTGCCAGTCGCTGAAAAACAGCCAGAACAGCGTCAGCAAACTGTAGAGCGCCAGCGCGTACCAGTGCTGCAGTCTGTGCCAGGGCTTCCACGGCGTGGTGGGCGCCAGGCGCATCAGGCTGCCCAGGGCGATGTCGTCGTCCTTGCCGTCCACATTGGTGTAGGTGTGATGCAGCACATTGTGCTTTTGCTGCCACATGCTCTGGCTGCCGCCCAGCACTTCCATGCTGGAGCCCATCAGCCAGTTCACCCAGCGTTTGCGCGAGTAACTGCCGTGCGCGCCGTCGTGCATCACGTTGAACGCGATCAGTACAAAGCCTTGCACCAGCCCGAAACCAGCCAGCAGCGCCGACCACCAGTGCTCGACATGCCACACCAGCAGCACATAACTGACGATGGTCAGCGCGTAGGCGAACAGGGTCTTGGCATGCAGATAGCGGTTGCCGGTAGGGCGCTGGCCCGTTTCCTTGAAATAGGCTTCGGTTCGCGCCTTCAGCGCGTCAAAGAAAGCGCCGCGCTGGGAAAAAGTGATTCTGGTCGACATATGCGCTCCGTCTGCCGGCGGCGATGACTCGTCGCCGGATGCTGCCTTACATACGCCAAAACCGGGCCGAGCCGCTAAACCATCCGCAGGCCCGGCCCGGTTACAGGCGTCAAAACATGGACTAATTATTAGGCCTTGTCTTTCTTCACTTCTTCAAACTCGGCGTCGACCACATTGCCGTCGTCTTTCTTGCCGGCTTCGGCACCGCCCTGCTGACCGCCTTCGGCCTGCTGGGCCTGAGCGTACATGATTTCGCCCAGTTTCTGACTGGCCTTGGCCAGCTCTTCGGTCTTGGCTTCGATAGCGGCCTTGTCGTCGCTCTTCACCACTTCCTCGGCGGCCTTCACAGCCTCTTCGATCTTGGCCTTTTCATCGGCGCCGATCTTGTCGCCGTGCTCTTCCAGCGACTTCTTGATGCTGTGGATCAGACCTTCAGCCTGATTGCGCGCGGTCACCAGCTCATGCAGCTTGCGGTCTTCCTCGGCGTTGGCCTCGGCATCCTTCACCATGCGCTCGATCTCGGCTTCGGACAGACCACTCGATGCCTGAATGGTGATGTTGGCCTGCTTGCCGGTAGCCTTGTCCTTGGCGGACACATGCAGGATACCGTTGGCGTCGATGTTGAATTCCACTTCAATTTGCGGAATGCCGCGCGGAGCCGGCGGGATGTCGCCCAGATTGAACTGGCCCAGGCTCTTGTTGGCGGAAGCCTTCTCGCGTTCGCCCTGCAGCACGTGGATGGTGACCGCAGTCTGGTTGTCGTCAGCGGTGGAGAAGGTTTGCGAAGCCTTGGTCGGAATCGTGGTGTTCTTCTGGATGAGTTTGGTCATCACGCCGCCCAGGGTTTCAATGCCCAGCGACAGCGGAGTCACGTCCAGCAGCAACACGTCCTTGCGGTCGCCGGACAGCACGGAGCCCTGAATGGCGGCGCCAACGGCCACGGCTTCGTCCGGGTTCACGTCCTTGCGCGGTTCCTTGCCGAAGAATTCCTTCACCGCGTCCTGCACCTTGGGCATGCGGGACTGGCCGCCCACCAGGATCACGTCGGTGATGTCGGACAGGGACACGCCGGCATCCTTGAGGGCCACGCGGCACGGCTCGATGGAGCGGGCGATAAGGTCTTCCACCAGGCTTTCGAACTTGGCGCGGGTGATCTTCATCGCCAAGTGCTTCGGACCGGTAGCGTCCATGGTGATGTACGGCAGGTTCACTTCGGTCTGCGCGGCGCTGGACAGCTCGATCTTGGCCTTTTCAGCGGCTTCCTTCAGTCGCTGCAGGGCCATCACGTCGTTTTTCAGGTCCACGCCCTGTTCGCGCTTGAACTCGGTAACGATGTAGTCGATCAGACGCTGGTCGAAGTCTTCGCCGCCCAGGAAGGTGTCGCCGTTGGTGGACAACACTTCGAACTGGTGCTCGCCGTCTACATCGGCGATTTCAATGATGGACACGTCGAACGTGCCGCCCCCCAGGTCGTATACCGCGATCTTGCGATCACCTTCCTGCTTGGCCAGGCCAAACGCCAGCGCGGCGGCGGTCGGCTCGTTGATGATGCGCTTCACTTCCAGACCGGCGATGCGGCCGGCATCCTTGGTGGCCTGGCGCTGGCTGTCGTTGAAGTAGGCCGGCACGGTGATCACGGCTTCGGTCACTTCTTCGCCCAGATAGTCTTCGGCGGCCTTCTTCATCTTGCGCAGCACTTCAGCGGAGATCTGCGGCGGGGCCAGTTCCTGCTCGCGGGCCTTCACCCAGGCGTCGCCGTTCTTGGCCTTCATGATTTCAAAAGGCATCAGGTCGATGTCTTTTTGCACTTCCTTGTCTTCGAAGCGGCGGCCGATCAGGCGCTTGGCGGCGAAGATGGTGTTTTTCGGGTTGGTCACAGCCTGGCGCTTGGCCGGTGCGCCCACCAGGATTTCGCCATCTTCCAGATAAGCGATGATGGACGGCGTGGTGCGTGCGCCTTCCGCGTTTTCGATGACTTTCGGGTTGCCGCCTTCTACAACTGCCACGCAGGAGTTGGTGGTGCCCAGGTCGATACCGATGATCTTGCCCATATTCTGTATTCCTTTCCTCAATTCATTCCGGCGGCGCTGGTTTGGTTGATAGCTGCCGCCTGTTGTCTCAATAGGTATTGGCTATGTCGACATTTTCAAGAGGGTCGACCGCTACCTTTTTATGATCCTGTGATTACGCTTTGGCCTTGGCCACCACCACCATGGCCGGACGCAGGGTGCGTTCGGCCAACAGGTAGCCCTTCTGCAGCACGCGTACGATGGTATTGGGTTCGGCATCCGACTCTTCGGCGCTCATGGCCTGATGCAGATGCGGGTCCAGCTTGTCGCCGGCCTTGGGCGACACTTCGCGAATCTGCGCCTTGTCGAAAGCGGCCGCCAGTTGCTTGAGCGTCATGTCCACGCCCATTTTAAGGGTGTCGATCTGTCCGCTCTGGTCCAGCAGCGCCATTTCAAGGTAATCCTTCACCGGCACCAGTTCTTGCGCGAACTTGTTGATGGCGTACTTCTGACTGCTGGCCAGTTCTTCGGTGTGGCGACGACGCAGGTTTTCGATATCAGCCAGCGCGCGCAGCGTTTGCTCGCGGCTTTCGGCCAACTCTTTTTCCAGCGCTTCGATGCGCTCTTCGGGCGTCAGCACCACGGATTCAGCGGCCTGAGCGTCGTCGGCAACGTTCTGGGCGGCGTTCTCGGCAGTGTCGTTGAGAGTGGTGTTCTGGTTTTCCTGCATGACGATTCCTCGGCTGGATTCGGCTTGGTTGGTTGATGTCCCGGCAGTAGGTAAGGTCTCTGGCGAGGAATTCAAGAGCGATGTCTTGCCGCAAGGTCACAACCACTGTTCCACCCGCTCACCCGCTTGCGCGTTTTCGGTCTTGTGTTTTCACAAGCGCACAGCAAATAGCGCATTGGCATCTTCGAATTTCGACACGACTGTCACCTTCTGAACATCGGTTTTTTTCGCCTGCTGCACTGCACACAAGCTATTTTTTTTGTGCATATAATGGGCCACATCGCTAAGTGACCCACCCGATCAAAGCCGTTATCCACGGACGTCTGGTGGTCAGAGCAGGCGGCGGCCACAACCCGTCGTCAAGAAAATCAAACCGGAAAAACCGGGATGTCATTTGGCCAAGAGGATCGCCGGAATTACCGGTCTGCAGAGAAATTAATCGAGAAGGGTTTAACATGACTACTCGCGAACAACGCATCGCCGCCATTCAACACGACTGGGACACCAACCCCCGCTGGAAGGGCATCAAGCGCGGTTACACCGCCGCCGACGTAGAACGTCTGCGCGGTTCCGTTCAGGTGGAGCACACCCTGGCCCGTCAAGGCGCTGAAAAGCTGTGGAACCTGGTCAACAACGAACCGTACATCAACTGTCTGGGCGCACTGACCGGCGGTCAGGCCATGCAGCAGGTGAAAGCCGGCATCAAGGCCATCTATCTGTCCGGCTGGCAGGTTGCCGCCGACAACAACGAATACTCCGCCATGTACCCGGACCAGTCCCTGTACCCGGTGGACTCGGTGCCGAAGGTGGTTGAGCGCATCAACAACGCCTTCACCCGCGCCGACGAAATCCAGCACTCCAAGGGCGTGCAAAAGGGCGATGCCGGCTTCATCGATTACTACGCGCCCATCGTGGCTGACGCCGAAGCCGGTTTCGGCGGCGTGCTCAACGCCTACGAACTGATGAAGGCCATGATCCGCGCCGGCGCCGGCGGCGTGCACTTCGAAGACCAACTGGCCTCCGTGAAGAAGTGCGGCCACATGGGCGGCAAGGTATTGGTTCCGACCCAGGAAGCCATCCAGAAGCTGATCGCAGCCCGCATGGCCGCCGACGTGTACGGCGTACCGACCCTGGTGATCGCCCGCACCGACGCTGAAGCCGCCGACCTGCTGACCAGCGACTACGACGCCAACGACAAGCCCTTCCTGACCGGCGAGCGCACCGCCGAAGGCTTCTACAAGACCAAGAAGGGTCTGGAACAAGCCATCAGCCGCGCCGTAGCCTACGCAGACTACGCCGACCTGGTATGGTGCGAAACCGGCACGCCGGATCTGGAGTTCGCTCGCAAGTTTGCCGAAGCCGTTCATGCCAAGCACCCGGGCAAACTGCTGGCTTACAACTGCTCGCCGTCCTTCAACTGGAAGAAGAATCTGGACGATGCCACCATCGCCAAGTTCCAGCGCGAGCTGGGCGCGATGGGCTACAAGTACCAGTTCATCACCCTCGCTGGCATCCACAACATGTGGTACAACATGTACGATCTGGCCCAGGATTACGTGGCCCGCGGCATGTCCGCCTATGTTGAGAAGGTGCAGGAACCGGAATTCGCCGCTCGCGAACGCGGTTACACCTTCGTGTCTCACCAGCAAGAAGTGGGCACTGGCTACTTCGACGATGTGACCACCGTGATTCAGGGTGGCCAGTCCAGCGTGACGGCCCTGACCGGCTCCACCGAAGAAGAGCAATTCCACTAAGCCATGTGCGCCGACAGACGTCGGCAGCGCCTGAAAACCCGCCTTACGGCGGGTTTTTTATTGCCCGCCCCGGCTTGGCCGTCGTAAAAACACCACAGCGAATTCTACAAAAAGTAGATAAATTAAGTAGAACCTCCTCGTTTTTAGACATAAAGTCAAACAAATAAATAGAATCTAATTCAACAACCGCCAAAAAAAAGAAAAAATAAGACTTTATGTCAAACTCTTTTGCAGGCCACAAGCTCATTACCCCTTGCAAAGGAGATTCCATGCTGCCCTGCCCTGCACATCGCTATCCGGCTTTTCAGCCTTGGCCCTTGCCCGACCGGCAATGGCCATCCCGTCGCCAGACCCGGCCTCCAGTCTGGCTCAGCACCGATCTGCGCGACGGCAATCAAGCCTTGGCCGAGCCGCTGACGGTGGCGCAGAAATTGCGCTTTTTCGACTTGCTGGTGCAATGCGGCTTCAAGGAAATCGAAGTCGCCTTCCCCGCCGCCTCGCAAACCGATTTCGATTTTGTCCGTCGGCTTATTGACGACGGCCGGGTGCCCGCCGACGTCACACTGCAAGTGATTACCCAGTCCCGCCCGGACCTGATCGCCCGCACCTTCGAAGCCCTGCGCGGCGCTCGACGGGCCATCGTCCATCTGTACAACGCCACCGCTCCGGCTTGGCGCGAGAGGGTATTTGGGCTGGACGTGGCCGGCGTCACCCGCCTGGCAACCGACGGCTGCCGGCAGATCCGCGAGCACTGCCAGCGCCAAGCGGAAACCGAGTGGGTGTTCCAGTATTCGCCGGAAACCTTCTCCGCCACCGAACCCGACGTGGCGCTTGCCGTGTGCGCCGCCGTTATCGATTGCTGGGCCCCCACGCCAGCGGCGCCGATGATTCTCAATCTGCCGGCCACGGTGGAAATGTCCACACCCAATACCTACGCGGACCAGATCGAATGGCTGTCCCGGCATCTGCCGCGTCGCGACAGCCTGATCCTCAGCGTGCATCCGCACAATGACCGGGGCTGCGCCGTGGCTGCCGCCGAACTGGCCATGCTGGCCGGGGCGCAACGCGTGGAAGGCTGCCTGTTCGGCAACGGTGAGCGCACCGGCAATGTCGATCTGGTGACGCTGGCGCTGAATCTCTACAGCCAGGGCATTGCGCCCGGCCTGGATTTTTCCGATATCGACAGCCTGCGCCGGCAGGTGGAGGATTTCCTGCAACTGCCGGTGCATCCGCGCCACCCCTACGCCGGAGAACTGGTATACACCGCCTTTTCCGGCTCGCATCAGGACGCCATTCGCAAAGGCTTCGCCCTGCAACAGGATGCCGAGCCGTGGCGCGTGCCCTATCTGCCGATAGATCCGGCCGATGTTGGCCGAAGCTACGAAGCGGTGATTCGCGTCAACAGCCAGTCCGGCAAGGGCGGGGTGAGCTGGCTGCTGGAACGGCACTACGGCCTGCGCCTGCCCCGCGCCTTCCAGACCGATCTTAGCCGCCGCGCACAACTGGCCGCCGACGACGAAGGCAAGGAACTGCCCCCCGAGCGCTTGTACGCCCTGTTCGAAGCGGCCTACCTGACCCCGGTCGGCCACTGGCGTTATCAGTCGCATCGTCTCAGCAGCGCGCTGGACGGGACAGTGACGCTGGAAGTGGGGCTGCTTGCCGCCGAGGGCGCGCGCACGCTGCGCGGCAGCGGCGCGGGATTGATCAGCGCCTTGCTGGACGCCTTGCCGCAGCCGGCGCAGGTGCTGGACTACCAGGAACACGCACTGGGTAGCGGCGCGGACGCCATCGCCATCTGTTATCTGGAATTGATGTTGGCCGAAGGCCGTCGTGTATTAGTCGCCGCGCGCGATCAGGATGTGGAGCGCGCCGCACTGCGCGCCGTGCTGGCCGGCGTATCCACCGCGCCAGCCCTAGCCTGCGCGATGGTGGAGGGGTGATCATTTACCTGGGCTAAACAATATATTCATCCGCCAGTGCTTTTTCCTGCTCGTTTTCTTGCCAATAATAGGAAAATTCCGGCCTGCCGTTTGGCGGGCCGCCTCTTCCTCACGGTCGTCCTTCACGAAAGGCAAGCACATGGCAAAAGTCGTTGTCGTCTATCATTCCGGTTATGGTCACACCCACCGCGTAGCGGAACAGGTTGCCGCAGGCGCTCAGGCCCAGCTGCTGGCCATCGACGCTGAAGGCAACATCCCGGAAGCCGGCTGGGAACAACTCGCCGCCGCCGACGCCATCATTTTCGGCAGCCCCACCTATATGGGCAGCCCGTCCTGGCAGTTCAAGAAATTCGCCGATGCCAGCTCCAAGGCCTGGTTCACCCGCGCCTGGCAAGACAAAGTGTTTGGCGGCTTCACCAACAGCGCCAGCCTTAACGGCGACAAGCAGGTATCGCTGATTGCGCTGCAAACCCTTGCCAGCCAGCATGGCGGCATCTGGGTCAGCCTCGGCCAGATGCCCAGCAACAGCAAGGCCGCCACCCGCAACGACGCCAACAATCTGGGCGGCTCCGTGGGCCTGCTGGTGCAATCTCCGGCCGACGCCAGCGTGGAAGAAATCCCGCAAGGCGATCTGGACACCGCCAAGCTGTACGGTGCCCGCGTGGCCGCCATCGCCGCCAAACTGCGCGGCTGATTTGCAGCGCCTTCGCAGCCAGCCGCCTCAGGGCGGCTTTTTCATGCCCGCGCCGCTGCCCACCGGATACCGCCTGCCATAAAAAAAGCCACCCCGAAGGGTGGCTCTCATGATTATCGACCGGACAATCAGGCCGCGTCGTTCAGCAGGGAATTGCGGCGCGAGTAGCCGAAATACACCACCAGACCAATCACCAGCCACACCACGAAGCACACCCAGGTCAGGGCGGACAGCTGGCCCATCAGGAAGACGCAGAAGATGATGGCCAGCGCCGGCACGTAGGGTACGCCCGGGCAGTAGAACTTGCGCGGCAGGTTCGGCTCGCGCTTGCGCAGGATGATCACGGCGATAGCGATCAGCGAGAAGGCGGCCAGCGTGCCGATATTCACCAGTTCGGCCAAGGTATGCAGCGGTACGAAACCGGCGATCAGGGCGATGATGGTGCCGATCAGCCAGGTCGCCTTGTACGGGGTGCCGTACTTGGGATTCACCTCGGAAAACACCTTGGGCAGCAAGCCGTCGCGGCTCATGGCGAACAGGATGCGGGTCTGGCCATAGGTCATCACCAGAATCACGGTCAGCATGCCAAGAATGGCACCCAAGTCGACAAAGCCGGCAAACCAGTCCAGCTTGGCCACTTGCAGGGCCAGCGACACCGGATGATCGATGCCGGCAAACTGGGTATAAGGCACGATGCCAGTCATGATGGCGGACACGATCACATACAGCAGCGAACAAATAGCCAGCGACCAGATCACGCCCTTGGGAATGTCGCGCGCCGGGTCTTTCACTTCTTCGGCCGCGCAGGTTACCGCGTCAAAACCCAGGAAGCTGAAGAACACGATGGCCGCGCCGTGGAACACGCCGTTGAAGCCGTAGGGCAGCGCCGGGCTCCAGTTGGCGGGCTTCACATGCCACACGCCGATGGCGATGAACAGCACCACGACGGCCACCTTGATCAGCACCACGATATTGTTCACGCGCTTGGATTCCTTGATGCCGAAGGCAAGCAAGGCGGTGATCAGCATGGCGATGGCGAAGGCCGGCAGGTTGAAGAAGGTATTCTTGCCTGGCGCGGCGCCGGCGGCGGCAGTGAGCGCCTCCGGCAAAGTGATGCCGAAGCCGGCCAGCAAGCTCTGGAAGTAGCCGGACCAGCCTACCGACACCGCCGAGGACGCCAGCAGGTATTCCAGCATCAAGTCCCAGCCGATAATCCAGGCGATCAGCTCGCCCAGCGTAGCGTAGGCATAAGTATAGGTGGAGCCGGAAATCGGCAGCATGGCGGCAAATTCGGCATAACACAGGGCGGCGAAACCGCAGGCCAGCGCGCCAATGACAAAGGACAACACCAGGCCCGGGCCGGCAACGGTGGCGCCGGTGCCGGTCAGTACGAAAATACCGGTGCCGATAATGGCGCCGATGCCCAGCATGGTCAGGTCGAAAGCGGACAGCTCCTTGCGGAGCCCTTTGGAGGTTTGAGCGAATTCCAGCATGCCCTGGACGCTCTTCTTGCGCAGCAAACTCATTTCAAACTATCCCGTGGAGGCTGCTTGCCCGTCGTGGCGGCGGGCGGCGGCTCGTGACCGCGCAGCAAGGTGATCAGACTCAGCCCACCCCTGCTGCCCTATCTGTCGCCGCGTCGTGACGGCAATCCCGCGCAGGGCATTGCAAGGGAAAAGGCGCGATCTTACAGCATCATGAGAACAGTTCAAGCAGGGAATTCCCGCAAAGTGTATCCATTATTCATTATGCGCATGCAGAAAAAGCATGATTGACTGCGAGAAAGCTCATGCCACAACAGTTACGCCATGAAATGTCATGCATCAGGCAGGATCTGACTGAAAATAGCCAAAAAATGGCAAACAGATGTCTTTTTGCAACAAACTGACCTGCGGCAAGCTTTCGCCAGCCGCAGGCCTGCCCGGCAACGAACAGGGCCGCCCTGCCTGATAAACAGACCACCAGGCGCGAGCCGCTCCGGCCTCCGGCAAACAGGCGCAACGCATACGCCCTGGAGGAGAACCACGCCGCCGCCAGCGACGTGGGCAAAGCTGTTTCAGATGCCGCTAGCGGCTTTTGTTACCACCACGCTTCGATCTGCGCGCCGTAGGTGGTGGCGCTGGTGCGACCGCTCGCGCCAAAGCTGGAGAGATTCGCGGCCGCGGCGGCGTTGTTCCAGTTGAAATGGCTGACATACAGCCGGAACTCGGGCCGGCTCCAGAAACCGGTGTCCGGCGAGAACGCCACCGCCAGCGTGGCCTTGTCCAGCCGCTGGGTGTCGGCGTTGTCCACCTTGCGACTGGTTACCGCGCCTTCGGCCAACAGTTTCACATTGGCCGCCACGCCATAAGACAGCCGTCCGCCCAGCGAGAAATCCTTGTAATGCGGCGCATTGTCCGGGGCCACGGTTTGATAGCCCGCCAGCGCCTGCCCGCCAAAACGGCCAAGCTGCCAGTTGATCACTTCGGCAATGCGATGTTGCCGTGCGCCGGCCTGGGCCGCGCCGTTGCTGTCGAGATTGTAGAACTCGCCCGACAGCGAGGCGTGTCCGTCCGCAGTTTGCAGGAACAGCGAGTTGTTCAGTCCCTTGACCAGAAAATCCTGCTGGTTGTGCAGCAGGCCCCAGGCGCTGCCGGCCTTGCCGATGGCGAAGTCGCCGCTGATCACGCCGCCGGTGACCGTGAGCGTGCCACCCGGGTTGAGCGGGATCTTGGTCAGTTGAAAGTTGACGCGACGGGCGTTGTTGAGCTGGGCATTGTCGTTGCCATAGCTGCCGGAGGTGGAGGCGGACAGATTCAACCGCGCGGTCTGACCGATGTGAATGCCGTCCACGCCCGCGCCGTAGTTGTCGCCGTCCTGCACCAGCCAGTTGTCCACAATATGGATGTCCTGGATACGGTGATAGCGCTGACCGGCCCAGAAGGTGAGGTCCGGCGCGAAATCCAGCCCGGACAAATAAGCGTACAACTGGGCGGCGCTGGTTTTGCTGCTGCTGCCGCTATCGCCGATCACCGGGTTGTAACTGTAGAAAGTGGGCATGACGTACACGCCCCAACTGGCGCCGCCACTGGTAGTCCATTTTTTGCCGATGCCGAATTCACCGTAGGTGTCGCCTTCGTTGCCAAGGCGGAAATGCTGCAAATCCCCGCCCAGCTGGTATTGCGCGCGCGGCTCGTCCTTGCCGCCGCCATAAAAGCCGCTGCGCAGATAGCCTTCGAACTGGAAGCCCGAGTCGTCCAGCGCCTTTTTCATGGCCTCCGCCAATTGGGCGGCGGAGGCGTTGGCCAGCGGACTGGCGGCTGGCGCGGGCGTCGTCGCGGGCGCGGAGCCTGGTGCGACGGCGTCTTCGGCCAACGTATAAGCGGAGGCGGCGGCAAAGCCGAGCGCCAGCGACAGGGCGATGAGGTGTTGTTTCATTCTTGTCTCCTAAGTGGTACCTGCCTGCAAAGCGGACATGACTATCCCCTCGGCGCCGCGCAGGGCGGTGGTCCGCGATGTCAGGACGAGCGCAGGCCTGCCGGACAAGGCCGGCACGGCAAGCGTCAGAGGGGGGAAATCAGGGCGGCGTCAGCCGGTACAGCAGCGAATGCCAGGGCCGCAACCGCCAGACCGGCGGCGGATGGTCCGTCGCCGGGTAATTGGCGAGCAGGCATTGCCAGCGCCAACCTGCCGGCACCGCGTCCGCCGGCAGGGCGTAGTCGATCTCCTCGCCCGCCATCTGGCTGATTACCAGCAGACACTCGTCAGCGCAGCGGCGCAGGTATACCCACAGGCTGGGGTGCGCCGGCGTCAGACAGCGGTAGTCGCCATCGGCAAATACGGCATGTCGCTTGCGCAAGGCGATCAGCGCGCGATAGTGATGCAGCACAGAATCCGGATCGGCCCGCGCCGCGCGCACATTCACCTGCGCCAGGTTGGCCGAAGCGCTTATCCACGGCTCGGCGCTGGAAAAGCCGCCATGCTGACCGTCATCCCAGGCCATGGGAGTGCGGGCGTTGTCGCGGGATTTGCGACCGATCACGCGCAGCGCTTCCTCGGGCGGCATGCCCTCCGCCAACAGTTGGCGATAAGCGTTGTGGCTTTCCACATCGCGATAATCCTCGATGCGTTTGAAACCCGGGTCGCACATGCCGATTTCTTCGCCCTGATAGATATAAGGCGTGCCCTGCAGGCCGTGCAGCGCAGTGGCCAGCATCTTGGCGGACGCCACCCGATAAGCACCGTCGTCGCCGAAGCGGGACACCACGCGAGGCTGGTCGTGATTGCACCAGAACAACGCGTTCCAGCCGCCACCGGCGTGCATGCCGGTCTGCCAGTCTGAAAGGATGCGCTTAAGCGCCACCAGGTCCGGCTTGCCTTCGCGCCACTTCTCGCCGTCCGGGTAATCCACCTTGAGATGGTGAAAATTGAAGGTCATGGACAGCTCTTGCCGCTCCGGCCGCGAATAAAGCACGCAGTGCGCCAGCGAGGTGGACGACATCTCGCCCACGGTCAACAGCGAGCGCCCGGCGAACACCTCGCGATACATTTCCTGCAGATACTCATGCACGCGCGGCCCGTCGGTATAGAAATGCCGGCCGTCGCTGTCGTCTTCGGAAAAAGCCGGATCCTTGGAAATGAGGTTGATCACGTCCAGGCGAAACCCCGCCACGCCCTTGTCCGCCCAGAAGCGCATCATGCGGTACACGTCCTGCCGCAGCGCCGGGTTGTCCCAGTTCAGATCCGCCTGCGTCTTGTCGAACAGATGCAGGTAATACTGGCCGGAGCGCGGCTCGTACTCCCAGGCGGAACCGCCAAACTTGGACTGCCAGTTGTTGGGGCGGTCGCGCCACAGATAGTAGTCGCGGTAAGGGCTGGCTCGCTCCTCCAGCGCCTGGCGGAACCAGACGTGCTCGGTGGAGGTGTGGTTCACCACGATGTCCAGCATCACCCCCATGCCGCGCCGCCCGGCTTCGGCCAACAGGCGCTCGAAATCCGCCATGTCCCCAAAGGCCGGATCAATCCGGTAGTAATCGCTGACGTCGTAACCGTTGTCGCGCTGCGGCGAACAATAGAAAGGCGTCAGCCACAGATAGTCCACCCCCAGCCAGGCCAGATAATCCAGCCGGTCGATCACGCCGGCCAGATCGCCAGTGGCCCGGCCGGCGTGGCTGCTGAAACTCTTGGGATAGATCTGGTAGACCACCGCCCTGCGTTTGTCCTGTTGCATGTCCGGCTCCGCCTTAACCGGCCTGCATCGCCGCGCGCGCCTGCCAGCGACGCGACAACAACAGGGTAAGCGCCATCGGCACCGCTACCGCCACCAGCGTGCCCAGCAAAAACAGCGGAATGTGCTGCGGAATGATGGAGATGAAGGCCGGCAAGCCACCCACACCGATGGCAGAGGCGCGCACATGGCCCAGCGTGATCAGCACCGCCGCCGAGGCCGAGCCGCACAGCGCGGCATAAAACGGCAGCTTGTAGCGCAGATTGACGCCGAACATGGCCGGCTCGGTGATGCCGAAGAAGGCCGACAAGGCCGAGGTGGAGGCCATGCTCTTCTCGTTGGCAGTAGAGGACAGCCAGAACATGGCCAGCGCCGCACTGCCTTGGGCGATATTGGAGAGCGCGATCATCGGCCAGATAAAGGTGCCACCCTGATTGGCGATCAGCTGCAGATCCACGGCGATGAACATGTGATGCATGCCGGTCAACACCAGCGGCGCGTACAGGGCCCCGAACAGCACTGCGCCCAGCCAGGGAGCCAGATTGAACACATACACCAGCGCGTCGGTGATGAAGATGCCTAGATGCCGCGCCAGCGGGCCGATCACCACCAGCGCCAGCAAGCCGCTGACCACGATGGTGGTAATGGGCACCACCAGCAGCTGGATGGCGTTGGGCACGCGTTGGCGCAGCCAGGTTTCCACCTGCGACATCACCCAGGTGGCCGCCAGGATCGGCAGGATCTGTCCCTGATAGCCCACTTTCTCTATATGCAGGCCAAACACATCGAAATACGGCACCGACGCGCCGTCCAGCCCGGCGGCGGCCTTGCCGTAGCCCCAGGCGTTGAGCAGATCCGGGTGCACCAGCAGCAGACCCAGCACAATGCCCAGCACCTCGCTGCCGCCAAAGCGCTTGGCCGCCGACCAGCCCACCAGCGCCGGCAGGAACACGAAGGAAGTGTTGGCCATCATGTTGATCAGCCCCCACACCCCGCCCAGGCCCGGCCAGGCGTCCAGCAGACTCTTGCCCTCAAGGAACATGCCCTTGGCGCCCAGCAGATTGTTCACCCCCATCAAGAGGCCAGCCACGATGATGGCCGGCAGGATGGGCATGAACACATCGGAAAACACTTTTACCAGTTGCTGCAAACGGCCCTGCTTGCTGTCGCCGCCGGCCTTCACCTCGGCCACGGTGGCGCGGGCAATGCCGGTTTGTTTCACCAGCTCGGCATAGACGCGATCCACATCGCCGGCGCCGATCACGATCTGGAATACCCCGGCATTGCTGAAGTGGCCTTTGACCAGCCCCACCGCGTCCAGCGCGGCCTTGTCCACCTGCCCCTCGTCTTTCAGCGTCATGCGCAGGCGGGTGATGCAGTGCGCGGCCTGACTGATGTTGTCGGCGCCGCCGATGGCTCGCAGTATCTGCGCGGCGCTTTGTACGTAATCCTGGCTCATTGTCGTCATCCTGTGTCCCTGTGTTGTCGTTGCCGCGGCGCGGGCGCGCTCCGCCCCGCAGTTGCGATCAACATAACTCGTACATACGAGTTATGTCCACACTCGTATGTACGAGTTAGCCATTTTCAAGTCGACGCGTTTCAAAGTCGCAACAGGACATGAAAAAGCCCGACCGCTATTCCGGTCGGGCCTGTCTGGGCTGCAGCGTGGCAAACGCTGGGCTTACACCAACCGCTACCCTAGCGACGGGCGATGTCGCTGAAGAAGAACTTGTCCAGCCGGTGGCGCGATTCGGTGTATTCAAACAGGCTGCCGTCGTAAAAATGGGTGAGATTCTTCACCACGATCACATGATCCATACCATTGAGATCCAGTCTGGCCCTGTCTTCGTCATTGCAGGGCTGGGCTTCGATAATGCGCTGGGCGTAGCTGATGGTCTGGCCCAGCGTCTCCTCTATATAGTGATAGATCGACCCTTCGGCGATGCGCGCGGTCAGGCCGGGCACGCGGTCGGCCACAAAGTGGTTGATGTCCAGAATCACGTTCTCGCCGTCAATGTTGCGCACCCGGTGAATCTCCACCAGCGGCGCGCCCTCTTCCACCTGCATCTGGCGCGCCAACGCGGCGCTGGCCGGCACAGTGCGGAAACTCGCCACCCGCGACAGCACTTTGCGCCCCATGCGCTCGTTCATTTCCTGGAAGCTGACAATGCCGTTGAGCTGGAATTCGATATTGCCCGGCCGCAGCACAAACACGCCCTTGCCGTGAATCTTCTGCACATAACCGCGCTCCTGCAGCATGTCCACAGCCTTGCGCACCGTGCCGCGACTGGCATCGTAACTGTCCATCAGCTCGGTTTCAGAGGGAATCTTGTCGCCTTTCTGATAACGCTGGTTATCGATGTCGGCGGCGATGTCGGAGTAAATCTGCAGATACTTGTTCACGGCGTTCTCAAGAGCAGTGCGGAGCCGGAAAACGGCAAGAGCCTTAACCTTACCACGGAACCGGATCGTCTCCGGCGCGAAGGGCGGGTCAGCGCTCAGTCCCAATACCCCGGCGCATTGTAGGTTTGCCGAAGATGGTCAATGAAATAGCGCACCCGCGCCGGCATGAAACGGCGCTGCGGCACTACCGCGTACACCGGATAGTCCGGCGACGAAAACCCATCCAGCACGGTAACCAGCCGGCCTTCGGACAGATCATCCTTCACCTCCCACAAAGAACGCCAGGCCAAGCCCAGCCCCTGCAAGGCCCAGTCGTGCAGCACCGCACCGTCATTGCACTCCTGATGACCAGCCACCCGCAGGTTTACCGGCTGGCCGTCCACGGTAAAACTCCAGCCCCGGCTCTGGCTTTCGCCCAGCGACAGGCAGTTGTGGCGCGCTAGGTCCTCCAGCGTGTGCGGAATGCCGCAGCGGGACAGGTACGCCGGCGACGCCACCACCACGCGCCGGTTCTCGGCCAGCCGCATCGCCACCAACGAGGAATCGGCCAGATCCGAAATGCGGATGGCGCAGTCAATGCGCTCGCGCTGCAGATCGATCAGGCGGTCCGACAGATCCAGCGTCACCTTGATGTCCGGATGAGCCTGCTGATAGGCCGCGATATGCGGCGCCACATGCCGCCGGCCAAAGCCTGCCGGCGCGGACACCCGCAAATGCCCGCGCGCCCGGCCGCTGCCTGAGGCGACGGCGGCCTCGGCTTCGGACAGCTCGCCGAGAATGCGCAGGCAGTCCTCATAAAAGGCCGCGCCTTCCTGCGTGGGCGTCACGCTGCGAGTGGTGCGCACCAGCAGCTTTACCCCCAGCCGCTCCTCCAGCGCGTCCAGCCGCCGCCCCACCATGGCCGGCACCACGTTCATCTGCCGCGCCGCCGCCGACAGACTACCCAGCCCCAATACGGCAACGAAGGTTTCCAGTTGCTTCAGCTCGCTCATTGAGTCACTAAAAGTAAAAGATGTTATGCCATTTTATGCATTTTTTTTTACTGTTTGGCTAGATAGACTGCTTTCATCGCATTGCAACATCATTTTTTCATTCTGTGGCGACCAGCGCCGCAACGTTCCCCGAAAGGAGACATCCATGGCAGTTACGCTTCCGCAGGGCGTGGAAATCCTCGCCCCGGTTACTCCGGCCTATGAAGAGATCCTCACCACCGAGGCTCTGGCCTTCGTCGCCAAGCTGCATCGCCAGTTCGAAGGCCGTCGCCGCGAACTCTTGGCAGCCCGCGTCACCCGTCAGGCGGAACTGGATGCCGGCAAACTGCCGGACTTCCTGCCCGAGACCGCCGCCGTGCGCGCCGGCGACTGGAAGATCGCCCCCTTGCCGGCCGACCTGCTGGACCGCCGCGTGGAAATCACCGGCCCGGTTGAACGCAAGATGATGATCAATGCGCTGAACTCCGGCGCCAAGAGCTTCATGGCCGACTTCGAGGACTCCAACTGTCCCAGCTGGGAAAACCAGATCAGCGGCCAGATCAACGTCCGCGACGCTTACCGCAAGACCATCTCCTTCGCCAGCCCGGAAGGCAAGCAGTACAAGCTCAACGACACCATCGCCACCCTGATCCTGCGTCCGCGCGGCTGGCACCTGATGGAAAAGCACGTGAAGGTGGACGGCGACATCGTCTCCGGCTCCCTGTTCGACTTCGCCCTGTCCTTCTTCCACAACATCGCTTACCTGCGCAGCGTGGGCAGCGCCACCTATTACTACCTGCCCAAGATGGAAAGCCATCTGGAAGCCCGCCTGTGGAACGACGTCTTCGTCTTCGCCCAGAACGAACTGGGCATTCCACAGGGCACTATCAAGGCCACCGTGCTGATCGAAACCATCCTCGCCGCTTTCGAGATGGATGAAATCCTGTACGAACTGCGCGAGCACAGCTCCGGCCTCAACGCCGGTCGCTGGGACTACATCTTCAGCTGCATCAAGAAATTCAAGCAGAACCGAGACTTCTGCCTGGCCAACCGCGCGCAGATCACCATGACCGTGCCCTTCATGCGCGCCTACGCCTTGCTGCTGCTCAAGACCTGCCACCAGCGCAACGCGCCGGCCATCGGCGGCATGGCCGCGCTGATTCCCATCAAAAACGACCCGGTGGCCAACGAGAAGGCACTGGGCGGCGTGAAGGCCGACAAGGACCGCGACGCCACCGACGGCTACGACGGCGGCTGGGTGGCCCACCCGGGTCTGGTGCCCATCGCCAACGAAGCCTTCACCCGCGTACTGGGCGACGCGCCCAACCAGATCGCCAAGCAGCGCGGCGATGTCAACGTCAGCGCGGCCGATCTGCTGAACTTCCAGCCGGAAGCGCCGATTACCGAAGCCGGCCTGTCCATGAACATCAATGTGGGCATCCAGTATCTGGGTGCCTGGATTTCCGGCAACGGCTGCGTGCCCATCCACAATCTGATGGAAGACGCCGCCACCGCCGAAATCTCTCGCTCGCAGATCTGGCAATGGCTGCGCAGCCCCAAGGGCGTGCTGGACGATGGCCGCAAGGTGACGGTGGAGCTGTTCCGCGAACTGCAAGCCGCCGAAGTGGCCAAGCTGAAGGCAGAGTACGGCGCGCGCTGGACCAAGCAATATGAAGACGCGGCCCGCATGTTCGACCTGCTGACCACCTCCGACGACTTTGTCGAATTCCTCACCCTGCCGGGTTACGAGTACATCGACTAAGACCGGTTCGACCCAATGGCTGGCAATTTGCCAGCTTAAGCTCTGGCGGCCCGCATCCCGGGCCGCTTTTTTTTGCCCATGCCGCCAGAGTGGCAACTTTCTGTCTCCAATATCCAATAACCGCAATATTGTTGCGCATAGAAACAAGATTTTTCTTACGCATTGGAATAAAATTGCGCATTCTCACTCCAAACCCATAAAACCTGACAATCCAGAACAGGAAACCGCCATGAGCATCAACCGTCCCTCCCTTGCTATTGCTGCAGTTGCGTCCCTGCTGGCCCTGTCGGCCCAGGCCGCCGATCTCAAACTGGTGGACATCACCGCCATCGTTGATCACCCCGCGCTGGACGCCGCCCGCAATGGCGTCGTGGATCAGCTGAAAGCCGAAGGCTTCGGCGAAGACAAAGTCAAGGTGCAATACCAGAGCGCCCAAGGCAATCCGGCCACCGCCGGCCAGATCGCCCGCAAGTTCGTTGGCGACAAGCCGGAAGTGATCGTCGCCATCGCCACCCCGTCCGCCCAGGCCGTAGTAGCAGCCACCCGCACCGTACCGGTCGTGTTCACCGCAGTTACCGACCCGGTGGCCGCCAAACTGGTCAGCAGCTGGAAAGCCAGCGGCACCAACGTCACCGGCGTGTCCGACATGCTGCCGCTGGGCCCGCAAATCGACCTCATCCAGAAAGTGAAGCCCACCGCCAAGCGCATCGGCATGGTATTCAGCCCGGGCGAAGCCAACTCCACCGTAGTGGTGAAAGAAATGAAGGAAGAGCTGGCGAAGCGCGGCATGACGCTGGTGGAAGCGCCGGCCCCGCGCACCGTGGACGTGGCCCCGGCCGCCAAGAGCCTGGTGGGCAAAGTGGACGCCATCTACACCAGCACTGACAACAATGTAGTTTCCACCTATGAATCGCTGGTGGCCGTGGCCAATCAGGCCAAGATTCCGCTGATCGCCGCCGATGGCGACTCCGTCAAGCGCGGCGCAGTGGCGGCGCTGGGCATGAACTACTACGACATGGGCCGCCAGACCGGCAAGATCGTCGCCCGCCTGCTCAAGGGCGAGAAGCCCGGCGCCATCGCTCCGGAAAAAGGCGTGAAGCTGAACCTGACAGTCAACCCGGCCGCCGCCCAGAAGCAAGGCGCGCCGCTGTCCGCCGCCCTGCTGAAAGAAGCTCAAACCACCATCAAGTAACGACGGCAAGGGCTGACGCCAAACCCGGCTCCCAAGCCTGTCGACTCCGCGCCATCCAACTATGCGCCGCCCCGGCGCCAGGATTGCGCGCGGCATAGTCGGCGGTGCTTGGCGCAAGCCGGGTTCTGCGCTTTCAGCCCCACCGGGCAACACCATCGCCGCCGGCTTGCCGGCGGCCACTCCACGAGGTTCGCATGTCCCTGATTTCGATGATGGGCGCGCTGGAAATCGGCCTGATCTTCGCGCTGGTGGCGCTGGGGGTCCTGATTTCCTTCCGCCTGCTCAACTTTCCCGACCTGACCGCAGACGGCAGCTTCCCGCTGGGCGGCGCTGTGGCCGCCACGCTGATCGTCAGCGGGCACAACCCCTGGCTTGCCTGCCTGATCGCCTCCGGCGCCGGCGCCGGCGCGGGATGGGTCACCGCCTGGCTCAACGTACGGCTGGGCATCCTGCAATTGCTGGCCAGCATTCTGGTGATGATTGCGCTGTACTCCATCAACCTGCGCATCATGGGCGCGCCCAATGTGGCGCTGATCGGCATGCCCACCGTGTTCGCCCCATTCGTTGACGCAGCGGCCGACAACGGCTGGCTGATCCAGCCCTTGTTGCTGGCCGTCATTGTGGTGGCGGCCAAGCTCTTGCTGGATGCATTCCTCTCCTCGGAAGCCGGTCTGGCGCTGCGCGCCACCGGCGCCAACCCGCGCATGGCCCGCGCACAGGGCATTTCCACCGACCGCATGACGCTGGCCGGCATGGCCCTCTCCAACGGGCTGATCGCGCTGGCCGGCGCACTGTACGTGCAAACCCAGGGCGGCGCGGACATCTCCATGGGCATCGGCACCATCGTTGTGGGGCTGGCCGCCGTCATCATCGGCGAAACCCTGCTGCCGCCGCGCAGCCTGTGGCTGATCACCCTGGCCACGGTGCTGGGCGCGCTGCTCTACCGTCTGTTGATCGCGCTGGCGCTCAACGCCGACTTCATCGGCCTGCAAGCGCAAGACCTCAATCTCATCACCGCTGTTCTGGTCGGCCTGGCGCTTATCCTGCCGCGCCTGAAAAGCCGTTTCGGCAAACGTACGGGAGGCACCCCGCGATGATGCGCGCCGACAATCTGTTCAAAACCTTCAACCCCGGCACGCCGCTGGAAAACCCCGTGCTGCGCGGGCTGTCGCTCACCATCGAGTCCGGCCAGTTCCTTACCGTCATCGGCAGCAACGGCGCAGGCAAATCCACCTTCCTCAACGCCATCAGCGGCGATGTCACTCCGGATAGCGGCAGCCTGTTCATTGATCAGCAGGACGTCACCCGGCTGGCCTCCTGGCAGCGCGCCGGCCTGGTGGCCCGCGTGTTCCAGGACCCGCTGGCGGGCACTTGCGAAGGTCTCACCATCGAAGAGAATCTGGCGCTGGCCATGCAGCGCGGGCAGCGCCGCGGCCTGAGCCGCGCGGTCAAGGCCGCGCAACGCGAAGCCTTCCGCGACAAGCTGGCCACGCTGAAGCTGGGGCTGGAAAACCGCTTGGGCGACCGCATGGGCCTGCTGTCGGGCGGCCAGCGTCAGGCAGTGAGTTTGCTTATGGCCTCCTTGCAGCCGTCCCGCTTGTTGCTGCTGGACGAACATACTGCCGCGCTGGACCCCAAGACCGCCGCCTTCGTGCTGGAGTTGACCGATCGCATTATCAGCGAGAACAAACTCACCGCGCTGATGGTGACCCACTCCATGCGCCAGGCCCTGGACCACGGTCAGCGCACCGTGATGCTGCATCAGGGTCGCGTAGTGCTGGATGTCAGCGGCGAGCAGCGCGCCCGCATGGACGTGCCCGACCTGCTGGCCATGTTCGAAAAAACCCGCGGCGAGCAGCTGGACGACGACGCCCTGCTGCTGGGTTAACCCGCCCTCCGCCCCTGCCGTCCGGCGGGGGCTGCCTTTTCCTACCCTGATATGCGAACCTTCCCGCCTGCCATCACTCCAAGCGCATTCGGAAATTTCTTAACAAAGGGGCTCACATGAAGCTTGTTCCTCTCGCATCGCTCGCCGCCGCCGGCCTGTTGCTGGCTGCTCCCGCCATGGCCGACGACGATATCGAACTGCGCTTGACCGGCAGCGCCCGCCAGGAAATCGCCAACGATCAACTGCAAGCCGTGCTGTACATCCAGGACAAAAGCGACCAGCCGGCAGTGCTGGCCGATCGCCTGAACAAGGGCATCAATCGGGCCGTGACCGAGAGCAAGGCCTACCCCAAAGTAGAACTCAGCAGCGGCTCCTACAATAGCTGGCCCAGCTACGACAAGAACGGCAAGATCCAGGGCTGGCAGGGCCGCGCTGAAGTACGCCTGCAAAGCCGCGACATGGCCCAGGCCGCAGAGCTGATGGCCAAGCTGCAAAAAACCATGTTGCTGGAAGGTGTGCAGTTCAGCGTCTCCGACACCGCCCGCCGCGAGGCTGAAAAGGCCCTGCTGCCGCAAGCGCTGGCGGAAATCCAGGAACAGGCCCGCATTACGGCCAAGGCACTGGGCAAAACACGCATCGTGATCAAGCAACTGGAAATCGGCAATGCGCCGGAATACCGCCCGCCGATGATGATGCGCGCCATGGCTGCCGCGCCGATGGCCAAGGCCGACGTGGCCGAGGCTGACTGGCAACCCGGCCGCAGCCAGCTGCAGCTGCAAGTCAGCGGCAAGGTAGAGCTGAAATAAGCCCAAATCGCCGGTGGCCGGCACCATTTTCCCGGCGTCGGGCTTTCGGCCAACCTTGCCATGCGCTAAAGTAAGCAGCGTGAGAACCGGCGTGGCGACACGCCCGGTTTTATGACCAAAGCCGAGCACACCATCGCCATGAAACTGATTGCCTCGCTTACCAGCCCTTATGCCCGCAAAGTGCGCATCGTGCTGGCTGACAAGAAGATCGATTGCCCGCTGGAAGTGGACATCCCCTGGGATGAGAACACCCGCGTCGCGGACTACAACCCGCTGGGCAAGGTGCCTGTGCTGGAGCTGGACGACGGCGGCACGCTGTACGATTCTCGCGTCATTGTCGAATACCTCGACAACATCTCTCCGGTGGCCCGGCTGCTGCCGCAGGAAAACCGGCCGCTGATTCAAGTTCGGCGCTGGGAGGCGCTGGCTGACGGCATTACCGACGCAGCCGTCGCCATCGTCATGGAAAAACGCCGTCCGGTCGACAAACAGCTGGGCAGCGCCATACAGCGGCAGAACGAGAAGATTGCGCGCGGCTTGGCCGCGCTGTCGCATGATCTGGGCGAACGCCAATGGTGCAATGGCGAAGCCTACAGTCTGGCCGATATCGCCGTGGGTTGCTGCCTGGGCTATCTGGACTTTCGTTTTCCGGAAATCAACTGGCGCGAAGACTATCCCAATCTCGCGGCGCTGGTGGAGCGGCTGTCCGCCCGCCCATCCTTCGCCGACACGGTCCCTCCGCCGCTCTGAGCCTTCGGCAAGCCGTCGCCTTGCTACTGGCCGGTATATCCGGCCAGTATCTTTTGATACGTACCGTCCTGCATCTGCTTTTGCAAAGCCTTGCCCAGCGCCTCCACGCCAGGCAGGGCCGCCCCGCGCGCCGCCTTTGACGCCGCCAGAAACGCCGGCCGGTGCTCCTGCAGCAACACCGGCAACACCACAATCTGCTGGGCGGCGGGCGTGCCGCGCACCTGATAGTAAGTGCTGGCCACATTGTTAATGAACGCATCCACGCGCCCCAGCACCAGTTTGCCGACGTTCTGCTCCACCGTGGTACCCTCTTCCACCTGCACCCGGCCCGCCTTGATGGCGGCGTCCAGCTCATCCTGCATGACAAAGCCGCGCATCACGCCCAGCCGCTTCCCCTGCAGGTCATCCACCTTGTTGAAGGGAAACATCCGGTCTTTGCGTACAAACAGCCCCAGCATGCTGATGTGCACCGGGCCGAGATAGTCGGCGAAGGCCTCTCGCTCCGGTGTGCGGAACAGCGGCGAGGCCAACGGTACATCTCCCTGCCGCAGCTCCTGCAACACCCGCTTCCACGGCATGGGCTGGATATCCAGCGCCACATGCGCGCGCCGCGCCGCCTCGCGCAACATGTCCACATCAACGCCTACTACCTTGCCTCCCTCGACAAAGCTGAAAGGCGGCAGATTTTCATCGGTGGCCACCAACAAAGGCTGCGCCGCCGCACAGACAGCCAGACAGACGGCCAGTGCGCCTAACAGACGTAAAGCCCAGGGGGAGTTGCTTGAATAGGCAATTTTCATGCATTCAGAATAGACAATCAGTCCGCATCCGGCGCGCCATTCTTTTGCGCATCCTCAAGCGCCAGCAACAAACTCAGCCGCTGCTCGCGCGCCACCTGCTGCCAGGACAGATCACACAAAGCGCCTTGCATGGCCCATAGCAGATTGAGCGAGACCGCCGGCTGCCGGGCCTTCACCCGCAGCCAGGCCCGCACGGCGCCCAACTCCGCCAACTGACCGGGTTCGACAATACCCGCCTCGGCTAGCCAGCGTCGCGAAGTCGTCCCCAGATTCCGCCATGGATTGCGCATTGTCTTGCTCCCAATGAAAAACCGCCGGCGCGACGGCGCAGGCGGTTTCAGTGTAACGCGGGATCAGGCGGCGATCAGGCCGACAGCTCCAGCATCAGCTTGTTGATGCGTTTGACGAAAGAGGCCGGATCTTCCAGCTTGCCGCCTTCGGCCAACAGGGCCTGATCGTACAGCACTTGCGCCAGATCGGCGGCGCGGGCTTCGTCGGCCTCGCTGGCCAGGCGCTGCACCAGCACGTGCTCCGGATTGATCTCCAGCGTGGGCTTGCTGCCCTCCACCGGCTGGCCCGCCGCCTTGAGCATGCGCTCAAGGTGAGCGCTCATATCGTGCTCGCCGGCCACTAGGCACGCCGGGCTGTCGGTCAGGCGCGCGGTGGCGCGCACTTCCTTCACGCGCTCGCCCAGCGCATTCCGCACCTTCTCCACAACCGGACGGGCGGCTTCCTCGGCCTGCTTTTGCGCCTCCTTGTCGGCTTCGTCCTCCAGCTTGCCCAGGTCCAGCTCACCCTTGGCCACGGATTGCAGCGCCTTGCCGTCAAACTCGGTCAGGGAGCCCGCCACCCACTCGTCCACGCGATCGGTCAGGAGCAGCACTTCTACACCCTTCTTGCGGAACACTTCCAGATGCGGGCTGTTGCGCGCGGCAGCCAGCGTATCGGCGGTAATGAAGTAGATCTTTTCCTGACCGTCCTTCATGCGGCCGACGTAGTCGGCCAGGCTCACCGCCGGTTCATCGCCTTCAGACTCGGTAGACACAAAGCGCAGCAGCTTGGCGATGCGGTCCTTGTTGGCGAAATCCTCGCCCACGCCCTCTTTCAGTACCTGGCCGAATTCTTTCCAGAACGCGGCGTACTTTTCCTGATCGTTGTTGGCCAAGTCTTCCAGCAGGCCCAGCACCTTCTTCACGCAACCGGCGCGGATGGCGTCGATATCCTTGCTTTCCTGCAGGATTTCACGGGAAACGTTCAGCGGCAGGTCGTTGCTGTCGATCACCCCGCGCACAAAACGCAGGTACTGCGGCATCAGCTTGTTGCTGTCTTCCATGATGAAGACGCGGCGCACATACAACTTGATGCCTTGCTTGCGCTCGCGATCCCACATGTCGAACGGCGCGCGGGACGGGATATACAGCAACTCGGTGTATTCCTGGCGGCCTTCCACGCGGGCATGGCTCCACGCCAGCGGATCAGTAAAGTCATGGGCGACGTGTTTGTAGAATTCCTTGTACTGCTCGTCGCTGATGTCGCTCTTGCTGCGGGTCCACAAGGCGGAGGCGGCATTGACGGCTTCCAGTTCGTCGCTTTCGACCACTTCGCCGTCTTCACCGTAGCCGCTGCCCTTCTTCATCTCGATGGGGATGGAGATGTGATCGGAATAGGTGCGCACGATGCGCTTCAGCGTCCAGTCGTTCAGCAGCTCGTCCTCGCCCTCTTTCAGGTGCAAGACGATGTCAGTGCCCCGACCAGCCTTTTCCACCTGCTCCAGCGTGTATTCGCCTTCGCCTTGCGATTCCCAGCGCACGCCCTGGTCATGGGCCGCGCCGGCGCGGCGGGTAGTCAGGCTGACCTTGTCGGCCACGATGAAGGCGGAGTAGAAACCCACGCCGAACTGGCCGATCAGGTTGGCATCCTTGCGCGCGTCGCCGGACAGCTGCTCGAAGAAAGCCTTGGTGCCGGATTTGGCGATGGTGCCGATGTTGGCGATCACTTCGTCGCGCGACATGCCGATACCGTTGTCGCTGATGGTGATGGTGCGGGCGTCCTTGTCGAAAGCGATGCGAATTTTCAGCTCGCCGTCGTCCTCAAACAACGCCGGCTGGGCAATGCCTTCAAACCGCAGCTTGTCGGCGGCGTCGGACGCGTTGGAAATGAGTTCTCGCAGGAAGATCTCCTTGTTGGAGTACAAGGAGTGGATCATCAGGTGCAGAAGCTGTTTGACTTCGGTCTGAAAGCCCAGGGTTTCTTTCTGTGCGCTCATGGTGTTTCACAAGTGGTTGGTGACGATGAGCAGAAAGTAGGGCCGGCCGTTTGCTTTTCAAGCCCCTGTGCGCAAGATGGGTTCCATTCGGCATGACAAAAAACAAAAAGCCCCGCTTGCGCGGGGCTTTCGGCCAACAGGAGGCGCAACAATCAGCGCAATGCCGGCGGCAGGGCGAAGACGGTAGACTCCTCTACGCCATCCAGCTCCGCCACGCTTTGGGCACCATAAACCCGAATCTGCTCGATCACGGCCTGCACCAGCACTTCCGGCGCGCTGGCGCCGGCCGTCACGCCGACCCGGCTCTTGCCATCGAACCATTCCGCTTTCAGCAAGCTGGCGTTGTCCACCATATAGGCGTCCACGCCGCGCAGGGCGGCCACTTCGCGCAGCCGGTTGGAGTTGGAGCTGTTGGGCGAGCCCACCACCACGATGATGTCGCACTGGTCGGACAGGGCCTTCACGGCATCCTGGCGGTTCTGCGTGGCATAACAGATGTCGTCCTTCTTCGGGCTGCTGATGGCCGGGAAGCGGGCTTT
Organism: uncultured Aquitalea sp.; assembly: GCF_945957525.1. Lineage (GTDB taxonomy): Bacteria > Pseudomonadota > Gammaproteobacteria > Burkholderiales > Chromobacteriaceae > Aquitalea. Next base: position 64,031 of record NZ_CAMFLA010000003.1, on the reverse strand, counting down.
CAGGGCCTCGATGATGTCGCGCGTTTCATCCACCGACAACGTGGTCTGGCTGACATAGGACAGCGCTTCGGGGTTGTTCACTTGCAAACCGGCCACATCCGCCACGCTCTCCACCAGGTACATGCCACTCTCCACCTGACCCATGGTGCCTTCCACCTCGGGGTGGCCTGCGTGGCCGATCATGATGATTTCCATGCCCGCCTTGTGCATGCGCTTCACTTCCACATGTACCTTGGTCACCAGCGGACAGGTGGCGTCAAACACGCGCAGGCCAAGCGCTTCGGCTTCTTCGCGCACCGACAGCGGCACGCCGTGCGCAGAGTACACCAGCGTACTGCCGGCCGGCACATCCTTGAGCTCTTCAATGAAGATGGCGCCCTTGTCGCGCAGGCCTTCCACCACAAAGCGGTTGTGCACCACTTCATGGCGAACATAAATCGGCGCGCCGTACAGCTCGATGGCGCGCTCGACGATGGCGATGGCCCGGTCCACGCCGGCGCAGAAGCCGCGCGGGTTGGCGAGCATGATGGTCTTCGTCATCTGGTATTCCTTGCTGGGATGAGGTTGGCCGAAGGGCTTCGGCCAACCTTGATGGGATGCGTCAGCGCGCGGCGGGCTTCTTCATGCTGTCCAGCACCATCAATACGGCACCGACGCAGATAAAGGAATCCGCCAGATTGAACGCCGGGTAGTACCACTGGTTGTAGTAGTGCACCTGGATGAAGTCGATGACATGGCCGTGAATCAGCCGGTCAATCACATTGCCGATGGCCCCGCCCATGATGAAGCTGGCCGCCACGCTCATCATCAGCGTGAACCGGCCTTTGATGAGGTTCCAGCCCAAATAGCCGGAAACCCCGAAAGCCAGCAAGGTGAACAGGTGTTTTTGCCAACCGCCGGCGCTGGCAAGAAAACTGAACGCCGCACCCGGGTTGTACAGCAGGGTGAATCCGAAGTAGCCCGGAATCACTTCCCGCATTTCGGCAAACTGGTATTCGCCATTGAAGTAAATCTTGCTTAGCTGGTCCAGCGCGATGACCAGCACGGCCACCGCAAACCACTTCACCCAGCCGCTTTGCGTCGGCGCGCTCATTACGGATTCCATTACGTTGTCTTCCCGCCCCGCCCTGCCAGCAAGCCGGCCGGGCGGGGTGTCTGTCAGGCGTGCAGTCGCTGCTCGCCTTTGCCGTCGATATTGTCGACACAGCGGCCGCAAACGGCGCCGTGCCCGGCATGGGACCCGACATCGGCGCGATAGTGCCAGCAACGATCGCATTTTTCATGCGCGGACGGCGTCACCGCGATACGGGTTTCGCTGCCCTCGCTGACCGTGGCGCGGGAGACGATCAGCACGAACTTGAGATCATCGCCCAGGCTGGCCAGATGCTGATACAGCGCGCCATCGGCGCTGATATCCAATTCGGCCTGCAGCGAGGAGCCCAGCTTGTCGGCGCTGCGCAACTCTTCAATCTGCTTGTTCACCTGCGAGCGGAAAGCGCGGATGGCCTCCCACTTGGCGGACAACAGCTCTTCATTGCCGGCCGGCAGGCTCGGGTACTCGTGCCAGGTATGGAACAGCGTGGATTCTTCATCGCTGCGGGTCAGCACTTCCCAAGCTTCGTCCGCCGTGAAGCACAACACCGGCGCAATCAGCAGCAGCAGACCGCGCGTGATGTGGTACAGCGCGGTCTGGGCGCTGCGACGGGCGCGGCTGTCGGCCTTGGTGGTGTACAGACGGTCCTTGATGATGTCCAGATAGAAAGCACCCAGATCCTCGGAGCAGTAAGTCACCACTTCCTGCATGGCATGGTGGAAGGCATAGCGGGTGTAGAGATCGCCCGTTACCTTCTCCTGCATGCGACGCGCCATCAACAGCGCGTACTGGTCCAGCTCGGCCAGCTCGTGGAAAGGCACGGCATTGTCCAGCGGATCGAAGTCCGACAGGTTGGCCAACAGGAAACGCAGGGTGTTGCGCAGGCGGCGATAGCTTTCGGTCACGCGCTTGAGAATCTCGTCCGAGATGGCCAGTTCGCCGGAATAATCGGTCGAAGCCACCCACAGGCGCAGAATGTCGGCGCCCAGGCTGTCGTTCACCTTCTGCGGCGCTACCACATTGCCCTTGGACTTGGACATCTTCAGGCCCTTGCCGTCTACCACGAAACCGTGGGTCAGCAATTGCTTGTACGGCGCGCGGCCGATGGTGGCGCAACCGGTCAGCAAGGAGGACTGGAACCAGCCGCGATGCTGGTCCGACCCTTCCAGGTACAGGTCGGCCGGCCAGGCCAGTTCCGGGCGCTGCTTGAGCACGGCGAAATGGGTGGAACCAGAGTCGAACCACACGTCCAGCGTGTCAGTCAGCTTGCGGTATTGCTCGGCTTCGTCGCCCAGCAGTTCCTTGGCGTCCAGACTGAACCAGGCCTCGATGCCCTGCTGCTCGATGCGCAGCGCCACTTCTTCCAGCAACTGTGCCGAACGCGGATGCAGTTCACCGCTTTCCTTGTGCACAAAGAAAGTCATCGGTACACCCCAGTTGCGCTGGCGGGAAACGCACCAGTCAGGGCGATTGCCGATCATGGCTTCGAGACGCGCGCGCCCCCAGGCCGGGAAAAATTCGGTAGCGTCCACGGCGCTGTTGGCGCGGTCGCGCAGGCTGTCGCCGCCCTTGCCCACCTTGTCCATGCCGATGAACCACTGCGCGGTGGCGCGGAAGATGATGGGCGTCTTGTGGCGCCAGCAGTGCGGATAGCTGTGCATCAGGCGAGCCTGATGAATCAGGGTGCCGGCGGCGTCCAGCGTCTCGATCACTTTCGGATTGGCTTCCCATACCGACAAACCGGCAAACAACTCGGTAGTGGATTTGTAGCGGCCATTGTCAGCTACCGGATTGTCGATCGGCAGCTTGTAAACCTGACCCGCCTGGAAGTCTTCCAGACCGTGCGCCGGCGCTGTGTGCACCAAGCCGGTACCTGCGTCGGTGGTGACGTGATCGCCGCAGATGATGGGCACCTGACGGCTGTAGAAGGGATGTTGCAGCTGCAGCAGTTCCAGTTGCTCGCCCGTGGTTTCGCCCAGCACGGTCAGCGTGTCGAAACCGTAACGCTGCATGGCCGCTTCGGCCAACTCCTTGGCCAGAATCAGCTTGCCCTTGGGCGTATCCACCAGCTGGTAAGCCAGCGTGGCGCTGACAGCCACCGCCTGGTTGGCCGGCAAGGTCCACGGCGTCGTGGTCCAGATTACCGCCATGGCACCCTCGACAGCATCGGAACTCAGGCCAAAGGCCGCCGCCAGCTTGTCGATATCCAACACCCGGAAGCCAACGTCGATGGCCGGGGAGTTCTTGTCTTCGTACTCCACCTCGGCCTCTGCCAGAGCGGAACCGCATTCGATACACCAGTGCACCGGCTTCTCGCCCTTGAACAGGAAGCCGTTTTCATACACTTTGCCGAGGGTACGGACGATGTCGGCCTCGGTCTTGAATTCCATGGTGAGATAGGGATTTTCCCAATCGCCCAGCACGCCAAGACGCACAAAGTCCTTCTTCTGGCGCGCTACTTGCTCTTTGGCGTATTCACGGCACAACTCGCGAAACTTGGCGGCGGGGATATCCTTGCCATGCAGCTTTTCCACCATCAGTTCGATGGGCAGACCGTGGCAGTCCCAGCCCGGCACATAGGGCGCGTCAAAGCCCGACAGCGTCTTGGAACGGACGATGATGTCCTTCAGCACCTTGTTCACGGCATGGCCGATGTGGATATCGCCGTTGGCGTACGGCGGGCCGTCATGCAGGATGAACTTGGGGCGGCCGGCGGCCAGTTTGCGCACTTTGTCGTAGCGCTTCTGTTCCTGCCAGCGCTTCACCCAGGCCGGTTCGCGTTTGGCCAGATCCCCTCGCATGGCGAACGGGGTATCCAGCAGGTTGACGGTTTTACGGTAATCGATGCTCATGCCTGCTCTCGCTGCAAACTGGTCAAATAGGTTCTGGCGCTGGCGGCGTCTTTCTCAATCTGCGCCACCAACGCAGTCAAATCGTCATAGCGCTCTTCATCGCGCAGTTTTTTCAGGAAGTGCACGGTGACTCGATGGCCGTAAATGTCGGCGGCGAAATCAAACAAATGCACCTCCAGTTTGTAATCAGGCGTATCGCTGACGGTGGGGTTCAGCCCCAGACTGGCGACGCCGCCGCGCAAGCGCCCGGCAACCTCCACCTGCACCACAAACACGCCTTGCAAAGCCGGCTTCAAATGCGGCAAATGGATGTTGGCCGTAGGAAAACCGATCGTGCGTCCCAGCTTGCGCCCATGCACCACGCGGCCAGACAACCGATAGTCTCGACCCAGCAAGGCGGCAGCGCCATCCAGATCACCCATCGCCAGTCGTTCGCGCACCAAGGTGCTCGACGCCCGCTCGCCCTGCACCAACACGGAAGGCATTGCCTCCGTGACAAAATGCGGGCAACGCGTCAACAAGTTGAAATCACCCTTGCGCGCGGCGCCAAACTGGAAGTCATCGCCAATCAACAAGTAGCGGGTCTTCAGATCACGCACCAGCACATCATTGATGAAATTCTCAGCGCTCATCGCGGCAAAGCCATGATTGAATCGATGGACAAACACGTAGTCCACCAACGCCTGCTCCTGTAGATAGGACAGTTTGTCCCGCAAAGTGGACAAGCGCGCCGGCGGATTGCCCCGGGCGAAAAATTCCCGTGGATGCGGCTCGAAAGTCAGCAGCGCCGTCGGCAGATTGCGCGCAGAAGCCTCATCCCGCAAGCGTTGCAGAATGTGCTGATGGCCAAGATGCACACCATCGAAGTTGCCGATCGTCAGCGCACAGCCTGACAAACCGAATCGACGCGGATCTCCTAGAAAAACCTGCATTGCCTGCCCAGCATCCTGAAAACCTTCGATTGTAGCCGCCAGCCCGGCTTAGCGTCCAGCCAGCTGAAAATCCTCGAGAAAACAAAAAAGCCCCACAAACGTGGGGCTTTTTCTCGGAAGTTCCGATCAGGCAGCAATTACTGCTTGATGGTTTCCTTGACTGCGTCGATAACCACTTCAACGCGACGATCCGGCTCGATGCAAGCCTTGATTTCAGCGTTTTGCTTCTTGTTCTTGGCGTATTTCGGGAACTTGGCCTTGCACTCGTCGGACATCTTGGCTTCAGCCTTGCCCTTGCCTACGGCAGCAACCTTCTCGGCCGGCACGCCAGCGTTCACGAAGTATTCCTTCACAGCATCAGCACGCTTCTGGGACAGAGCGTTGTTGTACTTGTCGGAACCCAGGAAGTCGGTGTAACCGTCGATTTCAACACCGTTCAGGTAACCCTTGCCTTGGTGAGCCTTCAGCTTCTCAACCAGCGGATCCAGTTCGTTCTTGGCGTCCGGACGCAGGGTGGCCTTGTCGAAGTTGAACAGAACCTTGGCGGACAGCGTTACTTTTTCCTTAACAGCAACCGGAGCCGGCTTGGCGACTTCAGCTACCGGAGCCGGCTTGGCGGCTTCGCGGTCGCCACACTCAACCAGGCCATCCTTGGCCTTGTCGAAGTACGTGGTTTTCCAGCATTCGTTGTAGTTATTGCGAACAACGTTGTCGGTAGCCTGATCGGCGGTGTAGCCCGGCTTGGCAGCGAACGCGCTAGCGGAAACCAGCAGAGCAGCAACCAGGGCGCTCAGTTTCAGCTGTTTAGTCATGTTATTCCCTCTTTCTATGAATCGGTATTGATGCGGTTGACGCAAACACCACACGGTCAATTCTACTGCAAACAACAGGGTAAGCGCCAAACTGTGTTTATGCAGTTAACGGGCACTATAGGAATGCGCCATTGCAGTGTCAACACAGCGCAACAGCCTTAACAAGAGTACTGTTGCAAAAAAACATCACAAATTAATCAAAAATGGGCTCAGCTGTATCATGCGCACAACACTATCACACCAGTGTTACACGGCGACGAAACAGCGGCACCGGCTCGCGGTGAGTCGCCTGGTAACGTTCCGTGAAAGTGTGATAACCATTCAGAGCGGAATCAATACCTTTGCCATCCTTGATTTCAAAGGCATCGAAGCCAACCTGCCACAGATAGTGCAGAAGGTCACTCCAGACATCGCCAAGCGCGCGAAGTTCCCCTTGGTAGCCGTATCTTTCCCGCAACAGACGCCCGATGCTGTAACCACGGCCGTCGGTGAAGGCCGGAAAGTCCACCGCAATCAAGGGCAAACCAGTCAGTTGCCCTGCCAGCGCGGCCGGATCGTCATCCGGCGCCAGCCAGACGCCTGTCTTGCCGGCGCGCTCCTGCCAGGCGGCCTTGTCGGACAGCCACATGGACAAGGGTACGATCACGTCCACATCATCGGCCACGGCGGGCCAGACACCCTCCTCGTCCGGGCGGAGCACGCTCCAGCTGTCGGCCACAACCTGCCCTTGCTTAATGATGCTTCGCATAGACGCGCTCCTTGAAGGGGTCCAAACCGATGCGGCGGACGGTGTCGATAAAAGGCTCGCCCTGCAGTCGCTGCTCGACGAAAACGCTCATGATTTTCTGGAATGCCACCGGTACGTCGGCCTGGGCGAAAGACGGCCCGATGACCTTGCCGATGGTGGTATGACTGCCCTGGCTGCCGCCAAGGGTGATCTGGTACCACTCTTCGCCGTTCTTATCCACGCCGAGGATGCCGATATTGCCGATATGGTGATGACCGCAGGCATTCATGCAGCCTGAGAAGTTGCAATCGATGTCGCCCAGATCGAACAGATAGTCCAGATCGTCGAACGTCCGCTGGATGGCTTCCGCCACCGGAATAGAACGGGCGTTGGCCAGGCTGCAAAAGTCGCCGCCCGGGCAGCAGATGATGTCGGTGAGCAAGCCGATATTGGGCGTGGCGAAGCCTTGCGCCTTGGCCAATTGCCACAATTCGAAGAGATCACGCTCGCGCACGTCGGGCAGGATGAGGTTCTGCTCGTGCGCTACGCGCAGCTCGCCATAGCCGAAACGATCAGCCCAGTCGGCGGCGGCCTCCATTTGCTCGGCAGTAATGTCGCCCGGCGGCACGCCGGTTTTCTTCAGCGACAGCACTACGGAACGGTAGCCCGGCTGGCGATGTTCACGGGTATTGCGAGCTACCCAGCGCGAAAAAGCGGCGTCTTCGGCCAACCTGGCGGCAAATTCGACCGGGTTGGCGGGCAAGACATCGTAGGCCGGCGCAGTGAAAAAGCTGGCGTAATGCGCTACGTCCTCATCTCGCAAGGTAGCCGGGCCATCTTTCAGATGCGTCCACTCGTCTTCCACCTTGGCGGCGAAAGCTTCAACCGTCATGGCCTTCACGAGAATCTTGATGCGGGCCTTGTATTTGTTGTCGCGGCGACCAAAGCGGTTGTATACGCGCAGCACGGCATCCAGATAGGTGAGCAGATGGCGGGTCGGCAAGAAAGCCTTCACCACCTCACCCACCATCGGCGTGCGCCCCAGACCGCCGCCAACGATCACTTTGAAGCCTACTTCACCCGCCTCGTTGCGCACCACATGCAGTCCGACATCATGCACTTGGCTGGCGGCGCGATCCTGCACGCTGCCAGAGACAGCAATCTTGAACTTGCGCGGCAGGAAAGCGAATTCCGGATGCAGCGTGCTCCACTGGCGGATGATTTCGCAATAGGCGCGCGGGTCGATCAGCTCGTCCGCGGCTACGCCGGCGAAGGCGTCGGTGGTGGTGTTGCGCACGCAGTTGCCGGAAGTCTGGATGGCGTGCATCTCCACTTCGGCCAACTCGGCGAGAATGTCCGGCACGCGGGACAATTCCGGCCAGTTGAACTGGATGTTCTGCCGCGTGGTGAGGTGGCCATAGCCACGGTCATAGGTGCGAGCGATGCCGGCCAGCTTGCGCAACTGCACGCTGGACAGATGGCCGTAAGGAATGGCGACGCGCAGCATGGGCGCGTGGCGCTGGACATACAGGCCGTTCATCAGGCGCAGCGGGCGGAATTCATCTTCGCTCAGCTCGCCGGCGAGATAGCGGCGGGTCTGATCGCGAAACTGCTCGACGCGTTCGCGCACGATGCGGTGATCTATTTCGTCATAACGGTACATGGCGGTGGGTCCTTGAGCTTGGCCGAAACGCGGCCAGCCTTATTGCGGGCGCTTGAGCGGGCTGGCCTTGACGTGCAGCCCGCATTCTTTGGATTCGGGATTCTCCCACCACCAGCGTCCGGCGCGCACATCCTCTCCCACCGTAATGGCTCGAGTACAGGGGGCGCAGCCGATGGAAGGGTAGCGGCGATCGTGCAACGCGTTGTAGGGCACGCCGCGCTCGCGGATGTAGGCCCAGACATCGGTCTCGGTCCAGTCGATCAAGGGATTGAACTTCATCAGGCCGTTGTCGGCGTCAAACTCACGATCGGCCAGATCCTGCCTTGTGGGCGATTGCTCACGCCGCAAACCGGTAATCCAGGCGGAGCGTCCCGCCAGCGCGCGCTTGAGCGGTTCGATCTTGCGGATATGGCAACAGGACTTGCGCAGCTCCACGCTCCGATAGAAAGCGTTGACGCCATGTGCGTTGACATAGGCCTCGGTGGCGGCGGTATCCGGAAAATATACTTTCACCGGTACGGCCGGGTAGTGTTCACCCACTTGCTGCATCAGTTCGTAGGTTTCCGCCGGCAGACGACCGGTATCCAGGCTGAACACTTGCAACGGCAGGACGAGACGGGCGATCAAGTCGGTCAGCACCATGTCTTCCGCGCCGTAGCTGTTGGCCAGCGCGGCATCCGGGTGCGCCGCCGCGATCTCTTTCAACAAGGCTTCGGTCGCGGCGAGTTTTGCTTCTAGGCTCATCGAGCGCTCCAGTGGGATTGAGGCATTGGGCATCATCCTACCCAACGGTCTTATAAACCTAAAAGAATATTGTGTTAGTATTTAATGACTATAGGTTTTAAGAAAGCTCTTGGGATGAAACTGCAACAACTGCGCTATCTGGTGGAAGTGGCCCGTCAGGGGCTGAATGTTTCCGAGGCGGCGGAGAAGCTGCACACCTCGCAGCCCGGCATTTCCAAGCAGATCCGGCTGTTGGAGGACGAACTGGGCATTCAGGTGTTCATCCGCAATGGCAAGCGCGTAGTATCGGTGTCCGAGCCCGGCAAGGAGGTGCTGCGCATTTCCGAGCGCATTCTGCGCGAGGCGCAAAACCTCAAACGGGTGGGCGATGAGTTCTCCCGCGAGTCAGAGGGTGCGCTGACCATCGCCACCACGCACACGCAAGCGCGTTACGCCCTGCCGCCCACCATCGCCGAGTTCGTCAAGCGCTACCCCAAGGTGCGCCTGTCCATCAAGCAAGGCAGTCCGACGCAAATCTGCGAAATGGTAGTGTCCGGGGAAGCCGATCTTGCCATCGCCACCGAGGGCATCGCTCTTTATAAAGAGCTGGCCATGCTGCCCTGCTATGAATGGAACCGCTCGATAGTCGCGCCGGAAGGCCACCCGCTGCTGGCTCTGGATCGACCCATCACGCTGGCGGATATCGCTTCGCATCCCATCATCACTTACGATTTCGCCTTTGCCGGCCGCTCCAAGATCAACAAAGCCTTCGCCGACGCCGGCCTGAGCCCCAATGTGGTGCTCACCGCCATCGACACCGACGTGATCAAAACCTACGTCACCCTGGGACTGGGCATCGGCATCATCGCCACCATGGCCTTTGAACCGGTGCGCGACAGCGCCTTGCGCTGCATCGACGCCGGTCATCTGTTCGAGCCCTCCACCACCAAGATCGGCATCCGCAAGGATGCTTATCTACGCGGCTTTGCCTATACTTTTGTGGAGTTGTTCGCGCCGCATCTGCACCGCCGGGAAGTGGACGCCGCCCTGCTAGCGCACGATCCGGACGCCGACGAGTAAGCCCCGCTGGCGCGGGCATGAAAAACGCCCCGCATTGCGGGGCGTTGTCTTTCGGCCAACCTCGTTGATTACAGGGTCAGGCCGCCGGTTACTTCGATGGCGGCGCCATTGATGTAGCTAGCCTCGTCGGACGCGAGGAAGGCGTACACATTGGCGATTTCAGTCGGATCAGCCATGCGCTTCATCGGCACCTTGTCTTCCATGGCCTGGATCACTTTTTCCGGCATGGATTTCAGGATGGGCGTAGCAACAAAGCCCGGACATACCGCGTTGGCGCGAATGCCCTTCTTACCCAGCTCCTTGGCCCAGGTCTTGACGAAGCCGATCACGCCGAACTTGGTGGCGGCATAGTTGGTCTGGCCGAAGTTGCCGTACACGCCCACCACGGAAGAAGCGTTCAGGATCACGCCGCTACCCTGCTCCACCATGGTATCCACCACGGCGCGGGCACAGTTGTAAACACCCTTCAGATTGATGTCGATCACCTTGTCGAACTGGTCTTCGGTCATCTTGATCAGCTGGGCATCCATCACGATACCGGCATTGTTCACCAGCACGTCGATGCGGCCGAAGCGGGTTTTCAGGTCGCCAACCATATCGGCGATCTGGCCCTTGTCGGTCACGTTCACCAGATAGCCGACGGCCTCGCCGCCCAGCGCCTTCAGCTCTTCAACCACGGCGTTGACCGCATCGATGTTGAGATCGCACACGGCGACGATGGCGCCTTCCTTGATGAACTTCTCCGCAGTCGCCTTGCCGATGCCGCTGGCACCGCCAGTGATGATGGAGACTTTCCCTTTCAATCGCATGGTTCTTCCTTCATTAACTTGAGGTTGCAGGCAACCCGATCACGGGTCGACCTAGGGCTCCACCATCGACCCTTCCGAGATCAAGTCCCTGTTCTGTAAGTGTTATTGTTATGGGCACTGCCAAAGAAAACGGGAGCATCGCGCGCTATGATTTTGCATTGCAACACGATGTCGCACTGCAATATAGCGCACCTGCTCCCATGGGTAAAGCAATGGCTCTAGCCCGCTATCCGCGGTGCAACATCGCCGACGCAAGCCAGGCCAAGGGGCTTATTCCAGGCCCTTGCTGGCGAGGTAATCCTCGTAATTGCCGGTGTAGTAGTCGTAACCGCCGTTGCCGTCCAGTTCCAGCACGTGGGTGGCTAGCGAGCTGACGAACTGGCGATCGTGCGAGACGAACACCAGCGTACCCTTGTACTTTTCCAGCGCCATGTTCAGGGATTCGATCGATTCCATGTCCATGTGGTTGGTCGGTTCATCCATGATCATCACGTTGGGCTTTTGCAGGATCAGCTTGCCGTACAGCATGCGACCCTTTTCACCCCCGGACAGCACGCGCACCGGCTTGCCCACTTCGTCGCCGCCAAACAGCAGGCGGCCCAGCGTGCCGCGGATGACTTGCTCGTCGTCGCCTTCCTGACCCCACTCGCGCATCCACTCGGTCAGCGTCATGTCGGAATCGAAGTCGGCTTCATGATCCTGGGCGAAGTAGCCGATCTGCGCCTTCTCCGCCCACTTGATCACACCGCGGTCCGCGGTGAGGCCTTCGGCGTAGGCCGGCTCGAAGGCGCCCGCCAGCAGCTTGACCAAGGAAGTTTTACCCGCGCCGTTGGGACCGATCACGGCCAGACGCGCGCCGGCCTCCAGAATCAGGTTCAGATCCTTGAACAGCACCTTGTTGTCGTAAGCCTTGCACAGGCCTTCCACTTCCACCGCCTGGCGGTGCAGCTTGAACCGGTCATCCATCTCGAAACGGATGAAGGGGTTTTGCCGGCTGGACGGCTTCACCTCCACCATCTCGGCTTTCAGCTTGTCCACCTGCTTCAGACGGGAGGTGGCCTGGCGGGCCTTGGACTTGTTGGCCGAGAAGCGGGCCACGAATTCCTGCAGCTCTTGGATGCGTTCCTTGGCCTTGCTGTTGGACGACAACTGGCGCTCGCGCGCCTGCGCGGAAGCGATCATGTAGTCGTCGTAATTACCCGGGTAGATACGGATGGTGTTGTAGTCCAGATCCGCCATGTGGGTGCAGACCGAGTTCAGGAAGTGACGGTCGTGCGAAATGATGATCATGGTGGAGTTGCGCTCGTTGAGCACGTGTTCCAGCCAGCGGATGGTGTTGATGTCCAAGTTGTTGGTGGGTTCGTCCAGCAACAGGATGTCCGGATTGGAGAACAGGGCCTGCGCCAGCAACACGCGTAGCTTCCAGCCCGGGGCCACTTCGCTCATCGGACCAAAGTGCTGCTCAACCGGAATGCCCACGCCCATCAGCAGCTCGCCGGCGCGCGCTTCGGCGGTGTAACCGTCGTATTCGGCAAACTTGGCCTCCAACTCGGCCGCGTGCATGTAATCTTCTTCGGTTGCTTCCAGGTTGGCGTAGATAGCATCGCGCTCGCTCATCGCGGCCCACATCTCGGTGTGGCCCATCATCACCACATCAATCACGCGCTGCTCTTCGTAAGCGAACTGATCCTGACGCAGCTTGCCCAGACGCAGGCCGTTCTCGATGGCGACTTCGCCCCCGGTCTGCTCCAGATCGCCACCCAGAATCTTCATGAAAGTGGATTTGCCGGAACCGTTGGCGCCGATCAGGCCATAACGGTTGCCTTCGCCAAATTTGACGGAAACCTTCTCGAACAAAGGCTTCACGCCAAACTGCATGGTAATGTTGCTTGTCGTAATCACGCTTGTGGATCCTTCAGCCAATCAGCCGCAAGTATCGGTAAAAACTGGAGATTCTATCACAGCCGGGCGACAATCCGCAGGCCGCCCCCCGTATCCGCGACACGCTTTTGACCGCAAGGGGAATTCCGCTACAATCAGGGACTTTGAATCTCCATCCTTATATAGGCTGAACTATGCTTACCGGTAGCTTGGTTGCCCTGGTCACCCCGATGTTTGAAGACGGTCGGGTAGACTTCGAATCCCTCAACCGCCTGGTTGATTTCCACATTGACAACGGCACCAGCGGCATCGTCGCGGTGGGCACCACCGGCGAATCCGCCACGCTGGCCGTTGACGAACACGTCGCCGTGGTGGAAGCCGTCATCAAACAGGCCAAGGGTCGCGTCAAAGTGATCGCAGGCACCGGCGCCAACTCCACCGCTGAAGCCATCGAACTGGCCCGCCACGCCAAGGACACCGGCGCAGACATGACCCTGTCCGTCGTGCCCTACTACAACAAACCGACCCAGGAAGGCATGTACCGCCACTTCCGCGCCATTGCCGAATCCGTGGATATCCCGGTGATTCTTTACAATGTGCCGGGCCGTACGGTTGCCGACATGAACAACGATACCGTGCTGCGTCTTGCCGCGGTGCCGGGCATCATCGGCCTCAAGGACGCCACCGGCGACATCGGCCGTGCTTGCGACCTGATCCGTCGCGCACCCAAAGATTTCGCACTCTACTCCGGCGACGACGCCACCGGCATGGCTTTCATGCTGTGCGGCGGCAATGGCGTGATCTCCGTCACCACCAACGTTGCCCCCAAGCTGATGAGCCAGATGTGCGACGCCGCGCTCGCCGGCAACGCCAAGCTGGCTCGCGAACTCAACGACAAGCTGCAAGGTCTGCACAAACACCTGTTTGCCGAACCCAACCCGATTCCGGCCAAATGGGTACTGAACCAACTGGGTCTGATCCCCGCCGGTATCCGTCTGCCGCTGCACACCATGTCCGACAGCCTGGCGCCTGTATTGAACAGCGCCATGAAGCAGGCGGAACTTATCTAACCCCTGCACAATAGGGAGCAAGCATGAAACGAAGCGCGCCCGTCGCGATTCTGCTGGCCACCGGCATCCTTGCCGGCTGCAGCACTTCCAATCCGCTGGAAAAAAAGCTGGATTACAAAACCGACGCCCCCAAGATCGCCAACTCGCTGGAAGTCCCACCGGATCTGACCGCACCGGATATCCGCAACAAGTACACCATTCCACAGGGCAGCAGCTCCGCAATGGAAGTGAACGGCCAGAAACAGGCCGTACCCGCCCAAGCCGCCAGCAGCGGCGATGTGGCGCTGAGCCAGCTTGGCAACGTCAACATGGAGCGCGCCGGCACCCAGCGCTGGCTGGTAGTGAACGGTAAGAATCCGGAAGAGCTGTGGCCGGTACTCAAAGCCTTCTGGCAGGAAAACGGTTTCGTCATCAAGACCGAAGAACCCGACCTTGGCATCATGGAAACCGACTGGGCGGAAAACCGCGCCAAGCTACCCGCCGACGGCGTACGCAAGCTAATGGAAACCGTGGGCCTGGGCAGCGTCTATTCCACCCCGGAGCGCGACAAGTTCCGCATCCGTCTGGAAAAAACCGCCAACGGCACCGAGGTATACTTCTCGCACCGCGGTCTGTACGAGACTTACATCAACGAAGGCAAGTCCGACACCATGTGGCAGCCTCGCCCGGTTGATCCGCAGTTGGAAGCCGAGTTGCTGGGTCGCTTCATGATTCGCTTGGGCATCTCCGAAGAGAAAGCCAAGGAGGCGCTGGCCAAGGCTTCGGTTGCTCCGGCCAAGGCCCAGGATCCGATCGTGGACGGCAAGCTGAACATCAACGACAGCTTCGACCGCGCATGGCGCCGCGTTGGCCTGGCGCTGGATCGCATCGGCCTGGTAGTCAATGATCGCGATCGCTCGCAAGGCATCTACTTCGTGAAGCCGGCCAAGAGCGAAACCGAGAAGGAAGATGGCGGCAGTTTCTGGTCCGGCCTCGCCTTCTGGAAGAGCAGCGACAGCAAGAATGGTTTGCCGAAAGCCACCGAGCCGGAATACCGCATCGTGGTCAAAGAACAAGCCAATGGCCAGTCCACGCTGGCCGTGCAAGACAAGCAAGGCAAGCAGCTCAACGACAGCTTCGCCAAAGCAGTGCTTGCCAAACTGCAGATCGAACTCCAGTAAGGGTCGACTGCAAAACGAAAAAGCCCGCGCATGCGGGCTTTTTTATTGTCGGCGCTTCTCATCAACAATCAACAGCAGAGAGCGTGCGCAAACGCCAGACAATAAAAAACCGGCCGAAGCCGGTTTTTATTGCTTGCAACAGTAATGAATTACTGAGCAGCGGAAGCAGCCGGAGCGGAAGCGTCAGCAGCCGGAGCGGAAGCGTCAGCAGCCGGAGCGGAAGCGTCAGCAGCCGGAGCGGAAGCGGCCGGAGCGGAAGCCTCAACAGCCGGAGCGGAAGCGTCAGCAGCCGGAGCTTCTTCTTTCTTACCGCAAGCGGACAGGGCAACGGCCAGCAGGGCAGCAACGAGGAGCGACTGTTTCATTTTTTCTTGACCTTTAAAGATAAGTTAACAAGACGTCAATTTAATCGCCCAAGCGTTTCAGAGCAACAACTGGGCGACTGAAATTCTTTCAGTGCGCAAATTGTATCACGAAAAAAATTGCTGTGTAGTGGGCTAGCGTCCAAAAAAAGCAAGCTAGTCCACAATCTGTTCTGCAGTGCAGCACACGAGCCGGAATAAGCGTTTCAACGCTATTTCAGCCCGTATGCAATCCTTACCGTGACTACATTTGAACAACTGATGTGGCTATTTTGCTACAGACTTGGCCGGATGCCAATATCCAGCAGTGTATCCGTCATACAGCGTACCCAATATCGACGCGGAAATGTCACCTGACGACAGCTTGCGGGTATTGGCGAATTGTTGCCATAGAGCAACATCGTCCGGTTCGGTTTCGAGAATTTCGCCATTGCAATAGAACATGCCGTCGCGGAACAGGATCAGGCTTTTGAGATCAAGCACTACCCCCCCCTCGGCAAGCGCTTCGGCAAACTCCTCTTCGTCCAGCTCATCATCCGGCGCGTCATAGAAGACATGCGGCTTCGGCTCGGTCAGGTAATGACCGAGGAAGTCGCTTACCGTATCGCGATCCCAGCTAATGCCCTTCAGCATGTCGGTGACCTTGTCGATCATCTCGTCACCGATGCGCGCCGGATCGTTCTGCAGCTTCAGGTCGGGATCGGCGTATACGCCATCCAGGCACAGGCGGTCTTGCAGATACACCAGGAACTGGGTAGCCAGTTCCTGCACCGGCGGCGCGCGGAAGCCGATCGAGTAAGTCATGCCCGGCTCCAGCGCCACGCCGTAGTGAGCGCACTTGGGCGGCAGATAGAGCATGTCGCCGTGTTCAAGCACGTACTCTTCCTCAACGCGGAAATCTTTCAGCACCCGGATCGGCGCATCCTCGATGAAGTCGTCGTCGTTCTGGGAGGAAATCTGCCAGCGCTTCTTGCCACCCACCTGCAGCAGGAACACATCGTACGCGTCGAAGTGCGGGCCAACCGTGCCGCCGGGGGGCGCGTAGCTGATCATCAGGTCATCAAGCCGCGCATAGGGAATGAAATTGAAACGCCACAGCAATTCATCGATATGCGGCAGATGCTGGTTTACGCCTTGCACCAGGATGGTCCAATCGGTTTCGCCCAGCTTGCGGAAGCGCGCCGGCCGGAACGGGCCTCGCTCCAAATGCCAGCGACCGTTGCGGTTTTCGATCAGGCGAGACTCGGCGTCTTCGCGCATGGCCAGTTCCGACAGCCACTTGAAATCGACGTGCGGTCCCACATCGGAGACAGCGCCGCGAATAAGAAAAGGCTTTTTATGCCAGTAGTCTTGCAGGAATTGTTCGGGGGTCAGCCCCCCCAGCAGGGTAAGCGGTTTCATGGCAGTTTAACGGGCTGATGCGCCCTTCTATGGTTTACAATACGTTGATGCGGTCACGCCGCGATTGCTACTTGCAGCCGAAGGAACACCCTGTGCTCCGTCCCTGTCAAGATTTTTCATCTCATCCCGGACAATCCCCGATGCAAATTGCCAAAGATACTGTTGTTACTCTCCACTACGAGATGTTTGACGCGGACAACAAACTCCTCGACAAGACCGAAGAACCGATCAGCTACCTGCACGGCGGCTACGACGGCATTTTCCCGCTGGTGGAAGAAGCCCTGCAAGGCAAAGCCGTTGGCGAATCCGTGGACGTGAAAATGACTTCCGACGACGCTTTCGGCGACCCGGAAGAAGAACTGATCCGCGTTGAGCCGCTGGACGTTTTCCCGGCCGATGTCGAAGTGGGCATGATGTTCGAAGCCGATGATCCGGAAACCGGCGACGTATTGCTGTTCCGCGTGACCGACATCGCCGACGGCAAGGCCGTGGTTGACGCCAACCACCCGCTGGCCGGTCTGAACATCCGCTTCGTGGCCAAAGTGGTGGAAGTTCGCGCCGCCACCGCTGATGAAATCACTCATGGTCACGCTCACGGCGAGCATGGCCATCACCACTAAGCCGCACTAACGGCCCACAGGGCCGTCAAGCGCGCCGTCGGCGCCATCGGCTGGCACCCGCCAGCAACACGATGGCGCCGATGCTCATTCTGACCCAGTACTCTTCGTGTAAAGCCGGCCGCAATGCCCAGCGAGCCAGCCCCGCCGCCAAGGCCAGCAAGGCCGCCGTTTGCACCCATTCCAATCGCCCCAGCAAGCAGACTGCCGACTTGTTCGCCATCATTGCCCAGCGACTCACGGCGTAGCCCAGTGCAGCCCCCGCCAGCACATCCAGCGGCCAATGCACGCCGATGGCCAGTCGCGACAACATCACCAGCCCAACCCCCAGCGCAAGCATGCCGCCCAGCGCCGCGCTCTTGCCGGCGCCATGCCAGATCATCACCGCCAGCGTAGTCGCAGCCATGGCATGACCAGAGGGGAAAGAGCCGTTCTTCGGCAAACCATCGAGCAAGATCACCTTGCCCGCGGGCAAAACCAAAGGCGGGCGCGGCACGGCGAAACCGGCTTTCAGCACAATGGCCAACAGAATGCCGGAGGCGCAAGCCGCCATCATGCCGGGCGCTTGCGCCGGATAGCGCCAGGACAAAGCCAGCGTGAGCGTGAGGATGGTTTGCCAGTCGCCGAAAACGCTGACCAGGCGCCACACGGCAGCCGGCAGGGCGCGGGCAGCCTCGTGCGCAGCCAGAAACAAGGACGCGTTCAGGCCGGCCAAGCCGATACCGATCGCCAACAGCGCCAGTATGGCCGCAGGCCAATAACCAAGCAGGCGAGCGATATCAAGGCGCGGCATCAGCCAGCGGCTTTCGGCCAACGGTGATGCGATCGAGGCCGGCCAGATCCAGCACGGTTTCCACCTCGCTCAGCCCTGTCGCCAGAAACAGCTCGCGTACCGCAGGGCCCTGATCATAGCCATGCTCTACCATCAGCCAACCGCCCGGCCGCAGCCGGGACGGCGCGCCGCCGGCGATCTCGCGCAGGCAATCCAACCCATCGGCTTCATCCGTCAGCGCCATGCGCGGCTCGAAGCGAACATCGCCCTCGCCCAGATGGTGGTCGTCGTGACGGATGTAGGGTGGATTGGAAGCAATGAGATCAAAGCAGGCTTCGGCCAACGGGGCGTACCAGCTGCCTTGGTGGAAGGCCACGTCGGCGCCCAGCGCCTCAGCATTGCCGCAGGCCACGGCCAGCGCCTCGGCGGAGAGGTCCACTGCCGACACCCGCCAGGCCGGCGCTTCCAAAGCAAGCGTCACGGCGATGGCTCCGCTGCCGGTGCCAAGGTCCACCACCTGCGCAGGCCCGCCGCCAAGGCGCGCCAACGCGGTTTCCACCAGATGTTCGGTCTCGGGGCGCGGTATCAGCACGGCGGGCGTGACGCGGAAAGGTCGGCCGAAGAACTCCCGCTCGCCAATCAGATAAGCCATGGGCTCACCAGCCAGGCGGCGCTCTGCCAGCGCGCAAAAACAGGCAGACTGCGTCTCCGAGAGCGTCAAATCCGGGTCTGCGATGATGCGGGCATGACTCAAACCGGCAACCGCGTGCTGCAACAGCATGCGGGCCTCCAGTCTGGGCAGCGGATAATGGCGCAAGGCCGCGTCAAGGGTCAGCATGGTTCAAAGCAGGAACAAGGTGGCAAGGCCAAGAAAAATGAAAAAACCGCCGGAATCGGTGCAGGCGGTAATCAGCACACTGGAGCCCAGCGCCGGGTCCTTGCCCAGCTTCTGCATCATGGTAGGAATCAGCACCCCCATGGTGGAAGCCAGCATCAGGTTCAGCGTCATGGCGGCCAGCATTACCATCCCCAGCGCGGCATTACCGTACAGCCACCAGGCGATGGCGCCAATGACGGAGCCCCACACCAGACCGTTGATGATGCTGACGCCCAATTCCTTGCGCCACAAACGCCAGGCCTGGGAGACCTGCATCTGTCCCATGGCCAGCGCGCGCACGATCATGGTGATGGTCTGATTCCCCGAGTTGCCGCCAATACCGGCGACGATGGGCATCAGCGCGGCCAGCGCTACCAGTTGCGAGATAGAGGTTTCAAACACGCCGATGACGCGCGAAGCGACAAAAGCAGTGCACAAATTGATGGCAAGCCAGGCCCAGCGGTTCTTTACCGAGTCGATCACCGGCGCAAACAGGTCTTCCTCTTCCTTCAAACCCGCCAGATTCAGTACCTCAGTGTCCGACTCCTCGCGCACCACATCCAGCATGTCGTTCACGGTCAGACGGCCGATCAGCGCGCCGCGCGCGTCCACCACCGGCGCGGTGACCAGGTCGTAGCGCTCGAATGCCTGCGCGGCGTCCACCGCCTCCTCTTCCGGGCGGAAGGACACCACCTCCGTAGCCATGATGTCCGTCACCAGCGCATCCGGATCAGCCACCAGCAGAGCCCGCAAAGGCAACACGCCGCAAAGCCGGCTGTGTTCATCCATCACGAAAATCTTGTCGGTTTGCTCCGGCAACTCGTCAAACCGGCGCAGGTAGCGCAGCACCACTTCGCAACTGACGTCGGCGCGGATGCGCACCAGATCAAAGTCCATCAGCGCGCCGACAGTACCCTCTTCATAGGAAAGGGCGGACATCAACTGGGTGCGCTGCTGCTCGTCCAGTTCCGCCATGACCTCGTACACCACCTGCCGCGGCAGATCGGGCGCGAGATCGGCCAGCTCCTCCGTATCCAGCTGGCTGACCGCAGCCACCAGCTCGTCCGGGCTCATCGCCTCGATCAGGCTTTCCCGCACCGCATCGGACACCTCCAGCAGGATGGCGCCGTCGCGCGAACCGCGCGTCAGCCCCCATACCAGCGTACGATCGTCCAGCGGCAAGGCCTCCAGAATGGCGGCCAGATCGGCCGGATGCAGAGAGTCGACGCGCAGGCGCAAGGCGTCCAGCACGTCGACATAGCCGCGGCTTTGTTCCTCATCGTCCGCGGGCGGCTCAGGCTGCTCGCGGTATGCGTCGATCAGCCGCTGAACCTCGGTGAGGCTTTCGGCCAACCTGTCTGTGGTCGGAATGCTGTCGATGACCGTCAAACACGACTCCTGCCGTCGCGGCTTGCCTGCAGGCGGAGTCCGGCGACGGAAATTATGGGTGAATGGGGTAACGGGCCGTTACAGGGTAACTGGGCAAGTCCATTGAAATGCCGCGCCAGGCAAGGCGCGGTGAGTGAAAATCAGGAGGGGGATTGTAACACGGGCCCGGACAGGGCAGCCACAGGCCGCCCTGTCCGGTGTGTTTCAGGGAAGATCAGCGTACGCCATGCGCCGCTGGATGATGCGGGTTTTCTTCATCAGGCCGGGTGCGTTGCGATGCTCATCGTAATAACGCGGATTGGGCACCATGGCGGCCAGCTTGGCGGCTTGCCCGGACGACAGTCTGGCGGCGCTGGTGCGGAAGTAATAACGGGCCGCCGCCTCTGCGCCGAATACGCCGTTGCCCCACTCGATCACATTGAGATAGATCTCGAAGATGCGGCGCTTGTCCATGGTTTTTTCCAGCATCACCGTAATGGCGGCCTCCTCCAGCTTGCGCCAGGGCGTTTTTTTGCTGGAGAGGAAAAGATTCTTGGCCAGTTGCTGACTGATGGTGGAGCCACCAGCAACAATGCGTCCTTGCTTGAGGTTTTTTTCGAATGCCGCTTCGATGCCGTCCCAGTCGAACCCTTCGTGATCGGCGAACTTGGCGTCCTCGGCGGCAATCAGCGCCCGCTTGAGGTTGGGCGAAATCTGACTGTAAGGCACCCACTTTTGCCGCAACTCGGCCTCCGGGTCATCCTCCTGCAGTTTGGCCAACTGTTCGTTCATGAAAGCGCTGGCCTCCGGATTATGATCGCGCCAGTAGACGATATGGCCGAAAATCCAGAGGTTATACAGCAGAATGGCGGCCGCGAGGGCCGCCAGAATCTTCAAGAAAAGGCGCATCGATCAGGCCAGCACTTCCCTGAGCATATTGGTCACCTTGCGGGTGTCGGGCTGGACGCCGCGCCAGATGTGGAAGGACTCGGCCGCCTGTTCCACCAGCATGCCGAGACCATCGGCCAGCATGCCGGCGTTTTCCGCCTGCGCGCGCTTGAGGAAAGGGGTCAGACCCTTGCTGTACACCATGTCGTACGCCAGCGTGCGGGCGGTGAATACACCCTCCGGCAGCGGCGGCAGCTCATTGTTGAGACTGGTGGAGGTGCCGTTGATGATGATGTCGAAAGTGCGGCCCTTCAGCTGTTCGTAGCCGCAAGCGCCCACTTCGCCCCAGGGCTTGAAGTGGTGGGCAATGGACTCAGCCTTGATCAGCGTGCGGTTGGCGATGGTGACGCTGGCCGGCTTCTGCTCGAGAATGGGTTCCAGCACGCCGCGCACTGCGCCGCCCGCGCCCAGGATCAGCACGTGATGGCCGGCGATGGGGAAGTCCAGGTTGTCGACGATGTCGCGCACCAGACCAACGCCGTCGGTGTTGTCGCCGAACACTTTGCCGTCGCGGAAGGTCAGGGTATTCACCGCCTCGGCGGCGCGGGCGCGTTCGGTCACTTCATGAGCAAACTTGTAGGCGTCGCCCTTGAACGGCAGGGTCACGTTGAGGCCCAGACCGCCGGCACGGACGAACTCGCTGACCACTTCGTTGAACTTGCCCACTTCGGCAAACAGCTTTTCGTAGGCGATGTCCTGATTGGTGGCGCGGGCGAACTCGCTATGGATGAACGGCGACTGGCTATGGGAGACGGGATTGCCGATGACGGCGTAACGGTTGCTCATGTTCAGCTTTCTTCTATTTCCTGTAATTCTTTCGCACACAGCGAAACTTCTGCTGAGACAGCACTTTGCCGTTAATTGTCATAAACATCAACCGGTCAATAAAGCTGTCATGACAGCAAGCGGCGACGCTCAGCCCTGCACCCAGGGCAAGCCGCGGGCTTTCCAGCCCGTCAGCAAGCCGCGATGCTCCTCGGCATTCTTGTCGCCTTCAAAGCCTTCCAGCACGTTGTAGGCGCGCTTATAGCCCGCCGCCGCCGCCGCTCGCGCAGCCTCGTCGGAACGCGCGCCGGAACGGCAAAGGAACAGCAACGTTTGTTCTTTGCCCGCCTGCGCCGTCAACTGCGCGATGAATTGCGGATTGGGCGCCATGCCGGGCCAGGTTTTCCATTCGATGCGCAGACCGCTCGGCACAAACCCGACAAACTGCCATTCCGCGGCGGAACGCACATCCACCAGCACAGCGTCAGTCAGCGTCTCCACGAGACGCCAGGCTTCTTGCGGCGTCATCGCGCCGGCGTAAGGCAGTTGCGCGGACTGCGCACGCAGCGCGGCGGCATTGAGGATGTCGGCGGAAGTTTGCATGCTGTCCATTCCTTGTAAAGTATCGCTGGCAAAGTTGATTGGGGCATTATCAGCCCCACCCCGGGATGGCGCAAATTCACTCATGCACCAACAGAGCGCACCAACTTGGCGCATTGATCCATTTTGGTGCAAGCAAAGCGGCTGGTTTCGTCGCCACCGGTGTGACACAATGGCTTATCAAGGATTTACAAGCTGGCACGCTTCATGCTTAATCGAGGCGTACCATCTTATATCAAGCAATCATTGCTTTTGATGCACGTTGCCTTTAGGAGAACACTCATGGCGGTAGCAGACGTAGTCAAGCTGATTCAAGAAAACGACGTCAAGTTCGTAGACCTGCGCTTCACCGACACTCGCGGCAAGGAACAGCACGTGACCATCCCGGCTCACGTTCTGCTGGAAGACGCCGACGAGTGGTTCGAACGCGGCCACGCTTTCGATGGCTCCTCCATCGCCGGCTGGAAAGGCATTCAGGCTTCCGACATGCTGCTGATGGCCGACCCGGCCACCGCCAAGATCGATCCGTTCTTCGACGAACCGACCGTATTCATGAGCTGTGACGTGATCGACCCGGCCGACGGCAAGGGCTACGACCGCGACCCGCGCTCCATCGCCAAGCGCGCTGAAGCCTATCTGAAGGCTTCCGGTGTGGGCGACACCGCTTTCTTCGGCCCGGAACCGGAATTCTTCGTGTTCGACAGCATCACCTGGGGCACCGACATGTCCGGCTGCTTCGTGAAGATCAAATCCGAAGAAGGCGCTTGGGCTTCCGCTGAAGAATTCGAAGGCGGCAACACCGGTCACCGTCCGGGTATCAAGGGCGGCTACTTCCCGGTTCCGCCGGTCGACTCCGCACAAGACCTGCGCTCCGCCATGGTGCTGCTGCTGGAAGAACTGGGCGTGCCGGTTGAAGTGCACCACCACGAAGTGGCCACCGCCGGCCAAATGGAAATCGGCACCAAGTTCAGCACGCTGACCCAGCGCGCCGACTGGACCCAGATCCTGAAGTATGTGGTGCAGAACGTGGCGCACAGCTACGGCAAAACCGCCACCTTCATGCCCAAGCCCATCGTTGGCGATAACGGCTCCGGCATGCACGTTCACCAGTCCATCTGGAAAGACGGCAAGAACCTGTTCGCAGGCGACGGCTACGCCGGCCTGTCTGAAACCGCCCTGTACTACATCGGCGGCATCATCAAGCACGCCAAGGCGCTGAACGCCATCACCAACCCGGGCACCAACTCCTACAAGCGACTGGTTCCGCACTACGAAGCTCCGGTGAAACTGGCCTACTCCGCCAAGAACCGTTCCGCCTCGATCCGTATTCCGCACGTGGCCAATCCGAAGGCCCGTCGTATCGAAGCCCGCTTCCCGGATCCGCTGGCCAACCCGTACCTGTGCTTCTCCGCGCTGCTGATGGCCGGCCTGGACGGCATCCAGAACAAGATCCACCCGGGCGATGCTTCCGACAAGAATCTGTACGATCTGCCGCCGGAAGAAGACAAGCTGATCCCGACCGTCTGCGCCAGCCTGGACGAAGCTCTGGCGGCCCTGGACGCGGACCGCGAGTTCCTGACCCGCGGCGGCGTGTTCTCCAATGACTGGATCGACGCCTACATCGAACTGAAGATGCAGGAAGTGAACCTGACCCGCATGACCACCCACCCGGTGGAATTCGCGATGTACTACAGCCTGTAATCATAAACAGGACACGACAGGAACCGGACGGCAGCCAAGGCTGCCGTCTTTTTTTGCCTTGTCCCGATGCAATGGCCGGATTACCATCTTCCCTGACGGGATGACCGCTTTTTGCTTATCATTGCTGAAACAGCCTACCTCCGCCCTACCAGACCGGACGATCATGAAAACCCTTGCTTTCTGCCTGTTGCTGAGCTTCGCGGCGGCCCATGCCGACACCGTCTACAAGATCGTGGACGAGAACGGCAACGTCACGTTCACCAACGTGCCGCCCGGCAAGGCATCCAACGCCAAGGCCATGAAGCTGCCACAACTGTCCACCTACAACGGCAAGGTGAAGGGCGCGTCCGCGGCCAAATCCGCTGCATCCTCCAGCCCGGATGGTTACCCCAGCGTCGCACCCGGCACACAGCGCCAGCGCGATGACGGCCGCCGCAAGATTCTGGAGCAGGAACTGGCCAACGAACGCAAGGCGCTGGCTGATGCGCAGAAGGCCTATACCGACGGCGCCGCCACCCGCAACGGCGATGAAACCCGCAATTATCAAAAATATCTCGACCGTGTGCAGAAGCTGAAAGACGCCGTCACCGATCGCCAGAAGAATATCGATGCACTGACCAAGGAACTGGGGCAGGCAGCACAGTAAGAACAGCATCACACCCCTGACGCTGCGTTACGCCTCCTTGCCGTACCCCAGTACGGCCTGCGTTGATGCTCCTTGCGTCAGCCGCGATACTGATTTTGTTAGCCGCTCCAGGCATTTCCCCGTTATTGCTGCGCGCTCGCGCCGGCTCGTCTTTTCGTTTCCGCCAGCGCGGCCCAAGCTTTTCTTCCCCACCCTCTCCTTGATATCTGGCCGCCCCGCCACGGACTGCGTGCGCCGGATAGCCGCATCCCGACATCGCATCGGCAGGCAGACCTCCCCACCACCGATAAAGCACCATAATGGTGCATACTATCAGCACCGTGCCGCATTTCGCGGCATGAAACATGGCCTGCTTATTGCTACTGGCATCAGGCAACCACTGCTTGCGGAGTCCCATGAATACCCCCAGCTTTGCCGGTCTGGAACTGTTGGACACCCCGGTGCTGATCACCCGGGCCGACGGTACGCTCGAATTCGCCAACCCCGCTTGTGAAAACCTGCTGGCCATAGGCCGGCGCGAGCTGCTGCGGCACACCCTGTTCGAGCTGTTTGAAGACAGCCCCGCCCTGCGTCAGGCGCTGACCACGGCCCTGCAGCACAGCTCCAGCTATATCGAGCATGATCTCGAACTGCGCGCGCAGCATAGTGAGCAGCCGCTGCACATCGCGCTATCGGTTACCCCGGTGGACGCAGAAAGCCAGCTGGCGCTGGTGGAGCTGCGCCCGCTGGACCAACAGCTGAAAATCGCCAACGAAGAGCGCCTGCTTCTGCAGCAACAGGCCAATCGCGAGCTGATCCGCAATCTGGCGCACGAAATCAAGAATCCGCTGGGCGGCATTCGCGGCGCGGCGCAACTGCTGGAACACGAGTTGGCCGAAAGGCCGGACCTGAAGGAATACACGGCGGTAATCCAGGAAGAGGCGTTGCGGCTGCAATCGCTGGTGGACCGCCTGCTGGCCCCGCATCGCCGCCATGTGCGCAGCGAGATCAATATCCATGAGGTGCTGGAACGGGTGCGCAGCGTGGTGCTGGCCGAATATCCGCATGGTCTCGTCATCTGGCGCGACTACGACACCAGCTTGCCGCAAATGGTGGCCGACAAGGAGCAGTTGATCCAGGTGGTGCTCAATCTGGTGAAAAACGCCGTTCAGGCGATGAAGGCCAAGGGCAGCATCACCCTGCGCACCCGCGTGGCCCGGCAAGTGACGCTGGCGCGCAAGCGCCACATGCTGGCACTGAAATTGCAAATCATCGATGACGGCCCGGGCATCCCGGACGAGATCAAGGATCACATTTTTTATCCGCTCGTCACCGGACGGGCGGAGGGCACCGGCCTGGGACTGACACTGGTCCAGGCTTATGTCCATCAGCATGGCGGCAGCATCGAGTTCGAGTCCCGGCCCGGACAAACCTGCTTCACCGTCCTGCTGCCGTTCAGCCACGAAGCCTGAGCGGACCATAACCACGATATGAGGGGTCAGCAATGAACAATCCGGTCTGGATCATCGATGACGACAAGGCCATCCGCTGGGTGCTGGAGAAAGCGCTCGGACGCAGCGGCATCGCTTTCGACAGTTTTTCCAGCGCCGACGACGCCCTGAACGCGCTGTACGACCACGCGCCCCGCGTCATCATTTCCGATATCCGCATGCCGGGCACCGACGGGCTGAAGTTTCTGGCCAAGGTGAAGGAAGATCACCCGCAAATGCCGGTCATCATCATGACCGCGCATTCCGATCTGGACTCCGCCGTGGCGGCTTTCCAGGGCGGCGCCTTCGAGTATCTGCCCAAGCCTTTCGATGTGGATCAGGCGGTGCAGCTGATCGAACGCGCGTTGGCCGAAAGCGCCAGCGCAGCACTGCCGGAAGACGGCCCGGAGGCCATGCCGGTGCTGTTGGGCCAGGCCCCGGCCATGCAGGACGTGTTCCGCGCCATCGGCCGGCTGTCGCAATCCAACGTCACCGTGATGATCACCGGCGAGTCCGGCACCGGCAAGGAACGGGTGGCCGAGGCGCTGCACCGCCACTCCGTGCGCGCCGGCAAGCCCTTCATCGCGCTCAACACCGCCGCCATCCCAAAGGATTTGCTGGAGTCGGAACTGTTCGGCCATGAAAAGGGCGCCTTTACCGGCGCGCTGGCCACCCGGCGCGGCCGCTTTGAGGAAGCCGAGGGCGGCACCCTGTTTCTCGATGAAATCGGCGACATGCCCACCGAGCTGCAAACCCGCCTGCTGCGCGTCCTGTCCGACGGCCATTTCTATCGCGTGGGCGGCCACGTGCCGATCAAGGCCAATGTGCGCGTGATCGCCGCCACGCACCAGAATCTGGAAGACCGGGTCAAGCGCGGGCTGTTCCGCGAAGACCTGTTCCACCGCCTCAACGTGATCCGCCTGCGTCTGCCGCCGCTGCGCGAGCGTCGCGAAGACATTCCCTTGCTGACGCGCCACTTTCTCGCCCGAAGCGCGGCCAGTCTGGGCGTGGAACCCAAGCGCCTGACCGAAGCGGCGATGGAGATGATTCGCCAGCACAGCTTTACCGGCAACGTGCGTGAACTGGAAAACCTCTGCCAGTGGATTACCGTCATGGCCCCCGGCCAGCTGGTGGAGGTGGTAGACCTGCCCAGCGACCTGCGCGACCCGGAAGCCTCCGCCCTTACCGTGGGCGAAGCGGCCAGCGCGCCCGCCGGCCAGGCGGCCAGCCCCCCTCACGGCCACGGTGGTTTCGACTGGACACTGGGGTTGGCCGAAGAGGTCAGCCGCCGCCTGCGCGCCGGCGAAGTGGGCATCATCGACGACCTCACCCGCCGCTTTGAAGAGTGCTGCATCCGCAGCGGCCTGGCTCATACCGGCGGCCGTAAGGTGGAGGCCGCGCACTTGCTGGGTTGGGGGCGCAACACCCTCACCCGCAAGATTCAGGAGCTGGGCATGGAGCATCACGACGAGGCGTAATCACCGCCTTTCATCAGGCGGACGCGGCCCCCTGTCGCGTCCGCCGCCCGTTTATCGCCACCCCGCCGTACTAAAGTGCGGAAACCCGGCAATGGCGCATCAGCCCTCCAGCACCGACAGCCCCGGCAGTGTGGCAAAACTGCGCTCCCGTACCGTGGCGAGAAAATCCTGCATGAAGGCCAACTCCGCGTCATCCTCGCGCAGGGCGGCGTAAAGCTCGCTGGTCAACCCCTCCTCTCCCAAGCGCCGCGCCACCACGTAACCGCGCTCCAGGTAGGGCTTCACCGCCCAGAACGGCAAGGCCGCCACGCCGCGACGGCTGGCCACCAACTGGATGATGGCCACCGTCAGCTCACTGGTGCGCCGCGCCGGCTGCACGCCGGCCGGCTTCAACAGCTTGCGCCACAAATCCAGCATGTCGTCCGGCACCGGGTAATGAATCAGCGTCTCGCCGGCGAAATCCTCCGCCCGCCACACCGGCTTTTCCGACAGCGGATGGTCGCGCGCCACGATGCCCACCATCTCGTAGGCAAACAAGGGGCTGTGCGCCACGCCAGCCTGTTCCTCCACTTCCGACACGATGGCCAGATCCGCCCGACGGGTCAGCAGCAAGCTGACCGGGTCGGCATGAAACCCGGAAACGATGTCCAGCTCCACCGCCGGCCAATGCTGGCGGAAGGTGTCCATGGCCGGCATCAGCCAGTCAAAGCAGGTGTGGCATTCCACCGCCACCCTCAGCTCGCCCGCCTCGCCCTGGCGGATGCGCGCCACATCCCGCTCCGCCGACGCCACCCGCGACAGCACGTCGCGAGCCAGCGCCAACAGCCGCTCGCCAGCCGGCGTAAACCGCAGCGGCTGGCTTTTGCGCTCAAACAACGGCTGCTGGTAATGCGCCTCCAATTGTTTGAGCTGGTGGGACAAGGCGGACTGAGTCAGAAACACCCGTTCCGCCGCCAGCGACACGCTGCCGGTTTCCGATAGCGCGATCAGGGTTTTCAGATGACGCAACTCCAGCATCACTCACCTCATTAATTTAATTCATGCAAAATACAAAAATAATGCGTTTGAATCATACACCAGCATGACGGATGCTTGTACTCAAGATTTTCGACAAGGAGCCTTCCGCATGACCACTCTGCATCTCGCCGGCTTTCCCCGCATCGGCGCCAAACGTGAACTGAAATTCCTGCTGGAAAGCTACTGGAAGCACGACATTGACGAGACCGCCCTGCTGCAGGGCGCGCGCGAACTGCGCCAACGCCACTGGCTGCTGCAAAAAGGCGCCGGCGTGGCATTGTCCCCGGTGGGTGACTTCTCGCTGTACGACCATGTGCTGGACGCCCAGATTCTGGTGGGGGCCATCCCGTCCCGCTTCGGTTTCGACGCCGCCACGCTCACCACCGCCCGCTACTTTGAACTGGCGCGCGGCAACCACCAGCAGCCCGCACTGGAAATGACCAAGTGGTTCGATACCAACTACCACTACCTGGTGCCGGAGTGGGAGGCGAATACCCGCTTCAGCCCCAACCCGGCCCCGCTGCTGGCGCAGTTGGCCGAAGCCCGCGCTCTGGGCATCAAGGCCAAACCGGTGCTGGTGGGTCCGCTTACGCTGCTGTGGCTGGGCAAGACCAAGGGCGGCGACTTCGACCGCCTGAGCCTGCTGCCCGCCCTGCTTGCCTGCTACGCGGAACTGCTGGGAGCACTGGCGCAACAGGGGGTGGAATGGGTGCAACTGGACGAACCGGCGCTGGCGCTGGATCTGCCGGCCGCCTGGCTGGCGGCCTATGCCCCGGCTTACGAAACACTGAGCGGCGCGCCGCTGAAAGTGCTGCTCTCCACTTACTTCGGCAGCGTAGCGGAGCACGCCGCCCTGCTCAAGGCACTGCCGGTGGCAGGCCTGCATCTGGACCTGGCCCGCGCGCCGGAGCAGCTGGCCACGTTTGCCGAAGCGTGGCCCGCCGGCAAGATTCTCTCCGCCGGCGTGGTGGATGGCCGCAATGTCTGGCGTCACGACCTCTCCGCCAGCCTCGACAAGCTGGAGCCGCTGTGCGCCGCGCTGGGCGATAACCTGTGGCTGTCCGCCAGTTGCTCCTTGTTGCACAGCCCGTTTGATCTGGCGGCGGAAACCTCGCTGGATGCCGATGTGCGCCCCTGGCTGGCCTTTGCCGTGCAAAAACTCAACGAGCTCAAGCTGCTGCAGCGCGGTCTGACGCAAGGCCGCGCCAGCATCGCCAACGAGCTGGTGGGCAGCGACTTCGCCCGCGACCAGCGCCGCGCCAGCCCGCGCATCCACAAGCCGGCGGTACTGCAGCGCCTGGCTTCGCTGCCGGCGGACGCCGATCAGCGCCACAGCCCTTTCGCAGAGCGCATCGCCGCACAACAAGCCTGGCTGAATCTGCCCTTGCTGCCCACCACCAGCATCGGTTCCTTCCCGCAAACGGCGGCCATTCGCAAGGCCCGGGCCGCCTTCAAACAGGACGAACTGACGCCGGCGGCCTACGAGCAGGCCATGCGCGAAGAAATCGAACTGGCCATCCGCCGCCAGGAAGCGCTGGACATCGACGTACTGGTCCACGGCGAGGCCGAGCGCAACGACATGGTGGAATACTTCGGCGAACAGCTGGACGGCTTCATCTTCACCCGCTTCGGCTGGGTGCAAAGCTATGGCAGCCGCTGCGTCAAGCCGCCCATCATCTATGGCGACGTGGCGCGCCCGCAGCCGATGACCGTCGGCTGGGCCGTGTATGCGCAAAGCCTCACCGACAGACCGGTAAAAGGCATGCTCACCGGGCCGGTCACTATCCTGCAATGGAGTTTCGTGCGCGACGACCTGCCGCGCCGCGAAGTGTGCCGCCAGATCGCGCTGGCCTTGAACGAGGAAGTGCTGGACCTGGAAAACGCCGGCATCCGCGTTATCCAGATCGACGAACCGGCCATCCGCGAGGGGCTGCCGCTCAAGACATCGCAACAAGCCGACTACCTGGCCTGGGCCGGCGAGGCTTTCCGCCTTACCAGCTGGAAGGTGGACGACGCCACCCAGATCCACACCCATATGTGTTATTCGGAGTTTGGCGACATCCTGCCGCAGATCGCCGCGCTGGACGCCGACGTGATCACCATTGAAACCTCGCGCTCCGACATGGAACTGCTGCGCGACTTTGGCCGCTTCAGCTACCCCAATGACATCGGCCCCGGCGTGTACGACATCCACAGCCCGCGCATTCCTTCCGAGGCCGAAATCAGCCGCCTGCTGGAAAAAGCGCTGGAAGTGATTCCAGCCCGCCGACTGTGGGTGAATCCGGACTGCGGTCTCAAGACTCGCCAATGGCCCGAAGTGGAAGCCGCGCTGACTGCGATGGTAAGTGTGGCGAAAAAGCTGCGGACTCAGCTGGAATCCGCCGTCAGCTAACCGTCATTTGTTGATATTTTTGAAAGCTGTTTTTAATCTAGCTTTACCAAGACTCTCTCTCAGGGCTTAAGTGCCCGCTTGGTACCCGCTGATCAGGGCTCCTTCGGGAGCCCACTTTTTTTTGCGGCATCCCGATAAAAGACAACCCCCGCCGCGCTTGCGCGCCACGGGGGTTGGTTGATGAAAGAGACTTTGTCGCTCAGTCGTTGCTGGTCAGCATGCCCGGCGTCATCATCACTTTCAGACGCACCTGTTCGATATCGTGCCGCACGCGATGGTTGAGCCACCACACCGCGCCCTTCTTCACGCTCCACAACAGCGGCTGCTCAGCCAGCACCAGCGCCGACAGCCGGCCGATATAGGGCTGATGGCCCACCAGCACCACCGTCTTGTCGTTGTCCGGCCAACCTACGGCTTGCATCACTTCCTCCACAGAGGCGTCCGGGTTGATTTGCGGGGCTATTTCGTAACTCTTGCTCAAAAAAGCGGCTGTCTGTTGCGAGCGGCGGGCTTCGGAAGCCAGCAGTACATAGTCGCGCGGCAGACGCAGGCGCAACCAGGCCGCCATCTGGCTGGCCTGTTGCTGACCACGACGGGTCAATGCACGGGCCAGATCGTCAGATCCGTCCTCGGCTTCGGCATGACGCCACAAAATCAGATCCATTATTCCCTCCGATATTCTTTGTTTTCAGTCGCGGAGCAAGCCGCCTCTCAGAAGCGGCCTGCGCGCGCAAGACGCGGACGGAGCCGCGAACGCGCTCCGGAGTCTGGCAAGACTACGCGCCCCATGTGTCAGGCGCGTGTCGTCCGCTCAATGCAGAAGCGGAGCCAGCAAGGGTACCAGTACGGCGGTAAGAAGGCCATTGAGGCCCATGGCCAGCCCGGAAAACGCTCCTGCGGTTTCCGACAACTGGAACACCCGCGCCGTTCCGATGCCGTGGGCGGACACGCCGGTGGCCACACCCAGCACCATGTCGTCCGCCAGCCCCATCAGGCTGAACAACGGTTTCACGATCACGGCGCCGAAAATACCGGACAAGATGACAAACATGGCCGACAGCTCGGGTATCCCGCCCACGCCCTGCGACACGCTCATGGCGATAGGCGTGGTCACCGCGCGGGTAGTGAAAGACATCACCACCTCATGCGGCAGGCCGAACAACATTGCCAGCCCCACTGCGCTGGCAATGCCGCACAAACCACCCAGACCGATGCTGATCGCCAGCGGGCCGGCAGCGCGCTTGAGGCGCGAGAGATTGCTGTACAAGGGGACCGCCAGCGCTACCGTGGCCGGTCCCAGCAGCATCTGGATGAACTGCCCGCCTTTCATGTAGTCATGATAGCTGGTACCGGTCAACAATAGCCAAGCCAGCAACAAAAGCACGCCGATCAGCACAGGGTTGGACAATGGATGGCCGTGACAGCGACGATTGAACAGTACCGCCAGCTTGTAGGCCAGCAAGGTGACAAAGACGCCGCTGAGCGGCGATGTGCGAATGACGGCCAGCGCTGCTTCGGCGTTCATGTCTGCTCCTCATGATGATGCGCGCGACGACGCGAGAGCAGCAGCTTGAGCGCCGCGCCCGGCACCAGCAGCGTCAGCACCGTGGCCAGGGCCAGCACCGTCAGCAGCTGCCATCCATAGCCGGCCAGCAAGTCCTTGTAGGCCAGCACCGCGCCCCCGGCGGGAATGAACAGCAAGGACAAATGCGACAAGAAGCGCGGCACATGCGTCTTCATGGTGTCGGGCACCGACTTGCGCAGGCACAGCGTGATGAAGAGCAACAGCATGCCCAGCACCGGGCCGGGCAGCGGCAAGGAAAAGGTTTTGCTGATGAGTTCTCCAGCCAACTGGTAACCCACCAGCCACAACAGGGTTTCTATCATGGCCTTGATCGGCCGCCGCCGGCGGGCGGCTTGCCTTGAAAATGATGAAGAGGATTCCCCATCATCATACTTCCGCTGCTGCGGCGCAGTAAGGGTTAACCCCGGGAAAAGCCTTGCCGGGCTCAATAAGAGCGACTAACAAAATTCCTGATGCTGCGTTGCGCCTCCTTGTCGTACTCAAGTACTGCCTACGTCCGCGCGCCTTGCCTCTACCGTGATACGGATTTTTGTTAGCCGCTGTAAAGCCCGGCAGCGCTAAAGCCCGCACTGATGGCGCGCGGGACAAGCCCGCCCTGCTTTGGCATAATGCGCGCCATGGTTCAGGATTCACTGTGGCTCGCCGAGCCCCCCGCCCTTTCTCCGGCGCTTGTCGCCTGTCTGACAGAAACCGGCTCTCTCACCGAACGCCTGATGGCCACCGGCCGCGCGTTTGCGGTGACCGTGTTGCGCCAAGGCCTTGCCGGCGGACATGACGACGAGTCGGCGCAGCTGGGTTTGCCGAAGGGCGCGCCGCAGTACGTGCGCGAAGTGGCGCTGACGCTGGACGGCGTGCCGGTGGTGTTTGCCCGCAGCTACTGCCGCCCCGATTGCCCGGTGTGGTTGCCGGTGCTGGATCGCGGCAGCCGCTCGCTGGGCCTGACCTTGTTCGGCGGTTTGCCCCAACTTTGCCGGGAGCCGCTCCACTACGCCTTGCTGCCCGCTTCGCACCCGCTCTGCGCTTCGGCCAACCTCATCATTCCGGCGCAAACGCCGCCCGCGCGTCGCTGCCGCTTCTTGCTGGACGAGGCGCCCATGGTGGTGTGCGAGGTCTTCCTGCCGACTCTGGAGAATCTGTTGTCATGAACGCCGCCCTGCTGCGAGATCGCTACACCGTCTACAGCCAGCTGATGCGCATGGACAAGCCCATCGGCACCCTGCTGCTGCTCTGGCCCACGCTGTGGGGCCTGTGGATGGCCGGCAACGGCCGGCCCGATCCGCTCATCACCGTCATCTTTGTGCTGGGCACTTTTCTGATGCGTTCGGCCGGCTGCGTCATCAATGACTATGCCGACCGTCACTACGATGCCCATGTGGCGCGCACCAGCCAGCGCCCCTTCGCGCGCGGCGCGGTCAGCGAGAAAGAAGCCTTGCTGCTGGCGGCCGTGCTGGCGCTGGCGGCCTTTGTGCTGATCCTGCCGCTTAATCCGCTTACCTGGCTGATGAGCGTGCCGGCCCTGTTCATTGCCGCCACCTATCCCTTCACCAAACGATTTTTCCCGGTGCCGCAAGCTTATCTGGGCCTGGCGTTCTCCTTCGGCATTCCCATGGCCTTCGCCGCGCAAACCCATCACGTGCCGCTGCTGGCCTGGGTGCTGCTGCTGGCCAATGCGCTGTGGACCGTTGCCTACGACACCGCCTACGCCATGGCGGACAAGCCGGACGATCTGAAAATCGGCATCAAGACTTCCGCCATCACCTTCGGCCAACATGATGTGGCCGCCATCATGCTCTGCCATGCGCTGTTTCTGGCCCTGATGGCCGGCGTGGGCCGTCAGTTGGGTTTTGGCTGGCCGTACTGGGCCAGCCTTGCCGTATCGGCCCTGCTGATCGGCAAGCAGTATCTGGAAATCCGCACCCGCGACCGCGGCCTGTGCTTCAAGGCGTTCCTCGACAACAATCGCGTCGGCGCGGTGATCTTTGCCGGCGTGCTGGCCTGCTACGCGCTGGGCTTGACCACTGCCCCAGCCTGAACCCTTGGCTTACGCCAGAGCGGTTTTTTTATTTGCCCACTTGCACCCTGCCCGCGCGGCGGACAGCAACAAGCGGATCAGCGCACGGTAAACGGCAGGCTGTAGCGCTTGCCGTTCAAGGCAAAAGTAGCCAGCCATTCCCGGCTGCCGGTGGCGCACACCGGTAACGTGACTTTGGCTTGCCAGTCCGCCCCCTCCGGCAAGAAACGGTAGCGGTTGAAACCCATATCCATCCCCACCATGGCAAACTCCACCGTCGGCTCCCCGCCTTGCACGCCTTCCAGTCGAATCAGGAAAGGCTTGCCGTTTTCCGGCTGGCTGACAAAGCGCAGCGCGCCGCCGTCCGGCAGCGCGCAAGGCTGGCTCAATTCACGACACAGCAGAGCCTGCGGCGCTGGCGGCGCTGCTTGCTGTTTTTGCAGGTACCAATAGATCATGCCGCCTTTGATGGCGCCCAGCAGCAATAGCGCCACGCCCAGCAGCAACAGCTTTCTCTGTTTGGCGTTCATCGCCATGCTCCCCGCATCAAGGCCACGCCATGCGCGCCGTACTCGCGCGCTTCGGCCGCA
Source organism: uncultured Aquitalea sp. (assembly GCF_945957525.1). Lineage (GTDB taxonomy): Bacteria > Pseudomonadota > Gammaproteobacteria > Burkholderiales > Chromobacteriaceae > Aquitalea. Next base: position 28,630 of record NZ_CAMFLA010000003.1, on the reverse strand, counting down.
TCGCGCTCGGTCAAGCCGCCCAGCGCATACACCGGCAGGCCATGACCGCTAGCCAGCAGTTGGCCGAAGCCGTCCCAACCCAGCGGCGGCAAGCCTGGGTGGCTGGCGGTAGCCTGCACATGACCCAGCAAGGCGTAATCCAGACCCAGCGCATCGGCGCGGGCCAGTTCGCGGGCATTGTGGGCGGAAGCGCCCACCCACTCGAAGTCCGGCCGTGACGACACGCCCTGCAGCCGGGCTGTGTTCAAATGCACGCCGTCCACTGGCCAGCCGGAGAGCCAGTCCGGATCGGCATTCACCAGCAGCTTGCCGCCGCGGGAATGCACAATGCCGGCGGCGCGATGGACGAAATCCGCCAGTTGCTCGCGCGCAAGATCAGGCTCGCGCACTTGCACCATGTCGCCCGGCAGGATGTTTTCCAACGCTGACAAAGCCGCAGCCTCGCCAAGTTCATGAGCGCAGGTGATGCGGTACACCGGCGGCAGCGCCAGCGATTTCAGGATGGGGCCGTTGGCGGGCAGCATGGGCGCGACATCCAGTTCGCCAGGCCGCTGCCAGGCAAAGCACTGTCCTTCTCGGGATTGCGGCTCGCCATCCCAGGCCCACACCCGGAAAAACTGCAGCTTCACCGAGGCGTGTTCGTAATGATGCACCTTGGTCAGCCAGGGCGTGGCGTGACGCACGACAATGCCCATTTCCTCATCCAGTTCACGCGCCAGCGCGGCCTGCGCGCTCTCGCCAGGCTCCACCTTGCCGCCGGGAAACTCCCAGTAGCCGGCATAAGGCTTGCCTGCCGGGCGGCTGCCCAGCAGAAAGCGGCCATCGGGGCGTATCAACGCCGCCGCCACTACATCGATGATCTTCTTGTCGGATTGCATGCTTGTCTTGCTCAGATATAAAACGGGAATCAGCGGCTTTGCCGAGCCGCCAGCACGCCGCTGGCGACAATCAGCACGCCGCCCAGCAAGGCGTTGGGACCGGGGATTTCACCAAATAGCAGGTAGCCGAACCCGGCGGCCCACAGCAGAATGGTGTACTCCAGCGGGGCCACCGCGCTCAGCTCCACATGCCGCAAGGACAGTGCGTTGACAAAATTGGCGGCTGCGCCGGCAAGGCCCAGCAAAATCAGCACCAGCCACTCGCCGCCTTGCGGCCACAACCAGCCGCCCCCTACCGTGCACAGCGACGCGACCAGCATCACCAGCGTGCCGTAAAAGGTAATGGACAACGGGGAATCGGTGGCGGCCAGCCGCCGCGTGAGAATCGACGCCAGCGCGTAGGAGAAAGCCGAGACAATGGCCATCAGGCTGTAAACATCCATGCCCAGCCCCGACCATCCGCACACCACCACGACGCCGGCCAGCCCCAGGGCCACCGCCAGCCATTGCACGCCGCCCACCCGTTCGCGCAGCCACAGCACGCCGATCAGCAGCATGAATACCGGATTGGCCAGCGTGATCACCGTCACCGTGGCCAAAGGCAAATGCAGCAAGGCGGCGAAAAAACTTACCAGCGTCACCAACACCACCATGCCGCGCGCCAGATGCGCCCAAGGCCGCGCGGTTTTCAGGCGAGAGGTCAACGACCCCGCACCGCGCATGCCGAACAGCATCAGCGGAATCAGCGCAAACGCCGAGCGGAAAAACACGATCTCGCCCACCGGGAAACCGCTGGTCAGCCATTTGGCGGCAGCGTCCATCGTCGCCAGCAACAAAATGGCCAGACAGTACAGGGCCACGCCGCGCCCGCGCTGCGGGATGAACGCCTCAGCCGCACTCACGCCGCCCTCCTGACAAGCGCAACAGCGCTCACTTGCCCAGCTCCGCCTTGCGTTCCTTCGCCGGACGCCCGGCCCAGTCGTTGGCGAACTGCCAGGCCACGCGACCGGAGCGGCTGCCGCGCAGCTGGCTCCATTGCAAGGCCGCGCGCTCGGCCTCGTCATCCATGCCCAGACCGAAATGGCTCAACCATTCCTTTACCGCGGCCAGATAAGCATCCTGATCGAAGGGATAGAACGACAGCCAGAGGCCGAAGCGATCCGACAGCGAGACTTTTTCTTCGGTGGCTTCGCCCGGATGGATTTCGCCGTCCCTCACCCAGCCTTCACGGTTCTCGCTCATTTTTTCCGGAATCAGGTGCCGGCGATTGGAGGTGGCATACACCAGCACATTGTCGGCTCGACGGGCCAGACCGCCGTCCAGCGCCGTTTTCAGGGCTTTGTAGGCGTCGTCGCCCTCCTCAAAGGAGAGGTCGTCGCAAAACAGGATGAAGCGTTCCTTGCGATCGGCCAGCAGCGCCATGATGTCGTGCAGATCGGCCAGATGGCCCTTGTCCACCTCCACCAGCCGCAAGCCCTTGTCGGCAAACTCCGGCAGCAAGGCCTTGATCAGCGAGGACTTGCCGGTGCCGCGCGCGCCGGTCAGCAACACATTGTTGGCCGGTTTGCCCTTGACGAACTGTCGGGTGTTGCGCACCAAGAGCGCCAGCTGACGATCAATATGAGTCAGCCGCGCCAAGGGCAGCGTGTGCGGGTCTGGTACGGCCTCCAGCCAGCCGGCCAGCCCCTGTCGCCGCCAGCGGAAGGCGGTGGCCTGCCAGTCCGGCTCGGGCCGGGCCGGCGGCAGCAACGGTTCGAGACGGGCCATCAGCGCTTCGGCGCGGGCAAGAAAGGCTTCCAGTTGCTGCATGGGATTCTCCGGGCAAAAAAACAGGCTGGCGCTTCGGCCAACCTGTGCTGACGGGATGAGGACTCAGCCGCGCAGGCTGATGACGGGCCAGCCCTGCTCCTGCGCAAACTGACGCAGGGTAGGGTCCGGGTCTACCGCCACCGGATTGCTGACCTTGCGCAACAGCGGCAAATCATTGTGCGAATCGCTGTAGAAGAAGCTGCGGCCAAAGCTGTCCATGGACAGGCCGCGTTCGGCCAGCCACATGTCCAGGCGGGTGATCTTGCCGTCCTGGAAACTGGGCACTCCGGTATGGCGGCCGGTGTAGCGGCCTTCGGCATCGGTTTCCAGATCGATGGCGATCAGATGCTCATCGTCCACCCCCAATTCGGCCGCGATGGGGCCGGTAACAAAGCGGTTAGTGGCGGTGATGATCAGGATCTCGTCGCCCATGCTGCAGTGGGCCGCCAAAAGATCCAGCGCGGCCGGCAGGATGATCGGGCGGATGTGCTCGTCCATATAGGCAGCGTGCAGGTCGGCCAGCTGCTGGCGGCTGTAGCGCGTCAGCGGCTCCAGCGCAAACTCGAGGTATTCGGCGATGTTGAGCGTGCCGGACTTGTACTGCTCGTAGAAATGATCGTTGCGACGATCGTAATAAGCCTGGTCGACAATGCCGCGCTTGATGAGAAAGCGCGGCCACTCATAGTCGGAATCCCCCTTGAGCAGGGTGTTGTCGAGGTCGAACAGGGCAAGATTGCGTTGTGCGGTCATGAGTCGGGGGCGGTAGCGGTTTGCAGTACGTTCTTGACGAGCGGCACCGTAATGGGACGGCGCAGCGCCAGGGAATAGCGGTCCAGCATGTCCAGCATGGCGATCAGGCTGGACAGATCGCGCCGCCAGTGCGTCAGCAGGTAGCGGAACACATCGTCGGCCACCTGCAACTGACGGTTGGCGGCATGGGTGCGCAGCGCGGCCAGCTTATCCTCGTCGGACAGCGCCTTCACCTCCAACACCAGCCCCCAGCCCAAGCGGGTGCGCAGATCGTCGCGCACGGCGGCCGCCATCGGCGGTTTGCGCCCGGCCATCAGCAAGCGGCCCTCGCCGCTTTCCTTCAGCGAGTTATAAAAGGAAAACAGGGTGATCTGGTCGTCCGGCGCCAGATCGTCCACATGATCGACGGCGATGAAGCTGGCTTCGCGGGCGAAATCCGGCAGGTGTTCGCGTTGGCCGTCCAGATAGATGGATGCCCGCCCCAGACGCTCCGCATGGGCGATCCACGCCTGCAACAGATGCGTTTTGCCGCTGCCCGGCTCGCCCCATAGATAAATGAAGCGCTCGCCGTCGTCCGCCGTCAACGCGGTGATGACTTCGCGGTTGCGTTCGGCAAGGAAATTGTCGAAAGCCGGCAACGGGGTAGGGGTGAGGTCGAGTACGAGCTGGTCCAAGTGCGTTTCAGGTTGGCCGAAGAAGAGGTCAAGCCCCGATTTTACGACGAGATGGGCAGGCGGCGAAAGGACGGCGACCTCCCGTCTTCGCCCGCTCGCCACACTCCGGCGACGGACGCAGCCCTTATTTGGCGACAATCGGCAAGTTACGGCAGCGTGGCGGCGCGAATTCAGTTAAAATACAGTGCTTTCGCATCGGCGAAAGCTTGACGTGAAATTACTTCAAGTTAGCAGAAAGCGAGTTTACCTTGAGCACCCAGTCCCTCAGTTACCGTGATGCAGGCGTGGATATCGACGCTGGCGACGCGCTGGTCGAAAACATCAAGCCCTATGCCAAGCGCACCATGCGCCCGGAAGTCCTCGGCGGCATCGGCGGTTTCGGCGCACTGGTGGAAATCTCCAAGAAGTACAAGGAACCGGTACTGGTATCTGGCACCGACGGCGTGGGCACCAAGCTGAAACTGGCTTTTGACTGGAATCGCCACGACACCGTGGGCATCGATCTGGTGGCCATGAGCGTGAATGACATCCTGGTGCAAGGCGCGGAGCCGCTGTTCTTCCTCGACTACTTCGCCTGCGGCAAGCTGGACGTGCCCCAGGCCACCGACGTGATCAAGGGCATCGCCGCCGGCTGTGAACAGGCTGGTTGCGCGCTGATCGGCGGTGAAACCGCCGAAATGCCGGGCATGTACCCGGTAGGCGAATACGACCTCGCCGGCTTCGCGGTGGGCGTGGTGGAAAAAAGCCAGGTCATCACCGGCCGCGACATCATCCCGGGCGACGTGGTGCTGGGCCTCGGTTCCAACGGCGTGCACTCCAACGGTTACAGTCTGGTGCGCAAGATCATTGATCGCGCCCAGCCGGATCTGGACGCGCCCTTCGACGGCGACAAGTCGCTGCGCGATGCCGTGATCGCCCCTACCCGGATCTATGTGAAGCCCCTGCTGAAACTCATGCAGGCCATGCAGGTCAAGGGTATGGCGCACATCACCGGCGGCGGCATCACCGAAAACACCCCGCGCGTGCTGCCGGGCAACGTCGTGGCTCAACTGGACGCCAAGAGCTGGGAACTGCCCAAGCTGTTCCAGTGGCTGCAGCAACAGGGCAATGTGGATATCCAGGAAATGTACCGCACCTTCAACTGCGGCGTCGGCATGGTAGTGATCGTGGCCGCCGACAAGGCTGACGAAGCGGCGCGCTTCTTGGCCGCCGAAGGCGAAACGGTGCATCGTCTGGGCGTGGTTCGCGCCCGCGAAGGCGACGAACACCAGACCCAGATCGCCTGATCCGGCTGATGCGCTGACCGGCTCCGCCGCTGTCAGCGCTCCAGGCGCCGCCGGCTACGCTGGCGGCGTTTGTCATTTACGGCACAGAAGCCGCGCCGCCTGCCTCCGGCGCTGAAATTACGATTTAATGCACCACGCACCATGAAAAATATCGTCATCCTGATTTCCGGCCGCGGCTCCAATATGCAGGCCATCGTCAATGCCGGCATCTCCGGCGCCCGCGTGGCCGCTGTGATCGCCAACCGTCCCGATGCCGCAGGCCTCGCCTGGGCGGCCGAACGCGGCATTGCGACCGAAGTGGTTGACCACAAGCTCTACCCCAGTCGGGAAGCCTTCGACGCCGCACTGGCTGCCACCATCGACAGCCACCAACCCGATCTGGTGGTGCTGGCCGGTTTCATGCGCATTCTCACCGAAGGCTTCACCCGTCGCTACGAAGGCCGCATGCTGAATATCCACCCATCGTTGCTGCCCGCCTTCCCTGGCTTGCACACCCATCAGCGCGCGCTGGAAATGGGCTGCAAGGTGGCCGGTTGCACGGTGCACTTTGTCACCGCCGAACTGGATCACGGCCCCATCGTGGCGCAGGGCGTGGTCACGCTGCAGGACGACGACACTGCGGACAGCATCGCCGCGCGCGTGCTGACGCTGGAACACCAGCTGTATCCGGCCGCCGTGCGCCGCTTCGTGGCTGGCGAGCTGGCGCTGCACGACGGCAAGGTGAAATGCGGCGACAACCCCGCCGCCAGCCTGATGTCGCCCGCCCCGTGACAGGAACGGCATGAAGAAGCCGCTGCGGGTCTTCACCCTCGCCCTGCTGCTGTCCCTGCTGATGCACATCGCGTTCATCGGTTCAGGGCTGCTGCCGGACGCAACCATAGACCTGCAGCCGGAGAAACCGCTGCGCAAGATCGACGTCAAGATGCGCGCGCTGGCGGCCGAGCCGGACGCAGCCGCGCCGGCAGCACCCACCGCCAGACTGGGCGGCATCCCCGTCAAGGGCCCCAAGCCGGTCAAAAAACCGCGCCGCGAAGCATCGGTGCCCAAAGCGGAAACCTCAGCGCCGGCCCGCGAGGCCAGCGCGCCGCAAATGGCAAGCCCGGCCAGCGCCCCGGCAGCGGAAAAACCGGGGTTGGCCGAAGCCTCGGCGCCGGCATCGGCCAGCCGGACGCACAAGAACGCCTCCGAACCTGTCGCCGCCAGCGCGCCGGCTACGGAGAAAAAGGCCGGCTATGTTTACCCGCCGGCACCGCTAACCGGCTTCCCGCACAAGGCCAGCCTGCAGTATCAGGGCTTCCGCAACGATATCCTGGTGGGCAGCGGCTCGCTGGAGTGGCAACGCGGCGACGGACGCTATCGTCTGGAGGAAAACGTCAGCGCGCTGTTCGGCAAGATCAAGATCCGCTATCTGTCCGAAGGCGGTTTCACCAACAAGCAGGGCCTGAAACCGGACAGCATGCAGGCCTGGAAAAACGGCGAAGCCAAAGAGTCCGCACGCTTCGACTATGACGCCGGGCAGCTGATTTACGGCGACCCGCCCAACCAGAACACCCCACTGAAAACCGGCGCGCTGGATGTGTTCAGCCTGGCCTTCCAGCTGGGACTGAAAGGCGGCGAACTAGGCAACGCCCCCCTGCAGGTGACTACCGGCAAAAAAGTATACGAACACCCGATCGCCCCCAGCGGCGAAGCCGATTACGACTTCGGCAGCGCGAAAATCCGGGTGATCGTCTACCGTGTAAGTGGCCGCGCGGCGGAATTCTGGCTCTCGCCCGATTTCGCCAACTTGCCGGTGCGCATCGTGTTCACCGACAACAACAACAACCGGATGGATCTCCGGGCCGTGCTGATCAATGTCGACGGCACAGAACAGTGGAAACTTCCGCTACAACCGACAAGACGCAATAAAAATGACCATTAGCCATAGCCAACTCAAGCATTTGGAAACCGTCATCGGCCAGATGACCCGCTTCGACCGCCCGGCCGACGCCGTACTGTCCGCCTACTTTCGCGAACACAACAAGCTGGGCAGCCAGGAGCGCCACCTGATCGCGGAAACCGCCTTCGGCTGCCTGCGCAACCTCATCCGCCTGCGCGCGCTGATTGCACCGGACAAGGCCACCCCGCGCCGGCTGGCCATGGTGGCGCTGATGCAGTTCTCCCGCCTCAACGTCAAGGAATTGTCCGACGCCACCAGCGCTGGCGAGCGCGAATGGCTGGGCGGCATCAAGGGCAAGACACTGCCTGACGCGCTGGACATTGCCGCCGAACTGCCGGCCTGGGTGATTGAACGTTTGCCGGAGCAGGACCCGGCCGAGGTGCTGGCGCTGGGCCAGGGCCTGATGCAGGCGGCGCCGCTGGACCTGCGCGTCAACACGCTGAAAATGAAGCGAGAGGAAGCCATCGAGCGCCTGCGCGCCGACGGCTTCGCCTGCGCGCCGACGCCCTACTCCCCCATCGGCATCCGCCTGGAAGGCAAACCGGCGCTGGCCAAATACGAGCTGTTCCGCAACGGCGCCATCGAGGTGCAGGACGAAGGCAGCCAGCTACTGGGCCTGATCACCGGCGCGCGTCGCGGTGAAATGGTGGTGGACTTCTGCGCCGGCGCCGGCGGCAAAACCTTGCTGCTGGGCGCGCTGATGGCCTCCAGCGGCCGCCTGTACGCGTTTGACGTATCGGAAAAGCGCCTGTCCAACCTCAAACCCCGCCTGGCCCGCTCTGGCCTGTCCAATGTGCACCCGCAACTGCTGGCCCACGAAAACGACACCAAGGTGAAACGCCTGGCCGGCAAGGCCGATCGCGTTCTGGTGGACGCCCCCTGCTCCGGCCTGGGTACCCTGCGCCGCAATCCGGACCTGAAATTCCGCCAAAGCCCGGAAAGCGTCCTCGAGCTGAACGCCAAACAAGCCGCCATCCTCGCCTCCGCATCGCGACTGGTGAAAGCCGGCGGTCGTCTGGTGTACGCCACCTGCAGCCTGCTGCCGCAAGAAAACCGCGAAATTGTCGACGCTTTCCTCACCGACCATCCCGACTTCAGCCTGCTGCCGGTCAGCGAGATTCTGGCCGAACAGAAGATTACCCTTGAAACGGGAGACTGCCTGCAACTGAAGCCGCATATCCACAACACCGACGGCTTCTTCGCGGCGGTACTGGTCAGGAAAGGCAATTGACCTTATTATTGTGTATTAGAGAAGTCGGAAATACTTGCGCCTGATGCTGAGCGCACGGACAAACCCGACCTCCTGACAGAACGGCTGACAGCATCAGACAAAGCCCCCGCGCCGGTGTGAAGCGGGAGCGACGTCAGCCGCTCTTGCCCCCTACCCCCAGGAGTTTTCACCCCCATGCCAGATTCCAGAGTCGCCAGACGGCTGGGCCAGCACAGCCTGCGCGCCAGCCGCCGTGTCCGGTATTTATACCTGTCCATGGCACTCTGGCGACGACGCGCGCCTATCTGGATCGCCGCCATTCTCATCGGTCTGGTGGCGGTGGTGTTCTCCAACGGCAGCCACATTTCCCACGAGATTTTCTACCGCATCTACGATCAGTCGCCTTACTGGGCACTGCTGATCACGCCCGCCGGCCTCGCGCTGTCGGTGTGGATGCTGCGCGCGCTGTTTCCCGGCGCAGGCGGCGGCGGCATTCCGCAGGCCATCGTGGCGATGCAGCCCGGCATGCACAATCTGCGCGAGCGCATCCTCACCATCCGCGCTGCCGTGGGCAAGATGGTAATGACGCTGGTGGGCATCAGTAGCGGGGCCACCATGGGCTATGAAGGCCCAATCGTGCAGATGGGCGCCGCCATCAAATACTCCCTCAATCGCGAAGCGGCCTTGCGACACGAAGGCGTGGCGCGCAGCTTCATCCTCGCCGGCGCGGCCGCCGGCGTGGCCGCCGCGTTCAATACCCCGTTGGCGGGGATCGTGTTCGCCATCGAGGAAATGGGCCGTACCTTTGACCAACGCGCCAGCTCCACCATCCTGCTGTCGGTGATCCTTGCCGGTATCACGGCGGTAGCGCTGCTGGGCAACTACAACTATTTCGGCGTGGTCTCGGTGGCAATGGACTTGCAGTCCGGCTGGCTGGCCATCCCGGTCTGCGGCATCCTCGGCGGACTGATCGGCGGCCTCACCAGCCGCGCCATTCTCGCCCTGTCCGAACGCCTGCCGGGCCCGCTTCATCGCTGGCGTGCCGGCTATCCGATCCTGTTCGCCATCGTCTGCGGCCTGTTGCTGGCGGTGATCGGCATCGCCAGCGACGGCATCACCTTCGGCACCGGCTACTTCCGCGCGAGGGAAATCCTTGAAGGCGGAGGCGGCGGCATGCAGGACTACGGGGCACTCAAGCTACTGTCGCTGCTCATCACCTACATCAGCGGCGCGCCCGGCGGCATTTTCGCACCCTCTCTGGCTGTGGGCGCCGGCGTGGGTCTGAACCTGTCCCTGCTGCTGCCTTACCTGCCGCAAGCGGCCATGGTGCTGCTGGGCATGGTGGCGTTTTTCTCCGGCATGACCCGCGCGCCGATGACCGGCTTCGTCATTGTCATGGAAATGACGTCCTCTTCCTCCAGCATGATCATTCCTTTGATGGCCACGGCATTGGTGGCCACCAATGTGTCGCGCTTCATGAACCGCCATGCGCTGTACGACGGTCAGGCTGCCATCTACCTGGCTAATTTACGCAAACAGCAACAGGCAAATTGACCAGCCCGGTCGGCTTACGTAAAATAACCCATAGAATCAGTCAAGTATTTGGGCAATCCTTTCTGTTTGCCCGCTTCAACGCAAGGATTTGCTCCATGGATATCCAGGAAGTCATCAAGGACACCGTCACCCAGAACCCCGTCGTGCTGTACATGAAGGGTTCCGCCCAGTTTCCGCAATGCGGTTTTTCCTCCCGCGCCGTGCAGATCCTGAAGGCCTGCGGCGTGGAAACCATCAAGACCGTCGACGTGCTGCAAGACGCGGACGTGCGTCAGGGCATCAAGGAATACTCCAACTGGCCCACCATCCCGCAGCTTTACGTCAAGGGCGAGTTCATCGGCGGTTCGGACATCATGTATGAGATGTACCAATCCGGCGAACTGCAGGAAATACTGAAGGATCTGTGATCCTCACAATAAAAAACCCGGCCGCGCCGGGTTTTTTATTGTCCGTTCGTCGCCGGGCTTATCGCGCGCTGCAGGCTGTCTTACAATCAGAGCAAAGGTTGGCCGAAGCGGGGCTGGCCGGGGTAGACCACACAACGAGAACACAGAGAAAAACGATGACAAGTTCCAATACCTCCCCCTCCGGCGGCGACAACGGCGCCATGCCGGTGGATGAAATCTGGAAAGCACTGGTCAATGACCAGCTGGTGCCCTACTTTCAACCCATCGTCGATATCGCCAGCCGCCGGGTGATCGGCGTGGAAGCCTTGGCGCGTTGGCGCCACCCGGCGCTGGGCGTGCTCTCCCCCGTTACCTTTGTGCCGGTGATGGAAGAACGCGGCATGATCCGCGAACTCACCGAGCTGATTCTGGAAAAATCGCTGTACGCCTGCCGCGACTGGCTGGACCATGGGCTGGACCTGCCCATCTCCATCAACCTGTCTTCGCAATTGCTGGCCGATCCGCAACTGGCCGGCCATCTGCAGCAGAAAACCCGTATCGCCGGCCTGTCCGCCGCCAGCCTGACGCTGGAGTTCTCGGAAAGCACCCTGCGCCAGCACTGGCCGCTAGCCGCACCCAAGCTGCTGGAACTGCGCGAAGCCGGCTTCGGCGTGGCCGCCGATGAGTTCGGCATCGGCGTCGGGCTGACCGAGCACATCCGCGCCAACCGCTTCAGCACCCTGAAAATCGACCGCGCCTTTGTACAGGGCGCCAGCGCCAACGATCACTTGCGCGCCATTCTGGCCGAGGCGCTGGAGCTGGGCCGGCGCGAAGGCCTCGCCACCATCGCCATGGGCGTGGAAGACGCCGCGGACCTGACCGTGCTCACCGAATTGGGCTGCCAGGCGGTGCAAGGTTACATTTGTGCGCCACCCTTGCCCGCCGAGGGTTTGCTCCCGTGGATTTCCGAATGGGAAAAGCGGTAGAATACCGCCCCATACCTCATTCACAGACCGGCCGCGGCAACCCGGCCGGTTTCGCATATCTGAAAGAAGCTGCTCCAGTCGTCACCCGACGGCGTCAGGGCAGCTTTTTCGCAAGGTAGGGAAAGCATGAACATTCACGTCGTCAAACATCCGCTGGTGCAACACAAACTCGGTCTTCTGCGCGAAGGCGATATCAGCACCATGAAATTCCGCCAGCTGACCCAGGAGCTGGCCCGCCTGCTCGCCTACGAAGCCACCCGCGACTTCGAACTGGAAGCCACCACCATTGAAGGCTGGTGCGGCGAAATCGAAATCCAGCAAATCAAGGGCAAGAAGGTGACTGTCGTCCCCATCCTGCGCGCCGGCATCGGCATGCTGGACGGCGTTCTCGACCTGGTGCCCTCCGCCAAGATCAGCGTGGTGGGCCTGGCCCGCAACGAAGAGACGCTGGAGCCGGTGTCCTACTTCGAGAAATTCGTCGACAGCCTAGACGAGCGCATCGCCATCATCATCGACCCGATGCTGGCCACCGGCGGTTCGATGGTGGCCACCATCGATCTGCTCAAGCGCAAGGGCTGCAAGCAAATCAAGGCCGTGGTGATGGTGGCCGCGCCCGAAGGCGTGAAAATCGTCAACGAAGCCCACCCCGACGTGCAACTGTACGCCGCTTCGCTGGACAGCCATCTCAATGAGAACGGCTACATCATTCCGGGTCTGGGCGACGCCGGCGACAAGATCTTCGGCACCAAGCACGCCTGAGCCATGCCGCATTGACCGCACCGCCGCTTGCCCCCACCCGGGTCAGGCGGCTTTTTTGCAAGCCGCGTTTGCCGACGCCCCAGCACAAGGACCCGCCCATGACCGCCTGGCAAGATATCGATCACGACTTTCTGCTGCGTTTTCCCGGCGGGCTGGCCGACCCCGACTGGCAGGCGCTGGGCAAGAAACACAAGAGCGTGGACAGCGTGATGCGGCTTTGCCGCGAAGGGTTGGCCGAAGAGGCCATGACCGCCGCGCTGTCGGAAAACCGGCTGGCGGAGCTGACCGAAACCTGTCGCCAGATCATCGGCCGCAGCACTACGGTCAGCACCTTCGAGAAAATGGCCTTCCGCAACTATCTGGCGTTTCGCGATGTGCATCGCCCGTTTCTGGAGGCCTTGTTCGATCTGCTGCATCGCTTCGGGCCGGACAGCTTCACCCGTTTCGTCGAGGCGCTGCAGCTGTGCCGCAACGACAACAACGCCAATCCGGCCAAGTGGCCGGTGGTCACCTGTTTTCTGGCCTACAGCCGACCGGATGAACATGTCTGCATCAAGCCCACCACCATCAAGAAAGTGGCGGCGCGACTGGGCGTGGACATCGGCTACCAGTCCCTGCCCAACTTCGATACCTATGCACGGGTTCAGGCGATGGTGCTGGACTTCAAGCGGCACAGCGCGCTGGCCCGGGATCAGAACAACATCATCGCCCAGGCGGTGATGTACTGCACGGTGTAAGCGCGCGGCCGGCAAACGCAATCAAGGATTCCGGCGCGTCGCCGCTACGGCGCGTCGCAATGTGAAACACCCCGACAACATTTCAACAACGAGGGATTGGTATGTTCCAACAAGTCAAACTGGCCGTCTCCGGCGCCCAGATCCTGTTCGTCGCTTTCGGCGCGCTGGTGCTGGTGCCGCTCTTGACCGGCCTCAACCCCGCCATGGCGCTCCTGGGCGCCGGCATCGGCACCCTGCTGTTCCAGCTGTGCACGGGCCGCCAGGTGCCGATTTTTCTCGGCTCGTCCTTTGCCTTTATCGGCCCCATCATCTACTCGATGCATACTTGGGGTCAGGCCGCCACCATGTTCGGCCTGTTTTGCGCCGGCTTCATGTACTTCGTGTTCGCCGCCATCGTGCGCTGGCGCGGCATGGCGCTGGTCAACCGCCTGCTGCCGCCGGTAGTGATCGGCCCGGTGATCATGATCATCGGTCTGTCCGTGGCCACCGCTGCGTCCGGCATGGCCATGGGCCAGGCGGGCGGCAAGCAGGTGATGCCCTACGAAACATCCATGCTGCTGGCCGCCATTTCGCTGGCCACCACCATCATCGTTTCCATCTACGCGCGCGGCATCTTCAAGCTGGTGCCCATCCTATCCGGCGTGATTGTCGGCTACATCGCCGCGGCCTTCCTCGGCGTGGTGGACTTCGCCAAGCTGGCCAACGCGCCGTGGTTCGCCGCCCCGGTGTTCCACTCGCCTGAAGTCAACTGGGCGGCCGCGCTGTTCATGTTGCCCGTCGCCATTGCACCGTCCATCGAGCACATCGGCGGCGTCATGGCCATCGGCGGCGTTACCGGCAAGGACTACACCAAGAACCCTGGTCTGCATCGCACCCTCACCGGCGACGGTCTGGGCGTGTGCGTGGCCGGCCTGATTGGCGGCCCGCCGGTTACCACCTATGCTGAAGTCACCGGCGCGGTGATGATTACCCGCAACTTCAACCCGGTCACCATGACCTGGGCCGCCGTGTTCGCCATCTGCATGGCCTTCTTTGGCAAGTTCAACGCCCTGTTGCAATCCATCCCCATGCCGGTGATGGGCGGCATCATGGTGCTGTTGTTCGGCACCATCGCTTCCATCGGTCTGAAAACGCTGATCGAAGCCAAGGTGGATCTGATGGAGCCGCGCAATCTGGTCATCATCTCGGTGGTGCTGACTGCCGGCATCGGCGGCCTCACCTTGAAGCTGGGCGGGCTGGAGCTGGCCGGCGTGGGTCTGTGCTCCATTCTGGCCATCGCGCTCAATCTGATCCTGCCGCGCCATGCCGCCAGCCATGACGGTATTGTTGAAGGGCAGGATGTCTAGACTCGCCAGCAAAGCCCCTGATCCTGCGTTGCGCCTTGGCTCAGGGGCTCTGCGAGTTTTTGTCAGCCGCGCTTGATACGGCTTCTCAAGCCAGAAAGTCCGGACACAGCGAAGCCTGAACCGCTCGCCAAGGCCATCAGGACGGCGGCAATGAAAAAGGCGGGGAATATCCCCGCCTTTTTCATGTTCGCACGCAATGCGCGTCGCATTCCCACCAGCTCATGTCGGCATCATGAATGAAAACTGGACGGCCACATTGGATAATGTCGACACTGTGATGTATTTCTCAGCTCGTCATTCTGTTGGCGAGCTACTGCCGCAAGGCAGGCAGCTTCCTCCTTTGTTGTGTTGTTTATTGCAAAAACGCCATCCCTTGATGGCGTTATTTTTTTGCCTGCGCCTCGCTGCGCAAACGCGCCATTTTCAGCGTGTCCCGATAAGCGCCGTCGCGGAAGGCATAAGCACGCAGCAGGGCCTCTTCGGCAAACCCCATCTTTTCATACAGCGCGATAGCGGCCTGATTGTCAGTAAACACCGTCAGTTCCAGCCGGTGCAATCCCAGCCAGTTGTCGGCGAAATCAATGGCGGCGCGCATCAGCGCCGTGCCAATGCCGCATCCCTGCCACGCCGGATGCACGGTAATGCCCAGCGACGCGCCATGCGCCAGTCGCGGCACGCTCTCGCGCCACAACGTGATATTGCCCACCACCCGGCCATCCTCCAGCTCCGCCACCATGGGGTAATGCCCCTCAGGCACATTGCCCAGCCTGTTGCGCCATTGCTGCAGCGAAGGGTAAGGCAGTTGCAGGGTATTGCCGTAGGTGGATGGATGGCTTAGCAGTTCGCGCAAGGCGGCTGCATCCTCGGGGGTGGCGTGACGCACATGGCAAGCGGTTTTCATGCCCGCCCCTCCAGCCCCGTCAATCGCGCCATATTGACGCTGTCCACATAAACGCCGTCCTGCAAGATATCCTGCCGGCTGATGCCCTCGTGCCGGAAACCAAAGCGCTCGTACAAGCCGATGGCGCGCGCATTATCGGCCTGCGCCATCAGTTCAATTCGCTTCAGGCCCAGCCAGTTGTCGGCCAGGTCCAGCAGGGCCGTCAGCAGGGCCTTGCCCACGCCCTGTCCTTGCCAGTCGTCATGCACCACCAGAAACAGGGTGGCGGCGTGGCGACAGCGAGGGCGCGTATTCAGGAGCAGCCCGGCATTGGCGATCACATGGTCTTGTTCATCCACCGCCACCAGCGAGTGACAGTCGGCCGGCAGGCTGTCCAGCTTCTTGCGCCAGGCGGCCTCTGTGTGGCAGGGCAGTTGGGAGGTATGTCGCACCACGCCCGGCGCATTGCTCAGCCGCGCCATGTCGGCGGCGTCGGCGGGTTCGATTCTGCGGATGGAGAAATGCATGTGGCCCTTTACCAGCGTGGAATGACTGATCGAAGGGCCATCATGTCAAAGGCAAGCCGGCAGGACAAGCCTGCCGGGCACAGAGGCCCGCCGCCCCCCCCTGAGTCTGCGTTGCACCGCTCTGTTCCGGATGCCCTGCGAGGCTTTGCCGGTGGTTCTTGTATCGTGCTGCGCGCTCAGGTTTTCGGCCGGGCGGCGCGATCCACCAGATACATCAGGTTCTGGTAGGGAATGCCGCCGTGCTCGGTCAGGCCGATCTCGCAAGTAACAGAGTTGGAGAAACCGCTGCCGCAATCCTTCACCTGCGCGCGCAAGCCGGACAAGGCGCTGGCGTTGAGCTCCGGCGTGCTGAAACCCTTGTCGCCGGCAAAGCCGCAACAAGTAATGCCCTGCGGCTCCACCACCCGCGTCGCGCAGCGGCGCGCCAGCGCATTGAGCATGGCGGCCTGGCCGGTTTTGCGCATGGAGCACACCACATGCAGGGCCACGCTTTCCTCCTGCGGCGTAAACGCCAGATACTGCGCGGCTTCTTCCTCAACAAAGCGGGTGACGTCGTACACGCGCAAGCGCGGGTCCTGAATGCCTTCCAGCATGCTGACGGTACAAACCCCATTGTCGACGATGACCGGCCAGCGGCCATTGTCGCTGGCGGCCAGCAAGGCGGTGGTCAGTTCGGCCAGCTTGTCGCGCGCGGCGACCACCGCCCCCTTGGACTTGAACGGCGTACCGCAGCACAGACCGTTCATATCGGCAGGATAAATCAGCTGATAGCCAGCCTTGTCCAGCACCGAAGCCACCACTTCGTTGAGCGGACGAGCATCGGCCTGGCGCGGCGATGGCGCAAAGGTACGGGTCAGACAGGACGGCAGATACACCACCTTGCGCTCGCTCGCTTTACCAGTAGACAGCGTCAGCGCGCCGGCCGCGCGCGGGAAAGCCGGTTGCCAGTGCGGCACGCTCTTGCCGGCCACGCTGCGCAGACCGCGCATCAGCGCACCGGTGGCGGCATCGCCGGCCACATCCTGCACCATGCCCAACACGCGCAAGCCGCCGCGCGCCAGTGCAGTAGCTGTGCCGTAGTGCTCAGCCAGCTGACCCGCCACCGCCTGCCCCACGTCGGACAGGCCGGCTTCGCGCAACAAGCTGGTAAGCGAACCGGTATTGATGCCCACCGGACAGGCGGTTTCGCACAGGCCGCAGGTGGTGCAGGTGGCATCGCCAGCATAGTCGTAGGCCGCCGTCAGCGCCGCCAGCCGCTCCTCATTGCCGCCTTGCTGACGCAAGGAGGCCATTTCCCGATTGGCGACAATGCGCTGGCGCGGTGTCAGCGTCAACGCCCGGCTGGGGCACATCACCTCGCAGAAACCGCATTCTATACACTTGTCGATCAGGGGGTTGGCCGAAGGAATCGGCTTGAGATCGCGCACGTGCAGCAGCTTGTCGTGGGTGATGATCACGTCCGGATTGAGAATCCCCGCCGGATCAAACAGCGCCTTGATTTCCTGCATGATGCGGTAGGCCGCCGGCCCCCACTCCATCTCAACAAAGGGCGCCATATTGCGGCCGGTGCCGTGCTCGGCCTTGACCGCCCCTTCATACTCCACAGCCACCAGGCGGCAAACCTCTTCGATGAAGGCCTCGTAACGGCGGATTTCCGCCTCGCCGGAGAAGTTGGGGGTGAAAACAAAGTGCAGATTGCCTTCCAGCGCATGGCCGAAAATGATGGCCTCTTCGTAGCCGTGGCGGCGGAACAGCGCCTGCAGCTTGAGCGTGCCCTCAGCAAGGTGCTCGATGGGAAACACGACATCTTCGATGATGACCGTGGTTTCCGCGGCACGCATGGCGCCCACGCTGGGGAACATCCCCTTGCGGATATTCCACAGACGGGTGTACTCCTCAGCCACATCGGTAAAACGGATCTCGCCCAGATGAGGAATGTGGCTGATGAAACCGGTAATGGCGGCAGTCTGGCCGGCCAGTGCGCCAGCGGTGGCCGCGCGGGTTTCCATCAGGATGGCGGCGGCGTCCTCGCCCAGCGTTTTCAGCTCGGCCGGCACGCCGGCCTTGTTTTCCACCGAGCGCAGGCTGGCGCGGTCCAGCAGCTCCGCCGAGGACACGATGTCCTTGTGATGCGCCAGCAGGCTGATGGCGTCGCAAGCGTCCTTGATTGTGGGGTACAACACCAATGCCGATGCTTTGCAGGGGTGGTCTTCCACCGTGTGGTACACCACCTCGGACACGAAGGCCAGCGTGCCTTCGCTACCCACGATCAGCCGGCAGAGCATGTCCAGCGGATCGTCGAAATCCACCAGCGCGTTAAGGCTGTAGCCGGTAGTGTTCTTCATCTTGTACTTGCGACGGATGCGCACTTCCAGTTCCGCATCCGCCATGATGCGCGCCGATAGCGCGGCAATGCCGGCCAGCAGGTCGGAATGGCTGCGGCGGAAGGCGTCGCGGCTGGCCGGGTCGCCGCTGTCCAGCGCCGTGCCGTCCGCCAGCACCAGCCGCAAGCTTTTCAGCGTCTGGTAGGTATTTTGCGCCGTACCGCAGCACATGCCGCTGGAGTTGTTGTTGACGATGCCGCCGATCATCGCCGAATTGATGGTGGCCGGGTCCGGGCCGATCTTGCGGCCAAACGGCGCCAGCGCCTGATTGGCGCTCGCCCCCACCACGCCCGGCTGCAAACGGATGGCTGCCCCGCCCTCCAACACCTCCAGACCGGTCCAGCCCTGGCTGACCACCACCAGAATAGAATCGCTCACCGCTTGTCCGGACAAGGATGTGCCGGCGGCGCGGAAGGTAACCGGCAGCCCCAATCGCGCGGCTTCGGCCAACACGACGCGCACTTCGTCCTCATTTTGCGTCTTCACCACCACCTTGGGCGTCAGCCGGTAACAGGAGGCGTCGGTGCCGTAGGCCAGTGTGGACAAGGGGTCGGTAAACACCCGACGCGGGTCGATGGTGTCGGTGACGGTGCGGTGAAATTCGCGGTAAGCGTCCTGCAACATGCTTGATTCTCCCAGAAACCGGCTCCGCATCGCGCCCACGCCGTCTGCGAACCGGTTTTTCGTGCCGCCTGCCACCCTTGGCGCTTCTTCAAAGCGTCGCCACGCAGCCGGCGCGGCAGACTTTGAACAAGCGCCCAGACGCCGGCGCGCGGTCTCTATCGTGATGGCAGGATAGTGCCACAAGCGTCGCGTTTGCCCATCAAGGGATTACCCTGTTGTCAAGCGCCGCAAGCAGCCGCGCTTGGTCAGGCCGGCAATGGGGTTTGGTTGGCGCGCCGGACCCGGTTATGCTGGGTGGTCGTCTTGTGAGGAGAACGCCATGCTGATGCGAAAAGACCATGCCACCTTGCTGGTGGTGGATGTACAGGACAAACTGCTGCCCGCCGTGGACAAGGCCGACGCCATGCTGGCCGCCTGCCGCTGGCTGGTTGGCGTTGCGCGTGACACAGCGCTGCCGGTGGTATTTTCCGAGCAATACCCCAAAGGACTGGGCCATACGCATGCGGACTTGTTGGCTGAATATCCCGGCGCGCCGGTGGTCAGCAAACTGCACTTCTCCTGCGTGGCGGGCGACTGTTTGCCGGACAGCTTGCTGGCACGCGAACAAGTGATCGTTTGCGGCATGGAAACCCATGTCTGCGTGCTGCAAACCGTGCTGCATCTGCTGGCGGCGGGCAAGCAGGTGTATGTGGTGGCGGACGCGGTGGGCAGCCGCAAGGAGAGCGATCGCCAACTGGGTCTGGAGCGCATGCGACAGGCCGGCGCCGTGCTGGTCAGCCGTGAAATGGTGTTGTTTGAAATGCTGGAGGCCGCCGGCAGCGAACTCTTCAAGAGCCTGAGCAAGCGTTATCTGATGGGCGAGCAGCCCTGAACAAACCGTCGCAGACCGGAGGCGCGGCAAGCGCCGCTTTTGCGGTACGGTGCCGAAAATGGAAAAGGTTGGCCGAAGCATCCACCTTCGGCCAACCTTGATCCGGCGGCTTTGCCGCTCTGCTTTCTCCTTTGCAGACTGGCGCGAGACAGAAAGGGGTCGCTTTCCGTCGCCAGTGCTGCCTGCGTATAAGCAGGAGTCGTGCCAGCACGACAAGGCATTGATACCAATAGTCAATTACATTGACATTGCGGCAATTCACGCCGCCTGCGGCGCATCTTGCCGATAGTGCGCACCATGATAGTGCGCTCAATTCCCCAAAGCGGGTCATGCTCCACCCTCTCCCCCGTATGCCGAAGCACCCAGCAGGGTCCATGGCAATCCGCGCCATAATGCGCAGATACCACGCGCGGCTAACAAACTCCCGATGCCGAGTTGCGTATCCTTGCCGCACTCAAGCACTGCCGGTATCGGCGTGCCTTGCCTCAGCCGCGATACTGATTGCTGTTAGCCGCTTCAAGCCGCCAGGCTCCCACGCCAGCAAACACCGCGCCCTGCGGGGTTTTGTTTGCTGGCCTTAACAGGCAAAATCAGGCTTTCGCCCCATCCACCCGAAAGCCTTTCATGAGCCAAGCCCTGTTCAAGGACATTCTCGACACCTTGCCGGCCACCGACGGCATTGACGCCATCGTGCTGCTGGACGCCGGCGGCGAACCACTGGTCCGTCTGGACAACAAGCCCGGCACTGCCGGTTCCGTACGCGTTTACAATGCGCTGGTGAAACGCTTTGGCCACATCGATCGCCAGGCCGCTCGCGAAGGACTGGCGCTGTACGCCGAGCATACCGCCGACGCCCGCGACAACCCGGGCAAGCATCCCAACATCGATCGCCTGCTGGCCATCGCCGAAGCCGGCGCACCGGGCCTGCGCGCCCGCATCGTGCTGTCCGACGAATGACGCGCACGGAGCGCAGACATGAAAAAAGCCCGCCGATTGGCGGGCTTTTTCGTGAAGCGATTTCCGTAAACGGGAATCAGGCTTCGCCGACAACAACGATCTTGATCGGAGTCACCACGTCGTGGTGCAGAGCGATCTCGATGTCGTACTCGCCGATGGCCTTGAACGGGCCGTTCGGCAGGCGAACTTCGAGGCGCTTGATTTCCACGCCGAACGCGGTAACGGCTTCAGCCACGTCCACGTTGGTCACGGAACCGAACAGACGGCCGTCAACGCCAGCCTTTTGGCTGATGGTGATAACGGCGTCAGCCAGCTTCTCGGCGCGAACCTTGGCGTCGGCCAGGATTTCGGCTTGCTTGGCTTCCAGTTCGGCGCGGCGAGCTTCGAACTCTTTCAGATTGTTTTCAGTGGCGCGCTTGGCTTTGCCTTGCGGGATCAGGAAGTTACGAGCGTAACCGTTCTTGACCTTAACCACGTCACCCAGTTGACCCAGGTTGGCGACTTTTTCGAGCAGAATGATTTGCATCTTGAGTCCTTTCCCGGTTTAGTGCTGGTCGGTGTAAGGCAGGAAAGCCAGGAAGCGAGCACGCTTGATAGCGGTGGTCAGCTGACGCTGGTAGCGAGCCTTGGTGCCGGTAATGCGAGCCGGGATGATTTTGCCGTTTTCGGCGATGAAGTCTTTCAGGAGATCAACGGATTTGTAGTCGATTTCCTTGATGCCTTCTGCCGTAAAGCGGCAGAACTTCTTGCGCTTGAAGAGTTGACGAGCCATTTTGACTAACCTTTTACAAATTCAACATATTCGATATTGAGTACTAACCGCGGATTTTTGAGGCTGCGCTGTGCGAGAAAACCAGTGACTTGCACTGTTTGACCCGCCAGTTTGCCGGCTTGTTGCCGAGCACTCTCTCCAATCAGCACGGCCTGGATTTCACAGGCCACGTCGCGTTCGAAACCGCCAGCAGTCTGTCTAGACTGGTGCCTGAGCCACATTTCCACTACCGGTATGCCGGCCGGGGTGTAGCGCAGGGCATCTTCGCGGTCGACCGTCGCGGTCAATACCAGACGGTTCTGCAAGACTTATGTCCCTGCCAATCAGGCAGAGGCTTCAGCCTCGGCTGCCGGCTGCTGGGAATCCAGCAGGTTCTTAGCCTTTTCGTCCTTCATCATCGGGGACGCTTCAGTGATGGCGCGATCCAGTTTGATGGTCAGGTGACGCAGAACAGCGTCGTTGAACTTGAAGGCGTGCTCGATTTCGGCGAGGGTCTCGGCCTGGCACTCAACGTTCATCAGAACGTAGTGAGCCTTGTGCAGCTTCTGGATCGGGTAAGCCAGTTGACGGCGGCCCCAGTCTTCCAGACGGTGGATCTTGCCTTCAGCGGCCAGAACCATGCCCTTGTAGCGCTCGATCATGGCCGGAACCTGTTCGCTCTGGTCCGGGTGGACGATGAACACGATTTCGTAATGACGCATGTTAACTCCTTATGGCTGTATCAGCTTTTTGCCATGCGGTTGCAAAAAGCAAGGTAGTAAAACCGCAGCATTGTACGCATGTGCAGCGGCCTTGGCAAATAAAAACGGACCCTCCGGCGGCGAAACCGGCAGGCCCGAGATGTTATCAGCAATGCATCGTCAGCGCTTGGGTTCCCGCAGGATGTCGACAACCACACCGCGCTCCACGACCACCTGGGTGGTATAGGGCAGATCGTCTGCGCCCAGCCAGTACAAGAAGCGCGCGCCCTCTCCCGCGGCATTCGCCGCATCGGCCGCCTGCGGCTTGATGTAGTCGGGCTTACCCGCCACCTGTAGCAGCTCCGCCTCGCTCATGTCCTGATGCAGGCGGATATAGGTATCGAAAGGCAGCGGCGCGGCCTGCGAAAAAGGGGTGGCCAGCAAAGCCAGCATCAGCAATAGCGTTTTCTGCACGGGATTCTCCGTCAATTCAGCGGACCTTCTTCACCACGTCGATCAGCTCGGTCACCATGCCGGTGGCGTCGCCATCCTGCATGGCGCGGCTGACGCAGCCTTTCATGTGGTTTTCCAGCAACTGCATGGACACCGCGTCCAGCGCCGACTTCACCGCCGCCACCTGCGTGAGGATGTCCACGCAGTAGCGGTCGGCCTCCACCATGCCGCTGATGCCGCGCACCTGGCCCTCGATGCGGGCCAGCCGCTTGAGCAGGGCCGCCTTGTTGGGCTGGATGACAGTCTTGCCCGCGGCATCGGGCAGGGTGTGACAGCAATCGGCGTTCTTGGCCTGGGTCATGTCGAGACGGGTGTCGGTCTATGGGGAGGACAGTGTAACACCGGCTCAGGCTTCCACCTTGATCATGCCCATCATGCCCGCGTCTTCATGCTCGAGGATGTGGCAGTGATACATCCACAGGCCCGGGCGCTCGAAGCGCAACCGCAGGCGCACGCTTTCTCCGGCCGGCACGTTCACGACGTCGCGCCAAGCGAGGAAGGGTTCTTCGCGCCAAACGCCGTCTTCGGTGCGCGCAGTCACCTGAAACCGGGTGCCGTGAATATGAAAGGGATGATCCATGTGCGCTTCGCTGATCAAGGTCCACTCTTCGACCTCGCCCGCCTTGCCGGTGAAGTCGGCGCGGTTCATGTCGAAAGTCTTGCCGTTGATGAGGAACATGGCGTTCATGTCGGCCATGTTTTCGCTGATGCGCAATTCGCGCCGCACTTGCGGGGCCGGCAGTGGCTGGATGTCGCGCAAACGGCCTGGCACCGGGGCGCTGTTCGTCTTGCCAAGAGCCGCTCTCTCCAGGCTTGCCAACAAGATGTCGTCAGTCTGTTCGGCGCTCATGGCCTTGCCCCGATGATATGGCCGCGCCAGCACGCCAGCAGGCTGGCCCGCGCGGAAACGGCCGGTAATGACGACTTCCGCTCGCTCTCCCGGCGAAAGCAGCAATTCCGTCACCGGTTGCGGAGCGGCAATCAGGCCGCCGTCCGTCCCCACCAGCATCAGGTCGTGCGCCGGCACGGCAATGCGCAGGATGCGGGCGCTGGTGGCGTTCCAGACGCGCCAGCGGCGACGCTCGCCTTCGGCCAAGGTCACCAGCGGACGCCAGGCGCCGTTCACCAGCACAAACTGCCCTTCCCGGCCGTCATGCCGGTCCGCCATACTGTTTTCAGCAATCTGGCCCGCAGTGTCCAGCTTGAGATCGGACAGCACCAGCCATTGCTCGGGCAAATGGGCCAACGGGTCTTGCTTGCTTTTCACCACGAACACGCCGGCCAGCCCCATATAGGCTTGCCGACCGGTCAGGCCATGCGGATGCGGGTGGTACCAGTATGAGGCCGCCGAATCAGCAGGCAGGGTAAATCGGTAATGGCGCAGCCCCTGCGGGGCCACCGGATAGTGCGGGCCGCCATCCTGATCGGCCGGCACCGGCATGCCGTGCCAGTGCACAGTGGTGGGCTGGGTCAGGTGATTGGCGAAAGCGATGTCCACCTCGTCGCCCTCCTGCGCCACGATGGCGGGGCCGGGCACTTGGCCGTTATAAGCCCAGAACACGGTGGCGGCGTTGCCGGGCAACAAGGGCAACTCAGCCGGCGCAGCCTGCAGGGCCGCGACAAAACGCCCCGGGCCGGCCTGATTGGCCAGCAGGCGGGGAGCGGGCAGCGGCTGGCCGCTGGGCAAGTCAAAGCCAACGGCTGGCGGCGGCGCGTCAACCGGGCCATGGCCCATGGCGGCGTGATCCATCTCGCTCATGTTGGCGCTGCCGGCGGCAAAAGCCTGGCGCAACAGCAAGGGGGTGAGCGCCAGGGCGGCGGCGCTGGAAAGAAAACGGCGGCGTTGCATGATCAGGCTCCCTTCAGGATGTCTGTACTTTATACCCCCATAGGGTATAAAGCCAATAGAGCCTGAAGCGGTGATCAGGTTCCCTTGCGGCAGATCAAATCCGGCCAGCGAAGCAGCCAGCCCTTGCTCTCGAGACGCGCTTCAAACACCGCAGCCGGGACACGGGCCGGGTTATGCCGCACCACGCCGGCAAACAGGTCCGCCAGACCAAAGGGTGCGATCAGCTCCAGTATTCCGCCGCGGCGGCGCACGGCAATGGCGGTGGCGGTTTCCGGCCAGCTGGCCAAGGCGGCGGCCAGTGAGTCAAACGCAGGCCAACGCTGCCCCTGCGTCTGCGCCAGCCAATGATGGATGGTGGCCTGATTGACGATGTCCCACTCCGCCACTTCGGCAAACCTTGCGCGCAGCGCCGGCTGCAAACGCGCGGCAAGCGCGGCTTCGTCGCACTCTTGCGTGTAATGAACCAGATCGATTTCCACCGGCAGGGATGGTGGATAGCCGTGCAGATAGTCCCACACCGCCGCGCGCACGGCACCGGCCGCCAGCCAGCAATCCGGCACCAGCACAGCCAGTTGGTCCAGTAAAGGCGACAGCAGCGGGTGCGCGGTCAGAATGGCGTCCAGTCGGGCAAGCAAAACGCCCTGCTCCGCAGGGGACGGCAGGGCGTTGTTCAAGGCGGGCCGGGCGTCAGGCTTTGGCATCGGCGGCCAGCACGCGCTGGCGACGGCTTTCTGCCAACACCATGCCGGACGATACCGACACATTGAGGCTTTCCACCGTGCCGAACATGGGGATGGACACCAGCACATCGCAATGCTCGCGCGTGAGGCGGCGCATGCCCTCGCCTTCCGAGCCCATCACCCAGGCCAAGGGGCCGGCGGCGTCCACATGGAAGAGATCGGTATCCGCTTCCATGGTGGTGCCGGCGATCCATACGCCTGCGTCCTTGAGGTCGCGCAGGGTGCGGGCAAGATTGGTAACGGCAATGTAAGGCACCACTTCGGCTGCGCCGCAGGCCACTTTGGAGACAGTAGCGTTAAGGCTGGCGGAGCGGTCTTTTGGTGCGATGACGGCGTGTGCGCCCATGGCGTCGGCCACGCGCAGGCAAGCGCCGAGGTTATGCGGATCGGTCACGCCGTCCAGAATCAACAGCAAGGGCGGCTCGGACAGGTTGTCCAGCACGTCGTCCAGCGTCACGTGATTGCGGCTGGCGTCGATCATGGCGACCACGCCCTGATGGCGCGCGTTGCCGGTCATGCTGTCCAGGCGGTCGCGCTCGACGATGTGCAGCTTGATGCCCTCTTCCGCCGCCTTGTCCAGCACGGCCTTGGCGCGGGCGTCGTGCCGGCCGCCGGCCAGCCAGATTTCGATCAGGCTCTTCGGGTTTTGCCACAGCCGGGCGTTGATGGCGTGAAAGCCGTGAATCAGGCGCTTGTTGCTCATTGCGCGGTCTGCCTTGCGAATTCGGAAACCGTTCATTGTAGCGGCAAAGCCGGCGGCTTGTCCGGCCTGCGCCTGTCAATGACGCGCGGTGGGCATCAAACCCTATAACCCGCCGCAGTCGTCGGCCGGCTCCCGCCGGCGCGACTGCGAGGCCAACATGACCGCCAGAGCGGGAAACTCGGCCGCCGGCACAGGTTTGCCGAAGAAATATCCCTGCAACAGCGCGCAGCCTTTCATTTGCAGGAAATCCGCCTGCTCGGCCTGCTCCACGCCCTCCGCCACGACGGTGAACTTGAGCTTGCGCGCCATGGCCAGAATGGCCTCGGCGATGGCGGCATTGTCCTCGTCGCCGGGCAAGCCTTCCACGAAAGAGCGGTCGATCTTGAGCGTGTCCAGCGGGAAACGCTTGAGATGGGAAAGACTGGAATAGCCGGTGCCGAAGTCATCGATGGACAGCCACACCCCCAAGGCCTTGAGTTCGCCCAGTTGGCGTACCGTCTCCATCGGGTTCTGCATGATCATGCTTTCAGTCATTTCCAGCTCTAGCCGGTCCGCCGGCAGGCCGGCCGACTCCAGCGCCCGCGCCACGTTCACTACCAGGGTTTGCTGCTCAAATTGGCGGGCGGACAAATTCACCGCTACGCGCGGCACATTCAGGCCCACCTCATCCCATTCCGCCAACTGGCGACAGGCTTCCTGCAACACCCAGTCGCCAATGGGCTTGATCAGGCCGGTTTCTTCCGCCAGCGGAATGAAACGCACCGGCGGCACCAAGCCCAGCTGCGGATGCCGCCAGCGGATCAGCACCTCGGCGCCGGCCAGCTCGCGCGTGTCGGCCGTCAGTTGCGGCTGATAGTGCAACTCGAACTCGCCACGCTCCAGCGCCAGCCGCAAACCGTTTTCCAGCAACAGGCGCTCGAAAGTCTGGTTGTTCATTTCCGCATCAAAGAACTGATAGGTGTTCTTGCCGGCGTCCTTGGCGCGGTACATGGCCACGTCGGCGTTCTTGAGCAGGGTGCGCGCGTCGATGCCGTCGTTGGGGAATACGCTGATGCCGATGCTGCCGGTGACGAAGACCTCATGCTCTTCCAGTCGCAAGCCGCGCCCCAGCACGGCAAGAATAGTCTCCGCCGTACTCGCCAGCTCGGCCTGATCCTCCACCTCGCTGAGCAGCAAGGTGAATTCATCGCCGCCCAGTCGCGCCAGCAAGTGTTTGTCGCCCAAGGCCGCCGACAATCGCTGGCCGATTTCGCGCAGCAGTTCGTCGCCGGCCTGATGGCCGAATGAGTCGTTGATCAGCTTGAAACGGTCCAGGTCGATGAACATCACCGCCAGTTTGCCGCCGCGCGGGCCGGCTTCCAGAATGGACGACTCCAGCCGGGCAATCAGACTGGTGCGATTGGGTAGGTGAGTCAGCGGATCGTGATTGGCCAGAAACTGCAAACGTTCTTCAGCCTGCTTGCGCACGGTGATGTCGGAAAACACCGCCACATAATTGCTCAAGATGCCGCTCGGATCGCGCACCACGGAGATGGACAGCTCGGCCGGATACCAATCGCCGTTCTTGCGACGGTCGGTCATTTCACCCTGCCAGTGTCCCTGCCGGTCCAGTGCGGTCTGCATTTCCAGCAACGGCCGGCCGTTGGCCTCGGCGAAAATGCGCGAAGCCTGCCCCAGCGCTTCCGCCTCGCTGTAGCCGGTAATGCTGGTGAACGCGTTGTTCACGGCCAGGATGCGGGTGTCGGCATCCAGAATCAGGATGCCCTCGGCCGAGTTCTCGAAAATCTGCGCCGCCAGCTTGAGATTGGCGTCGGCCGCGATGCGGTCGGAGATATCCACCACCACGCCGATCAGCGCCGGCTTGCCTTCGTAGTCCACCAGCCGGCTATGAATCTCCAGATCCACCAGCATGCCGTCGCGACTGATGGCGCGCGTGGTGTAGTGCATGGTCTGGATGTTTTCGCGCAGCCGGCGACTGATCTGCAAGCGGATGCGACTGGCCTCATTGGCGGGCAACAGACGCTCCAGACCGGCATCGCGCAACTCGTCCACCGTGTAACCGATGATGGAGGCCAACTTGGGATTGCAATACACCAGCTTCTCGTCCTGCATGATGTAAATGCCTACCAGCGTTTGCTCCACCAGCGCCCAGTACTTGGCCTCGGCCTCGCGTTTGGCCTTTTCCTCGCGGTGAATGCCAGTCAGGTCGGTGTCCACGCTGCCGACGCCGGCCGGACGGCCCATGCTGTCGAACAGCGGAAACTTGGTCACCAGCATGTCGTAGCGCTCGCCGCCCAGCGTGAAGGCTTCCTCGAACTGCCGCGCCTCCAGGCATTGCAGCACCATGGCGTCCTGTTCGCGGATGCGGGCGGCGTCGGCCGTATCGAAATAGGCGTCCGCCATTTTGCCGGCCATGGATTGCGCGCTTACCCCCAGCAGGCGGGCATAGGCGCGATTCACCAGCAAGAATCGGCCATCCAGCCCCTTGAGCGACATCAGGTTGGGGCTGTTGTTGACCAGCGCATCGATGCGGGAACGGAACTCCTCCAGCTCTTGCTCTTTGCGGCGGTGATTGTCGCTGAGGGTGGCCAGCAGCAGCGAAGCCACGATAAAGGTCAGACTCAGCGCGGTGTTGTTGATCAGCTCGTCCGGCAGGGGCGCGCTCATCGACAGCCCGGGCAGCAGGCCCGGCAGGCTAAGCAACAGGCACACCAGCGTGCCGGTAAGGCAAGCGCCCGCCACGCGCGCGCGCAACGCCGACTGTAACGGCGCGGGAACATTTGCACCGCTTTGCACTTAATTTTGCACCGGTCTAA
>NZ_CAMFLA010000002.1 GCF_945957525.1 uncultured Aquitalea sp. | reverse complement strand
GATGAAAGGGATCTTTGGCCACGCAAAGATCCCTTTCCCGTCCGCCGCGCGGAAGCGGCGAAGCCAGCTCCCAAGCCCACCTGACAGATAAGCGAAACCCACACGCTTTTCAGCCTCTTCGGCAAACCTTTGCAGACCTGGTTTATTGACCAAGCTAAGCATCATTACCAAGCCGGGCAATATCAGTATTTATCCGATTGACGCCCCTCTTCTGCCAGACATTGACGGCTGATATGAACTACGACTGCCAATATTCCTGGCACTCACCATACCCCTGCCCAAAATGGCAGTTGCTACTTTTTCAGCATGTCAAACTGCCAGCGAAAAATCACGCATCAGTCAAGCTAGGCACGACATCACTTGCTGTTTCATGACAAGCCATGCAGTCACTCCCCGTCCGCTGCAACCATCCCGCCTTGCAACTACGGCTTGTATTAAACAGAATACAAAAACCTTTCCTAGCCACCCCGGGTTGCCCATCTTTGACGATGGCGGGCCCATGTCACTTATGGCGTCGACACCGTATGCACTCAATAAAGTCTGGATCACTGCCGAGCACCTCATCGAGAACTGTCCTTGCGATTTTCATGCTCGCCTCAATGCTTGCCGGTTCTGCGATTGCCGGTACGCTATCTGGCAATGATCTGTTGCACAGCCTGTGCTGACAACTGCGATGCTTCGCTATTCCGATATTTGAAGCAGAACGAAGCTACTGCCGTCACATTGGCACCTGCATATACAAAAGATGACTTGCTCTTTTTCAAGGTGAAAGACAGCAATTCTTCTCAGTCAGATAATATCATCCCCTTTACCTCCTCCGTGAAGGCGGATGCTCTTGAGATAGTGGGCTATTCCGATAGCTACATAAACCTGGGTAAAGACGGCCGCTATTACAATTGGGGCTTCGTCGCAAAGGGGAGTACGGACGAAGTCTTCAAAAAATTACCCGTCGCCATTGCATCACAGCTGCGCAAGGACGGCGATGTTTTTATCAAGGCCGAGTGGAAACCCGCAAATGACAGTACCGCACCTTGGCGTGCGGGCAGCAATACACCCTCTGGAATGCCGCCACAGCCGGGCACTGTCGAGCGGCTTCTTATGCTGGAAAGCACCTCGAACAATGAAACCCTTATTGTTTGTTCACTGCAGGGCACAGTCACACCGGATACTCTTAAAGCGCACAGGCCAGACCTGCATGACAAAATATATGACAACAAAGTCATTAAACAGAAATGGGAAATTGCCGTAAATCTGGTTAAAAATTACAAACTCAAACCCATTTTCAACAGCAATGCAGAGATGCAAAATATCTTGCAAAACGATATTTCGGCTTTAAAGAAAAGCAAGCCAGACCGCCAGCCAGCTTATTGGCAAAAAATGACAGAAATACAAGAAAACTTTCTGAAATCAGTTGCACGGGACGAGCCGGAAAATGAGAAGAAACTTCAGGCATTAATGGCCTTGCTAATGGTAAACATGATGGACGTAGATCAATTACAAAACACGCCAGCAGATGAATCACCAATCATAACATTGGTGAGAAATAATATTGTCAGCGTTGAACAACTGGTAAAGCTGGAGGCTGGATATCACTATGGAAATGCACTGCAAGAAAAAGTAGAGGCATTAAAAATTCTGGAAGCTGACCATGACGCACTACGCTCCAATTAGCAATAACATTGCTTTTCTAATGCAATGCAAGCACGAAAAGGCTTTTAAATGAGATACCACACCCACCCGGATTATATCCTTTACCTGAAAGATAAAAGAAAAAAACAGGCTTTCATCATCAGCGTGGCAATTGTGCTACTGCTGCCACTGGCAATGCGCGAACTGGATGGGCAGCCACTTTTTCTGCTTTATATGGGCTTGTTGGCCGGCGTGATCTTTGCCTTGACTGACCACAAGCAATTCCAGCAAAAGATTACGCAGCTCAAGGAGACATGGATAGAGGTGGATGACGAGTGGCTGACTTGCGGGTTTCCGGCAGGGAAGCAAAGCTTTCGCCGCACTCATTTTCGTAAGCTGGAAATGATTCCCGGAACGTGGCCCACGCTTAAAATCCAGCTCAGCGATAATGGTGGGGTGGCAGTACAAGGCATTGCCGAAATTGAAGAAATCGGCAGGCGATTGATGAATGACAGTGCCGGACCCTTTGCATGACGCCGGCACACTCAGCTTGCCAGCGCAAGCGCCCGTGCCGGGTCCCGGCGAGCAGCCGCAGTCCATACTTGCAGGGTGACCTTTAGGGATGAAAGGGATCTTTGGCCAAGCAAAGATCCCTTTCCCGTCTGCCGCGTGGAAGCGGCGAGGCTGTCGCACAAGCTTGCACAACAAGCCGCCGCTACCGCTTTACAGGATGCGCACCAGCTTTTTGTTGATGAACGCTTCCATGCCCGCATGGCCCAGCTCGCGGCCAAAGCCGGAGTTCTTCACCGGCGCAGCGCGGCATCAGGCTGCTTTTATAAGTGCTTGCCGGCCTCGCGCGCGGTAAGCGGTGACAGCTGCTGGCGGTGCTTGGCAAGAAAAGCCGCCACCCAGTCCGGCTGGCTGCGGGCGTAGTCGCGCAGCGCCCAGCCTATGGCCTTGCGGATGAAGAATTCTTTCTCTGCGCACAAATGCAGCGCATAGCGTTGCAGGCGCTCGGCATTGGTGTCTTGCCGCCAGCCCAATTGATGCAGCATGGCTAGGCGGCGCACCCAGAAGCTGTCGTGCTGCAGCCAGCCATCCATTTCCCGCTCCACGGCCCCGCTCTGCGCCTTGCGCAGCACGGCTGATGCCACGGCGGCCAGGCCGTCCACGGTTTCCCACCAGGGTTGATCCAGCAACAGGGTTTGCAAAGCGGGCAGCGCGGCCACATCCAGCAAGGCCGCATGCCGCCGCAGCAGGTCTACCGCTATGTAGCGGTACTCGCGCTGTGGCAGACGCCACAGGGCTTCTGCCATGGCCAGCAGCTGCGCGGCGTCGGCGGGTTGGGCGCCGATCAACTCACGCACCGCCGCCCGCCGCAGCGGGGCGGGCAAGCCAAGGAAAGTGAATTGATCCAGCAAATAGGCCGACATGCCCACGGCGCGCGTCGGGTCTGCCAGGGGCTGGAGCCGCGCCGCGACGGCTTCGGCAAACCTTTCGGCAGCCTGTTGTTGCGCTATGGTGGGCAGGGTCATCAGTCGGCCTGCGGGGGAAAGGGTTCGATGTGGCTTTCGCCCAGGCGGCCGTAGTAGCTGACATGCCGCCCACTCAGCCAGACGGTGTAGCCGATACAGCCGGCGCGCTGGGTCAGCGCTTTGAAGGCCGGATACATCACCTCGCCGCGCTGTGCGCCGGCAATGGCCTGGCGGACGCCTTCGCTGGAAAAGGCGTCGGCAATGCCTTGCTCCGGCTTGGATAGCGGCAGGCTCAACGTGGCGCCGTCCGGCCAGTAAACCGTGGTGCGGGCGGCGCGGTAGTCCACGGCGTAGGATTCCACGCCGGCATGCAGCAAAGCCTGCACCACTTGCGGAAAATGCAGGTTGCCGGCATTGGAGGCCGAAATGGTGTCGCGGACGAGGGTTTCTTGTTGCGGGCTCATGATTGGTTCCTTATTGGTTTCTTTGGAAACAATGCATATTAGTTTCCAAAGAAACATTCTGCAAGCGATGTTGGCTTCGCCCTACCAACGCCTGCGCCATCAGGCCAGCGGTGGGAGCTGCAATTGGCGGCTTTCGGCCAACTGCGTCAGCAGGCTACGCAGCTGGTCTTGCTGCTGGGAGGAAAGCGCGGCAAAAAACTGCGCGTCGTTGGCATCGGCCAGCGCAGCCAGCCGCGGCACCAGCTCCTCGCCCGCGGCGGTCAGGCGCAGCCGCAAGGCCCGGGCGTCGTCGGCATCGCCCTGACGGCTCAACAGCTGTTTTTCCTGCAAGCGCGCTATCACCTTGGACACCGCGCCCTTGGTCAGACCCATGCGCTGAGTGAGGTCGGCGTGGGTGGCGTCCGGCAGGTCGTACAACAGCCGCAAGGCCACCCATTCGCTTACCGTTACGCCGTGCTGTTCCAACTGACGGGCGAAGCTGTCGGACACGCTGTTGGAAACCAGCCGCAGCCAGTAGCCAAGATGGGTTTGCAAATTGCTGATGTCGTTGTGTGGCATGGGGTTGGCGTGGCGGAGAAAAAGGCATTCAGTTTACCGGGAAAGTAAGCGCGGCCAACAAAACCCAGCAAAGCCCTGAGCCAAGGCACCCCGACGCTGGCAGTACTTGAGTACGACAAAGCGGCGCAACGCAGGATCAGAGGGCTTGTTGGGGGTTTAATTGCGGCGCAGGCATCTGTCTGCCTGTCCATCCGGCCCGTCAAGCTCCGTCAACGCTCGCCCTTTAGCTATCGCGCAGGCAAGATGCTGGCTTTCCTGTTTATCCAGCGCACACATGAACCCCTCATCAACAGCATCTTGTCGCCGCCTGATGCTTACCGTTTTCGCCCTGCTCTGCGGGCTGACTGCGCCGGCCGTCCAGGCTGCCGCCTCAGAGCGCCCCGTCACCGACCAAGCCGGCAACGTCATGCAAGCGCTGGCGCTGCAAGACGCCGCCTCGCAGGGCGCCAACGCCACTGCCATGCAAGGCTGTACGGCGGATGGCACCTTGTGCCTGACGCTGGAATCCGGCGAGAACGGCGAGCGCAAGCTGTCTGTGGCTGGCAAGGGCGACAGCCGCCTCGCCGCCGGCGATCTCGCGGCGCTGCAGTTGCAGAATGCCGACAACCTCGAATATACGCTCTGGCCCTATGTCATCACTTTGGGGCAAAACCCTGACAGCTTGATTGTGGGGGTGCTGCAAAACGCACGCACCATGTACTCCGGCGGCGGCGCCAATCAGAGCAATCTGCTGCTTTTGCAGGCGCACCGGCAAGCTGGCACTTTGCAACTGACACAGGTGCTGGGGGTGCAAGACGGGTTTTGGGCAATGATCCGCGCCTGTTTTTCTGAGCGCGACATGCGCCAACGGGCCGGCGCATGTCACGACGAATACACTTTTAACGGCCGCATCGCGCTGGATGCAGGCAATACGAAAGCCATGCCGAGACTGATCTACCGCACGCGCGCCACAAGCTTCCCCGGCACGGTTTCGCGGCAGCGCGATTCTTTGAGCGCCCCGCCGCTCCGCAAGAAAGACATCGTCCAGGCCGTGGACAAAGCCTGCAGCTACCGGCGGGTGTTTACGTTTGACGAGGCCCGTCAACAATACCTGCCCAACCGCCCCTTGCCGGCCTGCGACGACTACCAGCTTGATTGACAAGCCAACCCCGCTGTACGGGCTATTCCGCCATGGCGCGTAGGAAGAAATCCACCGGCGGCGGAATAGCGCGGCAGGCGGCGGCGCAATTAAGTCCCGCCAACAACCCGCCTGATGCTGCGTTGCGCCTCCTTGCCTTACTCAATTACTGCCCGCGTCGGCGCGCCTTGCCTCAGCCGTGATGCGGATTGTCGGTCGCTCTAATTGGCTGCTTTGATCTCAGCGATGAAATCGCGCTGGATCTGCTGGATTTGCGGGGTAACGCCAGCCAGGATCTGCTGCACCAGCACCATGTTTTTCTGCATCAACAAGGGCATTTTGTTGATTACCGCCTGGCCTGCCGGCGTGCGGTAAAACGCCAGCATGCCGGCCACTTCGTCCTCGGAGAAGGTTTCCGTGTAAAGCCGCACATAGGACGGCTCCAGCTTGCCCCAGGCCAGCGTGTCTTTCATCAGCCCGAGCATGCGGGTTTTCATTTTGTCGATGGCTTGCTGCTGGTGGGCAGTAGGCACCTTGCCTTTCAGCGCTTGCTGCACGCCGGCATCCATCATGCCGGCGTACTGCGACTGGATGCCGTCCAGCAACTTGTGCACCTGCGTTACTTCCAGCAGTTCATGAATGGAGGCCTCGCTGGCCGGCGCGGCCATGGCGGCGCTGGAAGCAAAGGCAAGAACACAGAGAAGACGTTTGGCAAGTTTCATGGTGATTTCCGTTAGCGGGGCAATGGCAGGCAAACTAGCACGCTGGCATGGCGTGGACAATGATCCGCGACAAACCTGTCTCAGCCCTGACGTTCCTGCGCCTGCAACTGACTCATGAAGCAATTGAACAGCTCGGTATGATTGGCCACGCCCAATTTGAGAAACATGTTGCGGCGATGTGTTTTCACAGTTTCCGGCGAGATGGCCAGCTGCTGGGCCACGGCTTTGCTGGACAACCCGCGCAGGGTCAGGCGGGCGATTTCCGCCTCGCGCTCGGTCAGCCGGCCCTGGCCGAACTGTTGCAGCATGGCACCCAACTGGTCGGACAAAGTGCTTTGCGCGGCAGGCGGCGCGGCGGTATCGGCCAGCGCCCAATGCCGCCGCATTGCCGCCAGCACCCAGCCCTGCACTACCCGCAGGCGGCCTATGGCCTCTGGCGGATAAAACCCGGCGCAGCCCAAGGACAATGACAACACGGCGTCAGGCCCGAGCCGCAACAGGTATTGCGTTTCATCCTGCCCCACCTCGCGGCTGAGATAGCTCAGGTAATACTCGCCCTGGTGGAACTGGTCCGGGGCGATGTCCGGCAGATGATGCAGCCCGCTGTCGAACACCCCGCAAGCCAATTGATAGAACGGGTCCAACAGGTACAGGCCCTGGCAGTAAAACGGCATGGGCGACGCACCGCCGCCCGGGCCAAAGCCGCACTCTTCCAGCACCAGCGGCGGCTGGCCGCGCTGAAACCGCGCCGCCAGCGCGTTGTCCACCGGGGCCAGCTGGCGCAACAGCAGTACCAGCGCGCGCCAGAAGCCCGGCTCGCCAAGCTGGTCGAACAGCCTTGCCATCCCGTGATGCAAGGGCAGCTCCCGCAACAATCCTTCCATCGTCTCCCCCATAACGGCTACCCCTTGCCGGGAATAGGCCCTGTGCCGGCCCGCGCCTACACTCGTCGCCACACACCTGAGAACAAGGTGCTGACTACAACAGGAGAAACACAGACATGTCAAAGGAAATGCAAGGCGGCGGGCTGAGGCGGTCCCTCAGCGTGGCCGATGTGGTGTTGATCACCGTGTCCGGGGTGACGCCGGCCAGCTCGCTGTTCGTTATCGCCCCCTTCGCCATTCACAGCGCCGGCAGCGGGGCTTTTCTGTCGTTCACGCTGGCGGCGATGCTGGCACTCATGTACGCGCTTTGCTATGCGGAGCTGGGCGCGGCCCACCCCAACGCCGGCGGCGAATACGTGATTGTGCAGCGCCTCTTCGGCAAACTGGCTGGCCTGCAAATGTATCTTTTCGTGCTATGCCTGCTGTTGTTTGTGCCGGCGGTACTGGCCACCGGCGCGGTGGCTTATCTCAACACGGCGCTGGGCACGCATCTGGACAGCGCCACGGCCGCCCTGTGCGTGGTGCTGCTGTGCTACGCCATCGGTGTGCTCGACATCAAGTTCAACGCCATGGTGACCGGCCTGTTTCTTTGCCTGGAAATGCTGGTGCTGCTGGTGATAGCCGTCCTTGGCTTCGGCCAACCGCATCAGCCCGTCAGCGTGCTGCTCAACCCGGTAATGCCGGATGCTCACGGCGCGTTGATGGTGGCACCGGTAGCCGCCGTTGCGGCCACCATCGGCAGCGCGGTGTTTTCCTATAACGGCTTCGGCGGCGCCATTTACCTGGCGGAAGACATGCGAGAAACCGGCAGACCCATGGCGCGGGCCGTCATGGTGACGCTGGTCATTGTGGTGCTGGTTGAGCTATTGCCGCTGACCGCGCTGTTGCTGGGCGCGCCTTCGCTGGCCGAGGTGGCGCGCCAGCCGGACCCGATCAGCTACGTGGTCAGCCAGCTGGGTTCTCCGCTGCTGGCGCGAGTGATCAGCGGCGGGATTTTCCTCTCCGTGTTCAACGCCATCATTGCGCTGGTGCTGCAAAGCAGCCGCTTTCTCTACGCCAGCGGTCGCGACCGGCTGTGGCCGCCGGCGATGAACCGCGCGCTGGTGCGCATCCATCCCCGCTTCGGCACGCCATGGATCGCCACCTTACTGTTTGCGCTGCCCTCCGGCCTGCTCACCTTCAGTTCCAATCTGGAAGAGCTGACCAGTTTCACCGTGATCGTGATTTTGCTGACCTACCTGATCATGGCCGTATGCGCGCTGATCAGCCGCCGCCGCGAAGACGTTCACCACCCCTACATCATGCCCTGGTGGCCGCTGCCAGCCTTGCTGGCGATCTTCGGCACGCTGTACACGCTGTGGGCCATTTTGCAGGATGCGCCGCCGCGCGACTGGCTGATCATCCTCGGCATTGCTTCCGCCGGACTGCTGCTGGGACGCTATCAGCGGCAAGACCCCTTGCTCACCCCTTCTCAACAGGAAGAATCATGAAACCACGCGCCAGAGACTTGGGCATTCGCATCGGACAGGGCCAGCCCGGCCCGCTCAACGCCATTACCGACGTACCCGGTGTGCGCGTCGGCCACAGCTCGGTCAGACACAGCTTTGCCGATGGCCGGCGCGCCTGCACCGGCGTAACCGTGGTGGAGCCCCGCCCGGGTGAGGCAAGACTGTCGCCCTGCTTTGCCGGCCTGCACGTATTGAACGGCAACGGCGATGCCGCCGGACTGGAATGGATACGCGAAGCCGGCCTGCTGACCACCGCCATCGGCCTGACCAACACCCACAGCGTGGGCTTGGTGCGCGACAGCTTGATCCGGCAGGAAAGAGAGCGGCTGGGCCCGCAGGATGCGGTGTACTGGACCATGCCGGTGGTGATGGAAACCTTTGACGGCCTCCTCAACGACATCAACGGTTTTCATGTCGGCCCCGAACACGTGGCGGAAGCACTGCGCAACGCCGGGCCCGGCCTGCCCGCCGAAGGCTGCGTGGGCGGCGGCAGCGGCATGATCTGCCACGAATTCAAGGGCGGCATCGGTACGGCTTCGCGTCGTTTGCCGCCCGCCGCCGGCGGTTGGACGGTGGGCGCGCTGGTGCAGGCCAACCATGGCAAGCGCGGTGCGCTGCTGGTGCAGGGCTACCCGGTGGGCAAAGCGCTGCATGAGGGCGTGGCGCCCTCGCCTTTCAGCGCCGAGGCGCTGCCGCAGCCGGGCATGGGCTCCATCGTGGTGGTGCTGGCCACCGACGCCCCGTTGCTGCCGGAACAATGCCGACGCCTGGCGTTGCGGGCCGGGCTGGGCGTTGCCCGCACCGGCGGCGGCACCGAGGACTCCAGCGGCGATATCTTCCTGGCCTTCGCTACCGGCAACAGCAATCTGCCGGTGGCGGATTACGCGCGGCAAGGCCCGCTGACCCATACCGTGCGCATGGTCAGCCCGGATCACATTTCGCTGCTGTTTGAAGCCGCGGCCGAGGCGGTGGAAGAAGCCATCGTCAATGTGCTGCTCGCGGCGGAAAACACCGAGGGCAATCTGGGACGGAAAGCGGTGGCGCTGGATGGCGACATGCTGTTGCGCGCGCTGCGCGAAACGGGCTGGCAGCCGGCCAAGGCCAGCTGACCCGGCAGGGCGGGTTGGCAAGCCGTCAGCCTGCCCCCGGCCGGCCTGCGCTAGACGATCTCCAGGCTGGCTTCGCCCATGCCCTGCGTCTTGCCGATGCGCACCTGCACCGCAATGCGCTCCTTCAACGCAGCCACGTGGCTGATCACGCCGATGGTCTTGCCGCTGGCGTTGAGCGCGTCCAGCGCGTCCAGCGCCACTTCCAGCGTGTCCCCGTCCAGCGTGCCGAAACCTTCGTCGAGAAACAGCGAATCGATGGAGGTTTTGTGGCTGACCAGGTCCGACAAACCCAGGGCCAGCGCCAGACTCACCAGAAAGCTTTCGCCGCCGGACAAAGTGCGGGTATCGCGCGCGGCGTCGGCTTGCCAGGTGTCGAGAATCTCCAGCTCCAGTTCGCCGCCCGGTTTGCGCTGCAACAAGTAACGGCCATGCAGGCGGGCCAAATGGCGATTGGCCAGATGCATGAGGTGATCCAGCGTCAGCCCTTGGGCGAACTTGCGGTATTTGTCGCCCTCGCGTGAGCCGATCAGGCTGTTGAGACGCTGCCAGACATCCACGTCCTCGCTCTGTCGGGCGATGTCGGCAAACAGGGCCTGCTGGTTGTCGCGGCGTTGGGCATCGTCGGCCAGCAGCGCCTGCAAAGCGCCCTGCTCGGCGGACAACTGCTGGCGGGCGGCGTCCAGCTCCGCCAGGTTTTGCTCCAGTTCCGCCAGCGTAGCCTCCGTCAGCGCCTGTTCTTGCAAGGCCGTCAGCGAGGTGGCGGCGGTCTGGGCTACCGCTTCGGCGCGCGCCAGCGCGTCGCTCAGTTGTTGCTGCAGGCTTTGCAGGCGTTGGCGTTCCGCCTCTGGCAGCAGGGCCTGGCTGAAGGCGGCTTCATCGGCAAACACGCTGTCGCGCAACGCGGCCTGCCACTGGCTTTCCGCCAGGCCGGCCTGCTCCGCCAGCGCTTGGCAATCCAGCTGCAACTGCGTGGCGCGGCCTTGCAGACTGGCCAGCCGCGCCACCGCGCCATCAACCGCGCTGACGGCGCTGGCCAGCGCCTCGGCGTCGCACACCGCGGGCGGCGTCGATACCGGTTCGGCCGCGCCCAGCGCTTGCCAGCGCTGTCGCCACTGGGCGGCGGTGTGTGCGGCCTGCTGCTGGCGGGCCTGCAGCAAACGCTGTTCACCTTGCAGCGCAGCTTGTTGCTGCTGCTTTTCCTGCCATGCGCGCCAGTCCTGCGCGCGGTCGGCCAGCCATTCGGCCAGCGCAGCCTCCGGCGTGAAGCCGCTTGCGCGGATATCCGCCAACAAGGCGTCCCGCCCCTGCTGCCACGCCGCCTCTGCCGCCAGATGTTGGCCGTGCAGGGTTTTCAGCGCCTTGTCCAGGCTGTCTGCCTGTTGTTGCTGCAACTGTTGCTGGGTCTGCGCCTGCTGCAAGTCTGCGGCGCTGGCAGCCTGCTGCCGCTCGGCTTGCGCAAGCTGCTGCCGCGCCTGCTCGGCGTCGGCCGCGCGCTGTTTCAGTTGCGTTTCCCGCTTTTCTGCATCCGCCAGCGCCTCCGTCAGCAACGCCTCCTGCTGCCAGTCCGCGTCCGCTCGTTGCAATGCGGCCGCCAGCGGCGTCCATTGCGCCAGCGTCTGACGCCATTGCACGGCCTGTTCGTCCTGGGTGCGACGCAGCTGTTCCAGCTGGCCATTCAGGGTGGAGATTTCATTTTTCAGCGCCAGGCCTTGCTCCTGCAGCTGTTGCAGCAAGGCCTCTTTGGCCTGCAAGGCCTGTTCGGTTTGCGTGACATTCAATTGCTGATAGTGGGCAATGCCGGGATGCTCCACGGCGCCGCACAGTGGGCAGGCTTCGCCAGGCTGCAAGGCGGCGCGATGCGCCTCCAGGCTCTGGATGCGCTGCTCCTGTTGCAGCAGCCTGCGCTTGTCGTCCACCTGCTCTTTGAGCTGGCGATAGTCGACGCGCAAGGTTTCGAGACGGGCTTCCAGTTCAGTAACTTGTTGCCGCGCCGCCTGCGTCTCGGCCTCTTGCCGCCCCTGTTGGCTGAAGAGCTGGCGCAGTTGACCGGCCAGCCGCTGGGCATCGCGCCAGTGTTGAAGTTCGGCCAGCGCCTGTTGCCAGCGCGCGCCAAGCTCGGCGGGGCTGTCGCCGGCCTGGAGGGCCTGCAAGGCGGCACTGGCGACGGTGGTTTGCTGCGCGCACTGCTGATGGCGGGTTTGCGCTGTTTGCAGCACGGCTTGCTGTGCCGCGAGTTGCTGCAGAAGCCGGGCCTGCGCCTGCTGCGCTTCTTGCTCTTGCCGGCTCAGGCTTTGCGCTTCGGCGGCCTGCTGCTGGATGCGTTCTTGCCGGCTTAGCCAGCCGCTGAGGCTTTCTCCCAGTCCGCCGAAATGAGCATGCCGGACGAGCCAGTCTTGCGCGGCCAGCGCTTGCTGATTGATCTCATCCAGCTGTGCCTGTTCGGCAGCGGCCAATCCTTCGGCCAACCGGCAGGCGCGCCATTGCGCGGCCAGCGAATCGGCCTGCGCGGCATTGAGCTCCGCCTGTGCCCGCTCCGCTGCCGCCTGCGCTGTTTGCAGGCGACCGGCGGCGTCTTGCCGGCTTTGCCACACAGGGCGCAAGGCTTCCGCCGGCTGGCTGGCGCGCCAGGCGGCCAGTTGCGGCTCGGCGTCCTGCAAGGCCTGCCGTGCTGTCAGTTCGGTTTGCTGTGCGGCAGTCTGCGCCTGCCCGGCCTCGGCCAGCGCCACGCGCCATTGGCGCAGCTTGTCCGTTTGCGCTTGCCGGGACTGCAGGCCGCGCAACTGCTCGCCCAGCGCCTCGACTTGCTGGCGCATGGCGTCGCGCTTGTCGTCCGTCAGCAGCTCCATGCCGTCGGCGCGCGCTTGCAGTTGATCCAGCGCCTGTTTGGCATCGCGCGCCCGCTCGAACACACGTCGGGATATCTGGCCGTAAATGTCGGTGCCGGTCAGCTCTTCCAGCAACTCGGCGCGCTCATTGGCGCTGGCGTTGAGGAAGGCGGCGAATCCGCCCTGCGCCAGCAGCATGGATTTGGTGAAGCGGCCAAAATCCAGCCCAGTGATGGCTTCAATGCGTTTGAGCTTGTCGTTGATGTGAGTGGTGAGGATGTTTCCCTCGCCATCGGCCAGCTCCACGCGCGGGGCCTGCAGTGCGCCGTCGGCCTTGTCGCGGGCACGGCGCTGGCTCCAGAAGGCGCGATAGGCTTGGCCTTTGACTTCAAATTCCACCTCGGCAAGGCAGTCCGCCGTGTGGCGGGTCATGATCTCGTTACCGCCGGCGGAGATGGTGTCCAGCCGCGGGGTCTTGTGATAGAGCGCCAGACAGATAGCGTCCAGCAAGGTGGATTTGCCCGCGCCGGTGGGGCCGGTAATGGCAAACAGGCCATTATCGCGAAACGGCGGCTTGGTGAAGTCGATCTTCCACTCGCCCTTGAGCGAATTGAGGTTTTTCAGCCGCAACGTGAGGATTTTCATGCTTGGCCCTCCTCCAGACTGAGCAGCACTTCGCGGTAACGCTGCTGCAAGCCGGTCTGCAAGGCGTCGTCCAGCGTCTCTTGCGCCAGACGTTTGCCGAACACCTCATAAGGCGTCAGTTCGTCCAGTGTTTCCCGCTCCGCGGCCTGCAGGGCGGCCACGGCGTTGCCGCGATCCTTGCGCAGGCGCAGCACTTGCAGCGGCAGGTCTTCGGTGATGGCTTGCAGACGGGTTTGCAAATCGGACAAGTAGTCGTCGCCCTGCACGGTGATTTCCAGCCACACCGGCAAAGCCTCGCTGCCCAGCGCGGCGGCCTCGGCAATCTGCAAAGCCAGTTGCTCCAGCGTGCCCTTGAGCGACGCCAAGGGCTGGAAGCGCGGCACGATCAACGGTGTAACGCCCATCAGACCGATGGCGTCCACATCCACCAGCAGCACTTCTTTTTGCTGGCTGGCCTCGTCAAAACTCAGTGGAATGGGCGATCCGCAATAGCGCACCTGTTCTAGCCCGCCCACTTTTTGCGGGCGGTGGATATGGCCCAGCGCCACGTAATCCACCGGCG
Organism: uncultured Aquitalea sp.; assembly: GCF_945957525.1. GTDB lineage: Bacteria > Pseudomonadota > Gammaproteobacteria > Burkholderiales > Chromobacteriaceae > Aquitalea. The sequence goes on along the minus strand of NZ_CAMFLA010000002.1, from coordinate 302,328 downwards.
GAAAGGCGCTGGTGGGGAAAGCCTCCAGCGCGCCAACGTAGATTTCCCGCACCGACTCGCTGGCGCTGGCGCCCACTGTGGTGAGGTGGCCGGTGGCGATGATGGGCAGCGGCAGGCGCAGCGCGTCGCGCTTGGCGCAAGCCTGCTGATATACCGCGTGGTAATGCTCGCGAATGGCTTCCTGCAAGCCCAGTTGCTTGTCTTCAGCGCTTTGCCCGGCCTGGCTTTGCAGTACATCGCGCGGGCGCACAAAGGGGATGGCGCAAACAATCGCGCCGGGCTTGCCGTTGCGGTCGTTCAACACCAGCGCCTGTTCGGCCGGGTCGTCGCTGACGGCGGCCACCACGGTAGCGCCCAGGCAGGCGAGCAGGCTGCGGCTTTCTTCCAGCGTGGCGACGGAATCATGATTGCCGCCCAACACCAGCAGCGCCGCGCCTGCGTCGCGCAGGTCCACCACTAGGCGGTTGTAAAGCTCGCGGGCATAGCTGGGCGGCGCGCCGGTATCGAACACGTCGCCGGCCACAATGACGGCGTCTACCTGATGCTGGCGCACCTGCGTCAGCATCCAGTCGATAAAGGCCTGATGTTCCGCCTGGCGGCTTTTGCCCATGAAGTACTGGCCAAGGTGCCAGTCTGAGGTGTGGAGGATGCGCATGCGTGAGGACGTGGTTTGCCAAGAGCGTGATTGTAGCAAGCGACGCAGGCCGGCGGCATGCTCTGCCCGACAAGGTTGGCCGAAGCGCGCCGGCCATGCGCCAGGCCCGGTCGCGACACCGAGCCTGATACTTTTAAACAGCCACCGTCTGACGGGCTGGGGCGTGACGCGCCAACGGCGCATCGTCCTTGACGATTTTGACTACCCGTGGCGGGAAAGGCATTTCGATGCCGCTGTCAGCAAAGGCGGACACATAGGCTGCTGGCGCGGGCGCGGTTTGCACGCGCGGATGGATGGCCGCCTCGCGCAAAATGGCCAGCGCCATGTCCAGATCGGTGCCGTAAGCCACTTGCACCGCCATGCTGATCCACATCGATTTGTCACTGTAGGACTGATTGACCACCGCGCTGGAAATCAGCGTGTCGTTAGGCGCCAGCGCTTCCGATTCCCATATAGCGCAGCCGGATGCGCTCCAACTCGCCCGATGCGGCCAGATGCGCCATGCCGGCATTGATTTGCGCCACCATGCCAGGCTGGGCGCGAGAGGAGAAAACAATATAGATTTTGGTGGGAATCAGTTTGAGGGGCAGCACTGCGACAGCAGATGCAAAGCCCTTGCGCTTGATGGTGGTTTTCAAGCTTAACGAAGATGCGAAATACCAGCGCCCGCGCTGGGCAATCAGTTTTTTCAGGTTTTCCGTGACCGTACCGGCGCCCGCGTCAATCCGCTTGATACCGGCAGATTTCAGGAACCCCTCATTAGTGTCCGCGGTAGTGAGAAGCACTGCCTCGTTCTCACTGTCGCGCACTATCGCGCCCACACTCGGGTAGAGGAACACGTCCTCGCTCCTCACGGCAAACTGATAATACGTTTCGTACACCGGTATTTCGCTGAATTTCAAATACCGATCACGGTCGTCCGTTCTGGCCATGCCAAAAAAACGTCTACCCGGCCCGACTTCAGCGCGGTCTCAATGCGCGGCAAACTGGCATATGTATCCACGCCGACAATCCTGATATCGGGACTGTCGCGACTCAAGGCACGCATCACCTCAACCATGAATCCCGGATAGATGGCATCTTGCGCGTTGAACTTCGCCTCATAGCCGCTTTGCGCCAAGGTTTTCATCATCAACGCTTCACTTTGGGCCGACATCGGCAAACCAAGCAGCGCCAGCATTGCGATAGCACCAGTCCTGAACATCCCGCCTCCCCGCCGTGTTGTTATACGTATCGACCGTAGCAGGCGTACTCCATGAGAGGCGGCTTCGCAAGCACGATGAAATCTCCACCTCGACAGTGCGTCAGCAAAGCAACAGCGGAAATATGGCGCATGTCGGCAAACTGCCGCTTCGGCGCTCGGCCAATCTTGGACGGCTCAGAGATAGACCGATATTTCTACCAGATTCAAATCCGGGTCGCGCACGTAGATCGACTGGATTTTACCGCGCGCCCCGGTGCGGGTTACCGGGCCCTCTTCAATCGCCACGCCGTGCTCGGTCAAGCGGCGCATGGCCTCCTCCAGCGGCACTGCGGCGATGAAGCACAGATCCAGCGCGCCGGGCGTCGGCAATTGCGCCTTGGGTTCGAATTCTCGGCCTTTAACATGCAAATTGATCTTCTGCGCGCCAAACACCAGCGCCAGGCGCTCTACCGGCGGCGTACCGCCAATGAAGCTCTCCAGCCTCATGCCCAGCACATCGCGATAAAACGCCACGCAGGCGTCAAGACGAGCAGTAGTAAGGACGATATGGTCGATGCTTGCAATCATCTAGCGCTCCAAAAAGTGGTTTCACTTGCGGCGACTGGCCATCATCACCCCGGCCATGACCAATCCCGTGCCGGCCAGTTGCGACAGGGAAACGGGCTCGCCCAGTAGCCGCCAGCCAAAGAAGATGGTCAGCCCGGGCCCCAGCGTGCCAATCAATACCGTGCGCGCCGCGCCGATGCGGCGGATGGCGGCTGACTGCCACAAGATGGGCAACACCGTGGAAAACAGCGCCATTGCCATGCTGTAGCCATACACCGGCATGGGCAGGCGCAGCGCGCTCGGCCTGTGCGTCAACAAAAAATGCAGACAGACCGCCACCGTGGAAATCAGGATGGAGAGAATGGAAAACGGCATGGTGCCCAAGCGGCGAATAGCCACTTCCGAGCCGGCGCTGTAAACGGCGTACAGCACCGCACAGGCAAACACAAAACCAGCGCCCGCGGCCACGCTGGCCATATCGCCGTTTTGGCTGACATCGTGGGCAAACGCAATGGCGATGCCGGCATAGGACAGCAAGGCCGCCACCAGCAGGCCGGGCTCCGCTTTCTTGCCCATGAAGAGGATGCCAATCAGGATGGTGAGCATCGGGTAGGTAAACAGGATCAAGCGTTCCAGCCCGGCGGTGATGTATTGCAGGCCGTAAAAATCCAGCACGCTGGAGCCGTAATAGCCCACCACTCCCAACAAAGTAAGCAGGCCGGCCTGCGGTGCAGTCAGGCGCGGCATTTCCCTCAAGGTGATGAGCGCCAGCGCCAGCACAAAAGGCAGACAGAACAGCATGCGCAGCGCAATCAGGCTCACGGCATCCACCGACGCGGCCTGATAGGCCAGCTTGACGAAAATGGCCTTGAAGGAAAAACCAAAAGCTGCCAGCAAAGCCAGCGCCACGCCCAAACGGTTGGCGGAGTGGGAGTTATCCACGTTTATTGTTCTCTATGCAGTGTCGACAGACAGGGTGTCCGCTTTCTGCCATAAAGAGAAATACTTTTTCCAGCCTTCTGTCATATCCACAGCGTATCAGTCGCGGTAAGCCCGGCGCGCCCATACCCATTCCCGCCCACTTGCGTTACCCTGTGCGCCTTGATTCAAACCCGTCGTTTTCGTCATGCGCATCCAGGATTTCCATCACGCCCTCGCCGCCATCGGCGCCCAGCCCTGCCACATCGGCCGCATCAATCGCGCCTGGCTCAAAGGCTTGCCGCTGGCCACTGGCACCCGCCATCAGAAAAGTGAGGATTATTACCCGCTATCCGTGCGTGAAGGCATTGCCCCGATTCAGACGCAGGTGGACGCCTTGGCGCGCATTCACTCGCAGCACGAAGCGGAAGATGGCTCACTGCGCCTGCTGGTGGCGCTGAGCGATGGGCAGATGGTGGAAAGCGTGCTACTGCCCCGCGGTGGCCTGTGCGTATCCAGCCAGGTGGGCTGCGCGGTGGGCTGCACATTCTGCATGACAGGCAAGTCGGGCCTGCTCCGCCAACTGGGCAGCGCGGAAATCGCCGCTCAGGTGGCGCTGGCGCGACGCATCCGTCCGGTAAAAAAAGTGGTGTTCATGGGCATGGGCGAGCCGGCCCATAATATGGACAACGTGCTGGAGGCCATCAATCTGCTGGGCAGCGACGGCAATATCGGCCACAAAAATCTGGTGTTCTCCAGCGTGGGCGACCCGCGCGTGTTTGAAAAACTACCACAGCAACCGGTGCGGCCGGCGCTGGCGCTGTCGCTGCATACCACCCGCGCCGACCTGCGCGAACAACTACTGCCGCGCGCGCCGCGCATTGCGCCGGCCGACCTGGTGGCCATGGGGGAAGAATACGCACGCAGCGTGGGCTACCCCATTCAATACCAGTGGACCCTGCTGGCCGGCATCAACGATACCCAAGAGGAAATGGATGCCGCCATCCGGCTGCTCAAGGGCAAGTTTGGCCTGCTCAACATCATTCCGTACAACAGCGTGGAAGGCGACAGCTTCCAGCGTCCCAGCGCGGAGCGCGTTGACCACTTCAAGCGCTATCTGCATGCTCACGGCGTATTGACCAAGATTCGCGACTCCGCCGGCCAGGACGTGGACGGCGGCTGCGGCCAGCTGCGCGCCCGCGCAGCGCATGTGATCGACGCTAGCCGGTTGCAGCGCAAACAACAACGCACAAGCTGAACCAACCAGCAGCCTTCTAAACGCAAGCAAGGCTTTTTTGTTACGACGCAGGCAAATACCACAACTTTGACGAGGACAATGCACTGACATTGCCCACGCGCACTCCCCCATGCAGAATGGCTGACGCCGATGGGCCCACCGCCCGCCCGGCCAGCGAATCCGGCGCGACAAGCCGACGCACACGGGAGAGAGAACTTGAAAGTACTGCTGATCTGTCCGTATCTGGACGACCCACAAATCAAGCGCAATGACTTCCTGCCCTCCGCCGCCCTGCTCAGTCTGGCGGCGGTACTGCGCACGGAGGGACACGAGCCTGTCCTGCTCGACCTCAACAGCAAGCGCACCCACCAACAAGCCGAACCCACCCGCTACTGCCATGAGCGCATCGTGGACGCCATCCAGCGCGAGCGCCCAGGCTTTGTCGGCATTTCCTTTCTGTTTTCCGGTTTCATGAAAACGGCGATGGAATATGCCCGCACTGTCAAGGCCACCGACCCCTCGCTCCAGATCATGACCGGCGGCATCCACGCCACCACCTACCCGGAAGAAATCCTCAGCCTCTGCCACGATTTCGACTACATCGCGCTGGGCGAAGGCGAGCCGCAAATGGTGGAAATGGCCAACCGTATTGCCCGTGGCGATTTGGGCAATCTCAACGAAATCAAGTCATTCGCCTTCCGCGACGAAAACGGCAAGGTGCGCATCAATCGCGACCGGGAGTGGATCAACTACGAAGACCTGCCCATGCAGGCTTGGGATATGGTGGATTTCACTGAATTCGAGATGGATCTCAGCAACTACTCCAACTTCAAGGGCCACGACATCAAGAATGTAGTGCCGGTGATTTCGGAGCGCGGCTGTCCGTTCAAGTGCACCTTCTGCGACATGTATCTGGTGCAGGGCCGCAAATTGCGCCGCCGCACGCCGGAGCGCTTTGTCGACGAACTGGAATACCTCGTCAAGGAGAAGGGGCAGCGCTTTTTCACCTTCATGGACGACAATCTCACCGTCGACAACAAGCACATCCTCGGCATCTGCAACGAGATCCTGCGTCGCGGGCTGGATATCCAGTTCACCACGGCGGGCGGTCTGGGCATGAACAGCCTGAAAACCGAGGTGATCGACGCCATGGTAGCGGCCGGCATGACCTCCGCCCTGCTGGCCCCGGAGCACGGCTCCGAGTACATCCGCAATACCGTCATCAAGAAGGGGTTGAAACGGGACACCATCTACAAAGTAGTGGAGGACCTGAAAAAGCACCGCGTCAGCCTGGCCGGCAACTGGATCATGGGCTTCCCGGAGGACACCAACGAGACGCTGCAGGAGACCATGGACATGATCGACGAACTGAAGCTGGACCGGAACTGGGTAGGTGCCCTGATTCCCTTTCCCGGCACGCCGGTGTTCGATCAATGCGTGCGCGACAATCTGTTCATCGACGGCATCGATGTAGGCAACCTCTGGCAAGAACCGGTACGCGCTCACCAGGAGGGCTGCGTGATCAAGCCTTACAACATGTCGCTGGACGATCTCTTCGCCTGGCGACGCAAGTTCATCGACGTTCGCTTCAAGCATATGCGCCAACTATAAGCAGCCTCGGCCTTCAGCCAAAAACTTCGGGATGCGCACGCGCATCCCGAAGTCATTTCAAGCTAGCCACCGCTTAGCTGCTGACGCTCTCGGCTCGCGCAGAATGCCGCAAGCTTGCGCCCACGCTATGTGGTAGCTGTTGCCCTTTCTCTAAACCCGCAAGCTACCTAGGCTTGCGGGTATGAGCACGATTCGAACGCCCCCATCTCTCAAGTGGTTAATCACCAAGCGCGCCCGGCTACTTGGTGAGGCTTTGTTGCACAAATCAGTTAAAGGCCGAGCCGCCCCAATCCCCAGACGGACTTATCCCATGCGGACCGTTTGCGGCGTGCCCAGTGCTGTGAAGCGATTTAGAATCGCTGCGTGACATAGACGTGTGTCGTACGCCCCATCCGTGGTCACGGTCACCAGTCCCTCTGTCGCCGGAATTTGCGATAGCAGCTCTGGCAGCATCGTGGCATCACCGGTGCGATTGTCGGTCACTTCCATGGCACGGATTTCCAGCGTTTGAGCATCAATTCCCAGATGCAGTTTGCGCCATTGGCGGCGGTAGTCAGCACCATGCTTTTTCACTTTCCACTCGCCTTCACCCATCATTTTGATGCCGGTGCTATCCACCAGGAGATGCAGACAACCCTGCTTTTTCTGTACCGGGATGCGGACCTGCAACTCTTTCTGCCGGCGGGAAAGCGTACTGAAGTCGGGAACGGCCCAGTCAAGTCCAGCCGACGTCCCCCCGCTTTCAGTAGCAGGGAACTTTAGAGTCCGAGCTTAATTTACCTGATTTCTCTGCAAGTGATTCGGCATAAGCAGCCGGCGTTAAACCGCCAAGTGCTTTCTTGGGCCTTTCGTTGTTGTATTCCCTGCGCCAGGCTTCGATGACGATCTGGGCATGGCGCAGGCTGGTGAACCAGTGTTCGTTCAGGCACTCATCCCGGAAGCGCCCGTTAAAGGATTCGATGTAAGCGTTCTGATTCGGCTTACCTGGCTCGATCAGAAAGAGCTGCACCCCACGGGTGTGTGCCCAGGTCAACATCGCTCGGCTGCAGAATTCCTTGCCGTTATCGGTCCGAATGGCTTTGGGCAAGCCACGTGTCTTCGCCAACTGGTCGAGGACACGGGTCAGATGCAGACCTCCCATCGCACGTTCCGGAACAATGGCGACTGCCTCATGCGTGGCATCATCGACCACGGTCAGGCTCTTGATGACCCTCCCCTCTGCCGTTCGGTCGAACACAAAGTCCATCGACCAGACCTGATTTGCGGCCAAAGGACGGGCCAGTGGGTGACGGTCGGCCACAGGGATTTTCTTGCGCTTGCGCCGGCGAATTTGCAGTCCCGCCTCAACATAGAGCCGATCCACCCGCTTGTGATTGACCACCATGCCGCTCTGCCGCAGTTTTAAATAGATCATGCCGGCGCCGTAGCGTCGGTGCCGTTGCGCAAGCGCGATGATCTTCGCTTTCAAGGCGGCATTGCGATCGGTGGCGGGCTGATAGCGGAATGAACTGGGACTCATGCCGGCCAGGCGCAGCGATTTTCGCTCGCTGAGTCCTTTGCCCACCAGATGGCGCACCAGCTCCCACCGTGACGGTGCGCTCACCACTTTTTTCTCAGGGCTTCTTTGGCAATCTCGTTCTCGAGCATGGTCTCGGCCAGGAGTTTTTTCAGGCGCGCATTCTCTGTCTCTAGCTCCTTGAGACGCTTTGCCTCCGAAACATTCATGCCACCGAATTTGTTGCGCCAGAGGTAATAGCTGGCTTCCGAGAAGGCGTGCTTGCGGCACAGCTCGGCGATGGGCATTCCCGCTTCTGCTTCGCGCAGGAAGCCGATGATCTGTTCTTCGGTGAATCGTTTCTTCATATCCAATCTCCGTGTCATGGTGGATTGGACTCTAAAGTCACGTGCTACTCAATATCGGGGGGACGTCGAGACCACCTCTAACAGCACAATGCTGTTTGCTAAAGACTACCAACACCTTCCAGATGGCTGCATGTTAGGTATCGCAGCCATCTGATTCCGGCATGCCATGAGTTGTGCAACAGCTACCACATAGCGTGCGCCCATGAAAAACCCGCCGACAGGCGGGCTTTTCATGGGTCGTCATGACCTTCGGCAAACATGCCACTCAGTCTGTCCCGTATTTCGGGTTGTACGGGCCATACAACAAACCACCCTGATAACCGGTAGACAGCAAACGGTAGCTGGCAACTTTGGCCACGTCGTGACTGTGATCCGCCAGGTTGTGCACCACCTGGTTAATGGCCGCACTCACCAGCATGCCGATCAGGCCGCCGCTGCTATTGTTCTGATTTTCCGCGCTGGACGCCATGGCGGAGCCCTGCCACAACAGCGCGCCGCTGCGCAGATCCACCAACTTGGCGCTGGCGGACACCTCAACCACGCTGTCGAACACGCGATAGCTAGTACCGTATTTGTTGACAGTGATGTACAGCCCGGCATCAGCGCCGAAGATGTCATGCAGCTTCTTGATCGGCACATCCTGCGCGTCATTGGCTACCGTAACGCCGTTCTGCTTGAAGGTTTCGCTCACCAGCGTCACCGGCATCACGTAATAGCCGGCTTCGGCCAACGGTACGGTGGCCACGGACAGCATGCTCAGGCTGGCGTTGACGTCCGGCGACTGGTTTACCGGCGGCAACACCAGAATGGAACGTGGCTTGCTTTCCTTGTAAGCGGTGTAGTCGTAATTGACTGGCTTGCTGGCGCAAGCGGCCAGCAGCAGGGCGGAAGCGGCCAGGATGCCGACTTGCAACAGTTTTTTCATGTCAGCGTTCCCTTAGTTGGCCTTGGCGTATTTTTTCAGCAAGAAGTCGATATAGGCTGCCGACTCCGGATACAGGGCTTTTTCGGCGGCCAGATGCTCCGCCGCCTTGCCGTCATTGCCCACTTCCGCATACAGCAGGCCCAAATGCGCCTGCACTCCCGGCGGCGCTACATGATTCTTGGCGCGCATTTTTTCCAGATCGCGCTCCAACGCCTCAATCTGCTTTTCCTTGCTTTCACCCTTGAAGTAGTCATACACCTGCGTCTGGTAGCTCTCCCACTGATACAGCGGTTGAGGGGCAGAAGCGCAGCCTGCCAACAGCACTGCCGCGCTTGCGCAAAGCAGCAGTCTGGTTCTATGGTTTTTTTTCATTGTCTTTTATCCGAAAATATCGCTTACTTCACCGGCTTCCAGGCACCGGAGTCGATGGCGGCGGTCAGATTGTTCACTGCTTCGCGCATGGCCAGATCCAACACTTTTCCATTGAGCGTGGAGTCATAACTGGAGGTGCCGCCAAAACCGATCACCTCGCGGCTGGACAGGCTGTACTCACCCGCACCCTGCACCGAATACACCACTTCGGAAGTGCCGCTATCCACCACGTTCAGGCTCACCTTGGCGTAAGCCACTTGCTGCTTGCCTCGGCCAAGAATGCCGAACAACTGCTGGTCGCCCACTTCCTTGCGGCCAAATTCGGTTACATCGCCCGTGATGATGTAATCCGCGCCCTTGAGCTTCTGCGCCTGCTGCTTGATGGCCGCTTCCTGTTTGGTTTCCGCCATATTGTCGCGATCCAGCACGCTGAAGCGGTTGGTCTGCTGCAGATGGGTTACCAGAATGGTCTTGGCCTGGCTGCCCAGACGGTCCACGCCGTCGGAGAACAGGCCGCGCATGAAGGAAGAACGGTTATCGAACTTGCCTACGGCAATAGGCGCGCGCGGACCGGCATACGGCTTGTCCGCCGTGGCTACTTTTTGCACGGCTACGCTCTGGTAGCTTTCGGTTGCACAACCCGCCAACACTGCGGCCAGCGTCATCGACGCCAGCGCGACTGAAGCCACTCGCTTCATAAGTCACCTCGAATAATCAAAAATGGTTTTCCAGAGTAGGCACGCCAATATCGCTCTCGCCAACTGAAAGCATGTCATTGCCAATGCCACGCGAATTTTACAGGCAAACGCTCTCAATCCAAAGCATGAGTTGCGCGTACAATCCGGTGGGTCAGGCAAAACCGCCAACGCCTTGACCTGTCGCAAAAGCAACACCCGGCGCGCTCGGCGCCAAGGCGACAATGAAAGGAAAACAGGCAATGAACTGGATGCAGTTCCTGAAGATGGTAGTGCTGTTCGGCCTGACGGCATTGGCGGAAATCGTCGGCTGCTATCCACCCTGGCTCGTGCTCAAAAAAGCCGGAACGTCTGGCTGCTGTTGCCCGCCGCGCTGTCACTGGCGCTGTTCGCCTTTTTGCTTACCCTGCACCCTAGCGCAGCCGGCAGAACCTACGCAGCCTATGGCGGCATGTATATCGTCGTGGCGCTGGCATGGCTGCGTTGTGTGGACGGTCAGCCGTTAACGCGATGGGACATCGCCGGGGCGACCGTCGCGCTGCTGGGCATGGCGATCATCGCGCTGCAACCCGCAGCAAAGAGCTGATTACCCCGCCTGCCAGCCGACCTTCAGCGCCCCGCCCAACACCCTGCTGTTGATTACCCGGCAATATTCTCCATCCATATTGGCCAGAGACAAGGCATGCACCGCCTCCCCCGGCACCAGGCGGCCATGCCAATCGGTCTTGTCAAAGGTAAAGCAGGCATCGGCCACCAGCCAGATGCGGTAGCCCAGATTGCCGCCCATGCGCACCGTCGCCTCCACCGAATTGCTGGTGGACACGCCGGCCACCACCAGAGGCGGATTGCCCGCTTCGGCCAACCTTTGCGCAAGATCGGTACCGACGAAGGCGCTATTGGTCGATTTGGCCACCACCACTTCCCCGGGCAAGGGCTGGGCCTCGGGCTTGAACGCATGGCCGGGCTGACCGGGCCGATACGTAGAACCCGGCTCCAGAGAGTCGTGCCGCACATGGATGATGGGCCAGCCGGCGGCTCGCCAGCGCGCGAGCAGACCCGCAACCACCTGTTCCGCTCCTGGGTTATTGCGCGGCCCCCAGACGGGTTGATCGACACCTTGCTGCATGTCTATGAGCAGCAAAAGCGGCTGCGCGCTCTCACGATATTGCATGGATTCAATCATCTCCTGATGACACGGCTCACGCGCCGGCCCGCCGGCCAAGGGCAGCATCGCCCAGGCCTCGCCAAATTTTACTCAGCGCAACGGGCTTGACGGGATAAAATCCGACAAGTATTATGCGCAACTCTTCTGGAGGGATTCCCGAGCGGTCAAAGGGATCAGACTGTAAATCTGACGGCTCTGCCTTCGAAGGTTCGAATCCTTCTCCCTCCACCAGTTTCGCGAAAGGCCCGACACATGTCGGGCCTTTTGTCATTCCTCCGCTGTCATTCCATTTCTCAATCAGGCCGCCGACATGAAAAAAAACCGTGACAAGCCATCAGCCCAGCCGGACAAGGCGGCGCGCCAGGCGGAGGAAAAACGCTTTGCCCGCGCAGAGCAGGCCTGCCGCCGCATTCTCGACATTCTGGCGCTGGAGGCGATGGACGCCCTGTTCGCCAGCGCGGAGCGCGCCGGGCAATACGCCGGCATGTGTCGCATCCACGCCCGCAAGTTGCGCAATGGCAAGGTTATCAGCCCGGCGGATTTCAATGCTGCCGTAGAGGTTTGCACCGCCGCCGAGCGCTGTCGCCAGGCCGTGCCGGAAAGCACGCTGGCAGCACACGCCGCCTGCGCGCCCCTGCTGGCGGAAATGCTGGAAAACGCAGCGGTGGTACAAGAAGACATGCGCCGGTTGAAGACTGCTCAGCGCTGATTCTGCAGGCGCTCGGCCAGCAGCCGCTTCAACTCGCCGCGCGCTTCCAGTCGCGACAAGCCGACATTGAGTTGCGCCAGCAAACGCTCCGCTTGCGGCGCGCGCCGTGAAATCATGAAATACGCGTCCACCGGCTTCGCCCCCGGCAGCGGCCGGTAAACCAACTGCCCCACTGGATCCAGCACGCCCAGCTTGCCCAGCCCCAGCAACACCTCGCGATACTCAACAAACTGCCGGCAATGCCCGGCCTCCAGCTTGCGCATCAAGTCGGCGTAGTTGGCCGAACCGCTGTCCACTTGCGCATCCGTCAAACCAAAAGCCTTGTAATTGAAACCATGGATGCCGCACCATTCGCGCACCGCGCGATTGGCTGAGGGTGGCCGCCGCAAGCTCGCCGCTACCGGATTGAGCCGCAAATAAGATTGCGAAAACAAGAACTGCTTCTCGCGTTCCGGGGTTTTGCTGGCGCCCATTACGATCTGCACGCCCTCCCCCTGCGCCGCGCTGGACAGACAGCGCGCAAAGGGCATCAGCCGGAAGTCAGGCTTCCACGGCGCAGGCAGCGCCGCCTTCAATACGTCGGGGGAGTAACCCACTACCTGTTCCGGCGCCGCCGGCAGACGATACGAAGACGGCGGCCACTGATTGTCGCCGCCGCAGGCTGTCACCCCCGCCTGCACCGTGCTCGCCGCCAATAGCAGCACCGCCAGTATCCTTCGGCCAACCATGGCGTTTCCCATTTCCCGAACACAACACCAGCAAGGCTAAGACATGCGCCCGGCAGCGTCCAGCAAAGGTTAATGTCCGCCCCCGATCTAGCGTCGCGCCCCTTGCCATACTCAAGTCGGCGCGCTCTGACTCCGATTCTCTGCGAGGCGTTGTCATCCAGTACAGGCACTCGATGCAGGCCTCGAAGGCATCGCGCTTGGCAGACCCATTGATGACAATGGTGCTACTCTACCCGCCATGGAAAAACAACTGCTGGCCTTTCTTGCCAAACACGGCATTGCCCACCTGCGCTTCGATCACCCGCCGGTTTACACCTGCGAGGAAGCCAGCCGGATCATCCCCGGCCTACCCGGCGCGGAAACGAAAAACCTGTTTCTCAAAGCCGGAAACAGCGGCCGCTACCTGCTGGCGGCGGTACCGGCTGAAGCCCGGGTGGACCTGAAGGCCCTGGCAGCCACCGTAGGCTGCAAGAATCTGGGCTTTGCCTCCGCCGAACGCCTGCGCGAGACCCTGGGACTGGAGGCCGGCTCCGTCACCCTGCTGGCGGCGTTTTGCGACGTTGACGCCAAGGTGGACGTGCTGATCGATGCGGAGTTGGTCGAAGCGGATGCCGTGCTCTGCCATCCGCTGGTCAATACCGCCACGCTGGCGCTACCCACCGCCGAACTGCTGCGTTTTCTCGCGCTGACCCGCCATCCACCGCGCATTCTTCCCGTACCGCGCAAACTCGACGCACCCGCAGACTGATTTGCCGCCCGGCGCGAACGGGGCGTAGAATGCGCGCCTTCTTTTTTGCTGTCTTTGTCGTCGCGGCGCCTGTCGCGCGTTCCGGAGAACATCGTCGATGAACTGGCATAATTTCAAACGCGACTATCTTGTAACCTTCTGGTCGCCCTTTCCCGCCGTGATCGCCGCCGGCATTCTGTCCGCCTATTACTTTGGCCTGACCGGCACCTTCTGGGCAGTTACCGGCGAATTCACCCGCTGGGGCGGGCATCTTCTGCAGCTCTTCGGCCAACACCCGGAAAACTGGGGCTACTTCAAGGTGATCCATCTCGAAGGCACTCCGCTTGACCGGGTGGACGGCATGATGATCATCGGCATGTTCGCCGGCTGCCTGTCGGCTGCGCTATGGGCCAACAACGTCAAGCTGCGCCTGCCGCAACACCGCATCCGCATCGTTCAGGCGGTGGCGGGCGGCATCATCGCCGGCTTTGGCGCGCGACTGGCCATGGGCTGCAACCTGGCCGCCTTCTTCACCGGCATTCCCCAGTTTTCGCTGCACGCCTGGTTCTTCGCGCTGGCCACTGCCGCCGGCTCCTGGTTTGGCGCGCGCTTCACCTTGCTGCCCATCTTCCGCGTGCCGGTCAAGCTGCAAAAGGTAAACGCTGCGCAAGCGCTGACCCAAAACCCGCAACAAGCAGCGCGCCGCTTCCGCCTCGGCATGCTGATTTTCGCCTCGTTCGCATTGTGGGGGCTGTCGCGCGCCATGGATGCGCCCAAGCTGGGTCTGGCGGTGCTGTTTGGCCTGGGCTTCGGCCTGCTGATCGAACGGGCGCAAATCTGCTTCACCTCCGCCTTCCGCGACCTGTGGCTGACCGGACGCACCCAGATGGCCAAGGCCATCGTCGCCGGCATGGCGGTGAGCGCCATCGGCATCTTCAGCTATGTGCAACTGGGCGTAGCGCCAAAGATCATGTGGGCAGGCCCCAACGCTGTCATCGGCGGGCTACTGTTCGGTTTTGGCATCGTACTGGCCGGCGGCTGCGAAACCGGCTGGATGTACCGCGCGGTGGAAGGACAAGTGCACTACTGGTGGGTGGGCCTGGGCAATATCATCGGCGCCACGCTGCTGGCCGCCGGCTGGGACGACATTGCACCAACCGTGGCCACCAATTACGCCAAAGTGAATTTGCTGCAGGTATTCGGCCCCATGGGCGGGCTGATTGCCACCTACGCCATGCTGGGCGCAGCGCTGCTGGCCATTCTGTGGTGGGAAAAACGCTTCTTTGCGCGCAAGGGACTGACCATGAGCATCGTGGAGGAAAAGGCATGAACAAGACCACACCCGTTCCCGATTACCGACTGGACATGACCGGCGAGCCCTGCCCTTACCCGGCTGTAGCCACGCTGGAAGCCATGCCGCAATTGCGGCCGGGCGAAGTGCTGGAGGTGGTGACCGATTGCCCGCAATCCATCAACAACATTCCGCTGGACGCACGCAACCACGGCTACGAAGTGCTGGATATCCAGCAAGACGGCCCAACCATCCGCTACCTGATCCGCCGCTGATCCTCGGCGGGGAGAAAAACCCGGCCCGGGCTAGCCCCGGGTCAGGTCGGACAAATCATCCCATAAGCTCTTGTCTTGCAAGGGCGTGGCCAGCGGCAACTGCGGGTTGCTGATTTCCAGCAACCGCCGCCCCTGCAGGCGCAGAGGTTTGAGCATGACGGCGCGGTAAGCCCGGTAGCGACGCTCAAACTCGCCGCTTTCCCGCAACCTTTCCAACCCCACCGCTATGCGTGACGCCAGCTTTCGACCCGCTTTGCTGGACGCGGTGAAGTAGTAGCGCGGCAAGGGGTAATGCAAGAGCAAGCGGCGCTCTACCACCATGCGCGGCGCAACGTGCTGATACATCGCCTGCTCGGCGGCAATTTCATCCACCCCGCGCGACAAGAGATCGAAACGTCCACTGCCCAGCATGCCGAACAATCCAGTGTAAGTGTCTCCTGTCACGACGGTCAGCCCCGCTGCGCGCAGTATTTCCACATCCACCCAGCGGGATTCCTGGCCGATGCTGAATCGTCCCAATTGTTTTAGCGTGCCAACCTTGTCCAGCTCCGGTTGCCGCTCGGCATTCACCAGAAACAGGCGGTAACCGGTCAGGCCTTTGTCCAGTGGAATCCGTATCGGCACCAGATCGTTTTCCAGCTGCTGGCTAGTGACTCGGGCCAACACCTGAATGGCGCCGCTTTGCAAGGCCACCAGGGCGCGGCTGGCGTTCATCGGCGCGGTCGACGGCTGCAGCACCGCCTTGCCGTAATCCTTCTCGGTGGCATCAAGCGCGGCTTGCAAGAGCTGCCAATAGTAAGCGTAGCGTTGATCGCCCGAGGCTTCCTGCATAGGATAACGCAGTACTACGGCCTGCCCGCCTGCGCGCGCCGGCAAGAGCGCCAGCAGGCTCAAGGCCGACAGGCCGATCAGCAGCCGAAGTCGCATGCCGGCACACCGCGTCACTGGATGTCCTTAGCCAAAATGGCAAACATAATGCAGGGTCTCCAGCACCTCAATCTGGAAAGAACTGTCGCCCGGCACGGCAAACTGCTGGCCGCCGACATACTCCACCGCGTCGCCGGCGCCGTTCAGGGTGACTTTGCAGCGACCTTCCACCAACTCCATGATCTCAGGTGCGCCGGTATTGAAAATCAGCCGCGCCGGCAGGATCACGCCCACCGACTTCTTGGTGCCGTCCGCCAGCGTAATGCTATGGCTCACGCATTTGCCGTCGAAGTAAACATTGGCGCGCTTGGCCACGCTGACGTTGTCGATCTGATCCATCTCTTTATCCTTTGTAGTATGTAATTAGGCACTGCCGGCGCCTTGAAGACGCCGAGCCAGCCAGCATACCTGATGCCGCGTTGCGGCAAAACCCGGCGGCCGACAGCGCATGTCGTTTTCCCGCATGCCGCTCATGACGGCTCGTGTCAGAATGGGCGCTGCGCTGGCGCATTCAACATTGAAACTGTGCGGAGATCGCCGATGAAGTGTGTTTCCCGTCTACTGCCCCTTTGCGGGCTTGTCCTGCTGGCAGGCTGCGCCAGCATGGCCGACAAGCTGCAGGGCAGCATCGCTCCGCCGCCCGGCACGGGGCATGTGCTGTTATCCCTGACCGCCAAAGCCTTTGATCAGGACTCCGCCACCGCAGGCATCCGCATTGCCGACCCCAACGGCACGGTTGTGGCCTCCGGTTACGCCAGCATGAATACGGATACGGTGTTTGGCGAAGAAGGCATGAGCCCGGTCGATGGTCGCTTGCAGCTGTTTACCCTGCCGCCCGGCGATTACGAAGTGCGCGACGCTTGGGGCAACTGGACTGAGGAAATGGGCTGGACGCGAACCTGGCGCTCGGCCAGCTTCCCCATCAATACCCGATTCCACCTTGAGGCGGGGCAAACGCTTTATCTGGGCGAAGTGGCGCTGGATCTGTCATTCCGCCCCTCATACAGCCTGAGCGATCAGCACCGGCGCGATTTCGGCCACCTGAGTCGCGTCTGGAAGGTGAAGGACAGCGTCCGCATCGACATCCGGCCTCTGGCGGCGCCAGCCTCGCCAGCGCAGTAGGGCGCCCTGTCGCATCGGCAAACAAAAGCCGCCCAGCGGGCGGCTTTTGTCCAGGGGAGCAAACGTGAGGAGCTTAGCCCATGCGGGACGTCCACAGCTTGGCCAGATAGGCCGTTTTCACCACCGCATCCGCCAGCGTCGCCGACCCGACCACCCTGTAGGCCGTCTGCCGCGTATCACGCAGCAAGGCATCCGCGTACGGCGGGCCGTTTTCCTTGCGCAAGGCGGCCACACGCGGCTGATTGGCCTTGTCGCCGCGATAGGTGACAACGGCGATTTCGCCGCTGGCCAGGCGCACAAAACTGCCCGGCGGATAAATGCCCAACTCGCGAATCAGCAAGGTCAGCCACTGCGGGTCCACCTCGCCCAACTCGCCACGGAACAGCGCCGACATGGTTTGCGAGGGCAAGGGCCCGTCGTCCAGCGTCAGCAATTCGCACAATTGATCCACCAGCCCGATCAGTCTGGCGTCCTGATGCACCTCTTCGCCGGACAAACCCTGCGGATAGCCATCGCCCGACATGGTTTCGTGATGCGTCTGCACCAGCAGATGCCAGTGCTCGTCGCTGACGCCGGCTTCGCGCAGGATGGCGGAACCCAGCACCGGGTGGGCAAACAACGCCTCGCGCTGCTCCTCGCTCAGCGGGCTGGTTTGTTGCGACAGCTGGTTCAGCAAGGGGGCAATGGCGATATTCATGGTCATGCCCGCGCACACCAGGCTGTGCAGTCGCTCGGGCGCAAAACCCAGTCGGCGTCCCAAAATCGCCAGCACGGTCGCCACATGAAAACTGTGC
Source organism: uncultured Aquitalea sp. (assembly GCF_945957525.1). GTDB lineage: Bacteria > Pseudomonadota > Gammaproteobacteria > Burkholderiales > Chromobacteriaceae > Aquitalea. The sequence continues at coordinate 284,564 of NZ_CAMFLA010000002.1, read as the reverse complement.
GATCGCACCGGTAGCATGAACATGGCGGCGATCATACCGTCCTGGAAGCGCTCGCACAGCGCCTGCAATCCTTCGGCCAACTCCTCAACGCGCCCGGCCAAGCCCGGTACGGACAAGCCGTGCAGCAGCAGTTTTTCCAGTCGACCGGCCAAAAAACCCGCCTCCACAAGCGGATTCTTCGGCGCAGAGGCCTCGGCGTCCTTTTCGCGTTGGGCCGCGCGATCCAGCCGCTCGCGCTCCAGCCGGACAGCCACCTCTTCAGCGTCGCCGTGCGCCATCTCCACCAGCCGCTCGCGCTGGGCGTCGGTCAGTACATAGTGCCCTTTTTTGAGCAACAACAGGCCGTTCTTGGCGTAAACATCCACCGGCACTTCCTGCCCCACGCGAACAAAGCGGCTGGGCAGACGGATTTTTGCGGAGTTGTCGGACATGGAGAGTCTGGAATCAAACCATCTTTAATGCAGTGTAGACAAGACAAAAGCCTTGAGAGGCCCGCCCGTCGCGAGAAAGCAGGCATTGTGGCGGCAGTGGCGACAAAGGACAAGCATGGCACGGGGTTTCGCTTGCCTTGCCGGGGCCGCGCGACAAAAATGAACGCCCCACCCTCCTGCGGAGCCCACCCGAATGAACGACAGCAACATTCTGGATCGCCGAGAGTTTCTGCTTGGCGCCGTCGCCACTGGTTTCGCCCTCGCCGTACAGCCGGTAACGGCCGAGGCCATCGCCACCGACAGCCAGGGCCTGAATGCCGGCCCGGTCACCATCGGCAAGGACAGCCTGCCCGCCTACATGGCCCGTCCTATCGAACACGCCGGCAAGCTGCCCGTGGTGCTGGTGGTGCAGGAGATTTTCGGCGTGCACGAGCACATACAGGATATTTGCCGTCGCCTGGCCAAACTGGGTTATCTGGCCATCGCGCCCGAATTGTACTTCCGTCAGGGCGACCCGCGCGCTGTCGCTGACATCCCCACACTGATGAGCAAGATTGTGAGCAAGGTGCCGGACGCTCAGGTGCTGGGCGATCTGGACGCCACTCTTGCCTGGGGGGAGAAGCAAGGCGGCGACGCCAATCGCGCCGCCATCACCGGCTTTTGCTGGGGCGGTCGCATCACCTGGCTGTATGCGGCGCACAACCCCTCCATCAAGGCCGGCGTGGCCTGGTACGGCAAGCTGGTGGGCGACAAGACCGAGTTGCAGCCCCGACAAGCAGTGGACATCGCCCCAAGCTTGAGCGTGCCGGTGCTGGGTCTGTACGGCGGCAAGGATGGCGGCATCCCGCTGGACAGCGTGGAAGCAATGCGAAGCGCGTTGAGCGCAGGCAAGAGCGGATCTGAAATCGTGGTGTACCCGGAGGCCGGGCACGCCTTCAATGCCGACTACCGACCCTCCTATGTGGAGTCAGCAGCCCGGGACGGCTGGCAACGGCTCATTGCCTGGCTGGAAAGCCATGGCATGAAACCCTGACGGGGGAACGCAAGGTTTGCCGAAAGCCTTCGGCAAACCTTGCTCAAGCTGCCTCGCTGGTTTCCAGCATGCGGCGCACCACCTGGTTGAAGGGGTCAAGCCAGGCGCGATCGAACTGGTTTTCCGCCGCATTGAGTTCTGCCGCCGCACGCAGCATGGAACGGCGCTGCCCCCTGTGCTGATGCTTGAGCATGACGGACTCGAAGGCATCCACCAGCGCCAGTATGCGCGCGCCCGGCACGATCTCTCCGGCCACCAGCCCGTAAGGGTAGCCCTCTCCATCCGGCGTTTCATGATGCTGCAGCACCATCAGCGCCGCCTCCTCCCAGCCCGGCATGCGCCCGAGCAAGCCGGACACCCAGGCCGGGTGCATGGACATCATGCGGCGCTCCTCGTCGCTGAGCTGGCCGTTTTTCAGCCAGAGCGACTCCGGCAGGAACATCATCCCGACATCGTGCAGGTATACGGCTGCCTGCAGCTGCTGCGCATCCACCCAACCGCCGGACAGGCGATTGATTTCCAGCGCCAGCTTGAGATTGCGTTCGGTACGGCCCACAAACTCCGGCATGCGCTGCTCCAACTGCAAGGCCAGCGTGCGGAACAGCAACATGTCCTGCTGCCGCTCAGACTGCGCGTTGGCGGTATTCTTGGCCGCCGGCGCCGGTGCCTGCTTGTCGCGCACCCCCACCAGCGCAGACACCAGTCGCGAACAGGTGGCCAGCACCGATGCCAGCGGCTGATGCTCAAGCGTTTGCAGCGTTGCCAACAGATGCGCCATCTGGCCTGCGTCCACCTGCCTTGCCGAAGCCACCTGCGACATCACCAATTCGATGCGATCCAGCACCAGCATCAAGAGGTCGCCCATCACCTCCTGCCAGGCAAACTCGCCGGCGCGGAGCCGCGCCAGCAAACCCTCCAGCGCATGCGCGTAAGGCACGACAAACATCACCCGGCACAATCCGGCGTCGCCCTTGATGGTATGCACCAGGCGAAACAAATCGGCGATCAGCTCGGGCGAGGTCGGGTTCTGTCCCAGCTTGCCCAACACCTGCTCCATTTGCGGCGCGTAGTCCGACAGGGCATCCCGAAAGTCCTGAAACCCTTCCGCATCCTCCCGCACAAACTCCAATTGCTGAGAATCTTCCATGATTGAATGGATATCCTGAGTAGGTTAAGGGTAGCCTGAAAACCAGCAGGGAGCATCGGCCACCCAACCATCACTATAAGTCATGCCAGCGACTGCCGCCCGCCCCCGAAGCAGACAGGGCGCGCCGCCGGGCGCATAATGTGCGGCCTTCGGCCAACCTTCTCGTGACAAGCCATAAGCCATGAATACTGCCCTAGCCGCCCTGCATCAGCACATCGCCTTCATCCTGGAAGTAGACAAGCTCAAAACCGTCCTGCGCAAGACCAAACCCGTGGGACTCGATCGCTACGAAAATTCGGCCGAGCACAGCTGGCAAGTGGCTTTGCTGGCTCTGGTCATGGCCGAGCACGCCGCCGAACCCGTGGATATCGGCAAAGTCATCCGCATGCTGCTGATCCACGATCTGGGCGAAATCGACACCGGCGACATGATTGTCTACGCCGAAGTGGACAGCGCTGCGCGCGAACAAGAGGAGCTGGCAGCCATTCGCCGCATCGTCGGCCTGCTGCCGGCGGCGCAAGCAGCGGGGCTGGAGACGCTGTGGCGCGAGTTTGAAGCCCGCGAAAGTGCTGAAGCCCGTTTTGCCCGCGCCATGGACCGGCTGATGCCCATCCTGCTCAACCTCAACCGCGAAGGCCAAAGCTGGCGAGAAAACGGCGTCAGCAAGGAGCAAGTGATACGCATGGCGGCTTCAAAAGTGAGTGACGGCAGCCCCCTCGCCGGCCAATGGTTGAGGGCTGCGCTGGACGACGCGGAAGCGCGCGGCTTCTTCGGTGCCTGAACCCCGACGACGAAAACCCTTATTCAAATCAGGTCATAATCAAAATTTGAGCAAATCCTTTGCAGAAAAGACTTGCCAGGATTCTCAACTATCGGCACTATGCCGGTCTGCAGGATGCTCAAGTTGTGGATGTGTAGTTGTTGTAGTGGCATTGTCCGTACCACAGTCGCCATTTCCCTTGAACTTCGTGCGCTTTTTCAACTGCTCGTTTTGAGGATTAACAAAATGGCAACTGGTACCGTTAAGTGGTTCAACGACGCTAAAGGCTTTGGTTTCATCACCCCGGACGAAGGCGGCGACGACGTGTTCGCTCACTTCTCCCAAATCACCGCCAAAGGCTTCCGCACCCTGGCCGAAAACCAGCGCGTAAGCTTCGACATCGTCGATGGCCCGAAAGGCAAGCAAGCCTCCAACATCCAGACTCTGTAATCCGCAACACGGATTCGAATCTGATAAAAACCCGGACATGTCCGGGTTTTTTTGCTTTCTCCCGAGGCACATCATGCAAAAGCCCACGCCCGAACAAGCACTGGAAGATACCCGCCAATGGCTGGAAAAAGCCGTCATCGGCCTTAACCTCTGCCCTTTCGCCAAATCGGTTTACGTTAAAAACCAGGTGCGCTTCGTCGTCAGCGACGCCACCGACCCGGCGCAACTGGCCGAACAATTGGCCGCCGAACTCAAGCTGCTGGCTGATACCTCGCCGGAAGAAACCGACACCACGCTGCTGATCCACCCCTACGCGCTGCAGCGGTTTCTCGATTTCAACGAATTTCTCGATGTGGCTGACGCGATCGTCGATGAGCTGGAACTGGAAGGCATGCTGCAGGTAGCGGCATTTCACCCCAAATTCCAGTTTGACGGCACCGGGGTCAACGATATCGGCAACTACACCAACCGCTCGCCGTGGCCAACGCTGCACCTGATTCGCGAAAGCAGCATCGACCGCGCCGTAGAAGCCTTCCCAGAAGCTGAAGCCATTTTCGAACGCAATATCGAAACAGTGACCGAACTGGGCCTGGACGGCTGGAAAGCGCTGTTTGCCGAAGCCGCCAAACCCTGAGGCCTTGCCCCTGCGGCGACATGGCGGTACAAAGACGGCATCCACTCCGTCCGGCCGCCCCATGTCGCTACCCCGCTTTTCCATTCTTGTCCTGCTTGCGCTAACCCTGTCAGCCTGCAGTAGCGCCCCGGCAAAAAAACCGGTGCACGGCGATGATTTCGACTCCTCGGAACTAGGCCAGAGCGCCGCCAATCGCGCCGCCAACCTGGCCATGCGCGACAACCTTGCCTCCCTGCAACTGCTGCTGGACAAACTCTACAAGCGCAACCCCGCCGAATGGCGCAAAAGCGGCGCCGGCAACCGCGACGCCGCTGTCAATCTGGTGATGCAGGCCGTACGCAGCAACACGCCGCTGCCCGCCCTGGGCCAAGTGCGTGGCACTGCCGCCCTCACCACCGCCTTTGATCCGCAATTTACCGGCGACCGTGCCGGCGCCTTGGCCTACGGACTGGGCAGCATGCTGGTGGATGCCTACGGCGGCCGCACACAGCTTTATCTCGTACACGGTCTGGACGCCCAACAACTGGCCAATGCCGCCTACAACATCGAAGTGGCTGCCTGGCTGCTGAACAATCGCACGGCGACGGACGGCAAGCCGTTGCTGCTGGCCAATGAAATCAGCGACAAGGGGCGCAATCTGACGTTTGAGCGTGAAATGGGCCGCATGATGGCCCGGCTGGAGTTGCTAGCGGAGATGAACGATGAAAAGGTTCGCCGAAGCGCCATCGATTTCGGCCAGTCGCTGGTGGCCGGCCCCTTCCTGCAGTTTCTGCCGGTCAGCGCGGCAGCCTCGGCAGCGCATTGAACATATCGCCCCACCGGCAAGAAAAAAACGTCGGCGATCTACGGCGACGGTTTTTTCAGACTAGCGGTCTTCGACAGACGGCGGATATTTGCCGGTTTTGTCCTGATAGAAAGCACGGATGCGCGGCATGTCGGCCTCAATATCCCCGGTAGTGGTGAACAAGGGGCCGAAACCACACTCCTTGCGCGCGTAATCCATATACGCCAGCAATACCGGCACCCCCGCGCCATGCGCGATGTAATAGAACCCGGTCTTCCACTCAGTGACATGCTTGCGCGTCCCCTCAGGCGGAATGGCCACCACCAGCCGCTCGGAACGGCCATAGACCTCTACCATCTGTTGCACGAGCGAATTGTTCTGGCTGCGCTTCACCGGGATGCCGCCCAGCCAGCGCATGATCGGCCCGGCCGGACCTGCAAACAAGGTGTGCTTGCCCATCCAGTAGAGCTTGGCCCGACGCGAGAAGCAGACTGCCAGTGTCAGAGGGAAATCCCAATTGCTGGTGTGAGGCGCGCCAATCAGCACATAGCGCGGGATATCGGCAAAATCGCCGCGAATGCGCCAGCCGGCCAGACGCAGGGCCAAGCGGGAAATCCAGCACAACAACGTGCGCAAAACAGGGGTATCGAAGATGGTGTAGTGCATGAGCAAGGTCGCGGCTGCCGCCGCAGGCCGTTAAAGGATGCCGGACTCTACCCGACAGGCTGGCAGGGGTAAACGGGCCATTGCCAAATACAATCGCCAACACCCAAGCAACAGCTTTTCTGATAGCTAATCGCATGCAAAATCAGCATCTCGGCGCGCACACGCATCCAGGCGGCATTGCCACCCAAGACTCGATCATCCAACTCGCACGCAGGAACATGCATGCCCATCTTTATCATTCAGTTCACTGACAAGCCGGGCTGCGGCGATGTACGGCAAAAGCATCTCGAAGCCCACCTCGCCTGGCTGGACAGGCAGGCCGAATGTATCTTACTGGCAGGCTCGCTGCGCGAGACGGTCACCTCAGCACCCTACGGCGCCCTGTGGCTCATGGAAGCTGACAGCCGCGAGGCAGCGCAAACCTTGCTGGAAGAAGACCCGTTCTGGCAGGCAGGACTGAGAGCATCGGTAACAACAGGCGTTTGGACGCTGGCGAATCAGGATATGCGCAAGCGTTTGGCGCTACTGATCTCACCAGACGCCCCTGCGCATGCAGACTGCCAGAAATAGAGTCTCAAGTGGTGCCAGGACACAAAAAAACCAGCGAGCGCAGAGGCGCAACACTGGCTTTCTCACTGCGGCACGGAAGGAAGACCGAGCCAATCTCCAAATCGGAGCATCATCATGCCGCGCACAGGATTGATACGGCGCGATCAGGCAGGCACAGCCTCCTGATTCAGCAAAACGGCTTTGAGGTCGCCCTGCAGTTCGGAAAATGTGACTTCTTCGTCGTAAACGCCGAGGCAGGTGGGCTTGGCGAGGTAACGGGACGCATTGCGACTGTCCATCGAGCAAAACAACAGTTTGCCGCGCTCCCAGATGACGATGCAGCGCCCCTTGCGTGCGATGCGATTGATGATGGTGCAGATTTGTTCACTTACCAGACGATGCCCTGCGCCATCCTTGAAAAGATCAGGACCACTCAGGGCCATAAAAGCGGTATCAATCATGACTTTGTCTTGTTAATTAAATAACAAGGCAAAGTCTATACGACACAACATCGTCAAACTGTAGGAAAATTCTTAGTTTTTGTCAGTATTTCTTGATAAATTCGCAAAGATTAAAACCGCCAGCAATATTGCTCAAGTCACCGTCAAACCAGCTTCGGCAAACCATTCGCGCGCATTCTTTACCTGCTCAGATGTCGGCACCGGCGTGTCTTCCAGCGGGTAGATCATCCCCAGCTTGTGCCATTTGTCTTTGCCCAGTTGATGGAATGGCAACACCTCCACTCGCTCCACCCCACCACCCAGCGACGCGATAAACGTCGCCAGGCAGCGAATGTCCGCTTCGCCATCGGTCAAGCCCGGCACCAGCACATAACGAATCCACATTTTCTTGCCCAGCCTCTGCAGGCGGCGGGCGAAATCCAGCGTGGGCTGCAAGTCCTTGCCGGTAATGTCGTGATAGCGCGCCGGGTCGCTGTGCTTGATATCCAGCAGCACCAGATCCACATCATCAAACCAGTCGTCAGCAACATTGGCGTGCAGGAAACCCTGGGTATCCAGCGCGGTATGCAGCCCGTAGCGTTGCTTGACGGCATGAAACAGCGCGCCGACAAACTCGGGCTGCATCAAGGGCTCGCCGCCGGAAATGGTGACCCCGCCCGCAAACTTCAGGAAACCGGCATAAGCCCCTACTTCTTTCAGCGCATCGGCCACGCTCACTTCGCGGCCGGCGTGCAGTTTCCAGGTGTCCGGGTTGTGGCAGTACTGGCAGCGAAACTGGCAGCCGGAAACAAAAAACACAAAGCGCATGCCCGGCCCGTCCACCCCGGCGCCGCTTTCGGTGGAGTGCACAAAACCGCGCGTGGCCAGCAGCTCGGCGGCAAGATCGACAGGGGGACTCATGGCTTGTCTCCAAGGTTGGCCGAAGGGCTTCCGGCAAGCAAAGAGCCCGCCCGCCGGCGATGCGGCGGACGGGCCCGGTCAGACAGATATTACATCGTGCCGTGGAAAGTGCGGTTGATCACATCCAGTTGCTGTTCGCGAGTGAGCTTGACGAAGTTCACCGCATAACCCGAAACGCGGATAGTGAGCTGCGGATACAGTTCCGGGTGTTCCATGGCGTCCAGCAAGGTTTCGCGCTTGAACACGTTGACGTTGACGTGGAAGCCGCCGCCTTCAATGTCGCGCTCGCCCTCGCAATCAAACGGCGTGCACTTGGCCGAGCTGAAACTGGTGGGGTGGGCGGCGGCAAAACCGTCCAGGCAGTTGGCCAGGTTGGCAATGCGCTCTTGCGCGGTATGCCCCAGCGCATCCGGCGTGGCCGATGCGGTCCAGCTGATGCCATCCAGCGCGGCGTCGTACGGCAGCTTGGCCACCGAGGCGCCGGCGGCGACAAAGCCCTTCACGTCGCGGCCGTTCATCGGATTGGCGCCCGGCGAGAACGGCTCGCCGGCGCGGCGACCGTCCGGCGTATTGCCGGTTTTCTTGCCGTACACCACGTTGGAGGTGATGGTCAGCACCGACTGGGTCGGCTTGGCGTCGCGGTAGAAGTACGGCTGCGCCTTGATCTTGTCCATGAACTCCTTGGTCAGCCAGACGGCGATGTCGTCCACGCGGTCGTCGTTGTTGCCAAAGGCCGGGTAGTCGCCCTCGATCTTGTAGTCGACAGCCAAACCCTGCTCATTGCGCACCACACTGACTTTGGCGTATTTGATGGCCGACAGCGAATCCGCCGCCACGGACAAGCCGGCAATGCCGCAAGCCATGGTGCGTACGATGTCGCGGTCGTGCAGTGCCATCTCGATGCGCTCGTAAGCATATTTGTCGTGCATGTAGTGAATGCTGTTGAGCGCCTTCACATAAGTGGCCGCCAGCCAGTCCATCATTTTTTCCAGCTTGGGCAGCACCTCTTCGTAGCTCAACACGTCAGCGGTGATGGGCTCGAAACCCTTGGCCACCAGCACGCCGCTCTTCTCGTCCACGCCGCCGTTGATCGCGTACAGCAAAGCCTTGGCCAGGTTGGCGCGCGCGCCGAAGAACTGCATCTGCTTGCCGATGCGCATGGCCGACACGCAGCAGGCGATGCCGTAATCATCGCCCCAGTACGGACGCATCAGATCGTCGTTTTCGTACTGGATGGCGCTGGTGTCGATGGACACTTTGGCGCAGAAGTGCTTGAAGCCTTGCGGGAAGCGGGTGGACCACAACACCGTGAGATTGGGCTCCGGCGCCGGGCCCAGGTTGTACAGGGTATTGAGGAAGCGGAAGCTGGTTTTGCTGACCAGGGTGCGGCCATCTTCACCCATGCCGCCGATGGATTCGGTTACCCAGGTCGGGTCGCCCGAGAACAGTTGATCGTATTCCGGGGTGCGCAGGAAGCGCACGATGCGCAGCTTGATCACCAGGTCGTCGATCATTTCCTGAGCCTGCGCTTCGGTCAGTGCGCCGGACTCCAGATCGCGCTGGATGTACACATCAAGGAAGGTGGATACGCGGCCAAAGGACATGGCGGCGCCGTTTTGTTCCTTCACGGCGGCCAGATAGGCAAAGTACACCCACTGCACGGCTTCGCGGGCGTCGGCAGCGGGGCGGCTGATGTCGTAGCCATATTTGGCGGCCATCTGCTTGAGTTCGTCCAGCGCGCGGAATTGCTCGGACAGCTCTTCGCGCAAACGCAGCGTGTCGTCGTTGAACACGGCGTCGTCCAGTTCGTGGAAACGCTGCTGGCGCTCGGCGCGCAGGTAGTCCACCCCGTACAACGCCACGCGGCGGTAGTCGCCGATAATGCGGCCGCGACCATAGGCGTCCGGCAGGCCGGTGATGACGCCGGATTTGCGGCAAGCCATGATTTCCGGGGTATACACATCAAACACACCCTGGTTGTGGCTCTTGCGGTATTTGGTCCAGATTTCCTTGACCATGGGGTCAAGCTCGAAACCGTAAGCCGCCAGGCCGGCCTCCACCATGCGCAGGCCGCCGTTGGGCATGATGGCGCGCTTCAGCGGGGCGTCGGTTTGCAAGCCGACGATCACTTCGCTGTCTTTATCGATATAACCAGCGTCGTGCGCGGTGATGGAGGTGGCGCGATCGGCCGACACATCCAGCACGCCCTTCTCGCGCTCAGCCTTCAGCAGCTCGCCCAGCGTGGCCCAGAGTTTCTGCGTGCGCTCGGTTGCCGGGGCCAGGAAGCGGTCATCGCCCTCGTAAGGCGTGTAGTTGCGTTGAATGAAGTCGCGCACATCGACACGGGTCTGCCACTCGCCGGACTGAAATCCGCGCCAGGGATCAGCCTGAACTGCGGTACGAGACAAGGATTCCATGACCACCTCCTGATTGATTCGATACGACGTTGTGTCATATTTCGAAACCATCTTACATTCGATTACGAACACAAAAAGTTGACGCAGATCAAATGCGCCAGTTTGTAATAAGCTCACAACATGTTATTGCACTGCAAAATCGTTTCGTCATTATAAATTCACTTTTCAGGGCTTACCAAAAAATACCACAAGTCATTGAATTTATTGATATGCATTAATTTCACCCAGTAATTCAGTATAGCAAACAGCGATGTTCGATTATGAACATTTGTAGTTGATGATTTCAGCCTGGCCACCAGCAACGGGAACCGAATGTAGCAGCACATGCTCAGACTCTTCTATCTATTGATGGAGAAACTTCAATATGCGCAAGCTCACTTTCCCCCTACTCGCCCTGATTTCACTGGCGGCCTGCACCCAGCAACAGACCGAGCAGGCGCAGCAAACCGCCTCCGCCGCGGTTGGCGCGGCTGCGCAGGCGCTGGGCGACGCCAGCGCCCCCTTGGGCGATTTGAAACAGCACGCCAGCGCAGTCCTCGGCGAGGCCAAACAGAAAGTGGAACAGGCCGGCCAGGATAACCCCTTGCTTGGGGCGGCCGTCACCATCATCAAGGAAGCCGCCGGGCATGGCGAAGAAGCCGCAGGCTGGCAGCAACTGGAAAAACAAGTCGGCAAGTACCCGACGGAAACCAGCCTTTACAGCAAGGGCATGGTGGCAGAACGCCTGCGCGCGCTGCTGGGCGACAAGCTGTCCGTATTCAACGCTAATATGCAGGTGAGTTCACCCTTGCAAAAAGACGGCGTGTATTACGCTTCCGGCAACAAGCCGCATGAGGGCGGCAGCGAGATGGCTTATCTGCTGCTGGACCCGGGCAGTAAGGAAATGGAAGTGGGGCTGGTGGAAAACGGCAAGCTGACGGTTTATCGCGATGGCAAAACGGAGATTGCCCGCCCGCAAGACATCCGCAACATGCTGAGCAACCTGCAAGGCGGCTAAAGACTTTACTGAGCAGGGACGCATGACAAAACGGCTGAAACGGCGGACTAAACACCGCACTTTCAGCCGTTTTGCTTTGCCGCATCCCGTGGCTCCGCCAGTGCTAGCCCGCCAGCGAGCGAGGCCAGAACCCACCGGTCTCGCTGCGGTAGCGCGCGTAGTCCGCGCCCAGCAGTCGACGCTGGCTGTCGTCTTCGCGCTCAAGCCGACGGCGCAAATCCACGCTCAAGGCCAACAAGCCGATGACGGCCGGCAAGGCATCGCCCAGCAACAACAACTCGGCAACCATCAGCAGCCATAGAGACAGCAGCATCGGATGGCGAATGCGCTGGTACACCCCCCGCCCCCGTTGATTGCCTGCTTGCAGATTACCCATCAGCACATCGGCGTGGCTGCGCCAGAACAGCCACACCGACAAGGCCAGCAATAAAACACCCAGCGCCGGCAGCAAGGGCGGCAGTGTGACCGGCAATGCCTTCGGCCAACCCGCCAGCGCCAGAAGAAGCGGCGCCAGCCACATGCCCGCCACCACCGGCCAGCCCAGATAGCGCGCTCCCGGCATGGCGCCGGGCGTGGACTGCAGCAACACGACGAACATCATGCGGATGAGAATGACGCCGCCCAGACCGGCAAGGAACAGAGTATTCCAGAACATGGGGCCACCTCTTTAATGATAATGATTCTCAATTATTATCATTGAGGCAGGCTACCACCGCAAGCAGTTTCGTATGCCAACGGCGGCCTCGTCCGCCGGCAGCGCCAAGTGCACGCAATACACACCCCAAACCTACAACGGATGGATGCGATAGACGCAGCGCCGCGCACCGGCCAGCAAGTGCTCCTCGCGCCGCACTTCCGCCAAGGGCTGGAACAATTGCTGGAAAAGCGCCAGCTCGGAACGACAAAAACCCTGGCACTCGCGTGCTGCGGCGCAGATGGGGCAGTGATTCTCCAGCAGCAGCCAGTCACTCCCCTGCGGCGCCGCCTCGGCCATATAGCCTTCGGCAGTACGCAAGGCCGCCAGGGCGCGCACCTTGCCGCCGACATCAGCCTGTGCCGCCAACACCTCAGCGTACTGGTCGAACGAGGCGGCCTCGCGGGCGGCTATCAGGTCGTCCACGCCCTGTTGGCCGAAGCGTTCGCGCACATGCCCCAGCAGCTGCAAAGCGAGATCAGCATGCCGGTCCGGGAAGCGCGCATGACCCTTGTCGCTCAACAGCCAGTAACGCGCCGGCCTGCCCACCCCCTCCGCCCGCTCTTCGGACAACAACAGGCCCTTTTCTTCCAGCGCCAGCAGATGCTTGCGCGCGCCCATGGCCGTCATGTCCAGCGCTTCGGCCAACTGCTGCGCGCTCATGGCGCCACGGGTCTTGAGGAGATACAGCAGTCGATCGGCCATATTCATGCCCCCCCTCCTTGCCTGGTCGTCAGCCGGATCAGCGCTTGCAGCCGCACACTGGCCAGCAAACAGGTGCAGGCGCCCAGCAGCAGTACTAGGCGGGTGTCCAGCAAGGTGAGCACGCTGCCCAGCAAGGCAATCGCCACATTGGAAAGGCAAAACACGGTGGACAACAGCCCCATCACCCCACCCTGACCCAGATGATCAAAGCGCTCGGAGCACCAGACCGGCAGCAAGGTGTTGTAGATGGACAGCGGCAAGCCCAGCACCATGATCAGCCAGACGCCCTGTTTGCCGGGCAGCAGGCACAACAGGAACAAGCCAGCGGAAAACACCAGCGCCTGCGTGCGCGCCACCGGCAAATGCGGTTTATCGGCAAACCACTTGCCCACCCAGATGCTGGCGCCGGTCATCATCAGGCACAGCCCGGCCGTCACCAGCGCAATGCCGCGGCTGTCCTGGCGGGCAAACTCCACGAGCCATAGCGGATAGAACTCATAAAAAGCATTCACGCCCATGGCGAAGGCCAGCTGCATCCAGAATAACCGCGCCAGCATTGGGTCCTTGCCCAGCAGGCGAAAGGCGTTTTTCTCGCGCACTACCGCCAGCAACGAGCGGTCGGCATGCAGCCGCTCGCCGGTTTCCGGCAAGAACACGGTCAGGATCACCAGACAAGGCAGCAAAGAAACGGCCGCCAGCGCAAACGGCACCGGCTCGCCCAAGGGCAGCGTCAAGCCGCCCACCAGCGGCCCCACCAGCCAGCCTGTGTAGAGCACCGCATTGAGCAAAGCAAACGACCGCGTGCGATCCAGCTGCGGATGCAGGTCCGCCACGATGGCGCGCGCCACCGCCACATTGCCTTCGGTTAGCCCGGTGGCGAAGCGCGACAGCACAAACAAGGGGTAATTGCGGCTCCACAGCGCGTAGGCGGTGAGCACATAGCCCAACAGCGTCAATGCCAAGGTGGTTAGCAGCACGGTCTTGCGGCCCAGTCGGTCGGACAGGCTGCCGATAAACAGGCTGCCCAGCAAAATGCCGGTCGGGTTCACCGCCAGCGCCACGCCCAGCAACAGTTTGGGCGGCAGGCCCATGAAGTGATTGAAACCGTCCGGCGCCATATCGACGAAAACCGGCGCCAGGATGGGATAAGGCATGGCCACCCCGGCCGTACTCATCAGCGCGATGAGACAAACGGTGAACAGAATGAGTTTGGGATGCGTAACAGTCATGACGGATACTTTGGTGGCAGTCATGGCAAGATAGCAGTTTGTCATTCAATTTACAAACCAAAAGGTTTATTTATGCCGATCATCCTCCGTCTGCTCCTGATGACTGCCCTGTTGGCCAGCCCGCTGGCGCGCGCCGCCTGCCCGCCGGCCAAGGGGCCGTCCGCCAAGCCGGCGGCCGGATTGTGCGCCAGCGTCATCAGCAGCGGCCTGGCCATGCCGCGCGGCTTGGCTGTACTGGACGACGGCAGCCTGCTGGTAACGGAAATGGTGCGTTGGGATGCCGCCAATGGCCGGCTCATTCAACTGAAAGCTGGCAAAGACGGCTGGGAGAAAACCCTTATCGCCACGGGTTTTGACCGCCCACACGGCGTGATGCGCGGGCCGGATGGCAAGATTTACGTCGGCGAGGTGGGCCGCATCGTGCGCTTTGCACTGAACAACCCGACCCAGCGCGAAACCGTCATCAGCTTGCCCATCAGGCAGCGCCACCCACTCAGCACCTTCGCCCTGTCGCCGGACGGCGACCTCTACGTCAATGTCGGCAGCTCGTCGGACAACTGCGATCAAGCCTCGCCAGCGCAACAGCGCGCCGGCTTCTGCCCGGAAGCGGAAGGCGACAACCCGGTGGGCGTGGTGCGCCGCTACCACATCGCGGACGACGGCAAAATCAGCGATCTGGGCATATTCGCTCGTGGCCTGCGCAACAGCATGGCGCTGGGCGTGAATGCGCAAAGCGGGCTGGTGCTGCAAGCGGAAAACAGCCGCGACGCCATCCAGTTGAAGCTGGGCCTGCCCAACGACAATGAGCTACCGCACGACGAGTTGAACATCCTGCAAGCCGGCAAACACTACGGCTGGCCCTACTGCTACGACAATCGCCTGTCGGCGCCGGAATTTCCCGCCTACGATTGCCGCAAAACCGTCGCGCCCTACATGCTGCTGCCAGCGCATTCCGCCCCTCTGGGCCTTGCCTGGTGGCAAGGCGAGCTGGCTCCGGCACGCTTTCGCAACTGGCTGGTAGTGGGCTATCACGGCTACCGGCAACACGGGCACCGGCTGATGGCCTGGCCGGTGGACAAGCAAGGTTTGCCGAAGGGCAAGCCGGTGGAATTGCTGGGGCAATGGAAAGACGCCAAGGGCCCGGGCGGTCCGGTAGAGATACGGGTGGGCCCGGATGGCGCACTGTACCTGACCGACGATCGGCATGGCCAAGTGATCAGGGTTTATACCCCTTGAGATTGACAATCGGTTACAAAACAAGGCAGCCAAAAGCGGAACCTCTGCAAGCTGCCGCCAGTCCTTGCAAGGCAACAACGCATCTTGCAAGGAGCTTCCTATGAACAAAATCACCTACCCCGTCGCCGCCCTGCTGGCTGTCTCGCTGCTGGCCGGTTGCGGCAGCATGAACCGCACGCAACGCAATACCGCCATTGGCGCCACCGCCGGCGCCGTGCTGGGCTCGGTGCTGACCGACGGTTCCGCGCTGGGCACGGTTGGCGGCGCAGCCGTTGGCGGCGTCATCGGCAACCAAACCACCAAGAAGCACTAAGACCCACTGACAAACCCCCTGGCCCTGCTTTGCGCCGCCGGGCGGCAGGCAACTTGCTGCCAGCACCTGTGCGTCGTCGCTCTGGTGCTTAAGGAGTTTTGTGAGCGTTTCCAATAGTCTGGGCACGCGCCGCCACCAGTTTCGCCGGCCCGTGCCGCCAGATCAGGGCCCGGCCATGCCGGGCCCTGCCGCATTCCAGACCGCCAGCGGCTTTCACCGCGCGGACAAACCCAATATCATCGACCTGTCGCCACCCACCCGTCGTCCATCATGAACCAGCCTCTCCGCCAGCAGTGGGCCTCCCTGCTTTCCACCCAGCGTTTCAAGGTGATCCAGGGCGAAGTACTGCCCACCCGCACTCCCGCCACGGAAGAAGGCAGTCCGGGCTTGCGCAGCGACTTTCACATCGACCATGACCGCGTGGTGTTCTCCAGCGCCTTCCGCCGGCTGGGCCGCAAAACCCAGGTGCATCCGCTGGCGCAGAACGACCACACCCACAACCGGCTGACACACAGCGTAGAGGTGGCCAGCGTCGGCCGCAGCCTGGGCAACCGCGTGGGCGTGATGCTGGAGCATGCAGGCCTGATGCCCGAGGGCTACAGCCCTTACGACATCGGCGCGGTGGTGCAAGTGGCCTGCCTGGCCCACGACATCGGCAATCCGCCCTTTGGCCATACTGGCGAAGACGCCCTGCGCGACTGGTTCCGCGCCGGACGCAACGCCGCCTACCTGCAAAACCTTACAGCCGCTGAAGTACGCGACGTGCAAACCTATGAAGGCAACGCTCACGGCCTGCGCATGGTCGCCTCGCTGGAAATGTATGCCGGCGAAGGCGGCATGCGCCTCACCTCCGCCGCCATCGGCGCGTTGATCAAGTATCCGTGGACTTCGGACGCGCCCATGGCGCTGCAGCGAGACAAATTCAACATCTACCGCACTGAGCTGCCTTACTTCCAGCGCGTGGCGGAAGAGCTCAAGCTGCCGCGCAAGGGCGAGCTGGAGTGGGGACGCCACCCACTGTCCTATCTGATGGAAGCGGCGGACGACATCTGCTACGCCATCCTCGACCTCGAAGACGCGGTGGAAATCGGTATTCTCGACATCCATGAGTTCGAACGGCTGTTCGCTCACTTCACCGAGTACGAACGCGTCTGGGCCATCCACGACGTCAAACAAAAATGCGCCATGCTGCGCGGCATCGCCATTGGCCGCTGCGTCTCCGAAGTGGCACAGAAATTCATGCTGCACCATGATTCGCTGCTGGCGGGCAACTTCCCCGCCAAGGACCTCATCAACCTCACCGAGCCGGCGGTGCAGGAAGCGCTGATCCAGGCCAAGGAGCTGGCCAGCAACAAGGTATACCGCCACCGCACCAAACTGGTTACCGAGCTGGCCTCCTACCCCTGCATGTCCACCATTCTCGATGTGCTGGTGCCGGCCGTGCACGCCTGCATCAGCAAAGGCCCGGACCAGCTCACCCCGCGCGAACACCTGGCCATGGGCCTGCTGGAACGCCATATCCAGCCGGACGACAGCCTCTATCACGCTTACATGAAAGTGCTGGATTACCTGGGCGGCATGACCGACAACTACGCCGCCAACCTCGCCCGGGAAATTTCCGGCGTAGGGATTCTCTGACCTCCCGACACACGCACACCATGCACACCACCCGCTTCTGCATTGTTCGCCACGGCGAAACCGACTGGAATCGAGAACGCCGCCTGCAAGGCCATCTGGACATCCCGCTCAACCGGCAAGGCGAGGAACAGGCCCTGCGGCTGGCCACCGCCCTGCAACTGCGCGGGCAGCGCTTTGACAGCCTGCATGTGAGCAGTCTCACCCGCACCCGGCAGACCGCAGCGCCGCTGGTGGACAAACTGAAGCTGATCGCCCAGTTTCACGACGCACTCAAGGAACGTCACTACGGCGCCTTTCAAGGCAAGACCTACGACGAAGCCCGCACCGCCATGCCGGAAGCCTGGCGCAAGCATCAGGATCGAGACCCGCATTACGATATGGACGGCGGCGAAACCCTACAGGGCTTTCACCAGCGCATCATCAGTCACATCAATTGGTTGGCCGAAGCGCATCCGGCGCAAACCGTGCTGGTGGTGGCGCACGGCGGCGTGCTGGAAATGATCTACCGCCACGCCACGGGTACGCCGCTGCAAAAACCGCGCGACTTCCCCATTCCCAACGCCGCCCTGAACTGGTTGAGCGTGGGCCCGCAGGGCTGGGTGCTGGAAAAGTGGGCCGACGAATCCCATCTGGCGGAAACACTGGACGAACTCTGACGCGTCAGAAAGCCGCCGCCCGCGCGACCAACCGTCACCCACTCTCAAGGACACCCATCATGAGCGACATCACAAGCAAAACCGACGCCCAATGGCGCGCCCAACTCACGCCGGAGCAATACCGCGTCGCCCGGCAAGGAGGCACCGAACGCCCGTTCACCGGCGAGCATTACTTCCACAACGAACACGGCGATTACTACTGCGTTTGCTGCGGCGCGCGGCTGTTCCACTCGGACACCAAGTTCGACGCCGGCTGCGGCTGGCCCAGCTTCTGGGCCGAAGCGGCGGGCGCCAACATCCGGCGCATCGAAGACACCTCGCACGGCATGATTCGCACCGAAGTGCGCTGCTCCAGCTGCGACGCCCACCTTGGCCATGTCTTCCCCGACGGTCCGGAACCCACCGGCGAGCGCTATTGCATCAATTCGGTGTGCCTGGATTTTCGCAAGGCCTAGCCCGCTTGCAGGTGCAGGGACGTTAAGTTATTGAAGTTAATAACTTTATACTTGGAAATTTGCACCAAAATTGGGCGTACCTGAAGAGGTCGTCCAATTTTTTGCTTAATTTCCTTCCCTCTTACCCTACCTCACCCCACTGAGCACGCCGCATGGGATAAATCCGCCTGGGGATTGGGGTAGTTCGACCTGTGGCTGATTTGTGCCACAAAGCCCAACCACGTCTGAACATTGCCGTTTTTGTCTGTTTGGCTGGCTGCATCGCGGCGGCACGCCTCCAAAAAAACCGGAGGCTTCCGTCCTACGCTTTTCGCATATCGCTGTGACTTCGCACACCGGGGCATCGCGCCTTGCACGCCTTGTTGCATACGGGGCATTCCGCCTCCCGCCAACCACGTTTGGCCATTGCCGCTTTCGCTTACTCGGAAGAGCACAAACGCGTTCTGAATGAGCGGCAATATACGATGGGCCTCCATTTCCCATGTCGCCCGCCTCTTCGGCCACGAATCGCCGTTGCTGCCATGCCGTTATTCGCGATAGGCGCTGAGAACCTGCGCCGCGGCTCGGAAGTCCGGCGTCAGCGGGCGATCTTCCTCAAGCTTGGTAACGCGCGCGCGCAGCGCGTTGTAGAGGCCGGTGGTTGCCGGCGCCAAGGCGAAGTCGGGCTGCCTGGCTCCACGCAGGTCGACTGCCTGCGCGGCGTGGACCAGCTCGATGCCAAGCAGCAAGTAGGAATTGTCGATCTGCTTCTGCAGGCGCTTGACTACTTGGCTGGCGTTGGTGGCGATGTCCTCGACTTGGCCTGCGATCGGCAAGAACTCTGTCGATACCGGTGTTGCCAGCACCTTATTCTCCATGGCTAATGCTACCGCCGGCTTTTCCATGGCGCCGAAGGCGTGATACGACTTTTCGGTACCCAGGTAGCGTTCCATCCCACCGGTGAAATCAGGCGAGTCCAGCTTGCTCGTGCGCAGCGCCGAGGTGATCGAGTTGTGCGCCAGCGCGATACCCAGTTGTTCGAAGGCGATGACCCCCGGTAGCGGTTCGAAGTTGGCGCTCGGCAAGACTGCGCCCGCCGCAGCCCTGCTGGTCACGTAGTTCTTCTTCTCCTGCCACAGCGTGCCCTTGGGTGTTACGCCGACGGCCACGCCCGGATTGTCGTCCGAGGAGTTAAGCTGCACTGCCAGCAGGGAGCGCGCTTCGGCGTAGGCGCGAGCCACTTCGCCGAGCACGAAGACGCTATCGCGAAAGCTCAGCGGATCCTGCAGGCGGCGGCTGTCGTCGCGGTTCCAGATGCTGGAGCCCTAGTAACACAGCGCCAAGGGCAGGCCACGGCGACCTACGACGATGTGCCGTTTGCTACCGGGCTTGCCGCGGCCGGTGGGATTGGGGCTAGTTTGTTGGCCCCCAGGGGGCTGGTAACACTCGCCCCGTCAATGCTGGCTCGACTCCAATCCATTTGATCGTGTTAGCGCAGTCGTATCAGCAGGGTTAGATGTAGATGATCCCAAACGCCTAGCGCCAGCCAGTCCCGCAGTCGCCTCCAACAGGTCATGCCGCTGCCGAAGCCTAGTTCCTGAAGCAGCTCCTCCCAACACGAACAAGATCAAGATAAGGAGGCGCAACCCGGCATCAGCGATTTAGAGCGGCTCCAAGCGCCTCCTCCCGGCTCAATGCCAACGGAACGCCGCGCACACGTGAAAAGACTTCGGCCAACACAAAGGTTGGCCGAAGTCTTTTTGCATCCGCATCACTCCAACTTGCGTCGGCGCTTTGCCGTCGCCGGCGGAGGCATATCCAGATCAAACAACATGCCGGTGCGCCCTGTCTGCGATTGACAGGCAATCTGCAGCGCGCGATTGATCGCCTCTTTCTTGCTGACTCCCCACCATTCAATCATCTTGTCGAGCGACTTCTGCGCATCGCGACTCAGTTCCACCGTTACCGACAGCTCTTGCAAACGATTGCGGCGCAACTCGCGACTGCGACGCTTGCGCTCGGCCACCGTCATGGCGCGCTCGCCCAGCGGCTTGCGGCCGGGTTTTTTTTGCACACCGCCGATCAAGTCGAAGGTGTAGTGATCGCAAGGGTCTTTCATGGATGAGTGACGGGTCACAACGAGAGGGGCGCAAGAATACCACAAAGCCCGCCCCTATTGGGCTTCAGCGCCCGCAAACATGAAAAAATCCCGCAGACATGCTGCGGGATTTTTGCTCTCCACGAAGGCGGCAACCCGCTTCCCATCAAAACCCGCTCACAAGCGGCGTTCGGCAAACGTATTACACTGATCGATTTCGCCGCTATCAAACCCTCGCTTGAACCAGCGCACCCGCTGTTCGCTGCTGCCATGCGTGAAGGAGTCCGGCACCACCGCGCGACCCGCCGAGCGCTGCAGCGTATCGTCGCCAATCTTTGAGGCCGCATTGAGCGCGGACTCAAGATCGCCGCTCTCAAGAATATGCCGCGCCTTGTCGGCGTGATTGCCCCACACCCCGGCAAAGCAATCCGCCTGCAACTCAAGCCGGACAGACAGCGCATTGGCCCGGGCTTCGCTGCTGCGCTGACGCTCCGCATCCACCTTGGAGGAAATGCCCAGCAAGTTCTGCACGTGATGGCCCACCTCATGGGCAATCACGTACGCCTGGGCAAACTCGCCCGGCGCGCCCAACTGGTCTTGCAAAGTGCGATAGAAGGCCAGGTCGATATACACCTTGCGGTCTGCCGGGCAATAAAACGGGCCCATGGCCGATTGCCCCTGCCCGCAGGCGGTGGGCGTAGCGCCATTGAACAGCACCAGCTTGGGCGCCTGATACTGGCCGCCGCGCTGACGAAAGACACCACCCCAGACATCTTCGGTATCCGCCAGCACCACCCGCACGAATTTGGCTTCGCGATCGTCCGCCGGCGGCTTGTGCGCGGGGGGCTGCTGCGTCTGCGCAGACTGATGCCCGCTAAGTGCGCTGATTACCTGCAAGGGATTGGCGCCAAACACCAGCCAGGCGACCAAACCAACAGCGATGGTGCCAATCCCTATCGTGCCGCCGCCCAGACTGAAACCACTGCCACCGCCGCCATTCTCATCACGGCGATCCTCCACATTGTCGCTTTCCCGATTGCCATCCCAACGCATGCCGTCTCTCCCCGATTCAATACCACTTTGCCAGCACCGCCTGCACCGCCATCGCGAACAAGGCGGCAATCACGTCATCCAGCATGACGCCCAGCCCGCCATGAACGCGCCGATCGAACCAGCCAATGGGCCAGGGCTTGATGATGTCAAAAAAGCGGAACAGCGCAAAAGCGATCAGCCAGCCAAGCGGCGTTGCCGGCGCAAAGGCCAACACCAGCAGCATGGCCACCACCTCATCCCAGACTATGCCGCCATAGTCATGCACACCCAGCGCATCGCCCGTCACCTGACAAGCCCAGACGCCCAGCACAAATAAAGGCAGGCACAGCACGGCAATCACAGTAGCGCTCATCCCCGCCGCCAGACACAGCGCAAACAGCGGATAAGCCACCAGCGTGCCCCAAGTACCCGGCGCCTTGGGCGCCAGCCCGCTGCCAAAACCAAAAGCCAGCAGATGCGCCGGACGGCGCAGCAAAAAAGCCCAATCCGGCTTGAATGCCGGCTTAGCCTTGTGTGAAGTGGTCATAACCCGTCCTTGCCAATGACACGACATTTCCCGACGCATCAAGCAGCCTGCCGCCAGACGCCGCCGTCACGCGGCCAACCCGCGTCACCCGGCAACCCGTTGCCTCGCCCGCCGCCAGCACGGCGGCGCGCGCCGCCTGCGGCGCGGTGAAGCACAGCTCATAATCATCGCCGCCTGCCGCCAGACAAGCGAGGTAGCGCGGTCGATCCGCCTCCATGCCGGCATGAGAAGGCAGGCTGTCCAGCCACACCTCCGCCCCCACGCCGGAGGCGGTCAGGACATGACCCAGATCCGCCATCAAGCCATCCGATACATCAATGGCCGCATGCGCCACCCCCAGCAATGCCCGCCCCAGCGCAACACGCGGTTGTGGATAGTCCAGCCGCTGCCTAGCCGCCGCCAGCAAGCCCGCCTCCACCGCCACTTCGCCACCCAAGCGCTCCGCCAACGCCAGCGCGCCTAGACCCAGCTCGCCGCTCACCCACACGTCGTCGCCCACAAGAGCGGCGTCGCGGCGCAGCGCCAGCCCTTGCGGCGCCTCGCCCATGATGGTGACCGACAAGGTCAGCGGGCCGCGCGTGGTGTCGCCGCCAGCCAGATCCACGCCATGCTCATAGGCCAGCGCAAACAGCCCTTCGGCAAATCTTTGCGCCCAGCCCGCCTCTGCCGCAGGCAGCGCCAGTGACAGAAAGGCCCAGCGCGGCACAGCGCCCATCGCCGCCATGTCCGACAAATTCACCGCCAGCGTTTTGTGACCCAGGGCGTGCGGATCGACATCAGTAAAAAAGTGCCGCCCTTCCACCAACATGTCGGTGGAAACATGCAGATCGCAGCCCGGGGTTGGCCGAAGGATGGCCGCATCATCGCCCACGCCCAGCACGCTATGGCGGGCTTCGCGGGTGAAGCAATGGCGTATCAAGTCAAATTCGTTCATGCGTTCACGCAAAAACACCCGCCGTGGCGGGTGTCGTCTGAGATAAAGTGCAGTGCGCCATCAACCCTGACGGCGAGCCTTTTGCGCAGCCACTTCGTCGGCGCGCACGTCAGCGGCCAGCTTGTCCAGCACGCCGTTGACGAATTTATGGCCATCGGTGCCGCCAAAGGTTTTGGTGATTTCGATGGCTTCGTTGATGATCACCGGGTAAGGCGTTTCCACGTGTTCGGTCAACTCCAGCGCGGCCATCAACAGCACGGCGCGCTCCACCGGGCTGACTTCTTCTTCGGCGCGCTCGTAGTAAGGACGAATGCGGCCGGACAGCAGCGGCACATCCTTGAGCACACCGTACAACACGGCGCGGAACAGGGCTTCGTCAGCCTTGACGAAGTATTCGTTCTCGCGCAGGTGCTTTTCGATCATGGAAGCCGGACGATCCGGATTCATTTCCCACTCGTAAATGCCCTGAACGGCAAATTCACGGGCGCGGCGACGGGCGGTTTTCATATGTTTTTTCCTGAAAGAGCAAGCGCGCGGCCGCCACCTGGGCGGCCCCCGAGGGCATCAGCCGCGCAGCGATTTGTGCAGATTGACCATTTCCACCGCAACGCGGGCAGCGTCGCGGCCTTTTTCCAGCATGCGCACTTCAGCCTGTTCGTCGGTTTCAGTGGTGAGGATGGCATTGGCGACCGGGATGTCGAAATCCAGGCCCACGCGGGTAACGCCAGCGCCGGATTCATTGGATACCAGTTCAAAATGGTAGGTCTCGCCGCGGATGACCGCGCCCAGCGCCACCAGCGCATCGAAACGGCCGCTCTTGGCCATGGTTTGCAACACCAGCGGCACTTCCAGCGCGCCCGGCACGGTGGCCAGCACCACATCGGACGGCTCCACGCCCAGCACCTTCAGCTCGGCGAGGCAGGCATCGCGCAGGCCGTGACACACCGGCTCGTTGAAACGGGCCATGACCACGCCGATTTTCAGGCCTTTGCCGTTAAGGTCGGGGGTAATGCGCTGGATGGCTTCAAGCATGGAATTCCTCACTGCAGAACAGGTTTGACCGGAGACGGCTGTGCCGGCTCCGGATTCGTCATGACGGAAAACCGGCTATTTTAACCGATTTCGATGTGGAAGTGTTCGGGCTGACAGAAACCGCTGACTTCAAGATCAAAGCCGGTCATGGAGGGCACATTCACCGGCGAGGACATCAGTTTCATCTTGCGCACGCCCAAAGCCTTAAGCATTTGCGCGCCAACGCCGAAGGTCTTGCCGTCCCAGGCGCCGCGCTTGACGTTTTGCCCCAGTGCGCGCTGCAGCAGCTGCTCGCCGCATTCGTCGCGATACATCAGCACCACCACGCCCTTGCCGGCCTCTTCAATCGCCTCCAGCGCGCCCGGCACCGTCCAGGAATGCTGGCGGCACAACGGGTCGAGCAAGTCCATCACCGACAGCGGCTCATGCACGCGCACCAGGGTTTCTTCATGCTCGGTAATGTCGCCCTTCACCAGCGCCATGTGGGTTTCACGAGTGGTGGCGTCCTGGAACACATGCAGCTCAAAAGAGCCGAATGGCGTTTCCACCGGGCGCTGGCCTACTTTTTCCACCAGCGATTCGGTGCGGCTGCGGTAGTGGATCAGATCGGCGATGGTGCCCACCTTCAGCCCGTGCTGCTGGGCAAACTCCAACAGCTCCGGCATGCGCGCCATGGTGCCGTCGTCGTTCATGATTTCGCAGATGACGCCCGCCGGCTCCAAGTCCGCCAGCATGGCCAGATCGCAGGCGGCTTCCGTATGGCCGGCGCGAATCAGCACGCCGCCGTTTTGCGCCTTGAGCGGAAAGACATGGCCCGGCTGCACCAGGTCGCTGGCCTTGGCGTTGCGCGCCACCGCCACTTGCACGGTGCGGGCGCGGTCGGCGGCGGAAATGCCGGTGGTCACGCCTTCGGCCGCTTCGATGGATACCGTGAAATTGGTGCCGAAGGAGGTGCCGTTGTTGGTGGCCATCATCGGCAGGTTCAGCTGCTTGCAGCGCTGTTCGGACAGGGTGAGGCAAATCAGGCCGCGCGCGTGCTTGGCCATGAAATTGATGGCTTCGGGCGTGACGAACTCAGCCGCCATGACGATATCGCCTTCGTTTTCGCGGTCTTCCGCATCAGCCAGCACCACCATCTTGCCGGCCTTGATGTCGGCGATGATGTCCTGAATCGGAGAAATGATCATGTCCTGCTTCCTTTGTCGTGTCGCGTCCCGAGCCCGGCTCAGGACAGCATGAAATCGAGGCTGGCATAGCAGCCGTCCCGGCGCTCTTCGCCGACGCGCAGACGCAGCGGCGCAGCGAACAGCGGGCCGTCGGTCACCAGCGTGTGGAATTCGCCGCCTTCCGCGCACGGATCCACCCCTTCGGCCAACATGGCGTCAATCAGCGCATGATCAAGCGTTTGGCCCAACCATTTTTTACTCACCATATCGGTGTTGAGCATAACGATGCGCGCGGAAAAACCCGCATCGACGAATTCCCGCACCAGTTTCTCGCGCGCCTCCTGCCACAAGGGCAGCAAGGCTTGCAGCGATGCCGCCGCGCACACCTTTTCTTCCCACTCGCGGTGCGGCTCAAGGTCGATATCGCCAAACACCATGGCTTGCACACCCTCGCCATGCAATGCCCGCAGGCGGGAAACAAACTCTGCTTCGTAAGCGGCCCAGCTGGCCTTGCCGCTCACCAGCGGCAGACCCATTGCCTCGGCCTGCGCGGTCAGCACCTCCGGGCGCACGCCGTGCGAACGGGAGCGTTCGCCGTTTTCGTCCAGCATGTTGAGCAGGCAATGCACCTTTGCACCGGCCTGCTTTGCCCGCCACAGCGCCAGGCAGGAGTCCTTGCCGCCGCTCCAGGACGCAGCCAGCAACACGCCCGCGAGAGCGCTCACGCCTGACCTCGCTGCGCCAGCACGCGCTCGACGGTATCGACGATAGCCTGGGTTTGCGGGTCGATTTCGATATTGATGCTGTCGCCCGCCCGGCGCTGGCTGATGATGGTGCGTTCCAACGTTTCCGGGATCAGATGCACGCAGAAACGGTTGTCGCGCACCTCGCCAATGGTGAGGCTGGTGCCATCGATACCGATATAACCTTTGGCAAACAGGTATTTGGCAAAAGCCGCCGGCAGTTCAAACCACACCGTGCAATTATTGGGGCTGCGGATCACTTCCAGCACCTCGGCCAGACAGAGGATGTGACCGGACATGGCGTGGCCGCCGATTTCATCCCCAAAGCGCGCGGCGCGCTCCACATTAACCCGGTCGCCCACCACCAGCCGGCCCAGATTGGTAACCGCCAGCGTTTCTTTCATCAGGTCAAAGGCCACCAGATCGTTGTCCACCTGCGTCACCGTGAGACAACAACCGTTGTGGGCGATGGAGGCGCCCAGTTCGATGCCGCCCAACATGTGCGCCGGCAGACGCACCACGTGGCGACGGAAATCCTGCTTCTCTTCAATGGCCACCACCTCGGCCATGCCTTGAACGATGCCGGTAAACATCTCTTGCCTTTCTGCCCGCCCTGCGGCGGGAGGGAAACCATGCCGATTCGGAATTGCCCGAAAAGGGCTGCGAATCCTCCAATC
Organism: uncultured Aquitalea sp.; assembly: GCF_945957525.1. GTDB lineage: Bacteria > Pseudomonadota > Gammaproteobacteria > Burkholderiales > Chromobacteriaceae > Aquitalea. The sequence continues at coordinate 258,201 of NZ_CAMFLA010000002.1, read as the reverse complement.
ATAACCAAATCAGCCACCCCTGCCGACCTTTGCGCCGCCCGGGTTTTGCCCTGATTCGCCATCTTGCTGATTTGCCGCGAAATTTAGCCAAACCCCGTCACTCGCCTATACGCGCGACATGGTTACGCTCGGGACGTCAATCCTGTAAAATCACCGGCTTTCCTGATTTTGGCTGCTTATCTCCATGTCCGTCGAACTGTCCCGCATTGCCGAAGAAGTGGCGCACCGCCGCACCTTCGCCATCATTTCCCACCCTGACGCCGGTAAAACCACGCTGACCGAAAAGCTGCTGCTGTTTTCGGGCGCGATCCAGATGGCCGGTACCGTAAAGGGCAAGAAGGGCGGCAAGTTCGCCACCTCCGACTGGATGGAGATTGAAAAGCAGCGCGGCATTTCTGTGGCTTCTTCGGTCATGCAGTTCGACTACCGCGACCACACTGTCAATCTGCTGGACACCCCGGGCCACCAGGACTTCTCCGAAGACACCTATCGCGTACTCACCGCCGTGGACAGCGCGCTGATGGTGATCGACGCCGCCAAGGGCGTGGAAGAACAAACCATCAAGCTGCTCAATGTGTGCCGCTTGCGCAATACCCCCATCGTCACCTTCATGAACAAGTACGACCGTGAAGTACGCGATTCGCTGGAATTGCTGGACGAAGTGGAAAACGTGCTGAAGATCCGCTGCGCGCCCATCACTTGGCCCATCGGCATGGGCAAGACCTTCCGCGGCGTGTACAGCCTGCTGTCCGACGAAGTGATCCTGTTTGAAGCCGGCAGCGAAAAGCTGGTTAGCGACATTGAAGTCATCAAGGGCATAGACAATCCGCGCCTGGACGAGCTGTTCCCGCTGGAGATGGAACAGCTGCGCATGGAAATCGAACTGGTGAAGGGCGCGTCCAACGAATGGAGCCTGGACGAATTCCTGGCCGGCGAGCTGACCCCGGTATTCTTTGGCTCCGCCATCAACAACTTCGGCGTGCGCGAGATTCTGGACGCGCTGATCAACTGGGCCCCTGCGCCGCTTGAGCGCGACGCCACCGTCCGCAGCGTAGACCCGAAAGAGGGCAAATTCTCCGGCTTCGTGTTCAAGATCCAGGCCAATATGGACCCGAAGCACCGCGACCGCATTGCTTTCCTGCGCGTGTGTTCCGGCCAGTTTGAGCGCGGCATGAAGATGAAGCACCTGCGGCTGAATCGCGACATCGCCGCCTCCAGCGTGGTGACCTTCATGTCCCACGACCGCGAGATCGTGGAAGAAGCCTTTGCCGGCGACATCATCGGCATCCCCAACCACGGCAATATCCAGATTGGCGACAGCTTCTCCGAAGGCGAAGAACTTACCTTCACCGGCATCCCCTTCTTTGCGCCGGAGCTGTTCCGCTCGGTGCGCATCAAGAACCCGCTGAAGCTCAAGCAACTGCAAAAAGGCCTGCAACAACTGGGCGAAGAAGGCGCGGTGCAGGTGTTCAAGCCGCACAGCGGCGGCGATCTGATTCTGGGCGCGGTGGGCGTGCTGCAATTTGAAGTGGTGGCCTCGCGACTGGCCGCCGAGTACGGTGTGGACGCCATGTTCGAGTCGGCCAGCATCTGGTCGGCGCGCTGGTTTACCTGCGATGACCGCAAGAAGCTGGACGAATTCATCAAGGCGCTGCAGATGAACATCGCCACCGACGCCGGCGGCAACCTGGCCTACCTCGCGCCCAACCGCGTCAACCTGCAACTGACGCAAGAGCGCTGGCCGGACATCGTGTTCCACGAGACCCGCGAACACGCCGTCAAACTCAACGACTAAGCCAGGGATACGCCCGATGTACAGCCTGATCGACCTCGTCCACGCCCTGCGCGCCGACTACTCGCACGAGATAGTCCGTTCGCTGATGCTGGTGGCGGTGCTGGTGCTGATCCGAGTGGTAGTCGGGCATATCCTGGCCAGCAACGTCAATGTACCGGTGGAAGAGCGCAGACGCTGGTCCATCACCACGCGCAATTTTCTCTTCATCAGCGGTCTGGCAGGTATCGGACTGATCTGGGCTAACGAACTGCAAACCATCGCAGTGTCCATGCTGGCTTTTGCGGCGGCCCTGATTCTGGCCACCAAGGAGCTGATCCTCTGCGTGTCGGGCTTTGTCGTTCGTCACGCCTCCAACAGCTACAGCCTAGGCGATCACATCGAAGTGGGCAGCATCCGCGGCCGCGTGGTGGACATCGGCCTGCTGTCCACCACGGTGATGGAGATCGGCCCGCAGCACAACGCGCACCAGATGACCGGCCGCGCCCTGACCTTCCCCAACAGCCTGTTGCTGTCCAACGCCGTGATTCGCGAGAACTACATGGGCGATTACGTGATGCACATCATCAACGTGCCCATGGGTTACGCCATACCGCCAGCGCGCGCGCAGCGTTTGCTGCTGCAGGCGGCGGAAGAGCATTGCGCCCTGCACGTGGAGGCTGCGCGCAGCCACATGGAGCGCATGGCGGAGCGTTACCTGGTGGACACCCCATCCGTGGAGCCGCGCATCGGCATGCAGGCAGTGGACGAAAAACGCTATCAGTTGATCTTGCGCATCGCCATCCCCGCCAAAGAGCGGCAACGTATCGAGCAAGCCATCATCCATCAGTTCATGGAAGGTTGTTTTCCGGAAATTCCGGCAAACAACGGTAAAAATTAGAGCACAAACTCCAAACGATGGTTATAATCGTGCCTTGCCTTCCCATCCGGTAGCCCCATGAGCAAACCCCGCATCAAAACCTACGACCGCATCATTCTGGAAAGCCTCAAACTGTTCAACGAACAGGGCGAGCGCAATATCACCACCAATCACATTGCGGCGCATCTGGGGATCAGCCCGGGCAACCTCTACTATCACTTCCGCAACAAGGAAGAGATCGTCTACCAGATTTTCCTGATGTACCGGGACTTCATCACCGAGCGTCTGTCCGTACCGGAGACCGGCCATCGCACGGTGACCGATCTGGTCAACTATCTGGACACCGCTTTCCTTGCCATGTGGCAGTTCCGTTTCATGTTCTACGACCTGCCGGGCATGCTGTCGCGCAACACCCAGCTGCAGTCCGAGTACCACCAGTTCGTCAACACCGAACTGAAAGGCATTCTGGGCGAGCACTTCCGCGAATTCATCCGCCTGGGCCTGCTGAAGATGGATGAGGAAGACATCGAAGCGGTCAGCGTCAACATCTGGCTGGTGGTGAAATTCTGGTTTGCCTTCGAGCAAACCTCCCGCCCGCGCGCGCCCATTACCGAGGCTTCCGGCCATCGCGGCGTGCGTCAGGTGCTGGCGCTGCTCAAGCCCTACGTACAGCCGGACTTCATGGATGCCTATCGCGCGCTGAGCGCCCGCCACGCTGGCGGTTGAGCCCTTCGGCCAAGGTTTGGCTCCACGCAAAAACGCCGTTCGCATTGAACGGCGTTTTACATTGCCGGCCCGCAGCTCGGGCCGTATCAATCAAACTGCCGGCGAAACAGCAGCAGGCCAAAGGCAAACACGCCTACGCCGATGGCAGTCATGCCCATGATGGCCGGCAACAGCTCGGTCACCCCCTGCCCTTTCAGCAAGATGCCAAAGGCGATGTCCAGGTAATAGTGCAACGGCGAGACAAACATCAGCCCGCGCAACCAAGCCGGCATGGCCTCCGGCGGCGTCCAGGCGCCGGACAGAAACAGCATGGGCGCCAGAATCAGGATGGAGAGCATGCCCGCCTGCGCCAGATTGCGGGCAATGGTGGCCGCAAACAAGCCCAAGCCCGCCGTGGTGAACACATACAGGCCGGACAGCGCAAAGAACAGCGCCAGACTGCCCTTGGCGGGAATGGCGAATACCGGCATCAACACCAGAAACAGGCTGAGCGCCACACCGCACAGGATCACCCCGGTCATGGACACCACCTTGGGAAACAGGATGCCGAACGGCGTCAGCGGCGAAACGATCAACTGCTCCACCGTGCCGCGCTCTTTCTCTCGCACCATGGCCGCCGCCGGCAACAGCACGGCAAACACGGTGGCGATGTTCAGCATCTCCGAAATACCCATGAACCAGCTGTCTTCCTGATTCGGGTTGTACCAGACCCGCACCTCGTTGGCCGCCTGCGGCAGCTCGGCCGCCGCGCCGCCGGCCAGACCCAAGCGGCGCATCGCCGACTCCAGACCAAAGCGGGCGACGATTTCCTGCGCATAGCTGGTGGCCAGAAAACCCAGCACTGAATTGGTGGTGTCCACCTGCATGGCCACGGCGACGGGTTCGCCCTTTTGCAGATGTTTGCCGAAGTCCGGCGGCACCGACAGCACGATCATGGCTTCGCCGCGATCCAGCGCCGCCAGGCCTTGCGCGTCACGCGTCACCACGCCGCCCTGCTGAAAGTGCGGCTCGGCGAAGCGCGCCGCCAGTTCGCGCGATTGCGGCGTGCGATCCATGTCCTGCACCAACATGGCCGCATGATTGAGCGACAAGGACACCCCGGACGCCGCAAGGAAAATATCAGCGGTGAAGGCGTAAACGATGAAGGCCAGCAGTACCCGGTCGCGCCCCAGCTGTTTCAGCTCCTTCACCAGCATCACTGCGAAACGCCGCAGCGCCAGCCGCCACCACAGGAGAAAATCGCTCATGTTTTTGGCCTCTTGCTGAACAGGGCGTAACCGACGGCAAACAACAGGCAGGCATACAAGGACAGCACCAGCAACGGTCGCCACAGACTCTGCAGCCCCACGCCCTTGAGGAAGCAGCCCACCACGATGTCGGTGTAGTACATGGCCGGCATCAGTTCGGCCACCTGCCGCGCACCCGGCCCCAGCGACACGATGGGGATGATCAGGCCGGAATACAGCACCGCCGGAATCATGGTGGCCACCATGGTGACAATCATGGCCGCCACTTGGGTGCGCACCAGCACGGACACCAGCAAGCCGATGCCGGTGGTACACAGCACATACACCAGGGTGGCCGGCAGAAAGAACAGCAAGCTGCCTTTGAACGGCACGCCGTACAACAGCGTAGCCAGCAGCCACAACACCAGGATGTTGACGCTGGAAATGGCTACGTAGGGCAGCAGCTTGCCGGCAAGAAACTCTCCCCGACTGACGTTGGACGCGTAGATATTGAAGATGGAGCCGTTTTCCTTCTCGCGCACTACGCCCAGCGCCGTGAGAAAAGGGGGCGACAACATCAGGATCACCATGATGAGCTTGGGCGCCAGCGACCAAATGCTGGTGACGCTCTGGTTGTAGAGATAGCGCGTTTCCAGCGCGATGGGCGTCAGCTGCGCCGCCACATCGTCCGGCGGCATGCCGGTGACGCGCGACACCGCCTGCGTCACCGAGGCCAGGCTGAACGCCGCGTTGATGGCGGTAACGTAGCCCTTGGTGGTCATGGCGCGACTGGGAAACGTGCCGTCCACCAGCGTCTGGATGCCGGCCTCGCGCCCCTGCGCCAGACGTTGGCCGAAGCGCGGCGGAATCACCAGCACCACCCGCACATCGCCGGCAGCTAGCGCACGCTCGGCATCGCGCTGATTAGCGGCGTAACCGCGAAAGCTGAAATAGCGTGAATCGATGAAACGATAGGCGTAATCCCGGCTTGCGGCGCTGCGATCCTGATCCACCACGGCGAACGGGATGTTTTCCACATCCAGCGATAATCCGTAGCCAAACAGCACCATCAACAAGGCCGGCACCACAAAGGCCAGCGAAAAGAACAGCCGGTCGCGCAGGATCTCCCGCCATTCCTTGGAGGCGATGGCCGCCACCCGTTTCAGGTTCATGGCTGTCCCTTCCGGCTGGCCGCTTCCAGTTGGCTGACGCGATGCACGAAGACATCCTCCATGGCGATGGGCCGCTCGCGCAGGTCTGCCGGCACGCCCATGCCCGCCAGCGTCTTGCGCAGCCGCTCCGGCTCGCGCGTCAGCACATGCAAGGCGGCGCCATACGGCGAAACATTGGCAAAACCATGCTCCTGCAGCGGGCGCACCAGCGCCGCGGCGTTGTCGGCCTGTAAACGGTAAAGCTGACCGGCCTCGGCGATGACTTCCTGTTTCATCGCCTCAGGACTGGCGTCCGCCACTACCTTGCCGGCAAACATCAACGCCAGATGGTCGCAGTGTTCCGCCTCGCTCATGTAATGGGTGGTCACCAGCATGGCCACGCCGTCCACGCGCGACAGTCGGAACAGGATGTCCCAGAAAGCGCGCCGCCCCAAGGGGTCCACGCCGCTGGTGGGCTCGTCCAGAAACAGTACCCGGGGTTCGTGCACCAGCGCACAGCCCAGCGCCAGGCGCTGGCGCAGACCCATGGGCAAGGACGAGGCCAGGTCGTTTTCGTGACCATGCAGGCCGGCCATATCGAGAATCCAGCCCAGACGGCTGTCGCGGCGGCGACGGTCCAGGCCGTAAATGCCTGCGTAAAGACGGATGTTTTCCGCCACGGTCAGATCCAGATAGAGGGAGAAGGCCTGCGACATATAACCGATGCGCGACTTGATCAGCGCGCCGGCCTGCTTCATGTCGGCGCCGGCTACCCGTCCCTCGCCGCGCGTGGGCGGCAAGATACCGGTGAGCATCTTGATGGCGGTGGTTTTTCCAGCGCCGTTAGCGCCCAGCAAGCCGAAGATTTCACCCTGCCGCACCTGGAAGCTGACGTCGCCCACCGCGATAAATTCGCCAAAGCATTTGGACAGCCCGCGCGCCTCGATGGCCAGTCCCTCGGCATTCGCCACCGCCGCGCTGACGGGCTGCGCCGTGGCGGCGGCCGCGCCCTGCCTCGACAACATGGCGACGAAAACGTCTTCCAGCTCCGGCTCCATGACATCCAGACGCTGACACGGCAAGCCGGCCAGCCTCTGCGCGACCGCTGCGCGCGCGCCGGCTTCATCCAGTCCCGCGGCAAACAAGCGGATATCCGGCCCCATAGCTTCGCACTGGGGGAAGTCCGCCGCCAGGCGGCTGATTGCCTCCAATTGCGGCTCCACCCGGCATTGCACCAGCACGCCCGGCGCCAGCGCCAGGATGTCCTGCGGCGCACCTTCGGCCAACACGCGTCCCTCGTGCAGCAAGCTCATGCGGGTAAAGCGGCTGGCTTCATCCATATAGGCGGTGGACACCAATGCGGTAAGGCCCTGATCGGCAATCAACTCTGCGAGAATGGCCCAGAAATCACGGCGAGACACCGGGTCCACGCCGGTGGTGGGCTCGTCGAGGATGATCAGGTCCGGCGCGTGAATCAGCGTGCACACCAGCCCCAGCTTTTGTTTCATGCCGCCGGACAGCTGCTTCATCGGCCGTGCGCGAAAAGCCGCCAGCCGGGTAATAGCCAGCAAACGCTCCTTGCGCGCGGCGGCTTCCGCCGCCGGCACCTGCCGCAAGCGGGCGAAGAAATCCACGTTTTCCTCGATGGACAGATCACCATACAGGTTCTGCCCCAACCCCTGCGGCATCAGGCCCAAGCGTCCCTTTACCCGCTCCGCCTCGCGCTCGCTGCCCACCGGCAGGCCAAATACTTCCAGCCGGCCTTCCTCAAAAGCCAATACGCCGGCAACCGCCTTCATCAGGCTGGATTTGCCCGCCCCATCCGGGCCGATCAGGCCGTACAGCTCGCCCTTGCGTACGGCAAGATCGAGCCCGCAGACCGCAGCGTGACGGGCGTAACGTTTGCCGAAGTCCGTGGCGCGGATAACGATTTCGTCGTTCATGATTTACCAGTGCGGAGCCTGCCAAGGCACATCATCCTTCCAGCGGATGACCGCATCGGCCGGCAGCCCGGGGGTGAGCCTGAACCCCGGATTAGCGCTGAGCGACAGCTTCACCGCGTACACCAGCTTGACGCGCTCGTCCGGCGTCTGCACCTCCTTGGGCGTGAACTCGGCCTTGCTGCCGATATGGGTCACGCGCGCCTCAAACACTTGATCAGGAAAGGCATCGGTATGCAGTTGCGCCGGCAAACCCAAGCGGACCTTGCCGATCTGGTTTTCCGGCACATACACCTTGAGGTACAGCTTATTGAGATCCACCAGCTCCACCACGCCGGCGCCCGCCGCCACCACCTCTCCCGGTTCGCGCAGGCGATTCACCACCACGCCGCCACTGGGCGCTTTCAGCGTCAGCTCATCCAGCACGGCCTGCGCTTCCCGCCTCGCGGCATCCGCCTGGCTGATCTGCTGGTCGGCCTGCTGCAACACGGTACGGGCGCTGACGGCGGCCAGCTGCATCTGCTCGGCATGCATGCGATCCACCGATCCGCGCGCCAGCAAGTCGGCAAAGCGGGCGGCATCCTTGCCGGCCTGCGCGCTGGCGGCAGCGGCACGGTCTTTTTGCGCCCGGGCCGACGCCACGGCAGCCTGAGCGGCATGGAGGCGCGCCGTCACCTCGTCGGACGCCAGTACCGCCACCACTTGTCCGCTGGTCACCGCGTCGCCTTCATGAGCGCGCACTTCGGCCAACCTGCCGGGGTACTTGCCGGCGATCAGCACGCTGTCGCCCTCCAGCCGCCCATTGGCCTGGATCAATCCGTCCGGCAAACCACGCGCGCGGTTCTGCCACTGGCTATACCCCACTGCGCCAGCCACGCCCAATACCAGCGCCGCCACAATCCATCCGGTTTTTTTCATGTCAAAGCTCACCCGTGGCCCGTTTCAGCCGCACCACGGCTAACGCGTGGTCGTAACGGGCGTTGTAGAGATTGCGCTGACTGTCGGCGCGGCGCGCCTCGGCCGCCAGCACTTCGGTCTGATTGGCGAGACCGTTGCGGTAGCGGTCTCGCTGTATGGCCAGGTATTCGTCGGCGGATTTGAGCGCGCTTTGCGCTACCGTCACCCGCTCGGCGGACTCCAGCTCGGCGCTGGCGGCGCGCTCCACATCCAGCGCCACCAGGCTTTTGGCTTCCTGAAGCTGATCCGCCATAGCCTGCGCCTGCTCGCTGACGCCGGCGGCGCGCGCGCGGATCAGGCCGCTGTCAAACAGCGTCCAGCTCACGCCCAGGCCCAGCGAGCCATAACCCTTGTTCACCAGATAGGGATTGTCCGCATAACTGTAGGCGGCATAGGCGCCCACCTGCGGCCCACCCTCGGCTTTGACGCTGCGGGCATTGGCTTCCAGCGCGTCGCGCCAACGGGCCAGCGCCGCCAGCTCGGGCCGTTGCCGATCCGCCATGGCGGCCAATTGCGCGCGCGGGCGCGTCTCGCGCGGCCAATCCACCTCGGCCAACGCCACTTCTTGTGTGAATGCCCGCCCTAGCAGACGGTTATAAGCAGCGCGGCTCAGCGCCTTGGCCTGGGCGGCTACAATCTGCTTTTGCCTAGCGTCCGCCACGGCCACTTCCGCACCCAGCAGATCGCCGCGCGCCACCACCCCCTTGCGGAAGAAATTACCGACATCCCGCTGATAGCTTTCCAGGCTGGCCAGATACTGGCGCGCCACGTCGTGAGCATGGCCGGCGCGCAGCACATTGAAATAGGCCTCCGCCACTTGCAAACGCAGCTCCTGCTCCGCCTGCGTCAAGCCTTGCCGCGCAGCGTCTTCGGAGGACAGCGCCGCGTCGCGCAGCGCTTGCAGGCGACCACTGGTATACAGCGGCAGACTGAGCCTGGCGTCGGCTACGCCCAGATGATTGCTGGACAGCGGCGCGTCCACGCTAGACGGCAGACGCGCGGCCAAGGGGCCCAGCCCCTGCGTCATCGGCGTCAGATCAATGCGCGCTTGCGGGGTGCTGTCCAGCTGCGTCCAGCTGCCCTCCAGCTTCAGCGTCGGCCCGGCAGCGGCTTCCGCCGCCTTGACCTGCTCGCCGGCAGCGCCCACGCGCCGGGCTTCCGCGCGCAGGGCATTGCTGGCTTGCACTGCCGCTTGCCAGGCTTGCTCCAGCGTTTCCGCCGCCTGCGCCTGCCCCGTTAACGCCAGCAGCACGCCAAATACGGCTTTATTCAAACGGAAAAATGCCATAGCAGTAATGAATCACCATTCATCAATACAGGCCCATTCTAACGCCAGCCAGCGAACTCCCGTTGAGAAATGTCATTTACTTGCGCATTTTTGCAGACATCGCCATGAAAAAAGCCGGCTTTGCCGGCTTTTTGGTGCAAATACTCAAACAAAACAATTTGGCCTGCCCGGCGTATTCACCCTCGTTGCAGCGTTTCGGCCAACTTGTGCGCTGAGCGCAAGGCGAAGGCATATACCGACAGCTGCGGGTTTGCGCCAATGCTGGTGGGAAACACGGAACCATCCATCACGCTGAGATTACCCACCTGCCAATGCCGGCCGTATTCGTCCACCACCCCGTCCTCGGGCCGGGCGCTCATGGCCGCGCCACCCATCACATGGGCGGACACCACCCGCGCCAGCAAGGGCTTCAAGGGTAAGCCGGCGATGACCTCGCGCGCCTCGCGCCAGCTTCTGGTCAAGCCGGCTTGCTCATGCACGGTCAGCACGGAAGCAGCGCCGGCGGCAAACTGCAGCTCGGCCATGGTAAGCCAGCTGCGACGCACGCCGTCCCAGACCGGGTCGTTCAGCGGGTAATCCAGCACCGGCGATCCATCGCCGCGCAGCTTGACCTCGCCGCCCTGGCTGTCCGGGTGAAACCCGTCGCGCAGCAGGGCCAGCGTTACCTGCAAGTGCGGCAGTTGCCGCATCAAGTCTTGCTGGGCAGCGCCGATGCCGGTCAGCGTCACCGACATCAGCAAAGGATGCACCGGCGGCGCTTCCAGTTTGTAGCCCAGCGGTCCATCCAGCGGCTGAGTGTGCATGAAGTGATCGGAATACACCGTCTGCGGCGCGCCATTGTAGGGTTCAATGCGCTCCGGCATCACCGCGCCGGACAGTGCCACCGGGTGCAGGAAAGTGCGTTTGCCGGTATGACTGCCGGCATCGCCGATACCGCTGCGCAGCAAGATGGCCGGCGTGCCGATGGCCCCCGCCGCCAGCACCACCTGCCGCGCCGTGATGATCAGTTTTCGGCCGGTGGGCGTCATGCCGTCTTCGGCCAACAGGCTGCCCTCCGCCCGCTCCACCCGCTTGCCGTCGGCGGACCGGACCAGCCGGTCGATGCGCGCGCGGGTGATCAGGCTGGCGCGATGCTCCAGCGCGCCGGGAATGGTGGTCACCAGCATGGACTGCTTGGCGTTGGTGGCGCAGCCCATGCCGCAATACCCCAGGTTCCAGCAGCCTTTCACATTACGGCGGATGCGGCCATGTTTGAGGCCCAGCGCCTTGCAGCCTCGCTCCAGCACGCTGTTGTTGGGGTTGGGGTCGGTAAGCCAGTCGCTGACGCCCAGGCGGGTTTCGGCCATCTCGAACCAGGGCGCCATGCCGGCTTCGGTGGTATCGGCAAGGCCGAGGCGCTGATGCCACCAGCCCAAGGTGTCCGCCGGAGTGCGAAAAGAGCTGGTCCAGTTGACCGTGGTGCTGCCGCCCACCGTGCGCCCCTGCAAGATGCCGATGGCCTTGTCCGCCGTCTTGCGGCTGGCCGCCTCCTGATACAGTTCCGGATAGGCTTTGGCTTCCAGCAAGCGAAAGTCCTTCGAGCTCCGGAGTGCACCTTCCTCCACCATCAGCACGTCCAGCCCGGCCTTGGCCAGCGTCTCCGCCGCCATGCCGCCGCCCGCGCCGGTGCCGACAATCAGCACATCCACGCTGAGCTTGATATCCTCACGCGCCACCGCGCCGTCAGTGACGCGCCAGCCGCCAGCCACGCCAGCGGCCACCGGATCAGGGAGAGTCATGCGTTCTGTCATGGCAGCAAGCCCATTACTTGCGCCGGCTGGGCATAGCCGATGGCGCTCCAGCTGGCGGCATTGCCGTACCAGCCGGCATTGATCAAAGCATGCAGGGCCTGGTAAGCGCTGCGCAACAAAGGAAAGGCGCTATCGCGCCAGTTGGCGAGAAACCGCGCCAGCGCTGCCGGCGACGCTTCGGCCCAGGGCTCGCGCACGCCTGCCAGCCAACGCCGCGCCCAGCGGTTGTCGAGCAGATCAAACAACTGGCGCAATTCATCGCGCACCGGCGGCGGCAAAGCCGCCACCGACGCATCCACCCCTTTCAGCACCTCGTCCACCGGCACCTGCGGCAAACCCAGCATCACCGGAATGATGGCGCGCAGTACTACCGCGTCGCGTTCTTGCAAAGCCTTGAACGCAGGCACGCCCTCAGGCGCCGCGTCTTCTCGCGGCGTGGCCAGCCAACCGGCGGCCAACAGCACCACGCTACCGGCCATGCCGGTTTTGAGCAGTTGTCGACGGCTCAGCATCTCAGCGCCCCATCATCAGTTTCAGCAGCCATTCGATGCGGCGCCCATAGGGCGCGCGCGTCATCGGCGCGCCGGAAAGGCGGCTTTGCTCGAATACCGGCTTGAGTTTGGAGAAAGTGAGGAAGCCCTCCGGGCCGTGGTAGTGGCCCATGCCGGACGGGCCCACCCCGCCGAACGGCATGTCGTCCTGCGCCACTTGCAGCAGGGTGTCGTTGATGGCCACGCCGCCGGAGATGGTGTCGCGCAGGGTTTGCTCGATGCGCTTTTCATCGGTATCGAACAGATACAGCGCCAAGGGACGGGGACGGTTGTTGATGTAGTCCAGCGCTTCGGCAAACGTGCGGTAGCTCACCACCGGCAGGATGGGGCCGAAGATTTCTTCCTGCATCAGCCTGACTTCGTCCGGGCAATCCAGCACCAGCGTCAGCGGCAGCTTGCGCACGCCGTCCAGCGCCTCGCCGGCGGGATTGATCTGCCGTACTGCTGCGCCGGCGGCGCGCGCCTCGTCCAGCCAGCCCTGCAGGCGTTGATAATGACGCTGATTGATGATGTTGCTGTAGGCGCTGCTGTCGCGCAGTTGCGGGTGGGCTTTGCTGGCCGCGCCTTCCAGCGCGGCGACCAAGCGATCGCGCTCCTTTTCCTGCACCAGCACATAATCCGGCGCCACACAGGTTTGCCCGGCATTGAACATCTTGCCGGCCACGATGCTTTCCGCCGCCAGGCTGACATCGGCGCCCGGTGCCACCAGCGTGGGCGACTTGCCGCCCAGCTCCAGCGTCACTGGCGTGAGATTGTCCGCCGCGGCGCGCATCACATGTTTGCCGATGGCGGTGGAGCCGGTAAACAGCAGATGGTCAAACGGCAAGCGAGTAAACGCCTGCGCCAGCTCGGGGCCCCCGTTCACCACGGTTACCAGATCCGGGCCAAAATAGCGCCCGCATAACTCGCGCAGCAGCTCGCCAGTGGCGGGCGTCAGTTCCGACATCTTCACCATCACCCGATTGCCGGCCGCCAGCGCGGCCACCAGCGGGCCGAAGGCGAGAAACAAGGGATAGTTCCACGGTACGATCACCCCCACCACACCCAGCGGCTGCGGGATGACGCGATTGCGCGCCGGCATGAACCAGATGGACGCCTTGCGCCGCTGCGGGCGCATCCAGCGCGCCAGATGGCGCTGGGCGTGACGGATGCCCTCCAGCGAGGGAAACAGCTCGCCCAGACGGGTTTCCACATCGCTGCGGTGACCGAAATCCGCACTCACCGCCGCAATCAGCGGCTGGCGGTTATCCTTGATCAGCCGCTCCAGCGCCGTCAGCCAGCGCCGCCGTTCGGCCAACTCGGGGAAAGCCTGTTTTCGCGCTGCCGCACGCAAACGCAGAAAGGCGTCTTGCATGACAGTCTCTTCCCCTGTTGCCGTTTTGAAAGCATCCATTGTGCTATCCTCGTGATGGTGTTGGATTAACCCGAACGGTCGTTTAGAGCCACGACTCTAAAGCCAGCATAGCACCAAGCTTTTTCCGTGTCATCACTCATAGAATTCCCATGCTGATCGACTTCTTCTACGCCCTGCGCGATGCGCGCCTGCCCGTCACGCTGAAAGAATTCCTCACCTTGCTGGAGGCCCTGCGTCAGCACGTGGCCTTCGGCAGCCTGGATGCGTTCTACTATCTGGCGCGCACCACCCTCGTCAAAGACGAAAAATACTACGATCGTTTTGATCAGGTGTTCGGCCACCACTTTCAGGGCAAGTCCCTGACGCTGGACGATCTGCAAACTGAAATTCCGGAAGACTGGCTGCGCAAGCAGGTAGAGAAGTTTCTCAGCGAGGAGGAAAAGCGACAGCTGGAAGCCATGGGCTGGGACAAGCTGATGGACACCCTGCGCGAACGCCTCGCCGAGCAGCACGAACGCCATCAGGGCGGCAACAAATGGATAGGCACCGGCGGCACCAGCCCTTTCGGTGCCTACGGCTACAATCCGGCCGGCATCCGCATCGGCCAGAACGAATCCCGCCATCGCCGCGCGGTGAAAGTGTGGGACAAGCGGGAGTTCCGCAATTTTGACGACTCGGTGGAGCTTGGCACCCGCAACATTAAGGTGGCCTTGCGCCGACTGCGTGAGTTCGCCCGCGACGGCGCGGAAGATGTGCTGGATCTGGACGCCACCATCGCCGCCACCGCGCGCAATGCCGGCATGCTGGATTTGCGCATGACCCGCGAATTGCACAATGCGGTAAAAGTGCTGGTGCTGTTTGACGTGGGCGGCTCGATGGACGACCACATCAAGGTGGTGGAAGAGCTCTTCTCCGCCGTCAAAACCGAGTTCAAGCACCTGGAGTATTACTACTTCCACAACTGCGTGTACGAAACCGTGTGGAAGGATAATCACCGCCGGCAAAGCAGCAGCCTGTCCACCTGGGACCTCATCCACACCTTCGGCGCCGACTACAAGCTGATTCTGGTGGGCGACGCCACCATGAGCCCCTACGAAATCACCTACCCCGGCGGCAGCGTGGAGCACATGAACCCCGAACCGGGCGAAACCTGGCTGCGCCGACTGCTGGAACACTTCCGCCATGCCGCCTGGCTCAACCCGGTGGCTGAGCAAGCCTGGGACTACACCCCCTCGCTGCGCATGCTGCGCCAGCTGATGGAAAACCGCATGTATCCGCTGACGCTGGAAGGCATCGACCAGGCCATGCGCGCGCTGAAAAAAAGCGGCATTGCCGCGCCCTCAGTCTGAAGACGGGGGCCTGGCGGGCACCTCGAACGGCAAGCCTCCCCCATCAAAAGCCCGCACCTGATTGCGTCCGTTGAGCTTGGCCTCGTACAAGGCCTGATCGGCCAGCGCCATCGCCACGTCCGGCCCCTGATGCGCTGCGTCAAAGCAGCTGACGCCAATGCTTACCTTCATTCGCAAGGTGTCCTTGCCATTGCTGACGCGTTTGGCAGCCACCGCTTTGCGCACCCTTTCGGCCAACTTGCTGGCGCTAGCCAGCGAACAGGCCGGCAGCACCACCGAAAACTCCTCGCCCCCCACCCGACCCAGCGTATCCACTTGCCGGATCACGCTGCGGCTGACTTCGGCAAACGCCCGGAGCACCTTGTCGCCTGCGGCATGTCCCCAAGTATCGTTGACGGCCTTGAAGTGATCGATATCCATCATCAACACCGACACCGGATCGCCAAAGCGCTGGAAGCGGACAAACTCCTCCTGCAGTTTCTCCATATAACTGCGGCGATTGGCCACGCCCGTCAGCGCATCCGTGGTGGCCAGTTCGCGCAGCTCGCGCTCTTGCCGCTTGCGCAACGTGATATCCCGATAAACACGCAAAAAACCGCGCAACTGACGCTCAACGATGATGGGCACATGGTCCCGCTCCATCACCCGGCCATCCGCCAGCAGCACCTCGTCGCCCAGCACGGGATCGCGGGCAAAGGTCAGCTCTTGCAAGCGCGACTGAATGGCCGGCGGATCGGCGAACACCTGCATCACCTGCTCTATCAACTGCTCGCGCCGAATGCCTTTCAACTGCTCTGGAGCCACCCCGGGCATGAAGATGCGACAGTATTGGCGATTGGCCAGCACCACATCACCGTGCTGGTTTTCCACCACCACCGCACCATGAAAGTTCTCGATGATGGCCAGCAACTGCTGCTGCTGCAGCATGAAAGCCTCCTCGGCTTTACGGCGCGCGGTAATGTCGTGGATGATCGAAAACAGCATTTTCTTGCCGTGGGATTCCACTGGCGAGGAATACACCTCCACGGTGCGCAGCTCTCCGCCCCGCACTTTGTGCGTGAAGGTGAAATGATTGTGCGCGCGGCTCAAAGCGGCATTGAGCAGACCGGACACCTTGTCCTTGGTCATTTGGTTTATCCGGCTCATCGGCATGCCGACCAACTCATCGCGACTGTAACCATAAAAGCGCTCGGCCGATGGGTTGGCATCCTGAATCAGGCCGCTTTCCGGGTCCAGCAGCAGCATCACCGCCGCGTGGTTCTGGAACAGCATGCGGAAATGCGCTTCGCTGTTCTTCAACAATTGCTGGGCCAACCTGTGCGCGGAGATGTCCTGCACCGTCCCCACCACCCTCACCACATTACCGTTGTCGTCTTTCTCGAACACCTGCCCCTTGTCCAGCACCCACATCCACTCGCCGCTTGCATTGCGCAGCCGGTATTCGATGCGGTAAACGCCCGCCTTGTTTCCCAACAACTGGCGAAGACAGTGGCGAATACCGGAGACATCCTCCGGGTGCACCAGCAATTGCCAGGCAGTCTGGCCAAACGCGCGCAATTGCTCGACATCCACACCCGTCATGTCCAGCAACTGCTTGTTGAACTCCAGCGTGCCCTGCACCACGTTCCAGTCCCACAAGCCCATATTGGCGGCCTGGATGGCCATATCCAGCCGCTCTTCGCTCTGACGCAAGGCCTGCTCGATCTGCTTGCGCTGGGTCACCTCGGAGATGATGCCGTACCAACACACCGAGTCGTCCGGCTGGGTTTCCGGCGTAGCGCGCCCCTCCACCCAGATGATGTGGCCATCATCAAAACGGATGCGGAACTCCGTGATCAGCGGCAGATGGTAGCGCTGGGCGATCAGCGCTTCGTCGATTACCCGGTAGCGATCATCCGGATGCAGGCGGTCCCACACCAGGTTGCTGCTCTCCATCAATTGCTGCGGCGAACAGGCGAATATCGATCGCGCGCCCTCGCTGACATAAGAGAATTCGCCAAATTTCGCTTCGCTGGCCCGATATTGGAAAATCATGCCGGGAATGCTGGCGGCAATCTTGCTCAGCCGGTCCCGTCCCTCTTCCTGATCATTGATATCCAGCCAATAACCCTGAATCCGCCCTGCATCCACGCGCTGGGCATACTCCTCCACCCAACGCCAGTGGCCTGCGCCGTGCAGCATGCGGTAGCGCCGGTAAATATACCCACCTGCGGCCTTCTGCCAGTCTGTTTCATCCAGCGCATGGCGGTCTGCGGGGTGAACATGTTCGCGCCACCAGTCGGGCGAGAGCAGAATATCCTCGGGGAAATGGCCCAGCAGCCGCATGACATTAGGGCTGACCTCGGCCAACTGTGATGGAGACTCGGCATGGCAGGCAAACGCCACCATCGGCCCATTGACAAACAAGGCGTGCTGCTCGCGCGCAATCTGGGAGAGACTGCCCCATTCGCTTTCCAGCGTCACCAGCGACCAATCCGCCTTTTCCTCCAACTGCCGACGGCGCAAGCGCACATGACAGGGCCTGCCCTTGGCATCCTGCAGCAACAACTCGCGACACGCATCTCCAGACGGCAGGACGGGGAGTGCCGGCAACAGGCTCGCCGCCACACCCGCCTGCGCCAGCAAATCGTCAAGACTGCAATCTTCCGGGCGGTCGCAGCGCAATATCTGCCTCGCCGAAGGGCTGGCGTAACACACCGCGCCATGGCGATCCAGCAACAATACGGCGCCGCCTTCAGCATCCAGCGCCGCGCGCCATACACCAACCGGCACCTCCATGCCGCTACGCTTTTTCTTCGCAGTCATCAATCCGGTTTCCACCCGTCTGATTTTTTGTGCCGAACAACCCGCGCCACCTTCGCGCCGCCCGGTTCTTGCCTACAAGATCGCCCCTGCGCCCTCTGGCTGGCATTTGCTTCGCATCCTGCTGGCAGCCGCAAGTAATGTCTTGATTGATTCTAGGTTATTGCTGATTTCATAAAAGGATTAATCTGAAAGTAAGTATTGAAACCAGCAGCATCAGCCCCATTTTTTTCTTGAGGAATCGGCAAGACCTGCCGACAATGAAAGCAGGGGTCAGCATACGACCTCACCCAAGCTGAGGGAGAGCCGCCATGGAAACCGTTCTGATGATTGCCCTGATCGCCGCCGGCGCGGCGATAGTGGGCCTGCTGACCGCCCCGATGGAGAAAAAGCGCGAGCTGGTTCCCATCCGTATCCGCACGGAGCGCGATGACAGACGCCGCCGGCGTTAAGCGCTTTAACGCAAAACAAAAAGGCACCGCATGGTGCCTTTTTTATTGCTGATCCCCAACCCGCCAAGGTTAGCCGAAGCGCCTAGAAATCCCGCTGCGGCACCAGTACCGTACGGTTGCCGTTGCTCTCCATCGCACTGACGATGCCTGCCGCCTCCATTTGCTCAATCAGCCGCGCAGCTCGGTTGTAGCCGATGCGCAAATGACGCTGCACCGAAGAAATGGATGGCTTGCGCGTACGCAACACAATCTCCACCGCCTCGTCGTACAAGGGGTCGCTTTCGGTAGCGGCCTGCGCCTTGGCCGTGGCTGCGGCCGAGTCTTCTTCCGCCTCCGCCTCGCCGGTGAGAATACCCTCTACGTAATCCGGCTCGCCCCACTGCTTGAGCCAGTCCACCACCGCGTGTACTTCGTCGTCAGTGACAAAGGCACCATGCACTCGCTGCGGATAGCCCGAACCCGGCGGCAACAGCAGCATGTCGCCCTGACCAAGCAGACTTTCCGCGCCCATCTGATCGAGAATGGTGCGGCTGTCCACCTTGCTGGATACCTGAAAGGCGATGCGGGTGGGGATGTTGGCCTTGATCAGGCCAGTAATCACATCCACCGACGGCCGCTGCGTCGCCAGAATCAGATGTATGCCGGCGGCGCGAGCTTTCTGCGCCAGACGAGCGATCAGCTCTTCGATCTTCTTGCCCGCCACCATCATCAGGTCGGCAAACTCGTCCACCACCACCACGATGAAGGGCAGCGGGTAGAGCGGCTCCGGCGTTTCCGGGGTCAGACTGAAGGGATTGGTCAATCGCTGCCCTGCCGCTTCCGCATCGCGCACCTTGTCGTTGTAGCCGGCCAGATTGCGCACGCCCAGCGCGCTCATCAGCCGGTACCGCCGCTCCATCTCGCCCACGCACCAGTTCAAGGCGTTGGCGGCCAACTTCATGTCGGTCACCACCGGCGCCAGCAAATGGGGAATATCGTTGTAGACCGATAACTCCAGCATCTTGGGGTCAATCATGATGAAGCGAACCTCATCCGGCGTGGCCTTGTAGAGCATGGACAGGATCATGGAGTTGACCCCCACCGACTTGCCCGAACCGGTTGTCCCCGCCACCAGCAGGTGCGGGGCCTTGGCCAGATCGGTAATCACCGGCTGGCCGGTAATGTCCTTGCCCAGCGCCAGCGTCAGGCGCGAGCGCGACCCTTGAAACACTTCCGCGCTGAAAATTTCCGACAGGCGGATCATCTGACGCTTGGCATTGGGCAGCTCCAGCCCCATGCAGGTCTTGCCGGGAATGGTTTCCACCACCCGGATGGAGGCCAGACCCAGCGCGCGGGACAAGTCTTTCATCAGGTTGACCACCTGATTGCCGCGCACGCCCACCGCGGGCTCTACTTCATAACGGGTAATCACCGGGCCCGCGTAGGCATCCACCACGCTGACTTTTACCTTGAATTCAGCCAACTTCTCTTCGATCAGGATGCCGCGTTCCAGCAACTCATCATCAGAACACACCACTTGCGCCTCATCGGCCGGGCGCAGCAGATCCAGGCCGGGCAAGCATTCTTCGCCATAGATCACCGGCAAGCTGGAACGATGCGCAGCCTCCGCAGCCGTTACCGCCACCACCTGCTCCGCCGGCAAGACATGCCAAGGCGCAGGCTCGTCAAGACGCGCGGAAGGAGCGGACTCGGTCACGGGTGCATCAGGCAGGCTGGCGGCTTCCGCCACGGCCGGCCCAACACTGTCTTCGGCCAACATATGCCATACCAAACCGCCGCTGGCAGTCATCGCACCGATAGGGGCCGCCTGCGCCTCCGGCGAAGCCTCGGGCTCGACGATGGTCCATGGCAAGGACGCCTTTACCGACGCCGCGACAGCCGGCTCCGGTACGGAGACAGCGTCGCTGGCCTCCGCCAGCGACGCATCGGCGTGGGTCGGGGACGCTGCGTCCTCAACTGCCGCCACCATGCTGCGTTGCTGGGGTTGTGGCCAACGCCAGCGCAGGCGCTCTTCCTGCTGCGGCAGCGTATCGGCATCCTCCGCAGCCGCCTGCGGAGCCATCGGTGGAACGGGACGGTCTGGCGAGAAAACAGCCTCGGTCATCGCCGTTTCGCCGGCCTCATCCGTGGTATCCGCCTCGGCTACCGGCTTGAGTTGGACACTAGTGTTCGTCTCCGCCACCGGCACGGGGGAAATCACCGGAATGGCGTTATCTGCGGCCCGCTCCAAGCGACGCGCGGCAAAAGCGCCAGCCAGCGAAGCCGGCTCCTCAAGGTTGGCCGAAGGGGCGGATTCCGGCGCAAGCTGCGGTTCGTCCGTACTCAAGACGGCGTCGTTGTCGGCTTGGCCTGCCTGGGCTGATGCCTCAGTTCCGCCTTCCTGCCGTATCTTGGCCGGTGGCCTGAGCCAGCCGTCAAAAGCTGGCCCGGCCTTCATCTCCTGATGACGAACGATAGGGGGCTCGTCATAAGCCGGCGCATAAGCAGCCGGCTGGAATGCCGGCGTAGCCAAGGGAGACGGCGTGGGCGGCGCAGGTGGACGCACCGGCTGCAGCACCACGGGAGGGAGTGGGCGATTCATGTCCTTGGGCGCATGACGCCGCTCGTGCAGCGCCCTCACCTGCTGGCGCACCTCCTGCGGGTCCACCATGGGCAAGTCGGACTCGGCGACCGGCGCGGCAGCCCGTTTCGCGTGCTGCTGGCGATGTCCTTGCCGCAGATTGCGTTGCAGTTCATCAATGCCGATCACCGGCAGGTCTGCTTTTACCGGATCGGATTTTGGCGCAGGGACTTTGCGCTGGCGGTAATCGCGCGATAGCTCGACATGCGGCAAATCGGGAGCTGGCTGACGCACAGGTTCTGGCTTCACAGCCTGCCGCAGCGGCGCGGCTTCAGATTTGTTAGCAGGATTTATCGGAGCCTGCGATGAGACAAGCGGAGCGGCAGGTGCGGGAGCGCCGGGACGGGACGGCTCGGACGACTCCTGCGCCGGCTCGTCCGGATGATCAAAACTGATGGCGACCGGCTCGCGACGGAGTTCACGCAGCACGGCCGGCTGAGGCTCCAACGGTTCATCGTGCGTATTGCCCAACACACGGTCAAGTTGCTTGAGCAAGCGCGCGCCGGAAGGCTTGCCCGCCTTCCACCAGACCAGACCACCCAGCACACTCACCACCAGCAGCACAGACAAAAACCACACGCGCGTTAACCTCTGAATCGTGACAGCCCGGGCCAGAACCCCGGGCACCTCCCGCGCAGGACCAGCGCAGGCCAAAGGGGGATTGTAACCCCATTTCCTCCCGCGACGAATGGCTTGATGCCTGGCGCAGGCAATAAAAAACCCCGCGTCGAGACGCGGGGTTTTGAGACGGTTTACCGTCAGGATCAGAGGACAACCTTGGCAGCTTCGTCCTGGTAATCCTTGATCTGGTCGAAGTTCAGATACTTGTAAACTTCAGCGCCCTTCTCGTTGATGATGCCGATGTTTGCCTTGTACTCTTCCACGGTCGGAATCTTGCCCAGCTTGGAGCAGATGGCGGCCAGCTCGGCCGAGCCCAGGAACACATTGGTGTTCTTGCCCAAACGGTTGGGGAAGTTGCGTGTGGAAGTGGACATCACGGTAGCGCCCTCCCGCACTTGCGCCTGGTTGCCCATGCACAGCGAGCAGCCCGGCATTTCGGTGCGTGCGCCGGCCATGCCGAACACGCCGTAGTGACCTTCATTGGTCAGCTGTTGCGCATCCATCTTGGTCGGCGGAGCCAGCCACAGTTTTACCGGCAGATCGCGCTTGCCTTCCAGCAGCTTGGACGCGGCGCGGAAGTGACCGATGTTGGTCATGCAAGAACCGATGAACACTTCGTCGATTTTGGTGCCGGCCACTTCGGACATGAACTTCACATCATCCGGGTCGTTCGGGCAAGCCACGATCGGCTCTTTCACGTCAGCCAGATCAATGTCGATCACGGCAGCGTATTCAGCGTCGGCGTCGCCCTTCAGCAGTTCGCCGGAAGCGATCCACTCTTCCATCTTCTTGATGCGGCGTTCCAGCGTACGGGCATCCGCATAGCCGTCGGCGATCATGGTCTTCATCAGGGTGATGTTGGAGCGCATGTATTCGACGATCGGCTCCTTGTTCAGGTGCACGGTGCAACCTGCGGCGGAACGCTCGGCGGAAGCGTCGGACAGTTCGAAAGCCTGCTCAACCTTGAGGTTCGGCAAGCCTTCGATTTCCAGCACGCGACCGGAGAAGATGTTCTTCTTGCCGGCCTTGGCTACCGTCAGCAGGCCTTGTTTGATGGCGTACAGCGGAATGGCGTTGACCAGATCGCGCAGAGTAACGCCCGGTTGCAGTTCGCCCTTGAAACGCACCAGCACGGATTCCGGCATATCCAGCGGCATCACGCCGGTAGCGGCGGCGAAAGCCACCAGACCGGAACCGGCCGGGAAGGAAATGCCGATCGGGAAACGGGTGTGGGAGTCGCCGCCCGTACCCACGGTATCCGGCAGCAACAGGCGGTTCAGCCAGCTGTGGATCACACCGTCACCCGGACGCAGGGCAACGCCGCCGCGCGTGGAGATAAAGGCCGGCAGCTCCTTGTGCATTTTCACATCCACCGGCTTCGGATAGGCGGCCGTGTGGCAGAAGGATTGCATCACCAGGTCGGCCGAGAAGCCCAGACAAGCCAGGTCCTTCAGCTCATCGCGCGTCATCGGGCCAGTGGTGTCCTGGGAACCCACGGTGGTCATGCGCGGTTCGCAGTAAGTACCCGGGCGTACGCCCTGGCCTTCCGGCAGACCACAGGCGCGGCCCACCATTTTCTGCGCCAGCGAGAAGCCCTTGCCGCTGT
Organism: uncultured Aquitalea sp.; assembly: GCF_945957525.1. GTDB lineage: Bacteria > Pseudomonadota > Gammaproteobacteria > Burkholderiales > Chromobacteriaceae > Aquitalea. The sequence continues at coordinate 235,117 of NZ_CAMFLA010000002.1, read as the reverse complement.
CAGTCGGCACCTTCGGCAGACGGAAAGCGGTGGACGGAGCCAGGCCCAGCGCTTCGCGCGCCTTGGCGGTCAGGCCGCGACCAATAATCAGATTGATGCGACCACCGGCGCGCACTTCATCCAGCAGCACATCGGACTTCAGCTGGAACTTGGCCACGTCGGAGCCGTTTTTGACAATCTTGCCTTCGTACGGGTAGATGTCCACCACGTCGCCCATTTCCAGCGCGGAAACGTCAACTTCGATCGGCAGGGAGCCGGAATCTTCTTGAGTATTGAAGAAAATCGGCGCGATCTTGCCGCCGAGGGTCACGCCGCCGAAGCGCTTGTTCGGCACGAAGGGAATGTCCTGACCGGTAGCCCACACCACGGAGTTGGTGGCGGACTTGCGGGAAGAACCCGTACCCACCACGTCGCCCACGTAGGCAACCAGATGGCCTTTTTTCTTCAGGTCTTCGATGAACTGGATAGGACCGCGCTTGCCATCTTCTTCCGGCACGAAGGCCGCACCCGGACGGGTGTTCTTCAGCATGGCCAGGTAGTGCAGCGGGATGTCCGGACGGCTCCAGGCGTCTGGCGCCGGAGACAAGTCGTCGGTATTGGTTTCGCCCGGCACCTTGAATACGGTAACGGTGATTTTCTGCTCCACTTCCGGACGGCTGGTGAACCATTCGGCGTCGGCCCAGCTTTGCAGCACGCCCTTGGCGTTGGCGTTGCCGGCGTCGGCGAGGGTTTTCACATCGTGGAAGTAATCAAACACCAGCAGGGTTTTCTTCAGGCCTGCAGCGGCAATCTCCCCCACTTCGGCATCGCCCAGCAAATCGATCAGTGGCTTGACGTTGTAACCACCCAGCATGGTGCCCAAGAGCTCGGTGGCCTTCTGGCGGGACACCAGCGGGGACTTCACATCACCATCGGCAACGGCGGCCAGGAAAGAAGCCTTTACCTTGGCGGCATCATCCACGCCCGGCGGCACTCGATGAGTAATCAGCTCGACCAGCAGGTCTTCTTCGCCTTTGGGCGGATTTTTCAGGAGTTCGACCAGTTCTTCGGTCTGCTTGGCGGACAGGGCCAGGGGCGGAATGCCCATGGCGGCGCGCTCTGCGACATGCTGACGGTAGGCTTCGAGCATAGCTGGGGACCTTTTTGCTTGGGTTGTTTGCAATGAGTCAGTCGGGGCGGCTTGCGCCCTGCGACAACCGTCCGGGGAGTCAAGTTGGTTCTACCCCGTTTAGATTGCTGGAAGATTACGCCTTATACCAGCGCCTTACAAACGAGTAATCGAAACATCGCCTGTGAGTTATACTCACACCATGAGCACCTACCCACCCCTCAACGCGCTGCGCATATTCGAGGCTGCGGCGCGACTGGAAAGCTTTTCATCAGCGGCCGACGAGCTCTTCGTCACCCATGGCGCTGTGAGCAAGCAGATCAAGCAATTGGAAGAATGGCTGGGCGTGAAGCTGTTCGAGCGCTCCGGCGGCCGGGTCAAGCTCACCGATACCGGCTGGCGCTATCTGATCCAGATCCAGGACGGTCTGGACCTGATTTCCAGCGCCACCTCCCAGTTGATGCAACCCGACATCCAGCAGCGTCTCACCATCAACTCCACGCCTACGTTCGCCATGTACTGGCTGCTGCCAAGGTTGCCGCGCTTTAGGCAAACCCATCCGGACGTTGAGCTGCATGTGGTCACTTCCGATCGTGACATTTCCCGTTTGGACAGCCCGTTCGACATCGCCATCCGCCGCGGCCCCGGCGATTGGCCGGGCCACCTGAATCAGCCCTTTCTGAAAGAATGGGAGCTGCCGCTTTGCGCGCCTGCCCTGCTGGAGACAATCCCGCTGAACTCGCCGACGGATCTCGCTCAGCACACCCTGCTCTATGCCGATACCCGTCCCACCGCCTGGCAGCGCTGGCTGACCATGGCCGGCGTGCCCGATTTGAAACCCGCCAGCAGCCTGCACTTCGACCGTTTCTCGCTGGCGCTGCAAGCCGCACTGGATGGCCTTGGCGTGGTGCTTGGCCCCTTGCCGATGGCGCAAGCGCTGATCAATGCCGGCAAACTGTGTTCACCGCTGGGCAAGCCAGTTTCGCCAGTAAGGGATTACTGCTGGATCGCCCCGCGCACGGCAGCGGACGACCCGGCCATAACCGCATTTTGTCGCTGGCTGGAAACAGAAGCCGGCAAGCAGGCTTAGGCGTTAATGCGCGGGAGTCAGTCCCACCTGGCGCAGCATGGCCGGCGGCGTCAGGTTGGGCATCCACTTTGCGTACAATCGCCGAAACGTGCCGTCGGCGCGTATGGCGGCAAAACCATCGCGCCAGCGCCGGATCTCAGCTGCTGAAGTCCCTCGCGAAAACGCCAGATACAACTCCAGCGAATCAAGCACTTTGACCGTTTCCACCGCATCGTCGGACTGGTGTATGTCGCGCAGAATGGACGACACCACCAGACCGCCATCCACCCACAGGTCATACCGCCCGGACAGCAGCTTTTGCGCCGCCACTTGCGGCGTGGGGGCCAGATCAAGCTCCACAAAGCCGGCGGAGGATGCGGCGTCGGCAAAGATGCTGCCTCGATAAGCCCCTACCGCCCGCTGCAAAATCCCGGCCCCCAGCGCCTGCAAGGCCGCCGCCTCGCCCTTGCGGCACAGCAGCAGGGTTTGCGAGATGGCAACCGGGCCAAGCAAGGTCATCAATTTTTCTCTTGCCTCGCTTCGGCCAACCGTAAACAGCATCACGTCAGGCGTGGTCAACAAGGACTGATAACCTCTGGCCCACGGAACCACTTCCACCGCAGTGCGATCTTTGATCCGAGCCTGAATCGCTCGCACGACATCCACAGCCAGGCCGTCAGCGGCGCCGCCGCGCTCAAAGCTTACCGGCGGCCAGTCTTCGGTATAAATAGAAAGCGCCGACGCCGTCAACGGCAGCCACAGGCATAACCACAAACACAATTTCCGCATCGGCCACCTCTCATACCCGTCATCAAGGTTTCGTCATACGACATGCCAACGATTCGTTATAATGGGCGACTGACCTATAGCCCAGCACAAATGATTTCTCCGGGCTGAACACCACCTGCCATCAAGGATAGACATGAGCCGCATCACTCTCTCCCGCTTTCTGATCGAACAGCAGCGCAAAGCTGGCACCCTGCCGCCTGAACTGCGCTTGCTGATCGAAACCGTCGGCCGTGCCTGCAAGGCCATCAGCTTCTCCGTGAATAAGGGCGCGCTGGCAGGCGTACTGGGAGAGGCCGGTACCGGCAACATCCAGGGCGAAGCTCAGAAGAAGCTGGACGTGATCGCCAACGACTTTCTGCTGGACGCCAACGAATGGGGCGGCAGTCTGGCCGCGATGGCATCCGAAGAAATGGAACTGCCCTATCACATCCCGGGCGAATACCCGAAGGGCGAATACCTGTTGATGTTCGACCCCCTGGACGGCTCCTCCAACATCGACGTGAATATTTCCGTCGGCACCATTTTCTCCATCCTGCGCTGCCCGGAAGGCATCGATCACGCCACGGAAGACGCCTTCCTGCAACCAGGCACCCATCAAGTGGCCGCAGGCTATACCGTCTATGGCCCGCAAACGCTGCTGGTGCTCACCTTCGGCAGCGGCGTGCATGGCTTCACGCTGGATCGCGAGCAGGGCTCCTTCGTGCTGACCCACCCGGACATGCGCGTACCGGAAGCAACCCAGGAATTCGCCATCAACATGTCCAACATGCGTCATTGGGAAGCCCCGGTAAAACGCTACGTTGATGAAATGCTGGCAGGCAAAACCGGGCCTCTGGGCAAGGACTTCAACATGCGCTGGGTGGCTTCCATGGTGGCCGAGGTGCATCGCATCCTTACCCGCGGCGGCATCTTCATGTACCCGAAGGATGCGCGCGACCCGTCCAAGGCCGGCAAGCTGCGCTTGATGTATGAGGGCAATCCGATGGCCTTCGTCGTGGAACAGGCTGGCGGGCAGGCCACCAACGGACGCCAGCGCATCATGGATATCCAGCCGCAAGCGCTGCACGAGCGCGTGGCGGTCTTCCTGGGTTCGAGCGAAGAAGTGGAGCGCATCACCCGCTACCACCTGGATCAAGACAGCGCAAACTGATTTTCAAACAGGAAAGCCCCTGCCAAGCAGGGGCTTTTTTCTGTGTTGACAGCACTTGCGCTACAAACAACCTATCATGGCTATATCGCCACCCCCTGCGGAGCTTGCATGCTGGCCGTTCAACATCTCATCGTGGCACTGGCGGAAACGTCTTCCGTCCAGGCGCAGATCATCCGCAACGAGCTCAACCAGCTTGGCATTACTCGTGTGGAAGTCTTTGAAACAGGCGAAGATTTGCTAAGTCACATCTCCAAATACAAACCGGACGTGGTGATGAGCGCTTTTCATCTTCCCGACATGACTGCCGGCCAGATGATCTTCCAGATGCGCGGCAAGCCGGAGCTGCGCGACCTGCCGTTCATCCTGGTCACCAGCGAGTCCAACCCGGATCTGATCGACCCCATGCGCCAAGCCGGCCTGATGGGCATCCTGCCCAAGCCGTTCACCGTAGAGCAACTGGACCAGGCGATCAACAATACGGTGGACTTCCTGTCGATGGAAGCCGAAGACTGCGACGACAATGTCGACTATGCCGAACTGAACGTACTGGTGGTGGACGATAGCGTTATGGCGCGCCGCCACATCCGCACCGTCCTGGAAAGACTGGGTTTTGAAAAAATTACCGAGTCATGGAGCGGCAAGGATGCCTTGCCCTTGATCGACAGCACCCTGTTCGATCTGGTGCTGACAGACTACAACATGCCGATGATGGATGGCTGCGAACTGACCAGCTACATCCGCTCCAGCATGCAAAGCTCCGTGCCCATCCTGATGATATCCAGCGAATCCAACACCGACCGGCTGGAGGCCGCCCGCCAGGCAGGCGTCTCCGCCATCATGGAAAAACCGTTCGAAGCGATGGCTGTGCGCAAAGTGTTGCACGAACTGCTGCAACCTCAAGCCTGACGCGGCGCCACCCATACCAGACGTGAGCCGGCTTCGCTAGCCTGGCGACGCCAATAGCCTTGCGTCTGGTAGCCTGCGGGGGCTTCGGCCAACTCCGCCATCCGGCAGAAGCTCACCTCCTGATATCCCGCCTTCAGCAACTCGGCGCGGTTCTTCTTGCGCGTCTTGAAGCAGTCCGGCCGCAAGGCTCGCTGTACGATTTCAATGGGAGCCGCCGCTTCCCACCCCCGTTCCAGAGTAGCCTTTGGCTGGGTCATGACGGCAAAGCCATTCAAAACCGCCGCCAGCAATGCCGACCAGGCTTCGGGCACAAACTCGATCTGAGGCGCCAACTCGCCCGGATAGGAAATGGACAATGAGAGGCAACTGTCTCCGCCGGCCAGCCAATCCCCGTTGCGCGAGAAGTCATCCCTCAACAACAAGATCAACAACTGCTGACGCATTTTGTCGTGCAGCACAAAAGCGCCGCCCGCCGCCCCTCCTTCCACATGCAAGAAAAACGCGTCCGCTGGCAAGTTCAAACGGTCCGGCATGTTGGACGGCAGACGGGTCGCTCCCAAGGCTGCAGAGAGCACCGGCTCCAAGTGACTCACCACACGCCCATGACGACAAAAATGCCCATAAGCGTCGGCCAACATCTGCTCGGTCGACAGCACCGAGGCCGGCAGTTGAAACACTTGCCCGGCACGTTCCAACTCGCGCTTGACCAGCGCCATGCACTCTTCCCATGCCGGTTTGAAATCCACGGAAGAACCGTAAACCTGACCAACCCGACGCGCCCAAGGGCGGGTGGCCGCATAACGTTGCACCGCGTAATGCATAGAACTGACGGCTCCTGAAAAAAAGGGCGGATTGTACAGAAAAACGCCAGAAGCCGCCCAGTACGCGCTCAAGGCGAGTGAATGCCACAAATGAAAATCGGCGGCATGAATATGCCGCCGACCAAGACATCCCTCCAGAACCGCATCACCGGCTGGCAGCCTCTGGCTTGCCTACGCCCGCAGCTCGCTGCGGCACATGCGTGCGATCCTGAGTAATGCCTGAATAAAGCCATTGACGGAAGTGATTCAGCGTCATGGGTTTGCCGAAGTAAAAACCTTGCAAAAATTCAAAGCCTTTAACTGTCAGGTAATTCTGCTGGCCTTGCGTTTCCACACCCTTGACAATCACCTGCACCCCCAATTGCTGCGAGGTCAGCAACAGGTTGTCGAGAATATTTGTCTTGAAGCTGTCCTTGCCCAAGGCGGAAACGTAACCCTTCTCCACCTTCAGATAATCAAAGCCCCAGCGTCGCAGGTAATTACGATCAGCGTGGCCAATGCCGAAATCATCCAGCGCCAGCTTGACACCCATTTGCCGCAAATCTTGCACCACCCGGTGCGTCACCTGATGCTCGGGCAAGGGAAAGCGCTCGGAAACCTCCAGCACCAGCACTGCCTTCTTCTCTCTCAGCACCGCCAGCAATACCTTGCAGTCCTCCACCAGATCCGGCATGCCAAGATGCTCTGCGGCAATATTAATACCGACAAAGAAACCCGGCGGCAACGCCACTTGCTTCAGCTCCTTGGTGACACGCCGGATCAGGTAACGCGTCAACGGCACGATCAGACCAGCGTCTTCCGCCGCCGGAATAAACAGATCGGAACGAATGGCGCCCTGCACCGGATGCCGCCAGCGCGCCAGTACCTCCACCCCTACGCACTCGCCGTTTTCCGCAGCAACGATGGGCTGGTAATGCGTGAAGAATTCCTTGTTGCGTATGCCTTGGGCAATTTCCCAACCACTGGAATTGCGCGCCACCCGGCGGCGCAACAATGCCCAGGCCAGCACGGCACCGGTAACCATTGCCAGCAACAGGGCATCCGCATGATAAAGCAAGGTTCGCGACCATAACGCGCCCCAGCTTTCCGCAAGCATGACACCATACTGTCCATTGGTGGACTGCGCCGCATAAGCGATGCCCGCAGCCGGCTCAGCGTCCTTCGGCAACACCGCGCCCTGGCTGTTCAGGTATTGCTCGCCGACGACAAAGCGGGCGGAGACGTCGTCATCGGACAGCTGGGCAAGCCAACCCACCAGGAACTCGGGCCCCAGCTCAATCACGCTGATCCAGTCGCCGCGATGCGCCAACCGGATAACCGCGCTGCCATCCGCATTGGCCACCAACTGCAAGGAACGCCCTCCTTGCATTGCCCCGGGCACATCCATGCGCGACATGTCTGAAGTACAACCATGCCCTTCGGGCGTCACTTTGAGCGCATATCGCGCATGGGGCGTGGCTTGTACCACCGAGGCCAGCAACTGGCGCGGCAGGTCACAACCATCTGCAACCTGAACCGCATCCACCCTGGCGAGCGATGCGCCTGCCTGATTCAGCTGCTGCTCTGCCTGATGCAGCAGCTTGTCGCCCTGCACGCGCAACTCGGTCTTTTCCACGGTCAGGGTATACAGGAACGCCACCGCCAGGCTGAAAAGCAGGCTCGCGCATACCATGACGGCATAAACCACTACCGGCCTGGCCGACAAGGCGTAACGCGACCATTGGGCGCGAATCAGGTTCCGCATGGACACCTCGCCGCCTCCCTCGTCGCACTGCCGGTTGGTCTGCACTTTTCCATCGTGTCTTCTCGGCTTTTCATCCCGTTGCAATCAATGTAGTCGACATTCTCTGACAAAGAATGGTTTGCAAGCATATCGTTTCAGGTCAGACAGTAAAAGAGTAAAAATGCTTAACAAGTCTACCCGTGAAATATTTAAGAAAATAAGCGCGCAGTATTCTCGACCCCTTCCAGGCCGGCAGCTACAATTTCAGCGTCATTTCCAGCCCGTACTCACTCATGACCCGTCTCGGATTTATCGGCCTTGGCCTGATGGGCTTGCCCATGTCTCAACGCCTGCGCGATGCAGGCCATACCCTGTCGGTATGGAACCGCTCGCCGGAAAAACGCGCCGCAGCGCGCGCCGCCGGACTCGAAACGGCCACCTCCGTTCAAGATCTGGCCATGAACTCGGACATCATCTTGCTGTGCGTATCGGATGGCGCCGCGGTTGAGTCATTGCTGTTTGGAGACGACGGCCTCGGCAACGCACTGCGAGCCGGACAAATTATTGTCGATCATTCCAGCATAGACCCGGAGACCACGCGGCGCATCGCCATCCGACTGAAGGACCACGGCGTACGATGGGTGGACGCCCCGGTTTCCGGCGGCGTCAAGGGTGCAGAAAGCGGCGCGCTGGTCGTGATGGCGGGCGGAGATGCCGACGCCATCGCCATAGTCTCACCCTATTTGTACGCCTACTCCACGCGTATCACTCGCATGGGCGATGTCGGCGCGGGTCAGGTCACCAAGATTTGCAATCAATTGATCGTCGCGGCCAACGCCATGCTTATCGCCGAAGCCGTCTCGCTGGCTGAAAACAGCGGCGTTGACGCCACTTTGCTGGCTGGCGCGCTGGCGGGCGGCTTCGCCGACTCGCTGCCTCTGCAGATTCTCGCTCCGCGCATGGCCAGCCGACAGGCGGAACCCGTGCAATGGAAAGTTGCCACGCTATTGAAGGATCTGGACAATGCCGGCACGCTGTCGCGCCAACAGCGCAGCGCCACACCGCTGGCTGCGCTGGCCGCGCAACTGATGCGACTGCACGCCGCCAGCCATGCCAACGACGACCTCTCCAGCCTCATTCATTTTTATCAGGACGCGCCCCCGGCATGCTGAAACTCTGCGCCAACCTTTCTATGTTGTTCAGTCAAAAGCCGATGGCTGAACGCTTTGCCGCGGCTCGGCAAGCAGGCTTTTCCGCGGTGGAAATCCAGTTCCCCTATGATCAGCCCATAAGCTTCTGGCAAGAACAACTATCCACCCATCAACTGAAATTGGTGCTGATCAACGTACCGGCAGGCGACTTGATGTCCAACGGCCTGGGGCTTGCCGGGGCCCCCGGCAAAGAGGATGAATTCGAGCACGCATTGGAATCGGCACTGCGCTATGGGCGCGAGCTTGGCGTGGAGGCGATGAATGTCCTCCCCGGCAGGTTGGCAGAAGGCGCAGATGTTGAACAGGCCCTGAGCACGCTCCGCCGCAATCTGCTGCTGGCTGCCGAACGCATGGCGGAAGCCGGGATCCGCTGCACCGTGGAAGCGATCAACCGTCATGACATGCCGGGCTTCCTGATCAGCGGCCTCGCCGACCTGAACAGTCTGCCGACGCATCCCAACCTGTACTGGCAGGTTGATCTCTACCATATGGCGCGCATGGACGAGGATCTGAACACGATATTGGAGCAGCACTGGCAACGCATCGGCCATTTGCAGTTTGCCGATGCGCCTGGGCGCGGCGCGCCCGGCAGCGGCCAACTGCCATTCGGCCAACTGTTCCGCCAGATCGCAAGCTCCCCCTATCCTTACTGGTCCGGTGCGGAGTATCGCGATGCCAGCGGCGACGCCAGCTGGATGGCGTCATTGCCTGCCTGAGCCGCACGACATAGCGCTAAAGACTGAAACCTTGCGCCTGCAGGGTTTCAGTTTTTTAAACATGCGGTATTCAGCCAACCACAAATCAATCACTTAGCACATCATTTTGTAAAAAACGCTTGCAATCAAAACGTTTTTACCGTAAATTGCGAACCCTTCAGTTTTCCGCTATTTCCGCTGCTTCGCAACGCGAATCTTCACTTAGCGGGACATGTTTCATCGTCCCTGACCAATATTCCAGGCTTCGTCCACGTAGCGTCTCTTTCTTGAGTACCGGACTGCTGTTCGCCGCTTGCACAGGTTGGTGCCGATGACCGACGGCCAATGAAGGCCGCTAACCGCCACCAAACTGGCCAAGCAAGGCCGGCACTCCTATTGCCGGCGAGAAAGGACGTTATGCAATTCCGTGACCTCGGTCTGCCCGCTACCATCACCCGCGCTCTGGAAGAGGCAGGCTACACTGAGCCCACTTCCGTACAGGCCGAAGCCGTTCCCGCCGCCCTCGCCGGCCGCGATCTGCTGGTTTCCGCACAAACCGGCAGCGGCAAAACCGCCGCCTTCCTGCTGCCTGCCCTGACCAAACTGTCCGAGCGCTCCACCATGCGCGGCAACGGCCCGCGTGTACTGGTACTGACCCCGACCCGCGAACTGGCGCAGCAGGTTGAAAAGAACGCCCAAGTGTACGGCAAGGATCTGCGCTGGATGCGCACCGCCTGCCTGGTGGGCGGTTCGTCCTTCGGCTTCCAGATCCGCGCCCTGTCGCGCCCGATCGATCTGGTAGTTGCCACTCCGGGCCGCCTGATGGACCACATGCGCTCTGGCCGCATCGACTTCTCCCGCCTGGAAATGCTGGTGCTCGACGAAGCCGACCGCATGCTGGACATGGGCTTCATCGATGACATCGAAGCCATTGTCAAAGCCACGCCGGAAACCCGCCAGACCGTGCTGTTCTCCGCCACGCTGGACGGTATCGTCGGCAAGATGGCGGAGCGCATGACTCGCGAACCGCAGCGTATCGAGATTGCTCGCACCGAAACCTCCGGCGGCACCATCGAAGAGCACCTGCTGTACGCAGACGACCTGAACCACAAGCATCGCCTGCTGGATCACATCCTGAAAGAATCCGGCTTTGACCAGTGCGTGATCTTCTCCGCCACCAAGGCGTATACCGAAGAACTGGCCGACAAGCTGTCCGATCAGGGCTACTCCGCCGCCTGCCTGCATGGCGACATGCCGCAAAGCTGGCGCAACCGCACGCTGAACGACCTGCGTCGCGGCCGCATCAAGATTCTGGTCGCCACCGACGTTGCCGCTCGCGGCATCGACGTTCCCACCATCACTCACGTGGTGAACTTCGACCTGCCGAAGCAGGCTGAAGATTACGTGCACCGCATTGGCCGCACCGGCCGCGCCGGTCGTGACGGCACGGCCATCACCCTGGCTGAGTCCAAGGAATTCCACAAGGTCCGTCGCATCGAGCAATACCTGAAGCGCCAGATCGTGGAAGGCGTGATCGAAGGCATGGAACCCACCCGTCGCCCGCCGAAAGGCCCGCGTCGCACCGGCGGCAAGCCGGGCGGTTACGGCAATAACCGCAATGCTAGCGGCAATGGCTATGGTCGCGATCGCCGCGAAGGCGGCTATGGCCGCGGCGAAGGCTACCAAAAGCGCGGCCCGCGTCGCGATGGCCCGAGCAGCAGCCCGCGCAGCAGCTCGCATCGCGCCGACTGATTCATCGGCTGAAGCATCCAAAAAGGCGACCCTTACGGTCGCCTTTTTTGCATCCAGGTCAACGCAGCCTGGCAGAGCGAAGTCAGCACCAGGCACAACCACACCGCCCGGGCTTGTGGGCACCGATTGACATCCAGCCGCTCGGGCTATTGCATAAGCATTCGCAAAACTCATGCCCGGCCATGAAGAATCTCACTTGTGCTATCCGGCATGCGGCATGAAAATGGATACAATTTCGCACCGGAGTTCGCCATGAGCACCCTAACCGTTTCCGACAAGCTGGCCGCACTGCGCCAATCCATGCAGTCCGCCGGCGTTGATGCCTGCCTGATACCCTCTTCCGACCCGCACTTGTCCGAATACCTGCCCGAGCGCTGGAAAGCCCGCGCCTGGCTATCCGGCTTTACCGGCTCCATGGGCACCCTGATCGTTACCGGCGACTTTGCCGGGCTGTGGGCCGACAGCCGCTACTGGGTGCAGGCGGAGCAGGAGCTCAGCGGCAGCAGCATTGCGCTGATGAAAATCCAGACCGCAGCTAGCCCGCTGCACTTGCAATGGCTGGCCGAGACGCTGATCACCGGTCAGACGCTGGCGGTTGACGGCGACGTACTGGGGCTGGCCGCTGCGGAAGCGCTTCGGCAAACCCTTGAACCCAAGGGCATCATCCTGCGCACCGATCTGGACCTGATCGACAATATCTATCAGCCGCGCCCTCCCTTGCCGGATGCCCCCGTTTACGAGCACGATGCCAGCCTGAGCGAAGCGCCCCGCACGGAAAAACTGGCGAGGCTACGCCAAGCTCTGCACAAGCACGGTGCGGATTGGCACTTCATCTCCACACTTGATGATCAGGCCTGGCTGTTCAATCTGCGCGGAGCGGATGTCAGCTACAACCCGGTTTTCATCGCTCATGCACTGATCGGCCCCGAGCGCGCCACCCTGTTTGTCGACCCAGGCAAACTGGATACAAAACTGCGCACCAAACTGGCGGAGGACGGCATTGACATCGCCGACTACGCCACCGCCAAGCAAGCGCTGGCCATGCTGCCCGCAGGCGAGTCCGTGCTGATTGATCCGCGCCGCGTGACGCTTGGCTTCCGCCAGGCAATCAACCCGCAGACCCGCATCATCACGGCCATCAATCCCAGCACGCTGTTCAAATCGCAAAAAACAGACCATGCTGCCGCACAAGTGCGACGCGCCATGGAGCAAGACGGCGCCGCCCTGTGCGAGTTTTTTGCCTGGTTTGAAAGCGCAGTCAACCGCGAACCGATGACGGAAGTCACCATCGACGAGCAGATCACCGCTGCGCGCGCGCGCCGCCCCGGCTTTGTCAGTTCCAGCTTCGCTACCATCGCCGGCTTCAAAGCCAACGGTGCCTTGCCCCACTATCACGCCACGCCGGCAGCGCATTCCCGCATTGAAGGCGAAGGACTGCTGCTGATTGACTCCGGCGGCCAGTACCATGGCGGCACCACAGACATCACCCGCGTTGTTGCCGTGGGCACACCCACGGCGGAGCAGAAGCGCGACTTCACCCTGGTACTGAAAGGCACCATCGGGCTGTCCATGACTCACTTTCCGCGCGGCACCCTCTCACCCATGCTGGACGCTATCGCCCGCGCACCGCTCTGGCAGCACAACCTTGACTATGGCCACGGCACCGGGCACGGCGTGGGCTACTTCCTCAACGTACACGAAGGGCCGCAAAGCATTTCCCGCAGCGTGCCGGAAGCCAGCATGGCGATGGAGGCCGGCATGATCACCTCGATCGAACCCGGCCTCTACCGCCCTGGCCAATGGGGGGTGCGCATCGAGAATCTGGTGCTGAATGTTGAGGCCGAACAGAATGCTTTTGGCGATTTCTTGCGCTTTGAAACGCTGACGCTTTGCCCCATTGACACGCGCTGCATCGAACACTCCCTGCTTTCGCGCCAGGAAGTGGACTGGCTCAATCGCTATCACACGGAAGTGCGTCAACGCTTGAGCCCGCTGGTCAGCGGCGCAGCGCTGGATTGGCTGATGCGCAGTACCGAAGCGATCTGAGTCCGAACAACAAGGTTGGCCGAAGCCTTCGGCCAACCTTGTGCGGGGATCAGCCCCCATCCAACAAAAGAAAACGCCCGCAGATGCGGGCGTTTTTACTTGCGGCCAAAACGGCTTACATGGCGTCCAGTACCTTGATGCCCAGCAGATCCAGACCAGCGCGCAAGGTCTTGCCGGTCAAGGCCGCCAATTGCAGGCGGCTGGCGCGCACTTCGCCCTCGCTCTTGAGAATCGGACACGCTTCGTAGAAGCGGGAGAACAGCGTGGCGATCTGATACAGATACGTAGACAGATAGTGCGGGTAGCAACCCTCGGCCACAGCCTGCAAGGTGTCTTCAAACTGCGCCAATGCGGCGGCCAGCTGCTTCTCCGCCGGCTCGGTAATGACGATAGGCGCGGACGCATCATAGCTTTCGGCCTTGCGGAATACACTTTGCACGCGCGTGTAAGCGTATTGCAGGTAGGGCGCTGTATTACCCTCGAAAGCCAGCATGGTGTCCCAGTTGAAGATGTAGTCGCTCATGCGGCTCTTGGAGAGATCGGCGTACTTCACAGCGCCAATGCCCACGGCCTCCGCCACTGCGCGCTTCTGCTCTTCGGACAGGTCCGGATTCTTCTCCGACACCAGCGCATAGGCGCGCTCTTCCGCTTCATTGAGCAATTCGATCAGCTTGACAGTGCCGCCGCTGCGGGTTTTGAACGGCTTGCCGTCGTCGCCCATCATCACGCCGAAGCCGACATGCTCCAGCACCATTTCGGGCGGGGCGAAACCTGCCTTGCGACAGATGCTGAACATCTGGGCAAAGTGCTGGCTCTGACGCGCGTCCACCACGTAGATAACGCGATCGAGCTTGAGCGATTTGTGACGGTAGCGCACCGCGCCGATGTCGGTGGTGGTATAGAGGAAACCACCGTCCTTCTTGCGGATGATCACACCCATCGGCTTGTCTTCCTGGGTGCGGAATTCCTCCAGGAACACCACCTCGGCGCCGTCATCCTCAGTCAGCAGCCCCGCCTCGCGCAACTCTTCCACGATCACCGGCAGATCATCGTTGTAGGAGGATTCGCCGCGCACATGCTCGCGCTTGAGACCAACGTTCAGCTTCTCGTAAACAGCTTCGCAATGCTTGAGGGAAACATCGACGAATTGCTCCCACAACTTCAGCACTTCCTGATCGCCGCCCTGCAGCTTCACCACGTAATCGCGCGCAGTGTTGGCAAAATCTTCGCTCTCGTCGAAGCGGATCTTGGCATTGCGGTAGAAGGTTTCCAGATCGGACAACTGAAGATCCGCATCGCCGGCGTGGCGGGTTTCCACCAGATAGGCCACCAGCATGCCGAACTGGGTGCCCCAGTCGCCCACATGGTTGGCGCGCACGACATTGTGGCCAAGGTATTCCATTACGCGGGCCAGCGCGTCGCCGATGATGGTGGAGCGCAGGTGGCCAACGTGCATTTCCTTGGCCAGATTGGGTGAGGAATACTCCACCATAATGCGCTGCGGCGCTACCGGGGCGATGCCCAGCTTGTCATCCTTCAGGGCGGCTTCGCTTCGTCGGGCCAGATATTCAGGGGCTAGATGAATATTGATGAAACCCGGACCAGCAATTTCAACCTTGTCGGCGATGCCGTTCAGATCCAGCGCAGCCACCACTTTTTGCGCCAGCTCGCGCGGGTTGGTCTTGAGCGCCTTAGCTGCGCCCATCACGCCATTGGCCTGATAGTCGCCAAACTCGGGTTTGGAAGCCGGCTGAACCACCGCCGGTGCGTCGGGCGCGCCGGCAGCCGCCAAAGCGGCCCGCACCCGTTCATTGATGAGTTGCAGAATCGTCATAAAAAGCCCCAGAAATGCCCTGAAAACGAAAAAATCGCTTCGTTTTCGAAAAAAAATACAGGCTTGATTGTATGCCCCAATGCCTTTACGGGCAATGTTTGCGTGCCCGACCACTGCCAGGCATCAAAGCCAGCGGGTCTCGCCAATGGCCGGCACCATGAAATCCCTGGCGCTGACGCCCTGCTCGCGCAAGGCCATCGCCAGCTCGGCCATGGGCTGCTGAATGGGCTCATCGCTGAGGATGAAGGTACCCCAGTGGATGGCCCAGGCTTTCTTGACGCGCAGGTGACGGAAGATGCGCACCGACTCGTCAGGGTTCACATGCTGGGGCTGCAAAAACCAGCGTGGCTCGTAAGCCCCAATGGGCAGGAAGGCAAAATCGATGCCGCCGATCTGCTCGCCCATGTCGGAGAACAGCTGCGGGTGATAACCGGTATCGCCCGGATACCAGAGTTTCAAGCCATCGCCTACCAAGAGGAAACCGCCCCACAATACCTTGTTGGCATCCCCCCAGGGCGCGCGATTGCTCCAATGATGAGCCGGTGTCAGGAACACTCGCACATCGCCAATCTGCACGGATGCCCACCAGTCCAGTTCTGTTATGTTGGCCGAAGGCATGCCCGCAGCCTCCATCATCAATTTCATGCCCAGCGGCACGACAACGCGCGGCGCCCCTCCCGGCTGCCCGGCCAAGCGCCGCACTGCCGCGAAATCCAGGTGGTCGTAATGCATATGCGTGATCAGCAGCAGATCAATGCGCGGCAAGTCATCCGGCTTGCAGGGCAAGGGCACCTCGCGCCGAGGGCCTGCCCAGGTAAACGGCGACACCCTGTCCGCAAACACCGGGTCCAACAAAATGTTCTGTCCGCACAGCTGAATGAATTGGCTGGCATGCCCCAACCAGGTCGCCGATGCCCGGCTGCGATTGCCCCGCAGCGCCGCGACATCCATCACCGCGCGCGGCACCATGTCTGGCCGGTGGTCGACGCGCGGGCCGGTCCATACCTGCCAACGCCAGCGCAGCAACTTGAGCGGGGACGGCATGTTGAAAGGATGCAGGTTTCGATACCCTTTCGGGCCGTGGTGGCCCTTGCCAGGTTCGGGACGATAACGGACAGGTGGAAACAGCGTGGTCAGCCAGGCTGGCGGCATGGGCAAAACTCGAGCAAAGGTGGGAATGCGCAGTGTGCAACGTCAGCCCTCTCTTGCCAAGTCATGACAGGCGAAAAACCCTGGCAATAGAAAACGGCCCCTTGCGGGGCCGCTTTTCACGACAAGTCTGTTCAGGCTGTCCGATCAGAAGCTGTACACCGCCTGAGCTGCGAACACGTCGTTGCTCTTGCGATAGCTGCCGTCGGTACGCTGGAACACATCTCCATTGGCCCAGTCGTGACGGTACTCCATCTTCAACGTCAGCTGATCGGAGGGGTAAAACAGCAATGCTGCCGTCAGCGATTGACGGTTAACACCGTTGCAATCCGTACCATTGGCCGAGCTATTGAGCAGGCAGCTGTTCGGGACGCCAAAGCCGTTGACGGAATCAATGCCGGATGCCGCATCAAGGGCAATGCCACCGCCGCCGCCGCCATTCTTGCTGTTATTCAGGTAATCGTAACGCAGCGTAGCGCCCATGCGGCCGAAGGTTTCACTCGTCCACTTTTGGTGAGCCATGAGACTGAAGCCCCACCACACGGCATCGCCTCCATTCCAGGCCGCGTTCTTCTGACGGCCATAGTCCAACTCGGCGTTGTAAACCGAATCAGTACCGGTGTAGGTGGCATCCAGCTCGCCAAAGTAGTAGTTGCTGTAAGGATTGGAACTACCGCCCTGGAAGCCGAAGGTACCGTCGGCATTACCGTTGGCATCCTGATGCGCGTACAGCGCCTGACGACCCACGTTGGCCGAACCGCCGACATCCCAGTTGCTGGTAAGGGTGTAATCAACGCGGCCCGTCACCGTCGGCGTATTGTTGCTGCGAGTCTGACCGTTGGAATCCATGGCGGAATTGGGCGTGGTGCGATACTGCTCGTTCGCAATCATGAACTTGGTAGCCCAGGAACCATGACTCCAGTTGAAGCCGGCGCCGACGTAGCTGCCCGGATCGCTGAAGTCATACAGCAAACCATGGGTAATGGTGTTCATCTGCGTGGACAGCTGGTACTCATAACCGCCGAAGCTGTTCATCAAACCGGCCACCAGCTGGGTGGTGTCGGAAATCGGGTAATTGATGATCGCAGTATTGATAATGCCGTTTTTGCCGCCGCCATCCAGCAAGGTGTTGCCGGAGCCCCGGTTCGGCATGATGCTGATTTCAGCGCTTGGCGCCATCGGCCCTACGCCGAAAGTCTTTTTGATGTCCAGATAAACATCGCCGAAGGTGCTGTTGGCGTAACCGTAGCTGCCCGAGTGGTTAACAAACTGGAAGCCAGCGCTTTTGCCAGTGCGGTTGTAGATATAGGTAGGGTCGATGTAACCCGTAACGCTAAGGCCGGCAATCGGGCCTTCGTTGGCGTCGTTGGTCAGTTTGTCCACCTTCATTTCCATGCCGGCCACGCGCTGCTTGAGTTCGGCATTGCCATCCTCGGCCGTATCCGTGGTCTTGGCCGCAGTGGCCTGGTCCACGGCTTTCTGCAGTTGCTGCATCTGTGACTGCAGCGCCTCCAGCTGTGCCTTGAGTTTGGCGATTTCGTCCGCCTTGGCATCGGCCATGGCCATGCCGGGCAGGCCGGCGATCAGTGCGCTGATCAACAACCTCTTCATGATCACTTCTCCCTTGTCGTTACTCTGTTGGTACAACATTTTTTTGGTACTGATCATGCCCGGACGAGGGCTACCCGTCCGGGACTTGGAAACCACGCTGACAAAAACCGGTTAACCGTGCGCGAAGGCCACTTGCATTTCGCGTTCGCGCTTGCGCTCCATGCGACGGCTGTAGATATTGGCGCCGATGACGCCGACGGACACCGTGGCAATGAAGATGGTGGCCAAGGCGTTCATTTCAGGATTGAGACCCAGACGAACGCGGGAGAACACCACCATCGGCAAGGTAGAAGAGCCCGGACCGGACAGGAAGGCGGTCAGCACCAGGTCGTCAAGCGACAGGGTAAAGGACAGCAACCAGCCGGACACCAGCGCCTGGGAAATCAGCGGCAGCGTGATCACGAAGAAAATCTTCAGCGGACGCGCGCCCAGATCCATGGCGGCCTCTTCGAGCGAACGATTCAGCTCGCGAACGCGGGACTGCACGATGATGGCCACATAAGACACGCAGAGCATCACGTGACCGATCCAGATGGTGAATATGCCGCGACCTTCAGGCCAGCCAAAGGACTGCTCCATGGCAACAAACAGCAACAGCAGGGAAATACCCTGAATCACTTCCGGAATCACCAGCGGCGCATTCACCATGGCGGTGAAGGCCGGATAGAGGCGGAAGCGAGTCATGCGCGCCATCACGAAGCCACACCAAGTACCGATCACTACCGATGCAGTAGCCGTCATCAGGGCAATCTTCAGGCTGAGGAAGGCCGCCGTGATCAGCTCATCGTCCTCCAGCAACGCCCAGTACCACTTGGTGGAGAAGCCGGACCATACAGTCACCAGCTTGGACTCGTTGAAGGAGTAAATCACCAACAACACGATGGGCAGGTACAGGAAGGCGTAGCCCAGGCCCAGTACGGTGTAGGAAAGCGGTTTGCTGGGTTTCATCGTGCTCATTTGATTTCCTCCATGGTCTTGGCTTGGTAGTGCTGGAACATCGCCATCGGCACCAGCAGCAGCAGCACCATGCAGCAGGTAACGGTAGCCGCCATCGGCCAGTCCATGTTGTTGAAGAATTCGTCCCACATCACGCGACCGATCATCAGCGTGTCGGAGCCGCCCAGCAATTCAGGAATCACGTACTCGCCTACCGCCGGAATGAATACCAGCAGGCTGCCGGCGATGATGCCGTTTTTGGACAGCGGCAAGGTAATGCTGACGAAGGCCTTCCAGGGCTTGGCGCCCAGATCGTAGGCCGCCTCAAGCAGGCGCAGGTCCATTTTCACCAAGTGGGCATACAGCGGCATGATCATGAACGGCAGGTAGGAGAACACCATGCCGATATAAACACCCCAGTTGGTATGGTAAAGACGCAGCGGCGAATCAATGACATGCAGCCACATCAGGAACTGGTTGAGGAAGCCGTCATTCTTCAGGATGCCGATCCAGGCGTAAACGCGGATCAGATAGGAGGTCCAGAAAGGCAGCATGACCATCATCATCAGCGTGTCGCGAGTGGAACCCTCGGCGCGCGCGATGTAGTAGGCCATGGGGTAGCCGATCACGAGACACAGGATGGTGGAGACCACCGCCATCTTCACCGAGCTGATGTAGGTGGCGATGTACAGGTCATCCTGCAACATGAACTTGTAGTGGCTGATGTTGAGGAAGATGCTGATTACATCGTCCTCCATCTTGGTCAGCGGCGTGTAGGGCGGAATGCCCAGCTGCTGCTGGGAGAAACTGATGCCCACTACGAGCAGGAAAGGCAGCAGGAAGAAAACGAACAGGAAGATGAATGGTATGCCGATGACCGTAGTCTTTCCCGACGGCATCCACCTATTGAGCTTGAAACTCTTCATTATTGCACCACTTGACCGGTAAGACCGGTTCTCCAAGTACACATTCCAGTCACGAGCTTCGGCAAACCAGCCTCCGCCAGCGACCTCCTCTTTTAATCATCGCGCCCGCGAACGGGAACGACGCACTCCCTTTGATGTGAATGTCACCCGGCACGCGCAAAACTGCTTGTCAGCAGGCTTGCGCACACCGGGTGCCTGCCCTTTCGCCAGGTGCTGGCTTTGGGGTCAGGGTCCGGCATGCGCGGCGGGCAAAGCCCGCCGCTGTACAGCAGGATTCTTGCTTAGCGACCGGTCTTCAGCTGAGTCCAGAGACGGTTCTGCAGACGCATGATGTCAGCCGGCAGCGGCTTGAGCAGGAACAGGGTCTTGGCTACGGCTTCCGGCGGATAGATGGTCGGATCGCTGGCCAGCTCGGGCTTCACGAACTTGCGCGCGGCCGCGTTGGCTGACGGATAGAACACCTCGTTGGTGATGGCGGCGTTCACTTCCGGCGTTTCGATATAGTTGATCCACTTGAGGGCCGCTTCCGGATGCGGAGCATCCTTGGGCACCACCATCACGTCGAACCAGATCGGCGCGCCGGATTTCGGAATGACATAGCCCAGCTGGTAGGAGCGCTTGGCTTCGGCGGCGCGGTGTTTGGCGATGTTCACGTCGCCGGACCAGCCCAAGGCAACGCAGATGTCGCCGTTGGCCAGGTCATTGATGTAGCCGGAGGAGTTGAACTGGGTGATGTAGGGACGAATCTTCTTCAGCAGCTCGAAGGCGGCCTGGTAGTCAGCCGGGTTCTTGCTGTTCGGATCTTTGCCCAGGTAGTGCAGCGCGACGGCGAATACGTCGTTGGCCTGGTCAAGCACCGAGACGCCGCAGCCTTTCAGTTTGGAGAGATTTTTCGGGTCGAAAATGATGTCCCAGCTGTCCAGCGGAGCATCCTTGCCCAGGATAGCCTTCACTTTGGTGAAGTTGTAACCGATGCCGTCGGTGCCGTAAGCCCAGGGCACGCCGTGGGAGTTGCCCGGATCAGCGTCGGCGATCTTGGCCATCAAAGTCTTGTCGAGGTTGGCCAGATTGGGCAGCTTGGATTTGTCCAGCTTCTGGTAAATGCCGGCCTCAATCTGCTTGGCCATGAAATTGGACGTCGGCACCACGATGTCGTAGCCGGCCTTGCCAGTCAGCATCTTGGCTTGCAGGGTGTCATCGCTGTCGTAGACGTCGTACTTCACCTTGATGCCGGTCTGCTTCTCAAAACCCGGGATGGTGGTTTTGGCGATGTAATCAGACCAGTTGTACACGTTCAATGCCTTGTCTTCCGCCATGGCGCCAGCCGCCGGCATCAGCATCAGCAAAGAACACAGAACCTTCTTGACAAGTTTCTTCTTCATTACAGGCTTCCTAATAGAGTGCAAGACCATAATTCCCTGCCGTCTTTACGACATTCGGGACCTGATGAACCGCATTTCTTGCTGCAGGCCGGGTTTTTCCCTTGTACCTGCCGTTGCCAGACCCGGAACCGGGCCCCATATCGCATATAGCAATATTTGTGCTCGGTATTTATACCCCCAACATAGCAAGCTTGGCTATTTGCGCTCGCCATGGGCGGAATGTAGCTGCCGGTGTCCAACAAACGAGCCAACTATCCGATCCGTTGACTTCATGCTTATGTATTTTTCAGGAAACCGCGCACCAGATCAGCACCCGACCGCACCACCCCGGGGCGGCAGCTTGCCAAACTGACCCAGCATCCTCCTTTGTCTCCACCGCGATCAAATGTTTAATAAAATCCACAGATCAACCGTCGGTGTTACAGCTTTTTAACCACAAAGACTTCCTGCTGCAATAAGAATTTATTTTGCAGCGCAATATAATCAACACCCACCCACCGCTTGGCGCTGCTCGTGTTTACTATTATGAACGGCTGCCAGTTTCGCAAGCGCGCATCCCGTCCAGCACGACTCGAATGGGAAAACTTCCCACCAGTCACTGCAAGCTAATGGATTCAATACTTTAGCGGCTTCAAGCTCATGAAAACCTGGTCAAGACCCGCCGTTGAACCCATCCGCGACAGTGCGAATGCAAACGCCGCGCCGTCACCAGCAGCGCAAGCATCAAGCATGGGGGACATGAAAGGGATTGAGGCTGTTTTGCCACAGATCAAACCCTCTCTACATGATCAAAAACGCTCAAAATAAAAATGGCGAAGCGTCCATCAGGGACGGTTCGCCATAAAATCAGGCCAATTCCAGACCAGTTGATTTGATCAGAAAAGGCGCGCCAGCAAAGCTTTCTCCATCCCCGCCATATCAGGAATGCGTACCTGGATGCCATTACCCGGCGCAACGTCGATCCTTGCCCCGTCACGGAGCATGACGCCCAATTCCAGTACACGATTGCCAGACGGATGAATCACTTCAATACGATCACCAACGGCAAAGCGGTTCTTCACCTCCACCAGCGCCCAGCCCTCGGCATCCACCTCCAGCACATCGCCCACATATTGGCTCTGCTTGGCCTTCGAGTGGCCCGTCAGGTAGTTCTGGTATTCCTGAGTCTGGTGGCGCTCCAGGAAGCCGGGCGTATAGCCGCGATTGGCCAGGCCATCCAGCTCCGCCAGCAAGCTGTAATCAAAAGGACGCCCCGCCACCGCGTCGTCGATGGCTTTGCGGTACACCTGCGCGGTGCGCGCTACGTAGTACAAGCTCTTGGTGCGGCCTTCAATCTTCAGTGAATCCACACCTAGCTTCACCAGTTTCTCCACCTGCTCTACGGCGCGCAGGTCCTTGGAGTTCATGATGTAGGTGCCATGCTCATCTTCGATGATGGGCATCAGCTCGCCCGGCCGGCTGCCTTCTTCAATCAGATAAGTCTTGTCTGCCAGCGGGTGACGCTCAGCGCCGCCGCAAGCGGCAAAACTCTGATTCGCTTCTTCCAGCGCCTGGTTGAAGTCGAACTTGATGACCTGAACATCGCCGGCGTCGTCGCCTTGCGTGTCATGCACCTTGTAATCCCAGCGACAGGCGTTGGTGCAGGTGCCTTGATTGGGATCGCGATGATTGAAATAGCCTGACAGCAGACAGCGACCGGAATAGGCAATGCACAAAGCGCCGTGCACGAAGACTTCTAGCTCAATATCCGGGCACTCCTGACGGATCTCTTCGATTTCGTCCAGGCTCAGCTCGCGGGACAGGATGATGCGGGAGACGCCCAGCTTCTGCCAGAACTTCACCCCCATGTAATTGACGGTATTGGCCTGGACAGATAAGTGGATGGGCACTTCCGGCCAGCGTTCGCGCACCATCATGATCAAGCCCGGGTCGGCCATGATCAGTGCATCCGGCTTCATGGCGATCACTGGTTCCATGTCCGCCATATAGGTCTTGATCTTGCTGTTGTGCGGCAGCAGGTTGCTGGCCACAAAAAACAGCTTGCCGCGCGCATGCGCTTCATCAATACCGGTTTTCAGCTCTTCCAGCTTGAAGTCGTTGTTGCGGGCGCGCAGGGAGTAGCGCGGCTGGCCGGCGTAAACGGCGTCGGCGCCAAAATCATAGGCGGCGCGCATTTTGTCCAGTGTGCCGGCGGGCAGCAGCAGTTCCGGGGCTTTCAGCATGTCGGTGTCACAGTCTCAGTGGGCAAAACAGGCGGTGGGCAGCGGCGCGCGGTCCGGCTTGATGAAAGCGCGTCGAGCCTGGTCCTGCTCCAGCCGGTCATCGGAATAATAGTCTTGCAACAGCATGCGGGCGTCGCCGGCGATATCCGCGCAACCCGCGAGAAAGGCCTGCCAGTCTTCTACCATGGCAGGTTCCTGCTCGGCGCGATGGTAAGCGATGCTGAGCAACGCCATGGTCAGGGTATGGTGATACTTGTCGGCCGCGCCCTTGGCCATCGCATAACGCGAAAAGGCGCGAGAACAGCGCGCAGCGGCTTCCGGCGCCGGGTATTGACGACGATAAGCCCAAGCAGCGTACAAATGCGCCTGATGATTGAAGCGCTCGGCAGGCAGCGTGGCGGTTTCCAGCTCGCGCAGGAATACCTGGTAATCCATGATTCGGGGTCTCCGAAAACAGTAAAAACAAAAGGCCCCACGTTGATACCGAGGGCCTTTTTGCACTTATGTTGCGGCGCGATTATGCGCCGCCGCGCATTCAGCGTCAAGGCGAGCGCCAATAGCGAATGCGACATTAACTTACTGTTTTCAATGCCATTTTGTGCTCATGGTTTTTTGGCCAATGCCAGCAAGCCTGCAAGTTGGCCGAAGAGCCCCGCCATCATTCCCGCAAGCCACACCACACGCTCCCACCAGAGCGGCTGCGACTCACCGCCCGCCATGCCGGCGGCGGCCAACGTGAACAGCAAGGTGCCGCCTATCAACAAGGCCAGCGCCCGGCCGCGATGTCGCTGCAACTTCTTCAAAAAGGAATGCATCATCCCGCTCTCTATCAATGCGCCAGGCTATCCGGCGGCGTTTGCAGCCAGGCTAACTCCGCCTCGCTGAACCCGGCCTCGCGCCGGGCGGCCAGATTATAGCAGCCGCGATGCGAGCCGATATCATGCTCCGCCAATTGCTGCCGGAAAGTGGCCACCGGATCCAGGTTGCGCTCTCGACACAAAACATGAAACCAGTGATTGCCAATGGCAACATGTCCGACTTCATCCCGCAGGATGATATCCAGCACCGCAATGCTGTCGCGGTCGCCAATGCCGGCCAGCTTGTGCTGAATGGCCGGCGTGGCATCCAGACCGCGCGCTTCAAGCACGCGCGGCACCAGCGCCATCCGAGCCAGCGCATCGTGATCGGTCATCATGCATGCCCGCCAGAGCCCGTCATGCGCCTCAAAGTCCCCATAGCCAAAACCCAAAGCGCCAAGCCGGCCCTGCAACAAGGCAAAGTGACCGGCTTCTTCAGCCGCCACTCTCAGCCAGTCGCCGGCGAATTCGTCGGGCATCTCGCGAAAACGCCAGGCTGCATCCAGCGCCAGATTGATAGCATTGAACTCGATATGGGCGATAGCATGCAGCATGGCCGCATGTCCCTCCCGGGTATCCAGCCTTCGCCTGGGCACTTGGCGGGGCGACACCAGCAATGGCCTGACTGGTCTGCCAGGGTCAGGCAAGGAATAGAGGGGCGCATCCTGGCGATTCAACTTGCCGGCACGCCAATCGCAAAGCAGCGCTTCGGCCAACCTGATTTTGTCATCGGGGGCGCAGGCCAGCAGCGCCGCTTCAAGACGGTGATAGAGCGATTGATGGTTCTGCATGGTGCGCCAGTGTAGCGCGCAGCACCAATTCTGTGCAGACACCGCTTGCGCCAGCCGGAACAGAAAGCGGCTACCGCCTTTTACAGGCGCTTCCAGTACATTGCCGTAGCGTGCGGCTGCCGCGTCACCGCATCCAGCGCAAAATCGGGAATTTCACCCGCACGGGTCCAGCCGAGGCCTTGATATAAGCGTTCGGCTTCGCTGCCTTTTGCCGTATCCAGCACCAGAAGCTCCACCCGCTCCAGCCTGGCCTCTTCTTCCAGTTGCCGCATGAGACGGGAGGCAATGCCCTGCCGGCGCGCTTCGGGGGCCACCATCAGCTTCTGCACCTCAGCACGGTGCCCGCCGTTTTCCTTGAAGCAGAACTCCAGTTGCGCCGCACCCAGCAAGCCGCCTTGCCCGTCGCAAGCCACCAGCGCCAGTCTCCGCCCTTCCAGCATGTCGGCGTACACCTGATGCCAATAGCGCGCCGCCACCTCCTGCGCCAGCGGCGCTAGAAACCCAATGGAAGCCCCGCTTGCCACATTGCGCGCCAGCAAAGCGCACAACCCGGGCTTGTCATCTTGCCGCATGGCGCGCAACACCGCTTTTTCCAGCACCATCATGACGATCTCCTTTGCAGTCCGTCCATCGCATCAGCAGCAAACCGCATGCCAGCGCGCCAATGTCATCGCTGGCGGTACGGCTTTGATGCATAATGACGCGGTAAACCACAGGGAGACTGTCATGCTGTTCAATTCCAGCCAGCTGGGCGCGGTAGAAGTCGACGAGACCACCATCATCACCTTTGCCAACGGCATTCCGGCACTTGAGAACTGCACCCGCTTCAAACTGTTCCACGACGCGGACAAAACGCAGCCTTCGGTTTTCTGGCTGCAGTCTCTGGATAATCCCGACATCACCATCAGCCTGACCACGCCGCAAGCGCTGGGCGTGCGTTTCGAAGTGGAGCTGGACGACGCGGAAGTGGCGCAGCTGGCGCTGACCAACCCGGGCGAAGCCGCCATCCTGCTGATGCTCTATCAGGAACAGGCCGACGACGACAGCCACCCGGCACTGGGCCGCCTTTCGGCCAACCTGCGCAACCCGCTGGTATTCAATCTCAGCAGTCGCCAAGCTTTGCAAAAAACCGGCCTCGTCTTCGACATCCTGGTGCACAACAAGGCCTGACCCACCGCTCATGACGCCACTTGACGACACCCTTCCCCGCTGCCCTTGGTGCGGCACGGATCCACTCTATGTCGCCTATCACGACGAGGAGTGGGGGCGGCCTGTCCACGACGATAAAAAACTGTTCGAGATGCTGATTCTTGAAGGCGCTCAGGCCGGCTTGTCGTGGATCACCATTCTGCGCAAGCGGGAGGGGTATCGCCGCGCCTTCCACGATTTCGACCCGCACAGAGTGGCGGCCATGACGGAAGACGATGTGGAGCGACTGATGCTGGACAGCGGAATTGTGCGCAACCGTCTGAAAATACGCAGCGCCATGCGCAATGCGCGGGTGTTTTTGCGCATGCAGGAACTGCACGGCAGCTTTGACCGCTGGCTATGGGCGCACACCGACGGCAAACCCGTGCGCAACCACTGGACCAGCATGGCTGACTGCCCGGCCAGCACCCCGCTGTCGGACACCATCAGCAAATCCTTGAAAAAGGCCGGCATGAATTTTGTCGGCACCACGGTGATTTACGCTTTCCTGCAAGCGGCAGGCGTAGTCAACGACCACATCTCAAGCTGCCACCGCGCGCTAGAAGACTGACTCAAGCCACTTTGCGCTCGAAAACAACGGTACGGAACAAGCCGTCTCCCGAATGAAAGGGTTTGGCGCAGACAGTGTCTTCATCCTGACAGAACGCCATCATCTTCCAGCACTGCACCAGTTCTTTGAGCTCCTCCTCTGACCACGGCCCGGCGTAGCGATCAGGCACCAGCGCGGTGAGCTTGCCGCACAAATCCGCCAACCCTTCCGGCCTGGCCAGCTGCGACGGCGTGAACTGCAACACATTCCCCTTGGCTTTCTTGTTCATGCTGCCCTCTTTCTCTCCGAAACGATGGAGCAAGGTCTGCATCTTAATCACAGATCATTATTCACCGCCAGTTGAAAGACTGTTAGAAATCAAAGAAAGCAGCGATTGCATCAAAAACGCAACGCACTAATGAAAACAGGCCGTTACACCGAAGTGTTACGACCTGTTCTCAACTTGAGGCCTGCCTGCAATCAGAACACTTTCAAGCCTTTGAGCATCACCACCAGAATCAGCAAGGGGGATACAAAGCGCACCACCACAAACAACACCCGCACCAACCCTTCATTGGCTAGCTGTCCGTCATTGGACAAGGCGGCCTTAAGGCGATCGAAACCCCATACCCAGCCGACAAACAGGCAGAGGAAAATGCCGCCCAGCGGCATCAGGATGTTGGAGGTGACAAAGTCGAACAGATCGAACATGGTCATGCCGAACAGCTTCACCTCGGCCATGCTGCTATTGGACAGCGCACAGGTGGCGCCGATGGCCGCCAGCAACAACAGGTTCATTACCGTCGCCTTGGGGCGGCTGACCCCGAATCGTTCACTCAGCACCGATACTGGCACTTCCAGAATCGACAGCATCGCACCCGTGGCGGCAATGGCGGCCAGCACGAAGAAAGCCACCATGAACACATGGCCCAGCGGCATATTGGCGAATACCGCAGGAATGGTGATAAACAACAGCGAAGGGCCTGCTTCCGGCTTGAAGCCAAAGGCAAACACGGCCGGGAAGATGGCGATGCCGGCCAGCATGGACACGAACAGGTCCGCGCACATCACGCGCAGCGTGGTGGCCGGAATGTTCTGATCGTCACGGAAGTAACTGCCGTAGGTCATCATCGTGCCCATGCCGATGGACAGCTTGAAGAAAGCCAACCCCACCGCCGTCAGCACCACGCCCGCCGTGATCTTGGAAAAATCCGGGGTAAACAGAAAGGCAACGCCCTGCATCGCGCCCGGCAGCATCAGGCTGCGCACGCCAATCACCACCAGCAGCAGGAACAACACAGGCATGAGCTTCTTGGTGACAGCCTCGATGCCCTTGGAGACACCCATCAGCAGGATGCCGCCAATCAGCGCCAACACCACCCATTGCCATACCAGAGACTGCACAGGATTGGAGATCAGACTGCCAAACGCGGCGGATGTGACCTTGGGGTCACTGGAAAGGATATCCCCGCCAACAGCCTTGAACACATAGGCGAATACCCAAGCGGCCACTTCTGAATAGAAAGCCATGATAAGAAAGGCGGACAAGACGCCAAAAGCGCTGATCAGCCACCAGGGCTGACCGGCAGGCGCCAGCTTTTTCAGCGCAGTTACCGCGTCGGCTTTGGCTTTACGGCCCAGCATGATTTCGGAAATCATCACCGGCAAGCCCACCAGCAAGGTAGCGATAACGTAAACCACCAGAAAACCGGCGCCGCCATTGGTGCCGGTCAGATAAGGAAACTTCCAGATATTGCCCAGGCCTACTGCGGAACCCAACGTGGCGGCGAGCACGCCAAAGCTGGAAGTAAAACCGTCACGCGCCTTGACCGGGCTGGCGGGTGCGGAGGATCTGTTGTCCTGTTTCATTGTGGTGTCTCGATCACTGCAAAAAACAAGCCCGCTCGGGGGGTAACCAGGAGCGGGCACCTCTGTCACCGGGTTGACCGGTGCCGGGATTCTGAAGCGATTTGACAGGCAGCGCAAAAAATTTTACGAAAAGCCCTATTGCTCACCACACAATTCTTCGGCCAACCGTTGCAACCAGTCACAACAAGCCAGCAATTGATCCGTCTCAATATATTCGTCGGGGCGGTGTGCCTGCTCAATCGAGCCCGGTCCCAGCACAACGCAGGGCATCCCCGCGGCATGAAAAACACCGGCCTCCGTGGTGTACGCCACGCCCTGCCCGTTCTTGCCGCCGCACAGTTTCTCTACATAGCCCAACACCGCATTGTCTTCGCCGGACTCAAAAGCCGGGCAAAAAACGCGCGGCTCGATGGAGATATCAGCCTCAGGCGCCACACTGCGCATTTCTAGCAACAAGGTGTCGGCGTAATCGCGCACCGACGCCACGAAACGCTGAGGATCATCGCCCGGCAGCCAACGGCACTCAAAGGTGAACTCGCAATCCTTGGGTACGATGTTGTTGGCTGTCCCGCCGCTAATGGTGCCAGTTTGCAGCGTGGTGAACGGCACATCATATAAAGGTTGGTGGTGACCGAAAGAGGCCTCGGTATCCGCCAGTCTGCGCACGTGAGTAATCAGCCTCGCCGCATACTCAATTGCATTGACACCATGCGGCGTCAGCGAAGAATGTGCCGCCCGGCCGCGCACATGGCAGTGATAATGTGCAATACCCTTGTGCGCCACGACCGGCAGCATGCTGGTGGGCTCGCCGATCAGGCAACCCGCCACCCGCACCTTGTCTTCCAGCAGCCCTTCGATCAAGCGATGCACCCCAAGGCACCCCACCTCTTCGTCGTAAGAGAGCGCAATGCCGATTGCCTGCTTCAAACGCCCGGCCTCTGCCAGCCTTACCCACTCCGGCACCAGCGCCAGGATACAAGCGATGAATCCTTTCATATCGGCCGAGCCGCGACCATACCAGCGACCATCCCCCTTGTCGGTCAACACAAAAGGATCGGAACTCCACGCCTGACCATCCACCGGCACCACATCCGTGTGACCCGACAGCACCATCACCGGAAGGCCCGGCGAGCCGATACGCGCAAACAGATTCGCCTTGCCGCCCACGTCATCCATCGTCAACCGGCTCTCGACACCGTACTCGGCAAGATACAGACGAACCCAGTCAATCAGTTGCAGGTTGGAATTGCGGCTGGTGGTATCAAAGGCAACCAGACGGGACAAGTGGGGGCGGATGGATTCAAGCATGAGCGGGTCCTGGTGACATAAAGCGGGCCAGACGCCAGTCTGCACCGATTGCGGCCGGCTTCGCAACACGCGATCAGCCAAGGCAAGAGCGTCAGACTATGGCGCGCATGAGAAAAGCGGCCGATTTGTCATGTTTTGCTTGGCAAGAAGGATGCGAGCAGGTATCATTCGACCTCTTCAATGGCGGGTCTCCTCGCATTGAGCGGTAGCAAACCTGGTCAGGTCCGGAAGGAAGCAGCCATAGTTACTTAGCTCAAGTGCCGAGGGTCAGGCTCGCCACCCCTCCCCCTTTTAGTTTGTTTCAAAAAACCGACATCAAGGTATATGTTTTCGTCATTTCAGCGAAATTCATTTGTCCTCCACCATAAGAACACGCTAACATTAGCAAAAAATGATTCACCACAGCGTGGAACTTAATGTTTTTTCACGCATCTGATTATTCCTGATGGATTTTTTTTGCTATTTTTAGGACAGAGGCTTACGCCTCACCATACCAATAATTAATTAAGCCAATACTATTAGCCTTTGAGGAACATCCCATGAAACTGTTTGAAAAAATTCCGAATCCGCGTGAAATCCGCCGCAAACTGGGCCTGAACCAGCAAGAGTTCTGGAGCCGCATCGGCGTCACCCAATCCGGCGGCTCCCGCTACGAAAGTGGTCGCAATATGCCCAAGCCGGTGCGCGAACTGCTGCGTCTGGTTCACGTTGAACAGATCGATCTGTCCAAAGTGCGCCGCGAAGACTTCGAAATCGTGGAATACCTGAAGGAAACCCACCCGGATCTGTACAAGAGCCTGCGCAAGGCCGTACGCGCCCAGATGGAAGCCCAGGAAGGCGCCGGCGAAACCGCCGCCAACTGAGTCAGCGCTTCATACCGCCAAACGGCTGCCCGGCTTTGCCCCGGCAGCCGTTTCTTTTTGCCTACGCACTCAAGCCCCGCTGCGTTTAGCAAACCCGCAGGCACAAAAAAGCCGGGCCATCCGACCCGGCTCTTTTAAGCCAACCTCACTCGCCGGCGTTGCGCACCAGCAGCACAGGCACATCCGCCTGTTTGAGCAAACCCTCGGCCACACTGCCCATCAACATGTGCATGAGTCCTGTCCAGCCGTGCGTGCCCATGACGATCAGGTCTGCCCCCCACGTCGAGGCATCGTCAACCAGTACCGAGGCGATCTTGTCTCCCCAGCTTTCAAGAATTTTCACTTCAGGCTCAAGTCCTTCCGCCCTAGCCTGATTGGCAGCCTGATTCAGCACCTGCTCGCCAGCCTGCTTGATGGATTTCTGCAGCTCCGACGCATCCAGAAACTCGGTCCCGCCCCAGCCGAACTGAGCCAGATCGACAACGTGCACCAGACGCAACTGGCTGCCTTCGTGCTTGGCCAGACGGCAAGCTTCCGCCAATGCGAGATTGGAGGTTTCGCTATCGTCCACCGGAACAAAGATACGTTGATACATAAACCGACTCCTTTGTAGTGTTTGATGTGTGTGCCCAGCAATCCCAGTCTATCAAATCGGCATGGCATACGGTTGATGCAGGTTAAGAGTGTGATTAGACTCGAACACACTCCATTCACGGTGCTTCTCATGCCACGCGTCAAGATCGACCTTCCCGAGCGCTTTGTCTTCTCCACCAGACTGGATATCCGCATCGGCGACATCAATTACGGCGGCCACATGGCCAACGACGCCATTCTCAGCCTGGCCCACGAAGCACGGCTGCGCTTTTTCAAGAGCCTGGGCTATACGGAGCTGGACGTTGAAGGCGTAGGCATCATCATGGCGGACGCCGCCATCGCTTACCGTGCGGAAGCCTTTCACGGCGACCAGCTGCGCTTCGATATCGGCCTTACAGACTTCAACCGCTGCGGCATGGACATCGTCTATCAGGCGGTCGATGACAAAACGGGTAAAGAAGTGGCAAGATTGAAAACCGGCATCGTGTTTTTTGATTACGCCAACCGGCAGGTGGCTGCCATGCCAGACGCCTTCCGCAGCAGATTCACCCCATAAAAAGAGAGAGGGGGCAGTCCCATGAGAACTTATCCCGTCAACAGCCCGGAAGCCATTGCCCGTATTCTGGCCATGTTCATGATCACCGACGGCAATATGGACCCGCGCGAGCTGGACCTACTGGAAACCGTGCACGTCTATGATTTGATCGGTCTGCCGCGCAAACAGTTCGCCAAAGTGCTGG
Organism: uncultured Aquitalea sp.; assembly: GCF_945957525.1. Lineage (GTDB taxonomy): Bacteria > Pseudomonadota > Gammaproteobacteria > Burkholderiales > Chromobacteriaceae > Aquitalea. The sequence goes on along the minus strand of NZ_CAMFLA010000002.1, from coordinate 203,027 downwards.
CTGATTATTGCGACGACATCTCCGACGAAGCCGAGCAGGACGGCACCATCCACCTGCTCGACAAAGAGCGCGTCAATAGCCTGCTTGCTGAGGTTACCGACCACAAAAAGCGTATCCTCACCGGCGCGCTGGCCATCGACATCAGTAAATCCGACGGTACCATCAGCGAACCGGAAATGGCTCTGCTGAAACATCTGATGAAAACCTGGGGCATTACGCTGGACGACATCGAACGCCAGTTCGTTCGCTGACGCCGCTCCGCCCCGCCCGCAAAGCCGCCAGCTGTCTCGTGGCGGCTTTGTCGTCAATAAAAACAAGGCTGACACCACATGACCACCCGATTCACCGGCAGCGAACACTACGTTGCCACCGAAGACCTGATGATGGCCGTCAACGCGGCCATCACCCTGCAACGCCCGCTTCTCATCAAAGGAGAGCCCGGCACCGGCAAGACCATGTTGGCCGAAGAAGTGGCCGCCAGTCTGGGTCGTGAGCTGATAGTCTGGCCGATCAAGTCCACCACCAAGGCGCAGCACGGACTGTACGAGTACGATGCTGTCTCCCGGTTGCGCGACTCGCAACTGGGAGACGCCAAAGTGCACGACATCCGCAACTACATCGTTAAGGGCAAGCTCTGGCAAGCCTTCGAGGCAGATGTCGCCCCGGTGCTGCTGATCGATGAAATCGACAAGGCCGACATCGAATTCCCCAATGATCTGCTGCGCGAACTGGATCAGATGGAATTCTTCGTGCACGAAACACAAGAGTTCGTCCGCGCGCGCCAGCGCCCCATCATCATCATTACTTCCAACAACGAGAAAGAGCTTCCCGACGCCTTTTTGCGCCGCTGCTTCTTCCACTACATCCGCTTCCCGGATCGCGACACCATGCAGGCCATCATCGATGTGCACTACCCGAAACTGCAGCAACAGTTGGTGGGAGAAGCGCTGGAGGTGTTCTTTGCCATCCGCGAACTGCCCGGCCTGAAGAAAAAACCCACCACCTCCGAACTGCTGGACTGGCTCAAACTACTGTCAGCCGAAAGCATCGCCCCGCAGGAACTGACCGAGCGTCATGCTTCGGCCAACCTGCCTCCGCTGGCAGGCGCGCTGCTGAAAAACGAGCAGGATCTGTCTTTGTTTGAACGACTGATGCAAATGGCCAAGATGCGCCGTGGCTGATCTCGCCAAACCGTCGCTGCCGGACGAGTTTGCCGACTCACTGCGGCTGGACGGCAAAAGCCCGCACACGCTCAGCGCCTACCTGCAGGATCTGCAATCGCTGCAGCCGCTGCTGAGCGGCAAGGACTGGCGCGACGCTGGCAGCGATGACATCCGTCGCGCACTAGCCACCCTGCACGCACGCGGTCTTGGCAGCCGCAGTCTTGCCCGCAAGCTATCTGCCTGGCGGCAGTTTTACGATTGGCTGGAGCAGCGCGGCAGCGTGAGCACCAACCCCTGTCACGGGCTGCGCGCACCCAAGCAGGACAAACCCCTGCCCAAGGCACTACCCGTGGATGGCGCCTCCGGTCTGCTGGATCATATCGAAGGCGACGACACGCTCAGCTTGCGCGACAAGGCGCTGTTCGAGTTGATGTATTCCTCCGGCCTGCGCCTGTCCGAGGCCGTCAATCTGGACATGCCGGATCTGGATTTACTGGAAGCGCTGGTCACTGTCACCGGCAAGGGCAACAAGACCCGCGTGCTGCCCATCGGGCAGACTGCGCTGGACGCGCTGCAGGCATGGCTGCAACAGCGCGCTACGCTTGCCGCCTCGGAGGCTGTCTTTATCAGTCAGCGCGGCGTGCGCATCAGCCCCAGACAGGTACAAAAGCGTCTTGCCGAGTGGGCAATTCGCACTGGGGCTGATCGTCACGTGCACCCTCACATGCTGCGCCACTCATTCGCCAGCCACATGCTGCAATCCTCCGGCGACCTGCGCGCCGTGCAGGAACTGCTGGGCCACGCCAACCTCAGCACTACGCAGATTTACACCTCGTTAGACTTCCAGCATCTGGCCAAGGTGTATGACGCCGCCCATCCGCGCGCGCGGAAAAAGGATCCGAACGACGAAGCATAGGCCAATCAACCAGATAGGCCGCATAAAGAAAAAGCCCCGCCATGCGGGGCTTTTATCGTGACGGGCCTTCGGCCAAGCTCAGACTGCGGGCACTGCCGCCAGTACCGCTTTGAGCAACTGCCAGGCGGATGCCACCGACGCCACTTCCACCCGCTCGCCAGGCGCGTGCGCGCCGCGAATGTTGGGGCCGAAGGACACCATGTCCATGCCCGGGTATTTGGCGCCGAGAATGCCGCACTCCAAACCCGCATGAATCACCTGCACGCCAGCCTTGCCGCCAAACTCCTTGGCGTAGACCGACTGGAACAAGGCCAGCAGCGGCGATTGGGGATTCGGCGCCCACCCCGGATAGCCGCCTTCCATTTCCACCTTGAAGCCAGCCAGCGAGAACAGACTTTCCACTTCGTGCGCCAGCATGTGCGTGCCGGAATCAAGCAAGGAGCGCACCATCAGATTGGCAAAAACCTTGCCGTCGCCAATCACTACCACGCCCAGATTGTTGGAGGTTTCCACCACCCCGGCCACCCGCTGACTCATGCGCTTCACCCCGTGAGGGGCGGCGTGCAGCGCCGCAAGAATGGCCTGCTGATCCGCCTTCGCCATCGCAGTGACTGCCTCGGCGGCGGCCGATTCAATGATCACGCCCTCATCCACGCCGGCCAATTCAAACCGCAGCAGATTCTGGAACGCATCCAGCTTGGCGGCCACCTTGTCCGCATCAGCGGATGGCCAGCAGACTTCGGCAAACGCCTCGCGCGACAGCGCGTTGCGTGCCGTGCCGCCCTTGAGGCTGGACAGACGCAGGTCGGTCATCGCCTCCAGCTCGCGCAGCAGGCGCAACAGGATCTTGTTGGCGTTACCGCGACCGAGGTGGATGTCCGCGCCAGAGTGGCCGCCCTTCAGGCCTTTCACCACCAGCGACGCGCCAACGTAGCCAGCCGGTACAGGCTCCACGACATAGGCGCGGCTGACATTGACATCAATACCGCCGGCACAGCCCATATAGAACTCGCCCCACTCTTCGGTATCGATATTGATCAGCATCTTGCCTTGCAACAGGCCGGATTCCAGCCCCAGCGCGCCACCCATGCCAGCCTCTTCATCCAGCGTCATCAGCACTTCAACCGGCCCGTGCGGCACATCGTCGGAGGCCAGCACAGCCAACCCCATCGCCACGCCAATACCATTGTCCGCGCCCAGCGTGGTGTTTTCAGCCACCAGCCAGCCATCTTTCAGCACAGGACAGATCGGGTCCTTGAAGAAATCATGCTCGGTGCCGCTATTGGCCTGGCACACCATGTCCAGATGGCCTTGCAACACAACGCCGACGCGGTTTTCATAACCCGGCGAAGCCGGCTTGCGCACAATCAGATTGCCTACCGCATCCACTACGGTTTCCAGCCCGCGCAACTCGGCCCACCCTTTGAGGTAGTCGCGCAGCTGCTCTTCGTGCTTGGAGGGACGGGGGATCTCGCACAGGGTTTGAAATTGCTCCCAGACGACGCGGGGTTCCAGTTCGGCGATTTTGCTCACTTGCAATCCTTTGCTTCGACATGCGACCGCCTTGTGAGCCGCCGCAACAATAAGGAGCGGCGCACGGCAGGGCCGTGCGCCGACTGACTCAGCGACTGTATCACGAGCCATGCATTCCCGTCATGGGGACTTCCCTGCAAGCGGAAAAACAAATGCCCCGGCACATCGCCGGGGCATCAAGGCAAAAACAGCTTTAAATCAGACAGCTACTGCAGAACTTCGACGAGAAACCGGTACGCTTGCCGAGCCGGCCTTCATGTAGTGATCCTGCAAAAGCCGTGTATAGCGATGACTCTGGCAAATGGCATAACGAAGTTTGTCCACTGTTTCGGCCGACGGATTCAAGCCCACCAAGGTCACAATGATTTCCAGCGCCTCCCAGGGGTGGGCATCGTCATACTTGGCGTGGAGCTTCAGCCACTTCATAGCCGGGGCGCGCACCGACTCGTCAAACAGCTCGGCATAGTGATCTTCCGAACAAATGCGAGCCGACCATTCGCCTGTGACGCCTTCGATAGCGTAATTGGTAGCCGCCATGGCGATGGCCAGCGATTCGCGATCGCACACCTGCCAGCACCAATGGCTGAGGGTTCTGGTTTCCAGAGCCTGCTGATCGTCCAGCAGTTCTTCCAACGAGATACCGCTGGCGGCCGCCCAGGCTACCCAGTGATCGGCGTGGTTCTGCTCCACGCGGATGTTGCGGATCAGATAACGGCGCGCCATGTCTTCGCCCGGGCCAGTGCCATAGCGGATCTTGATCAGGTTGCGCGCCATGTACTGCGGAAACTGTTCGATCACCGGCCAGCCGCCAATGAGGAAGGCGCGATGAATGGGCGCGGGCAAAACGCCGTCCTTCATCATGGTGATGAGATCATGCTGCACGATCTCGGCCTTGAGCTTGTCGCAATGATGGATAAGCTCTTGGGTCCATTCCGGGTAGCTGGCCGCCTCCATGAGGGGGCCGGTTCTGACAAAATGCTGTTCTTGCATGTATTCCCCTTTTCTATCCTAGGGTCTGTATGGCTCGTGCGCAGCGCCGCTGCCGCTTGTCTGCGACAACGCCGGCGGCAGCGCCGAGGAAAACGGAGTGGGTTCACCGATGAAATACCCCTGGACGAAATCCACTCCGATACGTCTCAGCTCTTCGAGAATTTCTCGCGAGCCGACGAATTCCGCGACGGTCTGCTTGCCGGTGACATGGCCCAAATGGTTGATCATTTCCACCATGGTGCGGTTGGTATTGTCTACCAACATGTCCCTGACGAAGCTGCCGTCTATTTTCAGATAATCCACGTTGAGGCTTTTCAGATAGGCGAAAGACGACATGCCCGCGCCGAAATCATCCAGCGAGAAACGGCAGCCAACCGCCTTGAGAGCATCAATGAAGGCAGTAGCCCGCGCCAGATTGCTGATGGCGCTGGTTTCCGTCACTTCGAAACAGATACGCTCCGGCGCAATGCCATACCGGCCCAGTTGGTCGCGGATGAAATCGAGAAAGCCATCATCCCCCAGCGAGGCGCCCGAGAGGTTCACCGCGCAAAGCGCGATGTCGTCCACGCCCACCTGCCGTCTCGCTTGCAATGTTTCGAAGGTCTTGCGCACCACATAGCGATCAATTTCAGGCATCAGGCCAAAACGTTCAGCAGCAGGAATGAACTGGCCCGGCAAAATCAGGCCGTCGGTTTCGCTATCAAGCCGCAACAACACCTCCAGATGCCGCCCCCCGGCTGGCGCGTCAGCCGCCGCCGGCACCACTTCCTGTCCGTACAGGCAAAAACGCTCTTCCTCCAGCGCATCGCGCAGCCGCTGCACCCAGGCCATTTCATGCGATCTGGCCTGCAACTCCGCATCGCGATCGTTGTAGATCTGAATACGGTTGCGGCCTTTTTCCTTGGCCATATAACAGGCAATGTCGGCCGCCTGCATGGCTTCGGCCAACGTGGCCCCCGCCTCATGCAGGGACACCAGACCGATGCTGGTGCTGACTGAAAACAGCATGCCTTCCCATTGGAAGTGCGCCTGACTGATCGCCCGCCGCAAACGGTCGGCCTTTTCCAGCGCAGCGTCTTCGCTGCAATCCTCCAGCAAGACGCCGAATTCATCACCGCCCAACCGCGCCAATACGTCCTCGTTGCCGAGTTGATCGGTCAACAGGCGCGACAACTGGCGCAACACTTCGTCGCCGGCGCCATGGCCGTGGGTATCGTTGATCAGCTTGAACTGGTCCAGATCGACAAACAGCAGGGCATGACGCGACGAGGCCATCGCCAGCCGCCCCAGCGCCTTCACGACGCGCTGTTCGAACTCGCGCCGGTTGTAAAGACCGGTCAGCGCATCGTGAGCGGCCTGCCAGGACAAGTGGTTTATGTACTGCATTTCCACCGATTTGTCATGCAAGGCCAGCACCAGGCCGGCCACCCTGCCGTAAACGTCGTGCACCGGTGTGGCCACCATCGACACCATATGCTTTTCACCATCCGCGGTTTGCAAGCGCAGCAAGGGGAAATGCTGCTTGCCCGCCGCCTGGGCGCGCAGGCTGGCCATGGTCAGCGCATCGTTGCCGCCGCCGGACACGTCCAGCAATGTCAATCCATCCTCAAGGTAGGAACCGGCCAGCGCGCGCCCCTTGGCGCCCAGCATCACTTGCGCCACTGCGTTCAAATACAGCACCTTGCCCGACAGATCGACCGACACCACCGCATCGCCCACGGCGTCGAGCGTGGCTTCCACCCGCTCTTTTTCTCCATGCAGGGCATCTTCGAAGCGGGCCGACTGCAACAGCAGCAGGCGCACCTGGCGAATGGTGAGCGCCAGCAACACCAGGCCGGCGATCAGATTGATCCACCACAGTCCGAGACTGGCCATGCGAGACCCCTCTCCCAGCACGGCGGAGAAGGACCGGGTAGGCTCCCGCAACTCATCGTTGATCTCGCGAATGCGCTGGCTGGCCAGCATCAGTTCATCCTGGCTGATGCTGGCCTGGGTAAAGCCGTCATGCAGGCGATCCGCCAGGCTGGCCAGCTCCATCACGTAGCGATCGCCAATCTGCCAGAAGTAAATGGCCTGGCTCATATAGCTCACATGGCGAAACCAAAGGAAAGCGCGTATGCCGTTTTCCACGTCTTCAGGATGCGTGCCGCCTTGCAGCATGCCTTGCCGGGCTTTTTCCAGATCCGGCTGGGGCTGGTCCAGCGCCATGCGCGCCTGCCGGTAACCCAGTTGAATGGCTATGGCCGACTGATAGGCTTGAAAGTCATTGGGCGAGCGGGTGCCCGCGTAACGGGACAGATAGTAAATAGCGTCCTTCTGTGCTTTGGACCACTGCCCCTCGCCGGCCACATATGCCCGGATGGTGCTCAGTACATTCAGGCTGAATGTACTGAGCACCAGCAAGGCAAGCATGATGGCGACAAAAGGCCACACCACTTCTATCAATCTGCGGCTGCGATGAACTTTCATGGCAACATTCCCCAATCTGCCGATTTGCCGGCCGGAAAAGCCAGCCGCGGAGACATCGTCTGATCACACATGGCGCCTGCTTGTGACTGCCGCGTTCCAGATCAGGACCACATCCCGGTATTGCTGTATTGCGCCTGCCTGTTTTTATGACGTAAGAGCGGCAATAGCACGGTTATTATATAGCTCCATTTAAATGTCTATTCACTATTCGTGTCAACATTTCAAAGCAATTGCTCTAATAATATATCGCGATATGCCATCCATATAGGTAAGCGTCGGATTTCATCCTGAAATCACAAGAAAAAAGGCCGCATCGCTGCGGCCTTGGCATTTTCAACCCACGCGGCTTAACCGGCGAGTACGCTATCCTCCTGCTCTTGCTGCAAGCGCCACATCTCGGCATAACGCCCGCCTTGCGCCACCAGTTCGCGGTGGCTGCCCTGCTCGACCACCTGGCCGCCATCCATCACCACGATGCGGTCCGCATCCACGATGGTGGACAGGCGATGGGCGATGATCAGCGTGGTGCGATTGGCGGAAATGGTGGCCAACTCCTGCTGAATGGCCTTCTCCGTGCGTGAATCCAGCGCACTGGTAGCCTCGTCAAAAATCAGGATGGGCGGATTCTTCAGGATGGTGCGCGCAATGGCCACGCGCTGTTTCTCGCCGCCGGACAGTTTCAGGCCGCGCTCGCCCACCGGCGTGTCGTAGCCCTTCGGCAAACCCATGACGAAATCGTGGATGTGGGCGGAGCGCGCCGCCTCTTCCACTTCTTCGCGGGTGGCGTCCGGACGACCGTAAGCGATGTTGTAGTAGATACTGTCGTTAAACAGCACGGTGTCCTGCGGCACGATGCCGATGTGCGCACGCAGGCTGTCCTGCGCCAGAGCGCGGATGTCCGCCCCATTAACCGTGATGGCGCCCTCGCCCACGTCATAGAAGCGGTACAGCAGCCTGGACAAAGTGGACTTGCCCGCGCCGCTGGCGCCCACCACGGCCACGGTGCGACCGGCCGGGATATCAATGGACACATCGCGCAGAATGGGACGGGAAGGATCGTAAGCAAAACCCACCTTGTCGAAGCGGATGGCGGCTTGGCGCGTGTCCAGACGAGGCGCGCCCGGGCGATCTTCCACTTCAAGGTTGGCCGAAAGCAGGGTGAACATGCGCTCGATGTCGGCCAGCGAGTGCTTGATCTCGCGATAGACGAAGCCGAGGAAATTGAGCGGGGCGTACAACTGGGTAATGAAAGTGGCCACCAGCACCACGTCGCCCACGGTCATGCTGTGGTTCACCACATCGCGCGCGGCCAGCACCATGATCAGCGTCACGCCGGTGGCGATGATGGCGCCCTGACCGGCGTTCAGCAGCGACAGCGACACCTGGTTCTTTACTGCCGACGCTTCCCAGGCAGCCAGATTCTTGTCGTAACGCGCCTCTTCATAACGCTCGTTATTGAAGTACTTCACCGTCTCATAGTTGAGCAGCGCATCAATAGCCTTGGCGTTGGCCTTGGAATCCAGGTCGTTCATGCTGCGACGGAACACGGTGCGCCATTCGGTGATGACCAGCGTGAAGACGATGTAGATGACGATGGTGCCCAGCGTCACGGCGGCGAATTCCCAGGCGTAACGGTGCATGAGAATGACCGTGACCATGCCGATTTCAAGCAGCGTGGGCAGGATGTTGAAGACCGTGAAATTGAGCAGGAAGCCGATGCCCTTGGTGCCGCGTTCGATGTCTCGACTCATGCCGCCGGTCTGGCGATCCAGATGAAAGCGCAAGGACAGTTTGAACAGATGCTGGAACACATTGCGCGCCACGCTGCGCACCGCGCCCTGGATCACGCGGGCAAACACTGCATCGCGTAGTTCGCCCAGCACGCTGGACAGCAAGCGTGCCGCACCGTAGCCCACCAGAGCCATGACGGGAATGGCCAGCAGCGTGGCCGGCACGGACAGCTGATCGATGATGTCCTTGAGGTACAGCGGCACGCTGACTGCAGCCACCTTGGCCAGCACCATGCAGGACAAGGCCAGCGCTACGCGCCATTTGAAATCCCACAGATAGGGCAGCAGGGTTTTCAGGGTTTGCAGATCATTGCGGTCGGTCGGCGCTGGGCCGGTATGGCTGGTTCGCATGGAATTTTCTGAATGGAAAGTGACAGGCCGGCCAAGAGCGGCTAATAAAAATCTGTATCCCGGCTGAGACAAGGCGCGCCGTAGCAGGCAGTACTTGAGTACGGCCGCCGACGCAACACAGCATCAGGCATTTTGCCAGCCGCTCCAGACACCCGCCGATAGTACGCTGGCGCTATGGATTAGTGCAGCACCCGTGGCGCCACCAGCTGCATCTCCGGAATCGGCGCGTCAAAACGCTTGCCGTCGTCAGCCAGCATTTGGTAACTGCCGGACATGGAACCATACGGCGTTTTCAGGTGGGCCGAGCTGGCGTATTCATAACTTTGACCAGGCTCCAGGCGCGGCTGATCGCCCACCACGCCCATGCCCCGGACTTCCTGTTCCTGATTGTTGGCGTCGCGGATGATCCAGTGACGGCTGATCAATTGCGCCGGCTCCGTGCCGGTGTTGGTCAAGGTGATGCGATAGCCGAAGATATAGATATCCGCCGCCACATTGGATTGCTCCTCGATGTAGTGCGGTTCGGCGCTTACTTCGATGCGGTAGGTTTTCTCGGACATGGCGTCCTCCCTCTTGTGTTGTTCTGCATTTTATCCCGCTCGCCAGGCCATGGCGCGCTAAAATAGCGGCCATTCCTCTCCAATACGTTTCAAGGTAGACCATGCGCAACTTCCGTATCGCCCCCAGCCTGCTTTCGGCCGACTTTGCCTGCCTAGGCCAGGAGGTGCGCGACGTGATCGCCGCCGGCGCGGACATCATCCACTTCGACGTGATGGACAACCATTACGTGCCCAACCTCACCGTGGGCCCACTGGTATGTGAGGCCATCCGCCCGCACACGCAAGCCCCGATCGACGTGCATCTTATGGTGAAGCCGGTGGACAGCCTGGTGCCGATGTTCGCCAAGGCCGGCGCCGACATCATCACCTTCCACCCCGAGGGCTCCGAGCACATTGACCGCACCCTGGGGCTGATCAAGGAAAACGGTTGCAAGGCCGGCCTGGTATTCAACCCGGCCACGCCGCTGTCCTGGCTGGATCATGTGATGGACAAGGTGGACATGATCCTGATCATGTCGGTCAATCCGGGTTTCGGCGGCCAGAAATTCATCCCCCACGCGCTGGAAAAAGTACGCGAAGCCCGTCGCCGCATCGATGAATACACCGCCGGGCACGGCGGCGAGATCTGGCTGGAAGTGGACGGCGGCGTAAAAGTGGACAACATCGCCGAAGTGGCCGCCGCCGGCGCGGATACCTTTGTCGCCGGTTCGGCCATCTTCGGCCAACCCGACTACCCCAGCGTGATCGCCGCGATGCGCGCCGAACTGGCCAAGTCAGCCTGATGCCCGCCGCCATCGTCACCGGCGCGTCGCGCGGGCTGGGTCTGGCTTTTGCCGCCGACCTGCTGACCAGGGGTTATGCCGTCGCAGGCGCGGCCCGTCGTGAAAGCGAAGACTGGCGCACGCTGGCGGCCAATCACCCAGGCAAAGCGCACTTTCTTGCCGCCGACATGGCCGACAGCGCGCTGCTGGACGGCATGTTGGCCGAAGCGCTGACCCTGCTTGGTGGGGACTGCGACGACGGCGTGCTGCTGATCAACAATGCCGGCGTGGTAACGCCCATCGCCAGCGTCGGTTTTTACCCAGCCCAGGAGCTGGCGCAAGCCATCGCCATCAACCTGACCGCGCCCATGCTGCTGACTGACGCCTTGCTGCGCCATACCGACGACCTGGCCGTTGAGCGTCGCGTGCTGTGCATTTCCTCCGGCGCCGCCGTCAAGGCCTACCCCGGCTGGGGCGTCTACGGCAGCGGCAAGGCCGGTCTGGACCACTTCTGTCGCCACGTGGCGGAAGAACAGGCCGACGCCGCCAACCCGGCGCGCATCGCCGCCATTTACCCGGGTGTGATCGATACCGACATGCAGGGGGCCATTCGCGACAGTGATCCGGCGCAATTTCCCAACAAACCGCGCTTCGAAGCGCTGAAAGCCGAAGGCGGGCTCAGCAGTCCTGCCGACGCCGCCCGACGCATTCTCGACTACACCCTGTCCGACCGTTTTGGCGAATGCCCGGTGCTGGATATTCGTACACTGTAAGCCACCGGGGCCGCCCTGCGCCCCGCGCACAAGGAATCTCATGAATCTGCAAGACATCAAAGCTGTTGCTTTTGACCTGGACGGCACGCTGGTGGACTCCATTCCCGATCTGGCCGCCGCCGCCAACGCCATGCGCCAGCACCTCGGCCTGACGCCACTAGCCGATCTGCGCATCCAGGAACACGTCGGCGACGGCATCGCCAGCCTGGTGCACCGCGCCATCACCGACCAGCGCGAAGGTCAGGCCGAGAGTGCGCAATGGGAAGCCGGCTTTACCTTCTTTGTGCGTTACTACCACGAACACCTGACCGACCGCACCAGCATTTACCCCGGCGTACTGGCGGCGCTGGACCTGCTCAAGGCCCTGCAACTGCCGCTGGTGGTGATCACCAACAAATCGGAATATCTTGCCGTGCCGCTGCTGGAGCAATTGAAACTGCGCGACAGCTTCAGCCTGATCATCGGCGGCGACACCCTGCCGGAGAAAAAACCTTCCGCGCTGCCACTGGAGCATGTGTGCCAGGTGCTGGGCATCAAGCCGGCCGAACTGGTCATGGTGGGCGACTCTCACAACGACGTGCTGGCTGCGCGCGCGGCCGGCTCCGCCGCCGTGGCGGTGAGTTATGGTTATGGCGACGCCGCCAATCTGGGCGCGGATCTGGTACTGGACAATCTTGCCGAACTGTACGATTTGATGAAGAATAAAACCCGCTGATCATCAATCCGACCATGGAAAATCCTCGCATCATGACCTTCCTGCCCGCTCCGGCCAGCTGGCGATGGCAACGCTGACAAGCCGCTCCTCACCCATAACGCACATGGAGCGCGTTCAATTGCCGCCAGCCCGTCACGGCCTTGCCTTGAACTATGCGGCACGGCGGAGCTGAACCAGCTCCCGGCTCACACCACGGTTTTCAGGTTTACATCATGACGCAAGAAGAATTCGCCAGACTGGCCGCCGCCGGTTACAACCGCATCCCGGTAACGCTCGAACTGTTCGCCGATCTGGACACACCGCTGTCCGTCTACCTCAAACTGGCCAACCAGCCCTATTCCTATCTGCTGGAATCCGTAGTGGGCGGCGAGCGCTTCGGGCGCTACTCCTTCATCGGCCTGCCGGCCACCACTCGCCTGCGCGTCAATGCCGACCGCGTGCAAGTGGAATACGGCGACAAAGTCATCGAGCAATACCAGGGCGACCCGCTCGCTTTCATCGAACAATTCCAGCAGCGCTTCAGCGCGCCACCCATCGATGGCTTGCCGCGATTCACCGGCGGCCTGGTGGGTTACTTCGGCTACGACACCATCCGTTACGTGGAAAAACGCCTGGCCAAAACCCAGAAGCCCGATCCGGTAGGCACGCCGGACATCCTGCTGATGGTGTCGGAAGAGCTGGCGGTGGTGGACAACCTGTCCGGCAAGCTTTATCTGATCGTCTACGCCGACCCGGCAGTGCCCAACGCGCTGGCCAAGGCTGAAAGCCGTCTGGGCCAGTTGCGCGCCCGCCTGCGCGAGCCCATGGACATTCCGCTGTCTCTGCCCTCGCAAACCAGCCGCGCCGTTTCCGAGTATGGTCAGGAGGCGTTCAAGGATGCAGTGGAGCAGTGCAAGCAATACATTGTGGACGGCGACATCATGCAGGTGGTGCTGGCCCAGCGCATGCAGATGCCCTACAGCGATTCGCCCTTGTCGCTCTACCGCGCCCTGCGCAGCCTCAACCCCTCGCCCTACATGTTCTTCTACCATTTCGACGACTTCCACGTGGTGGGCTCCTCGCCGGAAATCCTGGTGCGCCGTGAGCATGAAACCGTGACAGTGCGCCCCATTGCCGGCACCCGCGTGCGCGGCAAAACCCGCGATGAAGACGAAGCGTTGGCCGAAGAGCTACTGGCCGATCCGAAAGAAATCGCCGAGCACGTGATGCTGATGGACTTGGGCCGCAACGATATCGGCCGCGTCGCCGCCACCGGCAGCGTCAACATCACCGACAACATGGTGATCGAGCGCTACTCGCACGTGATGCATATTGTTTCCAGCGTGGAAGGCAAAGTGCGCGAGGGCGTGTCCAATATCGACATCCTGAAAGCCACCTTCCCCGCCGGCACCCTGTCCGGCGCGCCCAAGGTGCGGGCGATGGAAATCATCGACCAATTCGAACCCACCAAGCGCGGGATTTACGGCGGCGCGGTCGGCTATCTGGGTTTCAACGGCGATATGGACCTCGCCATCGCCATTCGCACCGCTGTGGTCAAAAACCGCATGCTTTACGTGCAATCCGGCGCCGGCATCGTCGCCGACTCGGTGCCGGAATCCGAATGGCAAGAAACCCAGAACAAGGCCCGCGCCGTAGTGCGCGCCGCAGAGCTCGCCCAGGGCGGGCTGGACGCCTGACGCCGTCCTCAGCCCGGCATGCGAAACACCGCAAAGGCACGCATGGCGTGCCTTTTTTCTTGCCCCCCGCGGCTGAACTTTTCCCCTGCGGGCTGTCAACCCTCTGCCCTGGCCACCCTGGCGACATGGTTGCGTCGCCATTTGCAGGTATACTTTGCGACTTCATTGTCGATTTTGCCGCCGCGCCGGCGCGCGGCCTGAGCCCACTTTCCGGTTTTGCACGGCGACGCTTGGTCGTTGCCAGAAAATGAGATCAATCCAGCATGCGTTTTTCCGCTTTCCCCCACCGTCTGCTTCCTGTTGCCGCCCTTCTGCTGCCTGCATTTGCGCTGGCCGGCAACGACGACGATCTGGTCGCCGCCCGCGATGCCTACCGCGCCAACAACCTCAGCCGCTTGCAAGCCATCGCCGATGCCATGCCGGCCAGCTACCCGCTCAAGGACTACCCGGCTTACTGGCTGACGCTCAAGGCGCTGGATCAGGACAACGACGCACAAGTCGCACGCTTTCTTTCCAGCGTGAAAGAAGGCCTGCTGCCCGAGCGCATCCGCAATGAATGGCTGAAGAAACTGGGCAAGCGAGAAAACTGGTCGGCCTTTGCCGCCGAATGGAAAAAGCTGCCGGATGAAGGCCGCGATGACGAATCCGCCTGCTATGGCCAGCTACTGGACATGCAGTCCGGCAAGAAGCCGGACAATCTGGACCGTTTCCTCGACAGCCGCCCCGCGCCGGAAGGCTGCAACACGCTGATGGCCACCGCCTACGCCAAGGGCTATGTGAATCAAGACTGGCTGTGGCGGCGCGTGCGCTTGCTGCTGGCCGGCAACTTTGTCACCCAGGCCCGTGCGCTGGCCGATGCCGGCAATCTGCCGCTGGACAATGCCGCGCTCAACAAACCCGCTTCGGCCAACCCCGCCACGCCCGGCGGCCAGGAAGCCATCGTTTACGACATCGTGCGCAAGGGGCGCACCGACCTGAATGCCGCTTCCAGCACGCTGGTCAATACGGAAGCTTCGCTCAGCAAAGACCGCCGTGGCTTTGCCTGGGGCCAATTGGCGCTGTATTCGGCACGCAAGCAAATGCCGGCCCAGTCCTTGCAATGGTTCGCCAAGGCCGACCCGCAACAGCTCACCGCCGAACAATGGGAATGGTGGGCCCGCTCGGCACTGCGCGGCGAGCAATGGCAAAAACTGGACGAGATCATCGGTGCCATGCCGGCCGAGGTGGCCGGCAAACCGGCCTGGCAGTACTGGCGCGGTCGCAGCCTGAAGCAAATGGGCAAGCCCAATGAGGCCACCACGTTGTTTGCTCGCGCCAGCGTGGGTCACGCCTACTACAACCTGCTGGCGCTGGAGGAGCTGGGCAACGCCATGTCCGCCCCGGCCGCCAAGGGCACGCCGTCCGGCGACGACATCAACGGCATGAAGAACGACCCGAGCGTGAAACGCGCGCTGGCGCTGTTTAGCGTCAGCCAACGCTTCGGCAAACCCGAACTGCGCACCGACGCCACCCGCGAATGGCGCTGGGGCATGCGCGGCCGCAACGACATGCAGTTGCTGGCCGCCGCCGAAATCGGCCGCCGCGAAGAGTTTTTCGACATGGCCATTTACAGCGCGGAACGCACCAAGGAAGAACACGACTTCTCCCTGCGTTACCTCACGCCCTATCGCGACGTGACCCGCCGCTACGCCGGCGAAATCGGCGTGGACGACGCTTGGGTGTATGGCCTGATTCGCCAGGAAAGCCGCTTCATCGTGGTGGCCCGCTCCGGCGTGGGCGCGTCCGGACTGATGCAACTGATGCCCGCCACCGCCAGCTGGGTGGCGAAAAAAATCGGCCTGACCCGTTATCAGGTAAACGACATCGACACCAATGTGCAAATGGGCACCTGGTATCTGAAATACGTCAAAGACAATCTGATGGGCAACGAGGTGATGGCCACCGCCGCCTACAACGCCGGCCCGGCGCGTGCCCGCGCCTGGCAGGACAGCCGGCCGCTGGACGGCACCATCTACGCAGAAACCATTCCCTTCAGCGAAACCCGCGACTATGTTCAGAAAGTGATGGCCAACGCAGCGTTCTACGCCAGCAGTTTCGGCCACGCCAATCTGTCCCTGAAAGCGCGCATGGGAACCGTGCCCGCGCGCTGATCTGACGAGGAGAAACGCCCATGCATGAGCAACGCATTTGCCTGATCGGCGGCAGTGGCTTCATCGGCGGCTACATCGCCGAAGAGCTGGCCCGCGCCGAAGCCGCCATCACCATCGCCACCCGTAATCGCGATCGGCACAAGGCGCCGCTGATCGTCTTGCCGAAAACCGAGCTGGTCTCCACCAATGTGCACCACCCGTTGGCGCTGGAAGAACTGTTGCGCGGACATGACGCGGTAGTGAGCATGGTGGGCATCTTGCACGGCTCATGCGCCGCCTTCGAAACCGCCCACCTTCACTTGCTGGAGAAAATCATCGCCGGCTGCAAGAAAACGGGTATTCGCCGCATCGTGCACATCAGCGCGCTGGGCGCGGCGCCGGATGCGCCCAGCGACTATCAGAAAACCAAAGGGTTGGCCGAAGCCGCACTGCAAGCCAGCGGCCTGGACTGGACCATCCTGCGTCCTTCGGTGGTGTTCGGCCAGGGCGACAGCTTCCTTACCTTGTTCGCTGGCCTGCTGAAAACCCTGCCGGCCCTGCCGCTGGCCGGCGCCGACACCCGCTTCGCCCCGATCTGGGCAGGCGATGTGGCTCGAGCGGTGGCCGCCAGCCTGCGCAACAAGGCCACCATTGGCCAGAAGCTGGACCTGGCCGGCCCTCGCGACTACACACTCGCCGAACTGGTGCGCTACGTAGGCCGCCTCACCGGCCACCCGCGACCCGTATTCGGCTTGCCGCCGGGGCTTGCCATGCTGCAGGCCGGCATCATGGAAATGCTGCCCGGCCCGACGCTGATGAGCCGCGACAATGTGCGCTCGTTGCAGGTGGACAACGTCAGTCCGCATCCCTTCCCTTCCGCGCTGCTGGGTTTCGAGCCCGTCGCGCTGGAAACCGTAGCGCCCGGCTATCTGGGCTGTGCTGAAATCAACTTCGTTCTCTCCCGTTACCGGGAAACCGCAGCGCGTTGAACATGAAGATCTATATCGTCGGCGGCGCCGTGCGCGACCGCCTGCTGGGACTGCCCGTCAAAGACCGCGACTGGGTAGTGGTGGGCGCCAATCCGCAAACCATGCTGGACAAGGGTTTCAAACCGGTAGGCAAAGACTTTCCCGTCTTTTTGCATCCCCGTACCCATGAGGAGTACGCGCTGGCGCGCACCGAGCGCAAAACCGGCAAGGGCTATCACGGTTTTGCCTTCCATGCGGCAGAGGACGTGACGCTGGAAGAAGACCTGGCCCGTCGAGACCTCACCATCAACGCCATGGCCGAAGACGAAGACGGTGTGTTGATCGACCCCTACAACGGCAGACAGGATGCGCTAGACGGCATCCTTCGCCATGTGGGCGAAGCGTTTGCCGAAGACCCGGTGCGCGTTCTGCGCTTGGCCCGCTTTGCCGCCCGTTTCGGCTTCAGCGTCGCACCGGAAACCATGGCGCTGATGCGCGACATGGTAGACCAAGGCGAAGTAGATGCGCTGGTTGCCGAGCGCGTATGGCAAGAGATGGCGCGCGCGCTGATGGAGGCCCAGCCCTCGCGTTTCTTCCTCATCCTGCGCGAATGCGGCGCGCTCGCGCGCATCCTGCCCGAGGTGGACGCGCTGTTTGGTGTGCCGCAACGCGCGGACTATCACCCGGAAATCGATACCGGCGATCATGTGATGCGGGTTATCGACACCGCAGCCGCCATGTCGCTGCCTCTGCCTGCCCGTTTTGCCGCCTTGACGCATGATCTGGGCAAAGCGCTCACGCCTGCGGACGTACTGCCGCGCCACATCGGGCACGAAGCCCGCGGGGAAAGACCATTGCTGGCGATGTGCGAACGCCTGCGCGTGCCCGCCGACTGCCGCGACCTCGCCCGCATTACCACCCTGCACCACACCAAGGTACATTGCGCCGGCGAAATGAAATCCTCCACGATACTGCGACTGTTCCGCGACACCGACGCCTTGCGCCGTCCCGAACGTTTCCGACTGATGCTGGCCGCGAGCGTGGCTGATGCGCGCGGCAGACTACATTTCGAGCAGACGCCCTACCCGCAGGCCGATTGGCTGGCCGCCATGCTGGACGCGGCGTTGCAGGTGGACGCAGGCACCATCGCCGCCGCCTGCGAAGACAAACGACACATTCCGGAAGCAGTGGATGCCGCACGCGTGAGAGCCATTGCCGACGCAAGACAGCAACTGGGACTGGCCGCCAAAGCACAATAAGCACCTCGATGCTCTGCATTGCCAGGCGAGACGTTCAGCTCCAAGCGCGCCGCGACAGATTTCCGATGCGGCAAATGGGCAAAATCATGACGACATGCTAGATTGGCGTCTTTGTCCCAAAGTGACCGCCATCATGAAAAAACTGCTCGCCCTTCTACTGCTGGCCGCCAGTGTCGGCGCTTACGCCAACTCCGCTTGCGACAAGCCCAAGAACGACTTCGACGATCTTTACTGTCTGAACAAGGTTTACAGCCAGGCCGACAAGGATCTGAATGAGAGTTACGGCGAACTGGCCAAGATGCTGGACGCCGATGGCAAAAAGCAGCTGAAAAACGGCCAATTGGCCTGGATTCGCAGCCGCAACGACAGCTGCAGCTACAAGGACGCGCGCGGCTTTTTCGTAAATCTGGATTGCGCTGCCCGCACCACCATCGAACGCTTGCAGTTCCTCAATGATCGCAAGCGCGAGTGCAAGAGCGCCGGCTGCATGAACAGCAAGCTGCAATAAGCCTTGCCACCCCATCGAAGTACAACGGCCCCGCCGGCGCAAGCCGACGGGGCCGTTTGATTGCGGCTACAACCGGACAGTGAAGGCAAGAGCACACGCCCAAGGGCCGGCCGCGTCTCGCCAGACACAGCAACGACCTGCGCATGCTCGGCGCGTGCGCCGTTTATAGCGGCCTTGTCCTCAACGCTTACCGCTGCGGCAAGGCAGGCAAACAGGCCTGAACGCCATCCGCCACCGCTTCGGCCAACTTGCGCTCCACTGCCGGCTCGGCCAAACGCTTTTCCTCTTGCGCATTGACAATCACGCCATGTTCCACCAGCACGGCCGGCTGGCGGGCCGTTCGCAACACCACCAAATCGTCAAACCAGTACACGCCCAGCGCCTCGTCTGCAAACGGACGATTCTCGCCGGCAATGGCTTCGTGATGGTGCATAGTGGGCGACTCGCCGCGCTGCTGCAGCGCGGCGGCAATACGGCGGGCACAGGCCAGACTGGCCTCGGGGTAAGGATTGCGGCGCGAAACGAATACCGAATAGCCGTGGAAGCGTCCCGCCTCGGCCAGATATTGCGGCTGCACCGAATCGTGATGCACCGAGACGAATAGCCGTTGCGCCGAGGCCTTGTCTGTGCGATCGGTCAGCTTATCCATCTCGCCCAACTCGCCAATCAGCACCGTGCCAATGCCGCGCGCGGTTAGCGCTTGCGACAGCTGCCGCGCTTGTCGCTGATTGAAAGAAAACTCCGTTTGTCCGCTGGCGCTGCGCGCGCCGGTCGCCTTGAGCGAATGGCCTACATCCACCGCCACTTCCGGCCCGGCCGCGCAGGCAGTCAGCGACGGAAACAGTACCGCCAGCAGCAGGCGCTTCATCGGCCCGCCTTCGCTTCGCACTGACGCACCCGCTCAAACAGACAGACGGTGGCAGCCATGGCCACATTGAGGGATTCGGCATGCCCGGGCATGGGAATGCGCACCCGGGCATCCGCCAGCGCCACCAGCGCCTCGCTCACGCCAGCGCCTTCATTGCCGAATACCAACGCCACCGGTCCGGAAAGGTCTTCGGCATACAGAGAGACGCTGCCCTCCAGGTGCGTGACCAACCGCCGCCCGGCAAAGCCGCGCATGGCACTGGCCAGATCCGCTTGCTCATGAATATCCAGTACAAAGTGCGCACCCATGCCGGCGCGCAACACTTTGGGCGAATACACATCGGCACAGCCTTTGGACAGCCATACGCTGCGCACGCCGGACGCAGCCGCCCCACGCAGGATGGTGCCGATATTGCCCGGGTCTTGCAGATCTTCCAGCAGGACGCACGACTCTCCCGCCACCATCTGGCCCGCCTCTGGGCGGCGGCACATGGTCAGTAACTCCGGTGCGGACGCCAAGGCGCTGGCCTTGGCCAACACCGCATCCGGCATGGCGATCACGTCACAGTCGGCAGACAGGACTTGCAGCAGACGGCTGACTTCGGCATGAGCGACGGACTGGTCGTTGACATAGACAGCCAACGGCTCCACGCCCTGCTCGAGGCTAGACTGCAGGAGGTGAATGCCCTCCAGCAGCATCACGCCCTCACGGCGACGGTCGCGGCTGCTTTGCGCCAGCCGGGCCAGGTGTTTGACGGTTTCGTTTTGCGGGGAGGTAATGCTTTTATACGGGTACGGCATGCGTTAGGGGTGCGGCGACAAGCGCGCCACCAATTCCTTGAAGCGGTGATAGATGGTTTCGTCTATGACTTTGTTGCTGCGTCCATTATCCACATAGAACACGCCAGCCAGGCGATGTCCGGCGAACAGTGTCATGACGGCGAATTCGCAATCGCCGATATGTTCGAAGAATTCGTCTTCGTATTTGCGCACCAATTGCAGTCGCACGCTGTCCGGCGCATGGAAACTCTGCGGTTTACTGGTCAGCAGGGCGAAGAAGGTACCGGGATCCAGCTCAAGGGGCAACTTGCGCAGTACATGGCCTTCCGCCAGGCCTACCTGATATTTCAATCGCAAACTGTGAGTGTCGTGGTCGTAGCGGTAGTACAGGATGCGTTCGAACTTGAGATCGTTGCCCAAGTGGCGTATGGATTCCCGCACGCCTTGATCCAGCTGCTCCGGCGATGCCGACAACACCGCCACCTTCTTGAGTTCCGGCCGCAGATACTCCCCCTCGCAAAACAACAAGGCGCGCGCCGGATAAGCATAGGCGTCCACCTTGTGCTGGCGCGCCACCATCAGGCAGGCCTGCACCACAGCGTCGTAAGCCTGCTGCTGCGTAGCGCCAATCAGCTTGGCCGCTGCGTCGATACCCACATTCCAGGGAGAACGCCACCAGCCCTGCTCCACTGAATTGGCGGTGGCCATGGCCAGTTTCAGCAGCTGCTTGCGTTTGTTGGGCGCGCCGCTGCCCAGCAAGTTGAGCAGCCCCGCAGGCAGCGGAATCGCTTTGACGAACTGCTCCAGTAGCTTGGAGTAGTCTGTATTGAAAGCATCAGCCACTTCTTGCAACAGCGGCTTGTCCGGCAGCTGGTTGCGGTAAATCAGATACAGGCAAGCAGGCAGATTGTAGATCAGCGCGGCAACGAAACAGTCTTCCACCTTGTGCTCGCCGGAAATGGACAGCCATTCCTTGACGATAAGCGCGGCAACGCGGCTGCGCCCCATCCAGTCTTCCACCGCATCCATCACTTCGGGGTCGAGCTTGCCTTCAACCGGCGCAATGGCGGTAAGTTTGCCGAAGCGGTTCACCACCGCCTCCAGCCCCATCAGCATCAGCGTCTGCTCTACCGACGGGATGGACTCGTTGCGCTGTAGCGCGCGAGAGCCGCCCACTACGCGCAACAGATCAAACAACAGAAAGGGGTCGGACAGGCAGACATTGGCCAGCGTGGTGAAACTGATGAGGTCGCTGTGCCGCGCGCAGGCGTCCTTCAGCTCTACCAGCGTTGACGGCAGGATAGGCCAGCGTCGTTCCGAAATCGAGGAAAACCAGTTAGCGAGTTCCATGTGGGTGGCGCCAGATCAGCAGTGCTTTTTGCAGCGGTCCGCCAAGCGGAATCCGACTGTCGGGTTGAACATCGGGAACGACGAAAGTATTGCTGACCAGCAGGCTGCCATCCGCGCCTTCACGCTGGAATTTTTCCCAGACGCGCGGCATGGGTTCAGGAGACAGGAAAGCATATACCGCATCGTGGTTCCCCCAGTGCTCTTTCCAGAAACTGCGACAACGAATCGAAACGGATGCCGGGCTGCCGGCGCGCCACCAGCGCCATTTGGCCAGCAACCAGCCACCCCAGGCATTTTCCATGGCGCAGATGACAAGATCAGGTCTCCGCGCCGCCAGCAGCATGGCAAGGCGTCCATCGCCGCAGCCAGCCTCCAGCAAGCGGCACCCCTGCGGCAGCAAGCTGGCCAGCGCATCTGCCGCCTCCACCGAAGACCGGTACAAAGGCACTCTTTCGGTTGCCGCGTTGCGCCCCAAGGCGAAAGTCAGCAGAAAAGCCGCCAGATACACCCAAGGTGGTACGCCCTGCTGCTGCAACACCACAATGGCCGGCGTGAAAAGGCCATGCGTCAGTTTGAGCCAGCCCGGCATGCGCCAGAAATAGCAAAGCAAAGCCGCAAACAAGCCCTGCAGAACAGCCCAAGGCAATGGATCGACGGCCGGCGCAATGAATACCCAGCTGCCGACAGCGGCCAGCAACTGGATCAACAGGTGTCGCAACAACAAGCGCGGCCCGCTTTACTGACCCTGGGCCGCTTGCTCGCCCTGCGCAGGGCCGCCAATCGGCGTCTGGTTGAACTGCGGCTTCACGCCATCGTTCAGCAGGGCCTCTTCGGTTTCCTTGTTCAGCACCACAATGGCGATGCGGCGGTTTTCGGGGCTGAAGACATTGCTCTTGATCAGGGGGTTGGCCGAAGCCAGGCCTACCACACGCAATACCTTGTTTTCCGCCAGACCGCCGGCAATCAGCTCCCGGCGCGCGGTATTGGCTCGATCAGCCGACAGCTCCCAGTTGCTGTAACCGCCCTGTCCACCGGCAAAGGGCGATGCATCGGTATGGCCGGAGACGCTGATGCGGTTGGGCAGTTGATTGAGTTCCTGCGCCAACTGCTGCAGCAGCAGACGAGTGTGCGGCAACATGCGTGAACTGCCAGCGTCGAACATAGGCCGGTTCTGTTCGTCGACAATCTGGATCTTCAGGCCTTCCGGCGTGATTTCCAGCTTCAACTGATTCTTGTAGTCCTTGAGGATCTGGCTTTGGTCTACCGTCAGCTCAATCTGCTTTTGCAGCTGGGACAGCGCTTTTTTCTCTTGCTGCTTGCGCTGCTCTTCGTCCTGCATGTCCTTGCCGCCCTTGTTGACCTGGCCGTTTTTCTTGGTCAGGTCGTTGCCGCCGCCCTTGATGACTGACGTGGCGTCGCCGGCGCCCTCGCCGCCTGCCATCGCCACTTTCAGCGGGGTCTTGAAAAACTCGGCAATGCCGTTAAGGGTGCCTTGCGAAGCGGAACCAAGCAGCCACATCAGCAGGAAGAAGGCCATCATTGCCGTTACGAAGTCGGCGTAGGCAATTTTCCAGGCGCCGCCATGATGCCCATGGCCGCCTTTTTTGATGCGTTTGACGATAATTGGGCGTTGCGATTCGTCTGCCATACTGGGTCGCTCCGCTTATTTTTTGGCTTGCTTGACGTGATCTTCCAGCTCCTTGAAGGAGGGACGATCATGCGAGGCCAGCACTTTGCGGCCGAACTCCACCGCCACCTGCGGCGCGTAGCCGTTAAGGCTGGCCAGCAGGGTCACCTTGATGGTCTGGTAGACGCGGGTGCCGTCGCCCAGCTTGTGCTCCAGAATGGTGGCCAGCGGGCCCACAAAACCGTAGGCCAGCAAAATCCCGAGGAAGGTACCCACCAGCGCGTGAGCGATCAGCATGCCCAACTCCGCCGGCGGCGCGCCTACGGATTCCATGGTATGCACCACGCCCATCACCGCGGCCACGATACCGAAAGCCGGCAGACCGTCGGCCAGGCCCTTTACCGCGTTTACCGGCACTTCGCCTTCGTGGTGGTGGGTTTCGATTTCCACATCCATCAGGTTTTCGATTTCGAAAGCATTGAGGTTGCCGCCCACCATCAACCGCAGGTAGTCGCAAATGAATTCTACGACATGGTGGTCGTGCAGCACCGCCGCGTACTTGGAAAACACCGGACTGGCTTCCGGGTTTTCCACGTCGGCCTCAATGGACATCAGGCCTTCCTTGCGTACCTTGGAGAGGATTTCAAACAGCAAGGTGAACAATTCCATATAAAAGGCTTTGTTGTATGGCGTGCCTTTGAATACGGTAGGCAGCGCTTTGGTTGTGGCCTTGAGCGGGGAGCCCCCGTTGGCGACGACGAAGGCGCCCACGGCAGCGCCTGCAATCATGACCACTTCCAGCGGCTGCATCAGCGCAGCGACGTGACCGCCGGCGGCCACGAAGCCCCCCAGCACGGAACCGAGAATGATGAGATAGCCGATCGCGACGAACATTGCTTGTTGGTCCTGTGATTGTGATTATCGTGATACCGCGTCGGGCCGCTATCGCCCGCCCGCGCTTCGTACCTGGCTGCCGTCCGCGCGCCATCCCCATGACGCTGCGACCGGTCCGCGTTGAATCGCAAGCCCTCACCACAGGCTGGTAAATGCGTTCAACGTCTGATGACGAGTGAAATAATAGCATGAGCCAAGGTTTGCCGAAGCGACTTGCCCATGAATCTTTACATTGCACGCCCCGCCAAACCTTGACCTCGGGCATCAACGCCCTTGACACCGGCCTCGCGACTCTTTCTTTGTAGCCAGCACCCCTGCGCTTAGGCAAGCGCAGACGCCGGATGTAAAAAAGGGCCTGCATGGCAGGCCCTGAAGGATGGAACAGACAATTCCGAAAAAACTCAAACGAGGCCGCGCTCTTTGAGCTGGCGCTCGAACTCTTGCATGCACTTGGCCGCAATCTCCAGCATCTGGTCGATTTCAGCCTTGCTGATCACCAGCGGCGGCGCGGAAACCATGTGATCGCCGCAAGCGCGCATGATGAGGTTGTTCTTGAAGAAGATGTCGCGGCAGATCATGCCCGCTTCGCCGCTGTTCGGGAACAGTTCGCGCGTGGCCTTGTTTTTCACCAGCGTGAAAGCCTGGATCAGACCAACGCCGCGAATGTCGTCCACGTGTTCAAACTGGCCGAACACTTCGCGCCAGCGCTTCTGCATGTACGGGCCGGTATCGTTTTTCACTTGATCGACGATGCCTTCGTCGCGCAGCGCCTTGACGTTGGCGCGCGCCACGGCGGCGGCTACCGGGTGGCCCGAGTAAGTAAAGCCGTGGTTGAAGTCGCCGCCGTCGGCCAGCGTTTGCGCCACGGCATTGCTGACGAATACCGCGCCGATCGGCAGATAGCCGGAGGACAAGCCCTTGGCGGTAGTAAAGATGTCCGGCTGGAAGCCCAGCGTCTGATGACCGAACCATTCGCCGGTGCGGCCAAAGCCACAGATCACTTCGTCAGCCACCAGCAAGATGTCGTACTTGCGGCAGATGCGCTGGATTTCCGGCCAGTAGGTGGACGGCGGGATAATCACGCCGCCAGCGCCCTGAATCGGTTCGCCCACGAAAGCAGCTACCTTGTCGGCGCCGATTTCAAGAATCTTGTCTTCCAGCCACTTGGCCGCAGCCACGCCGAACTCTTCCGGCGTCATGTCCTTGCCGTGCTTGTACCACCACGGCTGTTCGATGTGCGCCATGCCGGGAATCGGCAGATCGCCCTGCTCGTGCATATAGGTCATGCCGCCGAGGCTGGCGCCGCCGATGGTGGAGCCGTGATAGCCGTTCCAGCGGCCGATCAGGGTTTTCTTGTCCTTTTTGCCCTTCACGTCCCAGTAGCGACGCACCATGCGGATCATGGTGTCTACCGATTCGGAACCCGAATTGGTATAGAAAACGTGATCGAAGCCCTTCGGCGCCACTTCGGCCAACAGGTGGGACAGTTCCACCACCGCAGGATGCGTGGTTTTGAAGAAGGTGTTGTAGTAGGCCAGCTCGTCCATCTGGTGCTTGGCCACATCGGACAGGTCTTTGCGGCCATAACCGATGTTCACGCACCACAGACCGGCCATGCCGTCGAGAATCTTGTTCCCTTCGGAGTCATACAGGAAGATGCCTTCGGCCTTGGTAATGACGCGCGCGCCCTGCTGGTTGAGCGAGGCGGTGTCAGTAAAAGGATGCAGGTGGTGGGCCGCATCCAGTTCGCGCCATTCAGTCGTCGTACGTTGCTTCTGCATAACAGTCTTTCCTTCACAGTTTCTTCGGCCCTCTCCCAGGGCCTGATGTCAGGCTGGCCGGCTGGCCAGCCTTTCCCTCCCAAAGGCACTACTTTTTTTGGTTTACACGTGCAGCAGCAGGTACTTGCGTTCCCACGGGCTGATCACGCGGAAGTATTCGGAGAATTCTTTCTCCTTCATACCCAGATACATCTTGACGAAGCGAGGGCCGAGCACATCCGGAATATCCGGGCAGGCAGCCAAACGCTTGAGCGACTCTTCCGCGCCGTGCGGGAACTGGAACGGCAGTTCGTAGGCATCGGTGGACATCGGGTCGCGCGGCTTGATCTTGTTGACGATGCCGAGGTAGCCACAAGCCAGTGTGGCGGCCATGGAGATGTACGGGTTGACGTCCACGCCGGGCACGCGATTTTCCACACGGCGGGCAGCCGGGGAAGAATGCGGCACACGCAGGCCGACGGTGCGGTTGTCGTAGCCCCATTCCACGTTGGTGGGTGCGGCGGTATACGGACTCAGGCGACGGAAGGAGTTCACGTAAGGCGCGAAGAACGGCATCACTTCCGGGATGTACTTCTGCATGCCGCCGATGAAGTGGAAGAAGATGTCGGACGGACTGCCGTCTTCCTTGGTGAACACGTTCTTGCCGGTATTCTTGTCCACCAGGCTCTGGTGCATGTGCATGGCGGAGCCGGGCTCGTTTTCCATCGGCTTGGCCATAAAGGTAGCGTACATATTGTGACGGAACGCCGCCTCGCGCACGGTGCGCTTGAACAGGAATACCTGATCGGCCAGATCCAGCGGGTTGCCGTGCAGGAAGTTGATTTCCATCTGGGCGGTGCCGATTTCATGAATCAGCGTATCCACTTCCAGATTCTGCGCATGGCAATAGTCGTAAATATCTTCGAACAGCGGGTCGAATTCGTTGACCGCGTCGATGGAGTAGGAACGACGACCAAACTCGGCGCGGCCCGTGCGACCGATCGGAGCGGTCAGCGGGATGTCCGGATCCGGGTTCGGCGACATCAGGTAGAACTCCATTTCCGGCGCCAGCACCGGCTCCAGGCCCATTTCATCGAACAGGCCCAGAACGCGCTTGAGCACGCTGCGCGGCGCCACATCCACCAGCGAGCCGTCCGCGCGGTAGCAGTCATAGATCAGCTGTGCGGTGGGGTCTGCCGCCCAGGGCACAAAGCGCAGGGAGCCCGGATCAGGCGTCAGCACCATGTCGGGGTCGGTGAGGTCCAGCATGCTGTCATCCGGGTAGTCGCCGGTAACAGTCTGGATCAGTACGGCCTCCGGAAGACGCATTTCCGGGTCCGATACGAATTTGTCCTTGGGAACGATTTTGCCGCGCGCCACGCCGGTCATGTCCGGCACGATGCATTCGACTTCAGTGATACGGTGCTCGCGCAGCCAGTCATTGATTTGATTCATGATTTCCTCTACTTCCTGTTGGCCGGTAACCCGGCTCTGGATGACGTGCGTGGATCAGCGGTTGCGATCTGCACGACGCTTGCGGCAAGCGTCACCGAAAGCGTTGAAAATGGCCATGGATACCGGATTTTCCCAGTACTTCCACTCGGGATGCCATTGAGCGCCGTAAGCGAAGCCCTTGGCATCCTTTACCCGGTAAGCTTCGATCAGCCCGTCATCGGCCACGCCTTCCGCCGCCAGACGGTCGGCAAGACGCTTGATGCCTTGCTGATGAAGCGAATTCACCTCCACGACCTCCTTGCCGCCCATCCAGCCCTTGAGCAGGCTGTCGGGTTGCAGATGGAGGGCATGAGCCAGACCATACATCTCATCCAGATTCTGAGTATCGGGCTCGCGGTGGTCCTTGAAGCCCTCCTCTTCCTGTACGTGCTGGAAAAGTTCGCCGCCCAGTGCAACATTGATTTCCTGGAAACCGCGGCAAATACCCAGAAGCGGGATGCCTTCTTGCAGAAGAAGGTCGATGAGCGGCAGCGTTGTTGCATCACGCGCCGGATCATGAAGTGTCCCCTGGCGGCTGGCTGCGCCGCCATAACGGTGAGGCTCGATGTTGGACAGCGAGCCCGGAAGGAGCACGCCGTCCACCATGTCGAGAATGTCGCGAACCGGGATATCCGCACCCAGCGCGGGGATCAGAACCGGAACGCCCTTCACCGCGCCGGCCGCGGCGGCGATGTATTTTTCGCCGACCGCGTGAAACGGCAACGGGCCTACCATCTTGATGTCACACGGGATACCGATGATCGGTTGCTGCATAAAAACCTCTTGATGTCTCTTGGTTAGTTATTGATGTATCAGGAAGCCGCCTTGATGGCCTCCATCGGGTCCACGAAATCGTAGCCCAGATCATGCGCCACGGCCTGGTAAGTCACCTTGCCGCGACAGATGTTCAAACCGTTGCGCAGATGCGCGTTGTCCAGCAGCGCTTGCCGCCAACCCTTCTTGGCCAGCTCCAGGGTGAAGGGCAGCGTCGCATTGTTCAGCGCCTGGGTGGAGGTACGCGCCACGCCGCCGGGCATGTTGGCGACGCAGTAGTGCACAATGCCGTCTACCACGTAAATCGGATCCTGATGCGTGGTAGCCCGACTGGTCTCGAAACAGCCGCCCTGATCAATGGCCACATCCACCAGCACCGCGCCGGGTTTCATGTTGCCCAGCATGGCTCGCGTCACCAGCTTCGGCGCAGCCGCGCCCGGAATCAGCACCGCCCCCACCACCATGTCGGCTTCGCGAATGCATTCGTCGATATTGGCGGCATTGGACACCAGCGTCTTGATGCGCCCGCCGAACACCATGTCGATTTCCTTCAGGCGCGGCAGCGATTTGTCCAGAATCGTCACATCCGCGCCCAAACCGGTCGCCATGCGCGCCGCATTCAAACCCACTACACCGCCGCCAATCACCACCACGCGGGCCGGCGCCACGCCGGGCACTCCGCCCAACAGCACACCGCGACCGCCTTGCGCCTTCTCCAGTGCATGCGCGCCGGCTTGCACCGCCATGCGACCGGCCACTTCGGACATCGGGGCCAACAGAGGCAAACCGCCGCGCTCATCCGTTACTGTCTCATAAGCGATAGCGATTGCGCCAGATTCGATCAAAAGTTTAGTTTGCTCCGGATCGGGAGCCAGGTGCAGATACGTGAAGAGAACCTGTCCGGAACGCAGCATCCGGCACTCAACCGGCTGGGGCTCCTTGACTTTAACGATCATGTCTGCCTTGCCGAAAACTTCCTCGGCGGAAGAGGCGATGGACG
The DNA here is from genome assembly GCF_945957525.1 of uncultured Aquitalea sp. GTDB lineage: Bacteria > Pseudomonadota > Gammaproteobacteria > Burkholderiales > Chromobacteriaceae > Aquitalea. The sequence goes on along the minus strand of NZ_CAMFLA010000002.1, from coordinate 173,920 downwards.
CCCCGGACTGAATGTACTGCTCGTCGGTAAAGCCGATTGCAAGACCGGCCTGGGTCTGCACCAACACCTTATGACCATTCGCCACCAATTCACGAATGCCGGCGGGTGTCAGACCCACACGATACTCGTGGTTTTTGATTTCCTTCGGAACGCCAATCAGCATAATCGCCTCCTACGGCTTTTAGTGGAATATCAAACCATTCATGTTTAAAAAAATCCACAACACCCTTGCTTCCCATGGCTGATTCTGGCTATAAACCTGCCAAGTTGCAAAGAAATTTCATTTTGCAATGCAACAAGTGATGCGTCGCTCGCTCAAAATAATTATCATGTGACGTCTAAAATTATTAACATACAGATGGAACTGGACAATGGATGTTGGAGCACGATTGAGAATGGTCAGAGACCGCTTTGGTCTCTCGCAGCGCGAACTTGCCAAAAGGGCTGGCGTCACGAACGGCACGATCTCCCTGATCGAGCAGAATCGCGTCAGCCCTTCCGTCAGTTCTTTGAAGAAAGTGCTGGAAGGTCTGCCAATGACACTGGCGGAGTTCTTCACTTTTGATGTAGAACCGCAACAACCCAAAGTGTTCTATGAAGCTTCGGACCTTCCCAATCTCGGCAACGATCAGATCAAATTGCTGTTGGTGGGTACCGCTCACGAGCGGCGCGACATCGCCATTCTGAAGGAACGTTACGAGCCCGGCGCCGACACTGGCCCGGACATGCTCCAGCACGATGGACAGGAAGGCGGCGTGATCATTGCCGGCAACATCGAAATCACCGTCAACAACGAAACACGGGAACTGGGCCCCGGCGACTCCTATTACTTTGACAGCCGCCTGCCCCATCGCTTCCGCAACACCAGCGATGAAGTCTGCGAGATGGTCAGCGCCAGCTCGCCGCCGACGTTCTGATGTTGACGACCCGCACATCAAGACCGGTCGCACAGACCCAATAAAGCTACAAAGGAGAACACCATGGCTCGCACCCATGCAGAATGGAAACAGCTTGCAGCGGAACTGAAGATTGAAGGCCGCGCCTTCATCAACGGCGCCTACACCGCCTCGGCGGACGGTCGCACCTTCGAATGCATCAACCCGGCCAACGGCCAGAAGCTGGCCGACATCGCATGGGCCGGCGAGGCCGATGTGGAAGCCGCCGTGCGCGCCGCGCGCGCCGCCTTCGACTCCGGCAAGTGGTCCGACCTCGCGCCGCTGGCGCGCGGCAAGATTCTCAAACGCTTCGCAGCACTGATCCGCGAGCACGGCGACGAACTGGCTTTGCTGGAAACGCTGGATGTGGGCAAGCCCATCGGCGACACCACTTCGGTGGACGTGCCGGGCGCAGCCTACTGCGTGGAATGGTTTGCCGAAGCCATCGACAAGATCGGCGGCGAAGTTGCGCCGGTAGACCCGAAACTGGTGGGTCTAGTAACCCGTGAAGCCATCGGCGTGGTAGCCGCCGTGGTGCCGTGGAACTTCCCCATCCTGATGGCAAGCTGGAAGTTCGGCCCGGCACTGGCGGCCGGCAACGCAGTTATCGTCAAACCGTCTGAAAAATCCCCGCTGACCGCCATCCGCATTGCGCAACTGGCCAAGGAAGCCGGCATCCCCGACGGCATCTTCCAAGTGCTGCCCGGGGCGGGCGATGTGGGCAAGGCGCTGTCCCTGCACATGGACATCGACTGCCTGGCCTTTACCGGTTCCACCGGCGTGGGCAAGCTGATTGCCGGTTACGCCGCGCAGTCCAATCTCAAACGCGTTTGGCTGGAGCTGGGCGGCAAGTCTCCCAACATCGTGCTGGAAGACTGCGCCGATATCGCCAAGGCGGCTCGCACCGCAGCCGGCGGCATCTTCTACAACATGGGTGAAATGTGTACCGCAGGCTCCCGCGTGCTGGTGCATCGCAAGGTGAAAGAGCAGTTCCTCGCCGAGTTCAAGAAGGCCGCTGACGGCTGGTATCCGGGTGAGCCGCTGGACCCGGCCACCAGCATGGGCGCCATCGTTGACAAGATCCAGTACGACAAGGTGCTGTCCTACATCGACAAGGGCGTCAGCGAAGGCGCTAGCCTGATCTGCGGCGGTAAGGCCACTCACACCGACAAGGGCCTGTTCATCGAGCCCACCGCGCTGGACTGCCAACGCGCCGACATGACCACCTGCAAGGAAGAAATTTTCGGGCCGGTGTTGTCGGTAATCACCTTTGATGACGTGGAAGAAGCCATCCGCATCGCCAACGATACCGAATACGGCCTGGCCGCAGCGGTCTGGACCGCCAATGTGACCACCGCCCATCAGGTATCGCGCCGTCTGCGCGCCGGCACGGTGTGGGTGAACTGCTACGACGAAGGCGGCGACATGAACTTCCCCTTCGGCGGCTTCAAGCAATCCGGCAACGGCCGCGACAAATCGCTGCACGCGCTGGAAAAGTACACCGAACTGAAGAGCACGCTGATCAAGCTGTAACAGCCCTCGGCCAGCAACAGAAAAGGCGCCTAATGGCGCCTTTTTTCATGCCAGCCCGGCCTTGCCTGGGCCCGGGGCGCACCGCTCAGACAAATTGCGCCCAGCGCCAGCTGCGCTTGGCGATATCATCCATGGCTTCGCGATAAAGGCGATAGGGAATGGCCGACAACAGGCACTCGCCCCGGTAAAACTCGTAGCTGGGCCAGCCAGCCTGATTCTGCTGAATCAAACGGCAATAGACGCCAAGTTCGGCAAACTTACGGTCAATATGCTGAAAACGCGCCAAAATATCCGCGCGCGGTTTGCCGCAAGGCATCAAGGCGTAATAAGTGACGTAGGCGCAGAAAAACTGGATGTCGTCGCGTTCAAACTTCATGAATATCCGGGATAAGAGACTGAATAAGCTAGTATTTTCCCACCCACCCAAGCTCTTGTTAAGCGATCGAGGCATGCACCTTGGAACAGTTGCCCAAGCACCGGCATTGCCGGCAAAGCAACACCGCCGTCCTGCGGCTTTCAGCTTGTCGGCAGCCCAGGCTTATTTCATCGTCGGCATGACGAATGACGAAAGCGGCTTCTCCGTCCGTTTCGCGCCCACCTGCTGCGGTATTTTCATGGACTTGCGCATCCCGTTTTTCTTTCCGCTCAAGCACAACGCAAACACCAGTCAAACAGCTCCGCCTTGCTGCGCACTCCCAGTTTGACGAAAGCGCGATCAACATAGGTTTTGCTGCTGGATTCTCGCACGCCCATGGCGTGCGCGGCCTTAGGCGCGGACCAGCCTTGCAGCAGGTAATGGCAGATGGCGCGCTCGCGAGGCGACAGCTTCACGCCGTCGGTGGCTACCCGCTTGTCAAACAGGCGCGGCAGCGAGGGTAGTTCGGAACGCCGGGTAGACACCGTCAGGCGGGCATGCTGCATCAGCAAAGCCAGCAATAGCGGCACCCAGCGCCGCAACAGAGACAACTCTTCCAGCGAGAACGATGGCTGCCCGGCCATGCGATACACCGCCAGCACGTACACCCCGCCCTCGCCGCGCACCAGCAGATTACATTCTTCCGTGACCAGCTCGTTGCGGAACACATCCTGCGCGTAATCTTCCGCCGGAATGTCGTTGTGACGGATCAGCACTAGCTGCGGATCCTGCAGCGGCTTGATGTGCGATAACAACGGATCTTCGCGCCAGTAACGTTCCACATAGCGCTGCGCCACTTCGCCGGTGTCGTGCGCCGGATTGATATTGCGGGCGAACAACCAGTCCACCGAGGCGATCACCGCCTCCGGATGCGGCTGATTGAAGCGCGCGGCGGACAAATGACACAACGGCAAGCGGGCTGACAGCACATCCCACAAGCGTTCGGGCAACTCCCGGCTGCCCAGGCTGGCTACCAGCGCCGCCGCCGCGTCCAGCGGCAAGGCGTCTCCCCCCATGATGCTCCCCCTTCTGTTTTGTCCCCCCGTTGGGGGACAGCGCCGCCCCGGGGTCTTTGAGAGATTCTACCCGTCATCAACCTGTCATGGAGACGCCATGCTCAGCAAGACTCTGCCCCGCCTCGCTCTGGCGGTCGGCCTCGGTTGCGCCGCCTTCTCGGTCAGCGCCGAAGTCCTCAACTTTTTCAACTGGGCCGATTACGCCGGCAAGAACACCGTGCCAAAGTTCGAGAAGGATTACGGCATCAAGGTGCGCTACGACCCCTTCGACAGCGAAGACACTTTGCAAGCCAAGCTGTTGGCCGGCCACTCCGCCTACGATGTGGTGGTGCCGTCTTCGGCCTACTTGCGCAACCAGATCCAGGCCGGCCTGTATCAGAAGCTGGACAAGAGCCGCATCCCCAACTGGAAGAATCTGGACCCGGTGCTGATGAAAAAGCTGGAAACCGTGGACCCCGGCAACCAATACGCGATTCCCTGGACCATGGGCACCACCGGCCTCGTCATCAACAGCAAGGCGCGTCAGTTGCTGGGGCCGGCGGCGCCCTACGACAGCTGGGAGCTGCTGTTCAATCCCAAATACCTGTCCCGCGCGCAAAGCTGCGGCGTCGGCCTGCTGGATTCGCCCGGCGATGTGTTTGCCGCTGCGCTGCGCTACCTGAAGCGCGACCTCAACAAGGCCAACAGCAAAGACCTGCAAGACGCCTATGAGCTGATGAAAGGCATTCGCCCCTACATCACCCAATTCAACAGCAGCAGCTATGTCAGCGATCTGGCGCTGGGCGATCTGTGCGTGGCAATCGGCTGGTCCGGCGACGTGATGCAGGCCCGTTTGCAGGCCAAGGAGAGCAAGAAGAATTTCCAGATCGACTACATCATCCCCAAAGAGGGCTCCGCCATCTGGTTCGACGTGATGGCCGTGCCGCGCGACGCGCCCAATATCAACGCCGTCTACAAGTGGCTCAACTACATCGAAACCCCCGAAGTGCATGCCGACATCAGCGACAACACCTACTACTTGAGCGCCAACAAGGTGGCCAATGCGCTGGTAAAGGCTGAAGTGCGCAACGACGCCTCGGTAAACCCGGACGCCACCACCTTGCAGCGCCTCACGCCCATCCAGGGGCTCTCGCCCGAGCTGATGCGCCAGATGACCCGGCTGTGGGCCGGTTTCAAGACCGGACGCTGAGCCAGGAGACCGACATGCCTAAATTCCCGCTTACCCTGATGGCGCTGTTGCTTGCCGGCCTGCCCTGGCAAGCGCGCGCCGACGAACTGGATCAGCTCAAGGCGCAGCTCGCCGCCCTGCAAAGCCAGGTCAGCGCCTTGCAGGCAAGGTTGGCCGAAAGCCCGGCCCAGGCCAATACCGAAGCCGACGAGGACTCCCGCCAGCGCATCGCCGCATTGGCGTTGAAGGTGGACAAGCTGGGCGAGGACGCCGACACCGGCCCGCTGGCCAATCTGTCCATCAGCGGCTATCTCGACCCCTACTACAGCTACAACCGCAATCAGCGCAAAGCCGGCTTCACTTTCGTCAATCACAGCAACAGCTACGCCTACGACGCCTCCAACATCGGCGACGTATATCTGGACATCAAAAAGAGCTTCGGCTCCGGCCCCATGGCGCCCTATGCCGACATCTCGCTGATGCCCAATCGCGGCATCGGCATGACCTCGGCGGTAAACGCCTCGGGCAGCAACAACAGCATCATCAACGCGGCGCAGATTGTTTTCCCGCTTGATCAGCACTGGCAGGTGTACGCCGGGCAGTTGCAGTCCTTTGCCGGCTATGAAGTGGCCACCAGCCCGCAAACGCTCACCATCACCCACAACCTGCTGTTCGACTTCAGCGAACCGGGCACCTTTGTCGGCGCAGGCGCACAGTGGATCTCGGGCAACTGGCTGTGGAAAGGCATGCTGGGCAACGAAGTGGGGCATGTGGAGCCAGCCTCGGTGGATGGCAAACGCAACAATGTGCCCTCCTTCACCTGGCGCATGGACTACCTCTACACCAACAACATCGACATCGGCTGGTCCGGCTATCTGGGCCGCGGCACCGCCAGTAACTACTCCGGCACAGCCTCGCCCTATCAGAGCATGTTCTACAGCGAGCTGGACATCAGCAACAGCAATCTGCAGGACACCTGGAACGCGCAACTGGATTACGGCAGCGCCGGCGGCGATGCGCTGGATGGCGGCCGGGCCGTCTGGTGGGGCCTGTCCTTGCTGCGACATCACCGCTTTAATTCCTCGCTGTTCGGCAAGATGGGCTGGACCCTGCGCTACGACTATCTGGACAACAGTCGCGGCGGCGGCGGCAACCCCAACCTATGGCTGGGCGACAACGGCCATGACGGCATCAACGGCTTTGGCAGCGACCCGGCCTGCGTCGCCGCCAACGGTGCGACAGCCTGCAAGGGCGCCAAACGGCAGGCGCTTACCGCCGCTCTGCTGTTCTACCCCAGCGAGCAACTGCAACTGAAGCTGGAAGCCCGCTACGACCTTTCCAGCCAAGCCACTTTCGACACCACCGACGGCACTACGCGCAAGAGCAACGCCACCATGGCGGCGCAAGCCGTGTACAGCTTTTAAGCAGAAGGCACATCATGACTTCATCCCTGTGTTACCTCTCCGCCAGCGACGCCCTGCGCCGCTTTCGCAACGGCAGTCTCGACCCGGTCGAGCTGATGCAGGCCCTGCTTGCGCGCGCCGAAGCGCTCAAGGGTCCGGTAAATGCCACCACCCGCATCTATGCCGAGCAGGCCCTGACCCAGGCCCGGGCTGCGGCGGAACGTTATCGCCAGGGCACCGCGCGTCCCCTGGAGGGCCTGCCGGTAGCCGTGAAAGAGGAAACCGATGTGGCCGGCTGGCCCAACACGGTTGGCTCGCTAGCCATTGACGATTATGTGCCGGAGCACAACCACCCCATCGTCGACAAACTGGTGGAGGCCGGCGCCATCCTGCACCTGCAAACCACCAATCCGGAATTCTGCACACTGGGCCAAACCTGGAGCCGACGCTGGGGCGTCACGCGCAACCCCTGGAACCTGCGCTACACCTGCGGCGGCTCCAGCGGCGGCAGCGCGGCAGCCGTGGCCGCCGGCCTGAGCCCGCTGGCCACCGGCAGCGACATGGCCGGCTCCACCCGCATCCCGGCGGCGTTTCAAGGCCTGTACGGTTACAAACCGCCTTTTGGCCGACTGCCCACCGGCGGCGGCGAAGAACTGTTCGCCTTTGCCGCCGAGGGTCCGCTGGCGCGCACCATTGACGACCTGATCCTGATGCAGAACATCATCTCCGGCCCGCACCCGGCCAGCTACGCCACCCTGCCCAAGCAAGTCCTGCCCGCCAGTTATCCCGACCTCGCCGGCTGGCGCATCGCCTGGCACCCCACGCTGGGCGCGGAAGCCGTCTGCCCGCAAGTGCGCGCCAATCTGCAACGCGCGCTGGACGGTCTGCGCCGGCGCGGCGCAGTAGTGGAGCAAGTGGATATCAGCTGGGACATGCATCGCGTCGCCACGGTCTTGCTGGAAGGCATCTTCGGCATCTTCTTCACCGAATACCTGCAGTCGCTGCCGGATGCCGCTTACCCCAGCCTCACCAGTTATGTGCAAAAGCTGTGGCGGGACTACCGCGACCGGCCCGCTTCCGTCGCCGGCGCGGCTGAGCTGGCCAGCGAGCTGCATCAGGACATGCAGCGCAAGGTCTGGAGTCAAGGCTATCGCGCTTTCCTCTGCCCCACTACCTACACCACAGAGCTGCTGGCCGACCTGGACCCGGTGGCTTCGCCCACTTTCCCGGTGGACGGTAAACCGGTGGACAGCTATCTGGGCTGGGCGGCCACACCTCCCTTCAACCTGCTGAACCGTTATCCGGTGATCTCCGCGCCAACCGGCCTGGCCGCCAACGGCATGCCCACCGGCATGCAGATCGTTGCCCAGCCTTACGACGACGAGGCCGCATTCCAGGTGGCATGGAACCACGCGCAGGCCGACGAGGACGGCCTGTTCCGCCATCGCTTCCCCCAGCTGGACACCCTGCTGGCCTGAACGGCGCGGCGACATGGCTAGCAAGAAAAAAGGAGAAGCCGGGCTTCTCCTTTTTTCTTGCGCTGCGCGGTCAGGCGACGATGTCACACACCCTCGACATTGCTCTGCACATCGCTGTCCTTCAGCACTTCCTGCGCCCACACCACCGCTTCCATATAGATGCTGGTCACTTGCTCCAGACTCACCTGCTGAGCATCGCACAGCGCGGCGATGGCCTCGCTGTCGTCCTGCTCGCAGGCCTGGGCCAGTTGCAAGGGTTCGGCAAACAGGCCTTTGCCGTGCAATAGTGCATCCGACACCATCATCGGCAGTCCCAGCGGCGCCAGCGCATCGGCAAGGCTGACACCCAGCAAGCCGCCCAGCATCGAGAACATGCCCGTCAGGAACAGGTGTTCGGCTTCCAGGCGGTTGCCCCGCGCCAGCCCCAGTTCTTCCATGAAACGGCCGCGAATCAGCGACTTTTCCATCTGGGTGAGCGTGGCCCCGCTGTCGTCCTCCGCCGTAAACAGCATCAGGGACAACCACTTGAACAGGTTGTTGCGCCCCAGCAGCATGATGCCTTCTTCGATGGTCTGGATCTTGCGGGTCAGCCCGTTGACCGGCGAGTTCACATAACGCATCAGCTTGAACAACAGCAGCGAATCCAGCTTGAACTGGGCCTCGATGTCGGCGGTGGGCGCGTTGGCGCGCAACAATCGCATGATTTCAAGTACCCGGCCCTGGCTTGGCGCTTCCTTGCGGGTTTCCGTATTGCGCGGCTGCGCCACGCTGAGATAAGAGCCATGAAACAGCGCGAAATGCTGACTGCCAGGCGAATGCAGGCACAACTCCAGCTCTTCGGCGGAATTGATGTTGCGGGCCAGCCAACGCACATTGGGGAAGCGTTGCGGCAGCTTTTCCAACAAGGGAAACAGTGCCCGGGTATTGGGCGCGGCAAAGTCCAGCACCAGATAATCCAATCGCTGATACAGGTGCAAAGCGGCCGGATTGCTGCCAAAACGCGCAGGCTCCACCGCAAAGCGCAAGCCCTGCTGACGCAAGGCATCGAGGCGGGCCATCAGCGCCTCGTCCAGCACATCGCCTTCCAGCGCTTCAAGGATGAAAATACAGCTGCCCACCGGCAAATCGGGCGGCGGCAGATCCGGCAGCGAGGCCAGCGACACATGAATAAAAGCGCGGCGATAGGCCAGCAGGCGGAACACATTCATGTTGCGCAGGGTATTGAGCAACAGGCGGTCGAAGGTACGCTGATGGTCGGCGGTCTTGGCGCGCTCGGCGCCGCCCTTGACCGTAAACTCATAGGCCACCACGCGCTGATCCTTGTCCTGCACCGGCTGATGGGCGACAAAACCCAGCGACTGCACCTGATCCAGCGGCGAGGCCGCGGCGGAAGCGGAAGCGGGCGTCTCCAGCGGCGCAGGCGCGGCAGCGGGCGTGGACTGCGGAACGGGAACAGCCTGCTCTTCCTTGCCAAGCAGGCCGCCGAACAATTTCTTCAGCATGTGACTCTCTCTGGTACGACTGTATTGATGACAGTAGCAATAATGTTCCGACTGTACCAAGGACTTAAGTCAAATGCGCGAAAACTTTACTTCACGGCAAGCAAACTCATGAGCTTTGCAGGCAAGCCGGCGCAGCCTCGGTGCGGGCCTTCGCCCCGGCCGCCCGCATCAAAACGACACCTGCCAGCACGCAAAGCACCAACATCCACAGCATCGCCGAACCGGGCAACAGCGCCAGCGTCGCGCCCGCCGCCACCGGACTGACGGCATTGCCAAGCGATGACAGCGACTGCGCGCCGTAATAGCTGCCGCGATGCGCTTCCGGCGCAATGCGGTCGACAAACAGGTATTCCGCCGGCACCAGCAGCACCTCCCCCACGGTAAACACCAGCATCCAGCCGCACCAGACCGCTAGATTGTCGCTCAAGGCCCAACCGGCCAGACTGGCCGCCAGCAGCAGGCAGGCAAGGGAAATCCAACTCAGCAGCTTGCCCCTCTCCAGCCAGGCGCCGGCAAAAAACTGCAGCGCGATCACGGCAAACGCATTGCAGGTAATCAGCAAGGATACCCAGCGCATGGCCTCCATGCCGGAGCGCGCTTGCAACAGATACAGCGAGAGGTAGTCCGAGAACCGACCAATCGCCATGGTGGTCAGCAAGCTGCCCAGGGTAAACAGCACCAGTTGCCGGTCGCTGGCCAGCAGGCGCAAGGTTTGCCGAAAGCCCGGCAAGCGCTCGGATGAGCGCGCTGCCGGCCTCAAGCACAAAGGACTTGCAGCCGCCGCCAACATCAGCGCGCCAGCCAGCAGGAACGGACCATACATGGAGCACTGCGCCAGCCATGCGCCCAACAAGGGGCCCAGGGCGAAGCCGACGTTGATCAGGGTGTAGCGCAGCGAGAAAACCTTCCCTCTGCGCTCTGGAGGCAGGCACTCCGCCAGAATCGCCTTGGCGGCAATGCCGGACAGCGCGGCCGCGCACTCCATCACCGTCAGCCACAGGCAAAAGCCCGCCCAGGACCGCGTTTCGCCCAAGCCGAAAGCCGCCGCGCCCATGGCGAGGAAAGAAACGCGCAACAGGCGATCCTTCGGCCAACGGTCGATGAGATAACCGCAAGCGATGCCGGACAAGGCCGCGAGCGCTACTGCCGCGCCGATCAGCAGACCCACAGCGGCGGGAGCCAACCCGAGCCGCTCGCTCATGGCCATCACCAGCACCGGCGCCAGCAAGGCGCGTCCGGCGGCCTGCAGCAGGGACAAAGCAAGCAACACTTGCACGGGAAGTGGAAAACGGAACATACGCACCTCGAACCATGACGAATGATTCGAGTATCCGCAGAAAAACGGAAGCCAAAAACGGTTAATATCTTCCGAAATAACTTCCTCTTTTATCATGAAGCTCTCGGACCAATACCGCCTGCTGCATCGTGAATTCGACCATCACCCCGCTGAACCCGGCATGACGCGCATAGCCGAGCTGTGGTCCTGCACCGTGCGCAACGCCCGCTTGCAGCTCTCGCGCATGCAACAGGCAGGCTGGCTGAGCTGGCAGCCAGCGCGCGGACGCGGACATCGCGGCACCTTGCGCTTGTTCAAAGAGCCAGACGAGCTGGACATCGAACGCCTTGGCACATTGCTGGCGCGCGGGGAACTGGAAAAAGCCTTCGCCAACCTGAACGTCGCACAACGCGAGCGACTGGCCAGCCACCTGCCGGCTTACTTGCCGGCCGGTGACGACCTGCTGCAGTTGCGCATGGCCATTGCCCGCGCACCGGACAGCCTGGACCCGCCTTTCGTCGTTAACCGGCTGGAGGGGCATCTGGTGCGCCAGCTGTTCGATCGGCTGTGCGAAGTGGACCCGATCAGCCAGCAGCTGACACCGGGACTGGCCCATCACTGGGAGACGGATCAACAGGGCCGACAATGGCGCTTCTGGCTGCGTCCCGGCCTGCGCTTTCACGACGGACAGCCTCTGGATGCCGAAGCCGTGCGCAAGAGCCTGCTGCGGCTGGCGCGTTCCGGTTCGCATTTACAACCCTTGTTCGCCCATCTGGAACAAGTCGTCGTGCATCATCCGCATGCTTTCACCTGCCAGCTGTCCAGTCAGGACTGGCTCTGGCCCAATCGGCTGGTAACGGCGGGCGCATCCATCGTGCCGCCGCGCCGGCAGCGGGGTTTCGACCGGCTGCCGGTGGGCAGCGGACCCTTCCGGCTGGCCATCAATAGTGAACACCGGCTGCGGCTGGAGGCCTTTGCCGGTCACCACGGCCCGCGCGCCCTGCTGGACCGGATCGAGCTATGGGTCATGCGCCACGAGGCCGCCGCGCGCCAGTGCTTCGATGTGCGCCTGGATCAACACGCTGAGCCGGGCAGCCAGCAACTGGAAACCGGCTGCTTTTATCTGATGTGCAATCCGCAACGACCCGTCCTGCGCGAGGCCTCTGCCCGACGAGGCCTTATCGCCCAACTTGCCCGCCTGCGCGACACGCTGCCAGCCGGCTTCGGCTTGCAAGCGGCAAGACAGCTGATACCGCAGTGGACGCCGCACATGCTCTCCGGCGAGTCTGCCCCCCTTCCGGCCGGCACCCGGCTGCGCCTGCGCACCGCCGCCTACCCGGCGGCCATGGCGCTGGCCCGCCGTCTTGAGGCACTGTTGGCCGAAGCCGGCATCGCCCTGGAAATCGTGACGATAGACAACCCTTGCAGCCCGTTTGCCCCGTGGTGGCCGGATATGGATCTGGTGCTGCAAGGCGAGGTGTTTCACGACGATCTGGACTTCGCCTGCTTTGAGTGGTTCGGCGCCAATCACCTGCTGCAAAACCAGCTTGGCAAAGCCGGCGGCATCTGGATGAAGCGGCAATTGCAGGCGGTGCAGGAGATGCGCTTGCGGGAAGCGCGCTTGCAGGCTTACCAGGGCATCGGCGATCGGCTGCAGGACGACGGCCTGCTCATGCCCCTGGCCCATCAGCTTGCCGGCGCGCGCGGCAGCAGCGACATCGCGGGCCTTGAACCAGGCCATAACGGCTGGATGCCCTTCGCCACCCTGTGGCGCAAAGCCTGAGCGTCGCCCGATCGGCTACGACAAGATGCCGCCGCCCGGCAAGCAACATGACAAAAAAAGAAGGCCCCACCATCAAGGTCGGGGCCCCGTCACTCTCAGCGGGTACTGCTTCCATCACCCTCAGGCGACAACGGGTGAAATCACCGTCGCTGCCGCATGGGCCTCTTCGGCCAACGAGGAGCGCACTTGCGCCCCCTCGCCGGCACATCCTTGCCAGAACGCGGACACGCTGTCTTCCAGCTCTGTCTCCAGCTTCTGGCGGCGCTGATACTGCGCGCGTTTGCGGGATGGCACATCGGCCAGATCGCGCTGCGGCGCAAAAGCGCTGAGTCGCCAGAAAAAATCATTGGCTGGCGCGCCGCCCAGACTTTCCCAGAAAGCGTCATAGTCGGCGCTGATGGCGTGATAACGCCGCCAGCGACTGTTATGCACATGCCCGGCATTGCTGACCGCCAACACGTCCAGCACGCCCACTTTGCGGCACAGCGCGTACAGGGCGCGCATCATCAGCGCCTTGGGCATCAAGCCGTGCAGATCCTTCGTCATCTCGCGGAAGCGTTCACGCCCGTCGCGGCTGGCCGGCCCCTGCAGGCAACCCAACACCGCCTCATACCGACCGGATTCGCTACGCACAAAGGAAAACGCCAGCGTAGTCAGCCGATCGTCGCCCTCTTCGGCCAACAAGGACAGCATCAGCTCGCCTTCCTTGTCCATGGTGTGCGTCAACGACAGCATCACCCGGTAGGCTGCCCCGCTCTTGCCGACCACCCGGGCTATTTCCACCTTGCTTTCGGTCAGCAGCGTTTGCCGAAGCTGCGAAGGAAAGCGCCACAAAAACAGGCTGAAGTGATCCTGCAAAGCCATCAGCTTGCGTTGGGCGCCAAAAGCCTTGCACAGATAGGGACGCTGCAACTTGTGCAGCCATTGCGGCTGGCTGGCCATGGCGGCCGCCAGCTCCGGCTGTGCTTGCAGAAAACCCAACCAGCGCGCCGCCGTTGTCCAGTGCGTTGCCGAACGCAGTAGAAACTTCACCTGCCGGCTTGTGCTGCCGTTGGCGGCGTACAAACGTGAAGCGTGAAGCAAGGAAGAAGTCATGACGAGCGGCCTGCGATTTGGTTGACGTGTGAAATATTCACACAAATTTACATTTTGTGCGAGTGATTTTTTCCCGCAAATGAAACTTGCAGCCATACCAACCGGAAAAAGCGACCCAATCAGGCGGTAATGCCTTGTTGCAAAATGAATCCACTCATTGACAGTGTGGAAAATTCCTCGCAAGACTTGCACCATCCGGCAAACGCGCAGCGTGTCGACGCCAGCATGGGCAAGCTGGCGCAGAAAGCGCCATCAAGCTTGCAACAGGCCTGACCGCCCCCATCTGAAGACGAAATATCGCCGAAACCAGACGGATCGCCCCATCGCGCGTCCACCTGTGCGCACTATCAAGAACAGCATCAAGACAAGGCACCACCATGAGCAAATCGGACAACAAGGCCATCGCGGAAGACAGCGTTTCGCAACGCATTCGCTACCGACTACGGGAAGCCGGCAAGCGCTTCCACGCCAACGACAACATCGCCGACTTCATTCAGGAAGGCGAACTGGCCCTGCTGCAGGCGGAAGTGGCGGAGAAGATGCAGTCCGTGCTGGAAAGCCTGGTGATAGACACCGAAAACGACCACAACACGCAAGACACCGCCCGCCGGGTAGCCAAGATGTTTGTGCAGGAAGTGTTTCGCGGTCGCTACGTAGCCAGCCCGCCCAACACGGAATTCCCCAATATCGAACAGCTCAACGAGCTGATGATTGTCGGCCCCATCACCGTGCGCAGCGCCTGCTCCCACCACCTCTGCCCCATCATGGGCCGCGTCTGGGTGGGCGTAATGCCCAACGAACATTCCAACCTCATTGGCCTGTCGAAGTACGCCCGCCTGATCGACTGGGTAATGACGCGCCCGCAAATCCAGGAAGAAGCCGTCATGCAGATCGCCGATTTGCTGATGGACAAGCTGCAGCCGGACGGTCTCGCCATCGTGATGGAAGCCGACCACTTCTGCATGCACTGGCGCGGCGTGAAGGACAATAATTCCAAGATGACCAACAGTGTGATGCGCGGCAGTTTCCTCCGGGACGCCAATCTGCGCCGCGAATTCCTGTCCTTGATGCACAAGGGAGACTGACCATGCTTGTTCGCCTGATCTACGCCAGCCGCGCCAATGAAACCATTACCCCGGCGCTGGTAAAATCGATTCTCGATGTCGCCCATCCGCGCAATGCCGCCCAAGGCGTCACCGGTGTCATGTGCTACAGCGACAAGGTTTTCGTACAGGCGCTGGAAGGCGGTCGCGCCGAGGTCAACCAGCTGTATCAACAAATCTGTCGCGACCCTCGCCACCACGACGTCACCTTGCTTGAGTATCGCGAGATCGAGCAGCGCCAATTCGCCTGCTGGGCCATGGCACAAGCGCCGCTGGACAAGAAAAACGCCGCACTGCTGTTGCGCCACTCGTCCAGCCCGGTGCTGGACCCCTTCCGCTTGTCGGGCAGCACCACCGCCCATCTGCTGGAAGAGCTGGGCAACTCCGGCGGCTTGCGATCAAAAAATTGACAGGCGACAAAGCCGGCCACGGTGGCCGGCTTTTTTTTGGAAAATTCCGAAATAGCCGCAACAGTGCCCGCCCTTCGGCCAACCCGACTGGACAGCCAGTCTACTCTCCCACGGCCAACCCACATGGAAGCCGTCATGGAAACCCGTCTCGACCAGCTCGCTACCGAACGCTCCCTCAACGCCAGCCGCCAGCTGGACAGCATGAGCACCTGGCAAATCCAGCATTTAATGAACTAGAAAGACGCCCTCGTCCATCGCGCCGTGGCCGAATGCCTGCCTGCCATCACCACCGCGGCGGAAGCGATTGCGGCGCGATTGGACGCAGGCGGCCGCCTGTTCTACCTGGGCGCGGGCACCTCCGGCCGGCTTGGCGTACTGGACGCCAGCGAGTGTCCGCCCACCCGGCACCGCACCGGACCAGATCATTGCGCTGATCGCCGGCGGCCGCGAAGCCGTATTCCACGCCATGGAAAAAGCCGAAGATGACGAATCCGCCGCCGGGACCACGCTGCGAGAACACCACCTCGCCCCACAGGACTGCGTCATCGGCATCGCCGCCAGCGGCCGTACGCCCTACGTCCTGGCCGGCCTGCAACACGCCCGCCGCACAGGCGCGCTGACCATCGGCCTCAGCGTCAATCCGCACAGCGCCATGGCCGCCATCGTTGATATCGCCATCAACCCCGACACCGGACCGGAGGTGCTGACAGGCTCGTCGCGCCTCAAAGCCGGCACTGCGCAGAAAATGGTCCTCAACATGATCTCCACCGCCGGCATGGTGCGGCTGGGCAAAGTGTTCGGCAATCTGATGGTGGATGTAGCAGTCACCAACGCCAAACTGGAAGCGCGGCAGGCGCGCATTGTCATGCAAGCCTGCAATTGCGATCACAAGAAAGCGGAAGAGTTGCTGGCCGCCAGTGGCCGGCACTGCAAAACCGCCATCCAGATGCCACTGGGCAAACTGGACGCGCAAGGCGCGCGCAGCCTGCTGGCGAACCACAAGGGCCGCCTGCTGCCCGCCATCATGGCTGCCGGCCAAAAGAAGGCGACGCGCCATGACTGAACAACTGGTCGCCATCCTTGCCGCCTGCGGCGGCGCTGGCGACATCCGCCAGAGCGGCAACTGCATGGCCCGGTTGCGGCTGACGCCGGCAGACAGCGCGCAGCTTGACCGCAGCGCGCTGAAGCAGGTTGCCGGCGTGCTTGGCGTGATCGACGGCGAAGGGCAATTGCAGATCGTACTGGGACCAGCCAAGGCACAGCGAGCGGCGGAAAACCTGGCCGCCATGGCGGGAGCGCGCATAGAACAACGCCTGCGCAGAGCGATACCGGACAATCTGGACGTTTTCCTCACACCGCTCATCACCCTGCTGCTGGCCGGGACGCCCACCTACCTCGCAATCAAGCCCTTGGGCGTGGTGCTGTTTGACGGCATGTCCTAGTTGTTCGGCCACTTGGGAGGCAATCCGCTGCGTTCGGCGGTGCTGGCGGGCCTGTTTCTGATGGCGGTGATGTTCGGGGTGCACCAGGGTTTGGTACCGGTCTATTTCGCGCCGATGGATACGCAAGGCTTCAACTCGCTGTTTCCCGTACTGGCCATGGTCGGAGCCGGTCAGGTGGGGGTTGCGCTGACCTTGTGCACGCGCACGCCGCGCGCCGGACTACTGCGCCGGCAGATCAAGGGGGCCATCCTCCCGGGCTTTCTCGGCGTGGGAGAACCGCTGATCTACGGCGTCACGCTGGCCAGGGTAAAACCCTTCGTCACCGCCCGCTGTGGCGACGCCATTGGCGGATTCGTGATTGGACTGTTTGCTAGGATGGGCTGACCCATGGGGCTGAACACGGTATACGGGCCCTCAGGACTGGCGTCGCTGCCCCTGATGACCTCGCCACAGGGTTTGCTGCCAGCGATCGGCATTTACCTGGCCGGGTTGCTGGCTGCGTATGGCGGTGGTTTCGTACTGACCTGGCTATGGGGATGCCGCAACGTCGATCTGGACTGATCAATTACGCAGCCCCGCACCACACCCAGAAAAAGGCCCGGCTTGCCGGGTCTTTTTCTTTAGGGAACAAACTGCGCTCAGGCAGTCAACTCGATGACTACCTCCAACCCGCCGCCAACGCGGTTGGCGGCGCGGATGACGCCGCCGTGCGCTTCGACGATCCGCCGGGCCAACGCCAGCCCGAGGCCGTAGCCGCCGGTTGCCTGCGCATGCGCGCTGCGAAAGAAGGGCTGGAAAATGGACTCCAGCTCTGCCTCAGGCACGCCCGGCCCACGATCGGCAACGGTGAATCGCACCCCGCCGTTGTCCTGATCCACCACAAACAGAATCCGCCCTCCCGCTCCGCCATGGCGGATTGCGTTGCGCAATACGTTTTCCACAGCGCGCGCCAATAGCTCCGGCTCACAATGCAGGGTGTCCGGCCCGTGATTGACCAGCTCGACCGTGCCGCCATGGCTCTCCGCCTCAAATGCGGCGTCGGACAGCAGCTCATCCAGCCATTCGGCCAGCGGAATGGATTGCAGTTGTCGTTGGCCGGCGGCCGCGTCCAGCCTAGCCACTGCCAGTATCTCACCCACCAGTACGTCCATCCGCTCGCTTTCGCGCTGGATGCGCGCCAGCCAGTCATCCATTTTTTCCGGCTGCTGCTGGGCCAAATCCACCGCCGCGCTGATACGTGCCAGCGGCGAGCGCAATTCGTGGGAGACATCGTGCAGCAAACGCTGGCGCCCCTCGATAAGCAGCTTAAGCCTCAAGGCCACGCGATCGAACTCACGTCCCAGATCAGCCAGTTCATCGCGACGCCTGCCTATTTTCCCGGAGAGGTTCACGTCCATATTGCCCTCGGCCACCGACTGGAATGCCTCGCTCATCAGGCGAATGGGCTTGGACAGATACTGGGCCAGCAAGGCGGCGAACAACAGGCTGCCAAACAAAGCGCCAAAAAGGGCCGGCAAGGGAATATGGCCCGGGCTGGGCGGTATGCGTTCCATGCCGGGCGGCGGCGGCGGGGGCTCAAGCAGCAGTTGCCAGTGGCGGCCGTCTTTCAAATTGACGCTTTGCTTCACAAGGCCCGCGCCGGCCGGCAGTTTTCTTTGCAGGATTTCCTTGCCCTCGCCGTCCACGGCAAAAACCCGCGGCAAGGGCATGCTCTGCCATTCCTGCAATTTGCGGCGCAGCCCCGGCTCGCCCTCTTCGGCCAACACCTTGCTGGCCAGCGCAATGACCGCGGCGTCGTTCGGATGCATCTTCAACGCTTCGCGCTCGGCTTTGTGCCGCAGAGAGAACACCAGCCCCACGCCCATGGCGGTGGTCAGCTGGGCCAGCAGGATGAAGAGGAAGAGCTTCCAGAAGAGGCGACCCATGCGTCAGGCCTTGATGAACTGATAACCGCGCCGCACCACGGTCTGGATCAACATCCTGTCGCCAGCCAGCGCAGCCAGCTTTTGCCGGATGCTGCTGATGTGCACGTCCACGCTGCGGTCAAAGCGCGCCAGCGGCCGGCCCAGCGCCTCGCGCGAGAGCACGTCCTTGCTGACCGGTTGACCGGCCTGGCGCACCAGCAACTCAAGCAGGCTGTACTCGGTGCTGGTCAGCTCGACGGCGGCGGCATCCCACTCGGCCCGGCGCTCTCCTGGCCACAGCTGCAAGCTGCCTTCGCGCAGCACCTCCGGGTCTGTCGAACCGGCCTGTCCGCCGGCGCGGCGCAAGATGGCGCGGATACGCGCCAGTAACTCCCGCGGTGTGCACGGCTTGGGTACGTAGTCATCCGCGCCCAACTCCAGCCCCAGCACCCGATCCATATCGTCGCCCTTGGCTGTCAGCATGATGACCGGCAGCATGCTGTGCTCGCGAACGCGACGCAGCACCTCCACCCCGGACAAGCCAGGCATCATCACATCCAGCACCATCAGGTCGTAATGTCCGGACAGCGCCTGCACCACGCCGCTGGCGCCTTCCAGCACCCGGCCCACGATGCAGCCTTCCCGCTCCAGATAGCTGGCCAGCATGCTGGTCAGCTCGGCGTCGTCATCCACTAACAGTATGCGCATAACCTTCCTGTATTCCACTTCCCGCCCCACATGGAGCAAGCAGCCCGACATGATCCCTCAGCGGCCTTGAAAGAAAAGCCCCTTTACCCGCTTTTACATGACTTGTAGCAGCTTTACCCCGGCATGACAGCACTTAACAAGCAGCAGATCCACACTAGCGACATGATCAACCCGCCCGGAGGTTTCTCATGCCGCTCCTTCATTCCACCCTCTTGCCGGCGCTCGTTCTGCTGACGCTGGCCTTGCCGGCTGCAACGGCGATGGCCGACAACGCGCCGGCTCCCATGCGCTGCGACGCCGCGAACCCGCCCCCCAGGCACCCGCCTCACAGTGCGGGGCATCCGCTGATGGAGCAGCTGAAACGTGCAGGCGTCGCTGAAAGCCGCCTGTCGCAAGCCCGTCTGCTGCTGCAACAGCACGATACCGCCATCGACGACGCCTTTCACCGCGAACATGAAACCATGGCCGCCATTCACCAGCTGGCCACGTCCAATCAATACCAGCAGGCCGACATGGACAAGCTGATCCAGCGCCTCGCCGACAACAGCATGGAACGCACCCGGCTGCTGGTGGAGACAGAACGGAAAATCGCAGCCATTCTGAGCCCGGAAGAACGCGTACGCTGGCGTGAAACACCACCGATGCCCGGCCCGGATCAGCCGCCGCCCCCGCATCAAGACTAGGAAAAACCGCCAGCTCCTGCCGAGCGATGCGCTTTTGCAGCGCCCCGCAAAGCAGAATATCGGTTGCGACGCGCCAACCAACGGCAAAACCTTGCCGCCAAAGCCATTTCTTCGGCCAACCTTGCCGAATCCAAGCCTTTACGGCTGGTTTCGGTAAGGTTGCGGCGGCAATTTTTGCCATTCCTGCTGATGACAGATCGTCGCGCCGCCCGCCAGTCGCCTCTCAGACTGCCTGGCGGCCGCTTGCGCTTTACATCTCTTAACGCCTGATAACGCGTATTTACCTTTTTCCCCGTGCCATGGCGGTGGCTTGGGCCGATAAATTGCTAAGGGGTATGGCTGCGACAGTGCCGGAGACGGCCTTCGCCTTCATCATTTCAAGTTCAGGAGTCCATCATGAGCGTTTCAGGCATCGGCAACACCTCCTCGCTCTATACGAACTGGCTAAGCTCGACATCGTCCAGCTCCAGCTCGAGCAGCGGAACGGTTCAAAGTCATGGGAGGCATCACGGCAGGGGCGGCAACGACGAATTCATGCAGAGCATTGCATCGGCGCTGAGTTCAATCGGGCTCACCCTGCAACAGCCTTCATCCACCAGCAGCGCCAGCGGCAGCAGCAGCGACACCAGCTCCGACCTGCAGGCGGCCAGCCTCCCTCCCCCTCCGCCGCCCGGAGGCGGCGACGGGGATGGCGACAGCGACGACGGCAGCAACGCCAGCACCAACCCGATGCAAGCGCTGCATACGCTGATGCACGATCTGTTCAGCGCCCTGCGCAGTCAGAGCAGCAGTTCGGACAGCACCAGCACCAGCGACACCTCCAGCACCAGCGCAAGCAGCGCGGCGTCGGCATATGGCTCGATGGACAGCAAGCTGCAACAGCTGATTTCCTCGATCAGCAACAGTTCCAGCAGCAGCGACAGCACCGTCAGCAAATTGCAGAGCGACTTCAGCAATCTGGTTAGCAGCATCCAGGCTGCCAATGGCTCCAGTTCCAGCGGCACCAGCAGCGACAGCAGTGCCGCCAGTTCCGACGGCAGCTCCGGTTCCAGCAGCAGCTCGGCTACCCTGCAGTCCTTCCTGACCGCGCTCTTGAACAATCTGGAAAGCCGCCAGTCCAGCAATCAGAGCAGCACCGGCAATCTGCTCAGCACCACCATCTGATCGCCGCCGCTGAACAGGGCCGGCGCCTGCCGGCCCTGTGCCTTTTCTGGCACATCATGACATGCCGCTGGCCGATTCCGGCCGCCGCGCTAAGCACAAGCCCATATATCTCAACAACTTACCATCAAAAAAACATGGCACACCCTTTGCACTGATGGCGAGACGGGACACATAACCCGACTCACGCCAAAGACAAAGGAGAAACCATGAAACACTTCGGCCAACTGCTCAGCCTGGGCCTGCTGTCCGCCACCCTTTCTGCCGCCGCGCTGGCGGAAGACCTTGTCCGCCTCGGCAATCTCAAGTTCGCCCACTACGGCGCCATCAGCTACATGAAGGAAATCGCGCCCAAGTACGGCCTGAAAATCGAAGAGCGCATGTTCGCCAAAGGCATCGACATCATGCCGGCCATCGTGGCCGGCGAAGTGGACATCGCCGCCAGCGCCGCCGATGCGGCGGTAGCCGGGCGCGCCGGCGGCGCGCCCATCTACGCGGTGGCCGGTTTTGCCCGTGGCGGCGCGCGCATCGTGGCCGGCAAGGAAAGCGGCATCAAGCGCGTGGCCGACCTCAAAGGCAAGAAAGTGGGCGTGGCTCGCGGCGGCGCGCAAGAGTTGCTGCTGGCGGCGGAGCTGTCCAAGTACAAGCTGAGCTGGTCGGACAAGCCGGGCAAGGATGTGCAGATCGTCTACCTGCCCTTCGCCGATCTCAACCAGGCACTGCTGACTCGCCAGATAGACGCCATGAGCCAGTCCGAACCGCAATCCTCGCAAGCCATCAACAAGGGCTTTGGCGTGGAAGTGCTGAAGCCTTACGACACGCCGCTGGGCGAGCCCATCCGCACGCTGGTGATGACGGAAAAAATGTACAAGGAGCGCCGCAGCGTGGCGGAGCGGGTGATCAAGTGCTTTGTGGAGGCCACTGACACCTTTATCAAAAACCCCAAGCTGGCGGAAAAATACGTGCGCGAAAACATGTTCAAGAACCAGATCACGGCGGACGACTTCCAGGACGCCATCGCCAACTCGCCCTACAGCTACAACCTGAGCACAGCGCACATCCAGACCACCACCGACATGATGCAGCAGTACGGCATCGGCAAGATGGCCACCCCGCCCAAAGCCGCCGACTGGGTGAAGCTGGACTTGCTGGACAAGGCCAAGCGCGAACTCATGGTGAACTGACCCCACCGCCTTCCTGCCGCCGGCCAAGCCGGCGGACGACTACCGCATACATTCGGAGCAAGACATGTCACGTCCTCTCAAACCGCGCTCGGGCTGGTGGCACAGCCTGATCGTCCCCCTGCTGGCGCTGGCGCTGTGGCAAGCCAGCGCCGCGCTGGGCTGGGTAAACCCGCAAGTGCTGCCCTCGCCGGTATCGGTATTTGGCAAATGGCTGGCCTACTGGCAACCGCAAGAAGCGTTTGATCCCGCGCAGCAAAGCTATCTGGCCTGGCTGCTGT
Organism: uncultured Aquitalea sp.; assembly: GCF_945957525.1. Classification (GTDB taxonomy): domain Bacteria; phylum Pseudomonadota; class Gammaproteobacteria; order Burkholderiales; family Chromobacteriaceae; genus Aquitalea. The sequence goes on along the minus strand of NZ_CAMFLA010000002.1, from coordinate 151,443 downwards.
CCGGCGAGCTGATTCACGATGTGGCCGCCAGCCTGTGGCGGGTGGCCTTGGGCTTTGGCCTTGGCGGCGGCCTTGGACTGCTGCTGGGACTATTCATGGGCGTCAATGACGGCTTGTACCGCGCGCTCAATCCGCTGATCCAGTTTCTGCGCCCCATCCCGCCTATTGCCTGGACCCCGCTGTCCATTCTCTGGTTCGGTCTGGGCAACCCGCCGGCGGTGTTCCTCATCACCATCGGCGCCTTCTTCCCGGTGCTGATGAACACCATCTCCGGCGTGCGCCACGTGGACGGCATCTATCTGCGCGCCGCGCGCAATCTGGGCGCCGGCAAAACCACGCTGTTTACCCGAGTGATCCTGCCGGCGGCTACGCCCTTCATCTTCACCGGCGCGCGCGTCGGCATGGGCACCGCCTTCATTGTGGTGATCGTGGCCGAGATGATCGCCGTCAACAGCGGCGTGGGCTACCGCATCATGGAGGCGCGGGAATACTTCTGGACCGACAAGGTCATCGCCGGCATGGTCACCATCGGTCTGCTCGGGCTGCTGATCGACGTGCTGATGCAATCCCTCAACCAGCGGCTGCTCAAATGGCACCGCGGCATCGACCAATAAGGAGCCTCTCATGAGCGCAGACATCAAGGCCCTTGGCGTCGACAAGGTCTTTCGCACTCCGGGCGGCGACGTCACTGCCCTGTCCGACATCAATCTGGACATCCAGCCCGGCGAGTTCGTGTGCCTGCTCGGCCCCTCCGGCTGCGGCAAATCCACCCTGCTTAACGGCATTGCTGGCTTCTCGCTGCCCAGCAGCGGTCATATCGAGGTGGCGGGCAAAACCGTGACCGGCCCCGGCCCGGATCGCGGCATGGTGTTTCAGGAATACGCGCTGTTTCCATGGATGACGGTGGAACAGAACATCGGCTTCGGGCTGGAAATCCGCAAACTGTCGCGCGAGGCGATTCGCGCCGTGGTGGAACCCTTGCTGGAAAAGCTGCACCTGAAGGACTTTCGCCAACGTTACCCAAAGGACCTCTCCGGCGGCATGCGCCAGCGGGTGGCCATTGCCCGCGTGCTGGCACTGGATTCACCAGTGATGCTGATGGACGAGCCCTTCGGCGCGCTGGATGCGCTGACGCGCCGCTCCTTGCAGGACGAGCTGCTGCGCATCTGGCAGGAGTCCGGCAAAACCATCGTCTTTGTCACCCACAGCATCGAGGAATCCATCTACTTGGCCGACCGCGTGGTCGTCATGACCTATCGTCCCGGCACCATCAAACGCGATGTGCACATCGCGCTGCCGCGCCCTCGCGACACCAGCACGGCCGAGTTCAACGCGCTCAAGCGCGAACTGACGCGACTGGTGATGGAAGAGCACTCGCGCCATGAAGCGGCGGAGCTGCTGCAAGCCGCCGTAGACTAGCCCCGGCCAACTTTCCGCCGGCCCCGCCGGGGCTGGCGGCAATGGCCGCAAACCGGGCGATTGGGTAGGATGAGCGAAGACCCGGCGCGCTTCTCACGGCAACCGGTTTCGTTCCGAGCCCCTGTTATCGTCTCGCTGGAGTCGCATGCTGGACCAACGACAACGCCTCAATCTGCTGCTGGCGGCCCTGCCTGGGCTGCTCATCATGCTGTTTGCCTGGCATCTGGCCAGCCAGCGCGCGCTGGACGAGGCCATGCGCGAAGGGCGGCACCGGCTGGACATGCATGCCGCCAACCTGGCCGCCACGCTGGATCAATACCGCTACCTGCCCTATGTGCTGTCGCTGAACCACGATGTGCTAGCGCTGCTGGACGCCCCTGCCGATGCGGCGCGACGCGATCTGGTCAACCGCTATCTGGATGACGTCAACACCCGCTCGCACACCGCCGCGCTGTTTGTCACCAACGCCGACGGCAAAGCGCTGGCCTCCAGCAACTGGCGCAGCCCCTACAGCTTTGTGGGCAACAGCTACGCCTTCCGACCCTATTTTCTCGACGCCCGCGCCGGTCAGCCCGGGCGTTTTTACGGCATAGGCACCACCAGCCGCGACCCCGGTTATTTTCTTTCCTGGCCTATCAGAAAACTAGACGGCAACGTCATTGGCGTCGCCGTGGTCAAGGTCAGCCTGTCTCCGCTGGAGGCCGCCTGGCGCAAGGGCGGCGAGGCGATACTGGTGAGCGATCGCCACGGCGTGGCCTTTCTCAGCGCCATGCCGGAGTGGAAGTTCTCCAGCTGGCAACCCTTGCCAGGCGCGGTCCAGTCCCAATTGATCCGCACCCGCCAGTATGAAGGCGCAACGCTGCACCCCATGCCCTTGCAGCCGCGACAAGCGGGCTGGCTGCTCCCGCTCGATGCGCCCGCGCTGCTGGGCGGCCGCTTTCTCAGACTGGATCACGCCTTGCCGGACAGCGGCTGGACTCTCAGCCTGCTGCTTGACATGCGCGCCTGGCGCGATGGCCTGCTCACGCAACTGGCGGCGGCGCTGGCCAGCTACCTTGCCCTGCTGGCCTTGTGGCACTACCGCCGTCAGCGCTGGCGGCGTCTGACGGAGCAGCTGGCCGCACGTCAGGCCCTGCAACAAGCGCACGACAATCTGGAACGCAAAGTCGCGGAACGCACCGGCGAACTGGCTTCGGCCAACCAGCGCCTGAGCGCGGAAATCGCCGAAAGACAACGCACCGAAGACAATCTGCGCGCCACCCGCAGCCAGTTGGCCGAAGCCAGCAAGCTGGCCGCCATGGGACAAATGGCGGCGGGGATCGCCCACGAAGTCAACCAGCCGCTATCTGCGCTGCGTACTTTCACGGAAAACGCCGGCACCCTGTTGGAACGCGGCCAACCCGAGCGCGTGGCCGACAATCTGCAACAGATCCTGCAACTGGTGGACCGCATGGCCCACATCACCGGCGACCTGAAAACCTTTGCCCGCCGCAACCGGGCCGAACAAGGCCGCGCAGACATCGCCGCCGCCCTGCGCGGCAGCCTGCGCCTGCTTGAACCGGAGTTGAGCGCGGCCGGCATCCGCGCCTCGCTGCAACTCGCCCCAGACTGCCCGCCCGTGCCAGGCGACATGACCGGGCTGGAGCAGGTCTTCACCAACCTCATCAGCAACGCGCTGGCGGCGCTGCGCGGGCAGCCGAACGCGGTCATTCATTTCCGGCTGGAGTGCACAGAGGGAGAGGCCGTATTGCAGGTGACAGACAACGGCCCGGGCTTTGCCGAAACCGACCTGCCTCACCTGTTCGAACCCTTCTTCACCACCAAGCCGCGCGGCTACGGCCTCGGGCTTGGACTCGCCATCGTGCAGGAAATCATGGCGCAATCCGGCGGCGACATCCGCGCCGCCAACCTCCCCGCGGGCGGTGCCTGCTTTACCCTGCGCTGGCCCCTGAAAGCACCTCATGAGCACCACTGACGCCCTGCCCCTGACCATTCTTTACGTGGAAGACGACCCCGCGGTACGCATGGCCAACAGCCAGACGCTAGAACTGGCCGGCCTGCCGGTGAAAGCCCTGCCCGATGCCGAATCCGCGCTGGCCGTGCTGCGGCATGAAGACCGAGTAGTGATATTGAGCGATGTGCGACTGCCCGGCCTGTCAGGCCTGGAACTACTGGAGCGGGCCAAACAGGCCGACGCGGAGCTGCCGGTGATTCTGGTGACCGGCCACGGCGACATTGCCATGGCGGTAGCCGCCATGCGCGCCGGCGCCTATGACTTCATCGAAAAGCCCTACAGTGCGGACCGGCTGCTGGAATCGCTAAAGCGCGCCATGGAAAAACGCCGGCTCACTCTGGAGAACCGCCTGCTGCGCGCCTCGCTGGCGCAAGACAAGGGGCCGGTGCTGATAGGCCGCAGCCCGGTGATGCAGGCGCTTCGGCAAACCCTGGTCAACATTGCCGACACGGACGCCGATGTGCTGATCCACGGCCCTACCGGCAGCGGCAAGGAAATGGTGGCGCAGGCCCTGCACGCCTGGAGCCGCCGCCGGCAGCGCCACTTCGTGCCGCTCAATTGCGCCGGGCTGCCGGAATCGGTGTTTGAGAGCGAAATATTCGGCCATGAGGCCGGTGCCTTCACCGGCGCGCTGAAACGGCGCATCGGCAAGATCGAATACGCCAGCGGGGGCACCCTGTTTCTCGACGAGATCGAAGGGATGCCGCTAGGGTTGCAAGCCAAGCTGCTGCGCGTATTGCAACAGCGGGTTGTGGAACGGCTGGGTTCCAACAGCCTGATACCGGTGGATTGCCGCGTGGTGGCCGCCACCAAGGAGGATCTGGCGCAGGCCAGTGCGGAGAAGCGCTTCCGCGAGGATCTCTACTACCGTTTGAATGTAGTCACATTGCGGCTGCCGGCACTGAAGGAACGGCCAGAAGACATTCCGGAACTGTTTCAATGGTTTGCCGAACAAGCCGCCGAACGCTTCAACCGGCCTTTGCCGGAACTGACGCCGGCGCTGGCGGGCCGCTTGCAAGCCCAAGCCTGGCCCGGCAATGTGCGCGAGCTGCGCAACTGCGCTGAACGTTTTGTGCTGGGCGTCATGCCCGGGGAGATAGGCAACGGCGTTGAAAACAACTCAAGCGGCGCGCTGGAAGCGCAAGTGGACGCCTACGAAAAGCAATTGATCGAGCAGGCCCTGCGCCTTTGCAAGGGGCAAGTGGTGCAAACAGCGGAGCAACTCGGCCTGCCGCGCAAAACCCTCTACAACAAGATGGCGCGCCACGGGCTGTTGCCGGAGGATTTCCGCGCGCAGTAATTTCTCAACCCGCCGCCGCAAGGCGGCAACTGCCCGCCGTCTTCCGCCTATTCAAAACAGAGACGGGGAGGACCGCCGCAAGTGGCTGCCCGCGTTCAGGGCAAGAGATCGGCCACCGCGTACTTGACCGCTAGTTGGCGGTAGGCGGGTGTTTTGCGATAAGCCTTCAACTCGCGCACATAGCTTTGCGCTATCTCTTGAGGACAGCCCTTGCGCGAAAAAGCCAGATAGAAATCGCCAATCAGCCAGCGCGGCTGGCGCAAAGCCACCACCTTGTCGCTGATGTTCGGCATCTCGTCCGCCAGCGATTGCAACGAGGTGATATAGCCCACAGCAATATCCACCCTGCCGGCCAGCAGCTTGGCGAACACATCCTCCTTGGAGGCGGCCGTCATGTCCACGCGCCAGCATTCGCGCATGGCGTCGCGCACCACGTCGCCATAAAAGTAATTGCTGGCCGCGCCAAAGCTGTAGGCCGCATAACGGCAGGGTTCGCGGCTTTCCGGAAAGCCAGAACGCTTGGACTTGAGCACGAACAAGCCAGCGTACTGCTTGTGCTGCACGGCGTCGGCAAAAAACCAGGCATAGGCTTCCCGCTCCGGCGAGCGCGCGGTATAGCTCAGCGCATTGACCTGCCCCAGCTCGAGCGCGCGCAAGGCGCGTTGCCAGGGCATGGGCCGGTACACCACCCGCCAGCCCAGCCGCGCCGCCACCGCGTCTATCACCTCGAGGTGAAAACCGGCATGCGTCCTGCCTTCCTGATAGACATACTCGAAGGGCCGGTTGTCGGACTGCTCCACCGCCACCACCAGATCCTGCGCCAAGACGAAACCGCCCGGCAGCACCAACAGGCATCCGAAAAGCAGGCACAGGAGTGAGAGGCCGCGCATGTCTGCTTAGCCGCCGGTACCGCCCACGGTCAGGCCGCCGTCGATGCGCAAAGTGGGCTGACCCACACCCACCGGCACGCTCTGGCCTTCCTTGCCGCACACGCCCACGCCCTGATCCAGCTCGAGATCATTGCCGATCATGGAAACGTAGCCCAGTACATCCGGACCGTTGCCAATCAGGGTGGCTCCCTTCACCGGATAGGTGAGCTTGCCATTTTCAATGCGCCAGGCTTCCGAGGCGGAAAAAACGAACTTACCGCTGGTAATGTCTACTTGGCCGCCGCCAAAGTTGGCGGCATAGAGTCCGTCTTTCACCGAGGCGATGATTTCCGCCGGGTCGTGCTTGCCGGGCAGCATGTAGGTGTTGGTCATGCGCGGCATGGGAATGTGGGCATAGGATTCGCGCCGGCCGTTGCCGGTAGGCGCCACCTGCATCAGGCGGGCGTTCATCGCATCCTGCATATAACCCTTGAGCACGCCGTTTTCGATCAGCGTGGTGCAGTGGGTGGCATTGCCTTCGTCATCGATGGCCAGCGAACCGCGACGACCGGCCATGGTACCGTCGTCCACCACGGTGACGCCTTCGGCGGCCACCTTCTGGCCGATCTTGCCGGAGAAGGCCGAGGTGCCCTTGCGATTGAAGTCGCCCTCCAGCCCGTGGCCAATGGCTTCGTGCAACAGTACGCCCGGCCAGCCAGAGCCCAGCACCACGGTCATTTGCCCTGCCGGCGCCGGACGCGCTTCCAGATTCACCAGCGCCTGATCCACGGCCTGACGCACGTATTTTTCCACCAGCTCGTCGTCGAAACGGGTGAGATCAAACCGTCCGCCACCGCCGCTGGAACCCTGCTCGCGACGCCCATCCTGCTCAGCGATCACATATACCGACAGGCGCACCAGCGGGCGCACATCCGCGGCGCGCACGCCGTCGTGGCGGGCCACATACACCACGTCGTATTCGGAGGCCACGCCCGCCATCACCTGAATGATGCGCGGATCCATGGCGCGGGCCAGCCGCTCCACTTTTTCCAGCAGAGCCACCTTGGCGGCGGCCTCCAGGCTGTGACAGGGGTCGATGGCCGGATACAGCGCCTGACCGCGTCGCGCAGACACGGCGCCCGCGCTGCCGTCGCCACCTGCCGCGCCGATGGCGCGCACCGCCTCGGCAGCCCGGCCGATGGCCTCAGGACCGATGTCGTCGGAATAGGCAAAAGCAGTCTTGTCGCCGGCCACGGCGCGCACGCCCACGCCCTGATCAATACTGAAACTGCCGGATTTGACGATGCCTTCTTCCAGGCTCCAGCCTTCAGTGCGGGTGTACTGGAAGTAAAGGTCGGCATAGTCCACCGCATGCTGACGCATGCGGGAGAAAGTTTTTTCGATCAGGGCTTCGTCTACGCCGTAGGGGCGCAGCAACAGGCTGTCGGCAGTGCTGAATGCGTCTTGCATGGAGTTCTTTCAATTCAGGACACGATGCGCCAGCGCCGGCAAGTGGCTGCGCACCGAGTGCAACAATTCGGGGTCGAGCTCGGCCACCGCCACGCCCTCGCCCTTGTCCACCTGGGCGAGAATCTTGCCCCAGGGGTCGATGATCATCGACTGTCCGTGGGTCTTGCGGCCGTTCTCATGGGTGCCGCCCTGCGCGGAGGCCAGCACATAACACTGGTTTTCGATGGCGCGAGCTCGCATCAGCACTTCCCAGTGGGCCTCGCCGGTAGTGGCGGTAAATGCCGCCGGCAGGATCATCGCATCGAAGGGCGACAAGGTGCGGAAGAGTTCCGGAAAGCGCAGATCATAACAGATGCCGCAGGCCACTTCCGCGAGGCCGATATCCACTTTCACCGGCGTAGCGCCGGCGAGGATGCTGTCCGATTCGCAATAGCGCTCGCCATTGCCGGTAAAACCGAACAGGTGAATCTTGTCGTAACGGGCCTTGACCTCGCCTTGCGGCGAATACACCAGCGTGGTGTTGAACACCTTGCCCGGCTCAGGGCAGGTCAGCGGCAAGGTGCCGGCCGCCAGCCAGACGCCGCTCTCGCGCGCCATGGCCGCCAGCGCCGACTGCATCGGCCCGTGGCCGAAAGTCTCGCTGATGGCCACTTTGTCGCCATCCTGACGCCCCATCAGGCAGAAGTACTCCGGCAGCACCACAAAGCGTGCGCCCTCTGCGGCCGCTTCGCGCACCAGCCGCGCTGCCGTGGCCAGATTGGCGGGGACATCGGTTCCGGACACCATCTGCGCGACGGCGACCTTGAATTTTTCCTTCATCATGGCGTAGTCCGTTTGTCCTGCCGGGATTCAAGCCCCAGCTTGTTGATTTGCGGATTGGAAATCGGGCCCGTAATGGCGTAGTCCACCGACAGAATCTTGCCCACCGGGTCTTGCAGCACTTTTTGCGCCGCCAGCGCCGCCACGCCCACCACCGGATTGAGCAAGGCCGCGCCGGCCGCCAGCGCCACGCTCTCAGCCAAGTGCGGCTGCACCCGGATCTTCACATTCTGCGTTTCCGACACCAGATTCACCTGACCGCTCAGGCGCGCATCGGCGGCCGGACCTTTCATCTGCACATTATCAGAAATGAACACGCCCTTGCGGATGTTGGCCGAACCGGTGATGGAATCAAAGGCAAAGCCGTCGCTGAACACATCAGTGAAATCCAGCTTCACTCGCCGCGACAGCGATTGTAGGCTCAAAACACCCAACAGCCGGGCCGCGCCGGGATCGACCTTGGCAAAGCGGCCGTTCTTGACATCAATGCTCATATCGCCCGACAGGCTGCGCGTTTCGGCGTCCGACAAGCCGCCCGGCCAAGACAGATTGCCGCTGAGCCAGCCCTCGCCCTTGCGGAAGGTATCATCCAGACCCAGCTTTGCCAGCAGCGCGCCCACATCGCCGCTGTCAATGCGGAAACGGCTTTGCACCGACTTGCCCCGCGTATCGGCGTCTTTCACCCGCAAAGAGGCATCCAGCGCACCTTCTTTGGCTGTCAGTTTCAGCGGATCCAGCACCCAATCGCCGCCGTCGCGCCGCGCTTTCATGTCCACCCGCCCTACCACCTTGCCCTTGTAAACCAGCTCGCCCACGCGGATATCCAGCGCTGGCAAGTCCATGCTGTCGAACTGTGACGGGGTCAGTGCCTCTTCGCTGGCTGCGCTGCCGTTGGCCGAAGCGCCCTTCTGGGCCAGATTCAGCACAGCGCGCGACAGATTGGCGCGCAACAGACCATTGCCTGCCGGCAGGTATTCGATCTGGCCAGTCAGCTCTTGCGAACGCACATCCAGCGTCCAGCCATCCTGCAAGCGGCGATTGCCCAACCGTGCCGCCACGCGGTGCAAAGGGCGGCCCCAGACATCCACCAGCGGCGAATCGATCTCTAGCGTCAGCGGCAAGTCCAGGCTGACATTCTTGCCGCCGCCGGCGCCAAAACTGCGCTTGGAAATGGCCCCGACCCAGTCCGCCAGCACCAGTTGGCGCGAGGCGATGCGGATGGTCAGGCCATCCGCCGGCATGGCGCCGGTATCGCGCCCCAACGCCACTACGCCGCTTTTAAAATCGCCCTTGCCGCTCAGCAGCATATTGCCCCAAGCCATGTTGCCTACCGAGAAATCCACCTTTATCGGCTGCTGGCTGGTTTTGCCCGGCTGCAAGCTCAATTGCAGTGGCCAGCTTGCTTCTGCGGGTTTGGCCGCCGGGGCTGGTGCGCTGATGGCGGTGCCGGCCAGCGAAGACGTCACGCTAAGATTTTCCAGCCCCTTGGCCACATCGAATTTCACGCCGAAAGCGGAATGGCCGGACACATAGGGCTGCAGAATGGGCAGATATTGTTTCATCACCTGCGCGGAGTCGGCGTCGCCGGCAATGTCGAAGCTCATGCGCCCGCCCTTGGCGGTGGCGGCCTTGAGCAGGAAATGCCCGCCCATGGCGTCCAGCTGAACGCCCTTGCTCTCCACGCCCTGCTCGGTGAAGGTGAGCGTGCCGCGCGCGCCATGCAAGGGCGGCACCGGCAGCGATTTGAAATCCAGCCGATTGCCAGCCAGCTTGATGTCGCCTTTTACCTTGGGGCCGCCTTCGCCCGCCAAGGGAATGGCTATATCCAGATCCAGTCCGGCATCGCCGCTTGCCGCGATTTGCCCGGTAAAACCGTCCAGCCAGCCATCCACCGGGCTCTGGGCGGTATAACGCAACATCTTTTGCAGGCTGTCCTGCGCCTTGCCCTTGATAGCGAGCATCGGTACCGGTGCGGCCAGGTTGTCGATGCTCACCAGCACATCGTGCAGCGGTACGCCGGCAGTGCTGACCGCCCTGCCGCTCACATCCATGCGCTCGTTGTGGAAAGACAGGCCGGCGCGAATACCATCCAGTGTCGGCCAGCCTTTCTCGAACAGCAGACGAGCGTCTTCCACGTCGGCATCCACCTTGAACTCCCCGCCCTTGCCGCCGGCAAAGGGGAAGTGATCCAGATCGCCCTTCAGCACCATGCGCACATTGCGCGCGGTGCCCGCCTGCAAGGCCTGTTCCAGCCAACGCATGGTGTGCTCGCCTACCGCATGCGGCAGATAAGCGGGCACGCGCGCCGCCGGCACCGCATCGATGCTGGCGGTGAAGTCGGCGGTGCCCGCACCGTTGCCGCTATTGTGGTAATTGCCGCCAAAACTGCCTTTGAGATCGGCGTTGGCGAAGCGCACGCTCTTGAAACCCACAGCCACCGCGCCGTTTTTTACCTGCCAGCCAACATCGGCCTGCAGACTATCAAAAGACAGCGGCTGCGGAAAAACTTGCGGGTAGCTCACCGCGCTCTTGCCGCTGTCCAGCTCCAGCCTGCCGCCGGCCTCATCCAGCGTCAGCCTGCCGCCTGCACCGCTCACCCCGGGGATGTGGCCGAAGGGCTGCCAGCCCAGCTGCTCGAAGCGGGTTGCCACCGCGTAATGGCTGGGCGACTGCGCCGGCCCGCGCCAGGACAGGGAAAGATCGCGCAAGTGGCCGCTGGGCGCAAAACGCGTCAGCAAGGGATTGTTCTCGCCGCCAAGGGCGTGCAGGAAGGGCGTCAGGTGCGCCACGTTGACATTGTCCAGCGTCAGCTCGCCGCGCCCCTGATCGCCAGGCAACCACTCGCCCTTGATGGAAGAATGATCGAAAGCCAGCCCGGAAGCGCTGGCCAGCGTGAGATCGCTGGCTTTGACGTCATACGCGCCAGAGCGGTTGCGCGTTACCGCCAACTTGCCGCTGAGCACCGGCAACACCAGCGCATGCGCGTCCTTGGGCGTATAGCTGGCATTGCGCACGCTGACATCGGCGGTCAGACTGTTGATGCGGCCTTCGGCGAACTCCGCCTCCACCACACCGTCGCCTTCGCCGCTGTTTATCAGGCCCACCTTGGCCAGATAACGCGACAGCATGCCTGGGCGCGCCCCGCTCAGCGTCACCTTCGCCGACCCGGCCCAGTTCATCCAGTCGGCAAAATCATCGCCGCGCCAACTCATATCGAGGTCGAATGCCCGCCCCAGGGTGGCCACGGGTTGGCCGGACAGCTTGAGTCGATGACCGAACAGGCTGCGCGTGAGCAGCAGACGGCCCTGCTGCAAATCCAGCCGCGGCAGGCCGAGTCGCTGATCCTGCCAGCTGAGACGGGCATTGCGCACCTCGATGCTGTACTGGCGCAGCAACCAGTTGGCGGCCGGCTCGCCGCCCTTTTCAGACTGATCAGCTTGCGGCTTGGGCAGTAAATCCATGCCATTGAGCAGAATGCCGCCATCCGCGTCGCGAATCAGTTCTACCGAAGGCGCATCCACCACGATATGGGAAAACACCGGCTCCCGTGCCGGGATTGACCACCAGGACGGCGCCACGCTCACGCCACCCAGCGTCAACGCTGCGCCGGTGGCGGGATTGGCCACGCGCAGCTTTTTCAGCTCCAGCAGCGGCGCCACGCCATCCCAGTAGCCGGACAGCTCGCCAATGCTGACAGTGCGCCCCATGCTGCGAGACAACTCTTGCTCGAGCCGGGGACGGAATTCGTCCAGACGCGGGAGAAACCACCAGGTAAAGACGGCAAAAGAAGACGACACCACAAAAGCAGCCAGCGCCAGTAGCGCGCCGGCGATTTTGAGGAGGCGTTTGACGGTTGCGACGACATGGATGCCGGACAACGGCGCGGAGTGCTTTTCCAAATGACCCAAACCGTTACAATTGATGAATTCGGAACAACCTGCGAGTGCCCGCCATTATGCCAGCAAACCAGGCCTCTGCCATTGCCCGCGGACGTCAGTTTTCCACATATCTCGACCGCCTGCTCGGCGCTCGTCCCGAGCAGCTCTCCCTGCTGGAAAACGCCATCGACCGTCCTTTCGATCTTGCGCAAATGCAGGGGTTTGCCGAATGGGACTCATTCACCGATCTGGATGCGCTGGGCGCGGCGCTGCGGCAACTGCGCCAAGCCGTCATGGCGCGCATCATCGCCCGCGACATCGGTGGCATGGCCACCCTTGACGAGGTGATGAGCAGCATTAGCGAACTGGCGGAATTCGTCGTGCGCGCGGCGCTGGCCGGCGCCTGCCGCGCCCTGCCGCAATATGGCGACCCCATCGGCGAGGACAGCGGCGACAAGCAAGAGCTGATCATCATCGGCATGGGCAAGCTGGGCGGCGGCGAACTCAACGTCTCCTCCGACATCGACCTCATCTTCATTTACCCCGAAGGCGGCGAAACCAGCGGCCCGCGCCGTATCAGCAATCACGAGTATTTCACTCAGGTGGGCAAGCGCGTCATTGCCCTGCTCAACGACACCACCGCCGACGGACAAGTGTTTCGCGTGGACATGCGACTACGCCCCTATGGCGACTCCGGCCCGCTGGTGATGAGCTTCGCCGCGCTGGAAAACTATCTGCTGACGCAAGGCCGCGAATGGGAGCGCTACGCCTGGATCAAGGCCAAAGCACTCACCGGCGACAGCGCTGGCCTGGCCGACATGGTGCGCCCCTTCGTCTATCGCAAATATCTGGACTACAACGCCTACGGCGCAATGCGTGACCTGCACGCGCAGATCCGCCGCGAAGTGGCCCGCCGCGACATGGCGGACAACATCAAGCTTGGCCCTGGCGGCATTCGCGAAGCGGAATTCATCGCGCAGGTATTCCAGCTGATTCGCGGCGGTCGCGACAAAACCCTGCAGCTGCGCAGTACGCGCGCCACCCTCGCCAGGTTGGCCGAACTGCGCCTGCTGGAGCCGGCCGCCGTCACGGAACTGCTGGACGCCTATGCCTTTTTGCGCAATCTGGAACACCGTTTGCAATACCTGGACGACCAGCAAACGCAAACCCTGCCGTCCAGCGCCGACAGCCAGGCCCGCATTGCTGGCAGCATGGGTTTTGACAACTGGCATGATTTTCTTGATGCGCTCAACAACGAACGCCGCAAGGTGGCGCGCCATTTCGAGCAGGTTTTCATCCTGCCGACAGAAAGCGCGCCGGATCACCCCTTGTCAGGTCTCTGGCGCGACATCGCCGAATGCGAGCCCACCCCACGACTGGCCGACATTGGCTTCCATGACGCGGAACAAGTGGCACGCCAACTCAAAGCGCTGGCGCAAAGCCAGCGCTACCAGCAGATACCACTGACCGGGCGCAAGAAATTCGATGCGCTGATGCCGCCGCTGATCGAAGTATCCACCCACTTCGGCAACCCCGACGCCACCCTGTCGCGCATCATCGGCCTGATGGAAGCCATCAGCCGTCGCGCATCCTATCTGGCGCTGCTCACCGAATACCCGCAAACACTGCAACGTCTGGCCACCTTATGCTCATCAAGCGCCTGGGTATCCGGCTACCTCACGCGCCACCCCATCCTGCTGGATGAACTGCTGGACGCGCGGGTGCTGTACGCTACGCCGGACTGGCCGCAATTGGGCCTGCAACTGGAAGAACAAATGTGCCAGTGCGAGAGCGACGTGGAGGCCAAGATGGACACCTTGCGTCACTTCCAGCACGCACAAGCCTTCCGCCTGGTGGCGCAGGACATTGCCGGCATGTGGACGGTGGAAGCGTTGTCCGATCAGCTCTCGCTCCTGGCCGACATGGTGCTGGATTCTGCCGTGCGCCACGCGTGGCGCGACATCCCCACTCGTCACGTGGAAACCCCGCGCTTCGCCGTCATCGGCTATGGCAAGCTGGGCGGCAAGGAGCTGGGCTACGCTTCGGACCTGGACATCATCTTCCTCTATGAGGACGACCACCCGGACGCCACCGAACTCTACTCACGCCTGGCCCGCAAACTGTCCACCTGGCTGACCAGCGCCACCAGCGCCGGCATCCTCTACGACATCGACCTGCGCCTGCGCCCCAACGGCGTCAGCGGGCTGCTGGTCAGCACCCTGCCCGCCTTCCGCCAGTACCAGGAAAAGCAAGCCTGGGCTTGGGAGCATCAGGCCCTCACCCGCGCCCGCTATGCCGCTGGCGACCGCGCCATTGGCGACGCCTTCGAAGCCATCCGCCATGAGGTGCTGACGCAACAGCGCGACCCGGCAGCACTGGGCAAGGAGGTTACCGACATGCGCCGCCGCATGCTGGAAACCCATCCGGCCAAAGAGAGCGACATCAAGCACGCGCGCGGTGGCATCATCGATGTCGAATTCATCGTGCAATACCTGATTCTGGCTCATGCCGCCGCCATCCCCGCCCTCACCGGCAATACCGGCACCATCGCCTTGCTGGGCGTGGCGGCGGAAACAGGCCTGATCAGCCGCCACCATGCGGAAGAGGCGCGTTCTGCCTATCGCCACTACCGCAAATTGCAACACGCCGCACGGCTGAACGAACACGGCACGGTGGAAGTGGACGACACCCTGCGGCACTACTACCGCGAAGTTTCCTCGCTGTGGCAGGCCGTCTTCGGCCAAGCTGCGGAAGCATGACGCAAGGCTGCACAAGCGGCCGACCGCAGGTATAATCGCGGGATACAAAACACAAGACGGAGAGCATCAAGATGTCGATGGCAGATCGTGACGGATTCATCTGGTATGACGGCAAGCTGGTTGACTGGCGCGACGCCACCACCCATGTGCTGACCCACACCCTCCACTACGGCATGGGCGTATTCGAAGGCGTGCGCGCTTACGAAACCCCCAAGGGTCCGGCCATCTTCCGCCTGCAAGACCATACCGACCGCCTGTTCCGCTCCGCCAAGATTCTCGGCATGGACCTGCCCTTCAGCAAGGAAGCCATCAATCAGGCTCACCTTGACGTGGTGAAAGCCAACAAGCTGCAGTCCTGCTACTTCCGTCCGATGGCCTTCTACGGCTCCGGCAAACTGGGCGTGGCGCCGAAGAAGGACGACGTGCGCGTCATCGTCGCCGCCTGGCCGTGGGGCGCCTACCTGGGTGATGAAGGCCTGGAAAAAGGCATCCGCGTGAAGACCTCCTCCTTCACCCGCCACCACGTCAACATCACCATGTGCAAGGCCAAGGCCAACGGCAACTACATGAACTCCATCCTTGCCAACAACGAAGCCACCGCCGACGGCTACGACGAAGCCCTGCTGCTGGATGTGGACGGCTTTGTGGCGGAAGGCTCGGGTGAAAACATTTTCATCATCCGCAAGGGCAAGATCTACACCCCGGACCTCACCTCCGCCCTCGAAGGCATCACCCGCGACACCGTGGTGCAAATCGCCAAGGAACAGGGCCTGGAAGTCATCGAAAAACGCATCACCCGCGATGAAGTCTACAGCGCTGACGAGGCCTTCTTCACCGGCACCGCTGCGGAAGTCACCCCGATTCGTGAACTGGATCGCCGCGCCATTGGCGAAGGCAAACGCGGCCCGATCACCGCAGCCATCCAGGATCGTTACTTCAAGATCGTCAAGGGACAGGACGCCGAACACGAGCACTGGCTCACCTACGTCGCCTGACCCGTTATTTAGCGCATGCTGGGCCGGCCACCGCCGGCCCGACAAGGAAAAGCAATGTCCGAACTGAAAGAAAACACCCAACGCACCATTGAAGTCACCGCCAAGGACCTGCCGCTGCATTGCCCCATGCCGGACATGGTGAAGTGGAACTCCCACCCCCGCGTCTTCTTGCCCGTGCACAAGACCGGCGAAGCGCTCTGCCCTTACTGCGGCACCCATTACAAGCTGATCGGGCCGGCCGGCGGTCACCACTAAACAGCCTCGCCGATCAAGACAAAACCAAGGGTGCGACATAGGTCGCACCTTTTTGCTTTGCCGCGAGGACACCGTCCCACAGCGGAAACGGAAGATGAAAAAGAAGATTCTGGTAATCGGCCCTTCCTGGGTAGGCGACAGCGTCATGGCGCAACCGCTGTACCAACGACTGCACGAGAAACACCCGGGCCTCGAGCTGCATGTGTTTGCCCCCTCCTGGACGCTGCCGCTGCTTGAGCGCATGCCGGAAGTGGCCAAGGCCCATCTCAACCCCTTCGGTCACGGCGCGCTGCGCCTTGGTGATCGCTGGCGGACAGCGCGCCAACTGGCGCGCGAGCGCTTCGACCAGGCCATCGTACTGCCCAACTCCATCAAGTCGGCGCTGATCCCCCTTTTCGCCGGCATTCCGCTGCGTACAGGCTTCATTGGCGAATCCCGCTACTGGATACTCAATGACGCCCGCGAACTGGACGAACAAGCACTGCCCATGATGGTGGAGCGCTTCTGCGCCCTTGCAGAAGAGCGCAAACAAGCGCTGCAACGCCCCATCGCCCACCCCTCGTTAACAGTAGACAGCGCGGCGCAGCACGCCACAGCAGCAAGGCTTGGCCTGGATATCTCGCGCCCGGTGCTCGCCTTCTGCCCCGGCGCCGAGTATGGCCCGGCAAAACGCTGGCCCGCCCGCCACTTTGCAGAACTGGCCAAGCGTTTTGACGCCGCCGGTCATGCGGTCTGGCTGTTCGGCTCCGGCAAAGACAAGGAAATCGGCGACGACATTACCCGCCTGGCGGACGGCAAGGCCATCAATCTGTGTGGGCGCACAGGCTTGGAAGAAGCCATCGACCTGATGGGCCTGTGCGCATTGGCAGTCTGCAACGACTCCGGCCTGATGCATGTGGCCGCTGGATTGGGCAAACCGCTGGTCGCGCTGTACGGCTCATCAAGCCCCGACTTCACCCCACCCTTGTCTGACAATGCGGCCATCGTTAGTCTAGGACTGGAATGCAGCCCCTGCTTTGAACGGCAGTGCCCTTACAAACATACCCACTGCCTGGAAAACCTGATGCCGGATATGGTCTGGCAAGCCGCGCAACGCCTCCTGCCGGCAAAGGAACAAGCAGCCAACCCATCGGCTACCGAATAATGAACAACCAAGACAAGAACAATCCGCCGGAAGAAAACAGCCGCCGCATGGAGCTTGTGCGCGCAGCCGCCCGACTGTTTCGCGACCAGGGCTATGAGCGCACTACAGTTCGCGACCTCGGCAATGCGGTAGGACTACAGTCCGGCAGCCTTTTCTACCACTTCCGCACCAAGGAAGAAATTCTGGTCGCCGTCATGGCGCTTGGCATCACCGCCACCACAGAGCAACTTGGTGCGGCCATTGCCCGTGCGCGCAGCACGCGGGACAAACTGTCCGCACTGTTTCACGTACACCTCAACTCCCTGCTGGGCGACAACCAGGCAGCGCTGGAAGTGATGCTTTACGAATGGCGCAGCGTGTCCGAAGCCGCCAAGCCCGGCCTGATCGTTCTGCGCGACCGCTATGAGGCGCTGTGGCAGGAAGTATTGGACGAAGCGGCGGCAGAAGGTCTGGTGAAGAACGACACGCGCCTGCTGCGTCGCACGCTGCTTGGCAGCCTGCACTGGTCAGTACAATGGTATCGCTCCGACGGCGAATTAAGCGTGGATGCGTTGGCCGAACGCATGCTGGCGCTGGTTGTGCTCAAGTAATCGGGCCTCCGGGTGCACAAACAGCGAAATCTGTTCTAGAATCATAAAGATAGAACCGCGGGAGGACAGCCATGAACAGCGTCAGCAGCATCGCCAGCCAGTCGGCGCAAGCCTATGCGCAACTGCAGTCGGCGCGCAATGCGCAAGAAACGCGCGCCGCCAGCACGTCCTCCGAACCCAGCACCCGCACCCAGGCTGTCACTCAGCGGCAGGAAAACCAGCAGGCAACGCAAACCACTTCCAGCAGCCGATCACAGCAAAGCCGCAATCGCGACGAGGTGGCGCAACAGCTTGCCAGCCAGCTGGCGGCAAGCCAGAGCAACCAGGTCAGCGCGCGCGAACAAAGCATCAGCGCCCGCCCGGCAGCAGCTCAGGTGGAGTCAATCTCCTCCGCCGCAGTGCAAGACGCCAAGCAAAGCAGCGCCAGCAACGGTACTCGCAAGCAGGAGTCAGAGCAGCAGTCGGCGCAAAACAAGCCGCAAGAAACCGCGCCCACGCCGTCCCAGCGCTCGCTGGAAAACCAGAAGAGCAGCGGGCAACTTGCCGTAGCCCAGTATCAGGACAACCAATCCCTGCTGCAAACCAGCCCGCCAACCCGCAACCGGGTCGCGGAGCGCGCCTGACTCCGCACTGAACCATGAACAAAGCCCGGCCGAAGCCGGGCTTTGTTCATTAAAAAGCCACATTTCATTCAACGGGCATGCTCCGCCTGCAAACTCCTGGCTTTCACGCCGCCACCGACATCGCCCTGCGCCGCAGCGGCGGCATACCACTTCACCGCCAGCTTCCAATCCTTCGGCAAACCATCGCCATGCTCGTACATGCTGCCCACCAGATACTGCGCGCCTACATCTCCTTGCTTGGCAGCCAACAAATACCAGTGCGCTGCCTTGCGATAATCCTGCACTGCTCCGCGCCCAAGATAGTATTGCGTCCCGGCGCTGACCTGTGCATCTCGATGACCCTGCGCCGCAGCCTTTTCAAACCACAGCGTCGCTTTGACAAGATCCTTGACCACGCCGTCGCCGGACTCATAAACCTGCCCCAGCGCAAACTCAGCCGACGACAGCCTGTTCGCTGCTGATTTTTCCAACCATGCCAGTGCAGCCGATTTGTCCACACCTACGCCCTCGCCGCGCCAGTACATCATTGCCAAGTCATATTGCGCCACACGGTCGCCCCGCACGGCCGCCGCCTGAAACTGTTTGACAGCGGTTGCATAATCACCAGACTGATAGGCCGCCCAGCCTGGCACCATCACAGCTCCGCCGGCCCGCGCCAAGCCGACCCACAAACACATCAGCGCTATCGCTCGTCTCATTGCGCCACCTCCTTGTGCGTGAGTCGCGCAGGACAATCCGTTCTTACAGCAAAACAAAAAGGCAGCCGAAGCTGCCTTTCTCACTGTCTCACACCAAGCCAGATCAGGCTTTGATATCGACATTCTGCCCCAGATGGGACGGATTTACTGTCTGGTTGATTTGCGCGGCATTCTGGCTTGCGCCGTCCAGCAATGAGAGGACAGACTGACCATTGGCCTGTAGTGATTTCTTCAGCGCATAGATTTCATTGGCCGAAGAAACATTCTGACCACTCACTTGACTTAATCCGTTCATGCCCCCACCTCCCTCTACTGATTACTGCGTTCATTTGCGAGTGTAGACGCCGACAGCCGATTTGTCATGGCAATGCTGCTAAAATGAGCGCTCAAACGACCAAAACAGGAACAACACGATGAGCGACACCCGTCACAGCCCCCTCCTGATTCTCGGTTCCGGTCCAGCCGGCTACACCGCCGCCGTTTACGCCGCCCGCGCCAACCTCAAGCCGGTTCTGATCACCGGCCTTGCGCAAGGCGGTCAACTGATGACCACTACTGAAGTGGACAACTGGCCGGCCGACGCCAACGGCGTGATGGGCCCGGAGCTCATGCAGCGTTTCCAGCAACACGCCGAACGCTTCGGCACGGAAATGATCTTCGATCACATCCATACCACCCACCTGCACGAAAAGCCCATTCGCCTTGTGGGCGATGCCGGCGAGTACACCTGCGACGCGCTGATCATCGCCACCGGCGCCTCCGCCAAGTACTTGGGCATTCCCTCTGAGCAAGCCTTCTCTGGCAAGGGCGTTTCCGCTTGCGCCACTTGCGACGGTTTCTTCTACCGCAATCAGGACGTCGCAGTCGTGGGCGGCGGCAACACAGCCGTGGAAGAAGCACTGTACCTGGCCAACATCGCCCGTCACGTCACCGTGATTCATCGCCGCGACAGCTTCCGCGCCGAGAAAATCATGGTGGACAAGCTGATGGCTCGCGTGGCCGAAGGCAAGATCACCCTCAAGCTGAATGCCAACCTGGATGAAGTACTGGGCGACGACAGCGGCGTGACCGGCGCGCGCATCAAGCTCAATGACGGCACCACCGAAGACATCAAGCTGATGGGCGTCTTCATCGCCATCGGTCACCAGCCCAATACCGACATCTTCAAGGGACAGCTGGAAATGGACGCCACGGGTTACCTGATCACCAAAGGCGGTCGCGAAGGCAATGCTACCCTGACCAGCGTGGAAGGCGTGTTCGCCGCTGGCGATGTGCAGGACCACATCTACCGTCAGGCTGTTACCAGCGCCGCCTCCGGTTGTCAGGCTGCGCTCGATGCCGAGCGCTATCTCGACAGCCTGAAGTAAGTCTCTTGAAAACCTTCAAGGACTCTTTGAAGGTCATCCGCGGGCAGGTGCGCGACAGCGCGCCCGCCCGGTCTTCGGCCAACCTTGCCGCAGCGAAACAGCAAGAAGCGGAACCGGATTTCCGGCTACTCTTCAGCGACGTCAAACCGCTGCGCGCCACCGCACGCCATCACCCCGCCCCGCCCCGCCCCAGCCCTCACCCCAAGCACCGGCACGCAACCTCTCCCATGTCGGAACTGACCGAGGATGAAGTCTGGCGGCACATGATCGGCCTGTTCGAACCCATCGAGCAGCAGGCTCAATTCACCCGCCCAGGCATACCCGCACAAACCTTGCGCAAGCTTCGCACCGGCAACTGGCCGGTGGGCGCGCAGCTGGACCTCCACGGCATGGACAGGCATCAGGCGCAAGAAGCGCTAGCCTTGTTTCTGCATCGCGCCCGTCATCGGGGGCCCTGCCTGCGGATCATTCATGGCAAAGGGTTTGGCTCCAACGGGCAGCCCATACTGAAAAAGCTGGTGCGCTCCTGGCTCAGTCATCACCCCGAGGTACTGGCCTACTGCCAGGCCGATGAAACCATGGGCGGCGACGGAGCCTTGCTGGTGCTCATCCGCAGGCATCAGAGCCAGCCGGCCGACATGAGGGATGGCGGATGACAAGGACGGATTTTTTCCGCTAAGCTGAAGGCAAGGCGGATGCACTCCAACAACATCAACCACGCACAGGAGTCATGCATGTCAGGCAATCTCTGCCCCGACTTCACTTTGCCCGCCACTTCGGGCAAAACTTTCACCTTGTCCAGCGCCGCCAAACCGCTGGTCATCTACTTCTACCCCAAAGACAACACACCTGGCTGCACCAACGAAAGCATGGCGTTTCGCGATCTTTACGCCGACTTCGCCGCTGCCGGCGCAGACGTAGTGGGTGTGTCCCGCGACAGCCTGAAGTCCCACGAAAACTTCAAAGCCAAGCTGGAACTGCCGTTTGAACTGCTGTCCGATTCGGAGGAAACTGTTTGTAACCTCCTCGCTGTCATCAAGATGAAAAATATGTACGGCAAACAGGTAAGGGGCATAGAGCGAAGCACATTCGTCATCGGCGCCGACGGAAAGGTGGCGCGGGAATGGCGAGGCGTGAAAGTGCCCGGTCACGCAGAAGAAGTGCTCGCCTTCGTCAAAACTCTCTAAACGCAGACGCCCGGCCCTGTCGCCGGGTCCTGCACTGATCAAGGGGTCCATCATGGTAAGCCGCAAAAAGAGCAAGGCCACCAAGTTGTTTGTTCTGGATACCAACGTTCTGTTGCACGACCCTACCTGTCTGTACCGCTTTGAAGAACACGATGTGTTCATCCCCATCATCACCCTGGAAGAACTGGACACCCACAAGAAGGGCATGTCCGAAGTGGCCCGCAATGCGCGTCAGGCCAGCCGCTTCCTTGATGACATCATCAGTGGCGCGGAAGAGAAAATCGACGAGGGCATCTCCCTCAAGAGCGCCAGCCGCGACGCCGCCGTCGGCAAGCTGATTCTGCAGACACAAGCCATTCACAGCGTGCTGCCGCCTTCTTTGCCCGTTGGCAAGGCGGACAACCAGATCCTCGGCATCGTAATGGCGCTGCAAGATCTTTACGCCGGCCGCGCCGTGATTCTGGTGTCCAAAGACATCAATATGCGCATCAAGGCGCGCGCGCTGGGCCTGGCTGCTGAAGACTACTTCAACGACAAGGTACTGGAAGACTCCGACCTGCTGTACACCGGCACGCGCGAAATCGACAGTGCGTTCTGGGACCGCAACGGCAAGGACATAACATCCTGGCAGGAGCAAGGCCGCACCTATTACAAGATCAAGGGTCCGGACGTAGTCAATCTGCACGTCAACCAGATGATCTGGCAGGAAGGCCCGCAGCCCCTGCAGGCGCGAGTCATCCAGGTGGAAGGCAAGACTGCCGTCCTGCAAACGCTGAAAGATTACAGCCACCAGAAGAACAATGTCTGGGGCATCACCGCGCGCAATCGCGAACAGAATTTCGCCCTCAACCTGCTGATGGATCCGGAAGTAGACTTCATCACGCTGCTGGGGCAAGCGGGCACCGGCAAGACACTGCTGACGCTGGCTGCCGGCCTGGCGATGACGCTGGAGCAAAAGCATTACTCCGAAATCATCATGACCCGCGTTACCGTACCCGTGGGCGAAGATATCGGCTTTCTGCCAGGCACCGAAGAAGAGAAAATGGCCCCTTGGATGGGCGCTCTGGAAGACAACCTCGACGTGCTCAACAAGAGCGACGACGATGGCGGCGACTGGGGCCGGGCCGCCACCCGCGATCTGGTTCGCTCTCGCATCAAGGTGAAATCGCTCAACTTCATGCGCGGCCGCACCTTCCTCAACAAGTACCTGATCATCGACGAGGCGCAGAACCTGACGCCCAAACAGATGAAAACACTGATCACCCGCGCTGGCCCTGGCACCAAGGTGGTGTGTCTGGGCAATATCTCGCAAATCGACACGCCGTATCTGACCGAAGGCAGCTCCGGCCTGACTTACGTGGTGGACCGCTTCAAGGGTTGGGAGCACTCCGGCCACATCACCTTGCAGCGCGGCGAACGCTCGCGGCTGGCGGACCACGCCGGCGAGGTGCTGTAATGCAGCCACGCCTCGAGTTGTTGCACGAGGCGGCCAAAGGGGTGGCGCGCGAATCGCCACCCCTTTTGTTCGTCCATGGCGCTTTTTGCGCAGCCTGGTGCTGGCAGCGCCACTTCATGCCCTGGTTTGCCGAACGCGGCTTTGACTGCTGGGCCCTCAGCCTGGAAGGCCACGGCGACAGTGACGGCCATCAGTACCTGGCGGCAGTCAGCATCGACGACTACGTGCGCAATCTTGGCGCCGCGGTAAAGCGCTTGCGCGCCGCGCCCATCATGATCGGCCACTCCATGGGCGGCTTTGTGCTGCAACAGTATCTGACCCATCATCGCCTGCCCGCAGCGGCTTTTCTCGCCTCGGTGCCGCCCAACGGACTGGCTTCCTCCAGCCTGCGCCTGATGGCGCAGGCTCCGGCCATGCTGCTGGGGCTGAACCTTTACCAGCAAGGCCGCTACGACCCGGCGGCGGAAGAGCTGCGGGAAATGCTGCTATCCCCCGACGCGCCGGACGATACCGTTGACTACCTCATGCAGCACTGCCAGCAAGAAAGCCAACGCGCGGTGATGGACATGACACTGGTGAATCCGCTTGGCATTCGCGCCATCGCGCCACTCCCCACGCTGGTGCTGGGCGCGGCGGACGACGCGCTGATTTCGCCGCAGGATGTCGTAGCCACCGCTGAGCGCCTGGATGTGAGCGCGGAAATTCTGCCGCACATGGGTCACATGATGATGCTGGACACCCACTGGGATAAAACCGCCTCGCGCTTGCTGGCGTGGCTGGAAACGCTGGATTGCATCGGCGCCGGTACCGAGGAAGAAACACTGATCGCGCACTAAACCCATATTATTCGCCCCCAGCATGACAAAGCCCGCTTGCGCGGGCTTTGTCATGCATGTGCTGGTTTAGAAGGACAATCCTGTTGCTCCGCGCCTGCGGCGGAACACGCCAAAAATCTTGTAGCCCACCCCCCGCCGCCACATTGCCTCAGCAGTCAACGGCTCGTCGCCGCCCATCGCTTGCCATGCAGCCGCCACCCGCGCCGCATCATGCGCTTGTACGCGATCCAGTTCGCTGATGTAGGTTTCCAAGCGCAGACAGTCAAAACCCGCACCATCCATCAACCGTTGCAGGGAGACTGGCGTAAAGTAGCTCCAGTGCCCATGACAGTAATTGTTGTTGCCGGCCTGCTCGATCTGCAACAGCAGGCTATGCTGATTAGGCACCTGCACCAACAACAGGCCGCCATCTCTCAGACAGTCCGTCATCGCCGACATAGCTTGTCGTGGCTCAGGCAGGTGCTCCAGCACATCCAGCAGCACCACCACGTCCTGATCTCGCCAGCCTGCCGGCAAATCCTGCGGAAAACACCCCTGAGCCACGTTCAACCCACGCTCGCGACACACGGCTACCGCCGTGGCGCCAAGTTCGATGCCCACAGCTTGCCATCCCCGGCTTGCCGCTTCGGCCAACAAGGCGCCGTTGGAGCAACCAACGTCCAGCAAACGTCGTCCCGGCGCGGCAAACTGCTCCAGCACCGACACAATGTATTCGGACTTTTTCTTTTCCAGAAACGCGTAAGCTTCATTGGCTTTCAGGGCCTGGTTGGCCTGACTGGACTGGCTATGCCGATAACGGGCGCGCTCGGCCTCAGGCAGGATCACCTCGCGACTGTAGATAAAGTCGCAAGCAGCGCAGCGCATGATATGCATGCCGTGCGCCACAAACAGCTCGGTCGCGCTTGCGGAAGGCTGATCGCACATCGGACAGCTGCGCTGCGCGCTGACGCCGGGCAAGAATTCGCCGGTCTCATCCAACAACAGCGAAAAGTCCGCCTTTTCCGCCCCCCGCAAGGCTTGGTTGCTGTCACGCAACGCCTCGCGAATCCAGGGGTAAGAGGCTGCGTCGAAGTCGGCACGATTCATGACAAGACCATCAGTTCAGTAAAGACTGAGCAGCAAGCACAGCGCACAGACTCAGGCATCCCGACGATGCGGCTGCCACAGCACGTCCGGGCGACCCAGATGCTTGTTGAGATGTCGCGCCAGCACAAACAGCGCGTCCGATAGCCGGTTTAGGTACTGACGCGCCGCCTGGGTGACTTCCGCCTCTCGCGCGGCCGCCACGACAGAGCGCTCCGCTCTGCGGCAGACCGAGCGCGCCTGATGGGACAAGGCAGCCTGCCGGCTGCCGCCGGGCAGGATGAACTCTTTGAGCATGGGCAGGTGTTCATTCATTTCGCCAACCCAGGTCTCAAGCATGGCTACATGGTTTTCTTTCAAGGCTTCGTAGCCGGGCACAGCCAGCTCGGAGCCCAGATCGAACAGATCATGCTGTACGGCAAGCAGGCGGTCGGACACGTCAGCCGGCAAGTCTTCTGCCAACAAGAGACCCACCACGGAGTTGAGCTCGTCAACATCGCCCAAGGCTTGAATGCGCAAGGAGTCCTTGCCGACGCGACTACCGTCGCCAAGACCGGTGCTGCCATCGTCGCCGGTGCGCGTAACGATGCGCGAAAGCCTGTGACCCATTAGTGCTTACCTTCCCTTTTATCCTGTTCATCCTGTTGCTCGCGGCCCAGCGCGATGATGGCCTGTCGCAGGCTCTCCCGCAGCGTGTCGCCAAACAACATGTCGTAATCTTCCTTGAGCTGCTGCATCACGCCGGACAGCATGCTCTTGGCCTGCATTTCCAGCGCGTCCTGCAACCACAATGTCAGCTCCACCTTCATGCGCGGCAGCAGTTTTTCATACATGGCATCCACCAGCGCCTTTTCGTCCACCACTGCAATGGTGTGATCCTGCGACTGCGGCTGCATCATCTGCGCTGAAGTCGCTTGGGAACTCATAGCGGAAACGCTCAGCACGGAAACACCCTTGCGCGCCGTATCCGTTTGCACAACAGCGTCCTGACCAGCCACCTGGGCCACGCCAGCTGCCGCCAGCGCCATCGCGCCCCCGGCCAGCACACCTGCCTCCAGCGCAAACGGCTCGTCCACATGGTCGCTTGCCGCCTCTTCAGTCAGTATCGGCAAGGCTTGCGGCTCGGGCTCATCGATTTCGGCCAACATGGCTTGCGGGGTGGCCGGTGCCTCAACCTCAGCCGGTGCGTCTTGCGGCACAAGCTCTACGGCAGCGTCCAGCGCCGGTTCCTCGCTCAGTACCGGTAACGCATCCGGTGTTGCGGCAACCGGCAAGGCATGCTCAGGCTCAAGTGGGCTTGACGCCTGCAAGGCAGCCGCACGCTCGCTAGCGAAAGGCGATTCGCCAAACAAGGTATCCACTTGCATCGACACGGGAGCAGGCGGCGCAGCCTCGGCTTCTGTCTCAGCCTCGTTTTCACGCCCCACTTCATGCGCGGCAGGCCACTCCTCGCTGGCGCGCATCTCCTCCGCGACAGGCGCAGCCGCATCCAGATGAGGCGGATGCAATAGTTGCGGCGACGGCGCACTCAGGCTATCCGGTACGCGACGCTCCAGACCAGTTTGCGGCAGGCCTTCTTGCAAAGGGTCTTCGGTTTCGCTTTGGTGATCCACCTCACTGGCCGGCGTCCATTCATCTTCATCTGGCGCATCGACCGCGGGGACGGGTGTCATACCCTTCCGCTCTTCGGCCAACGTCGCCTCAGCAGCACGCAGCACCTCGTCCAGCGGGTGATGCAGCACCGGCTCGGCGGACGTGGGCGCTTCCGCCTCGTATGCCGCGGCCAGTCCCAAACCACCGCCAAGCACACCGGTGGGCAGACTGTCCAAGGAGATATGCTCGATGGCTGCGGGCATATCCGAAACGCCGGCATCAAAAGCATGCTCCAGCGTCGGCAAGTCGCCGGCAACGGCGTGAGACTCCGAAAAGGCATGACTTTCCGGCACAAGCTGCGCGGTTTCGGCGGCGGGCTGGCGCCCTGCCACGACCTCCGGCGGCTCGCCTGCCGCGGCTTGAGGCGGCAATACTGATTCCGCCTCGTGCGCCTCAAGCGACAAGACAGGCAATGCCTCTTCCGGCGTAGAGGCCGCAGCCTCAGGCATCTCCGCGGCAAAACCGGCAGAGGCCAGCTCGTGCGCCGCCTCATGGCTTGCCTCAACATGCGGCAGCGACAAGACATTATCCGGTGCAGGCCAAACAGCATCGCCAGGCTCCGCGTCGGCCAGCAAGTGATTTACCGCCTCCTCCGGCGGCACATCGCCTTGCAGCGCGTTGAGGCTGGAAAGCAACTGATCCAGGCCGTCCGCCACATTGGATTCGCCGGCCACATGATGCACCAACTCTACCGGCGCGGCAGCAGCAGGCTCAGCGGGCGCGTCCCAGCTAACTTGCATGCCGGCGAAGGAGTCCGTCTGCCCAGGCTCTTCGTCCAACGTGAATTCAAAACCATCTACCGCCACCGCCGGCATTTCCGGCAGCGACTGTGCAATCGCTACCGGCGCGGGCGGCTGAAACAGCGCCGTTGCGGGAGGCTCCGCCCGCACGGGCTTGCCCAGGTCCGGCAGCACATCGTCCAGGGTCAGCTCACCGGCCACCGGCACGGAAAGGTCCAGTGAGGGCAAGGTGCCCAGATCGAGCGCGCCCGGCGACGGCGGACTGACATCCAGATCTTCCAGCGTCAGTTCGGGGATTTCCAGCTCAGCCATGCCGGTTTCAGGCACGGCAACGCTTTGCTGCAGGGCATCCAGCTCGCTGGAGAAGTCAAACTCGGGCACATCCAGAGCCTCTTCGCTCAACGTGGGGACGTGCGTCTCGTCCACCACATCGCTCAGCACGGGGAGGTCCAGATCGTCCCAGGAAGGCAGATCAGGCTTGGGCGACTCGGTCATGGTCACTTTTGGCTCATGTCATGGTGTTGAATGTCATACCCGCGGGACCGGTATTCGCGAAATCGCTCCCGCGCCACGGCGAGGGAGTGTTCATCGTTACCGACGATTTCCAGAATACGAGAAAAATGGTCCGGGTTGGCGGGTAATTTTGACCCCAGATTCAGCAGCACGGGATGCTGCAGGTCAACCGGCAGGGACGCCGTCAGCCAAATAAGCGTCTCATCTGCTTCGGCAGCGCCCAGGCGGCAATGGGCGATGAAAGCGGTATCGTCCATGCACCACAACCGGTTGCTGAAAGTGTCGAGCGCCCGCTCGTCGTCCAGCCAGACCAGCAGGCGCTCTTTTTTGCGAAACACCGTGGCGGACAGCCGGCAGGCGAAGTCCTGCGGCTGCGCCACATTGGTGTAAAAATCAATCCGCGTCATCTTCCACCGCTTCCGGGGCCTCGCGACGCGGGCGACCGCGACGTACCACATTGCCCAGGGCGATGTCGGCGCGGTCTTGCAAGAATTGCACCAGCAACGGCACCGGCCTACCGGTAGCGCCCTTGTCCTTGCCGCTCTTCCAGGCCGTGCCGGCGATGTCCAGATGCGCCCAGTCATACGCCTTGGCAAAGCGCGACAGGAAGCAGGCTGCGGTGATGCTGCCGCCCGGGCGACCACCGATATTGGCCATGTCGGCAAACGGGCTCTTCAGCAGCTCTTGGTATTCGTCCCACAGGGGCATGTGCCAAGCGCGGTCGGCCACTTCCTCGCCGGCGGCGAGTAGTTCGCGCGCCAGGCTGTCCTGATTGCTGTACAGGCCGGTGGCGATATGACCCAAGGCGATGACGCAGGCGCCGGTAAGGGTGGCGACGTCAATCACGGTGCTGGGACTGAAGCGTTCGGCAAACGTCAACGCGTCGCACAGGATCAGACGACCTTCGGCATCGGTATTGAGCACTTCGATGGTCTGGCCCGACATGCTGGTCACGATATCGCCCGGCTTGACGGCATTGCCGGCCGGCATGTTTTCGCAGGCGGGCACGATGGCCACCAGATTGATCGGCAGTTTCATCTCCGCCACGGCCCGGAACGCGCCCAAGACCGAGGCCGCGCCGCACATGTCGTACTTCATTTCATCCATGCCTTCGCCCGGCTTGAGGGAAATGCCGCCGGAATCAAAGGTAATGCCCTTGCCCACCAGGGCGATGGGTTTGTCGTTCTTGTCTTTCGCGCCCTGATACTTGAGCGCGATCAGCCGTGGTTCCTGCACGCTGCCCCGCGCGACGGACAGGAAAGAACCCATGCCAAGCTCTTCGATCTGGGCGCGATCATACACTTCGAGACCGACGCCGAAGGCCTCGGCGATGCGGCCAGCCTCTTCGGCAAGATAGGTGGGGGTGCAGACATTCGGCGGCAGGTTGCCAAGATCCTTGGCCAGCTTCATGCCGTTGCCGATGGCCAGCCCGCGCAGCAGACCCTTCTCGCCATCAGCCAAGTCGCTGCGACGGGGCACTGCCAGCGTCAGTTTGCGCGGCTCTTTGGCCTGATCGTCGCTCTTGCTCTTGAAGCGGTCAAAGCGATACAGCACATCCAGCGTTACCACGGTGGCCTGCTCGATCATCCATTCCACGTCATGCTTCTTGACCGTGAGTTCGGACAGATAGCTGACTGCCTCCGTGGCGGAGGTTTGCGTGAGGGCGCGCACCGAGCTGCGTACCGCCTCGCGGTATTCCTTGGCGCGGAAGTCGCGTTCCTTGCCCAAGCCCACCAGCATGACGCGATCGCACAGGGCATGCGGCACCGAATGCAGGGTCAGCGTACTGCCCAGTTTGCCTTCCATGTCGCCGCGGCGAATGACGTCGCTGATGAAGCCGTTGGAGATGCGATCCAGCAGGTCGGCGGCGAAAGTGAGCTTGCGCGATTCATAGACGCCGACGATGACGCAGGCGACGCGCTGCTTTTCCGGGCTGCCGCTTTTTATGTTAAATTCCATCTTGTACTCCCGTGTAGTGCGAGTGTCTGTTTTTCCGCTTCCCGACAGGCCTGCAACCCTGCAGGCTATTGGCTGGAATGCCCTGCTTTCCGATGGCGAAGACAGAAAGTGTGTCTATCCCGAAATTTGCCAAAACCGGCGTTTCAGAGTTATCAAATCAAATTATCGCTACGCAAGTCATAAAAAGTCAAAAAGGCACAGATAAATGGTTTTTCGTAAAAGCCTGACCCGAGAATTGACTTTTACCGCGTTGGGCGTGTTCGTCGTGCTCCTCGCCATCATTCTCTCGACTCAGGCCATCAACCTGCTCGGCCGCGCCGCCGAAGGACAGGTCGCCAACGAGGCGGTCACCGCGCTGATCGGCTTCTGGGCGCTCGGCCTCTTTCCCCTGCTGATGATTCTCACGGTATTTGTCAGCGTCATGGTGGTAATGACCCGTCTGTGGCGGGATCATGAGATGGCCGTATGGCTGTCCTCCGGCCTCGCGCTCAAGGACTGGGTGTGGCCTGTGATGCGCTTCACCATCCCGCTGGCCGTGCTGGTAGCCTGCATTTCGCTGTTCGTCGCCCCTTGGGCGGAGCAGCGCAGCCAGGCTTATGCGGAAATCATCAAGCGCCGTGAGGAAATTTCCGCCATCTCGCCCGGCGTATTCAAGGAATCCGCCTCCTCCAGCAAGGTGTACTTCATCGAGGACTACAGCGGCGAGCATGGCGCGGCCACCAATATCTTCATGCAGGACATGACCGAGGGCAAGCTGGCCACCATCTTCGCCAAGCGCGGCTACATCACCGCCAACCAGGACAACGAGCGCGTGCTGGTGCTGGAAGACGGCAAGCGCTATGTGGGCGAGCCCGGCCAGGCAGACTACGAAGTTGGCAGCTTCAAGCGCTACACGGTCCTGATTGGCGGCAGCCAAAAGCTGGTGGCGCCGGCCACCAATCGCCAAGCCTTGCCCACGTCGGTATTGCTGGCCAGCAAAGACCCGTCGCACAAATCAGAACTGGCCTGGCGCCTATCCATGCCGCTGAGCTGCATCCTGCTGGCGCTGCTAGCCATTCCCCTGTCCTATTTCAATCCGCGCAGCGGTCATACCTACAACCTGATCGCCGCACTCATGGGATTCTTCCTGTACCAGAACACGCTAACCTTGGTACGCAACTGGATTTTGCAAGGCAAAGTACCCATGGCCAGCATTCTGCTGGTGCACGCCATCGTACTGGCGATTGCCCTCTTCCTGCTGAAATACCGCGACAAACCCGCGGCCAACTTCTCCACCACCATGAAATCGTTGTTGCGAGGCGCTGACCGATGAAACTGATCTATCGCTACATCATCAGCGCGCTCAGCCAGTCCACCCTGTTCACCCTTGCCGCGCTACTGGGCCTGTACGGCTTCTTCGACATCATTCGCGAAGTGCCTGACCTCAACCAGGGCAGCTACAACATCAGCAAAATGCTGGGTTACATCCTGCTGCAGGCCCCGGCGCATGCCTATGAACTGATGCCGCTGGCTGTGCTGATCGGCGGCATGGTGGCCATGACCCAACTGGCCACCAGCAGCGAATACACTGTTATCCGCACCTGCGGCATCACGCTGTGGCAGATTGCCCGCACCCTGCTGATTTTCGGCACCGGCTTTGCCGCATTGACCATCACACTGGGCGAGTTCGTCAGCCCTTACACCCTGCAACAGGCCGAGCGCATGAAGCTGTCCGCTATGCACTCCATGGTGGCGCAAGAGTTCCGCTCCGGCATCTGGGTGAAGGACAACAACAACATCATCAATGTGCATGAGATGCTACCCGACAGCACCCTGCTGGGCGTGCGCATCTATACCTACGACGAGAGCTTTACCCTGACGCAGACAAGGTTGGCCGAACGCGGCGTTTTCAACCGCGACACCAAAACCTGGAAGCTGGACAACGTCAAGGAAACCCATCTCTATGCCGATCGGATGGAAAGCGCGCGCCGCGATCATTACGAGTGGAAATCCATCATCGAGCCGGACATTCTCAATGTGCTGCTGGTGGTGCCGGAGCAAATGTCCGCACTCAGCCTGATCAAGTACATCGACCACCTTAAAGCCAACAAACAGCAAACCCAGCGCTACGACATCGCCCTGTGGAGCAAACTGTTTTATCCGCTGGCCTGCGTTTCCATGGCGCTGGTGGCGCTGGCGTTCACGCCACAGCAGCGCCGGCATGGCCAGCTTGGCGTTCGCCTGTTCTCCGGCATTTGCCTTGGCGTCGGCTTTCACTTCGTCAACCGTCTGTTCGGACACCTCGGGCTGCTCTACAGCTGGAACGCCGTACTGTCCGCCACCCTGCCGACCCTGATTTTCCTCTTTGCCGGCATCGCCATCATCCTCAAACAGGAAAGACGCTGACATGGACGCCGCCGCTGCCGACTCCGCCGCCGCGCTGCGCAAGCAGCTGACACAACGCCGCCAGGAGCTGGCTGCGAGGTATCAGTCAGAGCGCAATCCGCAAGACTACCTGCAACAGCACAGCGAAGCGGTGGACGAGTTGCTGCAGACCCTGTGGCGAGAGGCGGCGCTGGGCGATCAGGCCAGCCTGATCGCCGTCGGCGGCTATGGCCGGGGCCAGCTCTTCCCCAGCTCCGATATCGACCTTCTGGTGTTGCTGCCTGAAAACGCCCCGGCTTTCCTGCAGGAGTCGGTCGCCGCGCTGATTGGCCGCATGTGGGACATCGGGCTGGAGGTCGGCCACAGCGTGCGCTCCGCATCAGAATGCCTGACCGAAGCAGCCAAAGACATCACCATTGAAACCAACCTGCTGGAAAACCGTCTCATCGCCGGTGCGGTTCTCCCCTGGCAAAACCTGATCCGGCAACTTGACTGCCAGCGCGACCCGGTAGCCTTTTACGAAGGCAAGACACTGGAGCAACAGCAACGCCATACCAAACACTTTGGCGTCACCAACAACCTTGAACCCAACATCAAGGAAAGCCCCGGCGGCCTGCGCGATCTGCACACCATTCTCTGGATCAGCAAAGCCATCGGCCTGGGCGACGACTGGAACGCCCTGGCGGAGCGCGGTATTCTCACCCACGCCGAAGCACGTCTGATCCGCCATAGCGACCGCCAGCTGCAGCGCTTGCGCATCGACTTGCACATTCTGGCCCGTCGCCGCGAAGACAGACTGATTTTCGATCTGCAACAACAGATGGGCAAAGCCTGGGGTCTTGAAGACACACCCGCCAAACGCGCCAGCGAACAAGTGATGCAGCTGTATTTCCGTGCGGCGAAAACTGTCAGCCAGCTCAACGGCATCCTGCTGCCCAACCTGCGCGGCCGCTTGTACTCGCAAGTGCCGCGCATTACGCAAAACCTCAACGACAATTTCTACTCGGTCAACGGCATGCTCGGCATCCGCAGGCCCGACGTGTTCGAAACCCAGCCTTCGGCCATCCTTGAAGCCTTTTTGATGCTGCAGCGCCATCCAGACCTCACCGGATTTGCGCCACGCATGCTGCGTGCCCTCTGGCATGCCCGCAGCCATATCAACGAGCGCTTCCGCAAGGACCCGGAAAACCGCCGCCTTTTCATGCAGATGCTGCGCGAACCCGGCCTGACTCGCTGCCTGCGCCGCATGAATTTGTACGGCGTGCTGGGCAAGTACCTGCCCGGCTTCGGCCGCATCATCGGCCAGATGCAGCACGATCTGTTTCATGTCTATACCGTGGACGAGCACATCCTGATGGTGGTGCGCAATCTGCGCCGCTTCGCCATCAGCGCCTTCAATCACGAATACCCCTTCCTGTCGCGCCTGATCAATGACTTCGAGCGCCCGGAAGTACTATACGTGGCGGGCCTGTTTCACGACATCGCCAAAGGCCGGGGCGGCGACCACTCCCAACTGGGCAAGGCCGATGCGCGCGAATTTTGCGAACAGCACGAGTTGTCGGCCGAAGACACCGAACTGGTGGTGTGGCTGGTGGGCGAACATCTCACCATGTCCAGCATTGCCCAAAAGCAGGACATCTACGACCCGGACACCATCCAGCGCTTCGCCGAACTGACCCGCACGCCGCGTCGCCTCGCCGCCCTGTACCTGCTGACGGTAGCCGATATTCGCGGCACCAGCCCCAAAGTGTGGAATGCCTGGAAAGCCAAGTTGCTGGAAGACCTCTACCACGCCACGCTGCGCTTCCTGTTGCGCGGCGGTGAAGTGGATCTGAACTCGGAACTGGAAGAACGCAAATCGCAGGCCTTGAGCCTGCTGCGCCTTTACGCCGTGCCTGAAGGGGTGGAGCAGCGCCTGTGGTCGCAGCTCGACACCGTGTACTTCCTGCGGCACGAAGCCAAGGAAATCGCCTGGCACGCGCGCATCCTCAACCGTTTCGTCAATGTGGACGCGCCCATGGTGCGCGCACGCCTGTCGGATGATCGCGAAGGCATCCAGGTGCTGGTCTACACGCCGGACCGGCCGGAACTGTTTGCCCGCATCTGCGTCTTTTTCGGCCGCACCAATTACAGCATCGCCGACGCGCGGGTCTACACCACTCGGCATGGCTACGCGCTGGATACCTTCCATGTATTCGTGCCCGAGCATCATGACGGCGACTATCGCGACATGATCAATTTCATCGAGTTCGAACTGGCTGAATGCCTCAAACAGGAAGCGCCCATCGCCATGCCGGGCAACGGCCGCATCAGCCGGCACCTGAAGCACTTCCCGATAGCCCCGCAGGTGCTCATTCGCCCGGACGATCGCGACAACTTCTTTGTGCTGTCCATCGTGGCCGGCGACCGCCCCGGCCTGCTGGCCCGCATCGCCAAAGTACTGGCCGATTATCAATTGAGCGTGCAATCCGCCAAGATCATGACGCTGGGCAGCCGCGTGGAAGACTCCTTCCTGATTTCAGGCCCGCGCTTGAAAGACGACAAGACCGTACTGGCGCTGGAGGCCGATCTCATCACCGCCCTCAGGCTGTGAGCGTCAAAGACTTTGACCTGAAACCGCACCAACGGTAGGCTGGCGTTTTGTCATTACGTTGACGTCACCATGCTCTATTTCGAAGACCTCACCCCGGGCCGGCGCTTTAGCACCGGCAGCGTTACTGTCAGCGAGGCGGACATCATCGGTTTCGCGCAGCAGTACGACCCCCAACCCTTCCATACCGACCCGGAAGCAGCCCGCCACACCTTCTTCGACGGTCTGGCGGCCTCCGGCTGGCACACCAGCAGCCTCACCATGCGCCTGGTCGTGGAAAGCGAGCTCTCCACCGTAGCCAACGGCCTGATCGGCATGGGCATCGACAAGATGCGCTGGCCGCGCCCAACCCGCCCCGGCGACACGCTGACAGCGGAACTCACCGTACTGGATCAGCGCCGCTCCGGCAGCAGACCGGATTTTGGCGTAGTGCGATTCAGCTGGACCACCGTCAACCAGCACGGCGAGACAGTGATGGCGCTGGAAACCTCCATTTGGGTCGCCTGCCGGCCAGCCTGAAACCTCTTGTCGCAAAAAATGGGCATGGCCGCAAGACCATGCCCTTCTCGACTCGGCTCCGCACCTCAGTTGCGCGTGCTCCACTTGCGGAAATCTTCCGTGAGATGCTCCAGATCCAGCGCCGTATCCGCCAAATGACGTGCGCTCTCGCCCACGGAGTGAGTGGTTTCCTGATTTTGTTCCGACAGGGCGTTCAGTTGCTCAAGCGCGGCAGCCATCACATTGATGGAGTCGGACTTGCTGCTCATCTCCTGCGCCAGTTCTTCCGCCTGTCGGCTGGAAGACTGCGCGGCTTCGATCAGCCCCTGCAGGTTGGCCGAAGACAGGCCGATCTGACCATTCACCTCGCCCACCTCGGTCACCGTAGCATCCATGCTGCCCACCGCGGTCTGGGTGATGCGGCCGATTTCCGCCACGATGCCGCCAATGGAGTCCGTGGTGTTGGTAGTGCGTTCGGCCAACTTGCGCACTTCGTCCGCCACCACGGCAAAGCCGCGCCCCATCTCACCGGCCCGGGCCGCTTCGATAGCGGCGTTGAGCGCCAGCAGATTGGTCTGATCGGCGATTTCACGAATCAGCGTGGTCATGGTGCGGATGCGACTCATCGCTTCGTCCAGTTCGGCCATCGCATTGCGCGATTCGGTGACCACTCCCACCGCGCGCTCTGCCGCATGCGTGGCGGCATTCATGGTTTCCCTACCCTCCTGCGCCACACGCTGAGTGGCGGCGGAGTCTTGCAGGTTGCGTTCGGCCAACTTCACCACTTCTTGCACTGCAATGCTGAGCGACTCCATATTGACGCTGATCTGATCCAGCCCGTGACGCTGCTCTCCCGTGCGCACCGCCAGAGAATGCATGTCAATGCGGAGCGCCTCCGCTTGCTTGTGGGTTTCGCCGCCGGCGCGAATCACATCGGCGATGGTGGCACGAAAATGAATGCGCATCGCTTCCAGCGAGGCCAACACCTGGCCAATCAAGCCGCCCTCTCGCACCAGCACGGCATGGTCCAGCCGGCCTTCCCGCAAATCCAGAAACCGGTCATTCAGCACATGCATGGCCTTACACACCCGCACCCAGCCCCAAACACCGGCACCCAGCGCCAGCGCACTGCCAGCCATGCCGACAATCTCGCGCAACGGCTGCATGGTATCGGGCAAGAACAGCGCGCCCATCGCCAGCACGCTGCCGGCGCCAGCCAGCCAAGGGGCGATCTTCAGCACATCCGAACGACTGGCATAGCTTTTCAGCGTTGACGGCACAGTGGCGCGCTTGTCGCGAATGGCAGCGTAAAGCGCCTCCGCCCCCTGGACTTCGGCACGTTCCGGTGCGGATCGCACCGACATGTAGCCCACAATGCGACCATGCTCGCTGATCGGGGTAACATAAGCCTCCACCCAATAAAAATCGCCGTTCTTGGCGCGATTTTTCACCAGCCCGCGCCATGGTTTGCCAGTTTTGATGGTGTCCCACAAATCGGCGAAAGCCTCTGGCGGCATGTCCGGATGGCGCACGATATTATGGTTTTTGCCCAGCAGCTCCGCCTCTTCGAAGCCGCTGATGTCGATGAAGGCCCGGTTGGCATAGGTAATGGCGCCCTTCACATCGGTTTTGGTAACGATGGGATTGACCGGGTCGACCATGCGCTCTGTAGTGGTGACAGGCAGATTGATCTTCATCTGATATATTTTCTTATAAAGTTTTTAATTATTTAAAAGCAAATACAAATCCCGTCATTCTAACAAGCTTTCACTGACTTCATCATAGACATTCCGCGGCCAGCGCAAGCCTTTGACTCCGGCAAATGAAAAACCCGCCGCAGCGGGTTTTTCTTGTCTGTCAGCCCAGATGGCTTAACGATGCACCTGAATCATCTGCACGGCGCGCAAGGCGGTCAGATCGCGACCGCCTGCATAGCTGACGGACGATTGCAGATCTTCCTTCAACTCGCGCAGCAATTTGCCAATGCTGCCTTTGTACTCCACCAGGATTTTCTTGCCTTCCACATTGACATAAGCCCCCTTGTTGAACTGGGAGGCGCTGCCAAAGTACTCCTTGTAGTGCTTGCCATTGATTTCTACGATTTCGCCCGCCGACTCGTCGTAACCCGCAAACAGCGAGCCCGCCATGATCATGCTGGCGCCGCAAGCGATGGCCTTGGCCATGTCGCCATGCTCCACGATGCCGCCATCGGCGATCACCGGCACGCTGACTGCAGAGGCACAGTCGCGCACAGTGGAGATCATCGGGCGATGAAAGCCGGTCTTGTTCTTGGTGATGCAGACGCGACCGCCGGCAATGCCGGCCTTGATGGCGTCGCAACCCCAGTTTTCCAGATCGCGGGCCGCTTCTGCCGTGGCCACGTTGCCGCCAATCAGGAAGCTGCCGGGGAAGGTTTGCTTGATGTGCTTGATCATGCGCTCGGCCTTGACGCACCAGGCATTGGCGATATCCAGCGTGATGTATTCCGGCGTGAGGCCCGCGGCCTTGAGCGCATTGAGTTGCTCATGCGTATCTTCGTTGACGCCCACGCTGATGGAAGCAAACAAGCCCTTGGACTGCATGTCCGCGGTAAACGCGGCGGCGTCCACATTGAAGCGATGCATGGTGTAGAACCACCCCAGACGAGCAAAAGCCTCGCAGGTTTCGGCGGACACCACGGATTTCATATTGGAAGGATAGATGGGCATGTCGAAACGACGAGGCCCGAATTGCACCGAGGTATCGCACTCCTTGCGACTATCCACGATGGTTTTCTTGGGGACGAGGTAAACATCGCCATAGTTGAGTTCGGTGTTGATCATGCGGTAATTCCTTCGGACGGATTCATTAAGAAAACACAGGGGCCCCAAATAAACGCGGGAGCCGTATAGGCTCCCGTGTGCAGTGGTACCTGCGTCGCCCGTCCGGGCCGCACGCAATTACGGATACAAGCTACGCTGCAACTATCTTCGCGTCAAGCATTATTTCTTCACATGAAGATTATTTATCAAACCAACACTCCGGGTCTTTGCCGGAATCTGCCGCGACGGCTGTGGCGGCCGGCTCGCCCAACCAGTGCAAAATGGGCTTCCAGGCCTCGCGATCCTTGGCCGTGCGGGAGGCGGGCAAATCAAACAGGGTCATACCGTTGGCGGCAGCCTGCACATACAGCTGAGTGTCGCGCAGCCAACTGAGCACCGGCACATCGTGACTTTCAAGAAAACGTTCCAGCTCCTTGGCCGAGCGGGTGCGCGGATCCACCCGCATGCCCACTACCGCCATGAAAACCTTGTTCTTGCGCACGGCCTTTTCCGCCAGCAGCTGCTCGAAAAACTCTCCGCTCGCCCACATGTCGAAGGGAGACGGCTGAATCGGCACCAGAATGCGCTCCACACGGGACACCAGCGCCGCCAGCTTTTTGCCGTGCAAACCAGCCCCGCTGTCGAGAATCACCATCTCGGTGCCCTTGGGCGGTTTGGCCGGCGCGCCGGGCTCTATCTCCCAGCCAACGATGGGCGGCAAGGCCGCGTCTCTTTCGGCCAACCACCTGAGTGAGGATTGTTGACGATCAACGTCGCCCAACATGACCTTGCGGCCGGAACTGGCAAAGTACCCGGCGAGATTAGTCGCCAAAGTAGATTTGCCGCTGCCCCCCTTGGGGTTGGCTACTAACACGGACTGCACGCAGACTCTCCATCGAGCGTAGGACGACCCACTATACCAGAGCGAGGCGACGCCGGGCCGGCAGCCGGCAATTTATCTGGCATACTGCTTCACCACACACTGCGGCTGCAGCCGTACACAAGGACAAGCCATGCAAGCACCCTTCACCGCCCTGTTGTTTGATATGGACGGCCTGATGATCGACACCGAAAGCGTTAGCGGCGATGCCTGGCGCCTGGCGGCCGAGGAAGTCGGCCAACCCATCGACGAGGCGCTCATCCTCGGTATGGTGGGCCTGTCCGTACACAAGTGCGTGGATTTCATTGCCGGGCACTTTCAGGATCGCTCCCTCGCTGAAACGCTGAGCGCAAGCTGCCGGCGCCATTATCGCCGCCTGCTCGCTCATGGCGAATTACGCGTGAAACCCGGCATTTTCGATGTGTTGCAATGGGCGGAAGACACCGTTTTGCCGCGGGCGGTAGCCACCTCCACCCAGCGCGAATTGTGCGACCTGAAGCTGGCGCGCACCGGGCTGCAGCGCTTCTTCCGCCATACCGTGGCCGGCGACGAGGTTGCCAACACCAAACCCGCGCCGGACATCTATCTGGCCGCGGCGGCCTTGCTGGATGTGGCGCCCGCGCAATGCGTCGTACTGGAAGACTCGGTATATGGCGTGCGCGCGGCGCAAGCGGCCGGCATGCGCGTCATCATGGTGCCGGACATCCTCACTCCCACCAGCGAAGACAGCGCCGGCACCCTGGCGGTCTGTCGCGATCTGCACGAAGCCTTGCCGCTGCTGAAACAGTTGCGCGGCTGAACCTTCACCGGACTGGCGCAGGCTGCCGGAGAAGCCACAAGCAAGCCGCTTGCGCAAAACAAAAAGGTTGGCCGAAGCGATTGCTTCGGCCAACCTTTTGTCAGGCAGGACAGGCTCAGCCTTGCGCGCGGATACGGGAAATCAATTCGTCGCGAATGTCTTCGTACTGATCGAGATTGACCTGACAGGTACCGGCCGCCTCGTGACCACCCCCGCCGTACTGCAGCATCAGTGCGCCGACATTGGTGCGCGAGGAGCGATCGATAATGGATTTGCCGCAGGCAAAGACAATATTTTGCCGGTTTAGCCCCCACATCATGTGGATGGAGATATTGCACTCCGGAAACAGGGCATAAATCAAGAAGCGGTTGGCCGGGTAGATGGTTTCCTCGCGCAGCAGATTGAGCAGCACCAGATTGCCATACACCTTGGCGCAGCGCTCAATCTGCTCTTTGGCCTGCACCTGGTATTCCGAATACAGATCCACCCGCTCTTTCACGTCCGGCAGGGCCAGGATTTCATCAATGCTGTGATCCCGGCAGTACCGAATCAGGTCCATCATCAACTGATAGTTGCTGACAGTGAAGTTCTTGAATCGCCCAAGCCCAGTGCGGGCATCCATCAAGTAGTTAAGCAGCACCCAGCCTTCCGGATTCAGGATTTCCTCGCGGGAAAACTGCGCAGAATCGGCCTTGTCCACCGCGGCCATCATTTCATCGCTGATTCTGGGGAAGGTTTTCTTGCCGCCGTAATAGTCGTACACCACCCGCGCCGCCGACGGCGCAGCGGGGTCGATGATGTGATTGTCCTGCTGCTTGTTGCGCAGGGTTTCGGACAGATGGTGATCAAACGCCAGATGCACGCCCGGCACATAAGGCAGATTGGTGGTAATGTCGCGATCACTGATCTCCACCTTG
The DNA here is from genome assembly GCF_945957525.1 of uncultured Aquitalea sp. Lineage (GTDB taxonomy): Bacteria > Pseudomonadota > Gammaproteobacteria > Burkholderiales > Chromobacteriaceae > Aquitalea. The sequence goes on along the minus strand of NZ_CAMFLA010000002.1, from coordinate 110,967 downwards.
CCGTCCTGCATATCCTTGGGATGCACGAATTTGATGTCGTTCACCAGGCCCAACTCGTTGAGCAGGACCGCGCACACCAGTCCGTCGAAATCGCTGCGCGTCACCAGTCGAAATTGCTGCTGCGACATAAACCTCTCCCCTGTTTGCCCGTTGTAGCCGGAAAGCAGACGTCAAAGCGTCGCACGTCCCGGAGTTGCATTCTTGATAGTCGGTATTGAACGCCGCAGCCAGCGAAGCGCTGATCTTCAGCCGCCCCCGACAGTTGCATCCGTCATGAAATATACATCACCCGCCATCAGGTCGCGCAAGCGGCTTGTGGCGCTATCAATCGCATCCGCCGGCAACTGCAGGGTGAGCACCACATCCTCGCCGTACCGCGCGCCCAGCACAACGACATCCGCGTCGGCGCAATGCCTTCTCAGACGGGACTCTTCGGCAAACCCCGTCCGCGCCTCGATCACCGCCATCAGCACCACCGGCTGCAAAACGGCTTGCGTCAGCGCCTCGTTCACTGCTTGGGTATAGGCCCGCACCAGCCCGCCGGCACCCAGCTTCACGCCGCCAAAATACCGCACGACCACGGCCAACACATTCACCAGCGACTTGTGCGACAGTACGTTGTACATCGGCCTGGCTGCTGTGCCGGAGGGCTCTCCGTCGTCGTCCAGCATACTATCCCCCTGCGTGAGCAAAACGCTACAGTAGTGCCGGGCGTCGGGGTAGCGCTCGCGCAGGGCCTGCAAATGCGCCATGGCCTGCTGGCGGTTTTCCACCGGGTAGAGATAGGCGAGAAAGCGGCTTTTCTTGATATCGATTTCCGCCTTGCAGGGCGCTGCCAATTGATACATGCAAGCTGTCACACAATTCTTATATACCGGCCTGCATGGTAAACCTTTTGCCTCGCGCCACACAGGACAAAAGCCGCTGCGCGGTCTAGTCTGAAATCATCACCCACCACAGGAGCGACAATCATGACGCTCTTTCTCGTCTCGGCAACGCTGATTGCAGAAACCCTCTGGCTGGTGCTGGACAAATTCTGGCTCGCCCCGGAAGCGTCCGCCCGCCTGTCGCACTATCTGCCCGATATCGACCACACCTAAAACCAGCGCCGGCACCGGCCTTCCTTGCCGCGCGCGGCCGACTACCGCACAATATTCCGGTTGTCATGACAGGATTACCCACTTGACCCTCGTCACATGGTTTGTCGGCGCGCTGTTCGCATTGATCGCCGAGTTCATGACCGGCACATTCTATTTGCTGGTGGTAGCGCTGGCTTTATCCATTGGCGGCCTCGCCGCGCTGATCGGGCTGAGCGACATCCCTCAATTCATTGCCGCCAGCATCGCTGGCGCGGCGGGTGTTTGCCTTGTGTCCTGGTGGAAACGACGACGGCTCCCATCCCCCTCTGCGGAACTTGACGACCCGGATATCGGACAAAGCGTGCGCGTTCTGCGACGCGACGCTACCGGCCTGTTGCGCGTCCACTATCGCGGCACGGAATGGGACGCACGCTTCGGCCATGATGCGCCCGACGCCGAACAGGGCTGGATCATCCGCCGCGACGGCAACCTTTTCATTCTCAGCACCCAGCCTCCGGAGAGACGCTAGACCATGGAATTCGCCCTTATTCTCTTTCTTGCCGTCCTTGTCTTCATCATCAAATCGGTCAAGGTGGTACCGCAACAGCACGCCTTCATCATTGAGCGTCTTGGCCGTTATCACGCCACCCTGACGCCCGGCCTGAACATCATCATCCCCTTTGTCGACCGCTTGGCCTATCGCCACAGCCTGAAGGAAATCCCGCTGGATGTGCCCAGCCAGATCTGCATCACGCGCGACAACACCCAACTGAAAGTGGACGGCATCCTCTACTTCCAGATTACCGACCCCCAGCGCGCCTCCTACGGCACCAGCGACTACATTATTGCCATCACCCAGCTGGCCCAAACCACCTTGCGCTCGGTCATCGGCAAGATGGAGCTGGACAAAACCTTCGAAGAGCGCGATGAAATCAACCAGACGGTGGTGGCCGCGCTGGACGAAGCCGCCATCAATTGGGGCGTGAAAGTGCTGCGCTACGAAATCAAGGATCTGGTGCCGCCACAAGACATCCTGCACGCCATGCAGGCGCAGATCACCGCCGAACGGGAAAAACGCGCCCGCATCGCCCAGTCCGAAGGTCTTAAGATGGAGCAGATCAACCTGGCAACCGGCGCGCGCGAGGCGGCCATCCAGAAATCCCAGGGGGAAATGCAGGCCACCATCAATAACTCCGAAGGCTCGCGCCAGGCCGCCATCAACAAGGCGCAGGGCGAAGCCGAAGCCCTGCGACTGGTGGCCGACGCCACCGCCGACGCCATCGCCCGCGTGGCGGGGGCCGTGAAGCAGGACGGTGGTCTCGAAGCCGTCAACCTGAAGGTGGCGGAACAATATGTGGCGGCCTTCGGCCAACTGGCGAAGGAAGGCAACACCATTCTGCTGCCGGCCAATGCCGCCGACGTCAGTTCGCTGGTGGCCACCGCCATGAGCATCGTCAAACAAGGCAAGGCCTGAGCCTGATTTCTCTCCTGCCGGCGGCTTGTATTGCCGGCAGGCTGCCCCCATAATCTGCCGCATGAAATTGTTAACAGACTTCCTGCCCATTGTGCTGTTCTTTGCAGCATACTGGCTCAACCACGACATCTTCCTTGCCACCAAGGTTCTGATCGCCGCCACCGTCATCCTGTTTGCCTGGACCTGGATCCGTCATCGCAAGATCGACACCATGCAGTGGATCAGCCTGGGCATCTGCCTGTTGCTGGGCGCGGCCACACTGATCTTTCACGACGATCGCTTCATCATCTGGAAGCCCACTGTGATGTACTGGCTGATGGGCGGTGCCCTGCTGGTCAGCGAGCTGGCCGGACGCAACGGTCTCAAGCTGCTCATGGGTCAGCAATTGGAACTGCCTGCGCCGGTATGGCGCAGGCTGACTCTGTCGTGGATAGCATTTTTCGCCGGCATGGGCGCGCTCAACCTGTTTGTCGCTTTCCACTTCGACCGCGACATCTGGGTGAACTTCAAGCTGTTCGGCGGCCTAGGACTGATGGTGCTGTTCGTCGTCGGCCAAAGCCTGTTCCTTTCCAAATACATTGAGGAAAAGAAATAAACATGCTGTACATCATCAATGGCAAGGACCACCCCGGCTCTCTGGCCAATCGTCTTGCCGCGCGCCCGGAACACCTCGCCCGTCTGCAAGCCCTGCAGGAAGCCGGCCGCCTGGTGCTGGCCGGTCCCTGCCCGGCCATCGACAGCATCGACCCCGGCCCGGCCGGATTCACCGGCAGCCTGATCGTGGCTGAGTTTGAATCCCTCGAAGCCGCGCAAGCCTGGGCTGCCGCCGATCCCTATGTATCCGCTGGCGTCTACGCCGAAGTGGACGTCAAGCCTTTCCGCAAGGTTTTTCCCGCATGAGCGACACCGTAGCGCTGCTTGAGCAGGCTCTGACCGCACTGGCGCCCGAACACATCCAGCTCGATGACGACAGCGCAGAGCATGCAGGCCATGCCGGCGCCCGCTCCGGCGGCGGACACTATACGCTCACCATCGTCAGCGGCCGTTTTGCCGGGCTTTCGCGCGTGGCGCGCCATCGCCTGGTGTACGACACGCTGGGCGAGTTGATGAAGACCCGGGTTCACGCGCTGGCCATCCGCGCGCTGACACCCGAAGAAATCTGAATTGCAGAAATAACCAGGGGATAACATGAAGCACTCTCGCATCGCAGCCCTGCTGCTGGCCTCCGCCATCAGCCTCCCGGTCATGGCCGAATCCGTCGCCGTGGTCAACGGCAAAGCCATCGACAAGGCCGACCTCGACGCCGCAGTCAACGTCGTAATCCAGAACAGCGGCGGCAACGTCCAGGACTCCCCCGCCCTTCGCCAGCAAGTGAAAGACACGCTGGTCAGCCGCGAACTGGTACTGCAGGAAGCCCAGCGCCGCAGCCTGGACAAGCAACCCGCATTCACCAAGCGCATGGACGAAGTGCGCCAGGACATGCTGCGCGAAGCGCTGTTTGCCGACCTGATCAAGGAAAGCAACATTTCCGACGCGCAGGTAGACGCGCGCTACAAGGAAACCCAGGGCAAATTCGCCGGCACCAAGGACGTTCACGCCGCCCAGATCGTCGTAGGCAGCGAAGTCGAGGCGCAAAAAGTGATCGATGCGCTGAAGAAGGGTGGCAAGTTTGAAGAACTGGCCAAGACCCGCTCGCTCGACCCATCCGCCAAGCAAACCGGCGGCGACATGGGCTGGGGCAACCTCTCCCGCATGGAACAACCGCTGGCCGAAGTGCTGAAGCCGCTGGGCAAGAACCAATACACCACCAAGCCGATGCAAACCCGCATGGGCTGGCACGTGTTCAAGGTGATGGAGATCCGCGACGCCCAACTGCCGCCGCTGTCCGAAGTCAAGCCGCAAATCCTGCGTCAACTGCAGGAAGAGTATGTGAACAAGGCCGTGGAAGATCTGCGCGCCAAAGCCAAGATCCAGTAAGCAACACCCGACAACACGAACGAACAGGAATCAAACATGCGCAAGACCCTGCTGGCCAGCGCCCTGCTGGTTGCCCTGAGCACCTCCTCCTTCGCCGCCGGTCCGTCCGTGAATGGCGCTGAAATTTCCCAGGCGCGCATCGACGCCGTGGTGAAAATGATGCAGGACCAAGGCCAAGGCCAGACTGCCGACCCGAAAATGGCCGACATGGTGAAGGATCAGCTGATCACCGCCGAAGTGTTGCGTCAGGAAGCCGTGAAGAAGGGCCTGGACAAGACCCCGGACTTCAAGGCCGAAATGGAAAACATGCAAGCGATGGCGCTGGCCAATCGCGTGATCAAGGACTTCCAGAAAGCCAATCCGGTTACCGACGACCAGATCAAGGCCGAATACGACAAGCTGGTAGCTTCCGTACCGGAAACCAAGCAGTACCACGCCCGCCACATCCTGGTGAAAACCGAGGCTGAAGCCAAGGCCATCATCGAATCCCTGCGCAAGGGCAAGGCTTTTGAAACCCTGGCCAAGGAAAAGTCTCTTGATCCGGGCAGCAAGCAGAACGGCGGCGATCTGGACTGGCAAGAGCCGGGCACCTTCGTTGCCCCGTTTGCCGAAGCCCTCGCCAAGCTGAGCAAGGGTCAGGTTACCGCCACCCCGGTAAAAACCGAGTACGGCTGGCACGTGATCAAGCTGGACGGCATCCGCACCCAGCGCAATGTACCGTCGCTGGATGAGGCCAAGCCGCAACTGGCGCAACGCCTGATGGGCGCGCGAGTGGAAAAATTCGTGGGCGACCTGAAAGCCCAGGCCAAGATCCAGCAATAATCCGGATCACGGCAAAAACAAAGGGATGCCATCCGGCATCCCTTTTTTTATTACCCCGTTGGTCTGGCCTTTTTGTTCAGTCTTCATCCGCCCACTTTGGCGCGCGTTTGCCGAGAAAAGCCGCCACGCCCTCTTTCTGCTCATCGCCGCCAATCAGGGCCAGCGCCGCTTCGCGCTCTAGTTGCAGATGCGCTTCCAGCGTTCGCTCAGCGCTGCCATCGATCAAGGCATGCGCAGCGCTCACGGCCTCCGGCCCCTGCGCGCTCACCTTGTTGGCCAGGCTGACGGCGACTATCTTGGCAAACCCGGAATCGACAATCTCTTCGACCAGGCCAATCTCGAAAGCCTTCTCCGCCGTTACAATCTCGCCACCTAGCACGATGCGCTTGGCCCATGCGCGCCCTACCTTGTCGGCCAGGGTCTTGGTGCCGCCAGCACTGGGAATCAAGCCTACCTTGCCCTCGGGCAAACCCAGCCGCGCTCCTCGCTCCGCCACCATGTAGTCGCACATCAGCGCGCACTCCAGACCGCCGCCCAACGCATAGCCGTTAATGGCGGCCACGGTTACGCCCGGATAAGCGCGAATCGCGGCAAAAGCATCGTGGAAGGCATCCAGAAAGGCCGCCGCAGTTTCGCGGTCGCCAGTTGTGAACAGCTTCAGATCAGCGCCTGCCGAAAAAAAGGCCTCGCCAGCGCCGGTTATCACCACGGAACGCACAGTCGCGTCGTCATGCAAACCCCGGACGATGACTGCCAACTCACGCAGGCTGTCGGGATTCCACAGATTGGCAGGAGGGTTGTTGATGGTAATGATTGCTGACTGGCCCAGGCGTTCTAGCGTCAAATACTTGGCCATTGGTTTCCTCACTGTTTCCCCAGTTTTCCATCTTGGTCGTTACACTTTTGAAATTCCGGCAACGCGGCCTATGCTTGGCCGTCCCCGTTGTTGCCGAAACGATTGTGCATTTTCCGAGGTATCAATCTGTTTTACCAGATAGAACGATCGGAACTTGCCTATATTTTTTCTAGATGCACAGCAAACGAAATGCCAAACAGAATTTGGCTCTTTCACGACATTACCTTGTCAATTTTCGCTGAAAAATGAGGCAATCTGTCCTGTGGCACCCTCTGTTAGAATAGGGATTTACACAACAGACACGCCAATGATCGAAACCAGCTTCTGGGTGGTTTTCCTTGCCGGCCTGCTCGGCGGCGGCCATTGCATGGGCATGTGCGGCGGCATTGTCGCCGCGCTGACGCTCAACCTTCCTCCTCATCAGCGTCGCTGGACCATCATGCTGGCCTACAATGCCGGCCGCATCGGCAGTTATGTGCTGATCGGCGCGCTGCTGGCCGGCCTCGCCGGGGCCGGGCTGACCCTGCTGGCGGCAAACCCGGCGCAAACTGCGCTCCTGGTGCTGGCCAACCTGATGCTGATCGCCATGGGCCTGTACCTGGCGGGGCTCTCCCGCGCCATCACCAACATGGAATCGCTGGGCCGCCCAGTGTGGCGCCGCATCCAGCCACTTACCGCCCGACTGCTCCCCATCCGCCACTGGCCAGCCGCGCTGCTGGCCGGCGCGCTATGGGGCTGGCTGCCCTGCGGTCTGGTCTACAGTGCATCCCTGTCGGCTCTGGCTACCGGCTCCGCCCCCCAAGGTGCGCTGATGATGCTGGCCTTTGGTTTGGGCACATTGCCCAATCTGCTGCTGATGGGCGTTTTCGCCGACACCTTGCGCCTCTGGATGCAAAAACGGCCAGTCCGGCTGATCGCGGGGCTGGCCGTGGCCGGCATGGGAGTTTACCGGCTGGCGACACTGGCGCTGGGCTAGCCGAGCGCCCTTGCCCTTGCTGAGCGAGGGGCGCAACGCTCAGCCACCGGGCTTACTTTACCGACTTCAGAATCGTGTCCACGTTATAACGGAACATGTCCTGCCAGGTGGCGGCCGGACCCTTGGCCGGCGACAGCGCATCGGCATACAGCTTGCCGCCCACCTTCACGCCCGCCTCTTTCGACAACTGCTCCAGCAGACGCTTGTCGCTCATGTTTTCCATGAATACGGCGTCCACCTGCTCCTTGCGCACTTGCCGCACCAACTGGGCCACGCCCTTGGCCGAGGCCTCCGCCTCGGTGCTGACGCCCTGAATGGCCAGCAGGCGAATGCCGTAACGATTGCCCAGATAGCCGAAGGCGTCATGCGTGGTCAGCATCTTGCGGCGCGCGGACGGCACGGCGGCAAAGCGCTGGGCCGCCCAATCATCCAACTGCTTCACTCGCGCAGAGAAGTCTGCCGCACGCTTGTCGTACTCCGCCTTGCCGGCGGGGTCGGCCTTGATCAGGCCGTCGGCAATATTGCGGATATACACCTGCACGCGCTGCGGATCATGCCAGGCGTGGGGGTCCATGGTGTCATGGCCGTGCCCCTCACCCTCTTCGGCCGACGCCTTGATGGTTTTCACGCCCTTGCCAGCTTCCACCAGCACACCCTTGAAGCTGGACGCCTTGGTCAAACGCGTCATCCAGCCTTCCATGCCAAGGCCATTCACCACAAACACTTTGGCGCCGGCAACGCGCTTCACATCCGCCGGACTGGGTTGGAATACATGCGCATCGCCATCCGGGCCCACCAGCGTGGAGACATCCACCCGATCCCCGCCGATCTGCCGGGTGAGATCAGCCACCACAGTGAAACTGGCAACAACGGGCAACTTCGCCGCCCAAGCGGGCAGGGTCAAACTGGCCAGCATCAGGCCCAAGGCAATCTTGTTCATGAGAGTCCTTTCAGGATTCGAGATGGCGCGCGCGGATGTAGCGCGGCAAAGCACCGCCTACCGGCGCAAACAGCAGGGAAACGATGTACACCAGCCCGGCCAGCAGGATGATGGCCGGCCCGGATGGGAGTTCGAAGTGATAAGACAACAGCAAGCCGCCAAGCCCACTGGCAAAAGCCACGCCTACCGCCACCGCCAGCATGCCCTCAACGCTGTCCGACCAAAGCCGCGCGGTAATGGCCGGCAGCATCATCAGGCCTACAGCCATCAATGTGCCCAAGGCCTGAAAACCCGCCACCAGATTCAGCACCACCAGCATCAGGAATGCCATGTGCCAGATGCCGCCGCGCGCACCTACCGAACGCAGGAATACCGGGTCCAGGCTTTCCAGCAGCAAGGGGCGATAGATCACCGACAAGGCCACCAGCGTAATGGTGGCGACAATGGCTACCAGCAACAGCGCGGCATCATCCACCGCCAGCACCGAGCCAAACAGGATATGCATCAGGTCCACGTTGTTGCCGCTGCGGGACACCAGCAGCACACCAATGGACAGCGACAGCAGATAGAAGCCGGCAAAACTGGCATCTTCCTTCACCCCGGCATAGCGGGTGGCCAGACCCGACAGCGCTGCCACCAGCACGCCGGCAAAGAAACCGCCCAGACTCATGGCCGGCAGACTGAGGCCAGCCAGCATGAAGCCCACCGCCGCACCGGGCAGTACGGCATGGCTCATGGCGTCGCCCATCAGGCTCATGCGGCGCATCACCAGAAACAGTCCGATGGGCCCCGAGCCCAGCGCCAGCGCGAGGCAGCCCACCAGCGCACGGCGCATGAAGGCGAAGTCGACAAAGGGCGACACCAGCAGTTCGTACAAATGTTGCATCACGCCTCGACTCCTTCGGTCTGACAAATGGGCGCGCGCGCTTGCCAGTGGGCCGCCGTTTCCACCGCGCGGCGCAGCTTGTCGACCGTCAGCACGTTGCGGGTATCGCCCCAGGCAACCACCTCGCGCGCCAACAACAAGGTGTGCGGAAAGTACTGCCGCACCTGCTCTTCATCGTGCAGCACGGCGATAACGGTGCGCCCCTCTTGCTGCCAGCGCTTCACCAGCTGCAACAAATCGTGCGTTGTCTTGGCGTCCATCGCGTTGAAGGGCTCGTCCAGCAGGATTACTCGCGCGTCCTGCAACAGGATGCGGGCGAACAACACCCGCTGGAATTGCCCGCTGGACAAGGCGGCGATGGTGCGCGGCGCAAAATCCGCCAGCCCCACCTGCTCCAGCGCATCCAGCGCGCGGCCCATGCCCGGCCGGCCAAGCTTGCCGAAGGGCCCGCTCTGGTGCCACAAACCGGTGGCTACCAGTTCCAGCACGGTTACCGGCAAACTGCGGTCGATTTCCGACTGCTGCGGCAGATAGGCGATATCCTTGCGGCTCATGCCCTCCATCGTCACCTTCCCCTGATCCGGCTTGAGCGCGCCCACCATGGCTTTGAGCAAGGTGCTCTTGCCGGCGCCGTTGGGGCCGAAGATGGCGGTAGCCTCGCCCATGGCAAAACCGCCGCTGACATGATGCACCGCCGGATGCCGCTGATAGGACACCGTGACGTTATCCAGCGCCAGCCTCATGCTGCCTCCCGCAGTGCCCAAAGCACGGCCAGCCACAGCACCCCCAGCCCGGCGGCCGACAGCAACAAGCGCTCCGCCACCGACATCGCCAGCAAGCTGAAAGGCATGCGGAAATTGGACGATGTCAGATGCTGATGCGCTTCGTGATGATGATGGCCATGATCGTCATGGCCGTGTTGATGCTGATGTTGCGACATGTCCGTTCCTTACTCGAAGCAGGCCTGAAGTTCGCGCTCGATGGCTTCGGCGTCAAAAGCGCCGGCAATCAGCTCGAAACGGCTGTCACGCCGCCAGGACACCTGATTGGCACCCCACTGACCCTCAGCCCAGTTGAGCCACACCCAGGTATCCAGCACGCGAAACACGCCCTTGGCTCGCACCAACCCCGGCACCGCCTTCGGCAAACCATCAAAAAACTGCGTTAAGGCCTCACCGCTGAAGGATTGCTCCGGCGGGAAGGTCCAGCCTTGTGAATCCCACTGACTGGCGGCATCCACCGGCACGGCCGGGCGGTAGCGCGGCTTGAGGGTGACTGCGTCATTCAGCCAGTCCGCCTGCAGTTGGCCATTCAGCACTTCCGCCACTCTCGACTTGGGCGGAAACAGCTTGCCCGCCTGTTCGCGGAAGGCCTGCAGCGTCTCCATATCGGCCATGTCCACCTTGTTGGCCACTAGCACATCGGCAATGGCCACCTGATCGCGGTACAATGGCTGACGCAGATAATCCGGGTTGACAAACTGGCGCGGGTCCACCAGCGTCAGCACCGCGCCCACTTCCAAAGCATCGCCCAGCGGCGGCGTGCGAAGCTCATCGATAACGCCGGCGGCATGCGCAAGGCCGCTGGCCTCGATCAACAGACGGTCCGGCCGCTCGCGGCGCAACAGGGTGGCCACGGTAGCGGTCATTTGCGGGCCGGCCACGCAGCACAGACAGCCACCGGCGATTTCCGCCACCGGCAGTTCGTCGTTCATCAGGGCCGCGCCGTCTATGCCCACCTCGCCAAACTCATTGACGATGACCGCCCATTTCTCATTGACCGGGCGATTGGCGATCAAGTGGCGCAGGGCCGTGGTCTTGCCCACGCCCAGAAAACCGGTAAACAGGTTGACGATGGTTTTTTTCATGCGTGACATGCTCTGCAAGTGCCGGCCAGAACCAGATTCTGCGGCTTGATGTTGAAAGCGACCGCGCCGGCGGCGTCGCGAACGGCGGCCAGGCCCTGCCCTGCGTCCAGTTCTTCCACGCGGCCACAGTCCTCGCACACCAGAATCAGACTCTCATGGCTGCACTCGAAATGATTGCAGACGACAAATCCGTTCAGCGCGTCCACCCGGTGCAGCAAGCCCTGCTCCACCAAAAAATCCAGCGCGCGGTACACGGTAGGCGGCGCGGCCACACCGCGCTCTTTTTGCAGATCGGCCAGCACCTGGTAAGCCTTCACCACGCCGTCGTACTCCAGCACCAGCTCCAGCACGCGCCGGCGCAGCGCCGTGAGCTTGCAACCCAGCCGCTCACAATGCGCTTCGGCCGACTGCAGGTAGACGTCTCGCTCCATGCGGGTTCGCTCCATTGATAATTCGTCTCAAATGTTACTGTATAACATCACACACAACAACCCTTAACACTTAAGGGATTTTTCCGAGGGATAAACCGTCTCAAGGGTTCATGCTCGCGTGATACGATTTTTTACTGATCCATCCCTCACTTGTAAGGAGCCCCTCATGAAGAAAATCCTGCTCTTCGCTCTGCTGGTCCTGGCCGCCGGCCAGACTTTCGCCGCCGAGCCCGTCTCCGCCCGCCAGAATGTATTCAAGCAGTACAAGAAAGACGTCGGCGCCATGGGCAAAATGGCCAAGGGCGACGTGGCTTACAACAAGGATGAGTTCGCCAGGCTGGCCTCGCACCTGGATGAGCTGGCCCAGCAACCTTGGCAATACTTCACGCCAGGCACCGCCGCCGGCAAAACCGCCAAAGAAACCGACGCCAAGCCGGAAATCTGGAGCAAGCCCGCCGATTGGCAAAAAGCCGTAGACACTCACAAAGCCGAAACCGCCAAACTGAAACAAGTGGCTGCAACCGGCGACCTCTCCGCCATCAAGGCGCAGTTCGGCGCAGTGCAAAAAACCTGCAAGGCCTGTCACGACGCCTTCCGCAAGGACTGATAAACTAGCCCCTTGCTGAAACAGACTGGCTCCCCACTCACCGGGGAGCCTTCTTCGCCAACGCCGCACACAATATCGCCACTATGAAAAAAATCCTCGCCGCCCTACTGCTGACCGCCCTTGCCATCCCTGCCGCCATGGCCGACAGCCCGACCGAAGTCCGCACCCAGAGCTTCAAGAAAATCCTGCGCGCCTTCGAACCGATGGGCATGGTTGTACGCGACCGAGACCCCTACAATAAAGACGCCTTCATTAAACAGGCCGACACACTGAAGCAACTGTCCGCCGAGCCGTTCAATCACTTCCCGCAAGGCAGCATCGACGGCAAGAGCCGCGCCAAACCGGAAATCTGGAGCCAGCCGGCCAAGTTCCAGAGCGCCAAGGACAACTTCCTGAAGTCGGTCAACGACCTCTCCAGCACCGCCCGCAGTGGCGACCTGGCGGCCATCAAGAAGAGTTACGGCGTGGTAGCCCAAAGCTGCAAAGCCTGTCACGACAGCTTCCGCGGCCCGGAACGCTAAACAAGCGCCCCAACAAGCAGCACCCCATTGAAAAAGCCGGCATTCGCCGGCTTTTTCATGGTGCGTTCGCAATTTACAAACGCGACAGCAACAACATTACCCCTCCGCCCGTCACTATCAGTGTCGCCAGGCCCAGCCAGGCCGGGCGAAAACGCAGCGCAGTCGCTTCGCCCTCCACCTGCTTGCGGCCGGTAATCATCGGCTTGACCAGATTTTTGCCCTTGATGAAGCGGTAAGCCAGGATGGCGGCCACGTGCAAACCCACCAACGCCAACAGCACATTGAAGAAGCCCTTATGCAAGGCGGTGATGGATTCCGACGCGCCGCTGGCAACCAGCTTGGCCAGCGGGCCGTCAAACAGATAACTATCGACATCGGTAGCAAACAGGCCGCTCACCACCTGCGCCAACAGAGCCAGCAACAAGGCCAGCACCATGAGGCCGCCCAGCGGATTGTGACCCGGCTGCTCCGCCTCGGTCATTTCGCCCTTCAGATAGCGACGAATGGCCGCTGGCCCCTTGATGAACTGACTGAAACGCGCGGTGTCGCTGCCTGCCACACCCCACACCAGGCGAAAAAGCAGCAGCCCGCCGATCGCCTCGCCGCATAGCACGTGATAATGCAGCCAGTCCCCACCCTGCTCACCGGTAAACCACATGCCGCCGAACAGCGCCGCCAGGCTCCAATGAAACAAACGCGTGGGCAAATCCCAAACCTTGATCTTGCTCGCCATTCGGCCAACCTCGCATACAAGATGAATCACTTCGCCAACAAGGCGCCATGCAAAACCGAGCGCGCACGCCGCTAAGGGCAACACGCGAATGGGCTGGCATTGGCGATATTCAGATGAAACCGTCAGTTTGGACCAGATCGCCCCGCTCAGACAATGGCCAAGCGGTTAACAAGCGTAAAGCGCCACAGCCTAAGAGTCGGCAGAAAGAGGGTTTTGCGGTAGTATTGACGCTTTTGCGGCGACTGCTGTCGCGACGGCGCGAAGACAAACTTCTTGGCGCGAAACGGCAGTCCCATTCATGAATGTGTCGGAGAGGGTAATGAAGCAAGCATCACTGATGGAAGATCTGGAAGCACGCGGGCTGATCGCGCAAACCACTGACGCAGCGGCCCTGTCCGAGCTAATGGCACGGGAACAGATCACCCTGTATTGCGGCTTCGATCCCACTGCCGACAGTCTGCACATCGGCAGTCTGGTGCCCATCCTCATGCTGCGTCGCTTCCAGCAAGCCGGCCACCAACCCGTCGCTCTGGTGGGCGGCGCCACCGGCATGATTGGCGATCCCAGCTTCAAGGCCACCGAACGCAAGCTCAACACGCCCGACGTCATCGCCGGCTGGGTGGACAAGATTCGCGCCCAGGTGGCTCCCTTCCTCACCTTTGAAGGCGAGAACGCCGCAGTCATGGCCAACAACTACGACTGGTTCGGCAGCATGGGCGCACTGGAATTCCTGCGCGACATCGGCAAACATTTCTCCGTCAACGCCATGATCAAGAAAGAAGCCGTGCAGCAGCGCATCAACCGCGACGACCAGGGCATTTCCTACACCGAGTTCTCCTACAGCCTGCTGCAAGGCTACGACTTCGCCGAACTGAATAAGCGCCTGGGCTGCAAGCTGCAGATCGGCGGTTCCGACCAGTGGGGCAACATCACCGCCGGCACCGACCTCACCCGCCGCCTGAACCAGCAGCAAGTCTTCGGCCTGACCATGCCGCTGGTCACCAAGGCCGACGGCACCAAATTCGGCAAGACCGAGTCCGGCACTATCTGGCTGGACGCCAAAAAGACCTCGCCTTACGCCTTTTACCAGTTCTGGCTGGGTACCGCCGACGCCGACGTCTACAAATTCCTGCGCTACTTCTCCTTCCTGTCCGTGGCCGAGATCGCCGCCATCGAAGAGGCCGACAAAACCCGTGAAGGCAAGCCGGAAGGCCAGCGCATCCTCGCCGAACAGGTGACCGAGCTGGTGCATGGCAAAACAGCGCTGGAAGCTGCCCAACGCATCACCGCCAGCCTGTTCAGCAATGACCTGACCAGCCTCACCGCCGACGACTTCGCCCAACTGGCGCAAGACGGCCTGCCTTCTCTCGCTCTGCCGCGCGACGCCGATAATCTGATCGACGCACTGGCCGCCGGCGGTCTGGCCAAATCCAAGAGCGAGGCACGCACCTTCATCCAGAGCGGCGCGGTCAGCATCAACGGCGTCAAGGCCGACAGCCTGGAATACCGTTTCGGCGACGCCGACCGCCTGTTTGGCGAATACACCCTGCTCAAGCGCGGCAAGAAGCTGTACGCGCTGATCCGCTGGGAATAAGCCGCCTTCGGCAAACCTGGTCGAAGAAGAAATCCGACGCCCCGTCCAGCGGGGCGTTCTCGTCTTGATTTGTCGCCGGCAAGCTGCGATTCTGCCGAATACCCTTTATCAAAAAACAGGACATCCCCATGCAAGGCGACAACAACATCATCACGCTGCTCAACCAACTGCTAATGGGCGAACTGACCGCCATCGACCAATATTGGCTTCACGGTGAGATGTACCACGACCTGGGGCTGGGCAAGCTGGCGGAACATGCCCTGCACGAAGCCGAGCACGAACGCCAGCACGCCAAGGCCATCATGCAGCGCATCCTCTTCCTGCAAGGCACGCCGGACATGGCCACCCGCGAGGCGCTGAACATCGGCAATAGCGTGCCAGCCATGCTGCAGGCCGACCTCGCCGTGGAATACAAAGTGTCCGCCGCACTGAAAAAGGGCATCGCGCAATGCGAAGCCGCCAAGGATTACGTGACCCGCGACATGCTGGTTACCCAGCTGGACGACACCGAAATGGATCACGCTTACTTCCTGGAAAAGCAGCTCAAACTGATCGACCTCATTGGTCTGGAGAATTACACGCAAAGCCAGATGGGTGCCTGACGCTTGCCGGCATAGCACTGCCCCCCAAGGCCGTGCTGACCCACGCCCGCTTGCCGTACACATGCAGAAACAAGATAACGTCCCGCACCAGCACCAGTACCAAACCATACAACCTACCACGGCTGCGAACATTGGCGAGATTGCGTCCGGAGCTTGCGTAAGAACACAAATAACGCGAAATCCGCAGCCAAAGCCCATTCGATGACAGATTTCAGCTTGAATTGGCCGGAAAAGTAGCTCTTGGGAACAGGCAGAAGCGGCGTCATAAGCAAGTAGATGCAGGAATGCGCCCGACTGATGAGTTTTTCAACAGACTGCTAGAAAAGGAGGGGTGATTCAATGAAACCCTTGCCGAAGAACTAACCGAGAGGCTATAAGTAGACATGACTCAATAGTTTTTACTTGATTTTCACCTCCTCGGGGAGATCTCCGCATGTTCAATCGAAAGTTGCACGAGACCATCACCCACCTCAGCCATGAAAATCATGAGCTTCAGGCCATTCTCGATGCTGTTAGTCGATCCACTGCCATTGTACGGTTTGATATGACCGGAAATGTGGTAGAAGCCAATCCCAACTTCGTCAGCGTTATGGGTTATGAATCGTTGGCCGACATAAAAGGCTTGCACCACAGAACCTTTTGCGAGAAGTCATACACGGCATCCCGTGAGTATGAGCAGTTCTGGAGCAGCTTACGCAATGGTCAGCAGTTTTCAGGCCAGATCAAACGCATCAAGAAGGATGGCAATCCTGTATGGCTTGAGGCCACCTACAACCCGATCAAAGATAAAGACGGCAAAGTAACTGGCTTCATCAAATTTGCCAGCAACATTACCGAAAAAGTCCTTGCAAGCCTGAAAAGTCAGGCAATGCTAAATGCCATTGACCGCTCGATGGCAGTTATTGAGTTCACTCCAGATGGCACGATTACCGCCGTCAATCAAAACTTCCTGAATACCATGGGCTACTCCGCAGGAGATCTGATCGGCCATCATCATCGACAACTGTGCCCGCCCTCCTTTGTAAACAGTGATGAGTACAGTCGGCTTTGGAGCAACCTGAGAGACGGGCAGTTTTTTTCTGGACAGATCCTGCGCATTGCTCGCGACGGCTCCGAACGTTGGCTGGAAGCAACCTACAACCCCGTACTTGATGAGCAAGGTAAGGTGATATCAGTAGTGAAGTTTTCTACCGATATCACTACTTCGGTGAAGCGGCACAAGCAAGAACAAGACAGCGCAGTCTTTGCATTTAACACCTCCCAGCAAACCCGACACTGGGCAGATGAAGGTGTCGCCAGTGTTCAGACCGCGGTGGGTGAGATCGAGGCCATGGAGAGCGACATTGGCCAAGCCGGGGAGAATGTTACACGCCTAGGTGCTGATTCTCAGCAGATTGGGAGTATTGTTCAGACCATCAAGGACATCGCAGACCAGACAAACCTGCTGGCACTGAATGCAGCAATTGAAGCGGCTCGAGCAGGTGAAACCGGTCGAGGCTTTGCGGTGGTGGCTGATGAGGTAAGGAAGCTGGCCGAGCGTACTACGGCGTCAACCAGCCAGATTTCAGGAATGGTTAGCAATATCCAAGCAAGCACCGCTTTGGCGGTCGATAGCATGGCTGATATCTCTACCAAGGCGAGGGCAAGTGTTGAACACGTTAGCAAGGTTGGAGAAGTAATCTTCCAGATCCGGTCAGGTGCTGACTCAGTCGTAACAGCAATTCAACAGATAGCCAATGAGCGGGGCGTTTCGTCTTAATGCGCCAAGCAGGGCTGCGTTCGCTACATACGCAGCCCTGACGAATACTAAGAGCTGTCAGAGCCGCCCGATCATCCAAACGGGGACGGCCCTCACCACGAGATGAAGTGGCATGAGAAGCAGCGGCTGTCACGATTTCCTCAGCCTCTGAGGCCTGCCCGAATTTTTGTGTAAACGGGGTTTGGGTTACGCCTATGGAATGCGCTCCTCGAACTGAATGGTAAAGCGAGTCAGCGCTGCCTTCCAATCCCGAATCGGCATGGTCCACTTCTGGCTGATGTTCCTCAGCGCCAGGTAGAACAGTTTCAGCAACGCCTCATCACTCGGGAACGAGCCCCGATTCTTCGTCAGCTTTCGCAGGCTCATATTCACCGACTCGATGGCATTGGTGGTGTAGATCACTTTCCTGATCTCCGGCGGGTAGTCGAAGAACGGCGTCAACCGAGCCCAGTTGCGCCGCCAGGACTGACCAATCGGCAAATACTCCTCATCCCATTTGGCCTCAAACTCACCTAGCCGCTGCTCAGCTTCGTCGAGGGTCGCAGATTGGTAGATTCGCTTCAGGTCGGCGGCTACTTCAGCACGCCGCTTCCACGACACGTAGTTCAGGCTGTGCCGTACCATGTGCACGATGCACAACTGCACGGCTGCTTTCGGGAAGACCGCCTCGATAGCCTCCGGGAAACCCATCAGGCCATCGACGCAGGCGATAAAGATGTCCTGTACGCCCCGGTTACGCAGCTCGGTCACGACCTGTAGCCAGAACTTGGCCCCTGCCGTCTGAGCCAGCCACATCCCCAGAACCTCCTTCTCTCCAGCTAGGGTAATACCGATGGCGAGATAGACGGCCTTCACACGTACAGCCCCCTCACGTACTTTCACGTGGATGCAGTCAAGGTAGATGATCGGATAGACCGAGTCGAGAGGGCGAGCCTGCCAGGCTTTGACCTCCTCGCTGACAGCATCTGTGATGGAGGAAATCAGGCTGGGGGAGACCTCTGTGCCATACATCTCTTCCAGATGGGCCTGGATTTCTCGAACAGCCATCCCTCGGGCGTAAAGCGAGATGACTTTGTCGTCGAAGCCGGTCCAGCGGGTCTGGTGCTTGGGGATGAGTTGTGGCTCGAAGGTGCCCTGGCGGTCACGTGGTACCTCGATAGGCAGTTCGCCGAACTCGCCCTTGAGGGTCTTGCGGCTCTTACCGTTCCGGGTGTTGCCGGCCGGATTGAGCACCGGCTCGTGTTTGCTATGACCAAGGTGTGCGGCCATCTCGGCATCCAGTGCTTTCTCGACCAGCAGCTTGGTCAGCTGCTTGAGTAGGCCGTTCTCACCGATGAGGTCTCCGGGCTTCTGGTAATTGGCCAGCAAGCTGTCCAGTAGTGTGTCAGGTACGTCGTGTTTCTTCGAGCTCATTGTGTCTCCAGACTAGGTGGCAGTTTCCTGCCAAATGTCCGTTTACACAAAATTCAGTACACGCCCCAGTTTCCTGGGTGACAAGTTGACATCTCATGCCCGTCTGACAAGGCTTGGCACCAACTTGTTCTGGCCATTATTGTTAGCCGCTCTTAGTACCTCGCTCCAGCAAGCTTGTCATTGCCAACTTTCTTGTACTTGCTGGCACCCAACACTGTTCTCTGCATTCCCGAGCGGCAAGCTTCTCTGGCTGTGCCATCAAACACATGGTGTTCGTCACCCCTCCGTACACTCCTGCTCGTCAGGGGTTTCTATTGATACAACGCCCCGTTCCGATATTGAACTGCTACTGCCTCAACCATGCATTGAGACATGGCGAGTACGTCGGCTTGGCATCTTAGCCCTTGAGCGCACGACTTTCAGGCAGGCGTCAACTGGCCATTCAGGTGCCTAGGCAGGCCAATTATTTGCGAGTTGAAAAAAAAATAAATACATGGTAGCCAGCAGCATGACTTTGAAGCGGATGTCATTTCGCCATCCTTGCTTATAACATTTAACAATTTTTTTAATAAAAAAAGTGGGATTGGCTAGTAATTTTTTGCTTACAGGCCGACTGACGACCTGTTTCAAATAACACCGTTCGAAGTATGGGTTTTGTGTCACTTGTTTTGACTTTAACTAAATAACGCGAGTATTTAATCAGCCTCCGCATCTATATAATTAACAGCAATAGATCGGGGTAATTTTAACTCGATTTATGCCCCTTAATTTCTTATTGGTCACCAATGTGACACATGACCATAAACGTAATTAAGTAGGCGACTTCCATAGCCTCAACGACAGGTTTTTATATTTCTGTTGATGCGTCTGTTATTTATTAAATACATGCCTACCAATGCCATTGGTGGCATTAATCTCGGAGTCTAAAGCATGAAAAAAATTGCACTTGGCCTACTGGCCGGGGTATCTCTTTATTCGGCAACCGCCTTGGCAAGCGATGGCACTATTAATATCGCCGGCAATGTAACGGCAAATACCTGTACACCGGCCGGAACTGCCGGCAAGAATATATCGGTCACCTTGCCGACTGTAGGTACTACCACGCTAGCTACTGCAGGTGCCACTGCAGGTGCTACCCCGTTTTCTATCAGTCTCACTGGCTGCCCTGCAGGTGTAGCCAAGGCGCAAACCAACTTTGAAGCCGGCCCGACTATTAATACGGCTACCGGCAATCTGTTGAACAGCACTGCAAGTGGCTCGGCCACCAATGTCGAGGTGCAGCTGCTGAGCGACACCATGAAGGCCATTAACCTGAACAACAATGCCAATTCGCAAGTAGTGGCCGTGAGCGGCGGCAAGGCCACCATGAGCTATTACGCTCAATACATTGCCGCAGGCGGTGCCGCAACGGCCGGCACGGTGGCCACCAGCGTTCAATACACGATTGCATATCCGTAATTAACAAGCTGCTTGGTGCTGACCATGCCATTCGGTGTGGTCAGCCAGACAACCTTACAAAAGCAGGCTTGGAAATGAGAAATCAGACAATATACGGGGCAATTGTCTTGTTTGGGACTATTGGCCTTCTTACTGTTGATACAGTATCGGCTGGCGTGGTGCTGTCAGGCACTCGTGTCATTTATCGCGAACAGGATCGCGAGATAACCATCAAGGTGAATAATCCTGGCAAGGAGCCTGCCTTGGTTCAAGCTTGGGCTGACCGTGGCAATGACAAATCCAGCCCAAGCTCAGCTGATACACCCTTTATTATTTTGCCGCCGATTTCCCGTATTGATCCGGATAAAGGGCAGTCATTACGTATTGCCTTTGTCGGACAGGATCAGCCTAAAGATAAAGAGTCCATATTTTGGCTTAATGTCTTGGATATCCCCCCCATGCCCAAGGCGGGCAGCGAGCCGCGCAACTATATGCAGGTGGCGTTTCGTTCGCGTCTCAAGCTGTTCTATCGCCCCGCAGGCTTGCCCGGCACGCCGGAAGAGGCTGCAGAGAGGCTGTCCTGGAGTATTCGTCCACAAGCGGCTGGCAAAGGTTATCTGTTACATGCCGTTAATGCCTCGCCTTATCACGTGACGGTAAACCGCGTGCTTCTACCTGTGACGGGGCGCGAGCTGGAGTCCGATAGCGGGATGGTGCCGCCGGGCGGTAGCTACGATTTCGTTTTCAAAGACCTGAAGAGCCACCCTGCTGGCGAGTTGAAGCTGCGTTACGAAAGTATCAATGACTATGGTGCCGTTGTTGTGCATCAGGGACTGGTCGGGCTGGAAGGTGGCGCCGCTCGGGCTGCACCCAGTGTCACTACGGGATTGGTTTCGCCATGAAACAGAAACAGAAGCAGATGCAAGCGCCTGCTGGGCGCTGGATTGCTACACGTTTAAGCCTGCTGCTATGTAGTGCATTCGCCAGTCATGCCGCACAGGCCGAAGTGGAGGCGGCAGGCAAGCTGGCATTGAATGATGTGCAATTCAACCCCGTCTTTATTGATCAGGGCGGGAGGCAAGCGGTTGATCTGTCGCGCTTTAACCGTGCCGGTGCTACATTGCCCGGTCGCTACCGTGTTGATGTTTTCGTCAACAACAACTGGATTGGCAGCCGGGAAGTAACAATGCAGGACATGGCTGAGCAGAAGGTGCGGCCTTGCTTTTCCCGAGCCATGCTGGATGAAATGGGCGTGGATTTCAGCAAGCTCAGGGATACCAACCTGGTAGAGGGCATGCCGTCCCCGCAGTGCCTTGATATTGCCAGTATGGTGCCGGCGGCCTATGCCACATTCAACAGTGCCGATTTACGGCTGGATGTCAGCATTCCGCAAAAGTACTTGCGTGCTCAAGTGCGCGGTTATGTCGATCCGCAATACTGGGATGCCGGGGCACCCTTCGCCGGCTTCCTTAACTACAATGCCAACGCCTACCGTTACGACAACGGCGTGGCCGGCACAGCCACGCAGTATTTTGCTGCAGCCAATGCCGGCCTCAATATCGGACTTTGGCGCTTGCGCTATAACGGCTCATTTTCTCGTGCAGAAAGTAGCAATAGTACGAGCCAGAACGAATTTCAGACCACCGCGGTGTATGCCCAGCGTGATATCACTGACTGGAAATCGGTGCTGACTATCGGTGATTACCTCACACCGGGGGAGCTGTTCAGCAGTGTGCCATACCGTGGCCTGCAGCTGAATTCCGATGACCGCATGCTGCCGGACTCCATGCAAGGCTATGCCCCGGTGGTGCGGGGAGTGGCGGAAAGTAATGCCAAGGTATCCATCCGCCAGAACGGCAATCTGATCTATGAAAATGTTGTATCGCCGGGCGAGTTCAGTATTGACGACCTTTACAGCACCGGTTTTTCTGGTGATCTGGAAGTCACAATTACTGAGGCGGACGGGCGTGTCCGCAAGTTTGTAGTGCCTTATGCCGCTGTGCCGCAGCTGTTGCGGCCTGGTCAATCACGCTATTCATTTACAGCAGGGCAATGGCGCGATAGCAGCTTACAGAAACTGCCAGATTTTGTGCAGGCCTCCTATCAGCGTGGCCTAGGCAATAACCTAACACTGTATGGCGGGGCGCTGGCGGCCGAGCATTATCAGACTGGCCTGTTCGGTATTGGTGTCAACACCGGGCTGGGGGCGCTGGCACTGGATGTCACCCAGTCTTGGGCCAGTGATCTACCCTACACTCCAGATGGTAGTGGGGAAATGAGCGGGCAGAGTTACCGGGTGACGTATAGCAAGCTACTGGAAATGACCCGCACGAATTTTACGGTGGCTGCATATCGCTATTCCACCTCGGGTTATCTGGAGTTTCGCGACTACGTCAACCTGATCAACCAGAATGGTGTGGTCTATCGCACCAAAAACCGCTTCCAGATCAATGTCAATCAGCCGCTGCGTGAGGGCTGGGGCCAGCTGTTCCTGAGTGGCAGCACGCAGGATTACTGGAATCAGGGCGGACGAGATCTTACCTATCAGATTGGTTACGGCAATAGCTTGAAGTGGATGAGCTACAGCCTGTCCGCAAGCCGCATGCATGATGCTCAAGGACGTAATGTCAATCAGTACAACCTGAGCCTGACGCTACCCCTGGGACGCGAACCTTACGCGCCGACGCTCAGTGCAAGCCATACCAGCAGTAGTGATCACAGCAGCAATACCCAGCTCAATCTGAGTGGCACTACCGGCGAGCTGCACAACCTCAGCTACAACGCTTATGCCAATACCAACCAGAGCAGCAATGGCAATACCAGCAGCAGTGGCGGTGGCAGCCTGCAATATGCTTCTTCAGGCGCCACCGTCAGCGCGGGGGCGAGCAGCAATGGCGGGCGTTCGCAGTTGAATGCCGGCATCAATGGTGCGCTGGTATTCCACCCCGGCGGCATTACCGCCGCCCAATCGCTGGGAGAGTCGATTGCCGTGATCGAAGCGCCTGGAGCTGAGGGGGCTGTGGTGGGCAATAGCAACGGGGTGCGCGTCAACAAGGACGGCTATGCCGTAGTGCCCAGCCTGATGCCCTATCGTCGCAACGAAATCATGCTGGACCCTAAAGACATGCCGCAGGATGTGGCCTTGCAGGCCACCATGCAAGTGGATGCGCCGCGAGCGGGGGCCATCGTGCTGATGAAGTTTGCGACCGAGCAGGGCAAGCCAGTGGTCGTGACGCTGCGTCAACCTGACGGTCGTCTGTTGCCCATGGGAGCAAACATCAGTACTGCCGACCAGGATAGCGTGACCATGATTGGACAGGGCGGACGGGCCTTCCTGCGCGGCATGGAAGGTAAAACGCTGACCGCCAGCTGGGGCGCGGGCAAGGATCAGCAATGCAGCTTTAGTTATCAGTTGCCGGATAAAGTGGATAAAAACCGGCTGTCAAATATTCATACGCAATGCATTACTGAATATGCGAACTGATTTGACAGTAGTTTACTTTGAGGTGGGAGGGTGATGTGCATAAAGTGATTTTTATATTGTTTGTTTTGGTTGGCATTCCTCCTGTCTGTGCGGGAACGATGTCATTGATTGGAATTAATCCACTCAATTTTGGTGCATCGCTAGATATCCCGGCTAACAAAAAGCTGGGAAGCGTCGTAGCGTCCACGTATCTGGTAGGGTCGTTTCGCTATAACTCGATGGCTGGATGTTCGGTAAGAAAAACATCGACAGTAAACGGTACACTGGTGCCTGGCTATAAAGATGTTTATCAAACCAATATTCCGGGCGTGGGCATTATGTATAAGTCGACGACCATGATTGGAGGAGGTTATGAAGCTGATCCAGTTAGTGGCTACGATTTTACATTGGCGGCTAGCGGGTCGGGTAGTGCTCAATTTTGGGTGGATGCCGATCTCATTGTGGTAGGGACAGTTGGATCGGGCTCCTTAACCAGCATGCCGAATGTTGACTATAGCTTTTCATCTAGCTGCGCGCCCACAATATCTGTTAATGAGACCTTGGTAAGTGGAACCATTGTAAATGGTTTAACTTCATGCGCTGTTGCCAATAAGGCTGTAACTATTTCCTTGCCGGATGTCGGCACTAGAGATCTGATAAGTGCTGGGGCAACGGCAGGAACAACTAGTGGGAGTATTCCGTTAAGCTGCAATGCAGGCACTAATGTTTATGTGACTTTTACAGATGCATCGAATCCGGCGAATACTAGTGATGTTTTGTCACTGGCACCCTCCTCTACTGCAACCAATGTAGGTTTGCAAATTTTATATAATGGAAAACCTATCACTTATGGACCAGACTCCTCTGCCAATGGAAATGCCAATCAGTTTTTGCTCGGCTCCTCTGCCAATTTGAGCAATATTCCACTCATGGTTCGATATTACTCCCGTGGAGATGCTACAGCTGGCATTGTGCGTGGCGTCAGCACGCTTACATTCAGCTATCAATAGAGTAGCTATCATTGTCAGGCTGGAAGAAGAAGATTTTCTTGCGCTGGATGCTTTGTATTATCTGGTTGTTTATGAATAATCTAGCATTGGTGAAAAAGTGATGAATAGCAGCGAGTTGATGCCTTCATCTGAAATGTCAGGCCATTTGAACAGAATCTTGCTATCAGAAAATGCTTTTGATGATATTGAGGAAATCAGAGTTTTGCAGAGTGTCTTTTCACATGCACTGAGTGTTTTTCGGTTCGGCCTTGCCAGAAAGAACATGCAAAAAGCTGTCGATGTAATGCATGGTGCCATCAATCTTTTTGACTCCAGCAATGGCACTTTGATTATATTTCCATTTGAGCGAAATTTAATCATGAAATGCATACCAGAAATCTTAAAGAGACTGTAGATTCTGCTGCCTATGCGGTGAGGCAGTAATTTTATTGCAGGAGATATCATGTCTTTGTCTGTGTTAAATTTTTCTACTTGCAGCACTCTGGGGGCTTATGCATTCCAATTAAGGAAAATTTTGTTTTCAATAAACGACTACAGGCGTAATGATTTGAGTCTGATCGATTTGTGCGAGCTGCTAACATCGACAGAGCGCGAGTTGCATATTACCAAGACTGACAGCCTGAATGAAGGAGGAAAGGCTGCCTTGGTGATAAATTGCTCTATTTACGAAGTAACAGAAGTACTAGGAAAATTCAATAGCCTGATTGTAGAGCCGAATCCGTCCGGTGATTTTAAGTTTGCTGTTGATTCCGCAGGTTCATTTAGCAATTTTATTTTTGAACTGGAAATGAAAAATTATCAAAAAATATCGGCATTGCTGCTGGATATTGAGTGGGTAGTGGTGGGATTGTTAAGGTATATTGATTCTTTACGAACTTAAATTTCTCTTAAAAACGCTATGCGGCCTATAAATAATCATGCAGGGATAATTTTTTATGCTAGTTGATTGGAGGTGCTGTGAGAAAGAGACCAAAACAAGAGCGGTCGTCTCGTACAATTAAAATTATTTACCAAGCGGTTGAGAGGGTATTGGATAAATTCGGTCTTGAAGGATTCAATACCAATAAGCTAGCCGAAACTTCCGGATTCTCCACCGGGACTATTTATCAATACTTTTCAAACAAAGACTCAATAATAAATTCCATGATAGTGCATTATCATGACGCCACAGTGGAGCGATTGGTTAGTTATTTAAAAAGCGCCGACCCCTGCTTGGTGTCAGCAGATGCCCTCATTAATGAGTTTATTGCTCGACTGCTGAGCGAATATTTGCCCGAGGAAAAATGGCGGCGCATTCTTGCCCCCATCGGTTGGGCGATGGATCAGGACCCTAGATTGGTCGATGGACGCATTGCCTTAGCTGAGGGTATTTTTGATGTCGTCGATCGTTATATTGATGCAAATGAATACAGGATGAAGCGAGTCAGTCGTGAAGAGGTCTTAGTTCTAGTAACTTCAATTGCCGGCTGCATCCGTGGCGTGGTATTCAATGGTTTCATTTATGATCGAGACAAGCTGATTACAACAATGCAGAAAATTATTTTTGCGATTCTGATCAATCCTACTCCTTCGGCTGAGCAAATCAACCAAGATATCGAGCTCTGATTAGATAACTTTCGACTCTTCCGTTATAGCGTGACAGATGTTTACTATCAATTTTATATGTATATAAAAACACTGCTGCCATATACTTCATCAAAATTGATCTAGGTAAGAACTGGTTTGATCTCGTTTCCAGAGTCATCGAGATGGTCAGGTGGGGATTGCGCCCGTTAAAATATTCGATGTAGGCGTTCTGGTTGGGCTATTCTGTAGATACTAGGGCAGCAAATTTATTTCCATGGTGCTGGACCAGTGAGTCTATGAGCCAGGCGCCACTCTGGACTTCTCACGTCGGAGACTAGCGCAATCCTGGCGGCGGCATCGCTAGCCGGGTGACTCGTGTCGGCGACATGGGAATCGAGATGGATCTGCGCGACCTGTCACCGGCCAACATCTTGCTGGACTGAACGGAGCGCCAGCATTGGCGCTGAGCTACCATCGAGGCACTGACCCAGACTGGCAAGGAGTACAAGCTGATCTTTGAAGGCATGAACGAGGTGAACGGAGGGGCCATCCATCCCTCATCCCCTGAGCAGTTCACCCACAGCGTAACCCCGCCAGGCGGGCTAAGACAATATTGCTCAAAATCAAAAAATTGACTCGATGGGAATAACCCTGTATAAAGGTGTAGCAAGATTTTCAAGTGCCATATCTATTGATGCCTCGTTGCCCACCCTGTTGGTCTGCTTTGTTTCCATATCTATTCCTTGACTATCATGCTGTTTGGCATTCACATTGCCGTTAATCAATTCATGGAGTCCATCATGGAAACTGGTACCGTTAAATTTTTCAATGACGCCAAGGGTTTTGGCTTTATCACTCCGGACAATGGCGGCGACGACCTTTTCGCCCACTTCTCCGAAATTCGTGTTGACGGCTTCAAGTCCCTTCACGAAGGTCAGAAAGTTAGCTTCACCAAGGCAATGGGCCAAAAAGGCCCGGCGGCAACCGCCATCCAGCCGCTCTAAGCAATTCGCTGGCAATAAAAAAGCCCCAAACGGGGCTTTTTTATTGGATATGATTTGTTAGTAAAAACCTGCCACAAGGCAGGTTTTTGCTTTACGCCGTAGGGATACAGGCATCACCTTGATAACTTGCGGTTTCAGTGCCAAAAGCAGAATTAAAGGTAACCACGAAACGACGACCAATTTGCTTAACCGCCATTACTTCAAATGCAATTATAGAATTCTCTATACACTGAGTGATTTTATCACCCATTTTCAACTCACTTACTTTCAATTATTTTCCTTACAGCCCGCTTATCATGCGCAGCTATTAATGCCTACTACATTTTGCCGTAGGTTGTATTTGTTTGGCTGTTGAATACCATAAATTGACCCGCCCCGTGGCAAAATCATATGGCAACATTTCAGCAACAAGACCCTCTCAGTCACACGAACACGGCGCGGCTTCATCTTGCCAGAGCCATAAGCCAGTGCCTCGGTATTGTTATCAAGCCGAACGCGAAGCGGGATTCCGGCAGCATTCCGACAACAACACCCTCCAGCTTGATCATATCTTCATTTGACAAGGCAGTCATACGGGAAAAGACAGCACCCAAAATGCTCAAACGCACATTGGAATCTTTGATGACTTTGTAGACCAGATCGAAAAATGCTGTACGACACGACAGCAACCAAGGCGAGGCAGGTAGCTTGCAGCTGAGCCACCCTGAAGAGGAAGAGCCATTATCACCACATGTCCTTGATTTGTCAATAATTTTCGCAACACTGACCTGCCTCGTGGTTGTTGGAGGCATCTTTGCCCATCTCCACACCCTCCATTCTATCTGCCTGAAGCCCTGTTTTTGCCGCCAGGCTGATTTGCCATGCGCCAAGCAAGGGACGTCGACGCTTGATGCGCGCTCGTCCGTAACCACCCACCGCCCCTCCTCGTCTGAAGCGCGCCCTTACTAGACATGGGCAGCAATACGGCGGAGGAGATTAAGTGCTGACCAACACCGATCACTGACAACATTGATAAGCCTGCGACGCCAGCAGAATGACTGTCACTAGCTTGGGGTGAGGGCCACGTAGCAGGTTACGACCGGAAGACCACAGGAAAAAAGAACCCATCCCACCATGGACGGGTTCAAGGGCTCGACTTGGAGAGAACAAACGAAGGAATGAAACGGTTATGCCTCCTCAAGGTAGACCACACAGGAGGTAGCCGCTGGTGGAAACAAGCCGCAACCCACCTTTCGGCCAGCCAGAACTCCGCCAGGCTCATCGCACCCGCGCCGGGGTCAGCCTTTTGAGTTGCTTCAGGACATGGGGCTGCCTGGCGGCTTCCGGCCCGATGTTCGTTTGTAACTGATGGGAAACCGCCGGACCAGGGGACGCGGACCCTAACAGCAACATGCTGGCCACGATGCAGATGGGTTTCAGGAAAGGTCTCATTGCCACCCTCCTTTTCTCTAATCTCTAAAGGGAAATTACCGAACAACTCATGGTAAACCGCCCAACATCGCCAGCTGTAGCGACAAGATCAAAGCTCATGTCTTTATGCCAGCTCCAACCTGGATTTCACCTGGAAAAACAAAACGCCCTGCAGTCAGGGCGTTTGATGGCTGCCGGCGCAGGCCCTTAGACGCGTTGCCGTCCATGCGCAACTCAAACCAACACAATGCGATTGCGTCCGCCGCGCTTGGCCGCATACATGGCGCTGTCGCTACGGGCGATCAGCTCTTCAAAATCCAGTTCCGCTTCGCCTGCACCAGGCGTAATCGCGCTGACGCCAAGGCTCACCGTCACCGGGATGGTCTGCTGCTCCACCCGCACCGGTCTTTCCCGCACTTCTCGCAGGATGTCATTGGCCACCGCCAGCGCGCCCTCGCCATCGGTATCCGGCAGCACTGCAATGAACTCCTCTCCGCCGTAGCGCGCCAGGATGTCGGAGCCGCGCAGGCGATCGGCAATGCGGCCGGCAACGTCGCGCAATACCCGGTCGCCAGTCAGGTGGCCATGATTGTCGTTCACATCCTTGAAGCGATCCAGGTCGATCATCAGGATGGCGAGCGGCTTTTGCTCTCTTCGCGCTCGCGCCCCAGCCAGCTTGAGGGCATCCATCAAGGCGGCCCGGTTGAACACGCCGGTCAGGGCGTCGTGCGTGGCCAGCGCCTGTTGCTGTGAAAGCGCGTGTTCCATCTGCATCAGCACGAAACCCATGGTATTGAGCAGCAGCACGGTCAACACCGCCAGATAGGAGATGATCTGCACGTTCATCGGCACACTGAAATAGGGAACCCAATTGCCGTTGCCCAACATCATGCCGGTTCTGACGGCAAAGACCGTCACCAGAATGATGCAACCTGTGATTACCACCCAGCGCCCGGTGACGCGCGGCTCCCGCAGACCGGGCGCAAAGCTCTGGCACAACAGGAACAAGGCGAGGCCGCTTTGCGTCGCCGACACCGAGAGGTTGCGCCAGTAGTCATTGTCCATGAACCACCAGGCCAACAAGGCATTGGCTACCGCCAGGCCGTACATGAGGGAAAACCGCGGCGGATTGGCCCGGTGTCGTTGAAAGCTGGAGATGGCGATAGCGTGCAGCGACATTGTCAGCGCAGTAAGCACGTTGGCCGAAAGAATGGAGATTTTCAGCAAGCCGACGGTACGCAGGCCAAAGGCCGGGTAGGACAGTGCGTTGAACAGCAGGCCGATACCCCAGGTCAGCAAGCCGCGATGGGTGCGGGTTCTCAGCGCCACCGCCAGCACCGCGATCGCCAGCACGCCGCTGGTCACCATCAGCGATAGCAGCAGAGTTGGCATGTCGGGTTTCATCATGGCGTACGTCAGAGCTAGGCTTGCAAGATTAAAAACCATGCGCAGAAGGCGCAAGGCCGATCATGGTAACCGCCGCCGCTCCGCCGTACAACGTCGGCATTAAGCGGCGGGGAGCTGACGCACCGCCCCGCCCGTGGCAGTTTCCATTCCATTTGCGAATTTGATTAGCAGAAATACTTGGTTCTGCCGCCAAGGGGGCTGCTGGTACGGTATGCGCTCTCACCCACCGAGCTGAACCATCATGAAAGTACTGGCCATCTCCGGCAGCCCCAGCCGTCAGTCAAGGACTGCGAAGCTGATCGATAAGGTAAGCGGCCTGCTGCAAGAGCAAGACATCGAAACCCGACTGGTGACGATTTACGATTTCCCGCCGGATGCGCTGATCTACGCCGACTTTGCCCATCCTACCGTACAAGATTTCCAGCAGAAGGTGAAAGCCGCAGACGGCATCATCATTGCCAGCCCGGTCTACAAGGCCGCCTATGCCGGCGCACTGAAAGTGATGTTGGATCTGATCCCCGAAGGCGGCTTCGCCGGCAAGCCCGTGCTGCCGCTGGCCAGCGGCGGGTCTCCCGGCCACCTACTGGCCGTGGACTACGCCATCAAACCGGTGCTGGCGGCGCTCAAGGCCAGCGACATTCATCAGGGTGTGTTTGCCATCGATTCGCAAATCGGCAAAGGCGATGGCGGCGAGGCGCTGTTGGCCGAAGAACTGGACCTGCGCCTGACTCAGGCGGCTCAGGACTTCATCGAACAGCTGCCGCTTACCCCGCCGCGCGCGCGCCGCGATGCTGACACCCGTCACGTTATCAGCCGCATCAGCCTGTAAACCTGCAAGGAAACCCCGCATGAAACGACTGACAACTCTGCTTACCGCCGGCTGGCTGGCGCTGGGCGTCTCCGCCTCGGCGCTGGCGGTGGACCTCAATATCGGCTATCAGAAAAGCGCCATCAATCTGTTGTCGCTGAAAGCGCAAGGCACGCTGGAAAAAAAGCTGCAGCCACTGGGCGTCAGCGTGAAATGGTATGAATTCCAGGCCGGTCCGCCGATTCTGGAAGCCATCAATGCCGGCAGCCTCAGCATCGGCATGACCGGCGATTCGCCGCCGGTATTCGCCCAAGCCGCAGGCGCCGATATCGTCTATATCGGGCAAGAGCCGGCCAAGCCGGAATCCTCCGCCATCCTGGTGGCGGAGAACTCGCCCATCCGCAAGCTGGCCGATCTCAAGGGCAAGTGCATTGCCTTCACCAAGGGCTCCAGCGCACACTTCCTCACCGTCAGCGCGCTGGCCAAAGCCGGCATCGCTTACAAGGACATCACCCCGGTGTACCTGTCGCCGTCGGAAGCGCGCGCCGCCTTTGAGCGCGGCAATGTCGACGCCTGGACCATCTGGGACCCCTACTACGCCGCCGCTCAGCACGCCGGCCATGTCCGCGTACTGACCACCGGCAAGGGCCTGAGCAGCAACAATACCTTCTATCTGGCCTCGCGCAAGTTTGCCGAAGCCAATCCGCAAGTCATCGACACCGTCTTCAAAGCCCTGACAGAAAACAACAAACAGCTCTCCGGCGACACCAAACAGATTGCCGCAACGCTGGCGGGCTATTCCGGCTTGGATGCGTCCACCTTTGAAGGCGTGCTCAGTCGCCATCCGGACTACAGCGTCAGCTACCTCAAGCCGCAGGTGCTGGCCGAACAGCAAAAAGTGGCCGATGCCTTCTATGGGCTCGGCTTGATCCCCAAGGCCATCCAGGTGAAAGACATCGCCTGGAAACCGGCCGGCGCGCGCTGACCGCCGCCAGGACAACAAGGACACACACCATGCAAGTTTTCTGGTTTTTCCCCACCCACGGCGACGGCCGCTATCTGGGCAGCGCCGAGGGCGCGCGCACGGTGGACCACGATTACCTCGCCCAAATCGCCCGCGCTGCCGACAGCCTGGGTTTCGACGGCGCGCTGATTCCCACCGGCCGATCTTGCGAAGACCCGTGGGTGACGGCCGCCAGCCTGGTCCCGCTCACCCGCCAGCTGAAGTTTCTGGTGGCGGTGCGGCCCGGCATCATGTCGCCCACGGTGGCGGCCCGCATGGCGGCCAGTTTTGATCGTCACTCCAATGGCCGCTTGCTGGTCAACGTGGTAGCCGGCGGCGATCCGGTGGAACTGGCCGGCGACGGCAGCTGGCTCCAGCACGATGAACGCTACGAGGCTGCGGCTGAATTTCTTACCATATGGAAAGGGGTGATGGCTGGCGAAAAAGTGGATCTGGACGGCAAGCACATCCAGGTGAAAGACGCGCAGCTGTTGTTCCCGCCGGTGAGCAAGCCTTGGCCGCCGCTCTACTTCGGCGGCTCCTCCAACGCCGCGCATGATCTGGCCGCCGAGCATGTAGAGGTGTACCTCAGCTGGGGCGAGCCGCCAGCCGAAGTGGCGCGCAAGATTGCCGATGTTCGCGAGCGCGCCGCCCGTCATGGCCGCACGGTGCGCTTCGGCATCCGCCTGCATGTGATCGTGCGTGAAACCAACGAAGCGGCCTGGGCTGCGGCCAACGCGCTGATCAGCAAGCTGGACGACGACACCATCGCACGCGCCCAGCAAACCCTGTCCCGCGCCGACTCGGAAGGCCAGCGCCGCATGGCGGCCTTGCATGGCGGCCAACGCGACAAGCTGGAAATCTCGCCCAATTTGTGGGCCGGCATTGGCTTGGTGCGCGGCGGGGCGGGTACGGCGCTGGTGGGAGACGGCCCCACCGTCGCCAGACGCATGCAGGAATATGCCGAGCTGGGCATCGATACCTTCGTGTTTTCCGGCTATCCACACCTAGACGAAGCCTACCGCGTGGCGGAGTTGTTGTTCCCGCACTTGCCGGGCAAAGGCAAGGCCGCCGCAAGCGCGGGTTTTCACAGCCCGTTTGGCGAAATCATGGCCAATCAGCATGCGCCCAGCCCGGCCGCCGCTGCCTGAGGAGAACCGCATGAGCGCATTCCGCATCGCCTCCCTGAAACGCCAGCTGCTGCCCTGGCTCGCACCGGCCGTCATCGTGCTGGCCTGGCAGCTGGCAGCCGCTGAAGGATGGCTCAACAGCCGGGTACTGCCTTCGCCCTGGCATGTTCTGGAAGCCGGCTGGACGCTTGCCGCCAGCGGCGAACTGGCCCGACATTTGTGGGTGAGCTTTGTCCGCGCCGGTATCGGCTTCGCCATCGGCGCCAGTCTGGGTCTGGCGCTGGGACTGATCAGCGGCCTGTCGCGACTGGGCGAAACTCTGCTGGACACCACCTTGCAGATGCTGCGCAATATCCCCCCGCTGGCCATCCTGCCGCTGGTGATCCTGTGGTTTGGCATTGACGAAACCGCCAAGCTGTTTCTGGTGGCCTTTGGCACCCTGTTTCCTGTGTATCTCAATACCTGGCACGGCATCCGCACGCTGGACCCGGGCCTGGTGGAGATGGCGCGCAGCTACGGCCTGCGCGGCTGGCCGCTGTTTCGCCATGTGATTCTGCCGGGTGCGCTGCCCAGCATCATGGTGGGCGTCCGTTACGCGCTGGGCATTGCCTGGATCATCCTTATCGTGGCGGAAACACTGGCCGCCAACAGCGGCATCGGCTACCTAGCCTCCAATGCCCGCGAATTCCTGCAAACCGACATCGTTGTGCTGTCCATCCTGCTGTACGCCTTGCTGGGCAAGGGCGTGGACATCAGCGTGCGGCTGCTGGAGCGCCGGCTGCTGGCCTGGCACCCCGCCTTGCAAACCGCCTTGTAACCGGAAAACCACCATGAAACCCGATGACCGTCCGCTGGACAAGGATATCCGTCTGAGCAACGTCGACCGCCGCTTCGGCCAACGTCAGGTGCTGCAAGCCATCAACCTGCATATTCCGCAAGGCCAGTTCGTCGCCATCGTCGGCCGCTCCGGCTGCGGCAAAAGCACACTGCTGCGACTGCTGGCCGGGCTGGACCGGGCCGATGGCGGCCAGTTGCATGCGCCTGGCGCAGCGCGCACCCGGCTGATGTTCCAGGATTCGCGACTGCTACCCTGGAAAACCGTACTGCAGAACGTGGCGCTGGGCTTGCCGGCCGATTCCATCGCACAGGCGCTGGACGCCTTGCGCGAGGTGGGGCTGGAAGAGCGCGCCCACGAATGGCCCAGCCGCCTGTCCGGCGGTCAGCGCCAGCGCGTCGCGCTGGCGCGCGCCCTGGTGCATCAGCCGCAATTGCTGTTGCTGGACGAACCGCTGGGCGCGCTGGACGCGCTGACGCGGCTGGAAATGCAGGCGCTGATCGAGTCGCTATGGCTATCGCACGGCGGCACCGCCGTGCTGGTGACCCACGATGTCAGCGAGGCCGTCACACTGGCCGACCGGGTGATCCTGCTGGAAAACGGCAAGGTGGCGGTAGATCTGCCGGTGGATCTCCCCCGCCAACGCAACAGCTCTCACCCCGATTTTGTCCGGCTGGAACACTACCTGCTGCAACGCGTGCTGCAAGGCCCGCTCGCCGGCGAAACCCCTGCCCCCGCGCCAGAACGCGATATCGAATTCGCCCGTCTGCACTGGGCGCTGTAACCCATCAGGAGAACACCATGAGCATCAAATCCATCAATGTGCGCAATCAATTCAAGGGCGAGATCAAGGAGATCATCGAAGGCCCAGTACTGTCTGAAGTAGACGTGCAAACCGCCTCCGGCATTGTCACCTCGGTCATCACTACCCGTTCGGTAAAAGAACTGGGCCTGAAAGTGGGCTCGGAAGTGATTGCCTTCGTCAAATCCACCGAAGTTTCCATCGCCACGTTGTAAAACCACGGGCCGGCCCTCGGACTGGCCCGTTCAACCTTCCAGGCCCAGCGCGGCCGGGCAAGGTTGGAGCAAACGTAAAAAGCCAGATCGACCGTGGCCGGATCTGGCTTTTGCCTATTCATCTGCTGCCGGGAATGCTGATCGCCCCTTCAGCCCAGGACGATGGTTGCTGCGAACCTGTGCTCAATGCGCGGACAGCACGCCCAGCGCCCCCTTCAGCACGGCGCCGCTGCCGGCGCGGTCCGCCTGCTGCCTTCGGCCAACATAGGACAGACCGATGCGCTGCTCGCGCGCCACATCGCGCATGCGCTTGGCGAGATTGTGATTGCAGTAGTCCAGCATGATGACGATGTGGTCGATATCGCCCGGCACCTGACGGCGCAGGTCGTTGGTTTTCCGGCCCGTCCAGTGAACGATGTCGGCGAAACCGGATTCCAGCAAAGCGCGACGAGTGGTGTCCACTTTGTCGCCGCCTATGATCATGGCTTTCATGTCGCTCGCCCTCTTCTATGGATGAGGCCACTGTAAAGCCGCATCCGGCAAGACAGAACCAAGAAAAAGGCATTTGCTTATCAAGTCTGCCGCAGGCCGGCGGCACGCAAGAAAAAACCCTGCCCGACGGGCAGGGTTTTCATCAAGCAGGAAGGCGCGCTTACTGCGCCGATTCACCCACAAAGATCTCCACGCGACGGTTGGCGGCGCGACCGGAAGCGGTGCTGTTGTCGGCAATGGGCTCATGCGAACCGCGACCATCAATGGCGATGCGGTTCATGCTGATGCCGCGCGCCACCAGATAGTCGCGCGTGGCCTTGGCGCGATTCACCGACAGCGGGTCGTTGATGGCGTCGGTGCCGGTGTTGTCGGTATGACCGATGATGCGCACGGTGGTGACCGGGTTCTGCTGCAGCGTGGTGGCGAAGCGTTCCAGCACCGGGCGCAGATTGGGCTTGATGTCGTAACGACCAGTGTCGAAGGACACGTCGCTCGGGATATTCAGTTTCAACTGATTGTCGTTGGTCTGGCTCACACTGACGCCGGTGCCCTTGGAGGCTTGCTCCATGGCTTCCTTCTGCTTTTGCATGTGCTGCGACCACAGGTAGCCGCCGCCTGCGCCCAAGGCTGCGCCGATGGCGGCGCCAGTGGCGGCGCTGCGACCGGTATGGCCGCCAGCGGTGATGGCGCCCAGCACCGCGCCGACGCCCGCGCCGATAGCGGCGCCGGTACCGGTGGTTTTCTGGGTGTCGTTCATGTTGGCGCAACCGCTAAGGCTGGCGGCGCCGAATGCGACGATCACGAGGGAGCTAACGATTTTTTTCATGACTATGGACTCCTTGGCCCGCGAGGGGCGTCGATCATGGCCGAATTGTGCGCGTTAACGCGAAATGACGCCAGCGTGGGCGGCTTGAAATAATGTTAACCAGTGTTTCAATCAGAAACCGGTTCCAGGCCCGCCCGTTCTACAGTCATCGGCATGGGCGCACTGGGCAACCAGCGCCGGTACAACGCCGCGTAGCTGCCATCCTGCTTGGCTGCGCGCAAGGCTTTCTCCCAGGCAATCACCACGCTGCGCGGCGTGCCTCTGGAAAACGCCAGATAGAGATCCACTTGTTCCAGCGGCATGACCGGCTCCACGCTGCCGGCCGGCAGACCCATCTTTTGCAGCACGCTGTCCACCACGCTGTCGCCCTCCGACCAGAGGTCCACGCGATGCGACATCAACTGCCGCACCGACTGCGCGGAATCAGCGCTTTCCAGAATATTGACGAAACCATGCTTGCGAGCCACCGCCACGAAAATGCTGCTGCGAAAACCGCTCAGCGGCAGCTCGGACAAGCCCGCCCCGCGCGAGCGCAAGCGCTGGGCTTCGCCTTTGCGGGTATAAAGCATGATGGTGGAGGTGGCCACCGGTCCCACCAGCGTCATCAGGCGCTCCCGCTCCGGATTGCGCCCCATGACAAACAGCATCACGTTGGAGCGGGTCAGCAGGTAACTGTAAGCCCGCGCCCATGGCATCAGCTGGACCGGCCAGCTGGTCTGCAGGCGCTGTTGCAAGAGGTTGACCAACTCCACCGCCATGCCCTTGGCTTCGTCGTTGTCGACATAGCTCAGCGGCGGCCATTCATCGGTATAGATGGTGAGCGGCAATGGCGGCCCGTCCGCGCGAGCCAACAAAGGCATGGCGACAGAACAAGCCAGCAATAGGGCGAACAGTCGGGTGATCAGCGTCAAACCGGCATCCTGTCAGAGCGGGGATGCTTCCGTTCTAGCACATCAAGGTTGAAGCTGGATGAAGGTTGGCCGAAGGGTCCTGCGACTCAGGCCGCCAGATGCGGGTCGGCAAACCAGTCTGCCAGCATCTGGCGGATGGATTGCGCATTGGCGCGCGGAATGCGGCCTTCGCCCCAGGCGGCGTTGTCCAGATGGAAAACATAACGCTGAAAGTCCGGCTCGCCATTGGTAATGCTGGCGCGGGTGTAGACCGCCACCCAGGGATCGCCCTCGCGCCAGGCAATCACGACCGGGATGCCGTCCACTTCGCCAGACCATAGCTGATCGGTTTCGCCGTAGTGCGCGTCATCCAGCAGCACCATGCGGATCAGCGCGCTGGGATTGCCCTGGCTGGCGTACACATTGCGCAAATGGCGGCACAACCGCTCCTTGCTGCCGATGGCCGCGCGCGCGCCGCGTATGAGAAAGTAATTGCAGGTGCAGGACAGATTGGCCGGGTCCACCAGATACACTTTGCCCGGATTGAGCCGGCTGGCCACTTGCTGGGCCGGCAGATAAAGCGGTGGAAACTGCACGCGGTCGCGGATCGCCGGCCAGGCGCGATTGGCCCAAGAGTCGGCCGAAGACAGTCTTCCGCTCGTGGTGAATTCTCCATGGCCGCCATCCCATTCGCCGCCCGGAAACCGTGCGAATCGATCTCCCAGGTAGTAGGCCAGCAATGAAATGACAATGCCCATTGTCACCAGCGACAGCATGGCAAGCAGCATGCCCGCAACTCCTCTTTTGTTATTGTGAGTCCCCCGCCCAGCCCGCCGTCTTCCATGCATGGCCGTGTTCCACAGTGTAGCGCAAGCAGAAAGGACAGCCAGCCCGGGCGCAAGAAAAAGGCCGGCATGGCCGGCCTTGATGCTGCATGAACGCCATGCCGCTCAGCGCGATTTGACGAAAGGCACGCCAATGGCCTTGGGCGCCACCGCGCGGCCGACAAAACCAGCCAGCAGCAGCACTGTCAGCACGTAAGGAATCACGCTGATGGCTTGCGAGGGAATCTGGCCAATGCCGGGGATGGCCACGCCTTCCAGACGAATCTGCACAGCGTCGGCAAAAGCGAACAACAGGCAGCCAATCACTGCCGGCACCGGACGCCATTTGCCGAAGATCAGCGCCGCCAGCGCAAGGAAGCCCTTGCCGGCGGTCATTTCCTTGATGAAGGAACCGGTTTGGTACACCGACAGGAAGGTACCAGCCATACCGCACAGCACGCCCCCCCAGAACAGGCTGATGTAGCGCACGCGCGCCACCGATACGCCGGCGGTATCCGCCGCGTGCGGGTTCTCGCCGACTGCGCGCAGGCGCAGGCCGAAGCGGCTCTTGTACACCACCCAGCTCACCAGCGGAATGATCAGCACAGTGAGGTACACCAGAATGCTGTGACCGGAAATAAGCTTGCTGTACACCTGCCCCAGCACCGGCACATCGCGCAGCGCATCGGCAAACGGCAGCGTGATTTCATGGAAGCGCGCTTCGTCCGGCAGTTGCGGCGAGTTGCCGCCCTGCTGGAACCAGGCCAGCCCCAGCACTGGCGTGATGCCGGAGGCAATGGTGTTGATGGCCATGCCGGAAATGAGCTGGTTGCCGTTATAAGTTACCGATACGAAGGCATGCACCATGGCCATGCTCACCGAGGCCATGATGCCGGCCAGCATGCCGATCCACGGCGAACCGGTGGTGAAGGCCGCCGCCGCCGAGGCAAAGGCGGCAATCAGCATCTTGCCTTCCAGACCGATGTCCACCACGCCTGAGCGTTCGGAGAACATGCCGGCCATGGCCGCCAGAATCAGCGGCGTGGCCACACGAATGGTGGAATCAAGCAGACTGAATAACTGTTCCATTTACTTGTCGTCCTTGCGCTTGAACAGGCCGGCGATGAAGGGCTCGAAAAGGTTTTCCAGCGCGCCGCAGAAGAGGATGATCAGGCCCTGGATGAAGATGATCATCTCGCGGGTGATGACCGGCTTCTCAAACGACAGCTCCAGACCGCCCTGCGTCAGCGCGCCGAACAGCAAGGCCGACAGGATGATGCCCACCGGATGGTTGCGCCCCATCAGCGCCACGGCGATGCCGACAAAACCCACGCCGTTGGTGAAGGCAACGTTCATGCGGTGCGTGGAGCCCAGCAATTCGTTGATGGCGGCAAAGCCGGACAAGGCGCCGGACACGCACATGGCGATGATGATGGTTTTACCTACATCCATGCCGGCATAGCGGGCGGCGCTTTCATTCACGCCGACCGTGCGCAGCTGGAAGCCCCAGCGGCTATGCCACACGATGAGGTAGAACAAAGCGCAAGCCAGCAGCGCCATCACGAAAGTGAGGTTGAGCGGCGTGCTGGGCAGGGTGACGCCCATACCGGCGGCCACTTGGTGCAGCGCCGGAATCCAGGCGTTCTGGCCAAACTCGCGCGTGGTGGGGTTTTGCGAACCGGCTTCGATCAGATGATGACCAATCAGGTACAACATCAGCGAATAGGCGATGAAGTTGAACATGATGGTGGTGACCACGATGTGGCTGCCGCGACGCGCCTGCAGCCAGCCCGGGATGAAAGCCCAGGCAGCGCCAAAGCCCATGGCGGCGAGGATGCACAGCGGCACCAGCACTATCGGCGGCAAGGTGTGATCGAACGCCAGCACCACCAGCGTGACGCCGAGGCCGGCCAGATACGCCTGCCCTTCGCCGCCGATGTTGAACAGCCCGGCATGAAAGGCCGTGGCTACCGCAAGGCCGGTGAAGATGAAGCCTGTGGTGTAGAACAGCGTGTAGCCTATGCCTTCGCCGTAGCCGAATGCGCCGTGCACCAGCAATTTGAGACATTCCCACGGGTCTTCGCCGATAAACCAGGTCACCAGACCGGTCACCAGCAGCGCGGCCATCAGGTTAAGCGCCGGCAGTACGGTAAGTTGCGCCCAGCGCGGCAACGTGGACGGTTGTCCGAATTTCAATGCTTGTGCCCCCCCATCAACAGACCCAGCGAGACGGTATCGGCTTCTTCCGCCGATACTTCGCCCGTGATCTGACCACCCGCCATCACCAGGATGCGGTCGGACAGCGCCAGAATTTCGTCCAGCTCTACCGACACCAGCAGAATGGCTTTGCCTTGGTCGCGC
Source organism: uncultured Aquitalea sp. (assembly GCF_945957525.1). GTDB lineage: Bacteria > Pseudomonadota > Gammaproteobacteria > Burkholderiales > Chromobacteriaceae > Aquitalea. The sequence continues at coordinate 70,947 of NZ_CAMFLA010000002.1, read as the reverse complement.
AATTGCACCAGGCGTTTGTGAATGAATTCGATCGCGCCGATATCAACGCCGCGCGTCGGCTGGCCAATCAGCAGCAAGTCCGGATTGGCGTGGATTTCGCGCGCCAGCACCACCTTCTGCTGGTTGCCGCCGGACAGCAGGCCCACGCGCAGCAGCGGGTTGCCCGGCCGGATGTCGAACTGGCTGATGAACTCGCGCGTGCGCGCCAGCAGCGCCTTGCGCGAAAACAAACCGCGGCGGCTCAGGCTCTTGTCGCCCTGGTAACCCAGAATGGCGTTTTCGAAGGTGGAGAACGCCTTTACCAAGCCCTCGCGCGAACGGTCTTCCGGCACATGGGCAATGCCCTTGCGGCGCCAGGCGGCGGCCTTCGGCAAACCTGAGCGCGTTTTCGCCAGATCTTCGCCCTTGTAACGGATCTCGCCCTCGGTAGGCTCCAGCATGCCGGCCAGCACTTCCAGCAATTCAGACTGACCGTTGCCCGACACGCCGGCGATGCCGACGATTTCGCCGGCGCGCACCTGGAAGTCCAGCTTGTCCAGCAGCTTCACGCCGCGTTCGTCGGTCAGCCCCAGGCCGCGCACGTCCAGCACCGCAGCGCCGGGTTTGGCGGCGGCCTTGTCCACTTTCAGCGTGACCTTGCGGCCCACCATCAGGTCGGCCAGCTTTTCCTTGTCCACGTCGGCGGTCACTACATTGCCTACCACCGTGCCGGCGCGCATCACGGTGACACCGTCGGTAATGTCCATCACCTCACGCAGCTTGTGGGTGATAAGGATCACCGTCTTGCCCTGCTCCTTGAGCGCGCGCAGGATGCGGAACAGATGGTCGGCTTCCTGCGGCGTGAGCACGGCAGTGGGTTCGTCCAGAATCAGCACGTCGGCGCCGCGGTACAGCGCCTTGAGGATTTCCACGCGCTGCTGCAAGCCCACACCCAGATCGCCCACCACGGCGTCCGGGTCCACTTCCAGTGAGTAGTCGCGGTTGAGCTGTTTCAGGTGCTCGCGCGCCTGTTCCATGCCCTGCTGCAGCACCAGGCCGCCTTCGGCGCCCAGTACGATGTTTTCCAGCACGGTAAAGGTGTCCACCAGCATAAAATGCTGATGCACCATGCCGATGCCCAGATTGATGGCTTCCTGGCTGTTGCGGATGCGGACGTCCTGCCCGTTGACCTTGATGTCGCCGCTGTCGGCCTGGTAATAGCCGTACAGAATGCTCATCAGGGTGGATTTGCCCGCGCCGTTCTCACCGATGATGCCGTGGATGGAGCCCCTGGCGATCTTCATCGACACATCGCTGTTGGCCAGCACCGTGCCGAAACGTTTGCTGATGCCAATCAGCTCGATGGCGAACTCGGTCATGCGTAATGTTTCCCCGGTTTCAAGAATCCCCGCCGCCCATAGAATCAAACAGGCACGATAGCCAGCGCCATCGTGCCTGTTGTTCCCCGAAGCGGACTCAGGGACGCGTCATGCCTCGGATTTATTGCACCGGGCAGCTGTTGCCGGCGCGGTAGTCCACGACCTTGATCTTGCCGCCGATGATGTCCTTCTTGGCGGCATTGATCTTTTTCTCCATGTCGGCGGAGACCAGCTTGCGGTTGTTGGCGTCCAGCGCCCAATCCACGCCGCCTTCCTTCAGGCCCATCACCTTCACTTCAGGCTTCCAGCTGCCGTCCTTGGCGGACTTGAAGGCGTCGTACACGGCATTGTCCACGCGCTTGACCATGGAGGTCAGCACAGAGCCCGGATACAAGTGGTTCTGGTTGCTGTCCACGCCCACGGAATACTTGCCGGCAGTCTTGGCGGCTTGCAACACGCCAAGACCCGTGCCGCCGGCGGCGGCGAACACCACGTCGACGCCGCGATCAAACTGGCTCTTGGCCAGTTCGGTGCCGCGCGCCGGGTCGTTGAAGGCCTGCGGGGTGGTGCCGGTCATGTTCTGGATGACTTCATCCTTCTTGTTCACGTACTTCACGCCCTGCACGTAACCGCAGCCGAAAGCGCGGATCAGCGGCACATCCATGCCGCCGATAAAGCCCACCTTGCCCGACTTGGACGCCATGGCGGCGGCCATGCCCACCAGGAAGGAGCCTTCCTGTTCCTTGAACACGATGCTCTGTACGTTCGGGCCCTTGGCCACGGAGTCGATGATGGTGAACTTCACCTTGGGGAATTCCTTGGCCACGGTTTCCACGGCCTGGGTGAAGGAGAAGCCTACGGACACCACCAGATCGGCATCCTTGCGCGCCAGGTTGCGCAGCAGCTGTTCTTTCTGGGCTTCGGAAGCGATGGTGCCTTCGCGATAGCTGATCTTGAATTCCTTCTTGAAGCGCTCTGCGCCGTTGAAGGCGGCTTCGTTGAAGCTCTTGTCGTATTTGCCGGCCTGGTCGTAGACCACGGCAGGGGTGAAGTCCTTGGCGATGGCCGCGCCGGCCAGCATGGACATAGCCACAGCGACGCTTACGCGTTTCAATTGGATGTTCATCTCTATATCAACTCTTGGTTTTGTTGGTTAATCCGCGCAAACGGACGGTAGCCCGCTCGCGGGCAGGAAGCCCCTGTCTTCCGGCTGGGCGCGCCGGCCGCGGATGGCATGCGCCGGTACGCCCTGAAACTGGCCCGGCCATCGGTTCCGGCACCCTCAGCGGAACCGTCGGTCGTCGTCGTTGTCGGGACGCCGTTCATGGTGAGCGCGGCGAATTGTAATGACGTGAAAAAATGCTGTAAACCATTTCCTCTCCACTTTGAAATACCTTGTCGCAAAGCCATACCTCGCTTGACAAGCCAAGGCGTTTTTTGCAACAGGAAGAGGGGTTTACCGGCACAGCCATGGCGTTATAGCACGTCACGCAACAGGATATGACAATCTGCTTATGCAGCAGAAGACAGCGCGGCCAAGTATCTCCACTCCTGGTCCCTTACTTGCTGATCTCCGACAAACCGGTCGGATTTCTTCATATAAAGCTGTAGCGATTCAGCCACGTTGCGGCATTCACGCCACACCTTGCCGCTACCCAAGCCAGGCCGATAGGCCTACAATCGCCGCCCCTGCCCTGCAAACCCCGTCCATGCTGCCCATTCTTTACCGCGACGAGCGGCTGATCGCCATCCACAAGCCCGCAGGGCTTTTGGTGCACCGCTCCGAAATCGACCGCCACGAAACCCGCTTCGCCGTGCAAATGCTGCGCGACCAGATCGGGCAACACGTTTACGCCGCCCACCGGCTGGACAAGGGCACGTCGGGCATCTTGCTTTTTGCGCTGGACAAGGATGCGGCCCGCGAAATGGGTGCCCTATTCGAGCAACAGAAAATCGACAAGACCTACCTGGCGGTGGTTCGCGGCCATCCGCCGGCGGCAGGTCGCATCGACCACGCGCTCACCCGCCAACGCGACGACCGCGAATGGCGAGGCGACAGAGCCGGCGCCGAAGCGCAGTCGGCCGTGACCGACTACCGCACGCTGGCGAACGTGGAGTTGCCGGTCATGGTGGACCGCTACCCCGCCAGTCGTTACGCGCTGATGGCGCTGAGCCCGCTTACCGGCCGCCGCCACCAGTTGCGCCGGCATCTCAAGCACATCGCCCACCCCATCATCGGCGATGCCACCTACGGCAAGGGCGTGCACAATCGCTACTTTGCCGAGCATCTGGACAGCCGGCGCATGCTGCTGGCTTGCGTGGAAACCGCGTTCACCCATCCTTACAGCGGCGAACGCCTCACCCTGCGCGCGCCGCTGGACGGCGACTTTGCCGGCATCGTGCGCCGTTTCGCTTGGGAAGCAACGTTGGCCGAAGGCTGGCTGTCTCCAGCCGATGGGGCTGCCGACCAGGACCCACCAACAAAGCCCTGATCCTGCGCTGCACCCCCTCGTCGCACGCCATGTACTGCCTGCGCTGGCGCGTCTTGGCTCAGGGGGTCTGCGAGGTTTCCCAGCGGTTCCAAGCCTGGCCCAGCCCCGCCGCCAGACGCGCGCGGAGCGGGGAGCGGCTGTTTCTGCGCTACAATTCGCCATTGCCCATCAAGACCACACCATGCTGAGCTACCGCCACGCCTTTCACGCCGGCAACCACGCCGACGTGCTCAAACACCTGATCGAGATCGAACTGCTCAATTATCTGGGGCAGAAAGAAAAGCCTTACTGGTATATCGACACCCACGCCGGCGCCGGCGGTTATTCCCTGCAAGAGGGCTACGCCACGCGCAATGCCGAGTTCGAAACCGGCATCGCCCGACTGTGGGATCGCGACGACCTGCCACCGGCGGTGGCCGCCTATGTGGAAGTGGTGCGCAAGATCAACCCCGACGGCAAGCTGCGTTACTACCCCGGCTCCCCCTGGTGCGCCGCCGACGTGATGCCTGAGCGCGACAAGCTGCGCCTGTTCGAACTGCATCCCACCGACTTCGCTCTGCTTGACCAGACTTTCGCCGGCCAGGGCCGCCGGGTGCAGATACAGCAAGCCAATGGTTTCGAGGGCATCAAGGCGATCCTGCCGCCGCCGCCGCGCCGCGGCCTGGTGCTGATCGACCCGCCCTATGAAGACAAGCGCGACTATCAGCACGTGGTCACCGCGCTGAAAGAAAGCCTGAAGCGTTTCGCCACCGGCGTGTATGCGGTGTGGTACCCCTGCCTGCAGCGCGCGGAGATGAAAGAGCTGCCCAAGGCCTTGCAGAAGCTGGATGCCAAAAACTGGGTGCGCGCCGAGTTGCACGTAGAGGCGCCGGCCGCCGACGGCTTTGGCATGTACGGCAGCGGCATGTTCATCCTGAATGCGCCCTGGACCCTGCCCGCCACGCTGCGCGAGGTCATGCCCTGGCTGGTGAAAACGCTGGGCCGCGACGACAAGGCGCGTTTCGTGCTGGAGACCGGCGGCGACATCTGAGCCGCATCCCCCTCTACCGCGCATAAAAAAAGCCATCCCGAGGGATGGCTTTCTTGCGGGTTCCGACTGCCTTCGGCCAACCCTGGCCGCCGGATGGCGTCAAGCGGCGAGCCTCAACGGCATCACTTTACCGGGCAGCTGTTGGCCACGCGGTAGTCCACCACCTTGATCTTGCCGCTGATGATGTCCTGACGCGCCTGCTGCACGGTCTTTTCCATTTGCGGCGTTACCAGCGGGCGATTGTACTGATCCAGCGCCCAATCCACGCCGCCCTCCTTCAGGCCCATCAGTTTTACTTCCGGCTTCCAGCTGCCTTTTTTCGCGTCCATCAGCGTCTGGTACACCGCGTTGTCCACCCGCTTGACCATGGAGGTCAGCACCACGCCCGGGGCGAGGTAATTCTGATTGCTGTCCACGCCCACATACAGCGCCTTGCCCGTTTTCACCGACTGGATCACGCCCATATTGGAGAGCGCCGCTGCAGCAAAAATGACGTCTGCGCCACGGTCAAGCTGACTTTTGGCTAGTTCCGCGCCGCGCGAGGGGTCGTTGAAGGCGGCGTGAGTAGTACCGATCATGTTCTGCATCAGTTCGGCCTTGGGTCTGGCGTAACGCGCGCCCTGCGCATAGCCGCAACCAAAGGCGCGAATCAGCGGCACGTCCATGCCGCCGATGTAACCCACCTTGCCGCTCTTGCTCTTCATGGCCGCCAGCATGCCTACCAGGAAGGAGCCTTCCTGCTCCTTGAAGGCGATGCTCTGCACATTGGTGCCCTTGGCCACGGCATCGATCAGGGTGAACTTCACCTTGGGGAATTCTTTGGCCACGGTTTCCACCGGCTGGGTATAGGCGAAACCCACGGCCACCACAATGTCCGCGCCCTTGCGCGCCATATTGCGCAGCATCTGCTCTTTTTGCGCGTCGTTGCTGACCTGCCCTTCGCGATAGGCAAGGCCGGTTTCCTTGCGGAAACGCTCTGCGCCATTGAAGGCGGCCTCGTTGAAGCTCTTGTCGAACTTGCCGGCCTGATCATAGATAACTGCCGGAGCGAAGTCCTTGGCCTGGACGCAAACAGCAGCGACGGACAGCGCAAGGCCCGTCAGGCATGACATGGTGGTTTTCATTTTTTTCTCATTCAGGATGACTTGTGGGGAAGCGACCGCACCGGCAAGACCGGGCGGCTCGGGCGACAGCGGGGACCGAGGTCCGTCGGGATGCGCGCCTGCACCGAGGCGGCGTCGGGATATTCCATTCTGACTCGCTCGCCGCAAGCGGCGGGCGCACTACGCCATGAGCGGCGGCATTGTATGAATCATCCGATGACTTGGCAACGCCCACGCCGCGCCGCCGCAAACACGGGTCGCAATCCGGCAAACCGGCCTCATCCCTCCGGACGATGGGCCGGCCCGGCGGCGACGCATACAGTGCTGGCAGCGCTTGTTGCCCTGCCCGCCTTGCAGCGGCGGACGCGCTTTCGCACACAAGGAGACCCGCACATGACCCAACAACCTGTTTTCATTCAGGTAGGCGCGCTGGCTGATGGCTTCGCCCCGGACAACAACACCTTGCCTGCCCGTCACGAGCTGACCGGCCGCGCCTTTGAGCTGTTTGCCGAAGGCGGCGAATGCTATCGGCTGCAACTGCTGAGCAATGACTAGCTCTGCTGGACCGCGCCGGGTTCGGCGCCGCTGGAGGCCGACAGCCGCGTCACCAGTTTGCGGGAGGGCATCTATCTGATCGATTTCCTGCCGCCCGCGCCGGTTGGCGCCTCGGTATCTGTGGTGCTGGATGCGGCGCGCGGGCTGTTCACCCTTGTCGACGGCCGCATGCCGGACGAGGCTGACACCCGCATCGACCCGTTTACCCGCGTGGCGCGCGGCATGGAGCTGACCGCCGTGCAAGCCGACTTCGTCCACGGCGTGGTTGGCCGCCCGCCGGCGCAAGACGACGCCTTGCACCATGCCACCACCGAATTGGTGGGCATGCGCAATCAGTATCGCTACAGCCGCACCGAGTGCTACGAACATGTTTACCTCAACAACAATTTTTATGCCTGGCAATGCCTGCAGGGCGTAGAGCAAGGCCTGGCCGACGTGGATCGATGCCACTACATCAAGTTGGCCGAAGCCCTGTACCTGTTTGTCTGGCGAGAGAAAATCATCCCCACGCTGGGCGTGGTGCTGATCGATCTTGCGCAAGGCAAGACCGACGGCAAAATCGTCGGCTATCAAGGTGGTGATTTCGGCGCGCTGTCTAATTTTGCGGTAGGCGCCAGCGCGCAAGTGCTCAACCTCACCCGGCACCAACTGACATGAGCCGCGCCGGTTTATTGCGCGACTGCGGGCTGCGCGCCGACTTCAGCGGCCGCACGGTGCTGGTCACCGGCGGCGCGCAAGGCATAGGCTTGGGCATCTGCCGCGCTTTCGCCGCCCACGGCGCGCAGGTGGCGATTGCCGACCTGCAAGCCGACAAGGCGGAAGCCGCCGCCGAAGCCCTGCGGGCGGCAGGCGCGCGCGCGCTGGCGCTGCCGGCGGATCTGGCCAGTCGAGAGCAATGCCTGGCGCTGCCGGCGCAAGCGGCGCAACTGGGCGGTCGACTGGACATCCTGGTGCACAACGCCGGCTATTTCCCGCTAAGGCCGCTGGAAGAGTTAGATGAAGCCACCCTGCGCCGCACGCTGGACGTCAATCTGGCCGCATTGTTCTGGCTGACGCAGGCGGCACGGCCCTTGCTGCCCCGTCCGGGCGGGCGGATTCTGGCCACCTCCTCGGTGACCGGACCGCGCGTGGCCTACCCCGGGCTCAGCCATTACGCGGCGTCCAAGGCCGGCGTCAACGGCTTCATCCGCGCCGCGGCGCTGGAGCTGGCTTCGCAAGGCATTACCGTCAACGGCGTGGAGCCCGGCATGATCCGCACACCGGCCATGGGTAATCTGGGCGATGAGGCGCTGAACGCCGCCATCGGGCGAGCCGTGCCGCTGGGCCGGCTGGGCGAGCCCGCCGACATCGCCTCGGCCATGGTGTTTCTCGCTTCGGACTCGGCCGGCTACATCACCGGCCAGACGCTGATCGTGGACGGCGGCGCCACGCTGCCGGAAACCACGCTGGACTAAGAGCCGCTAACAACACCTCGCAGAGGCCCTGAACCAAGGCGCGCCGACGCTGGCCGTGCTCGCGGCCGGCAGGACGGCGCAACGCAACATCAAGGCATCTGTCAGCCGCTCTAAGCCCCGACAACAACAAGGCCCTTGCTTGGCAAGGGCCTTGTTGTTTTGCCGCGCCGGATTGGGCGACCTCACAAATGGCTGAACGCCAGCGTTGGCACATCGACAATGCTGGAGCCCCCATCGGCCACGATAGCGGCCCCATGGATGATGGAGGACTCGGTCGACAAGAGAAAACGGCAGATCGCCGCGATTTCATGCGCCTCGGCCGGCCGACGCAGCGGCACATCCGCCGTTACCCTGCGATATGCCGCCTCCAGACTGTCGCCATGACGCGTCATCAACGGCGCCATTTCCGCATCCGCCATCGGCGTGCGCACCCAACCCGGGCAAACCGCATTCACCCGCACCCCCTGCGGCCCGTAGTCCACCGCCAGTGAACGCATCAAACCCAGCAACGCATGTTTGCCAGTGACGTAGGCGCACACCTCCGGCCCCGCCGCCAACGCCGCGATGGAAGCCAACAGCACCATAGCGCCTCCGCTTTCCCGCAACGCCGGCAGACACGCCCGCGCACTGGCAAACGCCGTACCCAGGTTGGCCTGCAAGGCTTGATGCCACGAAACGTCGTCCACCACTTCCGCAGCGCCCTCGCCTAGCCCACCGGCACAGGCCACCAGACCGTCCACGCCGCCAAACCGCGCCATGATGTGCGGCATGAAATCCGCCCAGTCCGCGCTGCTGGCGGCATCGCCGGCCAGTGCAAGGCCATCGCAGCGGGACGCCAGCGCCTGCAAGGGCGCGGCGCGACGGCCTATCAGCACCAGCCGCGCGCCCTCTTCGGTAAACCTTTCCACGCAGGCCGCACCGATACCGGTGCCGGCGCCGGTGACGATGATGGTTTTATCGCGCAAGCTCATGTCATGCCTCCTCTTTTCGTGAAAAAGCCAGTCTAGGCAAGCTCGCGCGGCACCTGCATCCACCAGAGGGATGAGGCCGCGGCAAGGCCTGAATCAGCCGGGCTCAACGCATAAGGCGTCATCCGCCCGGGCCTGGCTGAGGCCTTGACCCGGCCAGGCCCGCAAGGCTTGTCCGCTATTCAAAGACAAGATCCCGGGAGAATTTTGTTGCCAGCCTTATAACTGTTAAGATGTTCAGCATTCCCGTTTATTCCCTTCTCGCATGGACCGCTCCAATCCGCATCAACATCGACTGCCGCAACACCTGCTGCGCGCACGCGAAGCCGTCATGGCCTACTTCCGCCCCCTGCTCAACAGCCGAGGACTCACCGAGCAACAGTGGCGCATCCTGCGCCTCCTGGCTGATCGCGGAGAGATGGAGGCCGGCATGGTGGCCGATCTGGCCTGCATCCTGCCGCCCAGCCTGACAGGCATTCTGGTGCGTATGGAAAAGGCCGGCTTGGTTCACCGGCGCAAGGACAAAACCGACAGTCGACGGTTGATCGTCTCGCTATCGGCCGAGGGCCGCAGTCTGACGCAAGAAATCGCGCCGCAATCCGCCGCCTGCTATGAGCAGATCGAACGTCACTTCGGCGAAGCCAAGCTGGAACAGCTGTTGACCCTGCTGATGGAGCTGGAGCGGCTGCCGGCGCCACAAGCCACGCCTGTCGGCAGCGAAGCCGAAGACTGAGGGCTCGGCCCACACAACAAAAAGGCGCGGTATTCCGCGCCTTTTTGTTGATGCCAAAGCCCTTGGGTGAGGTGGAGCAGGCCTCGGCAAAGCCTGGTATTTAGACTGGCTCAGGCAACATCTCAGCCCTCTCACTCACTCCCACCACCGCCTTGCCCGGCCAAGAGCCCCACGCTCTGACCAGAAAGCGCGCGGGAGCGTCAAACACCCAAAACCCCGGCATGTCGGGACTTTGCTCCCTCCTGCCAGTTGTTTCTATGCCGCCAGCCTGCCGCAAGCCCGAAAAGCTGCCAGCAAGGCCAGTCGCTGCTCGTCGAGCAGTCGCAAATAACGGCGCATCGGCGGCAGGCTGGTCACCACTTCGCTGGCGGCAAAGTGCTCGATGCACAGTTGCCAGCACCCGTCTTCCACGCGCAGCTCGCAGCAACGAAAATCCAGCGGCAGCAAAGCCTCCTGCAAGGCATGGTCTTGCTGCAATCGCCGCGCCAGCGCCGCCAACTCGCCCATGTCTGCGCCTTGCGCCTGACAAATCAGCCCCTCCCGCCGCAGCATGCCCCGGTGACGGATTACGATGCGACCTTCGCCAGCGCAAGCCAGCGGCAGCGGCAGACGGAACTCGCAGCAAACGGTGTGGGCGAGAAATACCGCCTCCGTTCGCTCGCAGACCGTAAAAGCCAGGCCATCATCGGTGCGGCAATCCAGGCGGGTGCCGCTCACCTCCTCGCAAGCCACGCCGCGCAGCTCCAGTCGCAGCCGCCGCAAGGTGGCGCCGGGGCGATAGCCGCGCGGCGCGGCGCGTGCCAGTCGCTCAACCCAGCGAGGCCGCACGCTTCATCTCCTCATTGATCAGCGAATCGTGACCGCCGGCCTTGCCGAACTCCTCCTCCAGGATGGCTTCCAGCGCCACTGGCCGGAAGGGATGCACTTTCTGCACAAACACGGTCCACACCAAGGCATACAGCGCGGTAAAACCCAGCATCACGCCAAACGGCACGTAGATATCGCGGCTATGCATGCCCGGCGGCGTAATGAACCAGATGGCGATCAGGATGCCCACGCTGGCGACGATCTGCGGCAGCGGGAACCAGGGCGAGCGGTAGGCGCGCGGGAAGTCGGGCCGGCGTAAACGCAGCAGCACAATGGAGATGTTCACCAAGAGGTAGGCCACCCCCCAGGCGCACACCGCCGCCAACACCAGCGGCATGATGCGGTCGAGATCGCCATGGATATACCAAGCGTGAGCACAGGGCACCACCACTGCCACCAAAATGCCGAACAGCGGTGTTTTGAAGCGCGGATGCAGATAGGTGAAGCAGCGCGGCAGCGCGCCGTCCAGCGCCATGCCGTAAAGAATGCGCGGCAAGGCGGCAATCAGCGTATTGATGGTGGCCGCGCCGGCGAACAGCAGGCCGATACCCAACCAGATCTTGCCAAACGGCCCCATCACCTGATCGGCAAAAGCGGGGATGGCCATGGGCGTATCCAGCAGATGCGGCCCGGCGGGATTTTTCGGGTCCATCGGCACATTGGCCACCTGATGCACCATGGCGGCGCCGTACAGAAACATGGTCACTGCCACGCCGGTCAGGCCCAGCCGGGCGGCCAGCGGGATATTGCGGCCAGCCTTGCGCAGCTCTGGCGCCAGCGGCGTCACCAGCTCGAAACCGACAAACATGAACATGGCCATGCCGATCAGGCTGAGTACGCCGGACGGGTCGGACAGATCCAGCGGGCTGCCAAACCAGCCGTCCAGCTTCACCGCGGGTGCCTTGATCAGGCCGATCACGCCGAACACGGTCAGGGTGGCCCACATCACGAAGGTCAGGATGATCTCGGCCTTGCCGAAAATGGTGATGCCCAGCGCGTTGAGCACGCCAAACAGGATCACCAGCCCCACCCCCACCAGCCAGGAGCTGCCGCTGCTCTCCATCATGGTGTTGAGGTGCTCGAAATTCACCAGCGCCATGATGCCGGAGAGAATGGTTTCGGCGGTTCCGGCAAACACATGCACCAGCAAATAAGCTGAGATGGTGCCGGTAATGGCAAAGAAGCGCCCCATGCCGCCGGAGATGTAGTCGTACACCGCACCGGACGTGGGCAGCATGGAAGCCGCCTCGGAAAAGGTGGTGGCCTGCGCCTGCATCATGATCCAGGCAATCAGCATGGCCAGCGCGAAGGTGCTGCCCGCCATGCCGAAACCGCTGGTGACGGTGAGGATGACCGGACTGGCCATCACCACGCCCACCGAACTGGCCAGCGCGACGGGGAACCCCACCACCCCTTGGTCAAGGTAGCGGGTCAGTTTCTCTTGGATTGTCATTGCTCGTGACTCCTTTGTCGTTCCTGCTTTGTCCCGCAGCCCTGTAATGTGTGTTGTATCGGGTGCGGACGGGTTATCGCCCAGTGTAGAGCGGTCGGCAAAACCTCGCAGACCTCCCGCACCCGTCCGCGCACGCGACGGGGGTGCGAGGCGGGGCATTACAACGGGGGAAGAGGTTTGCCGAACGGCCTTCAGCCGGGCATGGTGTGCGCCGCGCCGAGAAACAGCCGGCTGGCCAGTTCGGTGCGGTTTCTCACGCCGCATTTGCGGTAAAGATGCTGCAGATGGGTTTTCACCGTCGGCAGCTCCAATCCCAGCAAACGGGCGATCGTCTTGTTGCTGGCGCCGTCTTTCAACAGCAGCGCCACTTCACGTTCGCGCGCGGTCAGACCCGGCGGGGCGTCCGCATCCGCGAGCGGCAGACGACTGTCCACCGCCAGTTCCAGCAAAGTTTGCGCGGCAGTCAGCGCACGAATGTCTTCGGCGTCGAAACAGCCCTGCTCCTGCCCACGGATGAGCGAGAATCCCGCCACCACCCGCCCGGCACGCCGCACAAACAGCTCCACCACGTCGCACATGCCGCTCAGACGCATGAAACCGCCGTAGCGCGATTGACTCAAGGCAGCCCGCGACATGGCCTCCGCCATCGGCACGACCGCCACCGAGTGATCGAAACGCGAGGGATGCAGCGGATCGTGCTGCTGGTAATGCGCCAGATAGGTTTCATGCACCCTGCCCGGCATGCGGTCCAGCAAATAGCGGTACGGCCGGCACTGGGCATCCACCAGGTAGAAAGCGCAGGCGCTTGCCGGGGCCAAGGTGCCCAGCGCCGCCATGCCGCGACGGGCGTAGTGTTCCACTTCAAGGCTCATACCCGCCTCCTTGCAAGAATGTCGCATCCGGCGATCATGCCCGGCCCCGCATGAGGCCGGGCGACAGCCGCGTCAGGCGCCGTCGAAGCCGGCGGCCAGCGCATCGACGATGACGTCGATTTCTGCTTGGCGGATCACCAGCGGCGGCGACAGGATGATCTTGGTGCCCACCGGGCGCACCAGCACGCCATGCTCGCGGGCGATGTCCGCCACCTTGTTGGCGTAGCCGCCCATCGGATCCACCGGTTCGCGCGTGGCTTTGTCCACCACCAGATCCAGCGCCACCATCAGGCCCTTGCCGCGCACCTCGCCTACGGAGGCGTAACGTTCCGCGAAAGGCTTCAGGCGCGACAGCAGGTATTCGCCTTGCGCCGCGGCATTGGCCGGCAGGTTTTCATCGCGCACGATTTTGAGGTTGGCGATGGCGGCGGCGCAGGCCACCGGGTGGCCGGCGTAGGTGTAGCCGTGCATGATGGCGCCGCCAAAATCGCCATTGGCCGCAAAGGCGTCGGCCACGCGCTGGTTCACCACCGTGGCGCCCAGTGGCACATAGCCGGAAGAGATGCCCTTGGCCAGGCACATGATGTCAGGCTTCACCCCCCACAAGCGGCTGCCGAACATCGAACCGGAACGGCCAAAACCCGTGACGATTTCATCGGCGATCAGCAACACGCCGTATTTGTCGCACACCGCTCGAATCAGCGGCCAGTAGCTGGCCGGCGGCACAATCACACCGCCTGCGCCCTGGATGGGCTCGGCAATGAAAGCGGCGACGGTGTCCGGGCTCTGGAATTGAATCTCGCGTTCCAGCATCTGGGCGCAGATGCGCGCCAGCTCTTCCGGGTCTTCGGTGAACGGGTTGCGGTAGGTCCACGGCGTTTCCACGTGGTAACAGCCCGGCAGCAAGGGTTCGTAGTTGCGGCGGAATACCGTGTTGCCGTTGACCGACGCGCCGCCGAAGTGCGTGCCGTGATAGCCCTGCTTGAGGGAAATGAACTTGGTGCGGTCCGGCTGGCCTTTCACACGCCAGTACTGGCGCGCCAGTTTGAGTGCGGTTTCCACCGCATCCGAGCCGCCGCTACTGAAGGCGACGCGGGCCATACCTTCCGGTTTGAGCATGTCGATGATGTCGGCGGACAGTTCCTCGGCGCGCGGATGGCTGATGCCGTCGAACAGCTGGAAATATTCCAGTTCGTCCAACTGCTTGACGATGGCCTGTTTGACTTCCGGGCGGTTGTGGCCCACGTTGACGTTCCACAGACCGGCCACGCCGTCCACTAGCTTGCGGCCGCTGTCGTCGAACACATGGCAGCCGTCGCCGCGCACAATACGGATGGGTTCGCGGCGCTGCATCTCGTTGGGGTGCAGCATGGGGTGCCAAAAACGGGCGTTATCGTAAGACATCTTGTGACTCCTTGAGGACGGACGGCGCGCTCAATGCGCGATGCAGACCGATTTCAGTTCGGTGAAGTTTTCTACGGCGGCGCGGCCGAACTCCCTGCCTACGCCCGACTGCTTGTGCCCGCCGAAGGGCATGTTGGGGTCCAGCGGGATATGGCTGTTCACCCACACCGTGCCGGCCTGGATGCGCGGCACCACGTTCATCACCAGCGACAGGTCGTTGCTCCACACGCTGGCCGCCAACCCGTAAGGCGTGTCGTTGGCGAGGCCCACCACTTCGTCCACGCTGTCAAACGGCATGGCCACCAGCACCGGGCCGAAGATTTCCTCGCGCACCACGGTCTTGCCGTGATCCACATTGGTCAGCACGGTGGGTTTGACGAAATAACCGGGCAGATCGGCCGCCCCGCCTCCCGCCAGCACCTGCGCCCCTTCGGCGCGGGCGATGTCCAGATAGCGGCACACCGCCTGTTGCTGCCGGGCGGATACCAGCGGATTGATCTGGGCGTTGAGATCCATGCCGGCGCCGATGCTCATGCTGTCGGCGGCGGCGGCGAGGCCCTCCACCACTTGATCGAAACGACTGCGATGGATATAGATGCGCGAGGCGGCGGCGCAAACTTGTCCCTGATTGAGGAAACCGCCCATCAGCGCACCCTGCACGGCCTTGTCCACGTCCACGTCGCCGAACACCAGCATCGGGTTCTTGCCGCCCAGCTCCAGCGAGAAGCGGGTCATGTTGTCCAGCGCGGCGTGGCCGACCGTCTTGCCCACCTCGGTGGAGCCGGTGAAGGTCACTTTGCTTACCAGCGGATGGCTGGCCAGCGCCTGACCAGCGCGACTGCCGCGACCGGTCAGCACATTGACCACGCCGGGAGGAATCCCCGCCTCCAATGCCAGCTCACCCAGCCGCAGGGCGGTCAGCGGGGTTTCCGTGGAGGGCTTGAGCACGATGGCGCAGCCGGCTGCCAGCGCCGGAATCAGCTTCCAGATGGCAATCATCAGCGGGAAATTCCACGGCACGATGCCGGCCACCACTCCCACCGGCTCGCGGCGGGTAAAAGCGGTATAACGCGTGCCGGCCGGCACCGGGATGGACACGTCCATGGTTTCGCCGGTGATCTTGGTGGCCCAGCCCGCCATATAGCGCACGTATTCGATGGCCGCGCCCACTTCGATGGCGCGGGAAATATGAATCGACTTGCCCTGATTCAGGGTTTCCAGTTGTGCCAGTTCTTCCGCATGCGCTTCCAGCACGTCGGCCAGCCGCAGCAAGATGCGCTCGCGATCGGCCGGGCGCAGACCGGACCACGCGCCGGAAACAAAAGCGCGATGGGCGCTTTGCACCACGGCGCCCACATCCCGCTCGTCGCCGTCGGCCACGCTGGCAATCACCTGCCCCGTGGCGGGGTTGCGCACTTCCAGCCGGCCGCCCTTGCCGGCCTGCACGGTTTTGCCGTCAATCAGGAGGCCATGCTCCTTTTGCAGGAAGGCGCTGACTTCGGCCAACACCGGCACCAGGTTCTGATCCATCCTCTTTCTCCTTGTTGCGTCATTGAGTGCGGTCGCCGCGTAACAGCAAAGCCGTGCGGCAACCTTGTTTTGCATCAATGTACCCGCAGGGCGGCAAGGCGCTTATCCCAAATCGGCAAATCCGCGCAAGCGTGAAATACGGTGAAAAACCCGCTTCTGTCGCATGCCGGCTACAAGCCCGCGCTTGCCGGACGGCCAGATGCGACAAGGCTTGCACACTGTCCGACAAGCAGATAGATAATATATTAAGTAATTTCATGAATGCAGCAGCGGGAAAGCCGTGACGCGCCCGCGCCGGCAAGTGATACTAGTGAGAACAGATTGCCGCCACGACGGCAACTCCAAGACAGCGAGCCCTCAAACAGAGAGCCGGGACAACGCCAACAGGCCGCCAACCACCGTTATTCGCGGCAACCGCGATGACGGCAGCGGATCTTGCAACACATGCATCACGGAGCCCATCCATGCAGGCCCAGCAACAGCACTTCACGGACGCCCATCAGCACGCGGCGTCGCTAGCGCACTGGAATCAGGTATACGACCAGATCAGCGCCGGCCGCTTTCACAGCTCGCTGCAACGGCTCAATACCGACCAACTGGACATCTTTCGCGAAACCATCAACCAACGAGTGGTGCAGCAGGGGCAGGCGCCGGCCGAGATGATCCATTTCGCCGTGCCGCTGAACCTGCCGGACGCGCTGTCGCTGCAAGGCTGTCAGGTGGGCAACAATACGGTGATGGCGCTGCGCGGCGGCGAGGAGTTTGTCTTCCATGTGCCGCCGCAGGTGGATTCGCTGCAGATATCCATTCGCAATCAGGATCTGGAAGCGCTGGCGCCGCAACTGTGGCAGCGCTTGCACCGCAGCCGGCAACGCCTGCCGGTACTGCAGGTCAGCGAAAGTCAGTTGATGGCGGCGCGCGCCCTGCTACTGTCCACCTTCGAGCAGGCGCTGGACAATGCCGACTTGATGGGCTTTGCCGGCAGCAAGAAGCTGATTCAGCATCAGTTCATCAGTCTGTTGCTGGACCTGCTCAACGATATTGCCCCGGACGAGCGACCCAATCTCACCCACGCCACGCACAGCGACATCGTCCGCCGCAGCCAGCTGATCGTGCAGCACAGTCCGGACGAACCGGTCACCGTACTGGACCTGTGCCAGAAGTTGCGCATTAGCCGGCGCACCTTGCAAAACAGCTTCCAGCTTATTGCCGGCACCACGCCGGTGGACTATCTGCGCTCCATCCGGCTGAACAGCGTGCGGCGCATGCTGCTCTCCCGCCCGGAAAGCAATTCGGTGCGCGAGGCTGCCGGCCATTGGGGCTTCTATCACATGGGGCACTTCTCACGCGATTATCGCCGCCTGTTCGACGAGCTGCCGTCGGAAACCCGCGCGCACGCGCTGGCGCTGTAAACCCGCGTCCCTGATGCTGCGCTGCGCCTCCTTGTCGTACTTCGTGCACTGCCGACGCCGGCGCGCCTGGGCACAGGACCTCCACGGGGTTTGATTAGCGGTCGCCGGCCCCGAACGCCTGTACCGCAAGCAGGCAGCAAAAGGCGGAGGGAGTCCGCCCACCCTCCACTTGGCCCGCGATGAAGCTCACCAGATGACGCTGGCGATCAAAAGGCAAGGCCTTAGGCCGGCGGACATGCCAGACCCGACTGCCTTGCCCTTCGCCAACACCCATCGGTGAGCCGGGTCTTACAAACCGTACAAGACGGCCATCTCATCCAGCAAACGGCGCTGCAATTCGCGCAAGGGCGCGCTCGGCTGCTGCAGCCGGATGAAATCCAGCAATGGATCTTCCACCGGTGTTGTCAGGCCGGACAGCGCTTCCAGCGCGGCCAGGCCGCAAAACGGCACATAGGCTTCGGCATACCCTCCTTCATGCACCATCACCAGCCGCCCGCCGGCCAGACGGTCGGCGGCATCGCACAGCCTTTGCGTCATGTGGCGGAAGGTGTCGCTATGCGCCTGCATGCGCGCCAGCGGGTCCACGGCATTGGCGTCGTAGCCGCAGGCCACCACGATCAGCTCCGGCCGGAAGCGCTCCAGCGCCGGCAGCACAATGCGGTCCATCGCATAGAGGTAGGCGTCGTCGCCGCCGCCCGGCAACAGCGGCACATTGAGGTTGGCCCCGGCCCCCTCACCTTCGCCCCGGTCCTCCACGCCGCTGTAGCCGGGCGGAAAGCAGCCATCCTGATGCAGGGAGATGGTCAGCACGTCAGGCCGCTGGTAATAGATGGCCTGGGTGCCGTTGCCGTGATGGACGTCCCAGTCGATCACGGCAACGCGCGCCAGCCCGTGACGGGCTTTCGCCGCCTCGATGGCCACCGGGATGTTGGCGAGAAAACAGAAGCCCATTGCCTGATCCGGCAGGCAATGGTGACCAGGCGGCCGCGACAGCGCATAGGCCCGGTCCGCTTCGCCGCTCAGCACGGCATCCACGGCGGACAGCGCCAGGCCGGCGGACAACCGGGCAATGTCGTAACTGCCCGGCCCGATGGGCGCGTGATCGCCCAGCTCGCCGCCGCCAGCATCGCTTAGTGCCCTGAAACGCGCCAGATAGGCCGCCGGGTGCACTCGCAACAAATCCTCTTCACTCGCCGGCGGCGCGCTGCGCAAGCTCAGCTGCCGGCTCAGGCCGGACACATCCAGCAAGCTTTTCAGCCGGCGTTTGGTTTCCGGCGATTCGGCATGGCCGGCGGCGGCCGGAGGTTGCACCCAGCCACCTACCGGCAAGGTCAGGGCGTGCATGCCGGCGCTGTGCCAGAAACACAGTTCATCAAAGAAAAACGCGGTACGACGGTTCATCGTGTTGCTCCGAAAACGGCCGCACTCAGGCGGCCGGATGAAAAATCAGACAGACCGGCGACCCTGCGCAGCCAGAATCAGGCCCAGAGACACCCCGCCCACCGCCAATGCCAGCGTCAGCAGCGCCTGGAAACCGGCCGGGCCGCTGGCCAGGATGTGGCCGGCCAGCATCGGTCCCAACGCCAGGCCGCCGCCAAGCACCAGATTGGTGGTGCTCATCAGCCGGCCCGAGCTGTCGATGGCGGCCAGACTGGCCAGGATGAAGGGCAGTACGAAAGTCCAGGCGAACTTGAAACCGAACGCCGCCACGGCAAAGCGCATCAGCCCCGGCGCGCCCAACCACAGAGCAATGGACGCCAGCATGGCCAGATAGCCCAGCACCAGCGCCGGTCGCCGCCAACAGCGTTTGCCCAGCAGAGACGCCAGCAACGCGCCCAGCACGCCAAACAGGGTGGCCAGCGCCAGCACGTCGCCGCTGGCTTGAGCGGAGAGCCCGGCTTGCCGGGCAAGACCATCGGCAAACGTCCAGACGCCGCTAAGGCTGAGATAGAAGGTCAGCACCGCCGCAATGCCCAGCACCGCCAATCCGCGTCCGCCACCGGCATCCGGCCGGACAGCCGTGGTTTCTGCATCCGGCGCGCCCGCCGGCAAATGTCGCGCCAGCGGCGTGGCCAGCGCCATCAGCAAGGCCAGCCCGGCATAGCAAGCGCCGATGCCGTACAGGGCGAACAGTCTGGGCAAAACCGCCAGCCCCACCGCGCCCAACACCAGCTGCCCCATCACCCACAGGCCGTAAACCCGGTCAGGGTTGGCCGAAGCGGCGGCCGAGGACATGCACAAGATCATCAGCGAGCCGCCCGCCAGCGCGCTGACAATGCGCAGGGCAAACAGCGAGCTGTAGGCGTCGGCCCACACCGACAACAAATTGGCCAGCACGAACAAGCCCGCCCAGCCCAGGGCGGCGCGGCGCCAATCCAGCCTGGGCAGCCAGTACCAGGCCGGCAAGGTGGCCAGGCTCATGGCCCCCAGCTCGGCGGAAAACAGGTTGCCGATGCTGACCGGGCCCAGCCGCAGTTGCACGGCCAGCTGCGACGCCACCGCCGGCGCCATCAGCAAGACGGCCGGCACGATGGCGGCGAACACCACAATGGCCGCCAGCCGGCCGGCAGAGGCCGCTTGCGCGGCAGGCCGCGCGGCGACGGAAGCGGTACTCAAGGTTTGCGACATGACATTTCTCCTTTGTCGAACAGCGTTTTCGCCCGTTGCAACGGGTCTTGCCATCAATAAACGTGCACCAGGCGCAGCATCAGCTGACTGGTGCGGAAGGTGTTTTCCGCTGCCACATCCCGCGCGGCGCTCACCATCAGCTGGTTCTGTTTGTCCAGCCAGTGGCCGGCTTCAAACCCCAGCTGGGTGTAGGACAGCCGGGTGTCGGCCAGCTGACTGCCGCCCAGCGTCATCGCGCCGCCGCGAGCGTGGTACAGCCGCAAGGCACCGTAGGTGTCCGGCGTGAAGTCGTAGGAGAGAAAGGCCTGCAGACGATAAAGCGGCTTCTGGCTCAGCACCGCGCCGTGATAGTCCTTGTTGTCGCCATACAGCTGTGCCTCCAGCGAAGCCTCGGCCACCCAGTTCTTGCCCAGGCCGCGCGTGTAATTGAGCAGGAAGGTGGCGCCCCAGCGATTGGCCCCGGGCGACACGTCGGCGTGTTGCGGGTCATAGCGTCCCAAAGGCAGGGTCAGCAGGCTGAGCAGGCCGCCGTATTCGCGCTGCTCTGGGTGGTTGACGAAAAACAGCGTGCCGCCCACCTGCGGATCGCCCACCCCGGTCAGCGCGTCGTTGCCGCGACTACCCGGCAAGCGCGCGTCGATGCGCGCCGCCGGCACGATGAACTGCGGCGTGCACAGCGTGCCGCACAGATCGGTGAACCAGACATAGCGGTAGGCCAGCGCGGTCACGTCGAGCGAAGCGTCGCCGACATCGCCCCGCTGCGAATGAAAGCTGTTGGCGGTGGTAACCGGCAGATACAGCACGCCCAGCTGGGTGCCCGGCGGCGCGGAGAAGAAATCCCGCGCGTTGGTGTCGGCCGCAGCCGCCGGCAGACTGGCCAGCGCAGCCAGCGCGGCGGCGCTTCGGCCAACCTTGGTGAATGACAACATGGCATTGCTCCTCTTGTTGATGGTGTTGCAATGGACAACACTTCCCCCCGACGGGCGCAGCAGCGCCCGTCGGGGCTGAACGGCGTCAGCCCTGCCTCAGGATCGGGAAAGATGGAAACCAGCCGGAACGGCTAGGAAGCAGGCGGCAACTGATGCAGCAAATGGGCGATGCCCGCCTTGCCGCTAATGCCGAGCTTGGTATAGATGGCCCGCAGGTGGTGGCGCACGGTATGCGGCGACATACCCAGCTCCCGCGCGATTTCCTTGTAGGTGCGCCCCTGGCCAAACAGCCTGGCCACCGCGTTTTCACGGCCGGTAAGCTGCTCCATCGCGCAGCGGTAGCGCGCGGTGAGCAGGAAGAGATCGTTGACCTGCCGCGCATCGATGCGCAGCCGGTCGCCGTCATAGCCAGTGGGTTTCACCATGGCCGGCAGCGATGGCCCGGCCCAATCGGGCCACTCGGCCAGCAACAGCTCGACAAAGGCCGGTTCGGTGCTTTGCAGCACACCCACCCCGTCGCACACCGCCAGCGCCAAACGCTGCTCCGGGCCTTCCAGCGTCAGCCGCAACGCTTGCAGGGTGCGGATCTGGTTGAGCGACACCGCCGACGCCAGATGCGGCATCAGACAGGACAACCACTGGCGTTCATCGCCGGTGAATGGCGGCGCGCCGGGACGGCGGTACAGGGCGAGATGGTCGCTGAGCTGGGTCACGCCGTCGGTGTTGATCACGCAAAGCAGCTCACCGATATCGTGACGCTGGCCCAGCCAGCGCATGCCGGCGGTAGCGTCTCCGCCTTGCATGTCCACCACCACCGCCGTGCCCGGCTCGGCGTGCACCAGCGGCACGGTGCGGTCCTCATGGCGAATCGACGACCAGTCGGCCACATAGTCGTCCGGCAAGCCAAACAAAAAGGAACTGTGCTCGTGCGGGCCGTCCTCGGCCTGTGCGGCCCGTCCCCACCAAGCCTTGTCGAAAGGGAGCAGCGGGCGCAGGCATTCCAGCGCGGTCTGATGAAAGCGCTCCAGCGATTCCTCGCGGGCCAATCGGTAAATTTCCAGCAACAGCGCGCTTAGCGCAGCCAGCCGTGAAGCCGCAGCGGTTTCCTTCATGGCCTGTCTCCTCTGATGTGTGCCTTGGGCGTCGAGCGCCCTCTTTTGTTATGGCTCTTTACGGCCTTGCAGCAGTCTGTGTCAGGAATTTCAACAACGCCATCCTGCAAATGAGGGATACAGCCAAACAACCGGGTACGGCCCAAAAAAAGGGCGCCGCAAGGACGCCCGAGGGAGATAGCCTGACGCAGTCGCCTGCGCCGGGAGAGACCTGGCCGCGTGGCGGACCGCGCGCACCGGACGCGCAATCCGGACCGGAAGCCCACGCGACAACGCTCACCCACATGGAGAAGACGCTGGCGTCGCCCGCAGCGCGGGCCGGGGACGTCGCCGGCGGGGCCAGTATCCCGTTTGTGGCGTTTTTGCCCTATCCGGATTCGGCAAAACGAAAAAGGCCCGCACAAGGCGGGCCGCAAGGATGACAAAGCGTCGACGAGCATCGACCCGTTGATAATGCCGTTTCCGCCAGTCGATGCCGATCCCCACTATGGGGGATCCGCCAGTCGGTTGGCCACGCGATAATCGCTGGGGGTTTGCCCAACCTGGCGCAGGAAAAAGCGGGAAAAATACGCCGGGTCCTTGAAACCCAAGTGGTAGGCGATTTCATTGATGGACGAGGCGGAGAAAATCAGCAGCCGCTTCGCCTCTTGCAACAAACGGTCGTGAATCAGCCGCTTTGACGGCAGATCGGCCAGCCTGCGGCAGATATCGTTCAGGCGCGACTCGGTCACGCCGATCAGCTCCGCATAGCGCCACAGCGGCCAGTGCTTGGGGTAATGCTCTTCCACCAGTGCGTTGAAACGGTGGTAGATGTGCAGATCCTCCCGCCGGAAGTGCTGCTTGCCGCCGGCATGCGCCGACAGCCGCGATACGCTCACCAACAACAACTGGGTCAGGCCTTCCAGCGCCGCCGCGCGGCCCTCGCCCTCGCCCGCGTACTCCTCCGCCATCAGTTCCAGCAGTTGCGGCAGCCGCGCCGCCTCGCGGCGCCGCTCTGCGGGCAACAAGCCAAGCTCAACGCAAAACGGCGTCATCAACCGGGCCGCGCCCTGCCCATGCAGCAAGCGGCGCACCAGCTCCTGCCTCACCGTCAACACATGGCCTTCGGCGTCCTCCTCGGTGATGAAGGCATGCGGCACGGTGGGCGGCGTCAGGAAAAACAAGGGCGCGTCGGCAATGTATTGCTGCTCTTCCAGATACAGGCGTATCTGTCCGCTGGATAGATAGTGCAGCTGGAAAAAACTGTGATGGCGGTGCACCGGCATGTTGCGGCCAAAGAATTCGGCCAGCTTGCCGAAGCGCTCCCACGACACCTCCTGCGCCTCGTAACGGCTGTCGTACACCTTGCCGATGTCGATATTGGGAATCGGCTGCCGGTCGCGCGCCATGGGCTAACTCCGCTCCGCCAGACAATCCAGCGCCGCCTGGGCGCAGGAGATGTCTTGCGCTTCGCTGCCGCCCGATACGCCGATCGCGCCGATGCGGACCCCCTCTTCCAGCACCGGCAGCCCACCACCGAAACCAGCAAAGCGCGGCTGCGCCGACAAACCCAGCCGCAGCATCTCTCCGCGTTCGGCCAACCTTTGCTGCCAGTCGCCGGAGGCAAGGCCAAAACTCACCGCCGTGTAGGCTTTATCCTGCGCAATGCCCACCGCATGCAGCGGGCTGTCCTCGGCGCGCAACAGCGCCGTCAGCACGCCGGACGCGTCCACCACGGCGGCGCACACCGCCACGCCCAGCGTCCTGCCGTGCGCCACGGCTTGCGCCACCGCCAACGCGGCGGCCTCGCTGTGGATGGAGCGCCGCACATGGCTCAATTTGCTCATTGTCTTTTTTCCCTCTATTGCCGCGCCGTCCGCGCAGCCATGAAAAGTACCGGCTTCCCTGATGAAAGTACATGCACGCCCACGGCATAGTGAAAACCGCACCCTGCGATTGAACATGCTGACAAAACCCCGCCCCTGTCTTGCGCCGCCTTGCCGTCCTGCGTGCACTGCCTGCGTCGACGCGGCTTGATTCAGTACTTGGCAAGGTTTTGTTGGCGACTCTTGGCCGCATCGGTGTTGACAAGCCATTCCGCCTCGCCGTATAAATTTAACATGTTAACTAAATGATTGCGACATCGCCGCCACCGGCGGGTCAGGCAACGCAAGGAGGAGTACACATGGCCAGAGGCCGCATCATCCAGCACCAACAGGTACGCACCGTCCTCCGTCAGGCCGACGGCACGCTGCGCCTGGACGACGACGCGCCGCTGGCGGACGACGCCCGCTGGCTGCCGCCGCAAACCGGCACTGTCTACGGCGTCGCGCTCAATCACCGCAGTTTGCTGGATGCCATGGCCGCCGCCTTTGAAGACGCGCCCTACAAGGCCCCGCCGCAAGCCCCGGTACTGTTCATCAAAACCAGCAACACCGGCATCGGCCACCTTGAGCCTATTCCCTTCCCAGCCGATGCGGAGCGCATCCAGGCCGGCGGCGCGCTGGGCGTGGTGATCGGCAAGCGCGCCCGCAAGGTATTGGCCGAAAATGCGCTGGCCCATGTGGCGGGCTACACGGTGGTGAATGAAGTCAGCCTGCCGGAAACCAGCTTCTACCGCCCTGCGGTGAAAGCCAAATGCCGCGACGGCTTCTGCCCGGCCGGCCCGCTGATCGTGCCCGCCGACGGCATCGATCCGCAAACGCTGGAAGCGCGCACCTACGTCAATGGCCAACTGAAAGAAACCAATCGCTGCGCCGATCTGGCGCGCGGCGTGGCGCAACTGATCGCCGACGTCTCCGAATTCATGACGCTGGAAGCAGGCGACATGCTGATTGCCGGCACGCCGCTGCGCACGGTGGATCTCACCCCCGGCGACGTGGTCAGCGTTGTCATCGACGGTGTCGGCCGCCTGGAAAACCCCGTCATTGCCGAAGGGAGTCTGCAATGAAGCACGCCCGCATCCTGTATCAGGGCCAGGCCGTCGAGGCGCAAGTACTGGAAAACAACGCGGTACGCCTGCCGGACGGCGTCACTCTGAGCGAACAGCAGGCTGTCTGGCTGCCGCCGGCGCAAGGCACGGTGTTTGCGCTGGGGCTCAACTACGCCGATCACGCCGCCGAGCTGGCCTTCAAGGCGCCCACCGAGCCCTTGGTGTTCCTGAAATCGCCGTCCACCCTCACCGGGCACCACCAGGTATCGGTCAGGCCGGCCAACGTGGCCTACATGCACTACGAGTGCGAACTGGTGGTCATCATCGGCAAGACAGCGCGCAAGGTGTCGCGCGAACAGGCCATGGACCATGTGGCCGGCTACAGCGTCTGCAACGACTACGCCGTGCGCGACTACCTGGAAAACTACTACCGCCCCAACCTGCGCGTGAAAAACCGCGACACGCTGACCCCCATCGGCCCGTGGTGGGTCGACAAGGCCGACGTGCCCGATCCGTCACGCCTGGCGCTGCGCACCTGGGTCAACGGTGAGCTGAAGCAGGAGGGCAACACCCGCGACATGGTGTTCGACATCCCCTTCCTCATCGAGTACCTCAGCAGCTTCATGACGCTGTCTCCCGGCGACATGATCGCTACCGGCACCCCGGAAGGTCTGGCCGATGTCGTGCCGGGCGACGAGGTGGTTGTGGAAGTGGAAGGCGTGGGCCGACTGGTCAACCACATCGTCAGCGAAGCCGATTACGAAGCCCGTTGCGCGCACCGCAACTGAAACGGACAACACCTCACCGCCCCGCCTTGTCCGCGCGGGCCACCAACAGGAAAAACATCATGATCAAACACTGGATCAACGGCCGAGAAGTGGAAAGCCGCGACACCTTCACCAATTACAACCCGGCCACCGGCGAAGCGCTGGGCGAAGTGGCCAGCGGCGGCGCGGAAGAAATCAACGCCGCAGTGGCCGCCGCCAAGGCCGCCTTTCCCAAGTGGGCGGCCACCCCGGCCAAGGAACGGGCCCGCCTGATGCGCCGGCTGGGCGAACTGATCGACAAGAATGTGCCGCGACTGGCCGAGCTGGAAACGCTGGACACCGGCCTGCCCATCCACCAGACGCGCAATGTGCTGATTCCGCGCGCCTCGCACAACTTCGATTTCTTCGCCGAGGTGTGTACCCGCATGGACGGCCACAGCTATCCGGTGGACGACAGCATGCTCAACTACACGCTGTACCAGCCGGTAGGCGTGTGCGGCCTGGTGTCGCCATGGAACGTGCCTTTCATGACCGCCACCTGGAAAACCGCACCCTGCCTTGCGCTGGGCAACACCGCCGTCTTGAAGATGTCCGAGCTGTCGCCGCTGACCGCCAATGAGCTGGGCCGTCTGGCGCAGGAAGCCGGCATTCCCGAAGGCGTGTTCAACGTGGTGCAGGGATATGGCGCCACCGCCGGCGACGCGCTGGTGCGCCACCCGGACGTGCGCGCGGTGTCCTTCACCGGCGGCACCGCCACCGGCCGCAGGATCATGCAAAGCGCCGGCATCAAGAAGTACTCGATGGAGCTGGGCGGCAAATCGCCAGTGCTGATTTTCGACGACGCCGACCTGGACCGCGCCCTAGACGCCGCCCTCTTCACCATCTTCTCCCTCAACGGCGAACGCTGCACCGCCGGCAGCCGCATCTTTGTGCAGGAATCGGTCTACGACCAGTTTGTCGCCGAGTTTGCCCGCCGCGCCCAGCGCCTCATCGTGGGTGATCCGCAAGACCCGGCCACCCAGGTGGGCTCCATGATTACCGGCGCGCACTACGACAAGGTGACCGGTTATATCCGCATCGGCCTGGAAGAAGGCGCGAGGCTGCTGGCCGGCGGCCTGGAACGCCCGGAAGGCCTGCCCGCGCACTTGCAAAAAGGCCAGTTCATTCGCCCCACCGTGTTTGCCGATGTGGACAACCGCATGCGAATCGCACAGGAAGAAATCTTCGGCCCGGTGGTATGCCTGCTCAAGTTCAAGGACGAGGCGGAAGCCCTCAGACTGGCCAATGATGTGGAATACGGCCTGGCCTCCTATATCTGGACCCAGGACATCGGCAAGGCGCACCGTCTGGCGCGCGGCATCGAAGCCGGCATGGTATTCATCAACAGTCAGAACGTGCGCGACCTGCGCCAGCCCTTTGGCGGCGTGAAGGCTTCCGGCACCGGACGGGAAGGCGGCGCTTACAGTTTTGAGGTGTTTACCGAGATCAAGAACGTCTGCATCTCAATGGGCAGTCACCACATACCGCGCTGGGGCCTGTAAGGCCTCCCGCAAAGAACCACCCGCCGCCACCCGGGGCAGTCCGCTGCCCTGACAGAAGATAGAGGAGACAACAATGGGCAAACTCGCCCTCGCGGCCAAGATCACCCACGTACCGTCGATGTATTTGTCGGAGTTGCCGGGCCAGCATCAGGGTTGCCGGCAAGCCGCCATCGACGGCCACAAGGAAATCGGCCGCCGCTGTCGCGAACTGGGCGTGGACACCATCGTGGTGTTCGACACCCACTGGCTGGTGAATTCCGGCTACCACATCAACTCCGCGCCGCATTTCGAGGGCGTGTACACCAGCAACGAGCTGCCACACTTCATCAAGAACCTGCCCTACCAATACGACGGCAATCCGGCGCTGGGCAGCCTGTTGGCCGAAGCGGCCACCGCCGCGGGCGTGCACACCCGCGCGCACGCCACCACCACCCTGGCGCTGGAGTACGGCACGCTGGTGCCGATGCGTTACATGAACCCCGATCGCCATTTCAATGTGGTGTCGGTGTCCGCCCTGTGCACCGTGCACAACCTGCAAGACAGCGCCACCCTGGGCGCGGCCTTCCGCCGCGCAGTGGAAGAGCAGTACGACGGCACGGTGGCTTTCTTCGCCAGCGGCTCGCTGTCGCATCGCTTCGCCCAGAACGGCGTGGCCGAGCAATACCTGCACAAGGTGTGGAGCCCCTTCCTGGAAACCATGGACCACGAAGTAATCGACATGTGGCGTCGCGGCGACTGGAAAACCTTCTGCGCCATGTTGCCGGAGTACGCCGACAAGTGCCACGGCGAGGGCTTCATGCACGACACCGCCATGCTGCTGGGCGCGCTGGGCTGGGATGAATACCGGGGCCAGGCCGAAGTGATCACGCCCTACTTCGGCAGTTCCGGCACCGGCCAGATCAACGTGGTGCTGCCGGTATAAATCCTCGCGGGCAGCGGTCCTGCCGCTGCCCGTCGCGCCCGCCTCTTTTCCGCTTGCTTTATGCCCGGCCGCCGGCCGTGCGGGAAACGCGCGCGCCGCGACAACGCCTTCCATCGTTACACCCGGTGCCTGCCCAGCAAGCGCCGCATGCCGCAAGGAGACCGCCCATGCCGCACTTCATCGTCGAATGCACGGACAACATCCGCGCCGAGGCCGACCTGCCCGGCCTGTTTGCCAAAGCGCACGAATTTCTGGTCGGCACCGGCCTTTACCCGCTGGCCGGCATCCGCAGCCGCGCCGTCTGGCTGGACACCTGGCGCATGGCAGATGCCGGCGCGGATTACGCCTTCGTGCACATGTCGCTCAAGATTGGCCACGGCCGCAGCTTTGAAGAACGGGAGCGCACGGCGCAAGGGCTGTTCGCCATCATCAAGGCGCACTTCCAACCCTTGTTCGACACCCGCTACCTGGCCCTCACTTTCGAGCTGAGCGAGCTGGACCCAGTGTTGAGCTACAAGCACAACAACGTCCACCAGCGCTTTCGCAAAGACTGAGCCGGCCCCGTCATGACTGCCCTGTCCCGCTCCGCGCCCGCCCCCTGGCTGATCGGCCTACTCGGTTCGCTGGTGGCCTTCGGCCCCTTGTCGATCGACATGTACCTGCCGGCGCTGCCGCGCATCGCCGCCTCGCTTGGGGTGTCCGCCGCGCTGGCGCAGCTGACCATCGGCGGCTTTCTCGCGGGATTCTGCCTGGGCATGCTGGTCTACGGCCCACTGTCCGACCGCTTCGGCCGACGTCCGCTGCTGCTGGGCGGCATGGCGCTGTACATCGCCTGCAACCTGGGCTGCGCCTTGGCGGACAGCGCAAGCCAGCTGATCCTGCTGCGTTTCTTGCAGGCCCTGGGCGGCGGCGCCGGAAGCGTGATGGCCCGCGCCATGGTGCGCGATCTTTACCCTCTGGATTGCGCGGCCCCGGTGCTATCGCTGCTGCATCTGGTCACCATGCTGGCGCCCCTGCTGGCCCCGCTGATTGGCGGCTGGCTACTGGCTGCTGCCGGCTGGCGCGCCTTGTTTCTTGCGCTGGCCCTGTTTGGCGCAGCCAATCTGGCGCTGGTCTGGCGGCTGCTGCCGGAAAGCCTGCCGGCCGAGCGCCGCGACAAGACCGGCGCGCTGGTGGCCTTTGGCGCTTACGGTCTCTTGCTGAGCGACCGGCGTTCGCTAGCCTACCTGCTGGCCAATGGGCTGATTTTTGGCGGCATGTTCGCCTTCATCACCGGCTCGCCCTTTGTTTACATCGATTACTTCGGCGTCTCGCCGCAGCGTTATGGCTGGCTGTTCGGCCTCAACATCGCCTCGGTGATGCTGCTCACCCTGCTCAACAGGCGGCTATGCCAGGAGGTGGGCGCAGACCGTCTGCTGCGCTGGCAAACCGGCACGGCGGCGCTGGCCGGCCTCGCGCTATGGGGATTCAGCGGCGGCTCGCTGCCTGCAGTCGTACTGCCGCTACTACTCACCGTAGGCCTGACCGGCTCCATCGGCCCCAATTGCATGGCCAGGCTGCTGCAACTGCATGAAACGCGCGTCGGCGCGGCCATGGCGCTGGCGGTGAGCGGCCAGTTCGGCTTCGGCATGGCGGCCAGCGCGCTGGTGGCCCTGCGTCAGGACGGCACCCCGCGCGCCATGTGTCTGGCAGTGGCCGTGTGCTGCGTGGGCAGCCGGCTGGCGCTAAGCCTGTCCCCTTCACCCAGGAAGGCGTCGCCGCACGCCTCCGCCACTTTGTGAGCAAGCCAGCATGCATCTTTCCGACCCCACCCTGCTGAAACAGCAGGCTTATATCGATGGCCGCTGGACCGCAGCCGCCGACGGCGCGGCGTTCGCCGTGCACAATCCCGCATCCGGCGCGCTGTTGGCCGAAGTGGCCTCGCTGGGCGCCGACGACACTCGCCGCGCCATTGAAGCGGCCGAAGCGGCGCTGCCGGCCTGGCGGGCCCTGCCGGCAAAAAACCGCTCGCAACTGCTGCGCCGCTGGTTCGAGCTGATCCTGAGCCATCAGGACGACCTTGCCGCCCTGCTCAGCGCCGAGCAAGGCAAGCCGCTAGCCGAGAGCCGGGGGGAAATCGCCTACGGGGCCAGCTTCATCGAATGGTTTGCCGAAGAGGCCAAACGCGCCTACGGCGACGTCATCCCCAGCCCTTTCGACGACAAACGCCTGCTCACCATCAAGCAACCGGTTGGTGTGGTGGCGGCCATCACGCCGTGGAACTTCCCCAACGCCATGATCACCCGCAAGGCCGGGCCGGCGCTGGCCGCCGGCTGTACGGTGGTGGTGAAACCGGCGGCGGAAACCCCCTTGTCCGCACTGGCGCTGGCAGCGCTGGCGGAACGCGCCGGCTTGCCGGCCGGGGTTTTCAATATCGTGACAGGCGAGCGCGCAGCCGACATCGGCGGCGAGCTCACCCGCCACCCGGCGGTGCGCAAACTGTCTTTCACCGGTTCCACCCGCATCGGCAAACTGCTGATGGCCCAGTGCGCGGACACCGTGAAAAAACTCGGGCTGGAGCTGGGCGGCAATGCGCCCTTCATCGTGTTTGACGACGCCGATCTGGATGCCGCCGTAGCCGGCGCGCTGGCTTCCAAGTTTCGCAACACCGGGCAGACCTGCGTCTGCGCCAACCGCCTGCTGGTGCAGGACGGCATCTACGACGCCTTCGCCGCCAGGTTGGCCGAAGCGGTGCGCGGGCTGGCCGTCGGCCCGGCCGACAGCGGCCCGATGCAGCAAGGCCCGCTGATCAACGCGCGCGCCGTAGCCAAGGTTGCGGAACACATCGACGACGCCGTGCGCCAGGGCGCGCAGGTACTCGCCGGCGGCGCGCCGCACGCGCTGGGCGGCAACTTCTTCCAGCCCACGGTGCTGACCGGCGTCACCGAACACATGCTGGTGGCCCGCGAGGAAACCTTCGGCCCGGTGGCCCCGCTCTTCCGTTTCCATGACGAGGCCGACGCCATCCGGCTGGCCAACGCCACCGAATTCGGCCTGGCCGCTTATTTCTACAGCCGCGACATCGGCCGTGTCTGGCGGGTAGCGGAGGCCATCGAGGCCGGCATGGTGGGCATCAATGAAGGGCTGATCTCCACTGAGTCGGCCCCCTTCGGCGGCATCAAGCAATCCGGCCTAGGGCGCGAAGGTTCGCGTTACGGGCTGGAGGACTTCATGGAAATCAAATACCTCTGCTTCGGCGGCCTCAACGCCTGAGCCTTACCCCAAGGGAGAACCCCATGCTGAGCCAGGACATCATCGAATCCACCGCCCGCCGCCTGCACAAGGCCGAACGCGAGCGGGTGCAGATCCGCCAGATTTCCCTCGATCACCCCGACATCACCATCGAGGACGCCTACGCCATCCAGCGCTGCTGGGTGGACATGAAGTTGGCCGAAGGCCGGGTGGTGAAAGGCCACAAGATCGGCCTGACCTCGCGCGCCATGCAAATGTCCTCGCAAATCGACGAGCCGGACTACGGCACCCTGCTGGACGACATGTTCTTCAGCGACGGCGGCGACATTCCGGCCGGTCGCTTCATCGTGCCGCGCGTGGAAGTGGAGCTGGCCTTCATTCTGGGCAAGGAACTCAAGGGCCCCGGCATCACCTTGTTCGATGTTTACAACGCCGCCGAATTCGTCATTCCGGCGCTGGAGATCATCGATGCCCGCAGCCAGTCCATCGACCCGGCCAGCGGCCGGCCGCGCAAGGTGTTCGACACCATTTCCGACAACGCCGCCAACGCCGGCGTGGTGATGGGCGGCCGCCCGGTGCGCCCGTCCGAAGTGGATTTGCGCTGGGTGTCGGCACTGATGTACCGCAACGGCGTCATCGAGGAGTCCGGCGTGGCCGCCGCCGTGCTGAACCACCCGGCCAATGGCGTGGCCTGGCTTGCCAACAAGCTGGCCCCGTTTGATGTGAGCCTGCAGCCTGGGCAAGTGATTCTGGGCGGCTCTTTCACCCGGCCCGTGGCTGCGCGCCCGGGCGATACCTTCCATGTGGATTACGGCCCGCTCGGCGCCGTCAGCTGCCGCTTTGTCTGAGGAGACCGCCATGAACCTGCCCCACAACGCCTTCAAGGCGGCGCTGGCTGCCGGCCAGCCCCAAATCGGCCTCTGGCTTGGCCTGGCCAGCCCGTACAGCACGGAGCTGCTGGCCGGTGCCGGCTTTGACTGGCTGCTGATAGACGGCGAGCACGCGCCCAACCAATTGGGCGACATGCTGGCGCAACTGCAAGCCGTCGCCCCCTACCCCAGCCACCCGGTGGTGCGCCCGGTGTGGAACGACCCGGTGCGCATCAAGCAGATTCTCGACATTGGCGCGCAAACCCTGCTGCTGCCCATGGTGCAAACCGCAGAAGAAGCGGCGCAGGCCGTGGCCGCCACCCGCTACCCGCCGCGCGGCATTCGCGGCGTGGGCAGCGCGCTGGCGCGCGCCTCGCGCTGGAACCGCATCCCCGACTACCTGCTGGCGGCGGAGCGGGAAATCTGTGTGCTGGTGCAGATAGAAACGCGACAAGGGCTGGCCAATCTGGATGCCATTGCCGCCACCGACGGCGTGGACGGTGTCTTCATCGGGCCGGCCGACCTGTCCGCCGACATGGGCTTCATCGGCCAAGCCGGCCACCCCGAAGTGCAAGCCGCCATCGAGGACGCCATCGGCCGCATCCAGGCGCACGGCAAGGCCGCCGGCATTCTCATGGCCGATGAACAGCAGGCCCGCCGCTATCTGGCGCTGGGCGCGCGCTTCGTCGCCGTCGGCGTGGACACCACGCTTCTGGCGCGCAGCGCGGAAGCGCTGGCCCGACGGTTCCGGGACGCGCCGCCAGCGGCTTCGGCCAACTCCCCCTACTGATCCGACGCGGCAAGTTCCACCCGGCGCAGACCAGCGACACCACTCGCTGGCTTGGCCGGGCCGGTTCTGCCCGGTTGATACCCTTCCGGCGGACTGCGACGACCACGCACCCGCCAGGAGGAAAACAGGCAGCGCAACAACAACAATTCGCGCGGCCGGCCGGCGCTCGTCCGGCGTTTGAAGCAGCGGACGCATCCGGCGCACAAACGGATGCCGTCGGCAACGCTTACCACATATAGAGGAGAACGACATGCAACAACGCACTACCCGGCCCGGTGACGGGCGCAAGGTGGCCTTCGCCACCATTATCGGCACCACGGTGGAGTGGTACGACTTTTTCATTTACGCCAGCGCCGCCGGCCTGGTATTCAACAAGCTGTTTTTCGCGCCGGCCGGCGCACAGTTGGCTACGCTGATCGCCTTTGCCTCGGTGGGCGTCAGCTTCCTGTTCCGCCCGCTGGGCGCGTTTCTGGCCGGCCACTTCGGCGACCGCATCGGCCGCCGCGCCATTCTGGCCATCACCCTCATCATGATGGGCGCCTCCACCGCCTTGATCGGCCTGCTGCCCACCTACGACTCGGCCGGCTTGCTCGCGCCGGTGGCGCTGGTATTGCTGCGCATTGTGCAAGGCTTGTCGGCAGGCGGCGAATGGGGCGGCGCGGTGCTGATGGCGGTGGAACACGCGCCGGCCGGACAGCGCGGCCGTTACGGGGCCTTCCCGCAGATCGGCGTGCCGCTCGGGCTGCTGCTGGCCTCCGGCGTATTTGCGCTGATGAGCGGCGTCATCGCCCCCGGGCAGGCTTTTCTCGACTGGGGCTGGCGCGTGCCCTTCCTCTTGAGCATCGTGCTGCTGTTTGTCGGCCACTGGGTGCGCCGCTCGGTGGAGGAAAGCCCGGTATTTGAAGAGATCAAGGCGCGCAAGGCCGGCAGCCGCACGCCCGTGCTGGACTTGTTCCGTCGACGCGCGCTGCTGGTGCTGCTGGCGGCGCTGATGTTTGCCGGCAACAGCGCGGTGGGTTACATGACCACCGGCGGCTTCATCCAGAACTACACCACCGACCCCACCGGTCCGCTGCATCTGCCACGCACTCCGGTGCTGCTGGTGGTAACGACGGCCTCCGCCGTCTGGCTGGCCTTTACCTGGCTGGCGGGATGCTGGTCGGATCGCATCGGCCGCCGCAACACCTACCTCACCGGCTTCGTCGTGCAGTTACTGGGCGTGCTTGCGCTTTTCCCGCTGGTAGACACCGGCAGCTTGGGCAATGTACTGCTGGCCTTGTGCCTGCTGTCGGTCGGCACCGGCCTCACCTACGGTGCGCAATCCGCTTTCTACGCCGAGCTGTTTCCAGCCTCGATCCGCTTCTCCGGCGTCTCCATTTCCTACGCCATCGGCGCCATTCTGGGCGGTGCCTTCGCGCCCATGATCGCCAAATCACTGATTGCCGCCACCGGAAGCACGGTCTCGGTCACCTTGTATCTGGGCGGCATGACCACAATAGGTTTTATCGCCACGCTCTTGCTGCGCGATCGCAGCAATATCCCGCTGGGGCCGGATCACGAAGCCGCTCAGGCCGTATCGCCCGTCCGCTTGCGCAACCGGCAAGGTCAGGTGAGGCAAGCCTGAACTGCCCACTCGCCAGGCCGGTGCAATAAGAGCGGTCAACTAAATTCCTGATGCGGCGATGCGCCGACTGGTCATACTCAAGTACTGCCCGCATCGGCGCACCTTGCCTCAGTCGTGAAACTGATTTTTATTAGCCGCTCTAAACCCAACCGCCTCGCTGGCGGTTTTTCTTTTTCCGCTTGAAGAAAGAGTGCGACCAGCGCATGCAAAGCCATGAAAAGTACCAGTTTCACTGCCTAACTTGCATTTTCAACATCAGATGGTCCACCCATAATCCCAGACAAGCCTCTCAACGTCGCCGCTCAGGCGGCCCGGTGACAGGCCTTGGGTCGTGCTTTCTGTCGCAGCAAGCCGTCATCATTATTTAACTTATTCATTAAATACCCGAACCAACCTGCCCTGCCGCACAGGGCGCGTCCGGATACAAAGCAATCAATCAAGAGGAGTGGAGAGACATGACAACAAACAACCCGCTGCTGGAAAAACTCCGGGCCATCCTGCCCGCTATCGCCGCCAACGCCGACCGCGCCGAACAAGAGCGCAAAGTGCCGGACGAAAACATCGGCCTGCTCAAGGGCATCGGCATGCACCGCGCCTTCCAGCCCAAGCGCTATGGCGGACTGGAGATTTCCCTGCCGGAATTTGCCGACTGCGTAGCCGCACTGGCCGGCGCTTGCGGCGGCACCGCCTGGGCCTTCAGCTTGCTGTGCACCCACAGCCATCAGTTGGCGATGTTCTCGCAAAAGCTGCAGGATGAAATCTGGGCCGGCAACCCGGACGCCACCGCCAGCAGCAGCATCGCGCCCTTCAGCAAGATCGAGGAAGGCGAAGGCGGTGTGTACCTGAGCGGCGAAATGGGCTGGAGCAGCGGTTGCGACCACGCCGAGTGGGCCATTGTCGGCATGCGACGCAAGAATGCGGAAGGCGAACTGGTGTACAGCTTTGGCGTGATTCCGCGCGCAGATTACCAGATTCGCGACAACTGGTTCGCCATGGGCATGAAAGGCAGCGGCTCCAAGACGCTGGTGATTGAAAACGCCTTTATCCCCAATCACCGCATAGAAGCCGCCAAAGACATGATGGAAGGTCGTTCCAGCGGCTTCAATCTCTACCCCGACAGCGACATTTTCCACACGCCCTACCGGCCTTATTTCGCCAGCGGCTTCGCCGCGATCAGCCTTGGCGTGGCCGAGCGCATGCTGACCGCCTTTGTGGAAAAAACCCGCAACCGCGTGCGCGCCTACACCGGCGCCAGCGTTGGCGCGGCCACGCCGGCGCTGATGCGCCTGGCCGAATCCACCCATCAAGTGGCCGCTGCGCGCGCCTTGCTGGAGAAAACCTGGCAAGACCATGCCGAGCACGGCCGTCAGCACCGCTACCCCACGCGGGAAACGCTGGCGTTCTGGCGCACCAACCAGGCTTACGCGGTGAAGATGTGCATCGAAGCGGTGGACAGGCTGTTCAGCGCCGCCGGTGCCACCAGCTGGATGGAAGGCAATGAACTCCAGCGGCTGTTCCGCGATGCGCACATGACCGGGGCGCACGCCTACACCGACTACGATGTCTGCGCCCAGATCCTCGGCCGCGAACTGCTTGGCCTCGAGCCCGACCCGAGCATGGTGTAAAGGAGAGGCCATGACCACCCGCCAGACCGCCCCTTTTGAAGCCCGCTCGCTGCGCCGCGCGCTGGGCAATTTCGCCACCGGCGTCACCATCGTCACTGCTCGCGCGCCTTCTGGTGCCGTCGCGGGCGTTACCGCCAATAGCTTCAACTCCGTTTCGCTGGACCCGCCGCTTGTGCTGTGGAGCCTGGACAAACGCTCTTCCAGCCGCGAAGTGTTCGACGCCGCCTCTCACTTTGCCGTCAATATCCTGGCGGCGGACCAGATCGAATTGTCCAACCAGTTTGCCCGCCCCGGCGTCGACAAATTCGCCGGCGTGCCGCACCAGACCGGGGCCGGCGATGCGCCCCTGCTGACGAATTGCGCCGCCCGCTTCGAATGTGAGAAGTGGCAGCAACTGGATGCCGGCGACCACTGGGTGATGATAGGCCGCGTGGTGGCCTTTGATGATCTGGGCCGCTCGCCGCTGGTTTACCATCAGGGCGCCTACTCCATGGTATTGCCGCATGCGCGCCTGCAGAAAAACAACGAGGTCACGCCGCCCGCCAGCCGCTTTCAGGGCCGACTGAGCGACAACGTCTATTATCTGCTGACTCAGGCCGTGCGCAGCTACCAGGCCAACTATCAGCCTCGCCAACTGGCCACCGGACTGCGCACCAGCGAAGCTCGCATGCTGATGGTGCTGGAGAGCGACGCCGATCTGGACATGCCCGCTCTGCTGCGCGAAGTGGCCATGCCGGCGCGGGAAATAGAGCAGGCGGAAGACATCCTGCGCGGCAAAGGGCTAGTGTGTCTGGGCGAGCAAGGCTACCGTCTGACGCCAGCGGGCGTCGCAGAGGCGGAAACCCTGTGGTGCATCGCCGCCGACCAGCAGCGCAAGGCCCTGGAAGGTGTGACGACAGAGGAGCTGGCCGCCTGCAAGAAAGTGCTGCGCCATCTCATCGACCTGCGCCTGCCCTGACCCCGCCGCTCGTGGCCGGTCCGTACTGGCTCCCAGCCTCTGACTGGCCTTCGGCCAACCTTGGCCCCCACCAAACGCCCCGCAACGGGGCGTTTCTTGCGTTTGCAATCCACATGGACAGCAACCGCGATAGCTGTCATCCGTAATGACAAAAGACTATCATGGCGACACCTCTTCAATCGGACACCATCATGCCCCGCTTTGCCGCCCGATTCCTGATTGCCGCCGTACTGACCGCCGTCACCGCCGCCCATGCCGGCGTCACCACTTTCTCGCCGCAGGGCGAAGTCAAGGAGGTGACACAGATTCGCGCCAGCTTCGACGCCAGCATGATCGCCTTCGGCAACAGCGCCGCGCCCGCGCCCTTCAACTGGAGCTGCCAGTTGAAGGCCAAGGGCCACTGGGTGGACGACAAAACCTGGGTGCTGGATGTCAGCGAAACCCCGCAGGCCAATACTGATTGCCGCTTCAGCCTGCGGCCCGGCCTGAAGGACCGGCAGGGCAACGCGGTGGCTGGCGCAGGCTACCGCTTCTTCACCGGTCCGGCCGTGGTAACCAGGCAATGGCCGGACGACGGCCAGATTGAAGAGGATCAGGCCTTTGTATTGCAATTCAACGGCCGGGCCGAGCCGGCTTCCACACTTTACTGTCAGTCGTCCGCCGTGCCGGAACGGCTGCCGGTCCAGCCGCTTGGCGCAGCGGATCGCAACGCCTTACTCAAGCATCTCAACCTGGAAAAGGAAGCCGCTTCCATCGCCACCGTACGCTGCGGTCAACGGCTGGCGCCGGGCAGCAAGCTCACGCTGGTGCATTTGAGAGGCAACGCCGCGCCTGATCGCGCCAACTTCACCGTGCGTCCACCCTTTACCGCCACCCTCAGTTGCGAGCGCGAAAATGCCAAGGGCGCCTGCATTCCCTTCAAGCCCATTACCTTGAATTTCAGTTCGCCAGTGCCGGAAAAACTGGCGCTGGCCGTGCGCCTGAAAGGCGAAGACGGCGAGCGCGCGCCGCAAGCGCCCAGCCGCAGCAAGGGCGAACCGCTGGACAGCATCACCTTTGCGCCGCCCTTCCCCCCGCTGGGCAAACTCATGCTGAGCCTGCCGCGCGATTTTAGCGACGAGGTTGGCCGAAGCGCCGCCAACGCCGATCGTTTCCCGCTGCAAGTTGGGCTGGCGGATTTTCCGCCACTGGCGAAATTTGCCGCTGCCCCCTTCGGCATCATCGAATCCGGCCCTGACGCCGCTCTGCCCATCACGCTGCGCGGCGTGGAAGCCGGGCTCAACATCAAGGCCGTCCAGCTGGGCGGACAAGCCATGCGAGTCACCGACGATCAGCAAATGCTGAGCTGGCTGGGCAAGGTGATGCGCTATCACGAGTCGGGCATCACCGTCGGCAAGAAAACCATTGAAAGCCGCCGTCTCTCATTGCTGGAAAAAGAAAAGACCGCCAAACCGCTCTCGCTGCCCACCCAGCCGGACAAGCAAGGCAAATGGCCGTTTGAAGTAGTGGGCATTCCGCTGCCCAAGCCGGGCCTGTATGTGGTGGAGGTCTCTTCCCGCCTGCTCGGCAAGTCGCTGCTGGCCGCCAACCGGCCAATGTATGTGCGCACCGCCGCGCTGGTCACCAATATGGCGGTGCACCTGAAGCGCGCGCCGGACAATGCCGCGGTGTGGGTCACCACGCTGGACAAGGCCAAGCCGGTGGCGGATGCCGCCATTGCCATTTACGACTGCAAAGGCGCGCCGCTATGGAAAGGCAAGACCAATCGCAACGGCGTGGCCAACGTACAGGGCAGCCTGACCGACGCCAGTTGCGGCGGCGATGAGCAGTCCGGCCTGTTTGTCGTGGCGCGCGCCAAGGACAAGGACGGCAATGATGATGTGTCTTTTGTCCGCTCCAGTTGGAATCGCGGCATCGAATCCTGGCGCTTCCCCTTCCCCACCAGCTCCGACGGCGGCTCCTCCTTGCTGGCGCATACCGTGATGGATCGCGCCTTGTTCCGCGCCGGCGAAACCGTCTCGATGAAGCACTTCATCCGCGCTCAGGGCATGAAAGGCCTGTCCTTGCTCAAGGCAGGCCAACTGCCGCAACAGGCGCGACTGATCCACGACGGCAGCCATGACGAGATCGTGCTGCCGCTGGACTGGCGCGGCGGCCGCTATGCCTTGAGCAGCTTCACGCTGCCCAAGGACGCCAAGCTGGGCGAATACACCGTGTTTCTCGAGCGCAAGGGCAAGCGCGCGCCGGGCGATGCCGACCAGCCCTCCAGCCCGGAACTGGACGGCTATCAGTTGCACAGCGGCAGCTTCCGCGTGGAAGAATTCCGCCTGCCGGTGATGAGCGGCCGCATCAGCAGCGTCAAGGACGCCGGCATTGCCGCCAAAGAAATCCCGCTCAAGGTATCGCTGTCCTGGCTCAACGGCGGCCCCGCCAAGAGCTGGCCGGTAGAGCTGAGCGCCATGCTCGCCAGCAATTATGACCGCCCGCGTGGTTATGAAAACTTCAACTTCTCCCCCCCGCGCGGCGAGCGGGAGGAAAGCGAATCCGGCCTGGACGGCAAAGTCGTGCTCAACAAGGCCAGCCTGCGACTGGACGACAACGGCAACAGCAAGGCCGTGAGCGCGCCGCTACCCAAGCTGGACCGCCGCTATGATCTGGTCACCGAAGCCGCCTACCGCGACCCCAACGGCGAAGTGCAAACACTCACCCGCCGTCTAGCGCTGTGGCCCGCCGCCATCCAGCTGGGCGTTAGCACCGAAGACTGGATCAGCACCGGCCGTAATCTACAAGTAAAAACGGTGGCCCTCGACACCTCGGGCAAGCCGCTGGCTGGCCGCAAGGTGACGCTGCGCCTGCGCGAGCACGTCTACCTCTCAAGCCGCAAGCGTCTGGTGGGCGGTTTCTATGCCTGGGAACACAGCGAAGAGACGCAGGACAAGGGCAAGGTGTGCTCAGGCGAAACCGATGCCCGTGGTTT
Source organism: uncultured Aquitalea sp. (assembly GCF_945957525.1). Lineage (GTDB taxonomy): Bacteria > Pseudomonadota > Gammaproteobacteria > Burkholderiales > Chromobacteriaceae > Aquitalea. Next base: position 30,832 of record NZ_CAMFLA010000002.1, on the reverse strand, counting down.
CTTCCTGTGCGACGTCAGCTTTAAGGACGCCGGCCAAATGGAGCTGATAGCGGAAGCGGACGACGGCAAGGGCAATACGGTGCAAAGCTCGCAGGAAGTCTGGGTCAGCCAGCATGACGAGCTGTGGTTCGACGTGGATAATAACGACCGCATCGACATCCTGCCGGAAAAACCCGGCTACGCCCCGGGCGAAACCGCACGCTTCCAGGTGCGCATGCCCTTCCGCAAGGCCACTGCCTGGATCGGCATCGAGCGCGAAGGCATCATGGAAACCCGCGTCATCGAACTGGAAGGCAAGCAGCCCTGGTTCGACCTCAAGGTCGGCGAGGACTGGACGCCCAATGTCTACGTCTCGGTACTGGCCGTGCGCGGCCGCGTGCGCGACGTCCCCTGGTATTCCTTCTTCACTTGGGGCTGGAAAACCCCCGGCGAGTGGTGGGACGCCTACTGGAACGAAGGCCGCGACTACACCCCGCCCACGGCATTGGTAGATCTGTCCCGCCCCGCCTTCAAATACGGCATCGCTGAAATCCAGGTGGGCGACAGCGGCCGCCGCCTCAAGGTGGACGTAACGCCGGCGCGCAAGACCTATGGCATTCGCGAAGGCGTGGACGTTACCGTGCGCGTTACCCTGCCCAACGGCAAACCCGCGCCCGCAGGCAGCGAAGTCGCCTTCGCCGCCGTTGACGAAGCCCTGCTGGAACTGCAACCCAACACCAGCTGGGACCTGATGCAAGCCATGTACCAGCGCCACAGCTACGGCGTGGAAATGGCCACCGCCCAGCTTGAAGTGGTGGGCAAGCGCCATTACGGCCGCAAATCGCTGCCACCGGGCGGCGGCGGGGGCAAGGCGCCCACCCGCGAGTTGCTGGACACCCTCCTCGCCTGGCAACCGGCAGTGAAACTGGACGCCAACGGGTCTGCCCGCATCCACTTGCAAACCAACGACGCCCTCACCCGCTTCCGCCTGGTGGCGGTGGCCGATGCGGGGCAAGACCTGTTCGGCACCGGCGACAACACCATCAATGTGGTGCAGGACTTGCAACTGAGCTCCGGGCTGCCCCCGCTGGTGCGCGAAGGCGATCAGTTGGAAGCCGGCGTAACCGTCCGCAACGGCAGCGACCACCCGATGAAGCTGACGGTGGGAGGGTCCGCTCCGGGCATGCCGCCGCTGGCCGCCCGTCAACTGGAGCTGCCCGCCGGCGACGCCCGGCTGGTGACTTGGCCGGTAGTCATCCCCGAAGGCGTCCGCGAACTCAAATGGACGTTCTCCAGCCGCGAAACCGGCGGCAAGGGCGCTGACAAACTGGCCTTTGTCCAGCAAGTGGAAACCGCCGTTCCCATCACCGTGGAGCAAGCCACCCTGCTGAGACTGGCCCCCTCCCTGCAAATGCCGGTAGCGTTGCCGCCAGGCGCCTTGCCCGGCAAGGGCGCCATCCGCGTGACGCTGCAAGACAAGCTAGGCAACAGCCTGCCCGGCGTACGCCAGTGGTTCCTTGACTACCCCTACAGCTGCCTGGAGCAACGCAGTTCGGTGGCGCTGGGTCTGAGCGACCACGCCCGCTGGCAGCAAATCATGAATGATCTGCCCTTGTATCTTGATCAGGACGGCCTGGCCGCCTACTTCCCGCTGCCGGAAGGCGTGCGCGACTGGGGCAGCGACAACCTCACCGCCTACGTGCTGTCGGTGGCCAGCGAAGCCGGCGAAACCATCCCGGAAGCACAGCGCCAGCGCATGCTGGATGGCCTGTCCGCCTTTGTGGAAGGCCGCCTCGCGCGCAAGCTGCCGCTGTCGCGGCAAGATGCCGACCAGCGCAGGCTGGCGGCCATGGAAGCCTTGTCGCGCTATGGCCGCTTCCGCCCCGCCATGCTGGACGTGATGGACCTCAACCCGCAAAAGATGGGCACCGCCATGCTGGTGGACTGGTTGTCCTTGCTGAATCGGGCGCCGGATATCCCGCAACGGGCGACAAGGTTGGCCGAAGCCGGCAACCTGCTGCGCGCCCGCCTCACCTATCAGGGCACGCGCATGGGCTTCAGCAGTGAGGCCCAGGACAACGCTTGGTGGCTGATGAGCAACGGCGATGTCAACGCCGCCCGCCTGCTGCTGACCGTACGCCAGCTGCCTGACTGGCAGGCGGACATGCCGCGCTTGCTCACCGGTCTGTTGGCGCGCCAACAAAAAGGCCATTGGGGCACCACCACCGCCAACTTGTGGGGCAGCCTGGCGGTAGCCGCCTTCTCCCGCCAGTTCGAGTCCACGCCAGTGAGCGGTGCCACCAGCGCCTCGCTCGGCGCAGCGCAAAACAGCGCTCGCTGGCCGCAAGCCAATCATCAGTCCATGGCCCTCAGCTGGCCGGGCGGCGGCAAGGGCACCTTGCAATTGCGCCATGACGGCAGCGGCTCGCCCTGGGCCACCGTACAGGCGGAAGCGGCCATCGTATTGAAAGCGCCGCGCTACGCCGGTTACAGCATCAAGAAAACCCTTTCCCCGGTCAGCCAGAAAACCTCGGGCCAGTACCAGCCCGGCGATGTGGTGAAAGTGACGCTGGAGATCGAAGCCCAGAGCGATATGACATGGGTGGTGGTGAACGACCCCATCCCGGGCGGCGGCACCATCCTGGGCAGCGGCCTGGGACGCGACTCCGCCATCAATGACGTAGTCAGCCGCGACAGCGAAACGCCGGACTATGTGGAGCGCAAGCAATCCGGTTACCGTGCTTATTTCAGCTACATCCCGCGCGGGCGCTTCAAGGTGGAATACAACCTGCGCCTGAACAATCCGGGCAGTTTCCGCCTGCCGCCCACCCGCGTGGAAGGGCTGTACGCGCCGGATGTGTTCGGCATGCTGCCCAACCCGGTGTTCAAGGTTGCCGCGGGTGAATAAAACGCAGCAACTGTTTATCGCCGGCGGCCTCCTGCTCTGTTTGGCGCAGGCGGAGGCCCAGCCGGGCTTCAAGGACATCAAATCAGGCTGGACCAGCTCAGACCTGCTCGTGCAAGACCATCGCGGCGTGGCGCTGCAACGCGTGCGCGTGGACAAGACCGTGCGCCGCCAGGACTGGGTGACGCTGGCGGACACCTCGCCGGCCTTCCGTCAGGCGCTGGTGTTCTCTGAAGACAAACGCTTTTACCAACACAGCGGCATCGACTGGTCCGGTGTGGCGGCCGCCGCCTGGGCCAATGTGTGGAATACCCGCACCCGCGGCGCCTCCACGCTGACCATGCAATTGGCGGGCCTGCTCAACGACGACCTCAAGGCCGGGCGCAATGGCCGCAGCCTGTGGCAGAAGCTGGGCCAGGGATGGTCTGCCGCTTGGCTGGAAACCCACTGGAGCAAAGCGGAGATCCTCGAGGCCTACCTCAACCTGGTGGGCTTTCGCGGCGAACTGGTGGGGCTGTCCGCGCTATCGTCCACCCTGTTCGGCAAACTGCCATCCGGGCTGGACATGGAGGAGTCGGCCATTGCCGTGGCGCTGATCCGCGCGCCCGGCGCCAGTCCCGACAAGGTAGGCGACCGCGCCTGCCGCCTGCTCAAGGACATGGGCCGCGCGCCGCGCTGCGAAACCGTCTCCGCCCATACCCGCCTGGCGCTCTCGCGCAGCCGTTCGGCCAACCCCTTGGCGGAACAGGACGCCCCGCACTTTGCGCAAAAACTGTTGCAACGCCAGCCGCGCAAACAGGGCGGCGTCATCCGCAGCACCCTGGACGCCGGCTTGCAGCGTTTTGCCGTTTCCGTGCTGCGCCGCCAGCTGGCCGCCCTCTCCCAACGCAATGTGCAGGACGGCGCGCTGGTGGTGCTGGACAACGCCAGCGGCGACATTCTGGCCTGGGTAGGTTCCAGCGGCCGGCAATTGTCCTCGGCTGCCGAGGTGGACGGCGTCACCTCGCTGCGACAAGCCGGCTCCACCCTCAAACCCTTCCTCTATCAGATGGCGTTGGAAAAACACTATCTGACCGCCGCCTCGCTGCTGAATGACAGCCCGCTGGACTTGCAAACCGGCAGCGGCCTGTACGCGCCGCAAAACTACGCCAAAGATTTCAAGGGACTGGTATCGGTACGCACCGCGCTGGCCTCCTCGCTCAACATTCCGGCCGTGCGGACCATCGAAATGGTCAGTCCGACCGCGCTGCGCGACCGCCTTTACCAACTTGGCATGACCAGTCTGGAGCAAGACGGCGACTACTACGGCTTCAGTCTGGCGCTGGGCGCGGCCGACATCCGTCTGCTGGATCTGGCCAATGCCTATCGCACGCTGGCCAATCAGGGCATGGCCTCGCCCCCGCGCTGGACACAGGGCGACGCGCAGGCCAAACCACAACGGCAGCTGGACGCCGCCAGTAGCTTCATCATTGCGGACATCCTCTCCGACCGTACCGCTCGCGCTCGCACCTTCGGCATGGAAAGCGCGCTATCCACCCGCTACTGGAGCGCCGTGAAAACCGGCACCAGCAAGGACATGCGCGACAACTGGGCGGTTGGATTCTCCCGCCGCTTCACCGTGGCCGTCTGGGTAGGCAACGCCAGCGGCGAGCCGATGTGGGATGTGTCCGGCATGCATGGCGCGGCCCCCGTATGGCAAGCCGTGCTGGACCGCGCACAGGCCGACGGCAAACAGGCTGCGCCGCCACCCGCGCCGCCCGGCGTGATACGGCAGGATGTGCATTACCAGAACAATGTGGAAGCGGCGCGGCAGGAGTGGTTTCTAACCGGCACCCAACGCGCGCTGATCGTGGCGGACGATGGCGGCAAACTGCAACCGCCCGGCATCGTCGCTCCGATAGACGGCAGCATCTACGCTATCGACCCGGACATCCCGCCCGCCAATCAGCGCATGATATTGCGCGCTCGCGGCGTAGCGCGGCCGGAATGGTGGCTGGACGGGCGCCGGATTGGCGCCGGTGCCGCGCTGCCCTGGTTTCCCTGGCCCGGCAAACACACGCTGGAAGTACGCGAGAAAAACAAAAGCGTGGAACGCGTCCGCTTTGAAGTGCGCGGCGCCTTCCTCAAACCGCCCGCCAAAGGCAAGGCGCGAGGCGGCTGATGGCGATATGGCGATTCCGGCTGCGGCCCTTGTTGATCTGCATCGCCCTGGTGCTGGTGGAGGTTTGCATCGCCTTGTTTGTCCACGATCGGGTGATCAGGCCTTTTGTCGGCGACTATCTGGTGTTGATGGTCGTTTACCAGTTTTTGCGCAGCGGGCTGCCGGTGGAGCGCACGCGCCTCATCGCACTATCCTGGCTGTTTTGCTGCGCGGTGGAGATCGGGCAGTATTTCAATCTGGTGGCCTTGCTCGGGCTGCAGCACTCTCGTTTTGCCCGCATCCTCATCGGCACCCATTTCGACCCGCTTGATCTCCTGGCCTACAGCGCCGCCGCACTGACGCTATGGTGCTGGCCTCATCGCCCACGACCGCAATGACAATAAACAAAATCAAGCTGTTCCACCTTGTGCTGCGGGCCTGCCTGCTGCCGCTGGCCGCCATCTTGCCCTACTTGCTGAGCGCCCTCCTCCTGGGTCTGCTGCCGCGCCACGGCGACTGGCAGCCCGCCTCAGGCGGGGTGGATATCTATCTGGAAAACAACGGCGTGCATTCCGCCATCATCATGCCCGCAGCGACAGCGGATATGGACTGGCGGCAGCTGTTTCCGCCCGCTCAGGCCACCCGGCAGGAACGGGTAAAAAACGCCACCCATGTTTCGGTCAGTTGGGGCAGCCGGGTTTTCTTTCTGCAAATACAGGAATGGGCCGACCTGACTCCCGGCAAGGCCCTCTCCGCGCTGGCGCTGGACAATAGCGTGCTGCACGTCGAACACCTTCCCGCGCCGCATGAAAGCGCCGACGTGCGCAAGATCCCCCTCAGCGTTCAGCAGTACCGCCAGCTGATCGGCCTGATCCGCGCCGCCACCCCCACCGGCGCGGATGGCCGCGCGCTGCAGATTGCCGGCGCGCACTACTATGGCAACGACGCCTTCTACGCCGGCATCGGCCGTTACTCCCCGCTCAGCACTTGCAATGAATGGACGCGGCGCATGTTGTCCGCCATCGGTGTGCGCACGCCGGTATGGTCGCCCTTTGTCCAGCCCTTGTTCTGGCAACTGCCGCCAGCCGCGCCGCGCTGACCCGGCTCTCAGCCGCCAGCCAAAGAAAAAGCCAGCCCGCGGGCTGGCTTTTGGTGAGGTGTCGCACCCCTGCCATGTTGGCCGAAGCGCGTCTCAGACACCCGCTTCGTGCGCCTGTACGTCAGCGTGGTAGCTGGAACGCACCATTGCGCCCACCGCGGCGTGCGCAAAGCCCATCTCGTAGGCCTTTTCTTCGAACATCTTGAAAGTGTCCGGGTGCACATAGCGCAGCACCGGCAGATGACCGTTGGACGGTTGCAGGTACTGACCGATGGTGAGCATATCCACGTTATGGGCGCGCAGATCCCGCATCACTTCGAGGATCTCTTCATCGGTTTCGCCCAAGCCCACCATCAGACCCGATTTGGTGCGCACATCCGGATTCTTGGCCTTGTAGTCTTTCAAGAGCTGGAGCGAGTGCGCGTAATCTGCGCCGGGGCGAGCCTGCTTGTACAGACGCGGCACGGTTTCCAGATTGTGGTTCATCACGTCCGGCGGCGTCTGGGTAAGGATGTCCACCGCCAGCTCGAGGCGACCGCGGAAGTCCGGCACCAGCGTCTCGATCTGGGTGCTGGGCGACATGTCGCGCACGGCGGCAATGCAGTCGGCAAAATGCTGGGCGCCGCCATCGCGCAGGTCGTCGCGATCCACGGAAGTCACCACCACATACTTGAGGCGCATGGCGGACACGCTTTCCGCCAGATGACGGGGCTCGTTCTCGTCCAGCGGATTGGGGCGGCCGTGACCAACGTCGCAGAAGGGGCAGCGACGGGTGCAGATATCACCCATGATCATGAAGGTGGCCGTACCTTTGCTGAAGCACTCGCCGATGTTCGGGCAGGTGGCTTCCTCACACACGGTATGCAGCTTCTGATCGCGCAAGATTTGCTTGATCTCATGGAAACGCTGGCCGGTAGGCAGTTTGGCGCGAATCCATTCCGGTTTCTTCAGCTTTTCATCCAGCGGCACCACCTTGATGGGAATGCGCGCGGTCTTGGCGGCGCCTTTGTGCTTGACGCCTGCCTCGTTGTCCAACTTCATGCTGTCTCCTTCTCCACGGACAGATGGCGCTCCAGGTGGGGCAACAGCAGGTCCGCCGCCTCATCCACCGTCTTCGCCACCCCCAAATCCTTCATCTGCGTCACCCTGAGGCCCTCGTAGCCGCAAGGATTGATCCAGGAGAACGGCGTCAGGTCCATGTCGACATTCAGCGACAGACCGTGATACACCGCCCCGTTCTTGATGCGCAAGCCCAGCGAGGCTATTTTCGCCCCGTCTACGTATACGCCCGGCGCGTTGACGTCGCCGTTGGCGGTGATGCCTTGTTCGGCCAACATGTCGATGACCGATTGTTCGATGCGGCGCACCAGTTCGCGCACGCCGATATTAAGCCGTTTGAAGTCGATCAGGATGTACACCACCAGCTGACCCGGGCCGTGATAGGTAACCTGGCCGCCGCGGTCGGTCTGCACCACCGGAATGTCGCTCATGCAAAGCAGATGCTCCGGCTTGCCGGCCAGCCCCTGCGTGTACACCGGCGGGTGCTCCACCACCCACAGTTCGTCCGGCGTGCCCGCGCCGCGCGCGTCCGTCAGCGCCTGCATGGCGCGCCAGGTGGGTTCGTAATCGACACGGCCAAGCCGCTTGATCAGTCGCTGCACGGTCTGGCTCCCGGCTTACAGCACCATCTTGACCATGGGATGGCCAGTCAGGGACAGATAGATGTTGTCGAGCTGCTCGCGCGAGGTGGCCGTCACGGTAACGGTCAAGGCATAGAAACGACCGGCGCTGCTCTCGCGCAGCACCACATCGTGATCAGCCAGATCCGGCGCATGGCCGCGCACCACCTCTGTGATGGTGACGACGAATTCATCATGCCGCTCGCCCATGATCTTGAGCGGAAAGCGGCAGGGAAACTCCATGATTTCAATTTTTTCAGACATAGCGTCCACTACTGCGAAAACGGCAAAAGGCCTGCAGCACGCTGCAGGCCGTCCGCCTGGTTGATACTGTCGTGGGCCGGCTTACTTCCAGCCCAGCATCAGCTTGATGCTGTCCCACAGGCGGCTGAAGAAGCCGCCTTCTTCCACTGCCTGCAGCGCCACTACCGGGCGCTCTTCCACCGGCTTGCCATCCTGGCTCACCACCAGCTTGCCGACCACCTGACCCGCCTTGATCGGCGCGATCAGCGGTTGGGTCGTGGTCATGTCGGCCTTGAGCTGGCCAGCCTGCCCCTTGACGACGGTGGCGTACACGTCCTGCGCAAAACCCACCGGCACGGATTTGGTCGCGCCCTTGTAGACCGGCACGTCGGAAACCGGCTTGCCGCCAGTGTAAAGTTTGGGCGTATCGAAAAACTGCAAGCCGTAATTCAACAACTTGGAGCTTTCCACCGCGCGCGCTTCGGGACTAGCGGTACCCACCACCACCGAAATCACGCGACGGCCGTCGCGGTGGCTGGAGGTGATCATGTTGTAGCCCGCAGTATCGGTATAGCCGGTCTTCATGCCGTCCACGTTGGGATCCCGGTACAGCAGCAGGTTGCGGTTGGGCTGGGTAATGTTGTTGTAGCTGAACGACTTGATGGAGTAGATCGGGTAGAACTCCGGGAAGTCGCGGATCAGCGCGGCCGACAGGATGGCCAGATCATGCACGGTGGTGTAGTGATCGGCATGCGGCAGGCCAGTAGCGTTGCGGAACTGGGTGTTCTTCATGCCCAGCTTCTGTGCTTGCTGGGTCATTACCTGCGCAAAAACGTCTTCGCTGCCGGCAATGGCTTCGGCCAGCGTGACGCAGGCGTCATTGCCGGACTGCACGATCATGCCGCGGATGAGATCGCTGACCTTGGCCGGCACCTTCGGGTCCAGGAACATGCGAGAACCTTCGGTCTTCCAGCCGCGCTGGGACACGGTGAGGGTTTGGTCCAGCGACAGGCGTTTTTCCTTGATGGCCTTGAAGGTGAGATAGGCCGTCATCAGCTTGGTGAGGGACGCCGGCTCGACGCGGGAATCCGGATCGCGCGCGGCCAGCACCTGGCCGGAATTGAAATCAACAAGGTAATAGGCCTTGCCGGCAATGTCCGGCGCGGGCGGAACGAAAGCAGCGGCGGAGAAGGAAACGGCGGGCATCGCCAGAGCGGCGGCAACGAGAATACGGGTCAGAGTTTTCATTGGACTTGCAACGTAGGGCGTCGAGAATGGATCGCAAACAATAGCCGCCGATTATACACGCTGAGCGCGGCACGGTTGGCCGAAAGGGGCAAAAACCGGGCCTGGAAAAGCAAAAACCCGGACATCATGCTGCACCGCAAACGGAATAGGTCAAGACGGCTTCCCGAGTTCTTCGAGTTCCTGTTACTCTGGCAGTTCAAAAAAACAGAACTCGCCAAGGACAAGCGCATCATCATGCAAGACAAGCACGACGATTATCTGGAGCGCATCCTCACCTCCAGGGTGTACGACGTGGCGGTGGAAACCCCGCTGGAAGTCGCCGCCAACCTGAGCCGCCGCACCGGCAACACCATCCTGCTCAAACGCGAAGACCTGCAGCCGGTGTTCTCGTTCAAACTGCGCGGCGCGTACAACAAGATGGCGCGACTGACGCCGGAGCAACTGGCGCGCGGCGTGATCACCGCCAGCGCCGGCAACCACGCCCAGGGCGTGGCCTTGTCCGCCAAGCGCATCGGCTGCGAAGCCATCATCGTCATGCCGGTCACCACGCCGCAAGTGAAGATCGACGGCGTGACCAGCCGCGGGGGCAAAGTGGTGTTGCATGGTGAGTCGTTCAGCGACGCCTACCAGCACGCCATGCAACTGGTGGCGGAAACCGGCAAGACCTACATCCCGCCGTTTGACGATCCGGACGTGATTGCCGGCCAGGGCACCATTGGCATGGAAATCCTGCGTCAGCACCCCGGCCCCATCGACGCGGTATTCGTCGCCATCGGCGGCGGCGGCCTGGCGGCTGGCGTGGCCAGCTTCATCAAGCGCCTGAAGCCGGAAGTGAAAATCATTGGCGTGCAACCGGTGGATTCCGACGCCATGAAGCAGTCCATCGAGAAGGGCGAGCGCGTCGAACTGAAGGATGTGGGCCTGTTTGCCGATGGCGTGGCGGTGAAACTGGTGGGCGAGGAAACCTTCCGCCTGTGCCGCGAGCTGCTGGACGAAATCATGCTGGTGGATTCGGACGCCATCTGCGCCGCCATCAAGGACATCTTTGAAGACACCCGCTCCATCGTCGAGCCGGCCGGCGCGCTGGCAGTGGCGGCGGTCAAGGCTTATGTCGAACGCGAAGGCTGTCAGGGGCAAACCCTGGTTGCCATCAACTGCGGCGCCAACATGAACTTCGACCGCCTGCGTCACGTGTCGGAACGCTCGGAACTGGGCGAACGCCGCGAAGCCATCGTCGCAGTCACCATTCCGGAAAAGCCAGGCAGCTTCAAGCGCTTCTGCGCCGTGATCGGCAACCGCAACATCACCGAGTTCAACTACCGCTTCGCCGACCCCGGCACGGCGCATGTCTTTGTCGGGGTGCAGATTCGCGGCAAGGAAGACGTAGAGCGCATGCTGACCGAGCTCAAGGCCAACGAACTGGACGGCATCGACCTCACCGACAACGAACTGGCCAAGCTGCATATTCGTCATCTGGTAGGCGGACACGCGCCGCAACTGAAAGACGAACGCGTGCTGCGTTTCGAATTCCCGGAGCGTCCGGGCGCGCTGATGCGCTTCCTTGATGCCATGCGCACCGACTGGAACATCAGCCTGTTCCACTATCGCAATCATGGCGCGGACTATGGCCGCGTGCTGGTGGGCATTCAGGTACCGACCCAGGACAACGACGCCTTCCGCAGTTTCCTCGACAATCTGGGCTACCCTTGGGTGGAGGAAACCGATAATCCGGCCTACAAGCTGTTCCTCGGCAAAACCATTCGCTGAACACCCTGACCGACGGCCGCGCGTTGCAGACGCGCGGCCTTTTTCACGCCAACTCCCCGGCTTCCGATACACTTGAGGCTCTGCCCGCAGCCACGAAACAGCATCATGATCAAAGCCGTACTCTTCGACCTCGACGGCACGCTTGCCGATACCGCCCGCGACTTGGGCGCCGCCCTCAACCGCCTGTTGGCCGAAGAAGGCCTGCCGCCGCAGCCCTACTCCGCCATCCGCCCCATTGCCAGCCATGGCGCGCGCGGGCTGGTCAGTCTTGGGTTCGGCATTAGCCGTGAGCACCCCCGCTTTGAAGAGTATCGTCTGCGTTTTCTGGATCACTATGAACACAGTTTTGCCGACGAGACCATCCTGTTCGAAGGCGTCAACGAGATGCTCCAAGGGCTTGCCGAGCGCGGCCTGACCTGGGGCATCATCACCAACAAGCCCATGCGCTTTACCGATAGACTGGTGCCTGACCTGCCCTTCGCTACACAGCCATCCGTCACCGTCAGCGGCGACACCGTGGGCGTCCCCAAACCGGACCCGGCGCCCATGCTGCACGCCGCCGCCCAGATTGGCATTAATCCGGCCCACTGCCTGTACGTGGGCGATGCGGAACGCGATATCCAGGCCGGCCGTGCGGTGGGCATGAAAACCGTGCTGGCCAATTGGGGCTACATCTCCGAGCAAGACCACCCGCAAGCCTGGGGCGCAGATATTTGCATCGACCAGCCGCAGGATCTTCTGCGCCACTTGCCGGTTTAAACCTCCGGCGGCCCGGATGCGGCACACAATCAACAACAAAGCCCCGCAATGCGGGGCTTTGTTGTTGGCGACGGGACAGGGGTTTAATGCTCGGCGTAGAAAGCATCCAGCGTCTGGCGCAAACGCGACAGCGCCTCACGCAGAAACTCCTCTTCGGACTCCTCGCACAGATCCTCGGCTTCCAGAAAGAGGTCGTCCACTTCGCTGGCATCCAGCAAACGGAACGGTCCTTTCATCTTGTGCAAAGCGGCTTTCAGGGCGGGCCAGTCGCGAGAGGCCATGGCCTGCGTGACCGTCTGCCAGTCTTTGGCGTCTTCTTCTTTCAGGGATGCGATAAAGGCGGGGTTGCGAGCCAGATCCACTGGCGACGCAACCTTCGGCAAACCTTGTTGCCGGCCCGCCGGGAAGCTTCGCCCCAGCAAGGCTGCCCAATCGTGAATACCCACCGGCTTGCTCAGGCAGGCATCCATGCCCGCCTCCCGGCAAGCCGCTTCCACTTCGCCATGCTTGAAAGCAGTGAAGCCGACAATAAAGGCCGCAGGTTTGCCCGCATCCCCCTCATGCTGCCGGATCATCCGAGCAAGCTCCGGCCCGCTGATTTCCGGCATCGAGTAATCGGTAATCACCACTGCAAACACGCCCCGCTCATACAGCAGCATGGCTTCGGAGGCACTGCCGGCTTTCGCCACCCTGCAACCCAGCCGCTCCAGCTGGGATTCCAGCAAAATCAGATTGGCCGGATGATCGTCCACGATAAGGATGTCCAGATCAAACACCGCATCGGCCGGCACGCAGAAGTCGCGCGGCTGATCCACCGCCGGCGCGCGCGGCAAAGTCAGCGCCACCTCCACAGTCGTGCCGACTCCAAGGCGACTGCGCACGCGGATATCGCCGCCCATCAGCTCTACCAGCCGCTTGCAGATCACCAGACCCAGCCCGGTGCCTTTGGGACGATGCCCTCCGCCGCCCACCTGCACAAACGGCGTGAACAGGCGGCCAACATCTTCAGCCGACATGCCAATGCCGGTATCCGCCACCGCCATGCGTAGATGGCAGCCACCGCTGTCGGAATTCTCAAGTCGGCAAAGCAACTCCACCCGCCCCTGCCGGGTAAACTTGATGGCATTGGACAACAGGTTGGAAAGCACTTGTAGCAACCGTACCGGATCAACACTGACCCAGACATCAGGCAAAACGCCATCAAGCGTCACCTCAAAGGCAATGCCCTGCTGCTTGGCCATCGCACGGAACATCCGGTCCAGCTTGCCCAGCTTGTCGGCAAGGCGGACCGGCTCCGGGTGCAGTTCCATCTTTTCCGCTTCGATCTTGGACAGGTCCAGAATGTCATCGATCAGCACCAGCAGATGCTGGGCCGAATCGTTGGCCACTCCAAGCTCCTCCACCGTGGATACCGGCAACTGCCGATTAAGCCGCTGCAATTCCAACATGCCGATGATGACATTGATCGGAGTGCGGATTTCGTGGCTGATGGTGGACACAAAGAACGACTTGGCCCGGTTGGCCTGTTCCGCCACATCGCGCGCCTCCCGCAGTTCCTTTTCCAGCAGCGTTTTGTAAGAGATGTCCACCCAGCCGCCAAGAACGCCGGCCAGCTCGCCGCGGGCACTGTAAAACGGCCCCACCCACAGGTAGACGCTGACCTCGCCCCCCTCCGCCAGTGGCACCGCCACTTCGCTGAAGGAAAGCTGCCGACTGGACGCCACTGTCCGCACCGTCTCAGTAATCTCGCGAAAAAACGGGGCAAAACGAGCATCAATACCCGCCATTGACACTGAAGACGCCTCGTCGCGCAGCTGGAAGAACGCGCGAAAAGCTGGATTATAGGAAATCAGGCTGCCCACGGCATCGCTGACGAAACTGGGTGTCGGCGAACTGTTGAGAAAGGCGCTTTGAAATGCCAGCTCGTCGCGCAAGCGCGCCTCGGATGCTTCACGCAGCCGCACCTGGCGCTTGAGCAGCACGCTCCAACCAAAAGACACCATGATCAGTAAGCCCAGCACCGTCAGACTGACGATGATTTCCGTCTGATAGCGGAAAAAGCGGTACTCCGGATGGCTGCGCATCAACCATTTTTGCTGCACCAGATCATAATGATCAGCCCGTATGCTGCCGATGGCTTTATCCATGATGCCGGCAAGTACGAGTTCGTTCTTACTGACCCCCATCACCAGCTGAATAGGCCGGCTTAGGGCCGCGCCGGTAATAGTCAGCTGGTCGGGATAGTTCTGCCCGATTTCATAATTGGCAATGGTATTGTCCGCTACCGCTGCATCCACCTTGCCCGCGGCAAGCAGCTCAAAAGCCTTGGATACTGAGCTGACTTCCACCAGCGTGGCGAAGTCCTTGCCGCGCAGGGTCTGGCACATACGCAAGGGCGCAGCGGTCATTGCAATTCGCCGGCCGCGCAGCGACTCCACATTGCGGTAGGGTATGCGCTTGTCGGAAACGATCACCCACAAAGTATTGGCGAACGGCGTTGTCAGCATCAGACGATCCGCCTCGCCGGGAACATTGTAGATATAGGGAATCAGCACCGCCGAGCGCTTTTTCAGATCGTCGATCACCTCTTGTCGGCTATGCCGCAGCACTCCTTCAAAACGCAACCCCGTCTTCTCTGAAAGCTCCTCCAGCAGGTCGGGAAGTATCCCGGCCGGGCCGCCTTCGGGCGACTTGAAGATGAAAGGCGTCAAGTCGTACAGCTCGCTGTATCGCACCACCGGATGCTGACGAATCCAGTTCTCCTCTTCCTCGGTCAGATCCAGTTTAGCGGGAAAATTGAACGGCGGTCCGATAATGGCCTTCCAGCTATAGGCCACCTCGCCAAAACCGTCATCTCGCGCGCTGAGAATCGCCTTGTTCAGCACCCCCAGCAATATGCCGTTAGCCGGCAACACGGCCAGCTTGCGTGCAGCCGCGCCGGGTTCGGCAAACCTCGTCACTTCCAGATTGCGCAGCTGAAAATGCGAGATCAGATAATTGGCCGTCACCAGCAACTCTACCGCAGCATCGGCATCGCCAAAGGATACTGCCTGCAAAGCCTGCAAAGGCGTGGCGTAGGGTTTGAGCACCCAGTCCGGGTACAGCTTTGCAGCTTGCCCCGGATCCAGGCTGCCCGTAGAGAAGGCCAGTGTCTTGCGCAAGCTGAAAGCACCTCGATCCTTCATCCGCCCCAGTTGCACATAACGGGAATCGTCAAACGATTGTGTAAAACGAAAATCGCCAGTATCCGGCGGAAGGTCCGCCGCCTGCACCTCTCCTTGCGCCAGCGCGGCACGCAGGCTTGCGCGATCCGGATAAACCCGGGGAGGCAGCCTGACTCCCAGCAGGCGGCCCATTTCCTGCAGATAGTCGATAGTGATGCCGGACAGATCGCCACCTCTATCGGCGATGACATACGGCGGGGTATCGTCGGCGACCACCCCCACCGTCACCACGGGATGCGCACCCAGCCAGGCGCGCTCGTCGGCAGACAAAAGTGCAGCGCCCGCATGGGCGCCCAGGGAGACGCACAGGCTGAACAGCAGGCAGAAAAACCCCAGCGCCTGGCTTGGGAAGAAGTGGTAGCGCGCATGAACGCTCATGATCTCAGAGCAAACCGTTTTCTCTGGCGTAATTGGCCATCGCCACCACCCCATTGACGCCAAGCTTGGTCTGAATCCGGAACTTGTAGGTACTGACTGTTTTTTCGCTGAGGTGCAGCTTATTGGCTACATCCTTGTTGGACAAACCCTGCGCCAGCGCAATCAGCACGGTCAGTTCTCGCTGAGACAGCAAGTCCAGCGGGCGCTGCTGGTTGGCCGAACTGGTGATCGGCTGGATGCCAAAGCTGGGAAAACAGTTGAAACCGGCCACGACGGCCTTGAAGGTAGAAAAGATCTCGTCTGGCGTACAGTTTTTGCTGATGAAACCATTAGCCCCGGCGGCAACAATCTTTTCCAGATAGATTTCCGTGGACTGGGCGGAAAACACCAATATCTTGCAGTCCAGCTCCTTGTGCTTGATCTTGGCGATGACATCCAGACCGGACAGATCAGGCAGCATCAGGTCCAGAATCACCACATCCGGTACGTCTTTGGCGAGGAATTTCAGCCCCTCGTCAGCCGTCGCTGCCTCGCCGACCACTTCAATGGAAGGATCCTGGCCAAAAATAGCCTTGAGGGCAAGACGCAGCGAAGGATGGTCGTCAATGATCAGGACTCGAGTTTTCATGTAATTCCATTGTGTAGTTTTACCTGCGCAGCCGGCATCATGCCGAGATTGCGCAGCAAGCGCCGCAAGTCAGCCAGCCACATGCCGGCCAGACATGCCAAGAGCAGGCAGAACTGAAGAGACAGCACCATACCTACCGGGTGATAAACCGGATTGCCAACTACGAAATACCACAGGGCCAGCAAGGAACCAACGGCGCAAAAGGCCGAAAAAGCCAGCATCATGCGAATGGCACCCGCCATTGCGCCGACATAGGCACGGTGCAAGCCAGAGAACCCGAAGCACACCATAAGAGCCAGAGCGACAGGCAGATTGATGCGGTCATCATTACATGATTCGCCACCGGTCAACAAACCCGCCCCGTACAGTTTGCCATCGCCATTTGTCGGGTTTTTATAGCCATCGAAAAATTTCATGTCTAACCACCCTTCCCTGCGCCGATAGTGGCAAGCGGATCACTCAACCTGATAGTCGGCCGACTCGGCACTGCGGCGGATATCAGACTCTTCGCGGTAGAAACCCAGCACATCGGCAGCTTTCATCGGTTTGCCGTAGAGAAACCCCTGCACGTAATGACAGCCGATCCGGCCCAAGGCATGCAGATCGCAGATGTTCTCTACCCCTTCCGCCACCACTTTCATCCCGAGATTGCCGGCAATATTGACGATGCCGGCAACGATGGCCGCATTGCGCATATCGGCATGAATGCCCTGGATGAACCTCCGGTCAATCTTGATGCAGTCGAAATGAAATGCCGACAATACGGACAAGGAGGAATTGTCCACGCCGAAATCATCCAGCACGATCTTGACTCCGCGACTTTGCAGATCAGACAGCGCGCGCGTGGCGCGGGCGATGCTTTCTACGGACTCGTGCTCGGTGACCTCCACGCGAAAAGAGCTGAGAGGAATGTCAAACTGCTTGCTCACTTCATTCAGTTGATCCAACAGCCAACCGGTTTCCACCATGACCCATTCGGCATTCACCGACACCGGCATTTCCAGGCCCTGTTTGCGCCACCAAAGCATGTCTCGAGCATTCAGCCGCAACAGCTTCTTCACCATGCTGTGCAGACGACCGCTTTGGCGAATTTTCTCTACAAAACCGCCATTGCGAGAAAACGGGCCATGCGGCGGCTCATAGCGGGCCAGGCTCTCCACACCAGCCATGCCGCCGTGGATGAGGTCCAGCTTGGGTTGATACCAAGGTTGGACAAAACCCAGGTCGATATCGCCGCTCAGCACCACATCCGGCAACGGCCCGACAATGCCGGACTCCGCATTAGGCATAAGCTGCTGATTTTTTAAGAAATTACCTAGTAGCATTATCACTCTCCGCTATTGACAACCGAATTGTGATTTTTATACCCACTCTCAACAATGAGAGCTTACTGACAGTAAGCGTAGCTATTTTCCTACTTGCCAGCGGGAAATGTCTTTTGCGTAAGCTTTAACAAGATGTGCGGCGAAGAATCGCGCGCCAAGTGGCCATGAATAGGCGCGGTACAAGCCCAATCGCCGCGCGTTCCGGCAAACACCAACGCTCACAAACGGCGTGCCGAGCGGTGGCATCCCAACACATATCGCATGATTTCATTGAATTAAAATGAAGATAATATTGAAAAAACTACGGCTTAATGCGTATTGATTACCACCCGCATCTGTCTATAAGTTGGTAATGTCCACCTTAAAGATCAGAAATCCCACAATGATCTATCTTAAATACCTGCCGGCATTGCTCATCATGACCAGCCAACAACTTGTGCAGGCCAGCCCGGTCATTTATGTCGAATGCGATAATTTACCTCCCATGTGCAGTACTGAAAGCGAAAACCCCGGCATGGTGATGGAGATCGGCATGGAGGCGGTACGTCGCGCCGGATACACGCCCAAAGCCCGCATTCTCCCCTGGAAGCGGGCCATGCAGGAGGTGCGCAGCAGGACAGATGCGGTTCTGGTGCTGTTCTCCCGCACCCCCAGTCGCGCCCCGCTGTTCAAGTGGATAGTAGAAACCAATTCGGTAGGATTCAGCTTTATCAGACGGGATGGGGCCAGTCCGATCGCGGATCTGAAGACGGCCCAGGCCGCAGGCCGCATCGGCATCCGCCGCGGCTCCAGCGTGGTGGAGTGGCTGGAACGCAATGGCGTGGAGGAAGAGGAACTGGAAACCGGCACCATGGAAGACTTGGCTGCCATGCTCAAGTATGGCCGTATCGCTTCGGTGCTGGTGCTTCCGGAAATTTTCGCTCCCGTGTATGCGTCCCGTTTTGGCGCATCCCCTGTCGTGGGCAAAGTCGTATATGAAGACAGCGACTGGATTGCCGGCGGGCCCGCCATGCCCGCAAGCACAGTCAAGGCAATTGCGGAGGCCGTCGCCGGCATGAAACGTGACGGTACTATCGAACAGATCATCAAGCGCTACGGCTCAACCCGCGCAGTGGCTCCCTGAAGAGGCCTTGCCGCGCTCGATCAGCCGGTGTTGCGACCCACCTCAGCCAAAGGCACAAATAGCACCCGCCGCTCTTCAGCTGACAGCAGATCAGCCAGGCTGACCCGATCCAGACTGGCAAGAAACGCATTCAACGCATCGGACAACGCCCCGCGCAAACGGCAGCTCCGCGTCAACAGACAGCGGCTTTCACCGCCAAAGCACTCCACCAGCTCCATGTCGCTTTCCATGTCCCGCACTACCGCTCCGACAACAATGTCCCCTGCGGCGCGCGCCAGCCTCAAGCCGCCGCCCTTGCCGCGCAAGCCTTCCACATAGCCCAGACGTATCAGCTGGTTGACTACTTTCATCATGTGGCTGCGTGAAACATCAAAGCTTTCCGCGATTTCCTGAATAGTGACCAGCCGGTGTTCATTCGCGCCAAGAAAGATCAGCACGCGCAAAGCGTAGTCGGTGTGTTGGGTAATATGCACGCGCTGTTATCCGTTTACGGGAAGAATCGGGACAGTATACTGAGCACCGCTCAAAAGATGAATCCGTCTTGACTCTTTTAAAGATGCATTTTATATTCATCTTATAGCTTGGTCGCGAATCCTGCTTGCCGCCATGAAAAGCATGACGACGGATGACCATCCACTTGCAACAAGGAGCATGACATGTCTTCCAGCCCCCTAACCCCACGCAAAGCCTTGTTCATGGGCCGCGCCATGATGACGATCGCCATTGCCGGCATGCTGGCTTCTGCAGCCCTCGCCTATGTCTACGCCGATCATTTCAGCATTCCGGCACAAGTGGCCGGCCATCTGGCGCTGCCGATCTCCGCTGGCGTGTTCAAGCTTGGTTATGTGGTGCGGCTGGCTGCACACAATGCCATGGGCAACTGGCAAGCAGGTTAAGCGGCGTTTTTTTTTGCGCCCAATAAGATTCATTTAACATTCATCTTTAAGACACCAGAACCAGCCGCCCGCCCCGCAGAAGCAGGCTTCAAGACACCCATCCAGGCTGTCGCCACATCACCCAGCCCCTCACCCACCCCAAAGAAAGCAAACCATGTTGTCACAAGAAGCCCTGCCCCTCATTCAGGCCACACTGCCGGTTGTCAAAGAGTACGGCGAGCAGATCACCCGCCACTTCTACCAGCGCATGTTCCTTCATCATCCTGAGCTGAAAAACCTGTTCAATATGGGTAATCAGTCCTCAGGTGAACAAGCGCAGGCACTAGCTGGCTCCATTTACGGCTATGCCGCTAACCTGGACCAACCGGAAGTGCTCAACCCCATCATGAATCGGATCGCCCACAAGCATGTCAGCCTGGGGATTGCCCCCAACCAGTACACCATTGTCGGCCGTCATTTGATGGCGGCTATTGCCGAAGTATTGGGCGAAGCGGCCACGCCGGCGATTCTGGAGGCCTGGGACGAAGCTTACTGGCTGATGGCCACCGACCTGGTCGCCCGGGAAGCGCGCATTTATCAGGATGTGACATGGGAAGCCGGCCAGGATTGGCTGACGGCGGAGGTGGTGAACAAGGAAGCCGTGGCCGCCGATGTGATTTCCCTCAGCTTGCGGCCGCAAGATGGTCGGCGCATTCCATTTATGCCCGGCCAATACCTGAGCGTGGCGCTGGAGGTGCCAGCTCTGGGCCTGACTCAGCGCCGGCAGTACAGCCTGACTGGCCTTCCCGAAGAAGACGAACTGCGCATCAGCGTCAAACGCGAGCAGCCCGGACAAGGCCCGGCCGGTCGAGTATCTGCACTGCTGCATGACGCAGTAAAGCCTGGGGACACCCTGCGCATTGGCCCCCCAGCCGGTGATTTTGTACTGGGAGTCGGCAGCGCCCCCCTTGTACTGATCAGCGCCGGCATTGGCATCACCCCTGTGCTGTCCATGCTGCGACAACAGGCGGCGGCATCCAGCCCCCGTCAGCTGGTGTTCGCACACGCCAATCGCGCCGCCAGGCATATCGCCCATCTCGACGAAGTGACAACCGCACTGCAACGTTTGCCGAACGCGCGCTTCGCGCTTTGGCTGGAAGAGCCGGATCAAAGCGTGGACGCCAGATCCGGGCGCATGGCGCTTGAGGCGATTCCCGCATTGCCGCTGGATGGCGATTTCTACCTGTGCGGTCCGCTGCCTTTCATGCATGAGCAACGCCAATGGTTGCTGGCACATGGCGTTCCCGCAGACGCCATTCACTATGAGGCGTTTGGCCCAGACGTATTTGGTCATGGGTGATAGCGCAAAGCGCCTGGCTGCGCGAGCTGCCAGGCGCGGCGCTAAGCCGCTAGAATGCAGTGTCTACCCTGTTGACAGCGCTTGGCGGGCGGATTGAGCGGCCCACCCCGACGCACTGCTCGCCTTGCCCAAGCACCCTGCTGTCACAGCAGGCTTTGCCGCCATTCAGCCGCAAAGCCCGCTGGCTGACGACCCGCCAATACTAAGGATCACATCATGCCCGGCTATCGCCTGCTCACCCCGCTCGCCCTCTGCCTGCCCTTGCTGCTTGGCGCTTGCGCGCAACCCAAGGCAGCCGAAGCTGTCCAGCCCATGGTGGGCATGGCCAACCCGGCGTCGGTATTCTGCATCCAGCAAGGCGGCAAGCTGGAAATCCGCAAAGAAAGCAACGGCGAGGCCGGATACTGCCACTTGCCGGACGGCAAGGTTGTAGAAGAGTGGGCCTACTTCCGCAGCCTGCAGAAACAGCCCTGAGCGCCATCGGGCCAGTGCGAGGTGGCCGGCAACCACCGACCAGACTCCGCTCTTCGGCAAACATCACATCTCGTCATCTGGCGTGAAATCAGGCAGGCCTGTGAAAACGCCAGCCCCAAGGCAGAAGACGCACGTTGCGCGGCGATGCTTGCCGACATGACCTAACGCAGCATCAGCCCGGCCGTCAGCAACAGCATGCCGGCAAACAAGGCCTTGAGCTTGCGCTCGGGCAAGCGATGCGCCAGCGCCACCCCGCGTGAAATGGTGACGACGCCACCAAGGGCCAGCACCAGCCCCAGCGACCAATCCACATGCCCCGCCCGGCCATAGGTAGCCAGTGCAACCAGTGCCCCGGGCACCACCAGCGCCAGCGCCAGGCCTTGGGCTACGGCCTGACGTTTGCCGAAGCCCCGCACCAAAATAGGCGCGGCGACGATGCCAGCCCCCACACTGAAAAAGCCGGCAAACAGGCCACCCACCACGCCTACCGCCGGCAAGTAGCGCTCGGGCCATGCCGCAGCCGGCGCGCCCTCGCCACCTCTCCGGCGCGACAGATGGATGAAATACCCCGCCAGACCGATGAGAAAGACTGCAAACACGGCTTTCAAAGTGGCGGCATCCAGTGCTACCGCCAAACGCGCGGCCGGATACGTGGAAAAAACCGAAGCCAAACCAATGGTCGCCGCCGTGCGCAAGGGAAAGGGGTTGCGCTGTCGATAGCGCCAGAATCCCAGCAAGACATTGGGCACCATCATCACCAGCGCCGTGCCTTGCGCCAGCTGCTGATCCATGCCGAACAACAATACCAGCACCGGGATGGCGATAATGCCGCCGCCTATGCCCAGCAAGCCGCCCACATAGCCCAACGCACCACCCAAAGGCAGCGCCAGCGCCGCACTGCTCAAGGTCATGTTCAGTCCTGTCCACAAAAGCAAAACCACATTTTATCTTGCAATATGACAGCTATAATTCAGCACAAAACAATCCATTATTTACTTGAACGCACAAATGAGCGATCTTTCCGATCTGGCATTTTTTGCCCGACTGGTGCAATGCGGCAGCCTGAGCGCCGCCGCCCGCACACTGGGCGTTACGCCCCCGGCCATCAGCCGACGCCTTGCCGCGCTGGAACAAAGGCTGGGCGTGCGCTTGCTGCATCGCACTACCCGTACGCTGGCGCTCACTGAAGAAGGCGAGCGTTATCTGGGTCGCGGCCAGCGCATTCTGGATGATCTGGCGGAACTGGAGAATGACGTAAGCGGCGGCAGCCTGGCACCGCGCGGGCTGCTGCGAGTGAATGCGACGCTGGGTTTTGGCCGCCGGCACATCGCGCCACTGATATCCGGCTTCATTCACGCTTTCCCGCAAACCGAAGTACAACTGCAACTGACAGACCGGTTGCCCGCACTCACCAGCGGCGCGTTTGATGTCAGCATCCGCGTTGGCGAACCACCCGACACCCGCCTCGTTTCGCGCCATCTGCTGAACAATATCCGTCTGCTGTGCGCCGCACCTGACTACCTGGCGCGTCACCCTCTCATCGAACAACCCGCCGATCTGACCCGGCACCAGTGCATCGTCATCCGCGAAAACGAAGACGTGTTCGGCAACTGGCAGCTGTATTCCGGTCAACGTCAAACCATGGTCAAGGTAAGCGGCGCGCTCTCCACCAACGACGGTGAAACCGCCGTCAACTGGGGACTGGCCGGACACGGAGTGATGCTGCGTTCGTGCTGGGACATCACTCCCTACCTGCAAACCGGACAGCTGGTGCGCATCCTGCCCGACTGGCAAGGAGCGCCAGCCGATATCTGGGCGCTCTATCCCCGCCTCCGTCAGCCGTCTGCCCGCGTGCGGGCGTTTATCGACTTCCTCTCGCAACACCTGTCCGGCGCCACAGCCCAAGCCTGATCACAGAGCGCAAGCAAACAAAAAGCCCCGCATTTGCGGGGCTTTTTCGACACGGCCCAAGGTTGGCCGAAGGCAGGTCTTGCGCGTCGCGCCGTTTAGGCCTTCACCACCTTGGCGATGGCTTCGGCAACATAGTTCAGATTCTTGCTGTTGAGCGCGGCCAGACAGATGCGACCGGTAGACACCGCATAGATGCCGAACTCGCTGCGCAGCACTTCCACTTGTGCGGCGGTCAGGCCGGTGTAGGAGAACATGCCGCGCTGCTTAGCGACGAAGGAGAAATCCTGCTCCACGCCTTGCGCCTTGATGGCTTCAACCAGACCGGTGCGCATGGCGCGGATGCGCTCGCGCATGCCGGCCAGCTCGTCTTCCCACTGCTGGCGCAGCTCAGGGCTGGACAGCACTGCGGCCACGATGGCGGCGCCGTGGATCGGCGGGTTGGAGTAGTTGGTACGGATCACGCGCTTGAGCTGGGACAGGACGCGACCAGCCTCTTCCTTGCTGGCGGTGACGATGGACAGCGCGCCCACGCGTTCGCCATAGAGCGAGAAGCTCTTGGAGAAGGAGCTGGAAACGAAGAACTGCAGGCCGGATGCGGAGAACAGGCGCACAGCAACGGCGTCGGCATCGATGCCGTCGGCAAAGCCCTGGTAGGCCATGTCGAGGAAAGGTACCAGCCCCTGCGCACGGCACACTTCCACCACTTCAGCCCATTGCGCGTCGCTCATGTCGGCCCCGGTCGGGTTGTGGCAGCACGCATGCAGCACAATCACGGAACCCGCATCCAGACCTTGCAGGAAGGACTTCATGCCGGCGAAATCCACGCCGCGCGTGGCTGCGTCGTAGTACGGATAGTTTTCCACCTCGAAACCGGCGGATTCAAACAGCGCGCGGTGGTTTTCCCAGGACGGGTTGCTGATGTAAACCTTGGCGGCCGGGTTCAGACGCTTGAGAAAATCCGCGCCGATTTTCAACGCACCGGTGCCGCCCAACGCCTGGGCCGTTACTACCTTGCCGGCGGACAGCAGCTCGCTGTCGGCGCCGAACAGCAGGTTCTGCACAGCCACATCGTAGGAAGACGGGCCTTCGATCGGCTGGTAGCCGCGCGGCGGCATGGCTTCCAGACGGGCTTTCTCGGCGGCTTTCACCGCGCCCAACAACGGAATCTTGCCGTTGTCGTCACAGTACACGCCAACGCCCAGATTCACTTTGGTAGCGCGAGTATCGGCGTTGAAAGCTTCGTTGAGGCCAAGAATCGGGTCGCGCGGGGCCAATTCCACCGCGGCGAAGATCGAAGAGGTCATGCAGAACTCCATTTGCTTTGCAGATCAGCCGTCCGCTGCCGCGCAACGGCTGTATTGATGAAAACTTTGTCCGCCGACAAGTTTACCACCATCCGGCCTGCTGCTGCGGCGCAAAACCGCCCTGCCAATGCGAATCGCATCGCCTCGCCAGCTTGAACCACCGCGGCAGAGGTATAGTCTTTATAGGAAGCATGCGACAAAACCCGGACATGAGCCGAAGCCCCGCCGGGCTCGGACTGTGGTTTTTCCCGCCCCTGCAAACCAGTTTGCTAACGACTTCAACCACGCTTTTAAAGGGAGACAGACGTGAGAAAAGGCATCCTGCTGTTCTGGCCATCCTTCATCATTGCCGCGATGGCCACCATTGTGTTTTTCAGTATTTTCGACCCTGCCGAGCTGACCCTGCACGGCAGCCACCTGTTCAACGACAAGCTCAGCGCCTACTCAGTGTTCATGCTGGTGAGCTGGGCTTTTGGCGCGCTCAACACCGCCATCGTATTGTTGCTGGAAAAGAGCGCGCGCGACATCAACGGCTTCACCCCACCGCCGGTAGAACCCATGGACGACGCGGATGACCCGCTGAAAACCTGAACGACGACAACAAAAAATGGGAGTGCGGCGCACTCCCATTTTTGCTTGCGCGAATAGCCGCCGGTTCACGCTTGCGGTGTTTGGGCCACCACAAAGTATTTGCGCACCGCCCTCACCACCTCAAACACGCCGACAAAGCCGGCCGGAATCACCGCCGCCTCTCCGGGCAACACCGTCACCGTTGCGCCATCCTCTTCATGCAAACGCACCTCGCCTTCCAGCACGCAGAAGAACTCGTGTTTGTCTTCGGCAAACCTGATGCGCCAGGCACCGGTTTCGCAGGCCCAGACACCGCAAGAAAGCGCCTCGTCGGCGGTTTCGTAATGCGTCCAGGCAAGTCGGCGCGGGTTGCCGCTTAGCAAACGATCAGGCCTGGGCCGATCTTCCGTCGGCGCGACATCGGCAGAGAAATGGGTAATGCGAAGGCTCATGGCACGCTCCGTGATGATGCAGCCTGTCATTATCGCTTCGCTGCGTCTTGGGCTCCAGCCTGGCGATTGGATCAGGCTTGGCCGGCCGTCAAACTGCTCACAACCGGCAACAGACTCCGCAAGGTCCTGATTTTCTCCATCGTCATGTCGATAAAGCTGACTTGTCTCATCAGACTTTCCACCTTGAAAGTTGCCGCTCTTGCCGGCGCCAGCACCAATCCGCCGTCCTCCAGCCGAACTATCCAGTCCTCCCTCTCCAGCTGCATCACTTTCCGGCGGACAGTCTCACGCGGCACGCCAATCGCCTGCGACAGCGAGTGAATATTGCAAAACCGGGGGAGCGGCCCCCTGTGCCGATAAACAAGATGTTTTTCCTGCGGCTGATTGCCAACCTCCAGCACAATCAATGCTTTTATCAGATCATTGGCAAAAACATTGGCGCAATTACGCAAGGTCATTCCATGCACTTCACTCAGCAATAAAGCGATGCAAGACATGATTTTCTCAAAGCGGTCCGCAACAGGCAGCGACTTGAGGTTCTGAATACACTGTGCCGGCACGGACAGGCTGCGGACGCACGCAGACATATCACAACAAATTTTTTCTTCTATCATTTACACACTTCATATAAAAACACCATTGACGCCAACAAACAATGAACATGCAATATAAAATCCAGAAGCCTGCACGATGCAATCACACGCAACCCGCATCACATTAGCCAATTATTTTTCTCGGCCAGCCATATTGCCGACTCGGGCCTTGCTTTGCTGCGCACGCTCACTGCCATCCCGCCATACCACCACGCCAAGATAGACAGTTGCGGAAACAATCACAAACAGCAGAATGGCGCAAACAGTAATAAGAAAGTAGTCAGACTCCATTTAACCCCCACAAATCAAACATCAACTTTGCGTACAATTGAAAACAGGAAGAGAGAGCACATCACCAATAGCGATCAATTTTTAATATCGTCATCCATCCAGACGAATATAAGTCAGCGCCTCTCCAAGCAAATCCACCGTATTCATCTGGAGCTGTTGCCGATCCCTGTCTGAATCCACGCGGGAAAACACACTCTCGACATGGGACCACACCTCACTCTCTGTCGGCATGACTCCTTGGTGCCATGCCGACACCACCCCGTACAAGTAGCTATTCAATTCCTCTTCCAACGCTTTCAGCTTGCTCAATTTCACCCCCGCAATTCCTCTTCATACGTACACACTCAAGCCCACCAAATAACATTGTTATTATTCGTCATCAATTTATCACAAGGAAATTCGGCAAAAACGCCATCGGCATCATCACATGCCCATTTTGGGCAATGCGATCTGCCAGCTCCGGCTGCGGGGAAACACAGTTGCGCAAGGCTCGCTTACGCATCAAACCTGCTGAAAACCAGAACTGGAGAACATAGAAACCGAGGAGAAAAGCAGGTACCGCAAGCCGAGGACCCGACTGCGGCAGGTGAGAAATGCCCTGTCATCCACACACACAGCGGACCAGCATCTGAGAGAGCACGGGAAAAAAAACAGGCAACAAAAAAGCCCTGAATAATCAGGGCTTTAATGTAGGTATCTGGCGGAGAGGGGGGGATTCCGAATTTCATCAAAAAATCCCCTTATTCTCTTGGCACTTTTTGTACATCTACACATTGGAAGGATGTCCTTTGTGTAGAAGTGACTTTTATATTGTAGTAGATATTTTTATATCATGTAAACACAGCTAGCTATCTTAGTAACGAAGTTAAAAAAAGTACGTTGTGACCTATCGAGCCGTGGTCAGCACGTACAGTGGTACCGGGTTGGTAATTTGAATAACGGCTGTGTAAAGTGTTCTGCTCTCAGAAGCTGGCATAGCCTCAATGGCAAATCTCCGCAACTGTATCAGGGCTTTAAGCCCTGACACCTTCGCTATGGTAGTTGTAGCTTGCGTAGCAATGGTTATGCTATCGAGCATAAAATTTTGCCTTACCAAACCCTTCAAGCTATTCGTCTATCAAGGTCTCAAGCTGATTCTTCACTTATTTCTAGTTATCATTCAGCCCATGCACCCTAGTTCCAAGCTTGTGCTTGTGCAGCTGCTCGCAAGCAATGACTTCATTTTTGGTCATCGACATAGGCAAAGTTTGTAAGATTGAGAACTGCCATTTACGGTATGCATTCGGCCGTTGATTGAGCAGGTCAATCAGTAGTTTGTTGCCCCCATGCCTTGTTTCCGCATATGTCGTCCAGCGCCCGATAATTCCTCTGATACCGTAGGCAGAGCCGACATACTGCATCCCAGTCTCCTTATCTAGGATCAGGTAAATACCATAAGTCGCTGACAGCATACGATGCCATTCACGGTTAGCTGTGGGGTTTTCAACGATGATCTTCAATTCATCGTATGACACGACACACTCCAAGTAGCCTGGAAACTCTGACACATAACCGCTAGGAAGTACTTCGATTACGGGTTTGGTCAGCGGTCGAAAATGCTGTACCCATGAACGAGTACCTTTACCCCAATCGATCACGACTCGGTCACACAAGGCGTCATATCGAGAGTCACGCTCTAGGCAATAAAGATATTTTGAACTACTTGCATGCTCCGGATACGGATAGTCTTCAGGGGGGACTATCTGTACGGGGCCTTCGACGCCATTCACGACATATACGCCCTCCAACACACTATGGGAACCGGCCCCGGCGAAGAAAGACACAAGAACATCACAGTCTGCAAAAACATCTCGTTCTTGATATGATTGATAGTACTCAAACCAGCCATCGCGTTTCATAACACGCATATCAATGCCAGTCTCTTGATGTCGTACAAGACGAATTCGTTGAGCCATATTGATACCAAAAGGTTGCAGAAGGTGCTCGAGGTAAAGTTCTGTATTCATAGTATTAGTATATTTATGACATTGGCTTTCGGAAAATACATACCCAATAGGACTGATTGATAGCTATAGCTGTTACTCCGATTATCTGTAACGTGCAAGCAGCGGCGAAAAGTACGAAATCACGTGTAGGCAGCGCTTCATTGCTGCATCACATCAATTGCCTTAGACATAATCTATATCTCAGACCTCTTGCCTAGCAGCTGGATCTGAGTAAGTGGTATAGAAACTATTCTATAGCTCATACTCTGGCAGGAGTTACTAATCCCACTCTAGTGTGATGTCGAATTTTCTGTTGATAGTTAGGCCGTGGACGAGTTGACCGCGAATATCTAGAAAGTTTTGGCTGCGTAGTAGCTAATCCGCTCACTCCAGTCAGTTTTTTCCATACCAAATCGCTGCATTAAGGCCATTTCAAGACGACCGATATTGAATCTTGCTAAACTCTGCTTACGAGATACAGGATAATTCAACCTACATGTATAGTCCTTCCACACTTCACTCTCAATGATCTCATGGTAATTTTTCATTGCTTCACAGCAAACAGTATCACCCACAATACACAGCAACTCACCTCAACGTATGAGATTATAATTTATATTGAAATAATAACATTGGCGCACCATTTTCGAGCCGCACCCTGCTGTAAACCATATTTCCCATACAACATTCAACTCCACTCATGACAATGTCAACTACGAAAGTCACTATAACATTACCATTCACCAACACCACCCCATGGATTTAGTTGAAATAATACTTCAAGAAATTCAATACAACAGCCAAACCAACTTTACTCCACTACAACTTGATTCTTACTTGGAAATTTACCGGAAACTTAAGAAAAAGACAACACATACTGCACATACACATTGATGTATAATCATCTTTCCAAACGCCTACCAACCCGACCCAATTTAGACCAACATAGGACAAAAAGGGAAAACAATGAATAATATTTCTTTATCTGATTTATTTTCAAAAAAACTGAAATCACCACTCCTGAATGCAAGATGGTCGTGGGGAGCTATCAATGCAAACAACGCTGTGGTTTTACGCGTTTTCCAACATGAATTTGAGAAAAGAAATGTTCATATTTATAGCGAATTATGGGAGGATAGCTTGGGGAAGACCGAGCGCAAAAATCATGTGGACTTAGTACGCTTGGGAAGTCCGCTAGGTTTGATTGTCTGCTTAGCCGAAAACACCTCCGAGGGCAAGGAAAGAATTAAGCAATTTAACGAACAGGAAGTCTTTGTGTCTGGTAGGCTTATCGATGACGGTGTTAATGTGTGGTGCGAAGTAGTTGAGAGAATATCACTTGCTGAATGGAATTCAAGATATTGCTAAAACAGCTCTCACTTACTAAAAAAATTAAAATTTCCGCAAATGCAGAAAAAAGTTGACATTCCAAACCAAACAAACAATCGCACACATCGATCAAGCCGCCAATATGACACCCTGCTGTTACGCAGGGTGTTTTAATTTACCAAAATCGGATGAAGCATTGTAAACTAGACCTAACTCTCCAACCCGTACAGAAAATGAAAGCAAAAATAATGCATCAAAGCCAAAATACTTGAGTACAACTAAATTACATTTCTTATTCAACCACTCCAACCTTCCTTAAAACGCCTATATATTGCATATTAAGCATTCTTACATGGAAGTTATCTTCTTACTATGCCTCATCAACTCTATTTATCTAGCCGACACAAACATCTCGATATCTCGACCTGCATTTAAATTCATAATTTCATTCAAACCACGATTAACTGTAAGAAAGCCGCCGCCGCATTTCACGCAATGCCAGGAGAGCCAGCGCAGGCATTTCATCATCAACCTTGCTCATACCGTCGGCGAAGCTGACTTTGTAAATACGCAGGGCATTCCGCAGGTCAATCAAGGGGATTTCTGAAAGTGGCTTGCTGGCAAATACACTTACCAGCTTGGCATGTTCGAATGATGTAGGGCAGCCCGGCATACCGGTGTTTAGTGGTGTACTCATGCAAATCCCGGACTACACGACTTTACGCAATACACGCTCAACGATATGACCAAGTACGCTGGGCAGTCGTCTACCCGCCTCTGCTTTTAGCGGGGCGAAACCGCACTGCGGACACTGCTTGGCCCAAGCCGGCTGAATCAGCACGTCAGAAGCCATATGGATGGTCCGCTGCCAGTGGCAGCGCGGGCAGACAAATTTGAGCGGGCCGATTGGAACTGGCATGCAACTCTCCCCTTAACGCGACAGGATGAAGTAAAGCAACAGCGGAACACCAAGCAATGGGCAGGTAATGGCGAGCAAGACCGCTGCCATCAACTGAAGCCACTTGCTGACAAAGCGTCCTGGCACAAACAGGGATACGACAAACAACAGCATGGCCAACGCGGTCCAGCCCGGATCCCCCTCTCGTGACTGTCTCTGTTCTCGGAACATATGCCTACTGGACTGACCCGGCTCCGGTAGGCATTCCTGCCTTATGATTTGAGCATAGGAGG
>NZ_CAMFLA010000001.1 GCF_945957525.1 uncultured Aquitalea sp. | reverse complement strand
ACGCATTCCACAGGCGTAACCCAAACCCCGTTTACACAAAAATTCGGACAGGCCCATGGATGAAATTGCAACACAGACCGATGATTGGTCAATCGTGGTAGTGCTGTTCCGATGACAGCCGTACTCGTATCAGGCGGGAACATGACATAGCCAGAAGATGAATTAATGACATGGTGGTATGATTGTCGTCCGTTAGAGCTAACTCGTGAAAAGTACCTGTAACTCGATCAGTCTCTCCTAATACTGGGTGTTTTGCGGATTTTCTTGCGACAGGTTTTTTCACCAAAAAATTTCTATAATGAAAAGCCCAATTGAGAAGCACCGTGACGCCACTTACACACTGGCACGATCGCTGAAGAAAGCTGAGATCCACCACTGGTTATTAGACCATGGTTACTTCCCTGAAAAATATGTCCTTCCTCCCTGTTTTTCTGTTTCCTCTCGCAGTAAAAAGCCAAAGCTCTACTTTAAGGTAAAAAGTAAGGGTAAGAAATTCGCTGTTGATCGCACGGAGTGTGTACACGTTCATTTTCCAAAAACTGAATTTACAGATAGAACATTTGGTATTATTCACCCTCACGTTCATAACGATATCTCTTACCATTTGACTAGAAATTGGCTGCGTATCGTTGATGCAATGATGCCAGCTGATAGTCAGGTTGTTTCATATAGTTTTCCAATCCCTATTGATTCAAAAAATCCTGGCAGGCTTGGCTATCTGCGTAGCGGCCGTATGATTTATGAGTTTATTGCTATGACAGATGCGGATATTGCATCTGTTGCATACAAATATTCACATATGGTTAAGGCGGATATAAAGAATTTCTACCCATCAATTTATGCGCATAGCATAGCCTGGGCGCTGCATGGCAAATCGAGTATTCGGAAACCATCAAATCTTCATAACTATAATCATCTAGGGAATAGGCTGGATCGTCTTTTTCAGAATGCAAGTGATGGATGCACAAATGGTATTCCTATAGGCCCAGTTGTATCAGATATTATTGCCGAAATTATTGCTTCTGCGGTTGACCTCCTTCTCACAAAGAGTCTTAAGATAGCTTCAATTGATTTCGAGGCTGTTAGATTTAAAGATGATTATCGTATTTTGGTAAAGTCAGAGGCGGATGCGAAAACTGTTATCAAGTCATTACAGGCTGCTTTGAAAGAGTATAACCTTGAACTTAGTGATGAGAAGACTAAGATCACTACACTTCCTGATGGTCTATTCCGTCAGTGGGTATCTAAATATCATGCGGTATTTATAAAATGCCAAGATTTTTCTTGGAAGCAGTTTAGAGAGCTTTATCTTGCCGTAATTGATATAGATCGAAATTATCCAGGGACAGGGGTTATAGACCGATTTTTGGCTGACATCACCGATAAAAAGGGGCGGTTAAAGGTATCTGTTGGCGACTATAATCTAGAGAAGGTTGTAAGTATGCTTCTTATGCTTGCAACGCTTAGGGTAAAAGCGTTCCCAAAAATTTTGGCTATTCTCGAAATTTTACTCAAAACGTCTTTTGGGATATCTCATAAAGAGCAGATTGTTAGTTACCTGGAAACTTATTTGCTTCGATTGGCGAAAGAGGAGGATCGTAATAAATATCTTATTTCTTGGATAAGCTACTTCCTTGTGAGTAACAATCTTGAAAAATCACTATCTGCCAAACCAAAATTCAAAGATGTTATAACTCGTTCCATATTCAATAATCGTGGGGCAATATTTAAAGACGCCACAGAATTTAAACTATTCACTGGATGTAAAACAATAGCAAAGAAAATATCGATGTTTGAGCATCTAGATATTTTTGACCCACCTGAAGCTTCTTCGTTATAGATTGCGCCAATTATTTCAAATCAAATGAAAAGCCCCACCAATGTACCCATTGGTGGGGCTTTTCATTATCCGTGTCAGCATTTTTTCACTAACCTGACACAACAACGCTTTGAGTGTCACCCTACATGTGGGTTCGCACAGTTAGTGCAAAAACTGCCCATTGAATTTAAAGGCTTTTTTCATGTATGTGCATAGGAAATTTTGGAGCTTTCAGCAAAGTTAGTGAAAAAAACGCACTTGTTCACACAGAAAGTGCAAAAAAGTTTTTTGCCCACAAAAACGGCGGGACCCGACCATCACGAACCCCACCCGCGGCTTCCGATGCGCAAGCTTCAAGCAACAGGCTTGAACATCTACTTGCATAAGCTCACCCCTATGGATTTGTCCATGCCTGCCTCTGTAAGGAACAAGGCTAGTCGGTCCAACACACTTCCGCTGCAAGATACTCTTGGATTACTAGACGGACCAACATGGTACCTTCCTGCATTACCGCGTAGCGGTAAACACCGGCTTGCACGATAACCCAACCCTCGTCGAGGTCTTGGCCCGTTATAACTCGAGTCATCATCCTACTACCGACTTCGGGCCAGCGATTATTCTGTGCGATGTTTTCAAAATCAGCACGTTGCGTTGCATCTAGAGTCTCCAGTGGTGCAACCCAAATCTGATCTGGGGGTGCCAACATGGGCTCTCCATATTCAAAGAAGGCGTGACCTCGCGCGTTCTTCTGGATGATCCGGTTGATCCGGTGCTGTTCTGGCGTCCAGAGAAGTCGCTTGTCCCCGTCTGGGGTTGTGCACTCTGTCTTTGACCGTTCGATGCGCTCCCGGAGTTTTGGATTTCGCTGAAAGATTGCAGCACTTCGCGGAATTGACTGCTCATCGGGGTCAGTGCTTCCACAAAGTACCGCGCCAAGAAATGCAACCAGATACTCTTCGTCGTGGGAAAACCCGTTGTTACAATCTTGGCAAACTTCGATGACCGGAAGCTCAGTCGGATAAGGTTTGCTCAAAAGGCACTTTGAGGGAACGTGATCTCGATTTGTCTTCAGCCTGGCGATCCAATTTCCACAATGAATGCACCACGATTTGTGACGCTCGTCGACAAACTCTTCGATATGTTTCACCGGTGTCAAAACCTTCGGGGCGAAAGAGTCGGTTGTTGATATGTCGGCGCAAGGGACGTCATGGCGCAGCCGCTCTTGTGCGACGGTCAATTTCCCCAAGCTGCAAAGCCCACCAAGCGATCGCTTCGTCCAGAAGCGTTCGACCATCCTCGCCTGCAAAGGCCCCCGACTCCATTGGACGGTATAGGTTCTCTTCTATGAGAAAGTGCCTGATGACGTCGAAACCGTCATGCCGTTGCAGGTGGGCCATGATCGGCACCGGGCCTTCGGTGATTTCGGAGGAGTATTCCTTGAGGATGCTGTTTCTCTCCCGCTCGATAAAGTCCCGAAAGATCGCATTCTCTTCCCCGGTGCGCCAAGACTTGTGAAGCTCGCCCGCCACTCGCTTGACTACTGGATCGTTGTGGCCGTCAACCTTGTCCAGCACGTGTCCCACCGCACGCAGCAGGACAACAGCTAGCACCCAGTAAAGTCGCCATTCGATGTGGCCAATTTCATTTTCCAACTTGTCGCGGACGAACATAGCGTCCTGAAGCACTAAACGCGCCTTCGGTACTTTCGTCATAGATACCATCCCATCTGGTAGCAGGCCGGAGTGTGAAGGCCTAACCGAGCTCTTACACCTTGCATCCTAACAAGGGCCGTCCGCTACCACATCAGCTAAGGTTAATTCATCACAAACAAGATTTACCCATCTTGAGCATTTGACGGAAATTATTTGTGCCTAAGCCACTAGAGGATTCTGACGATGGATAGAGTCTCCGCTTCGAAAAGAAGCGAGATCATGCGTAAAGTCCGCCAGAAGGACACCTCCGCTGAGTTGGCGGTACGAAAACTGCTTTTTGCGCTTGGCTATCGATACAGGCTACATGACCGTAGGTTGCCAGGTACTCCGGACGTCGTCTTCCCTGGTAGAAAAAAGATCATATTCGTACATGGCTGCTTCTGGCACGGACACGAAAACTGTCCTAAGGCACGGCTTCCCAAGAGCAATATCGAATATTGGTCGACAAAGGTCGCCAACAATATTCTTCGAGATACCCAGGTACAGGAAGAGCTTCGCCAACAAGGGTGGGGCGTATTGATCGTCTGGCAATGCCAGATCAAGGCCCAAGAGGAACTTCAAGGAAGGTTAATCGCATTCCTGAGCTAACTTCGGCAGCACAACGGCCACCAGCTGTTCTACAGACTGCGCGCAACCCCATACCTTAGAGTACAAAACCAACGACAATGTGTTAGATTTATGCCATTCGGGCCAACCATCGACCGCAATGTGAATGTCAAACTCACGAACAGGGACCTCGGCTGAAGACCACAATGTGCTCTTGGCCGATGATCGAAGCCCAGAACAAGATCCCGACGTCCAGCGAGCACGCGAATGGCTGCAAGCCGATGCTGATCGGGCTCAACGGGCATTGAAACGCGTTGAGATTGAAAGGGTTGCCCACTCACTCAAACTGAACGCTCAAAAAGCTGCCGCCTTATTCGACCTACTAGAATTCGATGGCATTGTCGAAACAGAGGAAGACCCGGGCGAACTCGAGGACGATGCCCACGAGGAAGGCAACCATTTCTCGTTGGCCGATGCAGAGGCCGCATTGGCTCGCGGCTCGTTGAGTTCGGCATTCCACTTACCCCTTCTCACAGCCCAAGAAGAACGCGAACTTGGCCGCAAGATTGCTCTCGGCCGCGAAGCAAGCTCATCCAAGAACCAGGCCTCATTACAACGCATTGTTAAAGAGGCAGAGCAAGCGCATTCTCGGCTCGCTATCTCCAACCTTCGCCTTGTAGTGAGCATTGCGCGTGTTTTTGCACTCTACAGCGGGGAACCCCTAGAAGATCTTTTCCAAGATGGCATGATTGGTCTTCTGCGAGCTTGCGACAAATTCGATCCAGAGCTCGGTACAAAATTTTCTACTTATGCAGTCTGGTGGATTCGCCAAGCAATCACTCGTGCAATCGCCGACAAAGGCCGCACCATCCGCCTTCCCTATCACGCTTACTCCGACCTCATCCGCTACATTCGTGCAGTACGCTTACTGCGCCATGAAAATGGCGATATCTCGCCTTCAATTTTTCAAATTGCAGACGAATTGGCATGGGATGTCGTGAAAACTCAGTTCATCGGACAGCTTCTGGTGTTAGAGCCAGTATCTCTTGATCAACCGATGGGTGAGGAGGACGAACGGCTAGGCGATTTGTTGATCGCACCAGACTCACCGGAAAAAGACGCTTGCATCAAAGAACGCCGGGAGATCGTCTTTACCTTATTGGAAAAGCTCGACAATCGAACGGCCTATGTCATTCGAAAGCGGTTCGGGCTGGACGATGGGGGAAGC
Organism: uncultured Aquitalea sp.; assembly: GCF_945957525.1. Lineage (GTDB taxonomy): Bacteria > Pseudomonadota > Gammaproteobacteria > Burkholderiales > Chromobacteriaceae > Aquitalea. The sequence continues at coordinate 347,507 of NZ_CAMFLA010000001.1, read as the reverse complement.
GGGGTCACATTGGAATCGCTCGGAGCCGAGTTTCACGTCACGCGTGAGCGCATCCGACAGATCGAATCCGATGGGCTCAAACTGTTAGCTAAAAAAGCAAATATTGCAGGATTCAAAAAGGACGAACTGGATGATTGATGAACAAATGAATGCCTTAACTGGTGAGCAAGCACGAATCCAGTTCCGAGACTGGCTGCTTCAGCGCACGGTAGTTGCGGGCCGAGGGGATGAATCTGATGAGTCGAGTGTGGCACCCGCAAATAGGTTTTGGTTAGGACGAATCCAACCAGAGAACGCCATTCTTTCGTCCAACACTGACGAGCGTGGGGAACGCCTAGAACCATGTGCAATCGGGGTCCACTTTCGTACGCCAACCGCTGCCGAATATAGATTCACCGCAGTGGTTTCAATGTGTGTTTGGATCAAGGCCAAAGATGGTATCTGGCATAAACGGCGTCTTCCAAACATATCAGTTCCTGTAGCTATCGATACGAAGAAATCTATCGGCCAATTTGGAAAACAGCTGCTAGCCGATGCGTTATGCAATGAAGCAGATATTGCAAAATTCGGAGCCCGTATCGACGTTGAAGTGATCGAAGTCGAAGAGGAGTCTGAAGTTGTCGAATTACAGGTTTCCTTAGTCAACGATGGCGATCTATCTGACAAAGGAGATGATTTCGATACGAGGCTATACGAGTGTGTTCTCGAGGTTCGAGACATTGAAATCGAGCCGTTTATTCTGGAAAAGCTTCCAGAGGCTTATCGATATGATAGGGGGGTGCCAGCATATGGCATCAACTGTGGTGTCGATCTCGTGGAGAATGCATTACGGACCAATGATATCGTTGTTGTAGACACTTGGCGGCCGAAATTCTGGGGAGCCGAAACGGAACCGCCGAACCTAACGTTTACCTATTTGGCCGATGCCGCAGTCGATGCGGGCTCAGATTTAGTGCGATCTCTTCGCGAATGGGGAGATCAGCATTGGAGCGAAAAGGAATTAAGCAGAAGAGAAAAGACTGAAGAGTGGTCCGATGAGATGCGTCATCAAGCGGATCTTGATGCTCTGAGTTTTTGGCAAGAAGTCGAACGCATTGCCCACGGTGTTGAACTGCTCCATAACGATCCAATCTTGGCAAGATCGTTTGCTTGCATGCACAGAGCGATGGCCTCTGTTGGCAAGTCACGCGGGTATAGCGGCTGGCGACCTTTTCAATTCGGCTTCTTGCTCGCCAACTTGTCATCGGTAGTGGGAGAAGCCGGCGATACCGATATATGCGACGTTGTATGGTTTGCCACCGGTGGGGGTAAGACCGAAACTTACCTTGGCCTGTTGGTTACTGCGGTGTTCTACGACCGATTGACGGGAAAGACATCAGGGATAACAGCCTGGAGTCGATTCCCTTTGCGCATGCTTTCCCTACAGCAAACGCAACGTTTTGCCGATGCTTTGGCCGCAGCCGAACTGATACGACGTGAAGAACAAATTGGCGGCGATCCTATTTCGCTCGGCTTTTTTATCGGGTCTGGGGCTACTCCTAATAAGATCTATTTAGATCCCAAAGATCATCCCAACGCCAACGACGAAACGATGCCAATGAAGTATCGGGTCCTGGATTACTGCCCCTTCTGCGGTAATAGGGATCTAAAAATGGCATTCCATAGAAGTTCATGGACACTCGAGCATCGATGTGGGGCGGAAGGCTGTTCATGGCCCGAACGCGCGTTACCGCTCTACGTGGTCGACGAAGAAATATACCGATTCTTGCCGACGGTGTTGGTCGGAACGCTGGACAAAGCGGCATTGATCGGCATGCAACAAGCAATGAGAGGACTTGTAGGCGCACCTTGGGGGAAATGTTCCCGTCCCGGCCATGGGTTTGTTTATGCACCCCGCACCGGTAGAAAATCTGGATGTTTGCTACCTGACTGTGAAGCGAACGTTGAGCCATTGGGGATGGATCATAAGCGCTTCGCCCCGCGTTTTAGATTGCAAGATGAGCTTCATCTACTTCGCGATAGCTTAGGAGCTGTAGATTCGCATTACGAAAGCCTATACGACGATTTGACAATGACATTGGGTGGCACACGGCCCAAGATCTTAGCTTCGTCGGCGACGCTACGAGGGTACGAAAAACAGATCGACGAACTCTACCGAAGAAAAGCAAGACTTTTCCCGACACCAGGCCCGAAACCGGGTATCGGTTTCTGGTCAGCAAAATCTGTAGAGCCGATGCGTCGTTTTGTCGGTATCGCCCCTAGAGGACTAACCCTCGAATGGGTCAACGACAGCATCGTTCGAGAGTTGCAAACCTGTATTCGCGAACTCATCGAAGACCCACAGACCGTATGCTCCGCCCTCGGTATTGACCCAAATTTTGCCAATCGTTTAATTCTCGACTACGGAACGCAGGTGGTTTATGGCAATTCGCTACGCGATATCGAAGCAGTTTATCGTTCTGGAGAAATGCAACCCCAGATTGCCGACCATCAGGTCAACTGGGAAACCCTGACAGGAAAAACTAATTTCAACGATGTGGCCGAGATTTTGCAAAGGTTGCAGAGCCCAGAAGACGAATTCTATGATCGAATCCACGCCATCACTGCATCGTCCATGATGTCCCATGGGGTCGATGTGGACCGCCTGAATGCCATGATTATGCTTGGCCTTCCCCTCGGTGCAGCAGAATTTATTCAGGCTACCGCCCGTGTGGGGAGACGCTTTCCTGGGCTTGTCTTTGTCGTACATAAGATTGCGCGTGAGCGGGATGCGACGGTCTACCGAATGTTCCGGGAATTCGTAACTCAAGCTGATCGATTCGTTGAGCCGGTCCCCATTACGCGCCGTAGTCGTAGAGTCCTCGATCGCACGATTGCCGGTTTGGCATTAGCACGGATCCTCATGTTGCACGAACCGAATTCTGGAAAGCCGCTGACTACGATTCCTAAGCTACGTGAGTGGGCACTTAATTCGAGCCTAAACTGGGTTGACGAGTGTGAGACTACGATTCGAGCGCTAGGCTTCAATACAGCGCTCGATGAAGGGCTACGTTCGGATCTCCAGGCTTGGTATGAAGAATTCGCGGAACTTCTACATCAACCACCGTCTGGGGCGAAATTTCCTTCTGAAGCGTCCCCAACGGGCGGTCCAATGACATCGCTACGTGACGTCGATACCCAAATTCCGGTTCATGGGAGCAAAATTTGATGAAAGATACCCGCAGCGCATCCCAAATTATTTATGGCTTTTTACCGGAACAGACTATCGACCTCAAAGGGGGTATTTGGAAAGTTCGTGAATGGCGAGCTCCTCGCCGGCTGAGTGAGGTTGATTCAGGAGCGCTCAAATCAGAAATTTTACGTCAGGCTCGAGGGTGGGAGACCGCTCAAACTGACTACTATCGTTTCTTGAACAAACTACGCACGGGTATCGCCGAGGTCGAACCCTACCAGATCGACGAGGCGAACGGCGTTCTGCTAGATGCCTTTCCCAAACAATGGATCTGTAAGGGATGCAATCTGGTTTATTTAACGCCTGATGCCATATGCCCATGCAATTCAAGAACTAAAGGTCAACTGCCATTCGTTGCCTATCACGACTGCGGAGAGATTCGCGAAGTTTCTATCGAACGTTGTCCAACTCATGGCGAGGTCAGATTAGAGTTTGCCAAGTCGGCGTCTATCGCCGATTTACGCTTCAAATGCCCCAAGTGCAATTGGTCCCGACAAGGATTGCCATTCATGAAGTGCTCCTGTGGGGCACCTATGAAGTTCAACGTACATAGGGCGGCTGTCGTATATACTCCCCGTTCAGTCGTCCTGGTAAATCCGCCTCTGTCAGAGGCTCGCCGTCGTTTGGAAAATGCCGGAGGTAGTGCGCGAGCCCTGACATGGTTCTTTGGTGGAATGAAGGAAAAATCTGCACTAGAAACAGCCGAAACGCAAAGTTCGTTAGCTAGCGATCTTTTGACCCGGGGGATGCCACCCGAAGTTGTTGAACGGATAGTGGCTGCATCAGGTTTACCTGTGGGAGAAACGGCAATTCCAGAGCTACCCACCGATTTACGGGCGGAATGCGAATCACAGGCAATGAAGTTAGCCTTAGCAACCTTGGATTCTCGGTTACGAACGGAAGATCTTGCAGCAGCAATCGCGGCAGATCATGAGCTGAGTGTGCAGTATCGAGCCAAATATCCTGAGGCAATGCAAAGTGCAGGATTAGCGAGCATAGAATTGATCGAGCGTTTCCCGATATTTACTGGGCATTACGGGTATACGCGCGGCGACCATGATCCATCCAAGTCCACGCTTCGGCCATTTAGGCATCATGATAGAAGTCGCCGTAACGTTTTTCCGGTATATGGGGACCTTGCGCAGACCGAAGCACTATTGGTCAGATTGAACCCACAACGAGTGGCTGAATGGTTGAGGCTTAAGGGACACGATATCCACGCAGCGACTTCAACCGAGAGTACTTATGCCGCGATTCTTGTTGCTGCAGCCGATGCCGCGTCAGGAGAGTCAGTAAGGTCAGACATATTGCATTTGGTGCATTCCTATTCGCACCGTTTCATTCGTACCGTTGCCATTTACGCCGGTATTGATCGAAATGCCTTGTCAGAACTCGTATTGGATAGCATGTTATCGTTTGTTGTATACGCAGTACCCCGTGGCGATTTCGTGCTGGGTGGCTTACACGCAGTCTTTGAGCGCGAACTAGACACGCTTCTTGCGGAGGTGGTACACGGCGAACATCGCTGTCCTTTGGACCCAGGCTGTTCGAAAGGCAAGTCGGCTTGCATGGCTTGCCTACACCTCGGTGAGCCCTCTTGCAGATTGTTTAACACGCATTTGTCTCGGAAAGCACTGTTCGGTGCAGGCGGCTATTTCTCGCTGCCGCCGAATCCGAGATCTGCACGATCAGCTGCGGGGGCAAATACATAAAGGACGCTTCGAGCACGACTGAGAGCAACATACGCACTCTCGCGTATGTTCTCTCGGACCTTGTCAATTCCAGCCGTCGGATACACCACAAGAATGACCTCGGCTTCGAGCCCTTTAAAGCGCTTGATGGTCTCCACCATAACGCCCTGTTCGCCATGCCGGCAAAATGGAGTCGAGCCCGCAGAAAGCAATCGAAGCTCTGTAGCGGTAGACGGTTTGTCAACTAGTACTGTGATTTCAGAAGGCTCAAAGCCTTCTTTCTCTATTAACTCCTGAGCCCAACGTTGTACTGTACTGAATCGTACAGTACGAAAGTCTGTAGAACTGAATACAGGCTCTGGTCCCGGTGCACCGACGGAGGGCTCGGCTAAGCCAACAACGCTAGCAACCCGTTTCGCAATCGGTAAACTATTTCGACAATTCTTTGTTATTTCGTACTGAGTCCATGAGGAGGGTGGCTCCCAAGGTCTGCGATATAGATCCTGCAACGGATCGGCAAATACATAGCACACACCATGTGTTGGGTCGCGCATGATAGAAAGCAACGATTCGATCCAATCCCATTCGAAATCTTGCGCCTCATCAACCAATACGGCATCCGGCGAAAAATCGCATGCCTTTGCCGCGTCGAGCAATATCAAAGGAGCTTCCTCGCTCCACCAGCGCTCGTCCAACTCTTTCGGAATCGCAATCTTTGCTCTACGCGCCATCTCCATAACTAGAGAGTGAAAGCGTGACACCTTAACTAATCCGCAATCTGAAAATTCGGCCTCTAAGTGCTTACCGAGCAATTCGTTGTAACAGACCAATAGAACTTGAAAACCATTCTCAGCGAGTCGTTTTGCTTTTTCAACGGCTAAAAGAGTCTTTCCTGTTCCAGCACCGCCTAGAATGGCTGCTCGACGATTTCTGGCGAGCCCGTCTAACGTTCCAATTTGTTCATGAGTCAAATGGATTAGCTCGTCCGACACGCGTCTAGCCCAAGTAGACAAAATGGGACGAATTGCTGTAGATGGAGCAAGCTTGGACTTGATTTCGTCGACATCTTTTGGGGTAAGTTTAGAGCTGTTTTTCCAATAAGTTGAGATTATCAGAAGAGAGCGCTCAATATCCCTTATCCCTGCAGCATCGACGACTATGGGGAGAGGACCAGCAGCTTCAAAACGACTATTTACATTGATGTCAGGAAAAACTACGCCGTGACAAATGCGAGCTTTTACAGGAAACCATGGCAGCACCTCTCTGAAATATGCGAGCAACGCATGTTTCGAGTCTGTCGCTTGCTGGAAAGGGTCTTTGATTTTGTGTCGCCCTTCACGGTTGTTCGTATACCAACAACCGTCGGTCAACTCTACGCCACCGCCTTTTGCCTCGAGAACAATCGCACCGTGGGAAGGGTGCAGGATAACGAAATCACTCTCTCCATCACCTTGCCTACCGCCCCGAGGGCTTTGCCATGCAACCGAATGTAATACCATCCATTCGTCACTTAACCTCCCCAGTGCCTCGAGTATGACTTTCTCTGATTTTGGAGTTTTATCGGGATCTCCAAGCGAAAATATGCGAGCCATAAGCTATTCGGAAGAATGTTAGTGGAGGTGAAGTAAAGGAGGTTACAGGGACTAAATACCCGTGAAAGTAGTGCCACACTTACAACGCGGCGCGAATGACAGACAACACGTTTTCTGCAACGATCGGGCTCACGCTGTTGCCAATCTGGCGGAAACTATGCCATTTGGTTTTGTGGAATGCAAACCAATCTGGAAAACCCTGCAGCCGGGCCGCTTCGCGGGGAGTAATCACCCTTGGTTCAACATGATGTATGGGGCGAACTGCTTGATAACTTCCTCTATCGCTCCCCGTGCCAGCTCGGAGCGTCGGGCAAAAACCGCTAGGGTTAAGCCGTACCCCCTTGGAAACAGAATCTTGCTGTCCCGGGGCCAACTTGGCAAATCTTGCAACTACTTCAGGGAGATGTCGCGTGCCCATGCAACCGGAAACTTCAGACTTCTCGAGCAGACGATCTATAGATGCCTGGTGACCAACTCCAGGTGGAACGGCATTTCTAAGATGTTCGGCAAAATGTCCTTTTTGCATGAGATCGACTTTGCGCCATCCACTTGCTTCGGATTGCCAAGCAGGGTCGATAAAAATTGGCAAGCCTTCTAAAGCTCGCCCAACATTCACAATATCAATGTCAGGAGACGGCGCAAATGCTTCTTCATTCAGGGTCATACGTCGTGGATCGTAACCGATGAAGAAAATACGCGTACGGGTTGTTGGTGCACCGTATAGGCTCGCTTTCACTTCTATGGGACCGATGATTGTGTAAGCTTCGCGGACATACGAAAAGGCGGCTTCGCGAATATGGTCATACCGAGGATCTCTGATACCCGGTACATTTTCGGCGACAAAAAAGCGGGGGCGCGTCTCGGCAACAAGTCGGAAAAAGTGTACGAACAAGTCATTGCGCGCATCATCGACCTGACGCCGCCCCATAAAACTGAACCCTTGGCAAGGCGGTCCGCCGATCAGCCCATCGAGCCCTCCATCAGAAAGACCGGCAATGGCGAGCAGCTGCCGTCCTGTCAAATTCGCGACACTTTCGGAGGAGTGTTTGGTGTTAGGGAAATTTTTGAGGTGCGTTTCTGTGGCGAACGGGTCGATCTCAACTGCAGCCGAAACACAAAAACCGGCGCGAGCGGCTCCTAGGCTGAGGCCGCCAGCACCGGCAAAGAGATCGATTACGTTTGGTGAATTTGTCATGCCAAATCAATCGTTTTACTAGCGTTGAGCGTATCGTACGCTATTTCTGCTTGTGGGTCGATCGCGGCATGTAACTTCCCGGTTTTTGAGGTAGGACTTAACTGTAGAAGAAGCTCCTTGAGTAAAAATACTGGCGGCACTCATCAATGCCTGGCCCTGACACAGGGTGGACACCAAACTCTTCAAGTAGAGACCGCAAGTTCTTCGGGGACGTGCCAAACTTCGGGGCCAATTCTGCTCCAGAAATGAAGCTCCCCCTAAAAGCCATGATTTCGTCATGGCTTACTTGCAGGGACCTTCTTCTTCCCGTCTGCCCAAGATGTGTACGTAGTAGCCCAGATTTGGCCAAGCTATAGACCACCTCTTCCTTGAGCTCCAGTTGCTGGGCAGCTTCTGTAAGGGTGTAGTTCAAGGCCTGCTTGCGTTGTCTGGTTGTCCACTCATGTAACTCATGGCAACTAAATAGCAGGCCAGATACTCCGGCATCGGGCTCCAAGATGCCTACAGGGCAGATCGCCCCCTTTCTTAAAGCAAGCACAAAACTTGTAAATGCCTCCTCGGAATCGAGGATGCTCTTCATCACATTTGACCCGGTTACCAACCCAGCTTGCTCCGCCAGGACAGGAAAATCATGGCAGAAGACCATCTTTAACGCGATGACTTTGTCACGCCAGAAATGCAGACCCAGGCCTGCTCCTTCATGTGGCTTGCAAGGTGTTAACAACCCGGCTTTAACCAAACAGATGACTCGTTGCCTATTGATGCCTAGTATCGATGCGGCGGTACGACGTGAGATTATTTGGGCCAATCGATCCTGAAGTTGTAGCAAGTCAGTCGAGTTAATGAGAGTCAACACACGCCCAGCAGTGCTTTTACGTGTCAGCGCTTCTAATGAACCGTCGTCGATAAAACATTGCAGTCGGAGTGGAGCCATCTTCAGGTAATTGGCAGCGCCCGCAACAGTGGTAAAGCGCTGGTCTTTCAGCTCCTCATCCGTTGGCCAGCGGTTGCGCCTAGTCAGCACGCCAGGGCCATGATTACGTTGGAACCGAGATAGCTCTCTCTCTACCACACTGACGGGGTAGCGTGTTCTGAGTGCTCGTGCGAGTTGATTAAATAGCCGTGGGTAGGGTGCCCCCGGTAAGAGCACTCCTTCCGCCCGGCTAACTTGCCATAGCAGATCGTGAAACGCAGCAGGCCAAGCAGCAAGGATACGTACGGCTTGGATCACAATAAGTCGAGCCGTATCCAACTGATGAGTACTGCACTGCTCCGGGTAATGACCTTGCTGTGTAGCAATGACCGTGGTTCCGAGGGTGTGGATCAGCCCCTCCCAGTTGGCGGCTTCAACAAACCGATCAAACTTGCGTGGGTGAGTAGATTGCCCATCCAGGCTTTTTTCAAGATTTGCCACAATCTGGCTAGCCATCCAGCATTCTTCTTGCTCTGCTGGTACAAGCTTTGCAGAGGCAAATGGCTGCCCACATAGGCATCGATCTAGCGGGTGATTCCAGTTGGTGGGACGCGTGCAGTGTGGGCAATGATCTAGCATTTGCACCTGATGGATATGGCATGCGGTGTAAAACGGATGTTCCCATTCCATCCGCCAGTATGCCGATTCATTCAGGCAACTCGGACAATAGTGCACCGAGCTACCCAAGTTATACCGAGCGTACATGTCCGGCCAAAACAGATCCGGAAGATGCGGCCGTCGCATCATCGCCGGGACGCGCCCAAACAGCTGCGAACCACAAAGGGTCCATAAGTAGTCGTGTAGTTCCGGTAATGCTTTCAACCAATTTGGCTGGGTATAGCCATTGGCATTGGCCAAGCGTAAAACATAACCACGAATGCTCTCACGGGGTAGCGGTGCAACGGTGATAGGTAGTGGAGAGCGCGTCATTTTCGGCCTCCTTTTTGGGTACGGCGTAATGTCGGAGCTTGATACGAAAAAGGCTCTCCAGGTCCGGTCAGCGGCCGCATCGCAAATTCAGGATGGAATGGGTTCAGAGAGCCGATACCGTCTCGCCAGATATGCTCCTGGAAGCTGGTGGCCAACAGCTCGATCCCGATATTGCTTCGGTTCTCCCTCACCATAAGTTCGAAGCTCCGGGTAAGCAGTTTACGCAAATACCCGATCAGCCCATTGCTGGCGTAGTAAAGCCGGATAGCCAAATCAGGAGAGGCTAGATCGGATAGCATTTCTGTCGGCAGGCGCTTGTCCAAGGCCATAAGAACAGAGCGGTACTCACGCTCCTCATCGGCAGTTTCCATCGAGAAGCGAGAGAGCTCCACTCGGGTGGAGAAGCGTCGCCTCAGTTGCTCGTTGACCTGAAGAATAACTTCGCAACGAGGCAGCCCCATCAAGACGCATGGCACTTCGGCCTTGTCGATGAAGGACTTTAGCCAGTCCGCGACGGCCTGTAGGGAGTTGTACCATCCGTGGTCAAGAAAGTGCTGGAACTCGTCGAAGACGATCATCTCGACTTTGCATCGTTTGAGCAATTCCAGCGCCCGCACGCTTTTCAGCTCCGCAGATCCCTTGTAGCTCAACGGGTCGCCCAAGGCGTGCAGTATCTGCTCCGCCATAGACTTGATGGTTGGTGTTGAAGGCGTTTCGACAAACAAAATGGGGATAATCTTGGCCCCACCCTCCTCAAAGGGAGGGTACTTGTTCAAAAGGTGTTTTGCGATCCAAGTTTTGCCAGCACCGGCGTCACCGACAAGCAAAGTATGTCGAGGCTCTGCCCCCTGCAGGTAGAGGGAGTGGTTGTATTCCAACAACTCAACAATGCGGGTAAATCGCCGATACGGGAGCAAAATTTCTTCGATTTGTCGAAGTTGGGTGGCCAGGTATTTAGCGTCCATGACGAGCCTCCGTGTTTCGAGCTGCAGGTAAAACTAAGGAATCCAACTCAGGGAGCTCAGCAGCATCGGAGACTGCTGGGGTGAACGGCGCGGGGCTCGTGGCTTTTTTCTGCTTGGGAGGTTCTGGCGTATCCAGCCAGTCCTGACGATCTTGTCCGATAGAACGAATTTTTGCGCTCTTCTGACGCTGACGCACAGATTTGCTGAGCGACATCTCTTGCACCAAGGCGCGCAACTCAGCTTTTGCCCTTAGCAATGAGGACTTGGAACGATCTTCCTCCATCACCCTCCGGAGATGTTTCCAGATCAAATTGTGCTGAATGAGTGTCAGCCCGTGGACGTATTCTTGATCAACTGCTGGGACCGGAATCGCAGCTTGCGTCACCGGGTCAAGTACGTGGATATAGGTCAGGTCCTGCTTGCTGTAACGGACTTGTACCTTAACCTTTTTCCCCAGGTGGTGACGGATCGGGAGAAGAACAGGGCTGTTATAGCGGAGGTTATTGAGCTCAATGCCAGCATGAGTTAGCGTGCGTTCGCAGCAGTAGGAAATAGCAAGATCAAGACGCTCGACCTCTGGCGGCAAAGCCGGCTCTCGCTCAGCCATTCCCTCTTGCCAACGCTTGAAAGGGGTTGTCATGATTCCTCTGTGGGGGGAGTGCGCATAGACATCCACAATCCAACGATGAAGCAAGTAGTTGAGTTGATCAAAGTTAACAACGGCATCCTTGAGAGGGTCGTAATCTTCTCGATGAAACCAGCGCGCAAAACTGGTGCCCGGCATTGCATGGGCAAATTGAAAGTTCAACGTTTTGAGAAAACGCTCGATCGATCCTTTGTAGTACGGTTGCTTTTTGGGACAGAAGGCTAGGATAAAATCCAGTTCGAAAGCTGTTCTCTCCAGCGCTTTAGCATGAAACTCTAGCCCGTTGTCGCAGACCAGCTCATCCATGACGCCATAACATGGCCACTCGTTCTCGATGTCTGGGAATTCCGTACGAATGTAGTGCTTCGGCAGAACGGCATGACGCAAGCATGCATATACTGCTTCGAGGGAAGGCCCATCAAATCCGAGGTAGAAGCCGATCGGCATCTTTGAGTAATAATCCGTCGCCACCGTAACCGTGGGACGACCGAGTGGCAGCCCCGTTCTTTCATCGATTACAAACAGATCCAACGGAGTATGGTCGATCTCCACTCGTACCAAGATTCCCGCGACAACCATGCCTTTACCACTCGTACGGTAAGCTGCTCGGGCATACTCTTTACCATACCGATTAGAATCGACCAGGTAACGATCCAACGCTTTTAGTGCCCGGCAGACAGTGGCATAGGAAGGTCTACTGAGTTGTTCCTGTGGAAGTCGTTTGGCGTTGGCTAGCCTGATTGCGTTCCCCATATCAGCAAAAACAGCTCGTGCCGAGTTACGCTGTTTTGCCAAGTAAACCGTTTCAATGCTCGTCGAAAGAATCGTTTTGACGTCTGGATGCAATCGGCTAGCCCTGCCCCCCCGAAGATCGAACCGATCAATCAATTGTCGGTGGTCACTCCCTTGCTGATTACATTTTTTATGCCAACGGTAGATGGTTGCGGGACTTGGGGGGGCGGCGTCGCCCAGTTGGGTCGCGATCCAGTGAATGCGTTCTTGTAAGATCACCGGGGATGAGATGAAGGGCCCGAAGGGTTGAAGCGCATCGAGATATTGCTTTTTCCTCAGAGCCTGTTGTTGAACCTTATCAGGGAATGCGGAGAGCGGCCTTCCTGCGGAAGGGATCAAACCTGGGTCAAGACCTTCAACTTCGGTTGAGATCGGAAAGCGTAGCTTGCCTTCTGCATACCATTCATGCAGTTGTTGTTGGGTATGGGTTTCGATGGCATGCGACGTTTGGTCTTCCAGTTGAAAACGATTGTTTTCAAGTTGCCGTACAACTGTTTTGCTCTGCCCATTAACAAGTAAGTTTGCGCCCAGACTAAAAAAGCATTTCATCGCCACTCTCCTCATTTCCCAAGGTCACGACGGTATCGCTGGTAATACGTGCACGTAGATCGGTACAGATGACCTGTTGCTCCAAAAGACACCAACACAGGGACGTACTACCTAACAAGGCGCACAAGCCTCCCCACGTGCAGGGCATGTGCGAACCCAGCTTGAAAAGCCACCGACGGCGCTCCGTTGCACTGAAAACTGGCTGTCGATAGCGAAACAATTGCCTCAACTGATCCAGAAGAACCGGCCGACGAACCGACTCTTCGGTGAGGAATATTAAGGGCCAGCCTTGAAGGGATAAGTGGCGAGTGATCGCAGTAAAGCGGAGGCTGTTTTCTGGCAACAACAGCTTCTCTTTGGGCTTAACCTCGACCAGTTCTACACTACCGTCGCTCAAAATCAGTTCGAAATCCGGCGTGTAACGGCGTGGTTTGCCTTCGAGGGCATAGTTGATGGTCAAGGGTTGTTCACGGAATTGGCGTACACCGCTGGAAAACTCAAACAGGAACACTGCATCGCGTTCCAGCAAACTTTCCCAGTGAATCATCCGAGCATTTTTCCGTGATGGAAATTTTCCTCGCATGATCCCGTTACTACGGGAGATTGGGTCCCGTGCCCTTGTATGGCGTAAAGGCATAGTGTCCTCCTGGCCTACACTCATGCTGGTCATGAGACGCTGGCACAGATTGGCTGCCGGTTACTGGCAACACTGTTGAAGGCAAAAAGGGGGCCTCGGCTTGACAACCGATAGGAGGACGCTAAGAATGGTAGTGTTAGGTTCGCAAGATTTGACACTGCATTCCAGAAAGCTCGGAGTTCCCGCTCCGGGCTTTTTGCGTCTTTGTGGCCACCCAACTTCAGAGATGGCTTAACTCATAGGCGTACTCCTTTTTCTCGCGACTGCCACAACCACTGCACCACATCGGTGGTCAGCGCAAACTGTCCCCGCCGACCGGGGAGCTCAAAGATCCTTAAACCCAACAACCCATTTCGCCTGGCACGACCGAAGGCCGCGTGGGTCTTGAAGCCCAGTGCCGACCAAAGCTCCGATCCCCCCATCAGGGGGCCGTACTGTTTCAACATCTGTTCAGCAAACTCGACTTGTTCAGACGTGCTCATGGGCGTGATTCCACGTGATTAGCTTTCTTTCTACCACGCAGCGTGGGATCCTTCTGGTAACTAAAATCCTCGAATTTTTGTAGCAATGCGTGCGTCAGAGAGAAAGCCTGTTGGTCGTCCGAAGAAGCTGGAGCTCCAGAAGTTAAGGGCAAAGCTGTGGTATTGGGATGTTCAATCTCGAGAAGGGCTAGGCAATACGGCTCTCGATCGCAAGTTCGGCCTGTTCTATGACGAAACAAGTCCGCCACCAAAGATATTCGAGAGCCTGCGCCGGCGTGGCACGGTTCCTACTAAACGGCCGCATACACGTCGGCCTGCTGACCTGGTTGAGGTTGTTGGGCAAGCCCCCGGCTACGAGAGGACGTATGAGCTGTTCCACTCACCATTCTGGCAGCTAGTGGAAAAACCCATCAATGACGTAGTGCTTGTACGGGAGATTTTGGATCGGTGCTTGGGTAACTGTGGACTGGCACGGGCACCCTTTGGCGCTCATGCAGGAGTGGAGGTTACATCCGAGCCTGTTGAACTGTATGGGAAATACTATAGAAGCCGTTTGCCAGAACGGCTTTGGGTCTATGCCGTTACCCTCGATCGACTGTTACAACGCCTACCTGTTTCATTAAATAGACTGGCGCTTGGGGCTGCCCTGTTTAAAGAAGCACACTTAGCTTGCGATCTCGAATTGGCGCTGTATCTGAAACAGCTCGTTGAACAGGAAATGGATGTTTACTGCGAGCAACACTGGATTCCAGATGACGTCGTTCTTGGACTAGAAAATTGCATACTTGGAAGCCTGTTTTATTGGCAGACCCATGCATCGTTGGACGTTTGCTATGAACTGTATGAACAGGAATGGCCAGTGATACAGGTGACGCGACCTTTGGTACCTGTCCGCATTAAGCTAGATTTGTAACTTTTCTTGGAATTTTCATATTTTTTCGGGTCACCTCATCTGATGACTCGAAAAATGTGATTTCGCCCGCATATGAAACAAATACTCGGTCCGAGTAAAACTTGATCAGGGGAATATGATTGGCCAAGCTTGTTTTCTCTTACTCGCATGTGGACGAGACACTGCGGAATGAACTTGAAAAACATCTCTCACCCCTAAAGCGCCAGGGGATGATCGAGTCTTGGCATGATCGCCGAATCGTTGCCGGTCAGGAGTTTAACGGCGAAATCAATCAGCACTTCGAAGAGGCCGACATCGTCCTGCTACTGGTTAGCTCCGACTTTATCAATTCTGACTACTGTTACGACGTCGAGATGAAGCGTGCGGTAGAGCGTCACGATCTAGGCAAAGCTGTTGTAATTCCCGTGATTTTGCGCTCCTGTCACTGGCACGACCTACCGTTCGGCAAACTCCTTGCTGCAACGCCAGACGGCAAACCAGTAACCCAATACCCTTCGTTGGACGATGGGTTTTACCAAGTAGTGGCCGCGATTACGCGTGCACTGAAGACTCTACCGAAAGCAGTGAATGCGATACCAGCCCCCCTTGCTCACCCGGTCTCAAGGGTACCCACGCCGCGAGCGGAAACAGGAGTAACAGCCCGGTCCAGCAACCTGCGAATCAAAAAAGAGTTCTCTGACCGAGAACGTGATCAAGCACGAATTGAATGTTTCGAGTTTGTGGCCAAATATTTCAGCAACTCCCTGGATGAATTGAAGCAACGCAATCCAGGAATTGAGGTAGATTTTCGCCAAGTCGATGCAAAGAGTTTCGAAGCTACTATCTACACAGGAGGCAAGCGAAGATGCTCATGCGGCATCTGGGTTGGGGGGAGGGGTTTCGGTGGCGACATCACCTTTAGCCACAGTGGTGTTACTCCCGGCAGCTTCAACGAGAGCATGACCATACAGGACGATGGATACTCCCTTGGTTTCAAGCCACTAGGCATGTCTCATTTCGGACGCAATACAAAATCATTCCTCAATTATGAGGGTGTTGCTGAGTATTTCTGGGAAATGCTGATCCAACCGCTGCAGCAATAATCGGTCAGACCCTAATACAGCTTGTTCAGAGCTCTAAAGATCTTCAAGAGCTGAGCGCACATCTTCCAGAAAGTACCTGCATCCAGGCCTTGGGAGACCGCTTGGGGGCATACCGATTGAGAGCTGCCTCGCTTCTAGCCACTTCTGAAACAGCAGCTGCAGGTCTTCAGGCATATCAGACCAATACACCACGGCCCCACACACGTGTGTCCCATTGGCTCGGATGGGAAGAGACACTGGAATGGACACCCCTGCCCATGACAGCCCTTCAACTGGGACAAGACGAACGCTATCAGTAACGATACTCATTGTCAGCTCCCTACTGGAACGACTTCATCGGCAGCTACGGCGTAGCTCTATGTTTAGTCTACCGCGAGAGCAAGAAAGTCGATACTTTGAGCAATTGCACGCATCTGAACGCCTGTTTGCTTGCGACTGAAACTACCGTATCTCCCGCCTTTGGACCGATGGCAGAGATCGGCCCCTTTGCAGTCCTTCCCCCCAAGAACAGCAAGCAGCTGCTTTGAGCTATATAGCAGCCGTTCGTTATAGGAGGAAAGCAACCGATTCGGCATCGCTTAGCGGCATGAGGAGGCCCACCGAAGTACTGTTGTTCACGGCCGATGCCAATGCTATCGTCCTAATGTTTCGTTCTGCATGCAACCCAGGCCTCTTAAACTCAAGCGTTAGCTATCATGAAATATCTCACTCGCAACGCCTCTCGCGTCTTTCTGAGCACATCGAAAACGGCACACCTGGTGGGCCTAATCAGTTGGTCACAATTGATGGATCGATTAGTGGCCTTAAGAGACATGTGCAGACCAGGTGATCCCTCTTGGCTGTTCGCAGATCGGATACTGCGGCTAGAAGAATGGGACTCGGAAAGTAACTGGTCCTATGAAGGCGACTCTCCATCAAATTTAAGTCAAGGGTCTCATAGTGCATCCTCATTCGGTAGCTCGCTCGACTATCTCCCTGACGAGGATGATGAAGATTCCTACTTGTGCTTCTTTCCTGGCACGACGACAGGACTGTCAGCCTGGGAGTTCCATCAGTATGACGACGACTTTTTTCCTTCGGTCCCACACGGACACTGGAATGGGAAGAGTCAGCCCAAACTCGACCCATACCAAGGATGGACTTATCACGGCTCCGAGCAAAAACGGAGAGAGCCCAAAAAGAATATTGTCGCCCTGTGGAATGATCGACAGTTCCGCGAGTTTGCGGAAATCGCGATTGAGTACTATCTAACCCATCATCCCAACTACAACGGTTGGCGTATTCCAAACCCCAGACGCCTTCCACGTAGGCGGTGATGGCTAATCAGTGGTCCACTGGACGCCATGCAACAGAGCCGCGAAACGCCGGTGACCTCAGCATTAATGGCAGCTATCCAGCTTCTCTTAGAACCTGTTCACGATCTGTCGCGAGCAGCCCTCAGTGGGGTGAAGAGCAGCACAGGAACCAGAATGTACTGGCGTACATGAGGATTCCGAGCAGCACATGAGCCCCGATCAGGGATGCGCAGCAAGATCGTGAACAGGTTCTTAGAAGAGTACAAGTCCATGCTAAAGCTGTTTGGGTCGAATGCAATCAGTCTCCAGACCAGATCTAAGCAGTTGGGCAAATGGAGCACAATTTCGCATACTTGTGCACTCGACCTCTCCGACATGGGAGGACAAAAAAAGCGACAGGATTTTCCTGTCGCTTTTTTTCATCATCTCTGCGAATTTTTTTTCACCGATGTGCGAAGTTTTTCACTATCTGTGCGAACCAACACTACAACATCACACATCAATATTCCGCGCGATCAGGGCGTTGCCTTCGATGAACTGGCGGCGCGGTTCCACTTCGTCGCCCATCAGGGTGGTGAACACGTCGTCAGCGCTCATCACGTCTTCGATGCGTACCTTGAGCAGGCGGCGCACGTTGGGGTCCATGGTGGTTTCCCACAGTTGTTCCGGGTTCATCTCGCCCAGGCCTTTGTAGCGCTGGATGCTCATGCCGCGTTTGGCTTCGGCCAACAGCCAGTCCAGCGCTTCGCCAAACTGGGCGATGGGCTTGACGGTTTCGCCGCGGCGCACGGTGGCGCCTTCGCGCAAGAGGCCGCTGAGCAGGTCGCCGGTTTTGGCCAGTTCGGCGTAGTCGCCGGATTCGAGGAAGTCCTGGTCCAGTACGGTAACCAGCACGTTGCCGTGCAGTTTGCGGGTGATCTTGATCAGGTAGCCGTCGTTCTTTTCATCGCGGATGAGGTCCAGCTTGATGAGTTCGGCCGGTACCAGGGCGGTGAGGCGCGTCAGGCTGGATTCGGCTTCTTGCTGGGTTTCCAGCGAGAGGCGGCCGGAGCGCAGCATGGCTTCCAGCACCAGCGGGTCGATGACGCGGCTTTCGCGTTCGATCACGGCGCGGGAGAGCAGGAACTGGCGGGCCACTTCGGCCAGGGTGTCGCCGGAGAGCGGGGCGGCGCCTTCAGCCGGGGAGAGTTCGGACTTTTCCAGCGCCAGTTGCAGCAGGTACTGGTTGAGTTCGTAATCGTCCTTGAGGTAGCGCTCTTGCTTACCGTGCTTGGCCTTGTACAGCGGCGGCTGGGCGATGTAGATGTGGCCGCGTTCTACCAGTTCGTGCATCTGGCGGTAGAAGAAGGTGAGCAGCAGGGTGCGGATGTGGGCGCCGTCCACGTCGGCATCGGTCATGATGATGATGCGGTGGTAGCGCAGTTTGTCCGGGTTGTACTCTTCCTTGCCGATGCCGCAGCCCATGGCGGTGATGAGGGTGGCCACTTCCTGGCTTTGCAGCATTTTGTCGAAGCGGGCGCGTTCCACGTTGAGGATTTTGCCCTTCAGCGGGAGGATGGCCTGGAA
This sequence comes from uncultured Aquitalea sp., assembly GCF_945957525.1. Taxonomy (GTDB): domain Bacteria; phylum Pseudomonadota; class Gammaproteobacteria; order Burkholderiales; family Chromobacteriaceae; genus Aquitalea. The sequence continues at coordinate 328,967 of NZ_CAMFLA010000001.1, read as the reverse complement.
TTTGCGATCGCGGCCCTGTTTGGCGGAACCGCCGGCGGAGTCGCCCTCCACCAGGTAGAGTTCGCACAGGGTGGGGTCTTTTTCCTGGCAGTCGGCCAGTTTGCCGGGTAGGCCCAGGCCGTCCATCACGCCTTTGCGACGGGTAATTTCGCGCGCTTTGCGGGCGGCTTCGCGGGCGCGGGCGGCGTCCACGATCTTGCCGCAGATGATCTTGGCGTCGTTGGGGTTTTCCAGCAGGTAGGTTTTCAGCGCTTCGCTGACCACTTCGTTGACCACGGGGCCGATTTCGCTGGAAACCAGTTTGTCTTTGGTCTGGCTGGAGAATTTCGGGTCCGGCAGTTTGACGGACAGGACGCAGGTGAGGCCTTCGCGCATGTCGTCGCCGGTGGTGTCCACCTTGGCTTTTTTGGCGACGTCGTTTTCTTCAATGAAGTGGTTGAGCGTGCGGGTCATGACCTGGCGCAGGGCGGTCATGTGGCTGCCGCCGTCGCGCTGGGGGATGTTGTTGGTGAAGCACTGGACGCTTTCCTGGTAGGAGTCGTTCCATTGCATGGCCACTTCCACGCTCATGCCGTCTTTTTCGCCAATACCGTAAAACACTTTGGGGTGCAGTACGGTTTTGTTGCGGTTCATGTATTGGACAAAGCCGGCTACGCCGCCGGAGAAGGCGAAGTTTTCTTCCTTGCCGTTGCGCTTGTCGATCAGGGTGATGGCTACGCCCTGATTGAGGAAGGACAGTTCGCGGATGCGTTTGGCGAGGATGTCGAAGTGGTATTCGATGTGGCCGAAGGTTTCCACGCTGGCAAAGAAGGTGACTTCGGTGCCGCGGTGGTTGGTGTGGCCGGTAACGGTGAGCGGGGCCACGGCGTCGCCGCGGCGGAATTCCATTTCGTGCACCTTGCCGTCACGCCAGATTTTGAGCTTGAGCCAGTCGGACAGCGCGTTGACCACGGAGACGCCCACGCCGTGCAGGCCGCCGGAAATCTTGTAGCTGTTGCTGTCGAATTTGCCGCCGGCGTGCAGGATGGTCATGATCACTTCCGCCGCGGAGCGTCCTTCTTCCGGGTGGATGTCGGTGGGGATGCCCCGACCGTTGTCTTCCACGGAGATGGAGTTGTCCGGGTTGATGGTGACCTTGATGGTGTCGGCATGGCCGGCCAGCGCTTCGTCAATGGCGTTGTCCAGCACTTCAAACACCATGTGGTGCAAGCCGGTGCCGTCCTGGGTGTCGCCAATGTACATGCCGGGGCGCTTGCGTACCGCATCCAGACCCTTGAGGACTTTAATGCTGTCCGCGCCGTATTCCTGTTCGCTCATAAAACCTTCTTTGTCGTGTGGCAGGTGTCACCGGGGAGCCTGGGCTCCCCCCGTCTTCGGCCAACATCTGGATGTTGGCCGAAGAAACAGATCAGATGCGCATCGGCATCACGATGTACTTGAAGTTGCCGTAATCGGGGATGGTGATCAGGGTGCTGCGGTTGGCGTCGCCAAAAGCCATCTGCAGGGTGTCGGCCGGCAGGTTGGTCAGCACGTCCAGCAGGTAGTTGATGTTGAAGCCGATTTCCAGCGTGCCGCCCTGGAAGGCGATTTCCAGTTCTTCTTCCGCCTCTTCCTGTTCGCTGTTGGTGCAGAGGATGGACATTTTGCCCGGGGCCAGCACCAGCCGCACGCCGCGGAATTTTTCGTTGGCCAGAATGGCTGCGCGCTGCAGGGCGTGCAGGAAGTTCAGGCGTTCGATGAGGAAGATCTTGTCGTTGTCCAGCGGGATGACGCGGTTGTAGTCCGGGAACTTGCCGTCCACCACTTTGCTGATGATGACGGTGGAGCCGAAGCTGAAACGCACCTGGTTGGCCAGGAGTTCGATGCGGATTTCGTCATCGCTGTCCTGCAGCAGTTTGTACAGCTCCAGGATGGTTTTGCGCGGCAGGATCACTTCGGCCTTGGGCAGGGCGTCCGTCACATCGGCGCTGGCGAAGGCCAGGCGGTGGCCGTCGGTGGCGATCAGTTTTACCTGGTTGCCGTCGGTTTGCATCAGCAAGCCGTTGAGGTAGTAGCGGATGTCCTGCACGGCCATGGCGTATTGCACCTGGGAGATCAGGCGCTTGAGTTCGCGCTGCGGCAGGGTAAGGCTGGCGTCGGAGGCGTTGCCCACGGACAGCAGCGGGAAGTCTTCCGCCGGCAGGGTTTGCAGGTTGAAGCGGCTCTTGCCGGCCTTGAGGGTGAGGCGGCCGTCCAGCTGTTCCAGCGTGACGGTGGCCTTGTCCGGAATGGCGCGCAGGATGTCTTGCAGCTTTTTGGCCGAGGTGGTCAGACGGAAGTCCTCGCCCGGCAGTTCGTCGGCGCTGGCGGTGGTGATCTGGATTTCCAGATCGGTGGCCAGGAAGCCTACCTGCCCGCCTTTCTTTTCAATAAGCACATTGGAAAGAATGGGCAGGGTGTGGCGTCGTTCGACGATGCCGGTCACAGCCAGCAGGGGCTTCAGAAGGGCGTCGCGTTCGGCTTGCAGGATCAGCATGTTTCGGGCTCCCGAATGTGTCCAGAGTCAGTGTTGGTGTTTCAGTTACGCAGCATGGATAGCAGCGTATCGTAATCGTGTGCCATGTCGGCGTCACTGCCGCGCATCTCGGCAATGGTTTTGCAGGCGTGCAGCACGGTGGTGTGGTCGCGGCCGCCAAAGGCGTCGCCGATATTGGGCAAGGAAAGCTGGGTAAGCTCCTTGGCCAGCGCCATGGCCACCTGGCGCGGTCGGGCGATGTCGCGGCTGCGCTTTTTGCTGTGCATGTCCGACAGCTTGATCTTGTAGTACTCCGCCACCGTTTTCTGGATGGCGTCCACGGTAACCTGACGGTTGCCGGCGGCTAGGATGTCTTTCAGCGCTTCTTTCACCAGTTCGAGCGTGATGCTCTGGTTGGTGAAGCGGGCGTAGGCCACCACGCGCTTGAGCGCGCCTTCCAGCTCGCGCACGTTGGAGCGCACGTTCTGGGCAATGAAGAAGGCTACGGTGTGGTCCAGTTTGATGCTGTCGGCCTCGGCCTTTTTCATCAGGATCGCCACGCGCATTTCTAGCTCCGGCGGCTGGATTTCAACGGTCAGGCCCCAGGAGAAGCGTGAGATCAGGCGCTCTTCCATGCCTTCAATCTGCTTGGGGTAGGTGTCGCAGGTCATGATGACTTGCTTGCCGCCCTCTATCAGCGCGTTGAAGGCGTAGAAAAATTCTTCCTGCGTGCGGTTCTTGCCGGCGAAGAACTGGATGTCGTCGATCAGCAGCAGGTCCAGCGAGTGGTAGTAGCGCTTGAATTCGTCAAACGCCTTGTGCTGGTAGGCGCGCATGATGTCGGCCACATAGCGTTCGGCGTGAATGTAGCGAATCTTGGCTTGCGGGTTCTTTTGAAATACGTGGTTGCCGATGGCCTGGATCAAGTGGGTTTTACCCAAGCCGACGCCGCCATACACAAACAGCGGGTTGTAGGCCTGATCGCCGGGGTTTTCGGCAATCTGCATGGCGGCGGCGCGCGCCAGCTGGTTGCCTTTGCCGGTAACCAGCGTTTCAAAGGTGAAGGACGGGTTGAGGCGCGTGCTTTCGTGACTGCCGCCAATGGCTTTCACCGCGGCTTGCTTGGCCGGGCTGGGCGCGTCGCTGGCTGCCGGTTTGGCGTTGGTCGCGGGTTTGCGGCCAGCCGGCACGGCGGCGGGGGCCACGGCGACGGGTTTGTTCGCCGGCGCGCCCAGGCGCAGTTCCACCGGGGTTTCGCCCACCAGCTCCACCGCCAGTTCTTCGATGCGGCCAAGGAAGCGATCCTTGATGAACTGCATGATGAAGCGGTTGGGCGCGAACAGGGCGATGCCTTCGTCGGTGGCTTCGGCCGCCAGCGGCTTGATCCAGGTGTTGAACTGCTGTGAAGACAGTTCAGCCTCCAGACGAGCGAGGCAGGCGGGCCAGAATTGATCCAGTTCAGTCATTAAGTGCACGCAAGTAAAAGCAAAAGCCCGCCGGCGGGTTGTGGCTGGCGGCGGGAAGGGCCTGTCGGCGCGGTGGCCGCATCCTTGATATACAGGGAGGCGGGCGCTGCCGGCCGGCAGGCGTGTGTTCAGCTGGCAAGGGTTGCACCGCCCTGCTGTCGCGCATCGGGCCTGGTGGGGGTAGGCCCTTCGTTCATTTATTACGCAGCGGGTGGGGTGCGATAAGTTTCGACATTCTAACGGTTTTCGCCAAAGTTATCCACAGGTGGGGGAAAAATTTGGCATTGACAAAAGCGATGGTTTCCTGTGAAATCACGCGTTTATTTCCGTTTCGAAACAGGAATTCTTTATCATGAAGCGTACTTACCAGCCTTCCACCACCCGTCGCAAGCGCACTCACGGCTTCCTCGTTCGCATGAAGACCCGCGGTGGCCGCGCCGTTATCGCCGCTCGTCGCGCCAAGGGCCGCAAGCGTCTGGCCGTATAAGTCCTTGCCGACTTATCCCTTTCGCCGTGCGCACCGGCTGTTAAAAACGGATGAATTTTCATCCGTTTTTAGTTTGCGGCAGGCGCGCAGCAACGCGCTGTTTCAGGTGTACGCCCGGCCAAACGGCTTGGCTCATGCCCGAGTAGGGCTGGTGGTAGGCAAGAAGGTCCACAAGCGCGCCGTGCGCCGCAATTACATCAAGCGCACTGTGCGCGAGTGGTTCCGCCTCAACCAGTCCACCTTGCCGCCCCTGGATTTTGTTGTCCGGGCGCGACAATCTTTCACCAGGGCAAACCGCGCTGAAGCTGTCACCGCTTTGTCTGCTCTGTTTGTTAAACTGGCACGATGTCACGCCTCTTCATCCTCCTGATCCGTTTTTACCAACTGGCCATCAGCCCATGGCTGGCGCCGCGTTGCCGCTTTGCGCCAACCTGCTCCAGTTACGCGATCGAGGCGGTGAAGAAACATGGCGCCCTCAAGGGCGGCTATCTGGCGATCAAACGCATCGGGCGCTGCCACCCTTGGGGCGGCAGCGGTTATGACCCGGTTCCCTGAACTTTCCGGTATCGAGAGATGGATTCCAAGCGACTCATAATCTTCATCGTGCTGTCCATGGGCATCCTGCTGTTGTGGCAGGAATACTTCATGCCCAAGCCTGCTCCGCAGGCGGCGCACACCCAATCCGCCCAGACGAGTGTGCCCGCTGCAGGCAATGCGGCCCCCGCCCAGCCGGCGGACGCCGCCAAGCTGAGCGCCGGTCAACGCATCACCGTCAACACCGATGTGCTAAAGGCCGAGATCGACACCACCGGTGGTGATTTGCGTCAGCTGGAACTGCTGAAACACGATTCCGCTACCGACAGCAAGCAGCCGTTTGCCCTGCTGACCGACAAGAACGGTCGCGTCTATGTGGCGCAAACTGGTCTGGTGGCCGCCAGCAACCCGGCGCTGCCGACGCACAAAACCGTGTTCACCGCCGAGAAAACCAGCTATGCGCTGGACGGCGACAAGGTGGAAGTGAAACTGACCGCGCCTGAAGCCAACGGCGTGAAGGTGAGCAAGACTTACATCTTCAAGAAGGGCAGCTACGATATCGGCGTGCGCTACGACATCACCAACGGCGGCAACGCCCCGCTGGCGCCCACCGCTTACTATCGTCTGTTGCGCGACGGCAAGGCGCCGGAAGGCGAAGGCCGCTTTGCGCACACCTTCACCGGCCCGGCCGTGTACACCACCGAGCACAAGTTCCAGAAGGTCGATTTCGGCGATCTGGACAAGGGCAAGGGCGATTACGCCAAGACCGCCACCGACGGATGGGTTTCCATGATCCAGCACTACTTCATGACTGCCTGGATCATGAAGCCGCTGAACGGTCAGAGCGTGTGCAAGGATGACAAATCCTGCCGCTTCGAGCTGAAGGCCAACAACGGTCTTTACTCCGCCGCCGCCACTGTCGATCTGAAAACCATCAACCCGGGTCAGTCCGCGTCCATCACCGTGCCGTTGTTTGCCGGCCCGGAAGAGTACGACGTGATCAGCAAGGTGGCTGACGGCATGGAATACGCCAAGGACTTCGGCATGTTCCACATCTTTGCCTCGCCGTTGTTCTGGCTGCTGACCAAGCTGCATGCGTTGGTGCAGAACTGGGGCTGGGCGATCGTGCTGCTCACGCTTACCGTGAAGGCCGTGTTCTATCCGCTGACCGCCGCTTCCTACCGTTCCATGGCCAAGATGAAGGCGCTGGCGCCGCGTCTGGAGCGTCTGAAGGAGCAGCACGGCGACGATCGCATGAAGTTCCAGCAAGCCGTGATGGAGATGTACAAGACCGAGAAGGTGAATCCGCTGGGCGGCTGTCTGCCCATGCTGATCCAGATTCCGGTGTTCATCGGTCTTTACTGGGCGCTGCTGGCGTCGGTGGAGCTGCGTCAGGCGCCGTGGATTTTGTGGTACCACGATCTGGCCCGTCCGGACCCGTACTACATCCTGCCGGTGATCATGGCTGCCACCATGTTCCTGCAAACCTTCCTGAACCCGCCGCCGACCGACCCGATGCAGGCGAAGATGATGAAGATCATGCCGCTGGCCTTCTCCGCCATGTTCTTCTTCTTCCCGTCCGGTCTGGTGCTGTACTACGTGGTGAACAACGTGCTGTCCATCGCGCAGCAGTGGTACATCAACCGCAGCATCGAGCACAGCAAGAAAGCCGCCCTGCAGTCCTGATCCGGACCGCAGCGCCAGAAAAAGCCCGGCCTCTGGTCGGGCTTTTTTTCCTGATAGAGTGAAACATTCGCCGCAGGCTGACCGAAACGGCTGATTGCCGGCCCTTTCGGCCAACCTGATGGCTTGCAAGGAATTCCGCCATGCGCACCGCCTACGTCCCCGCCACCATCTGCGCCATCGCCACTGCCCCCGGCCGGGGCGGCGTTGGCGTCATCCGCGTTTCCGGCCGCCAGTTGCTGCCGTTTGCCGAAGCGCTGACCGGCGGCAAAACCCCGCGCCCGCGCTATGCGCTGTATAGCGATTTTCTTGATGCCGCGGGGCAGCCCATCGACAACGGCCTGCTGTTGTATTTTCCCGGCCCCAACAGCTTTACCGGCGAAGACGTGCTGGAGCTGCAGGGTCACGGCGGCCCGGTGGTGATGAAGATGCTGCTGGCGCGCTGTCTGGCACTGGGCGCCAGGTTGGCGGAGCCGGGCGAGTTCTCCCGTCGCGCCTTTCTCAACGACAAGATGGACCTGGCGCAAGCGGAAAGCGTGGCCGACCTGATCGACGCCAGCAGCGAAACCGCCGCCCGCAGCGCGCTCAAATCGCTCAAGGGCGCGTTCTCGCATGAGATCCACCAGCTGGTGGACGACCTCATCACCCTACGCATGCTGGTGGAGGCGACGCTGGACTTTCCCGATGAGGAAATCGACTTCCTGCAGCAGGCCGACGCGCTGGGCAAACTGCAACGTCTGCGCGGCCAGTTGGTGCGGGTGCAGTCCACCGCCCGGCAGGGCGCCATCCTGCGCGAAGGCATGCATGTGGTGCTGGTGGGCCAGCCCAATGTGGGCAAGTCTTCATTGATGAATGCGCTGGCGGGCGACGATGTGGCCATCGTCACCGATATCGCCGGCACCACCCGCGACACGGTGCGCGAGGAGATCGTCATCGACGGCGTGCCGGTGCACGTGATAGATACCGCCGGTCTGCGGGAAACCGAAGACGTCGTGGAAAAGATCGGCATCGAGCGTACCTGGCAAGCAATTGAGCGCGCCGATGTGGCACTGGTGCTGGTGGATAGCCGCGATGGCGTCACCGCCGGAGTGGAGGCCATTCTGTCCCGCCTGCCGGAGCGTCTGCCGCGACTGTTCGTCTACAACAAGACCGACCTTACCGGCGAAGCGCCGAGCCTGACGGAAGAGGCCGGCCATACCGTGGTGCGCCTGTCCGCCCGCACCCATGAGGGGGTGGATCTGCTCAAAGGCCGTCTCTTGGAGCTGATTGGCTACAGCGGCGACAGCGAAGGCGTGTACCTGGCGCGCGAACGCCATCTGGACGCCATCCGCCGTGCGGCGGAGCACATGGAAGCTGCGGAAATTTTATGGGAACAAGTGGAGATTTTCGCTGAAGAGCTGCGATCCGCGCAGAACTCGCTGTCGGAAATCACGGGTGAATTCACCCCGGACGACCTGCTTGGCGTGATCTTCAGCCGCTTTTGCATTGGAAAGTGAGCCTTTCGGCCAACCTTAACCAAAAGCCCCGCAACGCGGGGTTTTTGCTTGTCGGCGTCGTGAGAGCCAGTTGGCTGGTTCTGCCGAGTTGTGGCGGACAGGGACCGCGCAGCCCGCTCTGCTGCGCGCCGCAGAGCCCTTGCAAGCATCGCCAGGAACATTCTTCAGCATGTTGGGCCGAGAGCGGGTAGGATTCGTGAAAATACTTAAAATTTCACCCTGACCGTGACCCTGCCACGCTTGCTGCTATTGCTGGCCTTGTTGGCTTCGCCCCTGTTGGCCGAAGCTGCCGGGCGGCCGCTTATTCTGGCCTTCAACACCTTTCCGCCCTGGAAAACGCTGGACTCGCGCGGCGAGCCGGCCGGTCCGTACGTGGACATTGTCCGCGAGCTGGCGCAGCGACTGAACGCACCGCTCCTCTTTCTGCATTGCCCCATCCAACGCTGCCTGCAAGCCATGGAACAGGGGCGGGCAGACGTGGTGATCGGCGTGCGTAGTTCGCCAGACCGGGCCGCCTACATCGACTACCTGTCGCCGGCTTACGCGCCGGCCAATCCCTTGGTGGTGTATACGCGCGTCGCAGACCCACGCAAGGTGACGCGCTATGAGGATCTCTACGGCCTGGTGCTAGGGGTGGTGGAAGGGGTGAAATACCAGCCGCGCTTTGACGCGGACGCCCGTCTGTTGCGCGAGCCTGCGCCCAATATCCATTCCAATTTCAACAAGCTGCTGGCCGGCCGGGTAGACGCCATCATCATCAACCGCCAGCACGGCGAGGCGCTGGTGGCGCGCGGCGGCTGGCAGGGGCTGCTGAAGCAGCAACCTTTGCTGCTGGATGGTGTGGACGAAAGGCAACTGGGCCTGTCGCGCCGTTCACCCTGGCAAACCGAACGCGCCCGCGTTTGCGCCGCCCTGCGCGCGATGGTGAAGGATGGCAGCGTCAATCGCTTGCTGGGCGTGACTTTGCGTCGTCCTTGAACCCGTAAGCGCCTGTTGCGAATCCGCCAAGCGCCTTTTCCAAATGACCACCAGCCGGAAAGCCGGCTTTCACCCCGTCAAACCCTTGCCAGGCTTGGCTTGCAGGGGTTTCCCCCCATTCATGCCGACTAATCGTTAACCCTGCTTTACAAGGCCGGCGGCCAAGGGGTAGTGTCATCAGACTATTGCTGCGACGCAACAGCCGACTCCTCTGCCCTGCCGGGCAAAAAAACATAAGAACGGGTCGCTGTCATGCAGGCGCAGCCTGCTTGCGGTCTGATCTGGGTCACAAGCCTGCACGGCAGGACTGCCTAGTATCTGGCCCTTTCCCGCCGGGATTGTCCGACGGTATACGATAGACAAGTGTCGCAATTCCGTAAAAGTATTGCGCAAAATCAACAGTCGTGTTTTTAATAGAATTCAAACGCTCGTTCGAATCGGCCTCGCACGGGCGTTAGCTATCTCAGAGCTTTCTTTTTCGACATACCCATTGCAGGAGATCTTGACCATGCAGATTGCTGTCCCGGCCGAAAGGCTGGCAGGTGAAAAGCGCGTGGCGGCCACACCGGAAACGGTGAAAAAACTGGTCGCCATGGGCCACACCGTGGTGGTGGAACAGGGCGCAGGGCAGTACGCCGGCGTGCTGGACCCCGCTTATCAGGAAGCCGGCGCCAGCCTGGCCGCCAGCCGCGCCGAAGCGCTGGCCGCGGCCGACATCGTGCTGAGCGTGCGCCCGCTGGACGAGGCCGGCATTGCCGAGCTGAAGCCCGGCGCGGTGCTGATCGGCCAGCTGGCTCCGTACCAGAACGCCACCTTCCCGCAATTGGCGGCCCGCAACGTATCGGCCTTCGCCATGGAGCTGCTGCCGCGCACTACGCGCGCGCAAAGCATGGACGTGCTGTCCAGCCAGAACAACATTGCCGGTTACAAGGCCGTGCTGCTGGCCACGCACTACTACCCGCGCTTCATGCCCATGCTGATGACCGCCGCCGGTACGGTGAAACCGGCCAAGGTGCTGATCATGGGGGTAGGGGTGGCCGGTTTGCAGGCCATTGCCACGGCCAAGCGTCTGGGCGCGGTAGTGGAAGCCACCGATGTGCGTCCGTCCACCAAGGAGCAGGTGGAGTCGCTGGGCGCCAAATTCATTGAAGTGCCGATGACGGATGAAGAGAAAGCGGCCAACGACGGCATCTACGCCCGCGAAATGTCCGACGACTACAAGCGTCGTCAGGCCGAGCTGGTGACCAAGCATGCCCGCGCCGCCGACATCATCATCACCACCGCCCTGATTCCGGGCAAGAAAGCGCCGACGCTGATTGGTGCCGACGTGGTGGCGGCGATGAAGCCGGGCTCGGTGATCATCGACATCGCGGCGGAAGCCGGCGGCAACTGTGAACTGACGCAGCCGGGCGAGGTGGTGGTAACCGCCAACCACGTGACGGTGGTGGGCCAGTTCAATCTGCCGGGCGAACTGGCGGCCGACGCCTCCAGCCTGTACGCGCGCAACCTGCTGACTTTCCTCTCGCTGATGCTGAGCAAGGAAGGCTTCAACCTCAATCTGGAAGACGACCTGCTGGCGGCCACGCTGGTAACCCATCAGGGTCAGGTGCGCTTCCCTTCGGCCAACTAAAGGAGAACCGAGATGGTCGATCCGTTCATTACCAGTCTCACCATCTTCGTGCTGGCCGTTTTCGTCGGCTACCACGTGGTGTGGAACGTCACGCCCGCCCTGCACACGCCGCTGATGGCGGTGACCAACGCCATTTCCGGCATCATCATCGTCGGCGCCATGCTGCAGGTGGTGGATATCAACGGCAGCGAAATCACGCTGACGTCGGTACTGGGCACGCTGGGGATTTTTCTCGCCAGCATCAATATCTTCGGCGGTTTCATGGTGACCCAGCGCATGCTGGACATGTTCAAGAAGAAGAAAAAGTAAGGGGAGGCCATGGAAAACGTATCCGCAGTGTTGTATCTCGTGGCCGCCGTGCTGTTCGTGCTGGCCCTCAAGGGCTTGTCCAGCCCGGTAACCGCCTTGCGCGGCAACAAGTTCGGCATCGCCGGCATGGTGATTGCCGTCGGCACCACCTTCCTGATCATGGATAAACCGGTGGTGGCGCTGATTGTGGGCGCCATCGCGGCCGGCGGCGCCATCGGCGCATGGAAGGCCAAGACGGTGGAGATGACCGGCATGCCGGAGCTGGTAGCCGCCATGCACTCGCTGGTGGGCTTGTCCGCCGTGCTGATCGCGGTGGCGTCCATTTTCCACAGCGGCGTGCATCACACGCCGGTGCAGAAGGTGGAGCTGTTCATCGGGGCCTTCATCGGCGCCATCACCTTCACCGCGTCGGTCATCGCTTATGGCAAATTGTCCGGCAAGTTCGGCTCCAAGGCGGTCAGTTTCAGCGGCCAGCACTTGCTGAACCTGCTGATGGCGCTGACCATGGCGGGCTTTGGCATGGCTTATTTCTTCACCGACAGTCAGGCGGCCTTCCTCGCCATGCTGGCCATCGCGCTGGCGCTGGGCGTGACGCTGATCATCCCCATCGGCGGTGCGGACATGCCGGTGGTGGTGTCCATGCTCAACTCTTACTCCGGTTGGGCGGCGGCGGGCATCGGCTTTACCCTCAACAATCCGGTGCTGATCATCGCCGGCGCGTGCGTGGGTTCGTCCGGGGCCATCCTGTCCTACATCATGTGTCGCGCCATGAACCGTTCCATCGTCTCCGTGCTGCTGGGCGGCTTTGGCGCGGAATCGGCCGCCGCCGGCCCGGCTGGCGCATCCGGCCCGAAGAACTATAAATCGGGCTCGGCGGAAGACGCGGCTTTCCTGATGGGCAATGCCGACAGCGTGGTGATCGTACCGGGCTACGGCCTGGCGGTATCGCGCGCCCAGCATGCCTTGCAGGAATTTGCCGAACTGCTGCACGAGAAAGGCGTCACCGTGCGTTACGCCATTCACCCGGTGGCGGGCCGCATGCCGGGCCACATGAACGTACTGTTGGCCGAAGCCGAAGTGCCGTACGAGCAAGTGCTGGAAATGGAGGAGATCAATTCCGACTTCTCCAACACCGACGTGGTGCTGGTGATCGGCGCCAATGACGTAGTGAACCCGGCGGCGCAGAAGGACAAGGCCAGCCCCATCTACGGCATGCCGATTCTGGAGGCGCACAAGGCGCGCACTGTCATCGTGGTGAAGCGCTCGATGAGCGTGGGTTACGCCGGTCTGGACAATGAGCTGTTCTACATGGACAAGACCATGATGGTGTTCGGCGACGCCAAGAAGGTGGTGGAGGATCTGGTGAAAGGCATCGTTCACTGATCTAGCCTGTGCGGGCCATCGTGCCCGCTCGCCGCAATGCCCCGCCCGCAAGCGGGGCATTTTTTTTCCGCTGCCTGACAGCGACAAGCAGGCTTGTGCTGGGTTACCGTTGGAACTATTCCGAGGAACAGGTTTCGAATAACATTAGAGTTTGTTAATGGAGGTGGCATGAACAAAGCTTGCGCCGCGTTGATCGCGGCCCTGACGCCGCTGGCCGCATTGGCTCAGCCCAATCTAATCGGCACCGAATGGCAGCTCAGCCAGACCCCCGGCCATGAAGGCCGGGCCCCCACGCTGACCTTCCGCGACAAGGGCATCACCGGCTTTGCCGGTTGCAACCGCTTTGTCGCCAACAGCGACGAGCAGGGCAAGCTGGCGGTGGCCACGACGCGCATGATGTGCGCCCCCGCCGTCATGAAGCAGGAGCAGGCACTGGTTGCCTTCTTGTCTGCGCCTTTTCGCATCCAGGTGGACGACATGGCGCAAAAGCTGACCTTGAGCTCGGACAAGGGCAAGTACCATTTCGACCGTCTGCCGCCGCCGGTGCCGGCGCGTCGTGCTGCGCCGGCCTTGTCCTTGGCGCAGCAACCGCAGTATCTGTTCGTGGGCGCGGAGCGCAAACCGTGCTCGGCCGGCGCAGGGCAAATGTCTTGCCTGCAAGTGCGCGGTGACGACAAAGCCCCTTGGCAGAACTTTTACGGGGAAATCGAAGGCTTCGATCCCAAGCCGGGCACCAGCTATTACGTGAAGGTGCGTTATCAGGCCGTGGCCAATCCGCCGGCTGACGGTTCGTCTATGCGCACCATTCTAGATCGCGTTGTTTTCAGCGAAACCGTTGGCGGCTGATCGTGGCGGGTTCTGACCCGCGCTGTCGCGCCCTGCCGGCGCGTTTGAACGCCAGACAGAAAGGAATACCGATGAAAAAACTGATTCTCCCCGCCCTTGCCGCGTTGGCTCTCAGCGCTTGCGCCGCCACCGCGCCCGCCAGTCATCCCGCGCCGCCGGATATCGCCAGTCTGCAAGGCAAGTGGCAGCAGGTAAACGCTGGCGACAGCAAGCCCTACACGCTGGAGTTTGCCGAAGGCCGCGTAGGTGCCTGGGCCGGCTGCAACCGCTTGAGCGGCCCGGTGAGCATCGAGGCCGGCAAGCTCAAGACCGGCATGATGATTTCCACCATGATGGCTTGCGTGCCGCCGCTGGATCAGCGCGAAAACGCGCTGAAGTCCTTGTTGTCCGCCCAGCCGGAAGTGGCGCTGCAAAACGGCCAGCTGGCCTTGAAGAGCGACAAGGACACGGTGTTGTTCGCGCGTCAGTAAGCCCGGTTGTCGGGCGGTCTTGGCCCGATGCCAATGAAAGAGCCCGCATTGGCGGGCTTTTTCATGGCCGCAGGAAGTTGGTCATCAGTGTGGGACGGGTCTTTCCTTTGGCAAACAAAAAGCCCGCATGCGCGGGCTTTTGACTGTTGGCGGATGAGTGGTCAGACGCCCATCTCAAGCGCCAACTCGAGACTGCGCTGGTAATGCAGCGCGGCTTTGTCTTCCTTGCCGGTAATCTCGAACAAGCGGGCCAGTTCGGCGTGGGCGCACAGCGTGGCCTGAATGGACGTGCTGGCCTCCAGATAGCTTTGAGCCTTGCCCCACAGCTGCTGGCCCATCGCCAGACGGCCCAGCGCCAGCAGCAGCATGTGATCGCGCGGGCGGGTTTTGAGCCAGCCTTCCGCATCGCGCATCAGCTCCAGCCGCTTGTCCGGCGACAGGCGCTCCGCCAGCTTGCCCAGCTCGCGCGCCAGTTCCGGCGTGGCCTGGTCTTCGTCGGCCAGCGCTTCGGCCAACAGGGTGGCGGCGTAGTCGTAGTCCTCCAGCGCGATCAGGCGCTCTACCACTTCGGTCACCAGCTTGGGATTGGTGCGTTCGGCGTCCGGAATGCGGCGCAGCCAGTCGCGCACTTCCTTGCCGCCGACAAAGCCGGCCAGTTGCTGGCTGTAAGCAGCCAGACGGTAGCGGCGTGCTTGCGCCGGCTCCAGCGCTTCGGACTTGAGCAGTTTTTCCGTCAGCGCCAGCACAGCTTCCGGCTGGCGTTGCAGCAGGCGCACTTTCAATTCCAGACGCAGGGCGTTGGTGAGGTTGGGCGACAGGGCGCGGGCGCGTTCGATGGCGGCCAGCGCGCCCAGCGCGTCCTTGGCTTCCACTTTGAGCTCGGCGTCCAGCATGTGGCGGGCCAGCTGCAGGCGCTCGGGCAGGGTGTCCAGCTTTTGCAGATAGCTGTCGCGCTTTTCCAGATCACCGGTTGCGCCGGCGGAGCGGGCGGCCAACAGCAGGGCCAGCGCCTGGTTTTCCGGTGCGTACTCGTCGTCCATGGCCTTGAGCGCTTCGCGCTCGGCTTTCTGGAAGCGGCCTTCAAAAAAGGCGATACCGGATTCGCGCAGGGCGTGACGGGCGGCTTTCAACTTTTTCTGGCGCTGAAAACGGCGCACTTCCGCCGGCAGCCCGGCGGTGACGCTGATCAGGCGCAGCGCGCCATGGGCCAGGATGATGAGCGCGACAATGCCCACTAGCAGCAGGTTGAAGGAGATTTCCATCCGGTACGGCGGCAGAAACAGGATGGCGTAACCGGTATTGAGGGTGGCGGTGAGTCCCACCACCACGGCCAGCGCGAACAGGCCGATGATCCACAGGGCAAATTTCACTGCTTATTCCCCTTTGTTGCCCTGCGCATCGCGCACGGCCTTCAGGCTGGCGTTCAGGTCCGGCAGCGTGACGCTCAACGGGGCGCTCTTGAGTTCGATCAGCGTGGCCAGCCACTGGCGAGTGGCGGCGGCGTCGTTGTCGAAGTAGCGCTGGGCGTAATTCTGCGCGGCGGCAATGTCCGCTTCATAGGTGACGCCGTCGCGCTGGATCAGCGCCAGGCGGGCATCCAGCAGGCGCATCTTGAGGTTTTCGCGCAGGAAGAAGGATTGCTCGGGCGACAGTAGCAGCGCTTCGGGTTTGTCCATGCGACGGATGTGCACCAGCTCGCCCAGACTCTTGCTGATATCGGACAGCAGGCGTTCCCAGATTGGCGCATTGGTCGGCGCGGCCGCCTTTTTGCCCGGTTGGTCCTGCAGGTGATGCGCGTCCACCACCAACGGCAGGTTGTCGGCGCTCAGCATCAGGCGATCCAGCTTGACGGTCAGGCCCACGGTATCCAGATAAGGCAGCGCCTTGAGTTTTTCCAGATCGGTGGCTACGGCTTTTTTCACGCCGATCAGCTGCGGGCGGTCAAACTTGGACAGCCGGGCATCCACCATGTCCAGCGCCGAGATGGCAGCCGGCACGTTGCCGGCCAGTTGCAGTTGCTGGCTGGCGATGGAGAGTGTGTGTTCCACCTCGGAGAGCAGCCAGTCGGAGCGGTTCTTGGTGAGCTCCTGGTACATGCCGTTGAGGGTGGCGTACTGACCGGCGGATTCGCTCACGCGGGCGTCCAGCACCGCCAGCTTGGCGTCGGTGGCGCGAGCGGCGGTGAGCGCCTGCTCGGTCATGCCGCGCAGTTCCTTGGCGGCCCCGTTGCCTTCGGCCAACCTGCCGGCCAGCTCCTGACGCACGGTCTGGAGTTCTTGCTGGGTGCTGTACAGCTGCCAGCCGGTCAGGCCCAGCGCGGCGATGGACAGCAGCAGCGCCAGATTCAGCGGCTTCTTGCGGGGTACGGAGGGGGTGTCGACAGTCTGGGTTTCGCTCATGGGTGACGGCTGAACCATTCTCTGAGACCGGCGACCAGCGCTGCGTCGTCGGCCCGGGTTGTCATGATGCGGCTCGCGCCCAGGCCGGCCAGTTGCTCGGCGATGCGCGGGTGCGGCACGCAATACAACAAGCATTGTAACGTTGTCGTCCTTGCCGAACCAGCCAGACGGAACAATTGCGCGGCCATCTCGCTGGAGGTGACCACAATGGCATCGGGCAGAGGGGGCTGTAGCAGGCTCCAGTCGGGCTCGCCGTCCTCGCGCCGGTAGATCTCGGCAAAGTCGACGCGCGCGCCGCGCGAGGCAAGGGTTTCCGCCAGTAGCGGGCGTCCGCCCGAGCCGCGCACAATCAGAAAACGCTGTCCGGCGATAGCTGCCAGTTCGGGCAGGGCCAGCAGGGCTTCGCTGTCGTTGCCGTCTTGCGGGTGCAGCACATCGCGGCCCGACAAGGCCGCTAGTTTGCGTGCGCTGGATGCGCCCACGCAGGCCAGGCGCGCCGAGACCGGCAGGCGGCCTTGCAGGTGTGGCCAGGCCTGATCGATGGCGGTGGGGCTGACAAAAACCAGCCAGTCCGCGCAGACGGCCGCTTCGGCCAACCTGGCTTGTGCGGCCGGTTCGGGCGCGATGCGCATGACCGGAAACAGGCGGGCGTCCGCACCCTCGGCGACCAGCAGCGACAACAGGCGGGCGCTTTGCTCCTCGGGGCGAGTCAGCAGAATGCGGCGCCCGGCGAGGCTCATCACTGGTCCTTGAGGACGGCGGCGATCAGCGGCGCGGCGCCGTCGTCCAGCAGCTTTTTGGCCACGGCGCGGCCCAGTGCGTCGGCATAGTCGCGCGGAGCGCTGGCGGCGGCGGTCAGCATCACGGAGCCGTCCGGATGGGCGACAAAGCCGCCCAGCGTCAGGGTGTCGTCGCTCAGCGTGGCGAAGGCGCCCAACGGCACTTGGCAGCTGCCGCCAAGCTCGCGCGCCAGAGCGCGTTCGGCGCTGACGCAGGCGTGAGTGTCCGGGTGGTTCAGTGGCAGCAGCAGGGCCTGCATGTCGGCGCGGTCGGCGCGGATTTCAATGCCCAGCGCGCCTTGGCCGGCGGCCGGCAGGCTTTCGGACGGGGCGAGTTCGCTACGGATGCGGTCGTGCAGGTTCAAACGCTTCAGGCCAGCGGCCGCCAGAATGATGGCGTCGTACTCGCCGTCGTCCAGCTTGCGCAGGCGGGTTTGCACATTGCCGCGCAGCGGTTTGATGGATAGATGCGGAAAGCGGGCGCGCAGTTGCGATTCGCGGCGCAGGCTGGAGGTGCCTACTACGGCGCCGGCGGGCAGCTCGGACAGGCTGGCGTACTGATTGGAAACAAAGGCGTCGCGCGGGTCTTCGCGTTCGCAGATGGCGGCCAGGGCGAAGCCTTCGGGCAACACCATGGGCACGTCCTTGATGGAGTGCACGGCCAGGTCGGCACGGCCTTCGGCCAGGGCCACTTCCAGTTCTTTCACGAACAGGCCCTTGCCGCCGATCTTGGACAGCGTTTTGTCCAGGATCTGGTCGCCCTGGGTGGTCATGCCGAGGATCTCGACGGTGAGATGCGGGTAGAGGGCTTGCAGGCGGCTCTGGATGTGTTCGGCCTGCCACATGGCCAGACGGCTTTCCCGGCTGGCGATGACGATCTTGTCCATGAAATCGGGGTCCTGACGGAAGCGGAATTGCGCAGGATTCTAGCATGAGCGGCAGGCTGCGCCTGGGCCCGGATCAAGGAAAAGCCATTCCGCCGGCATGGCGTGGCAAACAGGGTGCAGGGCAAAGCCGCGCTGAAGCGCGGCAGCCACCCCGTCTGCCGAGTAGAGGCGGGCTGGTGTCGCCGCCGGAGCGGGGAGGGTAAAACCAGTCCAGACAGGGCTTATGCGGCGTGAATGACACGCTGCAACAGAAAAATCGGGTAATTGACCCACTACAAGGAAGATGCCCCCTATGATGGGGTTCTGTTTCAGCTTGATAAACAGAAGCCTCTGCTTGGCAACGCGTGATTTTCAGGGAGAGCCGTTTGACTCACGGGACTGCCCGCCGGTGAAACGGTTCAGGGTTTTGAAAACAGATCGGGCAGCCACAGGCCGACCCGGCAACAACGATCGAAGGACAGGAATACGATGACTGATCAGGACAAGGATCTGCCTTTGCGCGCCGACCTGGCGCGCCTTGACCGCTTGTTGGGCAACATCCTGCAGGAGCAGGAAGGCGCCGAAGTATGCGAAGAAGTGCGCGCCATTGCCGCCCGTACGCCGGAGCAGCGCTCGCTGCCGCTGCCGGCCGGGCTGTCGCCCAAAGCCACTACCGCGCTGGTGCGCGCCTGTGGCTTGTATGCGCAGCTGTTCAATATTGCGGAAGACCTGCACCACACCCGCCGCCGTCGCGCGCACCAGATTGCCGGCTCCGCCCCGCAGCAGGGCAGCCTCAATCGCGCGCTGGCTCGCTTGAAACAGGATGGCATCGGTTTCGACAAGCTGGCCGACACGCTGAAGGAATCGTATGTGGGGGCCATCCTTACCGCGCACCCCACCGAAGTGCAGCGCCAGAGCGTGCTGGACGGCCACCGCGCCGTGCGCAAATTCCTCAGTCAGCTCGGTTCGCCGGACATCACGCCGGAAGAGGAAGACGAGCTGGACGGCAAGCTCAAGCGGGTGATCCTGTCCCTGTGGCAAACCTCGGAAATCCGTCATTTCAAGCTGTCGGTGGAGGACGAAATCAAGAACGGCGTGGCCTACCACCCGATGACCTTCTTCTCCGCCCTGCCGCGGCTGTATGAGCGGCTGGGGCACGAAGTGCGCGCCGCCTGGGGCCAGACCCCGGCCCTGCCGCCCTTCATCCGTGTGGGCAGCTGGATCGGCGGCGATCGCGACGGCAACCCCAACGTCAACGCCACGGTGTTGCGTCACGCTTTCACCCTGCAAGCCACCCAGGCGTTTGAACATTATCTGTACGAACTGGCCGCACTGTACCGCGAGCTGTCGCTGTCCGCGCGCCATGTGTCGGTGAGCCCGGCCTTGCAAGCGCTGGCGGACCGCACGCCGGACACCAAGGAAAGCCGCGAGCAAGAACCCTATCGCCGCGCTTTGGCGGCGATGGAGTCGCGCTTGCTGGGCAAGGCTGCCGAACTGGGTTTGCCGGTGCGCGGCCGCTGGCCGGCCGGCGAAGCCTATGCCGGCGCAGACGAGTTGCAGGCCGATCTGGCCACGGTGGCTGATTCGCTGGCCGCGCACGGCAGCTCGTTGTTGGCCGAAGGCCGGCTCTCGCGTCTGCGCCGCGCCGTGGAAGTATTCGGCTTCTTCCTGATGCCGGTGGATCTGCGCCAGTTTGCCGGCACGCATGAAGCGGTGGTGAGCGAATTGTTCGCCAGCGCCGGGCTGGAGCAGTTCACCGCGCTGGACGAGCCGGCGCGCATTCGCGTGTTGCTGCGCGAACTGTCCACGCCGCGCATGTTGTATTCGCCCTATCAGGATTACAGCGCCGACACCGAAAAAGAGCTGGCCATCTTCCGTGAGGCGGCGCTGATCCAGCGCCAGTTCGGGCAGGAAGCCATCAGCCAGAGCATCATCTCCAACTGCGCCACCGTCAGCGACATCCTCTCGCTGGCGCTCATCCTCAAGGAAACCGGCCTGATCCGGCTGGTGAACGGCGTGCCGGTGTCCAGCCTCAATCTGGTGCCCTTGTTTGAAACCATCGCCGACCTGGCCGGCTGCACCGACATCATGGACGCGTTGTTCGCCCTGCCGTGGTATCGCCAGCTGCTGCAAAGCCGCGGCCTGACGCAGGAAGTGATGCTGGGGTATTCCGACAGCAACAAGGATGGCGGATATCTCACCAGCCAGTGGGAGCTGTACAAGGCGGAACAGCGGCTGGTGAACAGCTTTGAACGGGCCGGCGTCAAGCTGCGCCTGTTCCATGGTCGCGGCGGCTCGGTGGGGCGCGGCGGCGGCCCGTCCTACGAGGCCATCATGGCCCAGCCAGCCGGCAGCGTGGCCGGGCGCATCCGCATTACCGAGCAGGGCGAAGTCATCGCGTCCAAGTATTCCGATCCGGACATCGGCCTGCGCAATCTGGAAGCCTTGGTGGCCGCCACGCTGGAAGCCAGCCTCACCAGCCACCCCAGCGGCGAGGCCGACGGCGATGTGTTCGACGAGCTGTCCGACACCGCCTTCGCGGCCTACCGCGCGCTGGTGGAAACCGAGGGCTTCATGCAGTACTTCCTCGAAGCCACGCCCATCAACGCCATCGCGAAGCTCAACATCGGCAGCCGCCCGGCCTCGCGCAAGAGCCTCTCCAGCATCAAGGACCTGCGCGCCATCCCCTGGGTGTTCTCCTGGTCGCAATCGCGGGTGATGCTGCCGGGCTGGTTCGGCTTCGGTTCGGCGGTGTCCGCCTATATCGCCCGTCACGGCGACGAAGGGCTGGCGCGTCTGCAAGGCTTGTACCGCACCTCGCCGTTCTTCCAGGTCATCCTGTCCAATATGGAGCAGGTACTGGCCAAGGCCGATCTGGGCATCGCCCGCCGCTTTGCCGCGCTGGTGTCGGATAGAGCGCTGGCCGACAAACTGTTTGGCCAGATTGAAAGCGAATGGCGCAAAACGCACGACGCCTTCTTCGCCATCACCGGTCAAACCCGCTTGCTGGCGGACAATCCCACCCTGTACCGCAGCCTGGAAACCCGCCTGCCTTATCTGGACGCGCTCAATTTGCTGCAGGCCGATTTGTTGCAACGCCTGCGTGAAAATCCCGACGACGCCGAGGCGCTGTACGCCATTCACCTCACCATCAACGGCACCTCCGCCGGCTTGCGCAACAGCGGTTGATCCTCCCTTGCGCCGCGCGCTTGGGCGGGCAGAAAAACGGCAGGCTCAGATCAGACTGAGCCTGCCGTTTTCATTTTCAGACGCGGCAGGGCCGGGTCGCTTTCGTGTACAGCCAACAGATTGATGCCGGCGGGAAACAGCCGGTAGCAGCGCGACGCCAGCCAGGGCCCGGTGACGTTCATATCGGCCTTCAGCGTCTCGAGAAACACCATGGGCCGGCAGCGTTCCAGCGAGCCGGCGGCGCCCTCCAGCACTTGTTGCTCCATGCCTTCCACATCCAGCTTGATCAGATCAATGCGCTGCAGATTCAGTGAATCCAGCGTCACCATGTCGATGCGGATGGTACGAGCCGTGTAGTCCAGCGGCTGGCCGATGAATTCATTGTGATCGGAGGCTTGCAGCTCCAGGCTGCCGAAGGAGCCTGGCGTCAGGTAGTCAGGCTCGGGAATGTCGATCTGGCCACAGCGGTTTCCCACGGCCGAATTGAGCGCATTCACGTTAAGGCAATTGTTGAGCGCGATATTGCCGCACAGCGCGTAATAGATTTTCTCCTGCGCTTCAAAGGCCACTACATGGCTCCAACCATAGAGAAAGCGCGCCCACTCCACCTTATGCACCCCCAGATTGGCCCCGCAATCCAGCGCCAGTACCCCGGGGCCGTGATCCCGCCCCCTCCCGCCCCGTGGCTTTTCAGCGGCGCCGGGTGAAGGGGCGCCTTTGGCGCACGCTGTGCGGGGCGAGGGCGGCGCCGACAATGCCCCCGACGCCGGGCGAGCGGGGTTAATACACGAAGCGTTCGCGCAGTTCGTTGAGGTTGAGTTCTTCCAGAATGGCTTCTTGCCGTTCGCGGGCACTTTTTTTGCCCTTGCCGGTTTTCTTGGCGATGATCAGCTCGTTTTTCATCGAGTGTTCCCAGCCCACCAGTTCGGTGACGGTGAGTTGGTAGCCGCGCGCTTCCAGCTGCAGGCAGCGCAGCACATTGGTGAGCTGGCTGCCGAATTCGCGGGTGTGGATGGGGTGGCGCCACAGTTCGGAGAGCGGGGTCTTGCCGAAGGTTTCGTTCTTTTTCTGGCGCAGCACCGTGGCTACTTCGGCCTGGCAGCAGGGCACCAGCACGATGTAGCGGGCGTCCTTGGCCAGAGCGAAGCGGATGGCGTCGTCGGTGGCGGTGTTGCAGGCATGCAGGGCGGTAATGATGTCCACCTGCTGGGGCAGTTGGCTGGAGGTGATGGATTCTTCTACCGTGAGGTTGAGGAAATCCATGCGGCCAAAGCCGAGGCGGGCGGCCAGTTCTTCCGAGCGGCTGACCAGTTCCGGGCGGGTTTCGATGCCGAAGACGCGGCCGAGGTCTTTGTCCTTGAGGAAGAGGTCGTAGAGGATGAAGCCCAGATAGGATTTGCCCGCGCCATGGTCGGCCAGCGTGACGTCGCCCTTTTGCGTCAGTACGTCTTGCATCAGGGGTTCGATGAACTGGTATAGGTGGTACACCTGCTTGAGCTTGCGCCGGCTGTCCTGATTGATTTTGCCGTCGCGGGTGAGGATGTGCAGTTCCTTGAGCAGCTCGATGGATTGTTGCGGACGGATTTCAGGGATGAGGCTCATGGCGGGCTTTCGGCAAACGGCAAAAGCGGCATTTTACCTGTAATCCGCCGCTTGCCTCGACAAGCTTGGCCCGGGCGCGGCCTGCATGCCACAATCGCGGCATTCTCCGTATTTTGCCGAGCCTGCCATGTCCCTGCGCTATCACCTGATTCCTGTTACTCCGTTTGCCCAGAATTGCAGCGTGCTGTGGTGCGACGCCACCCGCGAAGCCGCGGTGGTGGACGCCGGCGGCGATGTGGAGCGCATCCTTGCCTGGCTGTCCGAGCGCAAACTGACGGTGACCAAACTGTTGCTGACCCACGGCCATATCGATCACGCCGGCGGCGCGGCCGAGCTGGCCGAGCGCTTGGGCGTGGCGATTGAAGGCCCGCAAGAGGCGGAAAGCTTCTGGCTGGACCAGTTGCCACATCAGGGGCGCATGTTCGGTTTTCCTTCCGTGCCGGCGCTGACGCCGCAGCGATGGTTGGCCGAAGGCGATACGGTCAGCGTGGGGCGGGAAACCTTGCAAGTGATCCACTGCCCGGGCCACACGCCGGGCCATGTGGTGTTTTACAGCCCGGAGGCTGCGCTGCTGGTGGCGGGCGATGTGTTGTTTCAGGGCTCCATTGGGCGCACGGACTTTCCCATGGGCAATCATCAGCAGCTGATAGACGCCATCGAGAACAAGCTGTTCGCCCTGCCCGACGAGGTGGTGGTGATCCCGGGCCACGGCCCGCTCACCACGCTGGGCGAGGAGAAGCGTCACAATCCCTTCGTCAGCAACGCCCGCTATCGCTGACGCCATGCCGCCCGGATTCGAACAGGCCGTGCTGGCCCTGATCGGCGATATCCCGCCCGGCTGTGTTTGCACCTATGGCACGCTGGCGGCCATGGCCGGCTATCCGCGTCATGCCCGCCATGTGGGCAAATTGCTGAGTGGTTTGCCTGAGGGATGCGGGGCACCCTGGCACCGGGTGCTGGGCGCGGGGGGCCGCGTGTCGCGACCGGGCAGTCATCATGCCGATTTGCAAAAGCTGTTGCTGGAGAACGAGGGCGTGGCATTGTCCGACAATGGACGGGTGAGCCTGAAGCGCTACGGTTGGCCGACGGAATATTTCTTCAAGTGAAAACATAATCGATTCAGGCAGTTTCAAGCTTTGTGCCGATTTGTCAGACACGCTTTCAGCACATTTACATAATGTTGCGGAAATACTACGTAAACATACGTGCAATGCGTATTGCCTCTGCGTGAAACTTTTCAATATCAAAGCACTTGCGTTACTCTGCGCGCCCCCCGTAGCGCATACGCGGGTCTCAACGAAAACAAAGTTCACACTTAGGCAAAATTACAAATGAAAGCTCGCAATCTGCTGCTGGCCCTGTCCATGATGGGCAGCGCCGCATTCGCTCACGCCGACAACTGGTCCTGGGGCGACGTTAGCGCCAACTACCTCGACTGGTCCAGCCGCACCACCGGCCAGAGCGGCAAGAAAGACTTCGCATACCTGGAGCTGGAAGGCGGCATGGGCGGCCAGTGGGGCGAACTGTACGGCTTCTTCGACCTGGAAAACCCGGGCAAGAGCGGCAATGGTCAGGAAGGCCATGACCAGCGTTACACCACCAAGGCGATTGCCCGCTTCAACATGACCCGCATCGGCGACGTGCCGGTACAGCTGTACGCTCACGTGTACGACACCCGCGGCAACGAGTTCTTCACCCAGAACCGCGTGCTGGGCCTGGGCACCGACCTGAAGTTCGGCAACCTGACCATCAAGCCCTTCATCGGCGCGCATAACGAGCTGGACGCTTTCGGCGTGAATTCCGGCTTCAACGGCTGGATGGCCGGCTACGTGCTGCTGTACCCGTTCAGCGCTTTCGGTCAGTCCTTCCTGGTGAGCCAGTGGCATGAAACCGAATTCGCCCGCAAGGACAAGTTCACCCCCAACTACAACAGCCACACTGGCCAGAACGGCGCCATCGCGCTGTGGTGGAACGTGAGCAAGCACTTCACCACCGGCGTGCAATACCGTTACGCCGACCAGAAGCTGGGCACCAGCGTGTACCAGAACGCCATGATCTACTCGGCCAAGTACAACTTCTGATGCCGGGTCTGCGCCGGGTTGCCGGCGCATGATCAAGAAAAACGCCGCTCGGATGAGCGGCGTTTTTTTGTGCCCGCTACCGACGGGCAGCCTATCGGCCAACCTTGCCCGGCGCGGTTCGGGCTTACTTGTTGGCCTGGCGATACAGCTGGATCAGACGCCGGGTGGAGCTGTCGTGCTCGGCGTTTTTCAGCTTGCCGGTCAGCTCGGCATGAATGGTCTTGGCCAGTTGCTTGCCCAGTTCCACGCCCCACTGGTCAAAGCTGTTGATACCCCAGATAACGCCTTGCACGAAGATCTTGTGTTCGTAGAGGGCAATCAGCGAGCCGAGGTTGCGCGGGTCCAGCCGGTGCATCAGCAGGGTGTTGGTGGGGCGGTTGCCGCCAAACACCTTGTGCGGCACCAGCGCTTCCAGCGCCTCGCCGCTCATGCCTTGCTTGGTCAGCTCTTCGCGCACTTCGTCGGCTGTTTTGCCGCGCATGAAGGCTTCGGCCTGGGCAAATACGTTGGCCAGCAGGATTTCATGGTGGCCCGGCAGGCTGCCCTGGCCCTCCAGCGAGGCGATCAGGTCGATCGGCGAAATGTGGGTGCCCTGATGCAAGAGCTGGAAGAAGGCGTGCTGGCCGTTGATGCCGGTTTCGCCCCAGATGATGGGGGCGGTTTCAAAGTTCACCGGGGTGCCGTCCACTTGCACCTGTTTGCCGTTGGACTCCATGTCCAGTTGCTGGATGAAGGCCGGCAGGCGGTGCAGGTACTGGTCGTAGGGGGCGATCACATGGCTGCCGCCGCCGTAGTAGTTGATGTACCAGATGCCGATCATGGCCAGCAGCACCGGCATGTTTTGTTCGAACGGCGCATTGCGGAAATGCTGGTCCATGATGTGCGCGCCGTTGAGCAGCTCGGTGAAGTTCTCCTCGCCCAGATACAGCATGATGGGCAGGCCGATGGCCGACCACAGGCTGTAACGGCCGCCCACCCAGTCCCAGAATTCGAACATGTTGGATGGGTCGATGCCGAAATCGGCCACGGCCTTCTGGTTGGTGGACACAGCCACGAAGTGCTTGGCTACGGCCTTTTCGTCGCGGGCGCGCTGCAAGAACCAGTCGCGCGCGGTGAGCGCGTTGGTGAGGGTTTCCTGCGTGGTGAAGGTTTTGGATTCCACAACGAACAGGGTGGTTTCGGAGTGGACTTTCTTCAGCGTTTCCTTCAGCTGCGCGCCGTCCACATTGGAGACGAAGTGCATGTTCATGCGCGGATGGCCGAAGGGCTTGAGCGCGCTGCATACCATCAGCGGGCCAAGATCGGAACCGCCGATGCCGATGTTGACGATGTCGGTGATGGGCTGGTTGGTGTAGCCCAGCCATTCGCCCGAGCGCACGGCGTG
Source organism: uncultured Aquitalea sp. (assembly GCF_945957525.1). Lineage (GTDB taxonomy): Bacteria > Pseudomonadota > Gammaproteobacteria > Burkholderiales > Chromobacteriaceae > Aquitalea. The sequence goes on along the minus strand of NZ_CAMFLA010000001.1, from coordinate 302,891 downwards.
GGCGAACTTGCCCATGCGTTCCAGCACCGAATTCACCTTGGGCATCACGTCTTCGCCGTCCACATGGATGGGCGAGTTGGTGCGATTGCGCAGCGCCACGTGCAGCACGGCGCGGTTTTCCGTGCTGTTGATCTTCTCGCCCTTGAACATGGCCTTGATGCGATCGGGCAGGCCGGATTCGCGCGCCAGTTGCATCAGGCCGCTGAGGGTGGCGTCGGTGATGCGGTTCTTGGAGTAATCGAGGAACAGACCGCCCACTTCCAGCGAGTAACGATCGGCGCGGTCGGGGTCTTCGGCAAACAGTTCGCGCATGTGGCGCTGCTTGGCTTCGGCGAAGTGATCCCACAGCGACTGCCAGGCCGGCAGCTGGGTCAGGTTAGGCATCGGGGTTGTCCTCATTTGTCCTGTTGGTGGCCAGCCTCTTTTGCTTGAGGCTGTGCTTGGTTTTTTCCAGCTGTCCGATGACATCGGGGCCGCGGCGCAGGGCTACGCCCACCGCCAGTACGTCGATGAGCACCAGGTGGATGATGCGCGAGATCATCGGACTGTAGGTTTCGTTGTCTTCCGGCGTGTCCGCCATCAGCGCGATGCTGGCGGCGCGGGCCAGTGGCGAGCCGCTGGCGGTCAGCGCCACCACCGTGGCACCGGAGGCCAGCGCTTCTTCCACCGCGTCCAGGAGTTCGCGCGAGCGACCGGAGCTGGAAATGGCCACCAGCACGTCGTCCGGGCCCAGCACCGACGCCGCCATCATCTGGATGTGGGTGTCGGCGTAGGCCACGGTGGAAATGCCGAAGCGGAAGAATTTGTGCTGGGCGTCGGCGGCGGTGATGCCGGAGTTGCCCAGGCCGTAAAACTCCACGCGGCGCGCGCGGGAGATGGCGTCGATGGCGGCCTCGATGGCCTGCGGGTTGACGTCGTGCCGGCTCTTGAGCAGCGCGGACACGGTGTTGTCGAACACCTTGGCCACGATTTCGGAGGTGGGGTCCTCAGGTCGCACGCTGGAGTGCACATAAGGCACGCCGGTGACCAGGCTGCCGGCCAGTTTGAGCTTGAAATCCGGTAGGCCGGCACAGCCCATGGAGCGGCAGAAGCGGATGACGGTGGGCTGGCTCACGCTGGCGTTGCGCGCGATGTCGGCTACCGCCGCCTGCATCATGGTATAGGGTTGGGCCAGCACCAGCTCGGCTACTTTGCGTTCGGCCGAGGACAGGGTGTCCAGTTGCGACTTGATTCTTTCCAGCATGCTCAGTGCTCCAGATGCGCCGCCAGCGCTGCGCTGGCCCCGATGAGGGCCGGGTAGCGGCTATCGATGACATAAACCGGAATGGCCGCCATGTAGGCGGAAAAACGGCCCTTGTCCTCGAAGCGCGGCCGGAAGGGCGACGTTTTGAAGTAATCGATCAAACGTGGAACGATACCACCGCCAAGGTAAACCCCGCCACGTGCCCCCAGCGTCAGCGCTAGGTTGGCCGAAGCCGTGCCCAGCATGGCGCAGAAGGCGTCCAGGGTTTCGCGGCAGCGCGGGCATTGCCCGGTCAGGCCGCGTTCGGTGATGTCGGCCGCGCTGTAATCGGCCGCATCTTCGCCGGCCAGCGCGGCCAGCGCCTGGTAAATCAGCACCAGGCCGGGACCGGACAGCAGGCGTTCGGCCGAGACGTGACCGAAGCGGTCGCGGGCAAAGCGCCAGACGGCGGCTTCGCGCTCGTCGAAGGGCGCAAAGCTGACGTGGCCGCCTTCGCCGGACAAGGGCGTGTAGCCGCCGGCGTGCGGAATCAGCGCCGACACGCCCAGCCCGGTGCCCGGGCCGATCAGCGCCAGCGGGCCGCCGGCTACCGGTTCGCCGCCGCCCACCTGCACCAGCTCGTCGGCCGGCAGATGCGGCAGCGACAGGGCCAGCGCGGTGAAATCGTTGATCACCACCAGGCTGGCAAGGCCCAGCGCCTGGCGAGTGGCTTCAATGGAAAACGCCCAGTGATGATTGGTCATCTGTACCCAGTCGCCAGTGACCGGGTTGGCGATGCCGATGGCGGCGTGCGAGACGGCATGGGCTGCAACGCGCGCCAGATAGCTGCGCATGGCCGCTTCCAGCGTGGCGAAGCCGGCGCAAGGCAGTACTTCGACGTCTTCCAGCACGCCGGGGGCGGTTTCTAGCGCAAAGCGCGCATTGGTGCCGCCGATGTCGGCCACCAGGCGCGGCCAGGCTTTAGGCAGTCCAGTAGACATCGAGCGGGCACTCCGTCTGGTGCAGGAAATGGCTGATCGGCAAGGCGTCGTCGCGCGCCGTCAGTGCGGTGTCGAACACGGCGCGCTTGCCAGCGCCCTGAATGGACAGGATCAGGCAGCCGCTTTTCACCAGCGCGGCGTAGCTCATGCTGATGCGCAGGTGCGGCGCGGTGGCCGGTTGCACCAGCAGCAGCGGCGCGGGGTTGGCCGGGTCCAGCCCGGCGGCCAGCGCCTCGGTGCCGGGAAACAGCGAGGCTGTGTGGCCGTCTTCGCCCATGCCGAGAATGGCGACGGTGGGGGTGCGGAAGGCGGCGCTGGCCGCTGCCAGTTCGGCGGCGGCGTCCTCCGCCTTGCTGGCCAGCGGGGCGAAGGCGGCTTCGGCCGCGGCGCCTTGCAGCAGGTGCTGGCGCACCAGCGCGGCATTGCTGTCCGGGTGGCTTTCCGGCACGAAGCGCTCATCCACCAGGGTGACGGTGACGGCAGACCAGTCCAGCGGCTGGCTGCGCAGCGCGTGGAAAAAGGGTACCGGCGATTTACCGCCGGATACCGCCAGCACGGCGCTGCCATCGCGACGGATGGCGGCGGCGAGGCGCTGCGCCACACTGGCGGCCAGGGCGTCGGCGCTGGCGGCTGCATCGGGGAATTCAAACCACTGCATCTTGTTTTCTCCTCCGGCTGGCTTCGGCCAACCTTGTTGTTGCTGCGCCGACGGGCGGGGCCGGCGGAAAATCATTGGGTGCGAGTGCGGAGCCCGGCAAAGCCCGGCTCTTCGACGTAACTGCTTGATGCTGTCGCCTTCTCGTTCAGGCCCGCCAACAACACCCCTGATCCAGCGTTGCGCCTGCGAGTCTTGCGCCATGTACCGCCAGCGTCGGCGCGCCTTGGTTCAGGGGCTTTGCGAGGCGCTGTTAGCCGCTCTCATTCCCCATCCCCTTGTCCTGCCAATTCCATTGAAGAAGGGCTTCCCGCTTCCTGAAGGGAAGGCGGGAGGGCCTTGGTCATAATCTGGGCAGGGCGCGCCCGGTTCAGCTTTCTTCGTGCCAGCTGATGCCGTCGCGGGACAGCAGCGCACTGGACGCGGCCGGGCCCCAGGTGCCGGCGGTGTACTGCTTGGGCGGGTTGCCGCTGCTGCGCGCCCAGACATCCATGATGGGCTCCACCCAGCGCCAGGCTTCCACCAGCTCGTCGCGACGCATGAACAAGGCCAGTTTGCCGCGGATCACATCCAGCAGCAGGCGCTCATAAGCATCGGCGCGGCGCACCTTGAAGGCTTTGTAGAAGTCCAGGTCGAGATAGGCCGGTTGCAGGCGCATGGTGTCGCCCGGTTCCTTGGCCAGGAAGTACAGGCGGATGCTCTCTTCCGGCTGCAGGCGGATCACCAGCCGATTGGCGGTGTGGCTGCCGCTGAGCGGGCCGGAGAACAGTTGGTGCGGCACATCGCGGAAGTTGATGACGATTTCCGCCACCCGCTCCTGCATGCGTTTGCCGGTGCGCAGGAAGAAGGGCACGCCGGCCCAGCGCCAGTTGTCGATCTCGGCCTTGATGGCGACGAAGGTTTCCGTCTGGCTGCCGGCCGGGATGCCTTGCTCTTGCAGATAGCCCGTGACCGGCTGGCCCGCCACCGCGCCGGCCTTGTACTGGCCGCGTACGGTCTTGGCGGCGACATCGTGTTCGGTGAAGGGGCGCAGCGCTTTGAGCACCTTGAGCTTTTCATCGCGCACGGCGTCGGCTTCCATATTGGCCGGCGGCTCCATGGCCACGATACAGAGCAGTTGCAGCAGGTGGTTCTGCACCATGTCGCGCAGCGCACCGGTGCCGTCGTAGAAGTCGCCGCGCGTGCCTACACCCAGGTCTTCGGAGATGGTGATCTGCACATCGTGAATCCACTCGCGGCGCCACAGCGGTTCGAACAGCGCGTTGGCGAAGCGGATGGCCATCAGGTTCTGTACCGATTCCTTGCCCAGATAGTGGTCGATGCGATACAGCTGGTCTTCCTGGAAGAAGCGCGCCACGTCGTTGTTGATGGCGTTGGAGGAGTCCAGATCGGTGCCCAGCGGTTTTTCCAGCACCACGCGCACATTGGGGCGGTTAAGGCCCACGGCGGCGAGGTTGTCGCAGATGCCGGAGAAAAGGTCGGGCGCGGTGGCGAGGTAGCATACCACCACGCGTTCCGGGTGCTGGCCCACGGCTTCAGCCAGCGCCGGGTAGTCGGCGGCCTCGCCGGCGTCCACCTTCAGATACTGGATGCGGTTGCAGAAGGTTTGCCAGGCGGCGTCGTCGAAGTGTTCCTTGATGTGGATGCGCGACTGCTTCTCCACCAGTTGCAGGTAATCGTCGCGGCTGATGCCCTTGCGGCCCAGCGCCAGCAGGCGGCCTTCGGTGTTGAGCAGACCCGCCGCGTGCGCCTGGTACAGGGAAGGCAACAGCTTGCGCATGACCAGATCGCCGGTGCCGCCAAACAGCACCATATCGAAGGCCGGGGTGGAGGAGATACGGTTGTCCATGATGATGTTCCGTCTCAATGCAGTAGCAGATGTAGTTATATTACCACCCGCTTTTGTCATGTCCATGCGTCAAACCGGTGTATTCCGCATTACGCAACAGTGACAAAAATGGGAAAAAACAGGCCATATGCTTAACTGGTGTGGATTTCAGGCTGGTATTGTCAGGTGGAAGCAACTGTAGGGAGGGCGCTTTCCTTGCATTTTATGTGTAGTAAAACTACCATTTATCTACACTCAACACAGGATTTCACCATGGCTTTGCATCCGGTATTGCACAGTGTCACCGAGCGCATCATAGACCGCAGCCGCGCGCGCCGCACGGCGTATCTGGCGCATCTGGACGCGCAGATCCGGCAAGGCCGGGTGGAGCGCTCGCAACTGTCCTGTACCAATCAGGCGCATGCTTTCGCGGCCATGCCCGACAGCATCAAGATCCATCTCAAGGAAGATCGCCGCGCCAATCTGGCGATTGTCTCGGCCTACAACGACATGCTGTCCGCCCACCAGCCGCTGGAAGCCTATCCGGCCTGGATCAAGGAAGCCGCGCTGGCGGCTGGGGCCACGGCCCAGTTTGCAGGCGGCGTGCCCGCCATGTGCGACGGCGTGACCCAAGGCCAGCCGGGCATGGAGCTGTCGCTGTTTTCCCGCGATGTGATCGCCATGAGCACCGCCGTGGCGCTGTCGCACCAGATGTTCGACGCCGCCCTGTATCTGGGCGTGTGCGACAAGATCGTGCCGGGCCTGCTGATCGGCGCGCTCACCTTCGGCCATCTGCCGGCGGTGTTTGTGCCGGCCGGTCCGATGACCACCGGCATCGCCAATGATGAAAAAGCCAAGGTGCGCCAACTGTTTGCCGAAGGCAAGGTAGGCCGCGACGCCTTGCTGGAATCGGAATGCCAGTCTTACCACGGCCCCGGCACCTGCACCTTCTACGGTACCGCCAACTCCAACCAGATGATGATGGAGATCATGGGCCTGCATCTGCCGGGCACCGCCTTCGTCACCCCTGGCACGCCGCTGCGTCAGGCGCTCACCCGTGAGGCCGCGCGCCAAGCCGTGAAGATTGTCGCCCAGGGCGAGCATTTCACTCCCGTCGGGCGCATGATCGATGAAAAATCCATCGTCAACGCCATCGTCGGCCTCTTGGCCACTGGCGGTTCCACCAATCACACACTGCATCTGGTGGCCATTGCCCGCGCCGCCGGCATCGACATCAACTGGGACGATTTTGATGAATTGTCCGCCGCCGTGCCGCTGCTGACCCGCGTCTACCCCAACGGCAAGGCCGATGTGAACCATTTCCACGCCGCGGGCGGCATGGGTTTCGTGATTCGCGAACTGCTGTCCGCCGGTCTGTTGCACGAGGACGTTGCCACTATCGTCGGCAAGGGGCTGTCCGCCTATGCCAATGAGCCGTGGCTGGACGGCGCGGCGCTCAAGTGGCGACCGGCCCCGGCCCTCAGCGGCGACCTCGACGTGCTGCGCCCGGCCAGCGACGCTTTCTCGCCGGACGGCGGCTTGCGCGTGGTGAGCGGCAACCTGGGTCGCGCCGTCATCAAAGTGTCGGCGGTCAAGCCGGAACACCGCGTGGTGGAAGCTCCGGCGGTGGTATTCCATGATCAGAACGACATGCTGGCCGCCTTCAAGCGCGGCGAGCTGGAGCGCGACTTTGTAGCGGTGATCCGCTTCCAGGGCCCGCGCGCCAACGGCATGCCGGAGTTGCACAAGCTGACCCCGGCGCTGAGCATCCTGCAAGAGCGCGGCTTTGCCGTGGCGCTGGTGACCGATGGTCGCATGTCCGGCGCGTCCGGCAAGGTGCCAGCCGCTATTCATGTCAGCCCGGAAGCCGTCAGCGGCGGCGCTATCGGCAAGGTGCGCGATGGTGATATCGTGCGGCTGGACGCCGTGGCCGGCACGCTGGAAGTGAAAGTACCGGCGGAGGAATGGGCGCAACGCGACCAGGCCGTCGCCAACCTCGAACACAATCAGTTTGGCGTGGGCCGCGAGCTCTTCGCCGTTTTCCGCGAGTCGGCCAACGCCGCGGAAGCCGGCGCCATGAGCTTCCACCACCCGCTTTGGAGAGAATGACCATGGATGCATTGACCCTGTTGCGCCAAGGACCGGTGGTGCCGGTGATCGTGGTAAATGACGCGGCTGTTGCCGTGGATCTGGCGCGCGCGCTGGTGGACGGCGGCATTCGCGTGCTGGAAGTGACGCTGCGCACCAAGGCCGCGCTGGCCGCCATGCGCCGCATGCGCGACGAAGTGCCGGACGCCATCGTCGGCGCGGGCACCTTGCGCAATCGCGCCCAACTGGAAGCCGCCATCGACGCCGGCGCGCAGTTCGGCGTCAGCCCGGGCCTGACCCCGGAACTGGCCTCCGCCGCCCGCAACAGCCAGATGACGCTGATCCCGGGTGTGGCTACGCCGTCCGAAGCCATGCGTGCGCAGGACGAAGGCTTCGATATTCTCAAGCTGTTCCCGGCCGAGGCCGTGGGCGGCATCAAGCTGCTGAAATCGCTGGCCGGCCCGCTGCCGGATCTGCGTTTCTGCCCTACCGGCGGTATTGATCTGGTCAAGGCCAGCGACTACCTGGCCCTGCCCAACGTGCTGGCGGTGGGCGGCAGCTGGCTGACGCCGGACGACGCCATCGCCAATCGTGATTGGGCGCGCATTACCGAGCTGGCCCGTCAGGCCAGTGGTCTGACCCGCTGATCGCAAGGCCTTGCGCCCTTATGCCGAAACCGCCCGCTCCGGGCGGTTTTTCTTTGGGCGTTGCCTGTCTTCGGCCACAAGCCTGGCTGGACGGCCTTCCCGTCGGCGCTGGCATGGTTTTTCTTCGGCCAAGCTTGATGTGCCGCTGGAGCGCAAGCGGGCACTTGGCATACCATCACAGCTCCTCATTCCCGATAAAGCCGACGATATGCGCATCCTGCTCGCCGAAGACGACGCAGTGCTGGCCGACGCCCTGCTGACCCGTTTCACCCAGTTGGGGTTTGATTGCGCGCATTGCGCGGACGGTTTGTCTGCGCAGGACCGGCTGTTGGCCGAAGCCTTCGATGCCGTGGTGCTGGACATCGGCCTGCCCGGGCAGGACGGCCTCAAGGTGCTGCGCAATGTGCGCGTGCACAAGCCGGCCTTGCCCATCCTGCTGCTCACCGCGCTGGATAGCATGGAAGACCGGGTGGCTGGTCTGGACGCCGGCGCCGACGATTATCTGGTGAAGCCGTTTGAATTCCCCGAGCTGGAAGCCCGCATCCGCGCCTTGCTGCGTCGTCAGCGCGCGGCCGACCCCAGCCGGGACGAACTGCGCTTTGGCCCGCTGCGGCTGGACCGCGCGGCTCAACGCGCCTGGGGCGGCGCGCAGGCGCTGGACCTGTCCGCCCGCGAGCTGGAGTTGCTGTATATCCTGATGAGCCATGCCGAAAAAGTGCTGACCAAGGAGCAGATCGCCGGTGAGCTGGCCAGCGACGGCGAGGAGGTGGGCGCCAACGCGGTGGAAGTGTACGTTCACCGCCTGCGCAAGAAACTGGACGGCAGCGGCGTGGGCATCCGCGCGGTGCGCGGGCTGGGCTACCTGTTGGCCGAAGAACAGGGCGATTGAGCAGTGTCGCAGGCACGCAAACTCTCTTTGCGGCGGCAGCTGCTCATCTGGCTGCTGCTGCCGCAGCTGGTGCTGTGGCTGGCGGCCGCCTTGCTGGCGCACGCCATGGCGGTGCGCTACGCCAGCCAGGTGATCGACCAGACGCTGGCGCAATCCACCCGCGCGCTGGCGCGGCAGGTGAAGCCCTTCGGCAACGGTTTTTATGTGGATTTTCCACAAGCGGCGCGCGAAATTCTGGAAGAAGACCCCGCCGACCGCGTCTACTACCGCGTCAGCTCGCCGCCGGAAGCTTTCCTTCTGGGCGAACCGGCCATGCCGGCCGTGCCGCCCGGCTTGCCGGCGCGCGCCGGAGACAGTTATTTCTACAATGCCGCCATCAAAGGGGTGGACGTGCGCGTGGCAGCCTTGTACTTGCAAGCCGGCACCCATGACGCGCCGCAGCTGATGCTGGTGCAAGTGGCCAAAAGCCGCGCCCAGAGCGCCGAACTCACCCGCAAGATCATGCTGGACATGGGTCTGCCGCTGATGGGTCTGATGCTGCTCACCAGCTTGCTGGTGTGGGGCGGCATCACGCGCGGGCTGTCGCCCTTGCGGCGCTTGCGCCGCATGGTGGAAAACCGCTCCCCGCGAGACATGGCGCCTATCGAGGCCAGCGATGCGCCCTCCGAGGTGCGGGCGCTGGCGGCATCTATCAACACCCTGTTGGCCGAAGTGAACGGTCAGGTCACCCAGCAGCGGCGCTTCATCGCCGACGCCGCCCACCAGTTGCGCACGCCGCTGGCCGGCTTGAAATCGCAAAACGAACTGGTGCGATCGGAATTGCAGGCCGAGCAGCCTGACATGGCGCGCGCCTTGCGCCAGTTGGGGCAGGTGGACGCCAGCGTGGCGCGCACCATCCATCTGGTGAACCAATTGCTGGCGCTGGCCCGCGCCGAACCGGAGGCCGGACTCTCGCTGGAGCCGCTGGACCTGGCGCGGCTGGCGCGCGAAGTCACCGCCGAGGCCGTACCGCGCGCGCTGGCGCGCAAGCAAGACCTGGGTTTTGAAGGGCCGGACGGCGCGGCACCCATCCTCGGGCACGCCGGCCTGCTGCGCGAATTGCTGGCCAATCTGGTAGACAACGCTATCCAGTATTCGCCGGCGGGCAGCGAAATCACCGTGACGCTTGCGCTTGACGGCGATGAGGCGGAGCTGGCGGTGCGCGACGCGGGGCCGGGCATTCCGCCGGCGGAGCGGGACAAGGTATTCCAGCGCTTTTACCGGGTGGATCCGCAGCAAAACAGCAAAGGCTGTGGGCTGGGGCTAGCCATCGTGCAAGAGATTGCTCGCCGCCATCACAGCAGCGTGAAACTGGCCGACAACAGCCCGCAAGGCTTGTGCGCCAGTCTGCGCCTGCCCGTGCGGCGCGGCTGATGTTGTAGTTTTCGTAGCGTAGTTGACACACTACACGGCAATGCAATGCTGCGTTGCCGCATGGCGGCAAGTGCTTAAAACAAAAGATTTCATCTGTTTGGCATGTTGCGGTGCTTTGTCTTTTTGTCGTTTTCTTACAGTGCGCGAACATAAAGCTTACGCAAAACTTACAGTTCGTCGTTATAGTTCACCCACGTCTGCTGATCCGCGTGGGCTATAACCCGGACACAGGCGATAACAAAGCTAAAAATTCAACGCTACAGAGAACGGAGACTAGACAATGAAACTCAAGCAATTGAGCGCAGCACTCCTCGCCACCGCCATCCTGCCGGCCACCGTGTTCGCCGGCGAAGTGGAGGTGCTGCATTGGTGGACTTCCGGCGGCGAGGCCAAATCCGTGGCCGAACTCAAGAAGATGATGAATGCCAAGGGCGATACCTGGAAAGACTTCGCCGTGGCCGGCGGCGGCGGCGACAACGCCATGACCGCGCTTAAGACCCGCGTCGTTTCCGGCAACCCGCCCACCGCCGCCCAGATCAAGGGCCCGGCCATCCAGGAATGGGGCGCTGAAGGCGTGCTGGCCAATATCGATGCAGTAGCCAAGGCAGAAGGCTGGGACAAGCAATTGCCGCCGGTGGTGAGCCAGGTCATGAAATACAAGGGCCAGTACGTGGCCGCCCCGGTCAACGTGCACCGCGTGAACTGGCTGTGGGTCAACCCGGACGCGTTGAAAAAGGCCGGCGCCAAGGTGCCGACCACCTGGCCGGAATTCTTTGAAACCGCCGACAAGCTGCAAAAAGCCGGCATCCAGCCGATCGCGCACGGCGGTCAGCCGTGGCAAGACGCCACCCTGTTTGAATCCGTCGCGCTCGGCGTGGGCGGCGCGGATTACTACAAGAAGGCCTTCGTGAAGCTGGATCAGGCCACGCTGGCCGGCCCCACCACTGTCAAGGTGTTTGAAACCCTGCAGAAGGTGAAGGGCTATATCGACAAGGGCGCAGCGGGTCGCGACTGGAACCTGGCCACGGCCATGGTGATCAACGGCAAGGCCGGCATGCAGTTCATGGGCGACTGGGCCAAGGGCGAGTTCACTGCCGCCGGCAAGAAGCCGGGCAAGGACTTCCTCTGCGTAGCCGCTCCGGGCACCGCCAACAGCTTCACCTTCAACATCGACAGCCTGGCGATGTTCAAACAGAAGAATCCTGCCGCTCAGAAGGCCCAGTCCGATCTGGCTGAAACCGTAATGAGCAAGGACTTCCAGGAAGTGTTCAACCTGAACAAGGGCTCCATCCCGGCTCGTCTGGACACCCCGATGGACAAGTTCGACGATTGCGCCAAGAAATCCAAGGCCGATCTGACCACCGCCAACAAGAACGGCGGCCTGGTACCGAGCTTTGCCCACAAGATGGCCATGCCCTCGGCCACCGAAGGCGCGATGGTGGACGTGATCTCCCAGTTCATGAACTCCAGCATGACGCCCAAGACCGCCGCCGAGCGCCTGGCCAAGGCCGGCAAGGTGCACTGAGGCTGATATCCGGCCCTTGCGGGCCTGATGCCGGCATGGGCGGCGGCATGCGCCGCCGCCTGCTCCATTCCCCTGTTTGATACGTTCTCAGCTGCCGTCCGGCCCGCGCCGGACGGGCTTCGCCTGCGCGGATGCCGCCGGCTGCGGAACCAGGATGATGTGATGTCCTCTCCCAATAAAGCTTCCAGCTGGTCGGCCCTGGCCGACCGCTGGCTACCCAAACTGGTGCTGTCGCCCTCGCTGGCGGCCAGCTTGCTGTTTGTCTACGGCTTCATCGCCTGGACGGCCTGGCTGTCGCTGACCGAGTCGCGCCTGTTGCCGGACATGACCCTTTCCGGTCTGGTGCAGTATCGCGAGCTGTTCGATAACGACCGCTGGTGGACCGCCGTGGCCAATCTCGGCATTTTCGGCGGGCTTTTCATCTTTTGCGCGCTGGCGGTGGGCCTTTTGCTGGCCGTGTTGCTGGACCAGAAAATCCGCGCCGAAGGAGCTTTGCGCACCATTTACCTGTATCCGATGGCCTTGTCCTTCATCGTCACCGGCACCGCCTGGAAATGGATGCTCAACCCCGATCTCGGCCTGCAGAAGCTGGTAAACGACTGGGGCTTTCCCAACTTCACCTTCGACTGGCTGGTAGACCCGGACAAAGCCATCTACACCGTGGCCATTGCCGGCGTATGGCAGTCGTCCGGCTTCGTGATGGCGCTGTTCCTGGCCGGCTTGCGCGGCATTGACGACTCCATCATCAAGGCCGCCCAGGTGGACGGGGCCAGCCTGCCCGTCATCTACTGGCGCATCATCATTCCCAGTTTGCGTCCGGTGTTCTTCAGCGTGCTGCTGATCCTGTCGCACATTGCCATCAAGAGTTTCGACCTGGTGATGGCGCTGACCGGCGGGGGCCCCGGCACCTCTTCGGACGTGCCCGCCATCTTCATGTACCAGTTCGCCTTTACCCGCGGCCAGCTCGGCCTGGGCGCGGCCTCGGCCATGATGATGCTGATGACCATCGTCGCCGTGCTGGTGCCGCTGATGTATATGGAAACGAGGAGCGCCAAACGTGGCTAAACACTTGTCCGTCGGCCGCATCGTGCTCTATGCCGCACTGGTGCTGATGGCCGCCTACTATCTGCTGCCGCTGTACGTGATGCTGTCCACCTCGGTGAAAACGCTGGACGACATCCGCGCCGGCAATCTCATCTCGCTGCCGCACGCTATTACGCTGGACGCCTGGAGCAAGGCCTGGTCCAGCGCCTGCACCGGAGTGCAGTGCGAAGGCATGAAGGGGTTTTTCTGGAACTCGGTGAAGATGGCGGTGCCCTCGGTGCTGCTGTCCACGCTGATTGGCGCGATCAACGGCTACGTGGTGTCCATGTGGCGCTTCAAGGGTTCGGACGCGCTGTTCACCATGGTGCTGGTGGGCTGCTTCATTCCCTTCCAGGTGGTGCTGCTGCCCATGGCCACCCTGCTGGGCCAGTTGGGCATCGCCAATACCACAACCGGTCTGGTGGTGGTGCACGTGGTGTACGGCCTGGCCTTCACCACGCTGTTCTTCCGTAATTTCTACGTGACGATTCCGGACGAACTGGTGAAGGCGGCGCGCATCGACGGCGCCGGTTTCTGGACCATTTTCTTCCGCATCCTGATGCCGATCTCCGGCCCCATCTTCATGGTGTGCGTGATCTGGCAGTTCACCCAGATCTGGAACGACTTCCTGTTCGGCGTGGTGTTCGCCGCCGGCGAGTCGCAGCCCATCACGGTGGCGCTGAACAATCTGGTGAATACCTCCACCGGGGTGAAGGAATACAACGTGGACATGGCCGCGGCCATCATCGCCGCCCTGCCCACCCTGTTCGTTTATATGGTTGCCGGCCGCTACTTTGTGCGCGGTCTGACGGCCGGCGCTGTGAAAGGTTGATCGATGGCTGCACTTTCCATCAATAACGTCTGCAAGACTTACACCGGCGGGACGGAAGTCCTCAAGGGCATCAATATCGCCATCGAAGACGGCCAGTTCCTGATTCTGGTCGGGCCGTCCGGTTGCGGCAAATCCACCCTGCTGAACATGATCGCCGGTCTGGACGACATCAGCAGCGGCGATATCCTCATTGGCGGTGAACGGGTCAACGACCTGTCACCCAAGGATCGCGACATCGCCATGGTGTTTCAGAGCTATGCGCTGTACCCCTCCATGAGCGTGCGGCAGAACATCAGCTTTGGGCTGGAAATCCGCAAGCTGCCCAAGGCCGAGATCGACGCCACGGTGGAGCGGGTGGCCACCATGCTGCAAATCACCCACCTGCTGGATCGCAAACCCTCCCAGCTGTCCGGCGGTCAGCGTCAGCGCGTGGCCATGGGGCGCGCCTTGGCGCGCAACCCTTCCATCTTCCTCTTCGACGAACCGCTGTCCAATCTGGACGCCAAGTTGCGGGTGGAAATGCGCACGGAAATCAAGCTGATGCACCAGCGGCTGAAGTCCACCATCGTCTATGTGACGCATGACCAGATCGAAGCCATGACGCTGGGTGACCGCATCGCGGTGATGAAGGACGGCGTGGTGCAGCAATTCGGCAGCCCGCAAGACATCTACGACAACCCGGCCAATCTGTTCGTGGCCAGCTTTATTGGCTCGCCGTCGATGAACTTCATTCCGGCCACCATCGTCGAGTCCGGCGGCAAGCTGGGCGTCAATATCTGCGACGATCGCGGCTGCGTAGTGCTGCCTTTGCCGCATGAGCGCGACAAGCTGGCGGCCTGGGTGGGCAAGGAAGTGATCTTCGGCATCCGTCCGGAGCAGATCACGGACGCGCGCACCGCGCACCGCGAAGGTTTGCCGGAGATGAGCTGCCACATCGACGTGATCGAACCCACCGGCCCGGATACGCTGGTGTTCGTTTCGCTCAACAAGACCAAGGTGTGCTGCCGTACGCACCCCACCGAAGCCAAGCGCCCGGGCGAAAGCATGGAGCTGGTGTTCGACGTGTCCAAGGCGGTGCTGTTCGATCCCGCCAGCGAAAAGCGCATCGCCTGATGACGCCGCTCGCGCCCGTGACGCTGGCCCCGGTGGGGCCGGCTTTCTCTCCGGTGGCAGCCGGCCTGTGGCGACTGGCGGAGTGGGCGTTCACGCCCGCGCAGCTGCAGGGCTGGGTGGAGCACGCGCTGTCGCTGGGCATCAATACATTCGATCATGCCGACATCTACGGTGGTTTTACCTGCGAGGGGCTGTTTGGCCGCTGGCTGAAAGCCCATCCTTCGCAACGCGACGCCATCCGGCTGGTGAGCAAGTGCGGCATCAAGCCCGTCAATGCGGGGTTCGGCTGGCAGGTGAAGCACTACGACAGCAGCGCGGTCCATGTCGTCGCCTCGGTGGAGCGCTCGCTGGCCGAGTTGGGGACCGATCATCTCGATCTGCTGCTGATTCACCGCCCAGACCCGCTGATGCAGGCGGACGAGTTGGCCGAAGCCTTCGGCCAACTGCGGCAGGCGGGCAAGGTGCTGCACTTCGGCGTGTCCAATTTCACGCCCGCGCAATTTGCCTTGCTGGCTGCGCGCACCCCGCTGGTCACCAACCAGTTGGAGTGCTCGCTGCTGCATACCGCCCCGCTGTTTGACGGTGCGCTGGACCAGTGCCAGCAAGAGCGTTGCCGGCCCATGTTCTGGTCGCCGCTGGCCGGCGGCCGTCTGTTGCAGGCCGCTAGCCATCCCGTGGCCGCCCTGCTGCGCGAGATGGCGGTCGAGCGCGGCGTGGCCGTTTCCACGCTGGCGCTGGCCTGGCTGCTGACTTTGCCTTGCGGCCCGGTGCCGGTAATCGGCTCGCGTCGCCTGGCATCGCTGGACGAGGCGCATGCCGCCGTTTCGCTCAGGCTGGACCGGCAAAGCTGGTTCCGCCTGCTGGAAGCCGCGCGCGGGCAGGAAGTGGCTTAGCGCCGCTAACAAACCCCTGTTGCTTTGCGCCGCCGGGCGGTCAGATCAAACCTCTGCGGTTTTCCGCTTCCCTTCTGTCGGCGTTCGCCTAAGCTCAATAGACGTCGACCGAACAACGACAATAAAGGGGATCAACAAACATGCAAGTAGCGGAAATTTTCGAGCGGGCTTCCGGGCGGCTGCCGATGGTGCCCAAGGTGGTGCAGGAATTGGTGGAAAGCTTCCAGAAAACCGACATCAGCATCGACGACATCACCGACAAGGTGGGACACGATCAGGTATTGACGGCCCGCGTGCTGCGGCTGGCCAATACCGCCCGCTTCGGCGGCAGTCGGCGGGTGGGGTCGCTGGATGACGCGGTAATCCTGTTGGGTTTTGATAACCTGCGCATTCTGGTGATCGCCTCCGGCATCACCGGCGCCACGGCGGGCATTCCCGGCTTCGACATGAAAGGATTCTGGCAGCGCAGCTTCGCCATGGCCAACACCGCCAAGCGGCTGGCGCGGCTGGCCAAGCTGGACGCCCAACTGGGCTATACCTGCGGGCTGCTGTCCAATATCGGCGAGCTGGTGCTGCATGTGGCCATGCCGGAGCAGGCGGTGCAGATCGACAAGATCGTCGCCGGCGGCGCGGATCGCGTCGCCACCGAGCGTATGCTGCTGGGTATTGATCTGACCGAGGTGGGCGCGGAGCTGGCGCGGCGCTGGAACTTCCCCGACGATATCCAGCAAGCCATTCGCGACCAGCATGACCTGCTGGGCGACGTGACCGCCTTCGCCGTGCTGATCGGCCTGTCGGCCTATCTGGTGGCCGGTTTCAATCACGGCATGAGCGAAGACGACATGATCGCCACCCTGCCGTGGAAAGTGGTGCAGCGCCTGAATATCGGCGAAGAGGAAATGAAAGCCGCCATTGGAGAGTTGAAGACGGCGTCAACCGAGCTGGACGAGATGTTCTGAGCTTTCGGCCAAGCTCATGTGCATGGAAAAAGCCCGCTTGCGCGGGCTTTTTGCTGTTGAAGAGGGCGGGGTTGTCAGTTGCCTTCGTCTTCGGAGGCTTCCTCGACATGGCCCACCACGCCGACAAAGCGGAACTCGATTTCGGCCATCAGTTCGTCGATGCGGATCACCGACAGCTGGATGCGGTCGCCGCGATTGAGCTCCGGCAGACCCGGAATGCGCGCGCGCATGGGCAGGCCGTCGATGCGAACCAGATCTTCCTTGATGTAGGTGGCGGTGGGGTCGGTAACGCCTTCCTGCGTGAACCAGCGCAGGCACCAGAAGTGCTCCATGCGGTCCTGGAAGGACAAGTAGGCCGAGTAGGTAGCGTCAAAGTCGCGCAGCAGGGCGAACATCATCGCATCGCCTTGGGTAAACACCGGCTTCTCGCCGCGAATCATCGCCTCCAGCTGACGCTGGTTGATGAAGTCGGTGGCGCGGCGCAGGGGCGAGGTGGCCCAGGCGTACTGCGCCACGCCCAGACCGATGTGCGGCTCGGGACGGGTGGTCATGCGCACCTTGCCCATGCTCTGGGCGCGGTACATGGCCGGGATGTCGGCTTCGGCCAACATGCGGCCCCACTCGCTGTTGGCGAGAATCATCAGCTCGGACACCAGTTTGTCCATCGGCGCGCCGCGCTTGCGCAGCGTGATGGCCACCTTGCCGTCCACCACGTTGAAGTTGTAGTCCATCTGCACCGGGCGGGTGGGATCGTACTTGCCGCGGCGCTTCTCCAGCGCGTTGGCGAAGTGCCACAGCCAGATCAGTTCCTGCTTGAACGGGTAGTCGACGCCGGGGTCGTTGAGCAGGGTGTCTTCATTGAACTGCTGTTCGAGTTCGGCGTGACGCAGGTTGGCGGCCACGTGCACGCGTTCGATGCGGCTCTCGTAAGCCACCGGTTCGAAGTCGGCGTTCACGTCCACGTAGAGGCTGAAGGCCGGGCAGTCATGGCCTTCTTTCAGCGTGAAGGCATCCACCACGTCGTCCGGCAGCATGGTGATCTTGTCGCCGGGGAAGTAAACGGTGGAGAGACGGCTCCAGACCAGTTTTTCGATATCGGAGCCGGATGCCGCGCCCAGCGTCGGCGCGGCGATATGGATGCCCACGCGGCGACCGCCGTCCGGCAGGACTTCCACCGACAGTGCATCGTCGATTTCCGTGGTATTGGCGTCGTCGATGGAGAAGGCGCGCACCGCGGACAGCGGCAGGTCGTCAGGCAGGGCCGGCGCGGCGTATTTGCCGAAGCCGGTACCTTTGGGGAAGTACTCCATCAGGAAGCCGGCCATCAGGTAGTCCGGCACCGAGGGGATGCCGCCCACTGCTTGCGCCAGCTTCAGCGGCGACTGCGACAGCTCGCGCGCGGCCTGGTCGAAGGCTTTGAATTCCAGTGTGTTCTTGTCCGGCTTCCACAGCAGCGTCATCAGCTGGGAACGGATGGCCTCCGGCAGCGCGCCGGTTTTCAGCTCGGCCACCCAGGCATCAATCTGCTCCTGCTCGCGTTTTTTGCGCTCAACGCCGGCCAGCGCGGCTTTCAGCGCCTCTTCCGGCGCTTTCTTGTAGCGGCCCTTGCCCTTTTTGTAGAAGTACATGGGCGCGCCGAACAGACGCATGATGATCGCGGCGCTCTCCAGCGAGGACGGGGTGTGGCCCCAGTAGTCGGCTGCCAGCTCATCATGGCCGAACTCATCGTCGGGCGAACATTCCCAGAGGAAGTCCAGATCGATGTCCTGCGTCAGTTTTTCAACCGACGGCAGAAAATCTGCCAGAGATGAAGTAAATTCCAAGAATACGTTGCTGGATTTGATCTTCGCCCGTTTGCCGTGCTGGGTGTCCACCTGCAAGCTGGCATCGGAGCGGGAGACAATGCTGCCTACCTTGAAAGAACCGCTCTCTTCGTAAAAAACATTCATTTGCGCGCCGGGCATTATTCGTTAATCTGCAATTATAACATCGAGCATCCGGGCCCAAGCGCAGTTTGCGCCTGAACTGGATCAGTCGCGTTTCCGGGCAGGCGGGAATGACGGCTTCATGGGTACGGGTACACAAAACATGGAAAAGAGTTCTCAGGCCCGCGAACACATGGCGCGGGAGATCGACCGCTTCGGCCACATGCTGGTAACGCGCTGGGACCGCTCGCTGGCCGCGCACTTGCTGTCCCTGATCGGGCAACTTGAGCGAGACAGCTCGGCGCGGCAGGAGGCAGTGCTGGCAAGAGAGTGTCAGGCGCTGTCTGCGCTGTTGCAGGGATGGTTGCTGCAAAACAGCGACAGCCCGAGCGAGAACGAGCGCTACGATCTGCTGCGCCACCATCTGGGCATCGTCAGTCAGCTGGGCATGATGGCCGAACAGCCGCTGCCGTCCGACAGCTACGCATCGGCGCTCAGTCGGGATGGCCCGCATCTGTTGTACTTGTGGGTGCCGGACAGTCTGGACACTTCCAATCTGGTGCAGCAACTCAGTTGCTATGGTTTTCTGGTGAAAACCATGAATCAGGCCTCCAAACTGGCGCAGGCGCTGCAGGCGGCCACGCCGGCGGCGGTGGTGGCCTATACCGAGTTTGCCGAAGGCGATCCCATTCTTACGCTGGCGGACACGATCTGCGCCCTGTGTCCTTTGCTGGTGTGCTCCACCCGTTACGACTTCGAAGCGCGGCTGACCGCCGTGCGCGCGGGCGCTTCCGGCTTCATGTCCTGGCCGTTGTTGGCTCACGAACTCATCGACAACCTGAGCTTTGGAGATCTGGGCGAGAAGCGCGACCCATTGCGTGTGCTGGTGGTGGAGGACATGGCCTCTCTGGCCGGCCTGTACGCCAATGTGCTGGGCAGTCACGGCGTGGACACCTATCAGATCACCGAGCCGGCGCGCGTGTTGGAAGCAATCGTGCAGTTCCGGCCAGACCTGATCCTGATGGATATGTACATGCCGGACTGCAACGGCATGGAACTGGCGCGCATCATCCGCCAGCAGCGCTTGATGGACGGCATACCCATCCTGTTCCTGTCGGTGGAGAAACGGCAGTCCATCCAGCTGGATACGCTGACGCTGGGCATTGACGGCTTTCTTACCAAGCCGGTGGCACCGGATGAGCTGGCGGTGACGGTCATCAACCGTGCACGCCGCTATCGCAAGCTGCGCTCCTACATGATCAACGACAGTCTCACCGGGCTGCTCAACCACTCTCACCTGTATGCCCAGCTGGAGTACGAAGTGCTGCGAGCGCGCCGCGACGGTCGCCATCTGTCGCTGGTGATGCTGGATCTGGATCACTTCAAAACCATCAACGATACCTACGGCCACCCGGCCGGCGACGAGGTGCTGGTGAACCTCGCGCGCTTCCTGCGCGAGCGTTTGCGCCGCTCCGACCTCATCAGCCGCTACGGCGGGGAGGAGTTCGCCATTGTGCTGCCGGGCACTCGACAAGAGGACGCCTTGCGCGTGATGGAAGCGCTGCGGCAGGCCTTTTCGCGCATCGATCAGCGCGGCGGCGGGCAGACCTTTCGGCAAACCTTCAGCGTGGGCGTCAGCTCGCTGGCATCGGCCGAAGATACCGCCACGCTGGTACAGCAGTCGGACGACATGCTGTATCAGGCGAAGAAGAACGGTCGCAATCGGGTGGAGGCCTGGCCCATGCCTGAGGATGACGGCAGGCAATGAAAAAGCCCGCGCAAGCGGGCTTTTTCATTGCGGGAGACGGATCAGGCGGCGTCGGCCAGAATCAGCCGCACATTGTGCTCTTCCAGCAGCTTGGCCAGCGATTCCGGCGGCTCCGCATCCGTGAACACAGTGTGGAATTCGCTGATATGGCCCATGCGCACCAGCGCATTGCGACCGAACTTGCTGTGATCGGCAGCCAGATAGCGGTGACGGGCGTTGGCCATCATGGCTTGCGCCACGCGCACTTCACGGTAGTCGAAATCCAGCAGCGAGCCGTCGGTCTCTATGCCGGAGACGCCAATGATGGCGTAGTCCACCTTGAACTGGTTGATGAAGTCCAGCGTGGCCACGCCGGTGATGCCGCCGTCGGAGGCGCGCACCACGCCCGAGGTGATCATCACGGTGAAGTCCGGATTGGCCGACATGATGGAGGCCACGTGAATATTGTTGGTGATGACGCGCAAACCCTTGTGGGTGCTGGTCAGCGCCTGCGCCACCGCCTCAATGGTGGTGCCGATGCTCATGAACAGCGAGGCGTGGTCGGGGATGCTGCCGGCAATCATGTCGGCGATATGCGCCTTTTCGCTCTGGAACTTGCCTTTGCGAGCGAAGTAGTCCTCGTTTTCCACGCTGTTGCCCAGCGCGGCGCCGCCGTGATAGCGACGCAGCAGGTTCTCTTCGCAGAGCTGGTTGATGTCGCGACGGATAGTTTGCGGTGTTACGTCCAGCAGGCGGGCCAGCTCTTCAATCGGCATGAAGCCGTTTTCGCGAACCAGCTGCAGGATTTTGTCGTGTCGGGGTGATCGGCTCATGGGGATTCGATTCCGAAAATCATGTTTAGTTTACTAACATATTTTCCGCAGATAGGGCAAATACAACACGGCTGCCGGCCTTGATACGACACAAACCGGTGCGCTTTCGGCTCATTTTCGCTCACAGACGGCATTCACCGCCGCTTCGGCCAACAGGCGGGTGGTGTCGATGGCCGGCAGGCCGCAGTTGTCGTCATCGAGCACCAGCGGCAGCTCGGTGCACGCCAGCGCCACGCCGTCGCAACCTGCATCGCGCAGGTCTTGTACGATGCGCAAGAGATCGGCCAGCGTCTGGGCGCTGCAAGCGCCGGTGGGCACCAGCTCCTCGAAAATGGCGCGCTGGATGCGCTCTTGCGCCGCCGGGGAGGGGATCGCTTCTTCCAGCCCCAGCGCCGAGAGCGGCTGGCGGTAAAGATGGCCCGACATGGTCCAGGCGGTGCCGAGTATGCCTACTTTGGCCAGGCCGCGCTGGCGGCAGGCCTCCGCCACCACGTCCAGCATGCTCAATACCGGCAAGGGCGAGCGGGCTCGGATGTCGTCGATGCAGCGGTGCACGGTATTGGCCGGAATCACCGCCAGTTGCGCGCCGGCTTCGGCCAACCGTTGCAGCGAGCCAACGATGGAGTCCGTGACGATGTCCCAGCGGTTGTCCACTTGTGCGGCATGCACGATGCCGAAGTCCGGTTGATCCAGTACAAAACGCGGATGGTGGTGGTGGTTGAAGCATTGTCCGGCATGGCGATGCATGCGGGCCAGACAGTCGAGCGCGCCGGGCACAGTGACGCCGGCGATGCCGATGACGGCGGTGGGATGGGACAAGAAGCGCTCCTGAACGTCAGGCCGTGGCGTGGCCGGCCAGCTTGGCCGATGGGGCATGCGACGGCAGCTGCTGGATAAAGTCAGCCAGCGGCATGGGTTTGGCGAAGAGATAGCCTTGCAGCAAATGGGCGCCATTATCGCTCAGGTAGCGCTGCTGGGCTTCGGTTTCCACGCCTTCGGCGACGATAGTCATGTCCAGCTTCACCGCCAGCGCCAGCACGCTGTCGAGAATATTGTGGGTAAGGCTGTCGGTGCCGATGCCGGCGACGAAGCTCTGGTCGATCTTGAGCTCATCTACATGCAGGGTTTGCAGATAGGCGAGGCTGGAGTGGCCGGTGCCGAAGTCGTCGATGGCGATCCATACGCCCAAACGGTGAAGTTCGTCCCACAGGGCATCCATGCGGGGCGTGTCCGGTACCGGTTGGCGCTCGGTCAGCTCCAGCACCAGTCGCACTGCGCCGGGCGGGAAAGCTTCGAGAAAATCACGGCAGTCCTGCAGGATGTCTCCTTCTTCCAGATGGCGGGCGCAGACATTGAAGCCGATGTGACAGGCTGGCGGCAGTGCGGCGCGGCGCAAGGCCGCTGCGGTTTTTTGCATCAGCATGCGGGTCATCGGCACGATAAGGCCGTTGTCTTCGGCCGCGGGGATGAACAGATTGGGCGGCACCAGTCCCTGCTGCGGATGACGCCAGCGCATCAGCACCTCTGCGCCTATCCAGTGGCCGGTTTGCGCATCTACCAAGGGTTGCGGCCAGGGATCGAACTCGGCGTGCACCAGCCCGAAGCGCATTTCGCTTTGCATTGGATCGGCCCGCCGCTGCATCTGGTAGCTGCTGTACGCCGCCAGCGCGCCGATCAGGGCCAGCAGCGCCAGCAGGAGGGGGTAATCGGTCAGCAGCCGGCGCAGGCCTTCTCCCATCGGCAAACCCGAGACAACGGTGACATCGTAACGACCGGAGTTCGCGCTGGTCTGGACAAGACCGAGCTTCGCCGGGGCTTGTTCGTAAACGTGTGAGTCCATGCCCACCCAGCGCTTGCCCACGCGCAAGTAAACCGGCAGATAGTTGTCCGCCATCCGCATGCTGCCTGCCAGATAGCGCAGGTCCACCACCGACGATACGTGATAAGGCCCTGCCTGCTCGCGCAGCACCAAGATAGGCACATCGGGCGCGAGGCGGGTGCCGGACAGCATCTCCAGCCGGACGGCGCGGTGGCTGTTGTCAGGCCGGATGGGGAGGTCGGCTTGCAGGTAGGAAGAGCACAACAGCTGACCGTCCAGATCTCGCAGGTTGATGCTGCGTACATAAGGCGAGGTCATGGCCAGATTGAGCAGGAAGGGGCGCAGCTTGTGGCAAGGCTGCGGCGCCAGCTTGAGTACGGTGCGATTGACGTTGTCGGCCTCGTCCAGCAAGGCGTCGGACATGGCGACCAGCTGCTGCACATTGTGCTCGGCGTCTTCCAGCAGCATGGAGCGGTAAAAGGCGGCAGCCAGAAACAGGCCCAGCAGAAAGGCGAGAGAGGCCATTAGCCAGGGCAGCCAGCGCGTGTGGCGTAGTCGGGGAGGAATGGCGGGCGTGGCTGGCATGGGCTGCCTCTGAGCTGGGCGACATTACATGATATACGACTGGCATGCCGCTTTGCTGTCCGCTCGGCGCAAGCATGAAAAAGGCCCGCTAGCAGCGGGCCTGGAGGTTCGGCATCGGTCGGTGGTCAGCCAAGGCGCGCTTTGTGGCGGGCGATCTGCGCGCGCACCTGCTTGGGCGCGGTGCCGCCGACGTGGTCGCGCTGCGCCAGACTGCCTTCCGGCGTCAGCACCTGATAGATGTCCTCGGCGATCAGCGGGCTGAACTGTTGCAGCTCGGCCAGCGACAGGTCGGCCAGATCCACCTGACGGCCTTCGGCAAACCTTACCGCCAGCGCTACCACTTCATGGCTGTCGCGGAAGGGCAGGCCCTTCTTCACCAGATAGTCGGCCAGATCGGTGGCGGTGGCGAAGCCCTGCAGCACGGCGGCGCGCATGGCGGCCGGCTTGACGGTGACGCCGCGCATCATGTCGGCGTAGATGCGCAGGGTGTCGATCAGGGTGTCCGCGGTGTCGAACAGCGGCTCCTTGTCTTCCTGATTGTCCTTGTTGTAGGCCAGCGGCTGGGCCTTCATCAGGGTGACCAGGGCGATCAGGTGGCCCACCACGCGACCGGATTTGCCGCGCACCAGCTCGGGTACGTCCGGGTTTTTCTTCTGCGGCATGATGGAGCTGCCGGTGCAGAAGCGGTCGGCGATGTCGATGAAGCCGACGCGCGGGCTCATCCACAGGATCAGTTCTTCGGACAGGCGCGACAGGTGCACCATCACCAGGCTGGCGGCGGCGGTGAATTCGATGGCGAAGTCGCGATCGGACACGGCGTCCAGCGAGTTGTGGCATACATCGTCAAAGCCCAGCAGCTCGGCCGTGTAGTGACGATTGATGGGGAAGGTGGTGCCGGCCAGCGCGGCCGCGCCCAGCGGCAGGCGGTTGACGCGTTTGCGGCAGTCGCTCATGCGCTCGGCGTCGCGAGACAGCATTTCCACATAGGCCAGCATGTGGTGGCCAAAGGTCACCGGCTGGGCCACCTGCAGGTGGGTGAAGCCCGGCATGACCGTGTCGGCGTGCTGTTCCGCCAGCTCCAGCAGGCTTTGCTGCAGCTCGCCGATCAGGCCGACGATGAGGTCGATCTGCGCGCGCAACCACAGGCGGATGTCGGTGGCCACCTGGTCGTTGCGGGAACGGCCGGTGTGCAGGCGCTTGCCGGCGTCGCCGATCTTGTCGGTCAGGCGACGTTCCACGTTCATGTGCACGTCTTCCAGGTCCACGCTCCAGGCGAAGGCGCCGGCGCGGATCTCGTCGATGATTTCCGCCATGCCTCGTCGGATGGCCGCCAGATCGTCATCGGAAAGAACGCCGGCCTTGTTCAGCATGGCGGCGTGGGCCAAAGAGCCCTCGATATCGAATTCGGCCAGACGTTTGTCGAAGTCGACCGAGGCGGTGTACTTCTTGACGAGTTCGGAAACCGGTTCGCTGAAGCGACCGGACCAGGCATGGCTGTCTTGCATCTTGATGTTTTCCCTGCGGGTGTGTTGCGTTATCCGGGCGATACCTGAGGTATCCCGGATGATTATAGGGAAACCGGCCTTGACGGGCGAGCGGGGATTTCCCGCTTGTGGCTTTGGCGGCAGCAACCGCCGCGGCTCGCGCCGACTTGCCGGCGCTTGCTATGATGCAGGCAATCTTTCTCTCAGCGCCGTCATGTCAGCCATCCTGCAAAAAAGCCGCTATCTCGCTATTCCGGATTTCCGCAATCTGGGCGTAATGCTGCGCATCCTGCTGCTGGTGAACCTTCTATTGCTGGTGGCGGCCATTCTGCTGCGGGGCAGCGACCCGCTGTTCGTGCGCGTCCTGACGCTGACCGCCTGGGTGGAGCCGGCGTTGCTGCTCATCCTCGGCATTCTTGCTTTGTTGTCCGAACACCTGATGCGCCAGCGCCAGCCCTATCTCACGGTGGTGCTGGTATGCCTGCTGTGCGTCAGCGGGCTGGATCGCCTGCTGACCCCGCACGATCCTTTTCCGCTTGAACGTCCGCTATTGGCCATGCTGATGGCACTGCTGCTGATGCATTACTTCTGGCTGCGCCAGCGCGCTTTGTCGCCCGCCTTGAGCGAAGCACGTCTGGCGGCGCTGCAGGCGCGCATCCGGCCGCACTTTCT
Organism: uncultured Aquitalea sp.; assembly: GCF_945957525.1. GTDB lineage: Bacteria > Pseudomonadota > Gammaproteobacteria > Burkholderiales > Chromobacteriaceae > Aquitalea. Next base: position 277,678 of record NZ_CAMFLA010000001.1, on the reverse strand, counting down.
CTTCAACAGCCTGAATGCCGCCATCGCCCTGATCCGCAGCAAGCCGGACAAGGCCGAGATGGTGCTGGAAAACCTGGCGGATCTGTTTCGCGCCCAGATGGCCGATCCGGGCAAGGCCTCTACGCTGGCGCGCGAAGTGGAGCTGGCACGCATGTATCTGGCCATCGAGGCTGAGCGGGTGGGCGAGCGCCTGCAAGTGAGCTGGGATGTGCAAGCGCCGGCCGATGCCGTATTGCCGGCGCTGCTGCTGCAGCCGCTGGTGGAAAACGCGGTCCACCACGGCGTGGAGCGTTCGCGGGCGGGCGGGGTCATTCATGTGGCCGCGCATCTGGCCGGCAAGCAGCTGGTGTTGTCCGTTACCAACCCCTTGTCCGACGGCAATGCCGAACCGCACAAGGGCAACCGCATGGCGCTGGATAACCTGCGTGAACGGCTGGCGCTGTTTTACGACGCGGAAGCCCAGCTGGAGGCGGTTAGTACCCCGGACCGCTATTGCGCCATCATCACCGTGCCGTATCAACCTGCCGCCGCCGCGCAGCACTGAATTAGGAGCCTTTATGGGCAAGAACCGACTGGAAGCCTTCAGCGATGGCGTCATCGCCATCATCATCACCATCATGGTGCTGGAGCTGAAAGTCCCGCACGCCACCAGCCTCGCCGCCTTGGGCGAATTGCTGCCGGTATTCCTCAGCTATGTGCTGAGTTTTATCTACGTGGGTATCTACTGGAACAACCATCATCATTTCTACCACGCTGTGCGTCATGTGGACGGCAAGGTGTTGTGGGCCAATCTGCATTTGCTGTTCTGGCTGTCGCTGCTGCCCTTTGTGACCGGCTGGATGGGCGAGAACCATCTGGAGGCGGTGCCGGTGGCAGCATATGGCGCGGTGCTATTGATGTGCGCGGTGGCGTGGTGGCTGATGCAGCAGGCGCTGTTGTGCGTGCCGGGCAATCGCGAATCGCTGTCCCGGGCGCTGGGCGGCGACTTGAAAGGCAAGCTGTCGCCGGTGATCTACCTGACAGGCGTGCTGTTGTCTTGCTGGCAGCCCTGGCTGGGTGTGGCGCTGTACTGGTTGATGGCGTTGGCCTGGCTGGTGCCGGATCGTCGCATGGAGCAGGCTGCGCATACCGAATAGCCGGCGTGTGGATCAGGCAAGGAAGGCCTGGCGCGATGGGAAGCAACATGCGCCAAGGTTGGCCGAAGGCGGCGGCGGGGCAGACCCCGCCGCCGCCTTTTTGCGTTAGACGCCGACAGGGCTCAGGTAGGGCTGGATGTCCACGTCGTCTATCTGCGCTGGGTCCATGTACTGGCGGGCGTAGTCCAGGTAGATGCCGGTGCGCAGGAAGAGGTCGAACAGATCCGGGTCGATGTGCTGGTCTTTCTTCATGAAGGACATGATGCGGATGGCTTCGGACAGGGTTTTGCCCTGTTTGTAGGGCCGATCGCCAGCAGTGAGGGCTTCAAATATGTCTGCAATGGCCATCATACGCGCCGTCCAGCCCATCTCTTCGCGCTTGAGCCGGCGCGGATAGCCGCTGCCGTCCATTTTTTCGTGATGCCCGCCGGCGATCTCCGGAATGCGGCGCAGATGACGCGGCAGCGGCAGATTGCCCAGCATGATGATGGTCTGGATGATGTGCTCGTTGATCTTGTAGCGCTCCTCCTCGGACAGCGTGCCGCGCCCGACGGACAGGTTGTACAGTTCGCCCCGGTTGTAAAGATGTTCGGGCATGTCGACGCGGAACTGCCAGCGGCTGTCGGTTGGCAAGCGGTCGTGATCTTCGCGCGGGATGATGTGCTCGGGTTTGTCGGCCAGCAGCGCTTCCGGCGCGGGCAGGGTTTCGGCGCCCTGCGCGTCCTTGCGTTTTTTCTCTGCGAAGCTCACGCCCAGGCGGTCGCTCAGGGTGCGCAGCCAGGTTTTGCCGGCCAGTGCTTTCAGCCGCGCCACCCGGTCCGGGCTCATGAATTCCCCACCCTCGTTGCAACTGGCGACAAAAGCGAAATCGTCATCCAGTCGCTTTTGCTCTTCGGCCATATTCTCTAGCAAGGCTTCGCGTTCGCCGCCTTCGGCAATCGCCTTCCAGCAGGCGGTTTCCGCGTCGCGCTTGAGCACTTCAAAGCGCATGCGCACTTCGTGAATGCGATCGTAGAGGGTTTCCAGCTTGGTGGCCTTGTCCACCACGTATTCCGGCGTGGTGACCTTGCCGCAGTCGTGCAGCCAGGCTGCGATGTGCAGCTCTTCCCACTCTTCCGCACTGAGTTTGAAGTCGGCGAACACGCCCTGTTTTTCCTGGCAGGCGGCTTCGGCCAACCGTTTGGTGAGGTCGGGCACTCGCTGGCAGTGGCCGCCGGTGTAGGGGCTCTTGGCGTCGATGGCGCCGGCAATCAGCTGGATGAAAGACTCCAGCAGGATTTTCTGCTCGTTGATCAGCTGCTGGGTTTGCAGAGCGATGGCGGCGGTGCCGGACAGGGCGTGCGCAAAGCCCAGCCGGTCCGCACCCAGCGGTGCGCGCACTTCATCCACCAACAGGGCGACTGCGCCCAGCAACTGGCCGCTGCGGTCCTGCAAGGGCATGGCCAGCAGGGTGAGTGGTCGGTCGATGTCGCCCAGCGTACCGAAGTGCATGCGGGCCGTATCGGCGTCCAGCGGCAGTGGCCGGTCGGGATTTTGCAGCGCGCTCAGCAGCGGGTGGCCGGGATGGCTGTCGGCGTTGATGGCCAGCGGCGTACTTTCCGCCGGCGCGTGTCCCCGCCAGATGCGTTCCGCGCTGGTGAGTTTGCCGTTGTCGGCATCGATCAGCAGCAGCAGGCCGCCTTCCGCGCCGGTGGCTTGCTGCAGCTCGGTCAGTACCCGCTTGAGCAGGGTGGGGAAGTGGGTTTCCGACGCCAGCGTGCTGGAGAGGTCCAGAAACTGGCGAATGGTGGATTTCATGCTGTCGAACGATTGCGCCAGCTGCACCACTTCCTTGATGGTGGAGCTGGTGCCCACGGGATCGGCAAAATCGAAACGGCGAATCTTTTCCGCCTCGTGGGTCAGGTCGCTCAGCGGGCGGGAGGCGAGACGGGCCAGCCAGCTGGCCAAGGCGACGCCGATAACGATCAACAAGCCGGTCACCAGCAGGATGCGGTTGCGGATGGCCAGTGCGTCAGCCAGCAGTTCGCGGTGCGGCGCGGCGATCAGCAGTTTGAGCGGCTTGCCGCCGGGCACGGGCACGGCTTCGATGGTGCCTTGCCAGTCTTCGCCGTTAACCGTGAAGGCTTCGCCCCGGTCTTCGGGATTGAGTTGTTGCAGGCGGATGAGCACTGCATTACCGGTGTCGCTCAGCGCCGGAGGCCGCAATTGGCCGTTTGGGCCAACCTTGGCTTCGGGCACGCCCAAATCCCAACTGAGGACAGCGCCTTGCTCATCCAGCAGCGCCAGCGCGCTGTGTGGGGTAAGCCGGGATTTCTGCAGGATGCGGCCGATATCGTCCAGCTGGATGTCGGCGCCGGCGACGGCCATGTCATTGCCGCTGCGCCGCGACAGGGTGATGCCGCTTTGGCGGGTGGTGAAAAAGATGTAAGGCGGCGAGGTGACTTGGTCCGGCGACTTTCTGGCGGCCTGATACCAGCCGCGGCTGCGCGGATCAAAGCGGTAGTCGTCGCGCCATTCGCGGCTCAGCAGCTTGCCGTCATCGTCCAGATAGAGAAATTCGCCCTGTGTGCTGGTGCCGATGCGGATCAGGCTCTGCACTACCCAGCGGGTACCGGCGGGTGCGTGGAAGAGTTTGCCGAAGGCCGGATCGGAGCGCCAGCGGCGCAGCATGAAGAAGTCGCCGTTGTCGTAGCCGATGTAGCTGGCAGTGACTGCGGGTAGCCGGCGCATGCCATCCAGTACAAAGGGCAGGCTGTCCAGTCGTTCGTCCAGCGTGGTGGCGCGCATCAGGCGCTGCTGGGCCAGCAGGTCGACAAAGGTGGCGGCCGGCTGATACAGGCCTTCCATTTGCAACCCGGTCTGATCGCCTACCAGCGACATCTCCTTGTCGGCGGCATCCAGCAACAGGCGGGTTTCTTCCCGATAGTGATATATGCCGCTTACGACCGCAAAGCTGAGCAGGAGGCCGATGAAGAGGTAAGCGATGTGAAGTTGCAGGGAAATGGCGCGCTGGGTGAAGGGCATGTTCGCAGTCGGTGGCTGAAGTCTTTATCTACTATAGACTTTAGCCACGAAACATGACGCTTACATGCAATGGCCTTGTGATGCCGCTCAGTGCTTGTCTGACGGGCAGTGTGGCTTTTCCGTTTCGCAACGGGCAATCAGCGCCAGTTTGGCTGTGCGATCCAGTTGTTTGATGGCGTATTCCGCGCGCAGGGCCGCGCCCTTGTCGGCGCATTCCAGCACCAGCGCGATGGCAAGCGGTGGATTGGCGCGGGTGTAACGCGCGCCTTTGCCGGCCTGATGCTGGGCAAAACGGCGCGCCACATCGGTGGTAATGCCAGTGTAGAACGCGCCGTCGCGGCATTTCAGCATGTAGACAAACCAGGGCCGGCTTGCTGCCGGCCCTGCCGCGTCCTCACTCATCGGCGGTGTCGGACAGGGGGCGAATGCACACCCGCTCGGTGCGATTGCCCTTCTGCTCGGTAACGCGGATTTCCCAGTTGCCCACCACAATGCTGTCGTCCAGACGCGGGATGCGCTCCAGGCGGTCCATCAGCAGGCCGGCTACAGTGTGGAAGTCTTCGTCTTCGAAGTCGCCCAGATGAATGTACTGTTCCAGCGTCACCAGCTCGAGGCTGCCTTCCAGATCGAGGCTGCCGTCTTCGTTTTGCACGATGGCGGGTTGCTCGTTGCGTTCATGCTCTTCCGGAAAGTCGCCGGCGATGGCTTCCATCAGGTCTTTGAGGGTGACAATGCCTTCCAGGCTGCCGAACTCGTTCACCACGAAGGCCATGTCGGCGGCTTGCTGACGGAAGGCTTCCATGGCCTTCAGCACGGTCATGCCTTCCGGCAGCACCAGCGGCTGGCGCAAGGCGGCGGTGACGTTCAGCTCCTCCCCGTCCAGCACCTGCGCTAGTAGGTCCTTGCGCGCCACAATGCCCAGCGGCTCGTCGATGCCGCCAGACCCCACCACCAACAAGCGGGAGTAGGGGCTGTCGCGCAGTACCTGGCGCTGGCTGTCGCGCGGCTGGCTCAAGTCCAGCCGGTGGATATCGGAGCGCGGGGTGGCGATCACGCGGATGGGGCGTTCGGCCAGCGTCAGCACGCTGTGGATCATGGCACGCTCGTTCTGGGCAAAGGCGGTCTCGCCCTCGTCCTTGCGTTGTTCCTGTTCCGGCTCGCCGCTGGTGCCGCCGTGCAGCGGGGCGCTGCCCAGCAGGCGCAACACGGTATCCGCCGTGCGCGAGCGGAAGGTGTTGCGGCTATTGATGTAGCGCTGCCGGTTGACGTTGGCCACCTGGTTGAACACTTCGATCAGCACCGAGAAGCCGATGGCGGCATAGAGGTAGCCCTTGGGGATGTGGAAACCGAAGCCGTCGGCCACCAGGCTAAAGCCGATCATCAGCAGGAAGCCCAGGCACAACATCACCACAGTGGGGTGGGCGTTGACGAAGCGGGTCAGCGGTTTGCTGGCCAGAATCATCAGCACCATGGCGATGACTACGGCGGTCATCATCACGGTAAGGTGTTCGGCCATGCCGATGGCGGTAACGACGGAGTCGATGGAGAACACCGCGTCCAGCACCAGAATCTGCACCACCACGGCGGCAAAGCCGGCGTAGGCCTTCTGGCCCTCGCTCTCGTGGTCCTCCACGCCTTCCAGGCGCTCGTGCAGCTCCATGGTGGCCTTGAACAGCAGGAACAGGCCGCCGCCCAGCATGATGAGGTCGCGGCCGGAGAAAGGTTGGCCGAAGACGGTAAACAAGGGGGAGGTGAGTTTCACCAGATGGCTGATGCCGGCCAGCATGAACAGCCGCATCACCAGCGCCAGCGACAGACCGATCACGCGGGCGCGGTCGCGTTGGCTCGGGGGGAGTTTCTCGGCCAGGATGGCCACGAAAATCAGGTTGTCGACGCCGAGCACCACCTCCAGCACGATAAGCGTGAGCAGGCCGAGCAGGGCATAAGGGTCAGACAGCCAGGATAAGTCCATGATGTAAAAACAGAGTCCTCTGCAACAAAAGAATCGATACGATAGCAGGCCGGCGACGCTTTGTCCGCAGCCGGGGAAAAACGAAGCCCCGGCAGGGCCGGGGCTTTGGGGCTTGGCGCAATGCTTACAGGCCGCCGTAAGAGTGCAGGCCGGTCAGGAACATGTTGACGCCAAGGAAGGCGAAAGTAGTGACCAGCAGGCCGATCACCGCCCACCAGGCCAGCGGCTCGCCGCGCCAGCCCTTCACCAGGCGGATATGCAGCCAGGCCGCGTAATTCAGCCACACGATCAGCGCCCAAGTTTCTTTCGGGTCCCAGCTCCAGTAACCGCCCCAGGCATCGGCCGCCCACATGGCGCCGAGGATGGTGGCGATGGTGAAGAACAGGAAACCCACGGCAATCGCCTTGTACATCATCTCGTCCAGCACGTCTGCCGCAGGCAGACGGTCTTTCAGCTTGCCCTTGATCACCAGCAGCTCGGCCACGCCCAGCATGGCGGACATGGCGAAAGCGCCGTACCCGATGAAGTTGGCCGGAACGTGAATCTTCATCCACCAGGACTGCAGGGCAGGGATCAGCGGCTGGATTTCATGTGCCTGACGGTCGAAGGAGTACCACAGGATGAAGCCCACCGCCGCCGAGATCACCAGCAGCACAAAGGCGCCGGCTTGTCGCACGGCGAATTTGGCCTCGTAGTAGAGATACATCAAGGCGGTGATCAGCGTGAACAGCACAAACACTTCATACAGGTTGGATACCGGTACATGGCCGATGTCGGCGCCAATCAGATAGCTCTCGTACCAGCGCACGAACAGGCCGGCCGCCCCCATCACTGCAGCCGCCCAAGTCAGGCCGCTGCCCATGCGGGTCAGCAGGCCGGAGCGGGCGATCAGTCCGGCCCAGTACACGCCGGTGGCGAGGAAGAACAGCGTGCACATCCACATGATGGCGGATTGGCTGGACAGCGCGTACTTCAGCCAGAAGGCGGTTTGTCCGCGCGCCAGCTCGCCGTGATAGGCGTTGATGCCCAACAGGGCCACCGCGCCGGCAAGCGGGAAGAACCAGCGCCAGGATTTCCAGAACCAGCCCAGCGCCACCAGGCCAATGGCGGAGCCGGCCAGAATGGCCTGTTCGTAACCGTCCATGTAGTGGTTGTACAGCGACCAGCTGTATGCCGCCGCCGCCAGCACCAGCACGGCGTACGCCCAGTCGCCCAGTTGCAGGCGCTTGTAAAAGGGCTGTTCGATCAAGGGTTGGGCCAGTTCCATCATTCACCTCTTGCCAACTGTTTGACTGCGTCGGTCTGACGCTGGAAATCGCGGTCCAGATCGCGGTTGTGGCGATTGGAGGTCATCGCCACGCGCACCGAGCCGGCACCTAGGCGAATCCACAGACGCACTTCACGAACATAGAACATCAGGATGATGCCGAAAACCAGCATCAGCGAACCGAGGTACACCAGATTCTTGCCCGGGGAGCGGGTGAGCTGCAAGCCGGAGGCCTGTACCTGGTCGAAACCCTGCAGTTGCAGGAACACCGGCGCCTTGTAGTCGTGCAGCGCGCTGATGCCCACCAGGCTGTCCAGCAAGAAGCGATAGTGCTGCCCGTCCTGCACCATGGGCTTGAGACCGGCTTTCTCGTCGGCCACCGCCATGACGTCGACCACCGCGCCTTGCAGGATCTTCACATAGGTCTGCGCCACGGCCTGGCGTTTGTCCTGCGGCACGCGATCGTCGAGGAATTGTTCCAGCGCCACAAAGCCGCCTTCGGCAAACCTTTGCAGAATCCACTTCACACTGTCGCCGAACTGCCGCTGCATGGCCGGGCTGATAGCCGAGCCTTTCATGGCTTTTTCCGTCGTGCGGCGGGCGATCTCGTCATACCAGGCTGGGGTCATGAAGGCCTGTCGCAGGCGCATGAAACGGTTGATGGACAACTCGTCGTCCACCGGAATGCGCAGATACTGGAAGGGATCTGACACCTTGTTGCGCACCCCGGCCACCAGATAACTGGCGCCGTCCTGCTGGATGGGGGCCATGTAGTGATGGAATTCAACGGCCTGACCCTGTCGGTCGCGCAGCTTGAAGGTGATGGACGGGCCGAGATTGCGCAGTTGCTTCTCGTGCTTCACCTCGCGCGCGTCCTTCATGCGGTCTTGCAGGGTTTTCTCGGCTTGCGGCCCGGTACCCATGTTTTCCACGTTGAACACGCGCAGGTCGCCGAACTCCAGCGTGTAATCCTTGCCGTTGGCTTTTAGGGGCTGGCTGGCGGTGGAGACGCCCTTGATGTCCACCGGCGCCATCTGCGGGGAATCCAGGTTCCAAGCCTTGAGCGTCAGCGGCGAGCCGCCGTCGCCGAAGCTGGCCTGGTAAATGGCCACGCCGTCCACAATCAACGGGTGGTTCACCTTCACCTGCGCTTCCGTCACTTTGCCGGTGGCCTTGTCGGTGACGACGATGTCGCTGGCGAACAGCTTGGGCATGCCGTTGCTGTAGTAGTCCACATAGAACTTCTTCAGCGATACGATGAAGGGCAGGTCCTGCACCAGATAACCGTTGCCGGCGTTGAGGAAGGTGACGTCGGCACTTTTGCCCTCGGCGATAGTGACATTGCCGCGGAAGGACAGGTTGCTGGTGGACAAGCGGCTGTGGGCCGGAATCTGGCTTTGCGGGATATCTCGCGTCTCCGGCACGACGCTGCCGGCCAGTTCGCCCAGTTTCAGCGGCAGGTTGCCGTCCATCAGACCGCCGATGCAGATCACCACCAGCGCAATGTGGGCGAAAAAGTAGCCAAGCTTGTTGGCGCTGCCCTTTTTGGCGGCGAAAAGCAGACTGCCGTCTTCGCGTTGATGCTCTCGCCAACGCCAGCCATTGCGGCGCAAGTAGTCGCGCAGCGGGGCCGGATCGGCCAGTTCTGCCTCGATGGCTTCGCTGTGGCTCATGGCCGCCAGCGAGTTGTCGGACGCTTTCTCGCGGAAGGACTTCATTTCCTTGAGGAAGCCCGGGCCGTTGCGGATGATGCACAAGGTGGTGGACATCACCAGAAAAGCGAGGATAGTGAGGAACCAGGCCGAATGGTAGACGTCGTACAGGCCCAGCTTTTCAAAAGCGGTAAACCAGTACTGGCCAAATTCGAAGGCGTAGTTGGGGTAGGGTTCGTTCTGCTTGAGCACCGTCCCGATGACGGAAGCGATGGCCAGAATGGTCAGCAGGCCGATGGCGAAACGCATCGAACTGAACAGCTCATACAGCCGGTATGCCGTGGATTGGCGCGATTGGTTTTTCATTATGTTTGCCGAACACAAAAGGGAAGCCTGTTAAGGCTTCCCTTTTGAACAGGACCATGGGCAAAAGTTGCGAATCAACGCAGACCGGAGATGTACTCGGCCACAGCCTTCATTTCGGCGTCGCTCATGCGATTGGCAACATCGGACATGGTGACGTTCTTGCGATCGGCGCCAGCCTTGAAGTCAGCCAGTTGCTTGGCCACATAAGCGGCGTGCTGGCTGCCCAGACGCGGGAACTGGTCGGGGATGCCCTTGCCGGCCGGACCGTGGCAAGCCATACAGGCCGGTACGTGGGTGGTCGGATTGCCGACGCGATAGATCTTGGTGCCCAGAGCGATCAGATCCTTGTTGGAGGCTTCGCGCGGCTTCGGCTTTTGCTGGCTGAAGTAGGAAGCGACATTGCGCATGTCGGCGTCGGACAGCGAAGAGGCCATGCCCAGCATGATGGGGTTCTTGCGATCGCCCTTCTTGAATGCTTGCAGCTGGTTGTAGATATACGCCTCGTGTTGGCCAGCCAGCGTCGGGTTGGCGGAAGCCACGCTGTTGCCGTCAGCACCGTGACAGGCGGCGCAAACCGTATCCACGATCTGCTTGCCCTTTACCGGGTCGCCCTTGGGTGCGCTGTCTTGCGCCATCGCACTGCCAGCCAGGGTCGCCGCAGCCATTGCCAACAGCATCATCCGTTTCATGATCGCTCCTTGTGAGGAATTTCTTAAATATCTGTAAAAGTGGCAATTTCAAACCTGATATTCTATACCAACTGATTTCAACCTTACTACTATGTCGATTTTTCAGAACGCCACTTTCTATACCACCGTCAACCATCTGCGCGACCTGCCGCCCACTAGGGCCGAGGTGGCCTTTGTGGGACGGTCCAACGCCGGCAAGTCCAGCGCCATCAATACGCTGGCCAACCGCACGCGGTTGGCTTACGTGTCCAAGACGCCTGGCCGCACCCAGCACATCAACTTTTTTGACCTCGGCAACGAGCGTTTCATGGTGGATTTGCCGGGATACGGCTATGCGGAGGTGCCGGAGGCCGTGCGCGCCCATTGGGTGGAACTGCTGGGCCGCTATCTGCAAACGCGCCAAAGTCTGATCGGTCTCATCCTGATCATGGACTCACGTCACCCGCTCAAAGAGCTGGACTGGAAGATGCTGAACTTCTTCCGCGACACCCGGCGACCGGTGCACATACTGTTGTCCAAAGCCGACAAACTGTCGCGCCAGGAGCAAAACAAGACCCTGGCCACGGTGAAGGCTGCCCTGAAAGACTACCCGGGTGTCAGCATCCAGCTGTTTTCCAGCCTGAAGAAAACCGGGGTAGAGCAAGTGGAAGAGGTGGTTCAAGCCTGGTTCGCCAGCGGCGAAGCGGACGAATCCGCCGAGCAAGCGGAAGATTGATGGAACTTTGTTGAGTGGGGGCGTACTAACCGCTCAGGTGCCTCGGCACCTCCCGCTTGCCTCCCTGAGCGGGAGCCTTACGCTGACAATTAAGGCCTTGTCCCCGGTACGTTTGTACCGGGGTTTTTTACGTCCGCCGTTTGAGTGTCATGTTGTTGAAAATCGAGGACGTAAAAAAAGCGAAGGCATCGCCTTCGCTTTTCTCGTAAAGAACCGGCTTTTGCTCAGTTCTTCATCACCACGTACTCCACTTTCAGGCTCTCTGCGGCTTTGCGTACCGCATCGTCGCTGGGGAAGGGCCCCAGGCGGACTTTATAGTTGCCTTGCTGGTTGATGATGCCAAGTTTGGAGTCGTAACGATCATCCATGTCGTCCAGCATCTTCTTCAACAAGGCCTCGGCGTTGGCCAGCTTGTTGAAAGAACCCAGTTGCAGGTATTTCGGGTTGTCTTCCGCCTTCATGTCGGCGTTGATCGGCGCCGTGGCGACGTTTTCGCCGCCGGCCATCGGCCAGACGCGCTCAATGCTGACCTTGGCGCTGCCCTGTTTGACAAAGCCCAGCTTGTAGGCCGCCGCATAGGACAGGTCCATGCTGCGATTCTTGTGGAACGGGCCTCGGTCATTGATGCGCACCACCACGCTCTTACCGTTGGACAAATTGGTCACCCGGGCATAGCTCGGGATCGGCAACGTCGGGTGGGCGGCGGTCATGGCGAACATGTCGTACTTCTCGCCCGAGGTGGTCTTGCGACCATGAAACTGCTTGCCGTACCAGGACGCCTTGCCTTCCGCCTTGTAAGGCTTCTCGCTGGTGTCGGGGCGATAACTCATGCCCAGCGCCGAGTAGGGCAGATTGGCCGACTTGATCAGCGGTTCTTCCTGCGGTACGGCGTCCGGAACCAGATTCAGGTTGACCGGGATGTGGTTGGCCGGGCCGTCATTCTGAAAGTAGGCGCCGTTGCTGCTGGCGACCGTGGGTTTCTTCGTCGGCTTGGCCGACGCTTGACTGTTGGCGCTGGCGGTCTTCACGGTGGAACAGGCCACTAGCACAAGACTGACAAATACAAGCCACAGCCAGCGGAGTACTGGTTTCATAGAGCTCCCTTATGCTGTTGGGCATATCGCTGCTGCCTGTCCTGCCCGTCTTCGGGGAACCCTGATTCCGCGTTGTGCGGAGAAATCGGGTCAGGACCGGTTGCCGCAGTACTGCATGCGGCGGCGAATGCCCGGTTGTGTTGGCCGGCTTGTGAGCTGCGTATCAGCCTCCTCCTTCAAATCCGATCTGTCGCCAGGCCTCGAACACCATCACCGCGACGGCGTTGGAGAGGTTCATGCTTCGCGACTCGGGACGCATGGGCAAACGAATCCTCTGTGATGGGGAAAAATCCTCCAGCACTTCTGGCGGCAAGCCGCGGGATTCGGGACCGAACAGCAAAACGTCCCCGGATTGGAAAGAAATCTGGTCGTGGCGCGTGGCGCCCTTGGTGGTTGCAGCGAAAATCCGCCGTCCTTGCAGGGCCTGCCGGCAGGCGGCCCAGTTTTCGTGGACAACGATTCGGGCGTACTCGTGGTAGTCGAGCCCGGCACGTCGCAACTTGGCGTCTTCCAAGGGAAAACCCATTGGTTTGACCAGATGCAGTTCACAGCCGGTGTTGGCACATAAACGAATCACATTGCCCGTATTGGGCGGGATTTCCGGCTGAAAAAGAACAACAGTGAACATCGTTGGCAGGCTGGATTGTTCCAAAGAATCAAAATCTTGGTCAAGTTTTTGAAAAGGATGCTCTTGCGAGCACCCACGCATCGACCCTTTTTGCCCCCTGTTTTTTGAGGATTTCGGCCAGTGCGGAAAGGGTCGCTCCACTGGTGGCGACGTCGTCGACAATGGCGACGGAAAGCCCGTCAATCCGTTGTTTTACGCCAAATGCATTCTTCAGGTTTCGCAGCCTTTCGCGGCGGTTGAGCGAGGCCTGCGGCAGGGTGTTGCGTTTTCGCCAACACAGTGTGGCGGAAAAGCGGCTTTGCATTGTATCAGCGATCGCTTGGGCCAGTGCGTCGGATTGATTGAATCCACGCTCTGCAAGTCTTTCATTTGCCAAGGGAACAGGTAGCACAATATCGCTGTAAAGCCCGGTTTCTCGGCAGAAATCAGTCATTAGTCTGGCAAGGACTCCCCCTGTCTCCAGTCGTTTTCCGTATTTGTATCCATAAATTATTTCGCTCAGGGGGTAGCCAAAACGGTATGGAACGTGTAGTGCGTCAAAAGCGGGTGGCCGATGTTGGCAGCGACCGCAGATTACCCTTGTCGATGTTGGTTCCGCGCAGATCGGGCAGTTGGGTCCAACTAATCGCGGCAGGTCTCTGCGGCAGCCATCGCAGAGACCGAAATAGCAGTTTTGTGCTTTGCACAACAAACAGTTCTGTTTAAATATTGAGCACTTGTCAACTAATGCCATATTGAGATTTGACAGCATGGGAGTGGGCCTGCAAGATGCGGAGCAACTACTGTCAGGCAGCCTGTTTTGGCCGCCAATTGTCCTTTATCCCGCTGTGCGGTCGTTGTTTCCGATCGGCCGCTGGAAATCTCCCTGCCAGGTCACGTCATGAGCACGCAAACCATTCAGTTTTCCCGCCCCGCCACCCTCCATCCCGAGTCCGCCGACTGGTCCGTAGCAGATATTGAGGCCCTGCTGGGACTGCCGTTCATGGAGTTGGTGTTTCGCGCGGCGGAAATCCATCGCCAGTTTTTTGATCCGACCAAGGTGCAGCTGTCGACGCTGATCTCCATCAAGACCGGAGGCTGTCCGGAGGACTGCGGCTACTGCCCGCAGTCGGTGCATCACGACACGCCGGTGGAGAACCAGCCGATGATGACGGTGGACGAGGTGATCGGCGCAGCCCGCATCGCCAAGGCAAACGGGGCCGGCCGCTTTTGCATGGGCGCGGCCTGGCGCGGTCCGAAAGACGCCGATCTGGAACAGACGCTGCGCATGGTGAGCGAGGTGAAGGCATTGGGTCTGGAAACTTGCGCCACTTTTGGTTTGCTGAAGGACGGGCAGGCGGAAAAACTCAAGGATGCCGGCCTCGACTATTACAATCACAATTTGGACACCGCGCCGGAAAAGTATGGCGACATCATCCAGACACGCGAGTATGAAGACCGCCTGGACACGCTGGGCAAGGTGCGCCAGGCCGGGTTGTCGGTTTGTTGCGGCGGCATCGTCGGCATGAATGAAACGCGCACGGATCGCGCCGGCCTCATTGCGCAGCTGGCCAATCTGGCGCCGCAGCCGGAGTCGGTGCCGATCAATAACCTGGTGAAGGTGGGTGGTACGCCGCTGGAAGGCGCCGAGCCGATTGACTGGACTGAATTCGTCCGCACCATCGCCGTCGCCCGCATCACCATGCCCAAGAGCTATGTCCGTCTTTCCGCCGGCCGCCGCGAGATGCCGGAAGCCATGCAGGCGCTGTGTTTCCTGGCCGGCGCCAACTCCATTTTCTATGGAGACAAACTGTTGACCACCGGTAATCCTGATGTGGACGCCGATCGCCAATTGATGGAAAAACTGGACCTCTCGCCGCTCTGAAATCCCTGTTTTGCGGGTTGGCCGAAGCCGGTTCAAAAAAATGTATATATAAGGAATGATTTTTCGCCTTTTCGACCAACCTCGCTTCCCGGAAAAAAATCAATGCGTCATCAGGACATCGCCGCCGCGCTGCAGGATTTGCGTGATCGGCATCGCTACCGCCAGCGCCATCTGCTGGAGACTCCGCAAGGGGTCGACATTGTGGTGGACGGCAAGCCTTATGTCGGTTTTGCCAGCAACGACTATCTGGGCCTGGCCAACCATCCTCGGCTGGTGGGTGCGGTGAGGGACGCGCTGGAAAAATGGGGGCTGGGCGGCGGCGCTTCGCATCTGGTGGCCGGGCACTTTGCCCTGCACGAGGAAGCCGAGGCGGCGTTGGCCGATTTTGTCGGCATGCCGGCCGCGCTGATGTTCGGTTCTGGTTACGCCGCCAATCAGGCGGTGATCACCAGTCTGGTGGGGCGTGGCGATGCCGTGTTTGCCGACCGTCTCAACCACGCCTCGCTCAACGACGCCTGTTTGCTGTCACGGGCAGAGTTTCGCCGGTTTCGTCACAATGACCTCGAACAGCTTGAACATTTGCTGGCTACCACGCCGGCACGCACTCGCCTGATTGCCGTGGATGCGGTGTACAGCATGGATGGCGATGAAGCGCCATTAAAGAAATTGCAGGAACTGGCCGATAAATATGATTCGTGGCTTTACATCGATGATGCGCACGGATTCGGAGTATTGGGCGAGGGGCGGGGTTCCGCAACCGAGCAAGGCTTGCATGGCGAACGGCTGATCTATATGGCCACGCTGGGCAAGGCTGCGGGCGTGGCCGGCGCTTTTGTCGCCGGCAGCGCCGCGCTGGTGGCGTGGTTGGTGAATGTGGCGAGAAGCTATATCTTCACTACCGCCCAACCGCCGGCGCTGGCTGCCGGCGTGCTGGCCAGTTTGCAAGTGATGCGGGAGGAGACCTGGCGACGCCAGGCGCTGGCGGATCGCATCGCCCAGGCAAGGCGAGGGTTGGCCGAAGGACGTTTCCGGCTAGCCCCTTCCCGTACACCGATACAGCCCATTATCATAGGCTGCGACGAGCAGGCGATGTCGCTTGCCGCAAGGTTGAAGGAGCAGGGGTTCTGGGTGCCAGCCATCCGCCCGCCCACGGTGCCGGAGGGGACGGCCCGTCTGCGCCTTGCCTTGTCGGCGGCTCACGGTGAAGAACAGCTGGAGAGAGTGCTGAGCGCCGTGTTGGCGGCATGACGATTCACGGGGGAATCGTGTCCTGTTCGTGGCATGACCGGACTTTCCGGACAACTCATACTACGATAATGACATGAAGAGTACGGCTGATTACCTGTCCACCCAGCAGGAGGCCGCCAGCATTGCCTTGGCCCTGTTGCAACAACAGGGCGAACCTGCCGCCGCCGCAGTCTGGGGCTTGGTGGGTTCCGTATGGCAAAGGCTGGCCGCCGTTGGGGCGGCAGACACTCTGACAACGGCTGAGGCGTTGTCGGCTGGGCGCTTGCCAGGGCCTGATGGCGGAGCCACGCCTTTGACGGCGCAGGACGAAGTCATCGGCTGGCTGGTATGGCGGGGCAGGCGGCCGGACAATCTTCCCGCCGTGGCGGCACTGCTGGCCGGGCATTTGCAAAGCGCCCGCCTGCTGTCCACGCAGGCCGAGTCGCGCGTCATTCACGACACCTTGCTGGAAATCAGCCAGTTGCCGGTGGAATGCACCTCGATGGAAAGCCTGCTGCCGCAGTTGCACCGGTTGCTGATGCGGTTGATGGACGCCAGCAATTTCTACATCGCCCTCTACGATGAGCAAACGACTTCGCTCACCTTTCCCTATTTTGCCGACCAGATCGACCCGACGCCGCCGCGTCCCGAGGACTTGATGGATGACGAGGCCAGTCAGCGGTCGTTGACGGGCTGGCTGATTCGCGGCGGTAAGCCGCTGGTCATGACGCGCGAGCGTCTACAGGAAGTGCAGGCGCTGGAAAACCTGGCCCCGCGGGGGCCGATGCCGGAACTCTGGATGGGCGTGCCTTTGCAAAATGCCAGCGGAGCCATCATCGGCGCGGCGGTATTGCAGTTCTACGCCAATCAGGCGCCTTGCACGTCGGCCGACCAGTCGCTGTTCCTGTTTGTCGCCCGCCATGTCGGCTATGCGCTCGACCGGGTGTTGTATCGCAGCCAGCTGGAGAGGCAGGTGTGGCAGCGCACTTGCGAGCTGGAGGGCATCAATGCCCGTTTGCGTTCGGAGATGGCGGAGCGCAAGCGCGCCGAACGGTTCCAGGATGTGCTGTTCCGCATAGCCGACCTCTCCAATACCAGCCTGTCGCTGGAAGCCTTTCTTGCCGGCCTGCACCGCCTGCTGGTGGAGATGGTACCGGCGCGCAATTGCCAGGTGGCCTTGTACAACATGACCACCGATCTGCTGAGCTTCCCCTACTGTGCGGACGAGCATGTCAGCTCGCCCAAGTCGCGCCGGCCCGGCAAGGGCTATGTCGAGCAGGTGCTGCATAGCGGCCGCCCCATGTTGGTGGACACCTATGCGGTGAACCCGAGCCTGCCGGAAGATGCTTATTTGCCGCAACCCAAGAGCTGGCTGGGCGTGCCGCTTTACTGCGGTCATGAGTTGCTGGGCGTGCTGTCTGTACAAAGTTATCAGCAAGAAGTCAGCTACAGCTTCCGCGACCAGGAAGTGCTGGAGTTTGTCGCCAACAACATCGGCACCGCGCTGGCGCGGGTGCGGGCCATGCAGGAGTTGCAGGACGCCTACGCCGAGCTGGAAGAGCGCGTTCGGGAGCGCACCAGCGAGCTGGATGCGGTCAATGCCCAGCTGGAATTCGACAGTTTGCACGACCCGCTAACCAAACTGCCCAATCGCACCTATTTTTCCAAGACCCTGCGTCGTGCCTGGGAGGGCTACCTCAACGGCAGCGGCGCGCGTTTCAGCGTCATCTTCATCGACCTGGACCGCTTCAAGCTGGTCAACGATACGCTGGGGCATCTGGCCGGCGACCATCTCTTGTTTGAGGCCGGCGCCCGCATCCGCGCCTGCTTGCGTCATTACGACTTTCTCGCCCGGTTGGGCGGCGATGAATTCGCTGTGTTGCTGTTTGGCACCGATACGCTGGAAGGCTGCGAAATGATTGCCCGCCGCATCGTCAGCGAGTTCGAACGGCCAGTGATCCTGGCCGGCCGCGAGGTGTTTTCCACCGCCAGCGTGGGCGTGGTGCTGGCTGACAAGGATCACTACGCCAAGGCCGATGAGCTACTGCGCGACGCCGACCACGCCATGTACTGCACCAAGCAGCAAGGGCGGCAGGGGTATACCGTGTTCAACCACCAGCTGCGCATCAATCAGGCGGATCAGCTGGCGCTGGAAACAGAACTGCGCCGCGCGCTGGAAGAAGAAGACCAGCTGCTACCGTACTTCCAGCCTTTCATCGATGCCCGAGACGGCCATCTGGTGGGCTTCGAAACCCTGGTGCGCTGGCGTCACCCGCAGCGTGGACTGATTTCGCCGGCCATGTTCCTGCCAATGGCGGAGGAGAGCGGCCTGATTACCCGGCTGGATCGCTACATGATCCAGGCGGCGTGCCGCCAGCTGCGCGCCTGGCTGGACGAGGCCAGGGTGGGGCCGGATATCACGCTGCACATCAACCTGTCTTCGGCCAACTTTCATGATCCGGAGCTGGTGACCTGGATGAGCGGCGTCATCGACGAGCACCGGCTGCCGCCGTCCACGTTGCATCTGGAAATCACCGAGAGCGCGCTGATTGATGTGCCGGATATCGCCGCCACCGTCATGCAGGCCCTGCACGAGCTGGGCGTGAAGCTGGCGCTGGACGATTTCGGCACCGGCTATTCCGCGTTGTCCTATCTGCACCGCTACCGCTTCGACGTGCTGAAGATCGACCAGTCCTTTGTGTTCGATGTGGACCGCAAGGAAGAGTCCGCCGCCATCGTGCGCGCCATTCTTGCGCTGGCGCAGGCGCTGGGACTGGACGTGGTGGCGGAAGGGGTGGAAACCGCTTCCCAGCTGCAGCGTCTGCAAGAGATGGGTTGCGGCAAGCTGCAGGGGTTCTACTTTGCCGCGCCCGCGCCGGCCGCCGCCATCGACTGGGAGCGCCTGGCCCGTTTTGTACAAGAGTTCCGCCATGCGGCGTGAGCTGGCCACCCGTTTCAACCGGTGGCGCTACAACCTCTACGCGCCGCTATACGACAAGCTGGCGCAGGGTTTCGCCGCGCGTCGCCGGCGCGCCATTGCGCTGCTCAACCCGCAGCCGGAGGATCAGGTGCTGATTGTCGGCGCGGGTACCGGGCTGGATCTGGATTTTCTGGTGCGCTGCCATCGCCTGACCGCGGTGGATGTATCCGAAGGCATGTTGCGCAGGTTGGCCGAACGCGCCCATGCGCTGGGTTTGCCGGTGGACGCGCGCGTGATGGATGCGCAGCGGCTGGAGCTGCCCGACAACAGCATGGACAAAGTGGTGCTGCATCTGATTCTGGCGGTGATCCCCGATCCGGTAGCCTGCCTGCGCGAGGTGGAGCGGGTGCTGAAACCGGGCGGCAAGGCGGTGGTGTTCGACAAATTCCTGCCGGATCGCGGTCGCGCCTCATTGCTGCGGGCTTCGGCCAACCTTGTGACCCGCGTGCTGGCCACCGACATCAACCGCCGACTGGGCGATATCCAGTCGGCCACGGCCTTGCTGCGCGATCATGAGGAAGAGGCCGGCTTTGGCGGTTTCTTTCGCATCGCGCTCTTGCGAAAGCCGCCTGCCTCCCCCATTTAACGGTCCATGAATCTGTTTGTCGAAAGCCGAGGCCATGGCCCGGATGTGGTGATGCTGCATGGCTGGGGCCTGCATGGCGGGGTGTTTTCCCGCGTGGCGGACCGTCTGGCCGAGCGCTTTTGCGTGCATCTGGTGGATTTGCCCGGTCATGGCGCATCCGACGCCATGACGCGCTTCGACGCCGATGCGGTGGCCGATCTCTTGGACAGTCATTTTCCTCTGCCGGTGCAGGTGGTGGGCTGGTCGCTGGGCGGTTTGATCGCCCAGCATTGGGCGGCCCGCCATCCCGACAAAGTGCGCAGCCTGTCGCTAGTGGCCACCAGCCCGCGCTTTGTGCGCGACGACAGCTGGCCGCATGCGCAGCAGCGCGCCGCCATCGAGGCGGTGGGCGCCAGCCTCGATACCGCGTTCGAGCAAACGCTGGAGCGCTTTCTCGCCTTGCAGATGATGGGCGCGCCGGCCGCCCGCGATACGGTGAAAGCCGTGCGTGAAGAGCTGTTTGCCCATGGTCGTCCGCAAGGTTTGCTGCCGGCGCTGGGCCTGTTGCTGGAGGCCGACGCCCGTGAACTGGCCGGCCGCATCAGCTGCCCCGTCGCGCTGTTTTTCGGCGTGCGCGACGCCATCACCCCCATCGGCGCCGGCCGCTGGCTGAACGAAGCCCTGCTGGACGCCGTATTGCATGAATTCCCTCAGGCTTCGCATGCTCCGTTCCTGTCGCATCAGGACGAGTTTCTCGCCAAGCTGACCCCGCATCTGGAAGCCTCCGCATGAGCGAAGCGTTTTATACCGACAAGTCGCGCGTGCGCGCCTCTTTTGAAAAGGCCGCTCGCAGCTACGACGCCGCCGCTGTGCTGCAACGCGAAGTATCCGACCGCATGGAAGAGCGGCTGGATTACATCAAGTTTCAGCCGCAAGTGATTCTGGATGCCGGTACCGGCACCGGCTACGGCGCGGCCAGGTTGCGCGCCCGCTATCCCGAGGCGCGCGTGGTGGAGCTGGATCTGGCCCAGGCCATGCTGCAAGCTTCGCGCGAACGTCAGCAGGCCGGAGACGGCCTGTTGAAAAAACTGTTCCGCCGCGAACCCTGGCAAGTGTGCGCCGATGTCGAGCGCCTGCCCTTGGCCGACAGCAGCGTGGACATGATCTGGTCCAACCTCACCATCCAGTGGGTCAACATTCCGGACAGCGTGTTCGCCGAATTCCGCCGCGTACTGAAGCCCGAAGGCATGCTGATGTTTTCCACCTTGGGTCCGGATACCCTGTTCGAGCTGCGCGAGGCTTTCAGCCACGCCGACGCCGCCACCCACGTCAATCAGTTCATCGACATGCACGATCTGGGCGATGCGCTGATGCGGGTGGGGTTTGCCGAACCGGTGATGGACATGGAAAAGATCGTCATGACCTATCCAGGCGCGCGCGAAGTGATGAAAGACCTGAAGGCCATTGGCGCGCACAACGCCACTGCCGGGCGCGGTCGCGGCCTGATGGGCAAGCAGGCCTGGCGCAAGGTGGAGCAGGCTTACGAAGCGCGCCGCCGCGACAATGCGCTGCCCGCCACTTACGAAGTGGTATACGGCCATGCCTGGAAGGGCAAGGACGAACGCAAGGGCAAGACCTTGGCCGATGGTCGTCAGGTGATCGAATTCCACAAACCGGGCAGCTGGCCGGGCGGCAAGCCGGGCCATGACTGAACCCCGGTTGCGACTGGCCGGCAAGGCCGATGCCGACAGCTTGTCGGCGCTGGCGACGCTGGTGTGGTTGCACACTTACGCTCTTGACGGCATGCGCCCTGCACTGGCCCGTTATGTGGCGACCGGGCTCAACGCCGCAGCATTTCGGCAAGTGTTGAGCGATCCCTCGCGGCAGCTGTGGGTACTGGAGCGCAACGGCCACTTGCTGGCTTACGCCCAGCTGCGCTGGCAGGCTGCCGCGCACAATGTGCCGGAAACCCGCGCGGAGCTGGAAACCCTGTACGTGATGCCGCGCTTTGCCGGCCAAGGTTTCGGCCGACGTCTGTTGCAGGCCGCCCTGGCCGCGGCGCGCGAGCATGGCGAGGGCGGATTGTGGCTGACGGTGTATGCCGGCAATGCGCCTGCCCTGGCTTTTTATCAGAGCATGGGGCTGCAGGACCGGGGCGAAGCCTGGTTCGAGATGGAGGGTGAACGCCACGCCAACCGCCTGTTGTTCCTGCCTGCGCTATCATCGGGGAACCCATGACGGCTTGCGCCATCGAATGGGCTTCCTTTTCCGTTTTCACACGAACCTTCCGCCTATCATGATTACCTTGCTGCGTCGCGCCCTTCCCGTGGCCCTGCTGTCGATGCTGGCCGCTTGCAATATCAATCCCCCCAAACCCGTCGAACCTCCCAAACCGCTTGCCAAGCCGAAGATTGCGCTGGCGCTGGGCGGCGGCGCGGCCAAGGGTTTCGCCCATATCGGCGTCATCAAAATGCTGGAAGCCAACGGCATCGTGCCCGACATCATCACCGGCACCAGCGCCGGCAGCGTGGTGGGCAGCCTGTACGCGTCCGGACTCAACGGCATGCAATTGCAGAGCAAGGCCATGCAGCTGGATGAGGGCGAGCTGACTGACTGGACCCTGTCCACCAAGGGTTTCCTCAAGGGCGAAAAGCTGGCCGCCTATATCAATAACCAGGTGGGCAACCGCCCCATCGAAAAATTGCCGCGCCAGCTGGGTATTGTCGCCACCGAGCTGGATAGTGGGCAGAAGATCGTGTTCCGCGTCGGCAATACCGGCCAGGCGGTGCGCGCTTCCGCCAGCATTCCCAATGTGTTCCTGCCGGTGCAGATTGGCAACAAGCGCTATGTGGACGGCGGGCTGGTGAGCCCGGTGCCGGTATCGGCGGCGCGCGAAATGGGCGCGGACTTTGTCATTGCGGTGGATATCTCCGCCAAACCCAAGCCGGGCAAGGCTACCGGGTTGTTTTCCATGCTGGACCAAAGCCTCAACATCATGAGCAGCGCGGCGCTGAGCAATGAGTTGAAGCAGGCCGATGTGGTCATCCGCCCAC
The DNA here is from genome assembly GCF_945957525.1 of uncultured Aquitalea sp. Classification (GTDB taxonomy): domain Bacteria; phylum Pseudomonadota; class Gammaproteobacteria; order Burkholderiales; family Chromobacteriaceae; genus Aquitalea. The sequence goes on along the minus strand of NZ_CAMFLA010000001.1, from coordinate 255,446 downwards.
AGGTGCTCAGCATCGGCTCGGCCGATTTCGCGGCTCGCCACGAGGCGGTGCTGGAAGGCGAGAAGGCCACGCAGCAGATGATGGCGCAGATTCGCGCTCGCCTGCAGCAAAAGGCGCTGGCCATGAACAACCCGGCCAAGTAGTGCATAATGCAGGCGGCGCGGCCAGTAGCCCGCCGCCCTGGGCCGCGTGAGCCGCGGCCGTCATATTGTCAGCCAGGAGATGCCCGCATGATCACGCTGTATGGCGTTCCGTTTTCCGCCTATTGCAACAAGGTGAAGATCGCTCTGATCGAAAAGGGCGTGAACTTTCAGGAAGTGCCGACCCGTCCCTCGCAAGAGCCGGCCATGCTGGAAAAGAGCCCGATGGGCAAGATTCCCTTTGTCGATATCAACGGTCATTGGCTGACCGAGTCCACGGTTATCCTGGAATGGCTGGAAGACGCCTATCCCACCGCCGCCCTGTTGCCGCCCAGCCCTAATGGCCGAGCGCATGCCCGCGAGCTGTCCACCATGATCGACCAGTACCTGATGCCGGCGGCGGGCCCTTTGTACCGTCACCGCGTGTTCGGCGCACCGCTGGACGACGCGGGCCGGCAAGCGGCTCGCGCCGCAGTGGAAAAGGTGCTGCTGGCCTTGTCTCGTCTGGTGAAGTACGGCCCCTGGCTGGCTGGCGAGGATTTCAGCTACGCCGATATTTCAGCCGCCAGCGTGCTGCCCATTGTGGCCTACGCCACGCGTGAAGTGCTGGATGAAGACCTCACCACGGTATTGCCGGGTATTGAAGAGTATCTGCTGAAATTGGGGCAGCGTCCCAGCGTGGCCAAGACCTGGGCCGACTGGCAGACGGCGTTGGACGCGTGGTTCGCCAACCAGCAAAAAGCCTGATTGCCCTTGCCGCGGCCGGCGTTTAGCCGGCCGCGCCCGCTTCCGACGGGCCGAACAGCGTAAGCTGGGTCGGCCCGTCCTCGTCTTCGGCCAACCTGACACCCACTCCCACCAGTCGCACCGGTTTGCCGGCGCGCCGCCAGGCAATGCCCAGCAAGTCGGCGAAGCCGGTGGCGGACAGGCGCAAGCCGGTTTGTTCCACCGTGGTCTGGCTGAAATCGGCAAACTTCAATTTGACCGACAGGCCGCGAAAGGGCGGGCTGCCGGCGCGTTCCAGCCTGGCCTGCAGGCGTTGCACCAGTTCCGGCAGCTTGTTCATGCAGGCGGCGAGATCGGGCAGGTCTTGCGGATAGGTTTCTTCCACACTGACAGATTTGCGCTGGCGGTCTGTTGACACTGGGCGGTGGTCTTCGCCGCGGGCGAGGTCGTACAAGCGTTCGCCGAAGCGGCCGAAATGGCGCAACAAGTCGGCGCGATCCCAGCCGCGCAAATCGCCACAGGTGTGGATGCCCAGCTCTTTCAGATGCGCGGCCGTCACACGGCCCACGCCGTGCACTTTTTCCACCGGCAGCACGGCGACAAAGGCGTCCACGTCGCGCGGACGAATGAGGAACTGGCCATCGGGCTTGTTCCAGTCGCTGGCCACTTTGGCCAGAAACTTGTTGGGGGCAATGCCGGCCGAGGCGGTGATGCCCACTTCTTCGCGGATTTGCCGGCGTATGGCCTCCGCCATCAGCGTGGCGCTGCCCTGTTCATGCGGTTGTCCGCTGACATCTAGGTAAGCCTCATCCAGCGATAGCGGTTCAATCAGGTCGGTGTAGCGCTCATAAATACCCATGATGGCCTGGCTGGCCTCGCGGTAGCGTCGCATGTCCGGCGGCAAAATGCGCAAGGCTGGGCACAGGCGCAGCGCGCGCGCGGAGGACATGGCGCTGTGCACGCCGTAGCGGCGGGCCAGATAGTTGCAGGTGGAGATGACGCCGCGCGAATCCGGCCGCCCGCCCACGGCCAGCGGAATGTCGCGCAGCTCGGGGTTGTCGCGCATTTCGATGGCGGCGTAAAAGCAGTCGCAATCGACATGGATGATCTTGCGAGGCGGCTTCACGGCCTTGTTCAGCCTGCGGGGCGGTCGCTGTGACCCAGCGCCTTGTCCGGCGCAACCAGGTCGCGCACTCGCTGCTTCAGCTCCTTGATGTCCGGAAAGCCGCCATCGGCCTTGCGGTCCCATAGCGTGTCGCCGTTCAGCGTAATGCGGAATACACCGCCGGTGCCGGGGCGCAGCGCCACTTCGGCCAACTCTTTTTCAAAGGTGGTGAGCAGTTCCTGCGCCATCCAGGCGGCGCGCAGCAGCCAGCGGCAGCCGGTGCAGTATTCGATGGCAAGGGCAGCTTGCGGGCAATCAGGAGAGGTAAACGTGGTGACTTGCATAGCAGGTTGCACAGTGAATTTCACAACCTGAAAGGATAACGCAGAATGGGAAAAAATCCGCCGGGCCCCGATGTCGCTGTGCTTGTTTTACAGGCTTCGCTAGGAAGCCCGCTCCTCCATCGTGTTGACTCTTTTAGTGCAGACTTGGCGCGTATTCAGGCAGGGTTGCCGGCGGATCGAGTAGTACTCCATTCCCGTCGTGCAGTGTGCCCAAGCGGATGACGCTGGTAAAGCGAATACTCTAGTCTCGCCCTCATGCTGCAATGCACGATGTCACATTGTCGCAACGCGGACGCAAGAAAGGCCCGCTATGCGGGCCTTTCGATACGGTGATCAGGTTTAGTGGCTGGCCGCGCCGTCTTCCACCTGTACGTCCACCGTGACGCTGCCGGCCTTGGCAAATTTCAGTGTCAGCGGGAAGCGGTCGCCGGCCTTCAGCGGCTGTTTCAGGCCCATCAGCATGATGTGGTAGCCGCCGGGGGCGAATTTGACGGTGGTGCCGGGGGCCACGGCTACGCCGTCGGTGACTTCGCGCATGCGCATCACGCCGTTGTCGTTGATGTGAGTGTGGATTTCCGCCTTCTCGGCGCGCGGGGTGCTGGCGGACAACAGGGTGTCGGCGTCCTTGCCGGTGTTGCGGATGCTGAAGAAGGCCGCGCCGCTGGGGCTGGCTTCAGGCATGGCGCGGCTCCATGGGTGGCCCAGTTCGAGCGGGCCGAGTTTGAAACTGTGCGCGGCAACGCTGAAGGACAACAACAAACCGGCGATCAGGGCCAGATAACGCATGATGATTCTCTCCGAAAACAGGTGGGCCCAACGCTATCACAGGGGCGGGTGGGAGTGCTGCGACATTTTGCCGCAGGCGGATGTTCCCGATGCGACATGCTTTGTCCCGCGGGGGCTGCGGCGTGCTGACGCCGGGGTGGGGGCGGCTTACAATCGCTCGCTTGCCCGTCATTGTCAGGCGCGATGCCATGCTTGAAACCCTGTCCCTGAAATTTTTGTTCGGCGGTCTGCTCAGTCTGATCACCATCACCAACCCGCTGTCCAAGATTCCGCTGTTCGTCACGCTGACTCAGGAGATGAACGATCGCGGCCGCGCCAACCAGGCGCGACGGGCCTGCGTATACGCCGCCGCCATCATGGTGGTGAGCCTGCTGGCCGGCAACCTCATCATGGCTGCCTTCGGCATTTCCTACGGCGCCTTGCGCATTGCCGGCGGTTTCGTGGTGGCGGTGCTGGGCTATCGCATGTTGTTCCTCACCCAAGACCCGGGTATGGCACCGCGTCCGGCCGGGCGCGAAGACTATGCGTTCTTTCCTCTGGCCATGCCCGGCATCAGCGGGCCGGGCACCATTGCCGTGGTGATTGGCATCTCAACTGAAATCGCCGAGCTGTCCGGCTGGCAGGCCAAGACCATGGCCTTTGGCATGACCTTCGTCGCCATTGCCGGTACTTGCCTTGCCATGTGGCTGGTGCTGCATTCCTCGGCGCTGATTTCACAACGGCTGGGCCGCAGCGGTCGGGAAGTAGCCACCCGGCTGATGGGTTTCCTGCTGATCTGTGTTGGCGTGCAGTTTGTGGGTTCCGGCATTCGCACCTTTATGGCCGGCTCCTGAGGCGGCAAGATCGTTCAAGTTTTCCGCGGCGGGCTGTGACAGAATGGAAAACGCCCTTTTCCGGTTTCTCTGCCATGGCCTCCCGTGAATACGCCCGTTTCTTTCGCGCTGACGATCTCGCTCCGCTGGAGTGCCTGGACGCCTTTTATCACAGCCAGACCTTCGCTCCGCATTTTCACGAAGAGTATGTCGTCAATGCGCTGACGACCGGCGCGCAGTCCTATCGCCATCGCGGCGGCCAGCATGTGGCCGGCGTGGGCGCGCTGGTGCTGATCAATCCGGGCGAGGTGCACACGGGGGAGTGCGCGCATCAGCAAGGCTGGGCCTATCGCGGTTTTTATCCTGCCGCGTCGCTGATGACCGGTTTGGCCGAAGACATCAGCGGCCGTCGCGGCGCGATCCCTTTCTTTCGGCAAACCGTGGTGCAGGACCCGCAACTGGCGCTCGAGCTGGATCGCCTGCATTGCCTGCTGCGCGACAGCGCGGATGCCTTGCTGCGAGAAAGCGCGTTGCAGGCGGTGTTCGCCAGCGTGGTGCAGCGACACATGCAAGTGCGCGAGCGGGAGGCGGCATCGGCGCGGCCGGGGATCGAGCGGGCGCGGCAACTGCTGAGCGACCGACTGGCCGACAATCTCTCGCTGCAGGCGCTGGCCGCCGAGGCCGGCTTGTCGCCTTGGCAGTTCAACCGGCAGTTTGCGCGGCAGTTCGGCCTGCCGCCGGTGGCCTGGCGCAATCAGTTGCGCATTGCGCGTGGCCGTCAGCTGCTGGGACTGGGGCGCTCGGCCGGCACGGTGGCGCAGGAGCTGGGCTTTGCCGACCAGGCGCATTTCACCCGTGCTTTCCGCCGTTCGCTGGGTGTGACGCCGGCGGCCTATCAGCGCGGGCTGGCCAGCAAGGCGCAATATCGTTCAAGCTGAACAGTTCGCCCGCGTGCTACTGTGGGTTTTTGCTTGTCTGCCGAGGATGTCCCCTTGCCTTATCATGGTTCCTGTCACTGCGGCGCGGTGCGCTTCCGGCTGGATGCCGAGCCGCTGGAGCTGACCACCTGCGACTGCTCGCTGTGCGTAAAAAAGAATGCGCTGATGACGCGCGTGCACGAAAGCGCATTGAGCGTGCTCTCCGGCGCGGAGGCGCTGAGCGAGTACCGCTGGAATACCGGCGCGGCTCGCCATTTCTTCTGCCGCCATTGCGGCGTTTATACTTTCCACCGCAAGCGGGCCATGCCCGACCACTACGGCGTCAACATTCACTGTCTGGATGATTTCGACCACAGCCGATTGCCGGTGCGCGCCACCTCGGGTGCGGACATGACGCTGAAAGCCGCCGGCGCGCGGGACTGCTGGCCTGGGCCGAGAGAGGAGAGCTTGTGAGCGAAGCACGCAACGCTTTCATCGAGGGCATGCGCGACACCATTCCCATGCTGGTGGGCGCTGCGCCGTTTGGCGTGATCTTCGGCACGCTGGCGGTGGGCGCGGGCTTGTCCTCTGCCGCCACGCTGGGCATGTCGCTGCTGGTGTTCGCCGGTTCGTCGCAGTTCATCGCTGTCAGTCTGATCGGGGCCGGTGCGGCGCTGCCGGTGATCTGGCTTACCACCTTCGTCGTCAATCTGCGCCATGCGCTTTATAGCGCCACGCTGCTGCCCTTTGCCCGCGACTGGTCGTTGCGCTGGCGCTGGCCGCTGGCGTTCTGGCTTACCGATGAAACCTTTGCCGTGGTGGAGCACCGTTTCCGCTCACGCGGCAGTGAGCTGGGCGAGTGTTACTGGCTGGCGTCCTCGCTAGCCATGTACGGCAACTGGTTGTTCTGGACACTGGTGGGCGTGCTGCTGGGCAAGAGCATTCCCGGCTTGGCCAATCTCGGGCTGGATTTCGCGATGGTGGCCACTTTTGCCGCCATCGTCGCGCCGCAATTGAAAAAACGTCCGGCACTGGGTGCCGCCTGCGCCGCCGGGCTTACCGCTTTGCTGGCGCGGGGCATGCCCTACAAGCTGGATCTGATGCTGGCCGCCGTAGTGGGCGTGGCGGCGGGCATGCTGCTGGAGCGCGCCCCTGGCCGCAAGGAGGCCGATCATGCATGAGTGGCTGGCAATTCTGGGCATGATGGCGGTGACGGTGGCCATTCGCGCCAGTTTCCTGGTCTTCGGCCAACGTCTGGCTTTTCCCGATTGGTTGAATCGCGCACTGCACTATGTGCCGGCGGCGGTGCTGTCGGCGCTGGTGGTGCCGATGGCCTTGGCCCCTGGCGGCACGCTGGATATCCGCCCGGGCAATCCCTGGCTGGTGGGCACGCTGGTGTCGCTGGCGGTGGCGTTCAAAACTGGCAAGACCTTGCTGGCCATCGTGGTGAGCTTTGTCGTTTACGGCGCGATGCGCTGGTTGCTATAAGGCGCGGCGGTCAGCAGCCAGAGTGGGGCTGGTAGTATTGTGGGCTGCTCTGATACATCTGCTTACACGCTGTCACGCGGCCTTACCTGTCGATGCCACAGGCATGCAACTGGCCTTTGGTGCTGGTGTCTCAGTGGTTCCATGCGCGTTGCAAGACGGCGCAAGCCACAGGGAGACAACAATGAAACAATCCGTATTGATCGCCAGCGTGCTGGCTGGTGGTGTGATCGCCGGCGGGCTGGGCGTGGCTGCTTATCAGTCATTGAACAAACGCGGGGCCGAAGCGCCTCTGGCGCAGGCTTCCGCACCCGCTGCGCAGCTGCTTGCGCAGGCGGCATCGGCGCCCGCCGCGCTCAGCTCGGCGGCTTCTTCGCCGCTGCCGGCCTCTTCGCCCGGGGCGCAGACTGCCGCTCCGACCACGCCGAAACATGCCAGTTACGCCAAGGTGCTGAGCGTCAAGGCCATCACCGAGCCGGTAACCGGCAGCAAGGAAGTCTGCCGTCCCGAACAAGTTACCCGTCAAGCGCCGGTACAGGATGAAAACCGCGTAGCCGGCACCGTGCTGGGCAGCGTGTTGGGCGGCGTGCTCGGCAATCAGGTGGGCGGCGGCAATGGTAAGAAGATCGCCACAGTGGTGGGCGCGGTGGCTGGCGGATACGCCGGTAATCAGGTGCAGCAGCGCATGCAGCAGAACGATACGGTTACCGCCACCGAAAACCGTTGCAACAACGAAGAAACCCGCAGTGAAAAAGTGGTGGGCTATCAGGTGCGTTACTCGCTGGACGGCAAGACCGGCAGCGTGCGCATGGACCACAAGCCGGGCAAGCGCATCCCCGCGCGCGATGGCGAGCTGTTGCTGAATTGATGACGGGCGGCATGCCGCCCTTCATGGCAAGGTGCAGCAGCAACAAAGGCCGCGATAGCGGCCTTTGTGCTTGCTGAGAAAGCAATCGGGCGAGAGGGTGCGGGATGCGGCAAGGCCGGGTTTGCGACTTGCTGGGCAATTCCGCCGCCTTCCCGCTTCTGTGCATCCCCCGCGTTGCATGGCAGCTGAGCTTTATTGTCCGGAAAGCGAGAGCACAACAAGGCCCGGCGCATGCCGGGCCTTGTTCATGGCAGCCGGCTGGCCACTTGTTCCGCCGCCTCCGGCGGGCCGAACAACAAGGTCAGGCGGTCCCGCCAATTGGCGGCGCGCCAGGCTTCGGCCAACATGTCGCGCCATTCCACCACGCTGACCCACAGCGGATTGAAACTGTTCACCGGTTTCACTGTGCCGTAGTCGCATGGCTCTGCGTCGATTTCCTCCACATAGCTGCCGAACAAACGATCCCACACGCACAGTACGCCGGCGTAATTGTGATCGATATAACGCGGGTTGCGCGCATGGTGGCTGCGATGGATGGAGGGCGTGTTGAGTACGTATTCCAGCCAGCCCAGCTTGGGAAAGGCCTGGGTGTGCACAAAGAACTGGAAGGCAAGATTGACCAGCACCACGCCAACCACTTGTTCCGGCGGAAAGCCCAGCCAGGCCAGCGGCAGCCAGAATACCCACATGCCCGCCACCGGATACATCAGGCTCTGACGGAAGGCCGTACTGAGATTCATGCGAGTGGAGCTGTGGTGCACGCTGTGCGCCGCCCATAGCCACCGTACGCGGTGGCTGGCGCGGTGAAACCAGTAATAGAGGAAATCTTGCCCGAGAAAGAGCAGCAGAAAGCTCAGCCAGCTGTCGGAGAATGCAAACAAACGGTGCTCGCGCCAGATCCAGCCATAAAGCGGCAGCACCAGAAGCCAGGCCAGCTTGTCCGCGCCCTGATGCAAGAGCGCGAGCCCGGCATTGCACAGGCTGTCGCGCCAGTCGTAGATTTCGGGCCGGCCATGCCGCCGCCAATAGCCCAGTTCGGCGGCGATGCACAGCAGGAAAACCGGCGCCAGCGCCAGCAACAAAAGATCAATCTGGAATTGCATGTAGTCTTCCTCGTAGATGTGGCGGTTTGCGTCATGGCGCAAACGCTCGATTGGAGTTGTAGCTCTATATTAGCGGTGTGGAGCGGCCGGATGGCAAGCGCGATGTTCAGATGGCGGGCGACGAGGCGGGGGGGTGTGGCGGCAACGGCCACAAGAGCGCATTGAGGGGGCTTGGTGTTGTTGCGGGCCGATCCCGCGGCATGCGCGGAATCGGCTGGGAAGCGAGGTGCTAGGTAACGGGGCGGTTGTCAGCGGCGCTGGTTGCCGATGCCCATCAGCATGCCCATGCCGATGAACAGCGTCACCGTGGCGGTACCGCCGTAGGACACGAAAGGCAGCGGCACGCCCACCACCGGCAGGATACCGGCAACCATACCCATGTTGACGAATGCATAGACAAAGAAGGACAGCGTGATGGCGCCGCCCATTACCCGGCCGTACAGTGTCTGCGCGCGGGCGGTGATCATCATCGCGCGGCTGATCAGCAGGGTGTAGAGGATGACCAAGGTCACATTGCCCACCAGACCGAACTCTTCCGAATAAACGGCAAAGATGAAGTCGGTGGTGCGTTCCGGGATGTAGTCGAGGTGAGTCTGCGTGCCGTTGAGCCAGCCCTTGCCCCAAGGGCCGCCGGAGCCGATGGCGATCATGGACTGGATGATGTGGTAGCCCGCGCCCAGCGGGTCTTCCATCGGGTCGATCATGGTCATCACACGGCGGCGCTGATAATCGTGGAGTAGGTTCCAGACAATGGGCAGGCTGGCTGCGCCGGCAACGATGCCGCCCAGAATCACCTTCCAGGGCAGGCCGACGAAGAACAGCACGAAGAAGCCGGCGGCGGCGATCAGCATGGTGGTGCCGAGGTCAGGTTGCTTGAGCACGAGCGCGCAGGGGATGGCGATCATCACCGCGGCCACCAGGTAGTGCCACCAGCGCATGGAAAGCTCGTATTTCTGGAAGAACCAGGCTAGCGTCATCGGCAGCGCGATCTTCATGATTTCCGAGGGCTGGATGCGGGTGATGCCCAGTTCCAGCCAGCGGGTGGAGCCGTTCACCGTCACACCCTTGAAGTGCACCGCCAGCAACAGCAGCACGCCCACGATATAAATGGGCGGCGCGAAATTCATCACGCTTTGCGGCCGGCTGCGCGCTAGCAGCCACATCACGCTCAAGGACAGCGCGGTGTAGACCAGCTTGTTGTCGATCTTGTCCAGACCCTGGTTGTTGGCCGAATACAGCACCACCAGACTGAGGGCGAAGATCAGTCCCAGAATCAGCATCAGCGGGCCGTCCAGCGGGGCCTTCACGGCCAGCCACAGCCGCCTAATCAGATGTGGCTGCAGAGTCATCGGCAGTATCCATCGGCACGGTTTTCAGATCGCCCGCCACTGCGTCCGGCACCTTGCCCTTGAGGTAGAAATCAAACAGACCGCGCGCGATCGGCGCGGCGGCGGCGGCGCCGAAACCGGCGTTTTCCACGATCACCGCAACGGCGATCCTGGGTTGCTCCACCGGGGCGAAAGCGATGAACCAGGAGTGGTCGCGGTACTGCTCGGCCAGCGCGGCGGCATTGTACTTGGCCCCTTGCTTGATCTGCACCACCTGCGCGGTGCCGGTCTTGCCGGCCATGCTGTAGGTCAGGCCCACCCCCAGACGCCAGGCGGTGCCGCCGGGCTTGAGCACGCCTTCCATACCGCCTTTGACGTATTCGAAGTTTTCCTTGCGGAAGGCCAGCACACGGTCCGGCTTGGGCTCGATCACGCGCGGCTTGCCGGTTTTGGCGTCCACCACTTGCTGCACCAGATGCGGCTTGAAGGCCACGCCGTCGTTGGCGAGGATGGCGGTGGCGTTGGCCATTTGCAGCGGGGTGTAGGCGTTGAAACCCTGGCCGATGCCGATGCTCACCACGTCGGCTGGGTACCAGCGGCGGAACTCTTCCTTGTAGCGGGCAAAGCGCTTGGCTTTCCATTCCTTGGTGGGCAGCACGCCCGAAGCTTCGCCGTCCAGATCGATGCCGGTGGGGCGACCCAGGCCGAACTGGCCCACGGTGGGCGCAATCTTGTCGATGCCCATATCCCAGGCCAGCTTGTAGAAGAAGGTGTCGCTGGACACGGTGATGGCGCGAGCCAGATTCACTGAGCCATTACCGCGCTTGTTGCTGTCGCGGAACTGATGGCTGGAGCCGGGCAAGGTGAAGAACGCCGGCGCCGGACGGATGTCGTGCATGCCGATGGAGTGGGTTTCCAGCGCGGCCATCGACATGAAGGGCTTGAAGGTGGAGCCGGGGGGGTAGGTGCCGCGCAGAGCGCGGTTGATCAGCGGTTTTTGCCAATCGGTGTTCAGGCTGGCCCAGCTCTGGCTGTCGATGCCATCGATGAAAAGATTGGGATCGAAGCCCGGCTTGGACAGGAAAGCCAGCACGCCGCCAGTGGAGGGCTCGATGGCCACCAGCGCGCCGCGGCGATTGCCGAACAGCTTGTCGGCCACTTCCTGCAAGCGGATGTCCAGCGCCAGTTTCAAGTTGTTGCCGTTGACCGGCGGCGTACGGCGCAGGGTGCGGATGGCGCGGCCGCCCGAGTCGGTTTCCACTTCTTCAAAGCCCACCTCGCCGTGCAGATCATCCTCGTACACGTTTTCCAGACCGGTCTTGCCGATGTAGTTGGTGCCTTTGTAATTGGTGGTCTTGTCTTCTTCGTCCAGTCTGTCCTGGTCTTTCTGGTTGATGCGGCCGATGTAGCCCAGCACATGGCTGGTCAGTTCCTTGTACGGGTAATCGCGGAACAGGCGCGCTTTCACTTCCACGCCGGGAAAACGCCAAGCGTTGGCGGCCACGCGGGCAGCTTCTTCGTCGCTGAGCTTCACCTTGAGCGGCACGGATTCGAAATCCCTGGATTCGCCCAGCAGCTTTTTGAAGCGTTTTTCATCGCGCGGTGTGATGTCCACCAGCTTGGACAGCTCGGCCACGGTGGCGTCCAGGTCCGGCATCTTGCTGGGCGTCAGCTCCAGCGTGTAGGCGGAGTAGTTCTGCGCCAGAATCACCCCGTTGCGGTCCATGATCAGCCCGCGATTGGGCAGGATGGGCACCAGCGAGATGCGGTTGTTGTTGGCCATGGTGGTGAAGCGGTCGTGCTGGTACACCTGCAGCCAGACAAAGCGGCCAACCAGCACGCAGAACATCAGCAGCATGAAGACGTAAGCCACCACCAGCCGCAGCTGGAACTGGCTTTCGTCCACGTTGGGATTTTTGAATCGGGTAGGACGCACCGGCTTATACCTGATGGTGACGATACGGCAGCAGCATCAGCTTGGTCAGCAGCGGCCACAGCAAGGCGCCGATCAGCGGCGGCAGGAAATAAGCCCAGCCGACGAAGGCTGCGCCGGTCAGCATGCGGGCCACCACCATGATGGCTTGGTTGGCCATCATCAGCCCCAGCACGCTCAGCGCTTGCTGACCCAGGTTGAACATCACCAGCTGACGCTGGCGGCTTAGGGCCAGAAACGCGGTAACGCTGTAGGCCAGCGCATGTTGGCCGAAGAGACCGGCGGTGGCGATATCGGCCACCAGCCCCATCAGGAAGGCGATGCCCACGCTGACGCGGCGCGGCTGGTTGATAACCCAGTACAGCAGCACCAGGCTGATGAAGTCCGGCAGCCAGCGGGTGGAACCGTGCGGTAACGGAATCAGCTCCACCAGCACGGCAAGCAGCAAAGAGAAGAAGATGAAGCGGCGCTTGACCGGCTTGAGCAACTCGTGGGGGCGGTCGAACGGCATGCTTACTCCGAATCGGCGGGCTTCTTGCCCTTGGTCTTTTTCGCGGGTGCGACAGGCGCTACCGGGCGTGGCGGGGTCTGGCCCTTTTCGCGCAGCACCAGCACAAAGCGGGTTTGCTGTACGCCGGCCACCGGTTCGGTGGTGATGCGGCTGAAGGCCGCGCCGGCATTGCGCTCCACTTTGCTGACGCGCGCCACCGGAATGCCTTCGGGGAACAGGCCGTCGATGCCGGAAGTCACCACCATGTCGTTCTCCCGCACATCGGCGTGTTGCGGCAGATAGCGGATTTCAACGCCGCCGCCGTAGCCGTACAGAATGGCGCGCTCGCCGGTGCGGGAAATCATCACCGGCACCATCTGGTTCTTGTCGATGATCAGCGTCACTTCCGCCGTCAGCGGCTGAACGCGGGTTATCTGCCCCATCAGCCCGCGGCTGTCCACCACCGGCTGGCCCGGTTTGAGGCTGACGTCGGCGCCTTTGTCGATGATGATCTTGTAGGAAAACGGATCGCGGCCGGTGTAGAGGGTTTCGGCCAACTGTTCGGCGTCGGGGCGAGTCGCCTTGATGCCGTTGAGGTTGCGCAGCTCGGTCAGCTCGCGCTCCAGCGATTCCAGTCGAGACAGCCGGGCGGACATTTCCAGCTGCTGGGTGCGCAGTCTGGCGTTGTCGGCTTTCAGTTCTGCCTGGTCGGTAAAGTAGTCGCTGGCGTGGCGGGCCAATCCCAACGGCATGTTGACTGCGCGCTGCAAGGGGTAGAGCACCAGCGACATGCCGTCGCGGGCCTGCTCCATCAGGTTGTAGCGGCTGTCGCCGATCAGCAGGGCTACCGACGCCACGACACAGAGCACGAGGCGCGTGCCGGGTTTGAGCCCTGAGCGGAAAAAGCTGGGGGTGTTGGCGAAATCCATCGGGCACTCGGCCGCCCCTTGTCGGAGCGGCCGCAAGTCGGGTTAGCGCGGGATCAAGGAACGTTGGTGAAGATGGTGCCGATCTTGTCCATCTTTTCCAGCGCCTTGCCGGAGCCGCGCACCACGCAGGTCAGCGGTTCTTCGGCCACGAACACCGGCAGGCCGGTTTCTTCGGCCAACAGGCGGTCGATGTCCTTCAAGAGCGCGCCGCCACCGGTGAGCACCATGCCCTTTTCGGCGATGTCCGCGCCCAGTTCCGGCGGGGTCTGTTCCAGTGCGATCTTCACGGCGGAGACGATCTGGTTCAGCGGCTCGGTGAGGGCTTCCAGGATTTCGTTGGAAGACACGGTGAAGGAGCGCGGGATGCCCTCGGCCAGATTACGGCCCTTGACTTCCATTTCGCGCACTTCGGCGCCCGGGAAGGCGGAGCCGATGGTTTTCTTGATTTCTTCGGCGGTGGTTTCGCCGATCAGCATGCCGTAGTTGCGACGGATGTAGTTGATGATGGATTCATCAAACTTGTCGCCACCCACGCGCACCGAGTTGGAGTACACCACGCCGCCCAGCGAGATCACGCCAACTTCGGTGGTGCCGCCGCCGATATCCACCACCATGGAACCGGTGGGCTCTTCAACCGGCAGGCCGGCGCCGATGGCGGCCGCCATCGGTTCTTCAATCAGCTCGACGCGACGCGCGCCGGCGGCCAGGGCGGAATCGCGGATGGCCTTGCGTTCTACCTGGGTGGAACCGCAGGGCACGCAAATCACGATGCGCGGGCTGGCGGCGAAGAAGCGGTTGGGGTTCACCTTCTTGATGAACTGCTTGAGCATTTGTTCGGTGACGGTAAAGTCGGCGATTACACCGTCCTTCATCGGGCGGATGGCCTGAATGGAGCCGGGGGTGCGGCCCAGCATCTTCTTGGCTTCCAGGCCGACGGCCAGAATGGATTTCTTGTTGGTCGGGGCATCGCTGTGGATGGCCACAACGGAAGGCTCGTCGAGCACGATGCCCTTGCCGCGCATGTAAATGAGGGTGTTGGCCGTGCCAAGGTCGATGGCAAGGTCGTTGGAGAAGTATCCGGTCAGCGAACGAAACATGGAGCGGTCCTGGTCAGTTTCCGTCAGTCGGGCGCAAGGGCGTCCGGTAAGTGGTCAGTTACAGTGAGCAAGGCGATTTTCCGTCGCGGCGCCGCCATCGCCGGGCCGCGTTAGCGGAAGGCGGGTGACGCCGGGAAGGACACTATTCTTGCATCCCGCCGGCCCGTATGAAAGCAGGGGAGGACATGCCGGGAAAACCGGCATTTTCCGACCGCGGCCGAGGGGCTTGGCGCGATGTCGATCTTGGGAGAATCAAACCCGTTATGATACCCTATAAAGCTTGAAATATTAAAGGTTTTGACGAGGACGCCATGTCTCTGACCCATCAGGATGTTGCACGCATTGCCAAGCTGGCCCGCATCAGTGTGAACGACGAGGAAATCGCCGCCGTCGGCGAGAAGCTGAACAACATTTTCGGCCTGATCGAGAAGATGCAGGCCGTGAACACCGACGGTATCGAGCCGATGGCCCATCCGCAGGATGTTTCCCTGCGTCTGCGCGAAGACGTCGTGACCCAGACCAACCAGCGCGAGGCCTTCCAGGCCGTGGCGCCGCAAGTGGAAAAGGGCCTTTTCCTCGTTCCCAAGGTGATCGAGTGAATTTCAGATTGCGAGTCGTCGGCAAGGTTCCCTCTTCGGCCAACCTTGTTTGCATCGCAGCGGCTCGCCCTTATCTTCGCCTTGCTCGACTGACTTCAGCAGCTTAACCGGATATCAAGACAAAATGACGAAAGCCACCCTCAAGCAGCTGTCGCAACAACTGGCGGCCGGCGCGGTGTCTGGCGTGGAACTGGCCACGCAGTATCTCGATCGCATCGAAGCGCTTAATCCGCAGCTCAATGCCGTCATCACGGTGGACCGCGCCAAGACGCTGGCCGAGGCCGCCGCCGCCGACTCGGCGCGAGCGGCCGGCACGGCGGGCCCGCTGGCCGGCGTGCCCATCCTGCACAAGGACATCTTCTGCCAGCAGGGCTGGAAAACCAGCTGCGGCTCGCGAATGCTGGACAACTTCATCTCGCCCTACGACGCCCATGTGGTGGAGCAGTGCCGCGCCGCGGGATTGGTGACGCTCGGTCGCGCCAACATGGACGAGTTCGCCATGGGCTCTTCCAATGAAAACAGCTTCTACGGTCCGGTGAAAAACCCGTGGGATCTGAACGCCATCCCGGGCGGCAGTTCGGGCGGTTCCGCCGCCGCCGTGGCCGCTCGTCTGGCTCCGGTCGCCACCGCCACCGATACCGGCGGTTCCATCCGCCAGCCGGCCAGCCACTGCGGCGTCACCGGCATCAAGCCCACTTACGGCGTGGTATCCCGCTACGGCATGGTGGCGTTTGCGTCCTCGCTGGACCAGGGCGGCCCGATAGCGCAGACCGCCGAAGACTGCGCTCTGATGCTGAATGTGATGGCTGGCTTCGACGAGCGCGACTCCACCAGTCTGGAGCGCGACAAGGAAGACTACACGCGCCAGCTGGATCGCCCGTTGAACGGCCTCCGCGTGGGCTTGCCGCGCGAATACTTCGCGGCCGGCCTGGATGCCGACGTTGCCCGTATTGTTGACGAAGCGGTGTCCGAGCTGAAAAAGCAGGGCGCGCAGGTGGTGGAAGTCAGTCTGCCCAACACCGAACTGTCCATTCCGGCCTATTACGTGATCGCGCCGGCCGAGGCCTCTACCAACCTGTCGCGTTACGACGGCGTGCGCTACGGACATCGCGCCGCCGAGTACAAAGACTTGGTGGACATGTATGAGAAGACCCGCGCCGAGGGCTTTGGCGACGAGGTGAAGCGCCGCATCCTGGTGGGCAGCTATGTGCTGTCGCACGGCTATTACGACGCCTATTACCTGAAGGCGCAGAAGATCCGCCGCCTGATCGCCAACGACTTCACCGCCGCTTTCGAGCAGTGCGACGTCATTCTGGGACCGGTGGCGCCGACCGCTGCTTTCAATCTGGGCCAGCTGTCGTCCGATCCGGTGCAAATGTACCTGTCCGACATCTACACCCTGTCGGTCAACCTCGCCGGCTTGCCTGGCATGAGCGTGCCGGCCGGCTTCGACCGCAACGGTCGTCCGGTGGGTCTGCAGATCATCGGCAACTACTTCAGCGAAGCGACCATGCTCAATGTGGCTCACCAGTTCCAACTGGCCACCGACTGGCACAGCCGCGCTCCTGCCCTGTAATTTCGCCGGGGACGTTGGCCGAAGCGCCGCGTCCCGGCACTGATTAAGGTGTCTCTGACATGAAATGGGAAGTCGTCATCGGTCTTGAGGTGCATGTGCAGCTCAACACCAAGACCAAGATTTTCTCCGGTACCAGCACCGCCTTCGGCGCCGAGCCCAACACCCAGGCCTCCGCAGTGGAGCTGGCGTTCCCCGGCGTGCTGCCGGTGATGAACAAGGCCGTGGTGGACAAGGCCATCCGCCTGGGTTTGGCGCTGGACGCCCGCATAAACCAGAAAAACGTCTTCGCTCGCAAGAATTACTTCTATCCCGATCTGCCCAAGGGCTACCAGATCAGCCAGATGGAACTGCCCATCGTTGAGGGCGGCAAGCTGGTCATTCTGGTGGGCGAGGAAGAGAAAACCGTGCGCGTTACCCGCGCGCACATGGAAGAAGACGCCGGCAAATCGCTGCACGAAGATTTCCAGGGCATGACCGGCATCGACCTCAACCGCGCCGGCACCCCGCTGCTGGAAGTGGTATCCGAGCCGGACATGCGCTCCGCCGAAGAGGCGGTCGCCTACGCTCGCACCCTGCACACGCTGGTCACCTGGCTGGGCATTTGCGACGGCAACATGCAGGAAGGCAGTTTTCGCGTGGACGCCAACGTTTCCGTGCGCCCCTTCGGCCAACAAGAGTTCGGCACCCGCCGCGAGATCAAGAACCTCAACTCCTTCCGCTTCCTCGAGCAGGCCATCAAGTACGAAATCCAGTGGCAGATCGACACGCTGGAAGATGGCGGCCGCGTTGAACAGGCCACCGTGCTGTTCGACCCGGACAGCGGCGAAACCCGCATGATGCGCAGCAAGGAAGACGCGCACGACTACCGCTACTTCCCGGACCCGGATCTGTTGCCGGTACGCATCAGCGGCGCGCAGATTGAAGCCATTCGCGCCGACATGCCGGAGCTGCCGGGCGCCATGAAGGCGCGCTTTGTCGATGCCTTCGGCGTGTCCGCCTACGACGCGGCGCTGCTCACGTCCAGCCGCGCCACCGCCGAGTTCTTCGAAGCCGTGGCGAGCGCCAGCGCCCAGGGCAAGCTGGCCGCCAACTGGATCAACGGCGAAATCGCCGCGCGCCTCAATCGCGAAGGCAAAGACATCGGCGCATGCCCGATCAGTGCCGAACGCCTGATTGGCCTCATCGTCCGTATCGCCGACAATACCCTGTCCAGCAAGCTGGCCAAGCAGGTGTTCGATGCGCTGTGGGAGAGTGATCTCACCGCCGACGCCATCATCGAGCGCGACGGCCTCAAGCAGGTATCCGATGTCGGCGCCATCGAAAAAATGGTGGAAGAAGCCATCGCCGCCAACCCCAAGGCGGTGGAAGAGTTCCGCGCCGGCAAGGAAAAGGCGCTGAACGCGCTGGCCGGGCAGGTGATGAAGGCTTCCAAGGGCAAGGCCAATCCGGCCCAGGTGCAGGATATCCTGCGTCAGAAATTGTCCTGACGGATGCTGCCGGGCAGCCGCGCCCTAAGGGGGCGGACTGCCAACCAGCGGTGACAGAGGTCGGCGTGGTGTCCACTGCGCCGGCTTCTGCCGTTTTTGTAGTGCTGTGATTTCATTGCGACGGCATGCCCGCAAGGGTGTGCCGTTCGGTTTTTGCTTGTGGATGTGGTTTGTGGATGTCGCAGTGCCCCGCCTCTGCCGTTCTCCTCAATTGCCGGCGCTTTCATTTGTCATGAATGGGCCAGTGTTGCCTTCCTGCACCCCGTCAATTAACAGCTCACTTTGACTGCTTTCATTAACCCACTGATTTGACTCGGAAAGAGGGTTTTTGCCTGCTCGCTAAGTCATTGTCGCAAAAGGTGAATTAGCGCCGAGCGATGTTGACCGTGGGAAACTTCTTTCTTATAGTGGCGGGAAGTGGGGTGAAGTGGGTAAAAGTGGGGCGACGGCCCCTAACTTTTTCAATTGGTGATACCGGGCATGATTGGTGGCGTAAGCATTGTCTCTCTTGATAGCAAGGGTCGTTTGGCCATTCCGGCCAGACACCGTGAGACACTGCTGTCCGCTTTCGGTCACAAGCTGGTTGTCACACTCGAATCCCCCGACCATCTGCTGATCTATCCAGAACCCAACTGGCGTCCGGTTGAAGCCCGTCTGCTCGCACTTCCCACCGGTAATCCCACCCTGAAGCGCTACCAACGTCTGGTGCTCGGCCACGCCGAAACCCTGGAGATGGACAGCGCCGGACGCATCCTGCTGCCCTCTCGCTTGCGCGATCTTGTCGGTCTTGAAAAAGACGTGTCGCTGGTGGGGATGGGTAACCGCTTCGAGCTGTGGAATGCCGAGGAATGGGACAGCCAGACCAATGAAGCACTGGCTATCGACCAGACCGAACTTGCCCAACATCTTGGAGATTTTACGCTGTGACCCCCGATATCTTTGTGCACCGTACGGTGCTGCTGGCCGAAGCTGTATCCGCACTCGCCATCCGGCCGGATGGCGTGTACGTGGACTGCACTTTCGGGCGCGGGGGGCACAGTCGCCTGATCCTGTCCACGCTGGGGCCCAATGGCCGCCTCATCGCCTTCGACAAAGACCCGGAAGCCATCGCCGAGGCCGAGCGCCTGGCGGCGGCCGACAGCCGCTTCACCATCGTGCACAACGGTTTTGAAAGCCTGAGGCGTGAACTGGATGCGCTGGGCGTGGACAAGGTGGACGGCGTGCTGATGGATCTGGGCGTGTCTTCGCCGCAGATCGACGATGGTCGTCGCGGATTCAGTTTCCGTTTCGATGCGCCGCTGGACATGCGCATGGATACCAGCCGCGGCATGACCGCGGCCGAATGGCTGGCCACTGCGGCCGAAGCCGAAATCATGGAGGTCATCAAGACTTATGGTGAAGAGCGGTTTGCTCGCAAGATCGCAGCAGCCATTGTTGCGCAACGGGACGTCGCTCCCATCCAGACCACGCGTGAGCTCGCCTTGCTCGTTGGGCAAAACGTCCGTACTCGGGAACCGGGTCAGGACCCTGCCACGCGTACCTTCCAGGCGATCCGGATCCATGTGAACCGCGAGCTGGACGAGCTGAAGTCCGTGCTGCCGCAGGCGGCGCGCAGCCTGGCTGAAGACGGCCGGCTGGCCATCATCAGCTTCCACTCGCTGGAGGACCGCATCGTAAAACTCTACCTGCGCGACGCCAGCAGCGAAGAAAAGCTGCCGTCCTGGGTGATGGTGCGCGCCGGCGATGTGGCCGAGCCGCCGCTGAAAATCGTCGGCAAACCGGTGCGCGCCTCTGAAGAGGAGGTGCGTGAAAACGCCCGTTCCCGCAGCGCCATCATGCGCATCGCCGAGCGGACGGCCGCACCGTGGCGGGAGGGCGACGCATGAACCGCCTGAACGCCATTCTGCTGCTCATCGTGGTGGTGTCCTCCTGGTCGGTGGTCACGTCCACCCACGTATCGCGCAAGCTGTACAGCGATCTGCAGAAAGAACAGAAATCCGCCCAGCAGCTGGAGGTGGAATTCGGCCAGCTGCAGCTGGAACAAAGCACCTGGGGGGCGCACGCCGTGATTGAAAAGGCGGCGGGCCGTCTGGGCATGCATACGCCGGATCCGCGTCAGATCCAGGTGATTACCTCCCGAGGAGGCGCCTGATGCGCACCAGCTACTCGGCCCACCAGCGTGAACGTCTCGCAGACGCCAGTCCGGCGCTGAAGATGACGGCTGGCCGCGTGCGCGTGGTGCTGCTGGGGCTGGGTTTGCTGTTTCTGGCGCTGATCGGGCGCGCCATCTACCTGCAAGTGGTGCAGCAGGATTTCCTGCAAGGCCAGGGCGAAGCGCGCTTCCGTCGCGCCATGACGCTGGAAGCCAACCGCGGCGTTATTACCGATCGCAATGGTGAACCGCTGGCCATCAGCTCGCCGGTGCAAACCATCTGGGCGAGCCCGGCCGACATGGATCCGGTGCCGCCGGCCAAGCTGCGCGAGCTGGGTCGCTTGCTGGATATCTCGCCGGAAGAGCTCACCACCAAGCTGTCCGATCGCAAGAAAGAATTCGTCTACATCAAGCGCCAGATCAATCCGGAAGTGGCGGACAAGGTCATGGCGCTGGGCATCCCCGGCATTGCCAAGCAGCAGGAATACCGTCGCTTCTACCCTGCCGGCGAAATCATCTCGCACATCATCGGCTTCACCGGCGTGGACGGCAAAGGCCAGGAAGGCGTGGAGCTGGCGCGCGAGAAGATGTTGTCCGGCAAGGATGGCCGTCGTGTGGTGATCAAGGACCGCCGCGGGCACATCATTGAAGACGTAGCCGCTATTGAGCCGCCCAAAGACGGTCAGACGCTGTCGCTGGCGGTGGATCATCGCATCCAGTATCTGGCTTATCGCGAAATCAAGGCGGCGGTAGAAGAAAACAAGGCGAAGGCCGGCAGCGTGGTGGTGCTGGACGCCAAGTCCGGCGAGCTGCTGGCGCTGGCCAATTTCCCCTCGTTCAACCCGAACAACCGCGTGGGCACCACGCCGGAAATGCTTCGCAACCGAGCGGTGATCGACTTGTTCGAGCCCGGCTCCACCATGAAGCCCTTGTCTATTTCGCTGGCGCTGGAACACGGCAAGGCCAATCTGAACACGGTGCTGGACACGCATACCTACAATATCGGCCCGGCTGTGATTCGCGATGTGTCGCCGCAGGCCAGCCTGGGCATTCTCGGCATCATCCAGAAGTCGTCCAACGTGGGTACCAGCAAGCTGGCGCTGATGAGCTCGCCACAGGATTTCTGGACTTACTACGACTCGCTGGGCTTCGGCAAACCACCTAATACCGGCTTCCCCGGCGAGGCTTCCGGCCGCTTGCGCGACTGGAAAAACTGGCGGCCCATCGAGCAGGCCACCATGTCCTTCGGTTACGGCGTTTCCGTAAGCCTGCTCCAGATGGCGCGGGCTTACACCATTTTCGTCAACGATGGCGTCATGTTGCCGGTATCGCTGTACAAGACCAATACGCCGATGCCCGGCAAACGCGTGTTGAGCGAGAAAACCGCGCGCGAGATGCGCAGCCTGCTGATCGCCAACAGCGAACCCGGCGGCGGGGCTGTCGGCGGACGAATCATTGGTTACAGCATCGGCGGCAAGAGCGGTACCGCGCGCAAACTGGAAGGCCGCACCTATGTGGCCAACAAGCACCGCGCCCTGTTCATCGGTTTTGCGCCGGGCAAAGCGCCACGCCTGATCGTGGCCGTGATGATCGACGAACCGACTGCCGGCAAGTACTACGGCGGCGCGATTTCCGCCCCTGTGTTCTCTCAGGTGGCCGGCGGCGCGCTGCGTGTGCTCAATGTGCAGCCGGACGAACCGTCCAACAATACCCTGCTGCCGGACACCACCCCGGTGCCGGCGGACTTTTAAAGATGCAAGCAAGATGAAAAGTCGCCTGACTCAATTGCCGGACTGGAACCCGGCAGCGCTGGACCAGCTGGGCCTCCCCGTGAAACGGGTCGAGGCGGACAGCCGTCGCGTGCTGCCCGGCGACGTGTTCCTGGCCTGCCGCGGCGAGTTTGCCGATGGCCGCGACTATATCCCCTCCGCGCTGGAGCACGGTGCGTCCGCCGTGTTGTGGGACACCGCCGAAGGCTTTGCCTGGAGTGCCGACTGGCATGTGCCCAACCTGCCGGTGCCCGCCCTGCGCGAACGCGCCGGCATCGTCGCATCCCATGTCTATGGCCATCCCAGCCAGGCCATGACCGTGATCGGCATCACCGGCACCAACGGCAAGACGTCCATCTCCCACTGGCTGGCGCAGGCTTTTTCCCTGCTGGGGCAGAAGGCCGCCCTGATTGGTACTGTGGGCAACGGTTTTTATGGCGAGTTGACTGAAACCACCCACACCACGCCGGACCCGGTCACCGTGCAGCAAAAGCTGGCTGAATACCGTCGTCAGGGTGCGCATGTGGTTACCATGGAAGTGTCCTCGCACGGCCTGGATCAGTTCCGCGTCAACGGCGTCAGCTTCGCCACCGCGGTGTTCACCAATCTCACCCGCGACCATCTGGACTACCACGGCAGCATGGAGGCCTATGGCGCTTCCAAGGCGCGCCTGTTCCACTGGGAAGGCCTCAAGCACGCGGTCATCAACGCCGACGACGCCTTCGGCCAACGTCTGGCATCGGAAATCGACCGTACGCAGACCCGCGTCGTGACGTATGGCCTGGAGCAGGGCGATGTGCGTCCGCTGTCGCTCAGCGCCAATCTGGACGGTCTGCAGTTGCGCGTCGCCACGCCCTGGGGCGAAGTGGACGTGCGCACCAGCCTGGTGGGTCGCTTCAACGCTGCCAACCTGCTGGCCTGCCTGGCCACCTTGTGCGTCAACGGCGTGCCGCTAGAGGACGCCGCCGCTGTGATGGCGCGCATTCAGCCGGCTCGCGGCCGCATGCAAAGCATCGGCGGCAGTCGCGAACCGCTGGTAGTGATCGACTACGCCCACACCCCGGACGCGCTGGAAAAAGCGCTGGCCACCCTGTCGGACATTCGCCCCGCAGGCAGCAAGTTGTTCTGCGTGTTTGGCTGCGGCGGCGATCGCGATCCGGGCAAGCGCCCGATGATGGGCGGCATTGCCGAGCGTCTGGCCGATGTGGCCGTGCTCACCAGCGACAATCCTCGCACCGAAGACCCGCAAGCCATCATCAACCATGTGCTGGCCGGCATGACGCATCCGGGTCATGTCGAGCTGGACCGCGCCGCAGCCATCCGCTGGGCCGTGTCGCAAGCGCGCGCCGGCGATGTGGTGCTGATTGCCGGCAAGGGACACGAAGAGTACCAAGACATCGGCGGCGTCAAACGCCCCTTCTCCGACTTCCGCGTCGCCGAAGAGGCGCTGTGCGCATGGGGAGAGCAGGCATGATGACGCTGCGTGAAGCCGCACTGTTGGCCGAAGCCCGCCTGATTGGCGATGGCGATGCGCTAGTGCGCCGCGTGGTGACCGACAGCCGCGCTGTCGAAGCCGGCGACCTGTTTGTGGCGCTCAAGGGCGAGCGATTCGATGCGCATGATTTTGTGCCCGATGTGCTGGCGCGCGGCGCTGCGGTGCTGGTCAGCCGTGAATGCGGCGTCGGCAATCAGCTGCTGGCGGACGATACCCGTCTGGCGCTGGGCCGCTTGGCCGCTGGCTGGGCCGCACGTCAGAACGCGGTGCGCATCGGCATTACCGGCTCCAACGGCAAGACCACTGTCAAGGAAATGGTCAGCGCCATTCTGCGCGCGCATGCCGGCGACGATGCCGTGCACGCCACCGCCGGCAATTTCAACAACGATATCGGCCTGCCGCTGACCTTGCTGGGCCTGCGCGCCGAACATCGCTACGCCGTTATCGAGATGGGCATGAACCATCACGGCGAACTGAGCTACCTCACCGCGCTGGCGCGGCCGCAGGTGGCGCTGGTGAACAATGCCATGCGCGCGCATCTGGGCCATTTCGCCGATACCACCGATGTCGCGCGCGCCAAGGCGGAGATCTTCTCCGGCCTGCTGGCCGATGGTGTGGCCATCCTCAATCAGGACGACGCCAATCTGGCGGTGTTTGAAGCTGCGGCAGCTGGCCACCGTCAGCTGCGTTTCGGCCTGGCCGCTTCGGCCAACGTGCGCGCTGATGCAGTGGAACTGTTGCCGCTGGAAAGCCGCTTCACCCTGCGCGCGCCTGCAGGCGACACTGCCGTCGTGCTGTCCGCGCCGGGCGAACACAATGTGCGCAACGCGCTGGCCGCAGCCAGCGTGGCGTTGGCCCTGAACCTGCCGCTGGCCGATATCGCTGCTGGCCTGGCGGCCTTTGGCGGGGCCAAGGGCCGACTCCAGAAGAAAGCCCTGCCGCAAGGCGGCACGCTGATCGATGACACCTACAACGCTAACCCGGATTCCATGAAGGCCGGGCTAGACGTGCTGGCGCGTCTGCCCGCGCCGCGCGTGTTCGTGATGGGCGATATCGGCGAGCTGGGCGAGGGCGCCGCCGCCATGCATGCCGAAGTAGGCGAGCATGCGCGCGCGCTTGGCATCGAAGGTTTGCTGACGCTGGGGGAAATGTCGCGGCACGCCGCGGCGGCTTTCGGCAACGGCGCGGAAAGTTTTGATTCCTGTGAAGCATTGCTTGGCTGGCTGGATGGGCGTTTGCCGTCGGGAGCCTCGGTACTGATCAAGGGCTCGCGCTTCATGCGCATGGAACGGGTGGTGGAACACCTGATGGCAACCGACAAGAAAGAGAAGGTGTAACGTGCTGCTCTGGCTAGCCGAACTCCTCGGGTCCCACATTCGGGCCTTCAATGTATTCAATTATGTGACGCTGCGCGCCGTGATGGCCGCGCTTACCTCGCTGACCATCTCGCTGATGATGGGCCCCTGGGTCATCCGCAAGCTGACCGAACTCAAAGTGGGCCAGGCCGTGCGCAACGACGGTCCGCAAACCCATCTGGTGAAAGCCGGCACGCCCACCATGGGCGGCTCGCTGATTTTGCTGTCCATCACGCTGACCACCCTGCTGTGGGCCGACCTGTCCAACAAATACGTCTGGCTGCTGCTGGCCGTGATGCTGGGCACTGGCGCGCTGGGCTTTTACGACGACTGGCGCAAGGTGGTGTACAAGGACCCGAAAGGCGTGTCCGCCCGCTTCAAGATGGTATGGCAATCCACGCTGGCCATTGCCGCCGGCGTGTTCCTGATCGCCACCGCCAAGCTGCCGGCGTCCACCGAATTCATCGTGCCCTTCTTCAAGACCATTGCTTACCCGCTGGGCGCGGTGGGCTTTTGCGTACTGACCTATCTGGTGATTGTCGGCACCTCAAACGCGGTGAACCTGACTGACGGTCTGGACGGCCTTGCCGCCCTGCCGGTGGTACTGGTGGCCGCCGGCCTGTCCATCTTCGCCTACGTGCATGGCCACGCCGTGTTCTCCAAATATCTGGGGCTGCCTTTCATTCCCGGCGCGCATGAGGTGGTGGTGTTCTGCGCCGCCATATGCGGGGCCTGCTTGGGCTTCCTCTGGTTCAACGCCTATCCGGCGCAAGTGTTCATGGGCGATGTCGGCGCACTGGCGCTGGGCGCGGCCCTGGGCACTGTGGCCGTGATCGTGCGTCAGGAAATCGTGCTGTTCATCATGGGCGGCCTGTTCGTGATGGAGGCTCTGTCGGTGATGATCCAAGTGGGCTCGTTCAAGCTTACCGGCAAACGGGTGTTCCGCATGGCGCCCTTGCACCATCACTACGAATTGAAGGGCTGGAAGGAAACCCAGGTGGTGGTCCGTTTCTGGATCATCACCATGATGCTGGTGCTGGCCGGCCTGTCCACCATCAAGCTGCGCTGAGGAAACGGAAATCATGTCTTACGCTGATCGTCGCATCGCCGTAGTGGGTCTGGGAGGCTCGGGGCTTGCCGCCGCGCGCTATCTCGCGGCCCATGGCGCGCGCGTGGTGGTGGCGGACAGCAAGCCGTCCGAGGAGCGGGTGGCCGAACTGCGCCGCCATGTGCCGGACGCCGAATTGCGCGTGGGTCCATTTGCCGACGCCACTTTCGCCGGCGTGGACATGCTGGTGACCAGCCCTGGCGTTCCGCTCTCCAACCCGGCGGTGGCGGCTTTCCGTCGCGCCGGCGGCGAAGTGGTGGGCGATGTGGAAATCCTGGCCCGCGCCATCAAGGGCAAGGGCGGCAAGGTCATCGCCATTACCGGCTCCAACGGCAAGACCACGGTGACAAGCTTGGTGGGGCATCTGTGCCTCGCGGCCGGGCTCGACACCATCATTGCCGGCAATATCGGTCTGGCGGTGCTGGAGGCGCTACTGGAGCGCGAACAACAAGGCAAACTGCCTGAGGTGTGGGTGCTGGAGTTGTCCAGCTTCCAGCTGGAAACCACCTTCAGCCTGGAGGCGGACGCCGCCACCGTGCTGAATATTTCCGAAGATCATCTTGACCGTTACAGCGACCTGCTGGACTACGCGCACGCCAAGACCGCTGTATTCAATGGCCGTGGTTTGCAGGTACTGAACCGCGACGACGCGTTGGCTCACGCCATGGTGCGCCCAGGGCATGCAGTGAAGTGGTTCTCGCTCAAGCAGGCTGCCGATTATGCCTTGCAAGGGTCGGCCGAAGCGGGCTTCCAGTTGGCTGTGGACGGCGCGCCGGTTTTCCCGCTGGCCGATTTGCAATTACAGGGCCTGCACAATGCCGCCAATGCGCTGGCCGCCATGGCCTTGTGCGACGGCATCGGCGTGGATCGCGCAGCCATGTACGCCGGCTTGCGCAGTTTCCAGGGCTTGTCCCACCGGGTGGAGTTGGTGGAAGAGTTCGGCGGCGTCAGCTTCATTGATGATTCCAAAGGCACCAATGTGGGCGCAACCGAGGCCGCCCTCAACGGCATGACCCGCCCGGTGGTGCTGATTGCCGGCGGTGACGGCAAGGGCCAGGACTTCAGCCCGCTGCTGCCTGCCTGCCGCCGCATCGCACGCGCCGTGTTGCTGATTGGCCGCGATGCGCCGCGCATCCGCGCCGCGCTGTCTTCGGCCAACCTGCCGCTGATCGACTGCGCCACGCTGGAAGAAGCCACCCGTGAAGCCGCTCGTCTGGCGCAAGCGGGCGACGTGGTGTTGCTGTCGCCGGCGTGCGCCAGCTTGGACATGTTCCGCAATTACGCCCACCGCGCGCAGGTGTTCATCGACACCGCGCGTCAGATCAAGGCCGAGCAGGCCGGGGCGGGTCGGTCATGATGGTTCACGGCGGCAGCCGCTACGCGGCCATCAAACCCCTGGACGAGGCGCTGGCCTGGGCGCTTGCCCTGCTGCTGTCCATCAGTCTGGTGATGGTGTACTCCGCGTCCATCGCGTATGCCGAGGCGGATGCCGCCACGCAGAACCGTTACTTCTACCTGCTTCGCCACATCGTGTTCATGGTGATCGGCCTCTCCGCCGCCTATGTGGCGTTTCAGGTGCCCACCAAATTCTGGCAAAAATATTCCGGCCAGTTGTTCATGATTGGCATCGCGCTGCTGATTCTGGTGCTGATTCCCGGCATTGGACGGGTGGTGAATGGCTCGCGGCGCTGGATTTCCCTGTTTGTGCTCAATCTGCAGCCATCGGAAATCATGAAGTTCGCCACGGTGCTGTACGCCGCGGATTACACGGTGCGCAAGACCCACAAGCTGCACAGCCTGAAAGAAGGTTTTGCGCCGATGTTCATGGCCATGGTCGTGGTGGCCTTCCTGCTGCTGCGCGAACCGGACTTCGGCGCGCTGATGGTTGTGATGTCGATTGCCATGGGGATCCTCTTCCTCGGCGGCATCAATATGCGCATTTTCTCCGGCCTGGCCGTGATGGCGGTGGTGGCCATCGTGTTGCTGATCATCTCTTCGCCGTACCGCCTCAAGCGCGTGCTGGGTTTCATGGACCCTTGGGACGATCCCTACGGCAAGGGTTATCAGCTGTCGCATTCGCTGATCGCCATCGGTCGCGGCGAGTGGTTCGGCGTGGGACTGGGCGGCAGCATCGAAAAACTGTTCTACCTGCCCGAAGCCCATACCGACTTCATCATGGCCGTGATTGCCGAAGAGTTCGGTTTTGTCGGCATCTGCATCCTCATTGGCCTGTATGCCTGGATTGTCCGTCGCGCTTTCCACATCGGCGTGGAGTGCAAGAAGCTGGAGCGCTTCTATCAGGCGCTGGTGGCGCAAGGGCTGGGTATCTGGCTTGGCATTCAGGTGTTTTTCAACATTGGCGTGAACATGGGCCTGTTGCCCACCAAGGGCCTCACCCTGCCGCTGATGTCCTTTGGCGGCTCCGCCATGATGATGAACCTCGTCGCCATGGCCGTGCTGTTGAGAGTGGATTACGAAAACCGTCGCATCATGCGCGGCTTCAAGGTGTAAGCGGCCGACCGGCTGCAAGAAGGACGAATCGGATATGAGCAAGCGCACAGTGATGATCATGGCAGCAGGCACCGGCGGGCACATCGTCCCGGGCCTCGCCGTGGGCAAAGAACTGGCGCGTCGCGGCTGGACGGTGGTGTGGCTGGGCACCGAGCGCGGCATGGAAAACAAGCTGGTGCCGCCGTCCGGTTTCCCGCTGGAGCGCCTGGCGTTTCACGGGGTGCGCGGCAAGGGCCTGGCAGGGTCGATCAAGGGCGTGTTCCAGTTGCTGGGCGCCTTTGGTCGTTCGCTCAGCCTGATGCTGCGGCACCGACCGGATGTGGTGCTGGGCATGGGCGGCTATGTCTGCCTGCCGGGCGGCCTGATCAGCGCGCTGCTGTGGAAGCCGCTGGTGCTGGTGAACGCCGACGCGAGCCTGCTGTTGAGCAACAAGGCCCTGCTGCCTTTTGCCCGCAAGTTGGTGTGCGGCTTTGACGGCAGCGCCGCCAAGGCGGTGGGCAACAAGGCGCTGGTGTCCGGCAACCCGGTACGCGCCGAGATCGAACAACTGCCGGCACCGGCCGAGCGCTTCTCTGGCCGCAGCGGCGCGCTGCGGGTGCTGGTGGTGGGCGGCAGCCTGGGGGCGCAGGTATTGAATCAGACCCTGCCCCAGGCATTGGCCCTGATGGCGCCGGAAGCCCGGCCGCAGCTGGTGCATCAAACCGGCGAAGCCAATCTGGCAGAAGTGCGCGCGGCTTACGAAGCTGCTGGCCTGGCCGATGCGGTCACGCTGCTGCCATTCATTGATGACATGCCGGCCTGCCTCGCCCAGTGCGATGTGATTGTCTGCCGCGCGGGCGCCATCACGGTGAGCGAACTGTGCGCGGCGGGCGTGGCCAGCATGCTGGTGCCGCTGGTGGTGTCCACCACCTCGCACCAGCGCGACAACGCGGTGTGGATGGCGCAAGAAGGTGCGGCGCTGCATCTGCCGCAACAGGAATTGTCGGCCCGCCGTCTGGCGGACGAGCTGTCCGGTCTTGACCGGACCCGTCTGCTGACGATGGCTGAACGCGCCAGGATGCTGGCCCGCCCGGGGGCAGCAGCCCGCGTGGCGGACTTGTGCCAGGCGCTCACGGAAGAACAGTAAGCGGCGCGCAAGCGCCACGACAGGCAAGAGACGAACATGAAACACAGGGTCAAACACATTCACTTTGTCGGCATCGGCGGTGTCGGCATGTGCGGTATCGCCGAGGTGCTGCTCAACCTCGGCTATAGCGTTTCCGGCTCAGACATGGCTGACGGCGCTGCGACCCAGCGACTGGCGGCGCAGGGTGCCAAGGTATTCTTTGGCCACGATGCCACATATATGGAAGGCGCCGACGTGGTGGTGACCTCCACCGCAGTGAAGGCGGACAACCCGGAAGTCCTGCGCGCCCGCGAGCGCCGCATTCCGGTGATTCCGCGCGCCATGATGTTGGCCGAACTGATGCGCTTCAAGCAGGGTATTGCCATCGCCGGCACGCACGGCAAGACCACTACCACCAGCCTTACCGCTTCCGTGCTGGCGGCTGGCGGGCTGGATCCCACTTTCGTGATCGGCGGCAAGCTGACTGCCGCCGGCACCAACGCCCGTCTGGGTTCCGGCGAATTCCTAGTGGCTGAGGCGGACGAATCCGACGCCTCTTTCCTGCACCTGGCTCCGGTCATGGCCGTGGTCACCAATATCGACGCCGATCACATGGACACCTACGACCACAGCTTCGACAAGCTGAAGCAGGCGTTCGTGGACTTCCTGCACCGTTTGCCGTTCTACGGCCGCGCGGTGTTGTGCGTGGACGACCCGCATGTGCGCGAGATCCGTCCGCGCATCACCAAGCCGGTGACGACTTACGGTCTGGACGACTCTGCCGACATCTACGCCGAAAACGTGCGTGCTGTGGGCGGCCAGATGCATTTCGACGTGGTAGCCCGCAACGGCAGCACGCAGCGCTTCCCGGTGGTGCTCAATCTGCCGGGCCGCCACAACGTGCTCAACGCCTTGGCCGCCATCGCCATCGGTTTCGAGTGCGGCGCGGATATCGCGTCCATTCAGAAGGGTCTGGCGGAGTTTGCTGGTGTGGGTCGGCGCTTCCAGCGTTACGGCGAAGTGGCCGCGCGGGACGGCGGCAGCTTCACGCTGGTGGACGATTACGGCCACCACCCGGTGGAAATGGCCGCCACGCTGGCGGCTGTGCGCGGCGCGTTCCCGGAAAAGCGCCTGGTGCTGGCCTTCCAGCCGCACCGCTATAGCCGCACGCGCGACCTGTTCGAAGATTTCGTCAAGGTGCTCAACGGTGTTGACGCACTGCTGCTGTCCGAAGTGTACGCCGCAGGCGAAGCCCCCATCGTGGCCGCAGACAGCAGAGCCCTGGCCCGCGCCATTCGCGTGTCCGGCAAGGTGGAGCCGCTGTTTGTCGAGCAGATTGCCGACATGCCGGAAAGCATCTTCAACATGGCGCGCGACGGCGACGTCGTCGTCACCATGGGCGCCGGCTCCATTGGCGCGGTACCGGGCAAGCTGGTGGCGCAAGCCAAGTAGTCAACAGGTTATTGGATGGGGCTGCCGCAGGCGGCTCCGGAAGGAAAGTGAATGAAGCAGTACGGCAAAGTGGCGGTGATGATGGGCGGCGGCTCCGCTGAGCGCGAAGTGTCGCTGATGAGCGGCGCGGGGGTATTGAGCGCCTTGCAGTCCAAAGGCGTGGACGCCCACAAGTTCGACCCGGCGGAAAAGCCGTTGTCGGCCTTGAAAGAGGAAGGCTTCGACCGCGTATTCATCATCCTGCACGGCCCCTTCGGCGAGGACGGCACCTTGCAGGGCGCACTGGAAACCATGGGCATCCCTTACACCGGCTGCGGTGTGATGGCGTCGGCCATCTGCATGGATAAGTGGCGCACCAAACTGCTGTGGCAGGGCGCGGGCTTGCCGATTCCGGCGTTTGAACTGCTGGACGACAGCAGTGATTTCGCTGCCGTGGAGGCCCGCTTGGGGCTGCCGCTGTTCGTGAAACCGGCTACCGAAGGTTCCAGCATCGGCGTCACCAAGGTGAAGTCGGCGGGTGATTTGAAGGCGGCTTATGAAGAGGCGCGCAAGTACGACAAGCTGGTGATCGCGGAGCGTTTCATCGGCGGCGGCGAGTACACCTGTTCGATCATCGGCGACGAAGCCTATCCGACCATCAAGATTGAGCCGGCCACCGAGTTTTATGACTATCAGGCCAAGTATTTCCGCGACGACACGGTTTACCGTTGTCCGTCCGGCCTGAGTGAAGAGCTGGAGCAACGCGCGCGCGACCTGGCGCTGACCGCCTTCCGCGTGGTGGGCGGCAACGGTTGGGGCCGGGTGGATTTCCTGATGGACGAGGCAGGCGGCATTTATCTGCTGGAAGTGAATACCAATCCGGGGATGACTAGCCACAGCCTGGTGCCGATGGCGGCGCGGGTGCGCGGCCTGAGCTACGAAGACCTCTGTCTCAAAGTGCTGGATATGGTGCATGTGGGATAACCATCAACTGCTCAGAAGCCTGGCCAATCTTCTGCTGGGCCTCTCGCTGTTGATGCTGGTGTACGCCGCTGGATTCTGGGTCACCCACGCGCCGGTGTTTCCGGTGAAGAAGATCCAGATTCAGGGGCAAATGAAGCGGGTAACGCCGGAGCAGCTCAAGTTCATTGCCGAACACGAACTGACCGGTACGTTCTTTACGCTGGACATCGACAAGACCCGCGCCGCCTTCGGCAAACTGCCGTGGGTTCGCGACGCGCAAGTACGCCGCCGCTGGCCGGATGCGCTGGAAATCGGCGTCGAGGAGCATGTGGCGCTGGCGCGCTGGGGCGAGAACGGTCTGGTGGACAAGTTCGGCGAGCGTTTCGACGCCGCCAGCGATCAGGCCCTGCCGATTTTCCACGGCCCTGCCGGCGCGGAAAAAGACATGGCTCAGATGCTTGGCAAGCTCGGCAGCGGCCTTGCCGCCACCGGACTCAAGCCGCAGGAAATCTGGCTGTCGCCGCGGCGGGCATGGCAAGTGGGGTTGGACAACGGCGTCAAGCTCGATCTGGGGCGGGGTGACGTGGAAGCCAGAGTGGGGCGTTTCGCCCTCTACTGGAAGGACAAACTGGCAGCGCTGCCGTACCACATCGACTACGTGGACATGCGCTACCCGAATGGATTTGCCGTGCGGATGCCTGATTACAAGGCTCCGCCGGCGCAGGTTAAAAAGTGATACGCAGCTGGAGCGACAGGTGAGTAAACCCAAGGAAAGCAAGAACATGCTGGTCGGTCTCGATATCGGCACGTCCAAGATCGTGGCGATTGTCGCGGAAGTTCTGGACGACGGTCAGCTGAATATCATCGGCATGGGCCAGACCCCCTCGCGCGGTCTGAAGCGCGGCATGGTGGTGAATATCGAATCAACGGTACAGGCCATCCAGCGCGCGCTGGAAGAGGCCGAGTTGATGGCCGACTGCAAGATTCACGAGGTGTTCGCCGGCATTGCGGGCAGCCATATCAAGAGCATCAACTCGCACGGCATGGTGGCCATCAAGGATCGCGAAGTTACCCAGATGGACATCGACCGCGTGATTGAAACCGCGCGCGCCGTGTCCATCCCGCCGGATCATCAGGTGCTGCACATCCTGACCCAGGAATACAGCATCGACGGCCAAGAAGGCGTGCGGGAACCGCTGGGCATGAGCGGCGTGCGACTGGAAGCCAAGGTGCACATCGTCAGCGGCGCGGTATCCGCGGCGCAAAACGTGACCAAGTGCGTGCGTCGTTGCGGTCTGGAAGTGTCCGACCTCGTGCTGCAGCCGATGGCTTCCGCCATCGCGGTGCTGTCCGAGGACGAGAAGGACCTGGGCGTATGTCTGATCGACATCGGCGGCGGCACCACCGACATCGCCGTGTACGCCAACGGCGCGATCCGTCATACCGCGGTGATTCCGATCGCCGGCGATCAGGTGACCAACGACATCGCCATGGCGCTGCGCACTCCCACCAAGGAAGCGGAAGACATCAAGATCCAGCACGCCGTGGCGCTGGTGTCCATGGCCGACCCCGGCCAGATGATCGAAGTGCCGGGCGTGGGCGAACGCGGTCCGCGCCAGATGTCCCGCGCCACCTTGGCCGAAGTGGTGGAGCCGCGCGTGGAAGAACTGTTCCAACTGGTACAGCAGGAGTTGCGTCGCAGCGGTTTTGAAGACCTGCTGTCGTCCGGCATCGTGCTGACCGGCGGCGCCAGCCTGATGCCGGGCATGGTGGAGTTGGCCGAAGAGGTGTTCCACATGCCGGTGCGTGTTGGCGTGCCCAAGTATGTAGGCGGCCTGGCTGAAGTGGTGAAGACCCCGCGCTTCTCCACTGGCGTGGGCCTGTTGTTGTACGGCAAGGACCAGATTCACACCGTGGTGAGCAACAAGCCGGAAACCGGCGGCGTTGGTCACATGTTCTCGCGGATGAAGGCCTGGTTCGGCAGCAATTTCTAAGCGTTTATTTTTTCGGGCAGTAGTACCCATGAGTTGCAGTAGTGCTCATCGTAACTTTGAGGAGAGGCAAATGAGCGGAATGGTTTTTGAAGTCATGCAAGAAACGGCCACGTCGGCAGTGATCAAGGTCATCGGTGTTGGCGGCGGCGGTTGCAACGCCATCGACAACATGATCAACGGCCATGTGCACGGCGTGGAATTCATCTGCGCCAATACCGACGCGCAATCCCTGCAGCGCAACCGGTCAGCCCAACGCCTGCAGTTGGGCAACAACCTGACGCGTGGCCTGGGTGCCGGCGCCAATCCGGAAGTGGGCCGCAATGCCGCACTGGAAGACCGCGAGCGCATCGCTGACGCCCTGCGCGGCGCCAACATGGTGTTTGTCACCGCGGGTATGGGCGGCGGCACCGGCACCGGCGCGGCGCCTGTGGTGGCCGAAGTGGCCAAGGAGCTGGGCATCCTCACCGTTGGCGTGGTGACCCGTCCGTTCGAACACGAAGGCAAGCGCATGAAAGTGGCGCAGGCCGGCATCGACGAACTGAAAAAGCACGTTGACTCGCTGATCGTGATCCCGAACGAAAAACTGATGGAAGTGCTGGGCGACGACGTCACCATGCGCGAAGCCTTCCGCGCGGCCGACGACGTGCTCAAGGGCGCTGTGGCCGGTATCGCCGAAGTCATCACTTGTCCGGGCCTGATCAACGTCGACTTTGCCGACGTGCGCACCGTCATGGGCGAGATGGGTCTGGCCATGATGGGTTCCGCCTACGCTTCCGGCATCGACCGCGCCCGCGTCGCCGCCGAGCAGGCCGTGGCCAGCCCGCTGCTTGACAACATCACCCTGGAAGGCGCGCGCGGCGTGCTGGTGAACATTTCCACCGCCCCGGGTTGCCTGAAGATGAGCGAGTACCGCGAGATCATGAGCATCATCCGTCAGTACGCCGACGAAGACGCCCAGATCAAGTTCGGCACCGCCGAAGTGGAGGACATGGATGAAGACACCATCCGCGTCACCCTGATCGCTACCGGCCTGGGTCAGCAACAACCCAAGCGCGACGAGCGTCCGGAGTACATCAAGATCGTCAAGACCGGCACCGACGACCGTCCGGTGGAAGTGATCAACTACGACGATTTCGACACCCCGGCCATCATGCGCAACAGCCGTCGCCGCGCCGCGCCGTCGATGGATTTCTCCAATCCGGAAGTCAGCGACAGCTACGACATCCCGGCTTTCCTGCGCAAACAGGCAGACTGAGGACGCTGAAAAGAGAATAGTTAATAACTATTGAAGTGTGACGATCAATCAATAAAGCCCAGGTTTCTCCTGTGCTAGAATCGGGTTTTCCCGATCGGTTGAGAGAAGGTTCACATGATATTCCAGCGCACGCTGAAACAAGCGATAAGCGCCACAGGCGTCGGCCTGCATTCCGGAGAAAGGGTGAAGCTCACCCTGAAGCCGGCTGCTCCCGATGCCGGGATCGTCTTTCGCCGTACCGACTTGCCCGAGCCGGTGGAGGTGAAAGCCGAACCCATGCTCGTCAACGACACGCGCCTCTCCTCCACGCTGGTGAACGACACCGGCGTGCGTGTCGGCACGATCGAGCACTTGATGTCGGCCTTTGCGGGTTTCGGCATCGACAACCTCATCGTTGAGGTCACGGCGGCGGAAATTCCCATCATGGATGGGTCCGCCGCCCCTTTCATCTACCTGCTGCAAACCGCCGGCGTCGTGGAACAGCCTGTTCCCAAGCGCTTTATCCGGGTGCTCAAGCCGGTGGAGGTTGTGGAAGGCGATAAATGGGTGCGCCTCGACCCCAAAGACGGTTTCAGCGTCACTCTGTCCATCGAGTTCAATCACCCCGCTTTCAATCTCGCGCCGCAAAAGGTGGAAATCGACTTTGCCGGTCATTCCTATCTGGACGAGATCAGCCGCGCCCGCACCTTTGGTTTCATGCATGAAGTGGAATACATGCGGCAGCACGGGCTGGGCTTGGGCGGTAGCCTGGACAACGCCATTGTCATCGACGACGAGTACGTGCTGAATCCAGAAGGCCTGCGTTTTCCGGACGAGTTCGTCCGTCACAAGATCCTCGATGCCATTGGCGATCTCTACATTGTCGGTCACCCGCTCATTGCCGCCTTCTCCGGCCACAAGTCCGGCCATGCGATGAACAACACCTTGCTGCGCCGATTGCTGGAGGACCCCTCCGCCTGGGAATACGTTAGCTTCCAGGACCCGCTGGACGCGCCGTCCAGTTTCCACCGCCTGCCCGAGGCCGCCTGAACATGCTGTTGTTCTGGCGGTTGTGGGTGCTGGTCATTGTCCTGCTGTTCGGCTGGGCCTTGATCAACTATGCCCTCACCCGCAACCCGC
This sequence comes from uncultured Aquitalea sp., assembly GCF_945957525.1. Lineage (GTDB taxonomy): Bacteria > Pseudomonadota > Gammaproteobacteria > Burkholderiales > Chromobacteriaceae > Aquitalea. The sequence continues at coordinate 219,464 of NZ_CAMFLA010000001.1, read as the reverse complement.
TCTATCTCATGCGGGTTAAGCGGCTATTCCGTTGGACTGGCGGTTTTGGCCTGCTGCTTACCCTCTTCTGGCTGATTGCCCGCTGGCTGCGCTAGGCGCAGACTTTGGCCACACCTGTTGGCCGGTTTCTCGCCGGCCCCTCCCGCAAGGAAACGATATGTCCGAACTGACCCATTTCGATGCGGCCGGCCAGGCGCACATGGTGGATGTCGGCGACAAGGCCAGCACCCGTCGCCGCGCGGTCGCCATCGGCGCCATTGCCATGCAGCCCGCCACCTTTGCGCTGATCCGTGACGGCGGTCACAAGAAAGGCGATGTGCTGGGCATTGCCCGTCTCGCCGCCATCATGGCCTCCAAGCGCACCGCCGATCTGATTCCTTTGTGCCATCCCATCGCGCTGACCCGGGTGGCGGTGGAGTTCCGGCTGGACGAAGTGCAAAGCCGGGTAGCCATCGCGGCAACGGCTGAGTGTACCGGCCAGACCGGTGTCGAAATGGAGGCGCTTACCGCTGCCAGCATCGGTTTGCTCACCATTTACGACATGTGCAAGGCGGTGGATCGCGGCATGGTGATCGAGAGCGTGCAACTTGATGAAAAAGAAGGCGGCAAGAGCGGCCACTGGCGGAAAGAAGCATGATCGCGCGCTGGACTTTGTGTTTGGGATTGATTGCCGGCCCGGCATGGGCGGACGTCTTGCCTGCCTGCTCGGCGCAAACGGCGGTGGGCGCGGCCTGTTGGCTGTCGCTGGACCAGTTGCGACCCACCCAACCCGGTGTGGGCCTGCTGCAAGTGGCCGATGAAAGTAAAAAGCTGGCCAAACTGCAGGCGCGAGGCGATGAAGCACTGACTGCCTATGTGGTCAAAAAACACATTCCGGTGGTGATTGGTCCGGACGGTGGTTTCTGGCTGGTGGATCGTCACCATCTGTCGCGCGCCTTGTGGAACAACGGCGTGCGTCAGGCACCGGTATCTATAGAAGGCCGGTTGGAGAATGCGGACACTTTCTGGCAAGACATGCAGGCCCGCCATTGGGCGTGGCTGAGGGATGAGCGCGGCAACATGGTGGCGTCGTCAAGTTTGCCGAAGCGCATTGGCGATCTGCCGGATGATCCCTATCGCTCCCTGGCCGGCTATGCCGAGGATCAAGGCCTGTTCCGCAAGAACGGGCAGGTATTTTTCATCGAATTCGCTTGGGCGCGCTATCTGGGTGAAAAGCTGGGCTGGGCGCCGGTAACGCGCGACACGCTCAAACAGCGTTTGCAGGAGGCCAGGCAGTGGGCTTGTCAGCCTGAGGCGGCTGATTTGCCGGGCTATCCGGGCGCGGCTTGCCACTAGCGGGTACGGGAAAACGAAAGAAAAGGCAGCGTAAAACGCTGCCTTTTCTTTGTGCGCTGCCTGATGCTTGACAGCGCGGCAGCCGGAAGCAGGGCATGGGTTCATGCCTTGTCCAGCGACAATGGGGGAGGATTACACATAGCACTCGCCTGATCGACTTGTTTTGAGCAATGTCAGGAAAGCCTGTGTTTTTTTCGGCTAAGCGGTATGGCTGCTCTATGGTGGCGGGCTTGGCTGGATGACGGGAACGTAAACGGAAAACCGTCGCCGGTCGCACGCTCGATCAATTTCCCGGCGCGCATACCGCCCAAAGAGGCTCGCGCCCGGGAGGAGAACCATGGAGAAAAAATGGACAGACGCATTCACTACGCCCCTTTTGCGGAAAAAATCATGAGCCCGCAGCTAGCCGCCGCCCTGATTCAGCCGGGCATGACGGTAGGCATGAGCGGCTTCACCGGCTCCGCCTATCCCAAAGCTGTGCCCCTGGCGCTGGCCGAGCGCATCGAGGCTGCGCAGGCGCGCGGCGACAAATTCGCACTGCGGGTGTTGACCGGAGCCTCCACCGCGCCGGAGCTGGACGGCGCGCTGGCCAAGGCCGGCGGCATTGATTTCCGCTTGCCTTATCAGTCCGATCCCGAGTTGCGCGCCCGCATCAATCGCGGCGAAATCGACTACATGGACATCCATCTGGGTCAGGTGGCGCAGTACACCTGGTTCGGTTTTCTCGGCAAGATCGACATGGCCGTGGTGGAGGTCAGCGCCATCTTGCCGGACGGGCGGCTGGTGCCGTCCACTTCGGTGGGCAACAATAAGACCTGGCTTGATCTGGCGGACAAGGTGATTCTGGAGGTCAACAGCGCGCAACCGCAGGGGCTGGATGGCATGCACGATATCTATTACGGCACCGCCTTGCCGCCCAACCGTCGGCCTATTCCGCTGGTGAACCCGGGCGACAAGATCGGCGAGCCCTATTTGCAGGTGGACCCGGCCAAGGTGGTGGCGGTAGTGGAAACCCGCGCGCCGGACCGCCTTGGCCGCTTTGCTCCGCCGGATGAAAGCAGCCGGATGATTGCCGGCCACTTGGTGGCTTTCTTGCAGCATGAAATCAAGGTGGGCCGCTTGCCTGCCCAGCTGCTGCCCTTGCAGTCCGGCGTGGGCAATATCGCCAACGCGGTGCTGTATGGCTTGCGTGATGGTGGTTTTCAGGGCTTGAGCGCCTTTACCGAGGTGATTCAGGACGGCATGCTGGAGCTGATTCGCAGCGGCACCATCGATACCGCCTCGGCCACAGCACTGTCGCTGAGCCCGGAGGGCGTGGAGGAGTTCGGCCGCAACATTGATTTCTATCGCGAACGCATCGTGCTGCGACCGCAGGAAATCTCCAATCATGCCGAACTGGTGCGGCGCCTGGGTTGCATCGCGGTGAACGGGCTGGTGGAGGCGGACCTCTACGGTAACGTCAATTCCACCCATGTGGCCGGTAGCTCAATCATCAACGGCATTGGTGGTTCGGGGGATTTTGCCCGCAACGGCTTTCTGTCCTGCTTTGTCACCCCCAGCACCGCGAAGGGCGGCGCCATCTCCTGCATCGTGCCGATGGTCAGCCATGTGGATCACACCGAGCACGATGTCAGCGTGATTGTTACCGAGCAGGGGTTGGCCGATTTGCGCGGCTTGTCGCCCAAACAACGGGCGCGGGCGATGATTGCCAATTGCGCCCATCCGGATTACCGGCCACAGCTGGAAGATTACTTTGACCGCGCCTGCCGAGACAGCAAGGGCAAGCACACCCCCCACCTGTTGGCCGAAGCCTTGTCCTGGCACCAGCGCTTGCTGGACGAGGGCAGCATGAAACCGCTTGGCTGACGCAAGCGGGCTGCGCTAGTCGTGCAGATCGGTCAGGATGACCTCTTCCGGGCGGGATTCCCGACTGATCAGCACCACCGCCAGCAAAATCAGCGCGCCGCCGACAGCCTGGCTCAGCGTGAGCGCCTCTCCCAGAAACAGCCAGGCGAGCAGGATGGTGACCACGGGTTCCGCCGTGGCAATCAATGAGGCCTGCGTAGCGCCGGTGCTTTCCAGCCCCGACAGGAACAAGGCCAGCGCCGCCACGGTGCCGAGCACGGCGATGCCGAAGATGGCAGCCCAACTGAATGCGCTTTGCGGGCCGTTGAAGCCATCCAGCAGCACCCAGCCGCCATAGCAGGCGGCTGCTGACATCACTACCACGCAGGCCGAGGTGAGCGGGTGGCCACCACGCGTCAGACGGCTGCCGGCCAGAATATAAAGCGAGTAAATCACGGCGGACGCCAAGCCCAGTGCTAGGCCCAGCGGCTTGGCGCTCAGTTGCTGTCCTACGGTGATGATGAGCCCGGCAATGGCGAGGCTGGTGGCCAGTAATCGCCGACGGGTAAACGGCTCTTTGAAAAGCAGCGTGGACAGCACCAGTACGATGGCGGGGAAGAGGTACAGCAGCAGCGACACCGTACCCGCGCTGGCATAGTGCAAGCCGGTGAAGTAGCAGGCCGCCATGCCGGCGTAACCCAGGCTGCCCATCAGGCATAGCACCAGCAGCGAGCGCCCGCGCGGCCAGGGCAGCCCTTTGGCCAGACACCAGGGCAGCAACAGGCAGGCTGCCAGCGCAAAACGCAAAAACAACAGGGTCGGGGTGGAGACGCCCTCGGCATAGGCGAAGCGGGCAAAAATGGCCATGCTGCCAAAGCCGATGGAGGACAGCAGGATCTTGAACTGGCCCAGTAGCGGGTGGGTGGTGTGAGGCACGTCGGGTATCGCAGGGCAAAACCCATTGATACCCGATTTTCACCCGGTTGTCATGCCGCCGAGTCCGGGGCTGCCAAGCAAATCACGCAAAGACCATGAGGCAAACAGCGCCGGCCCAGGCAGTACGCAGAGTACGGCCTGGGGGGGCGCAAAGCCGCGGCGGGGCGTTGTCAGCGTGCCTTAGCGCCAGGGCGCGCTGCGCAGCAGCTTGATGGCGTCTTCGGCCAACTTGGGGACGTCGCGTTCCGGGCACATGTCCTCGCGCAACACGCGGCGGGTCTTGTCTTCGTACTCGATTTTGCGCCAGTCGGCGCGGGTGGATTCGATCCAGCGCTTGTTGTAGCTGTCGCCAAAGGCGTAGCTGCGGTAAGTGCCTTGCTTGCACTGAATGCCTTCCACGCTGAGGTTCTCGGCGCCGGAAGGGCTTTGCACGCGCAGGATGAAGCGGATCACGCCGTCTTCGCCGATGGCCAGCGATTTGGCGTCGACGAAATACTTGTTCGGGTTTTCCTTGAACACGTAAAAGCCCACCCAGTCGGGCATGGCGGGATACAGGGGCAGGGTGTAGGCGCCTTCGGTCCAGGGGCCTTGGTCTTCAAAGGCGTAGTTGGTGTTGCTGCGGATCTGGGTTCCCGCCAAGGCCTGCGTTGCGACGAGAAGACCGGCGATGGCCAGTCCGATAAGACGACGTTTCAAGATGACTCCTGCTTAACGCTGCGCGGGGTGTTGAACTTGCCCCGGGCGGATAGTGTAGCGGCGGCGTCCGGCTTCGCGTCCGGCCAGCCCCCACGTCAATTCAGACAAGCTTATATCACCTCGGGCCGATACTGTGAGCAGCATCGACGCCCGGGTGCCGTAATCCCGCCCCTGAATGAAGATCGGAGAGAGAGTTTTTTCCAGCGCGAGACCCACGCCGGTATTGGGCAACTGGCCCGGACCGGCCTGAGTGGCGTCGGCCAGCCAGCCGAACGCTTCGTCCTCTCCAGGCGGACGGCGCAAACCGCGCAGGTGCCCGGCCAGCCTTTCGCTCTTGAACCACGGCGTGTCCAGTGTGGCGTTGGACAGCGTGTGGATGCCGGGCGTGACCCGGGCGATGCGCGAGCCCCGGCTGTGAAAATGAAACAGATCGTCAGTGGCGCCAAACAACAGATTGAAGGGCGCGTACTGGTCGACATTGGCCTTCAGCCAGTCGGTGAAGGCGAAGGGGTCGTCATTGCCTGTGACGAAGCGCTGCACCAGCTCGCCGCGCGAGCGGGCGCCGCTTTTGCCGTAGCCTTCGCGGAAGTTGGTCAGCGCGGCGAAACGACCGCGGCCGTCCACCATTAGCCAGCCGCCGCCGGCCTGCAGATCGCGGCCGCCCAGGGTGTCGTCATGTTCCTGCCACCAGTCCAGCGGCGCGGTCGGACGCGCGTAATATTCGTCCCGGTTGGCCACCAGCACCAGCTGGCCGAGGCCGGGCGTCTTGTAGGCGAAGGCGATGACACACATGAGGGCGGCTTCCCGAAAGAGGGCAGAGAATGGCGCAAAGTCGCCGGCAAGCCGGTAGAATAGCGCCCTGCAAGTTTTATTGTAACGTATGACGGAGCGTACCCCGCATGAGCCCTGACCGCCACCTCGACCTGTCCGGCCTGAACTGCCCCCTGCCCATCCTGCGCGCCAAGAAGGCGCTGGCCGATATGGAAAGCGGCAGCGTGCTGGAGGTGATCGCTACCGATCCGGGCGCTCCCAAGGATTTCGAAGCATTCTGCCGCCAGACCGGCAATGCCCTGCTGACTTCGGATACTACCGAGGAGGGCAAGTTCCGCCTGGTGCTGCGCCGCAAGTAAGCGACAACCGGTCGCGCCGGCAAGGCGGGGCCGAACCCTCTCTGTCACCCGCCCGAGCCGATATCCCATGCAGACCCTGACCCTGATCCGCCCCGACGACTGGCACCTCCACCTGCGCGATGACGCCGCCATGGCTGCCGTGGTGGCCGACACCGCCCGCCAGATGGGCCGCGCCATCATCATGCCCAACCTCAAGCCGCCAGTCACCACGGTGGAAGCCGCCGCCGCCTATCGCGAGCGCATCCTGGCCGCCTTGCCGGCAGGCAGCGCTTTCCAGCCGCTGATGACGCTCTATCTCACCGACAATACGTCGGCCGAAGAAGTGCGCAAGGCCAAGGCCAGCAGTTTCGTGCATGGCGTCAAGCTGTATCCGGCCGGCGCTACCACCAATTCCGACTTTGGCGTCAGCCATATCGACAAAGCCATGCCGGCGCTGGAAGCCATGGCCGAATGCGGCCTGCCGCTGTTGGTGCACGGCGAGGTGACCGATCCGGCCATTGACGTGTTCGACCGCGAAGCGGTGTTCATCGATACTGTGTTTCAGCCGCTGATTCGTCGTCTGCCGTCGCTGCGCGTGGTGTTCGAGCACATCACCACGCGCGACGCCGCCGAGTTTGTCGCAGCCGCGCCGGACAATGTGGCCGCCACCATTACTGCCCATCACTTGCTGATGAACCGCAACGCGCTGTTTACCGGCGGCATCCGGCCGCACCATTACTGCCTGCCGGTACTCAAGCGCGAACTGCACCGCGAGGCGCTGGTGAAAGCCGCCACGTCTGGATCTCCGCGCTTCTTCCTTGGCACCGATAGCGCGCCGCATGCCCGTCATGCCAAGGAAAGCGCTTGCGGTTGCGCCGGCATGTATACCGCCAACGCCGCCATCGAACTGTATGCGGAAGCGTTTGAAGCAGCTGGCGCGCTGGACAAGCTGGAAGCTTTCGCCAGTCTCAACGGCCCGGCTTTTTATGGCCTGTCGCCCAATGCCGACCGTATCACCCTGCGGCGGGAAAGCTGGACCGTGCCGGCGGAGCTGCCGTTCGGCGATGAGGCGCTGGTGCCGTTGCGCGCCGGAGAAACTATTGGCTGGAAGCTGCAAGACTAGCCGCTCTCCTGTGGAGTGCACGCTGAAAAAGGCCCCGGGAAGGGGCCTTTTTCATGCCCATCGCGAGGAAAGGCGCGGCAAGGGCAGGGCGCGAAACTTGCGCTATCGCAAATCATGGCCATGGTGGATTCACCACACTGTGTCTTCGGCCAACATGCCAGCCTCGCCGCATTCGCAGGACTTTGCCGTCATGCCGTGCAGTGCAGGCCTGTGTGGCCGTGGCTTGCGGTTGAATTCACGGTGCTGGCCAATGACTGAAAATGTCATCAGCTTATTTTCCGGGTTTCAAATCCTTGATTACCCGTATTGAATTACCGGGAAATGAATTGGCCATGAGTCAGAATAATGGCTGCCAATATAAATACTCATGTTTAAGGCGAAAAATATTGTGCTACCCACAAGCACTGCCGTGAAAATTGCTTGTGGAGAGTGAGACGTCGTTGAAAAACCACGGTATTTATAAAACTCTTGTCATATTGTTCTGATCCATACTTGAAGAATCCAAAAACGCAAGCGCATAATGGCCCGGCCCGAATCAACACGATTGTTCGGGATAAATTCCGTACACCCGCAAGAGCGGGGCACTACAAACAGGAGAGTAGGCGAATGTCGCACAATAAATCGCTTCGAGTGGCTACTGCAGCTGTTGCCATGGCGCTGGCCGGTTACGCCGGTTTCGCCGCGGCCGCCCAGGTTCCGGCTAGCGTCAAACTGGCCGCCAAGCAGGAACTGACCCGCACCACCGGCTCCGAGCCGGAATCGCTGGACCCGGTACTGGCTGAGTCCGTACCGGCCAACACCATCACCGCCGACCTGTTCGAAGGCCTGACCGCCACCGACAGCTTCGGCAAAGTGGTGCCGGGCGTTGCAGAATCCTGGAAGCAAACCGGCCCGACCACCTGGGTATTCCACCTGCGCAAGAATGCCAAGTGGTCTGATGGTTCCCCGGTTGTTGCTGGCGACTTCGTCTACGGTTGGCAGCGTTTTGTCGATCCGAAGACCGCTTCCCCGTACGCCTCCACCTACGGCATCTTCCTGCTGAACGGCAAGGAAATCACCGAAGGCAAGAAGCCGGTGACCGAGCTGGGCGTGAAGGCCATCGACAAGAACACCCTGGAAGTGAAGACCCCGTATCCGGTGCCCTTCATGCCTTCCCTGGTAGCCAACACCCAGCTGGCTCCGCTGCCGAAAGCGGCTATCGACAAGTTCGGCAAGGACTGGACCAAGCCGGGCAAGATGGTGTCCAACGGCGCTTTCGCGCTGAAAGACTGGCAAGTAAACAGCAAGGTCGTGGCTGAGAAGAATGCCCAGTACTGGGACGTGAAGAACGTTCAGCTGGCCAAGATCACCTATCTGCCGACCGAAGACCACAACGCCGACGTGAAGATGTTCGAGTCTGGTGAAACCGACTGGGTGCTGGAACTGCCGTCCGGCACCTACGACAAGTACAAGACCCAGTATCCGAAGGAAATCCGCAACGCGCCTTTCCTGGGTCTGCGTTACTACTCGCTGAACAACAAGGATGGCCTGCTGAAGGACGTGCGCGTGCGCAAGGCGCTGTCCATGGTGCTGGACCGCGACGTTCTGGCGCAAAAAGTGACCGCTGACGGTCAGGCTCCGGCTTACAGCGCCATTGTTGCCGGCACCTCCGGCGCCGATGTGACCTCCTACGACTGGGCGAAGTGGCCGATGGCCAAGCGCGTGGAAGAGGCCAAGAAGCTGCTGGCCGCCGCTGGCGTGAAGCCGGGCACCAAGCTCAAGTTCTCCTACAATACCAGTGACTACCACAAGAAGATGGCGATCTTCGCCGCCTCCGAGTGGAAGAACAAACTGGGCCTGAACACCGAGCTGGAAAGCATGGAGTTCAAGGTGCTGCTGAAGAAGCGTCATGACGCCGACTTCCAGGTAGCCCGCAACGGCTGGGTGGCCGACTACAACGACGCCACCACCTTCCTGGCGCTGATCCAGTGCGACAACGACCAGAACGACAACAAAAACTGCAATCCGAAGGCCGAAGCGCTGATCAAGCAAGGCAGCGAATCCGCTGATCAAGCCAAGCGCAAGCAGCTGTTTACTCAAGCAGTGAAGATGATCATGGATGACTATCCGATGATCCCGCTGCTGCAGTACACCGCTCCGCGTCTGGTGAAGTCCTATGTGGGTGGCTACGGCAAGAACCCGATGGACCGTTACCGCGGCAAGGACCTGTACATCATCCAGCACTAAGCCGGAATGATGTCGGGGGGAGGGCAACCTCCCCGGAACCAAGAGGCCGGATGCCCGCCATGGCGGGCATCCGGCTTGTGATGTAAGCAGTCATGTCGGCCCGGCAAGGCAGGCCCGCCCCTCCACAAGAGCGCGCGGACCGGCAAGTCGACCCGACTGGAGTCTTCCCCATGTGGTCTTATACCTTCCGGCGAGTGCTGGCAACGATACCCACGTTGCTCGCCGTCATCACCGTCTGTTACCTGCTGCTGCACATGACCCCGGGCGGCCCGTTCGACAGCGAACGCAAGGTGTCCGCGGCTGTGCTGGCCAATCTGCAGGCCAAGTATCACCTCGACATGCCCCTGTGGCAGCAATACCTCTATTACCTGAAGGGCCTGCTGCAAGGCGATCTGGGCGCGTCCTTCCGTTACGCGGACTGGACCGTCAATGATCTGGTGGGCAAGGCCCTGCCGGTCTCCGCCTCCATCGGCGGCGGCGCCATCCTCATTTCGCTGGTGATCGGCGTGGTGCTGGGCGTGGTGGCCGCTTTGCGCCAGAACAGCCTGATCGACTATTTCGTGATGCTGCTGGGCAATATCGGCGGTGCCTTCCCGTCCTTCGTGCTGGGCCCGGTGCTGGTGATGATCTTCGCCATTGGTCTGGGCTGGTTCCCCGCCGGCGGCTGGGACAGCTTCGATGTGCGATACATGGTTCTGCCCATGTCCTTGCTGGTGTTCATCAACATCTCCACCATCGGCCGCGTGATGCGCGGCAGCATGATCGAGGTGCTGGGCAGCAACTTCATCCGCACCGCTCGCGCCAAGGGTTTGCCGATGCGCACCATCGTGCTGCGCCATGCGCTCAAGCCGGCACTGATGCCGGTGGTGTCGGTGATCGGCCCGTTGGCCATTTCGTCCATCACTTCCGCCGTAGTAACCGAAACCGTGTTCGGCCTGCCTGGCCTGGGCAAGCTCATCGTCAACGGCGCGGCCAACCGCGACTACACGCTGGTGCTGGGTCTGGTGGTGCTGGTGACGGTGATCACCGTCGTATTCAACCTGCTCGTCGATCTGGCCTATGCGCTGCTGGATCCGAAGATCCGTTACTGAGCGGGAGCACAACAACATGATGCAAACCAAACAGAAAGCCATGGTCGAGGCCGTGGAATCCGGTCTGAACGAGGCGGCCATCGAAGGGCGCAGCCTGTGGCGCGACGCTCGCATCCGCTTCTTCCGCAACAAGGCCGCCGTGGTGAGCCTGGTGGTGCTGGCGCTGATCACGCTGGCCTGTATTTTCGGGCCGATGGTGCTGCCGCACTCTTATGAAGACACCGACTGGGAGGCCATGTCGGTAGCGCCGACGCTGGTCAACACCCACTGGTTTGGCACCGACGCGCTGGGGCGCGACCTGCTGGTGCGTTGCCTGATCGGCGGCCGCATCTCGCTGATGGTGGGCGCCCTGGCCACACTGGCGTCCGTTACCCTGGGCATTGTCTGGGGCGCTACCGCCGGCTTCCTTGGCGGCAGGGTGGACGCGGTCATGATGCGCATCGTCGACATGATGTACGCCGTGCCCTACCTGCTGATCGCCATCCTGATGGTGACCCTGTTGGGCCGCGAGTTCTATCTGGTGGTGCTGACTATCACCGTGTTCTCCTGGATGGACATGGCGCGAGTGGTGCGCGGTCAGACGCTGGCGATCAAGTCCAAGGAGTATGTCGAAGCCGCTCACGCCATTGGCGTGTCCACCGGCGCCATCATCTTCCGCCACATCGTGCCCAACCTGCTCGGCATCGTGGTGATTTACACCACCGTGACCGTACCGGGGGTGATCCTGACTGAATCCGTGCTGTCCTTCCTGGGCCTGGGCGTGCAAGAGCCGATGACCAGCTGGGGCGTGCTGATCCAGGACGGCGCCGGCGTGATGGACGCCACGCCGTGGATCCTGCTGTTCCCGGCCGGCATGCTGTCTATCACTCTGTATTGCGCCAACTATATCGGCGACGGGCTGCGCGATGCGCTCGATCCCAAGGATCGTTGAGGTAGCGAGAAATGAGTCTTCTGAAAGTCAATAACCTCGGGGTCCAGTTCACGACCAACGATGGTATCGTCAGCGCCGTCAACGGCGTGAGTTTCGACCTGGAAAAGGGCCAGACCCTCGGCATCGTGGGCGAGTCCGGTTCCGGCAAGAGCCAGACCGTGCTGGCCATGATGGGTCTGCTGGCCCGCAACGGCAAAACCAGCGGCGAAGCGGTGTACAACGGCAAGAACCTGCTCACCATGAGCCCGTCCGAGCTCAACCGCATTCGCGGCGACCGCGTGTCCATGATCTTCCAGGACCCGATGACCTCGCTGAACCCCTACCTCACGGTAGAGCGCCAGATGACCGAGGTGCTGGAACTGCACAAGGGCATGACCCGTCGCGAAGCCAAAAAGCGCGCCATCGAGCTGCTGGAAGCCGTGCGCATTCCGGAAGCGGCCCGTCGCGTGGACATGTACCCGCACGAGTTCTCCGGCGGCATGCGTCAGCGCGTGATGATCGCCATGGCCCTGCTGTGCGAACCGGAAGTGCTGATCGCCGACGAACCCACCACCGCGCTGGACGTCACCGTGCAAGCGCAAATCCTGACCTTGCTGAAGGATCTGCAACGCGATTTCGGCACCTCCATCATCATGATCACTCATGATCTGGGCGTGGTGGCCGGCCTGTGCGAAAAAGTGATGGTGATGTACGGCGGCCGCGTCATGGAATACGGCACCGCCGACGAAATCTTCTATCAGCCCAGCCATCCTTACACCATCGGCCTCCTCGGCGCCCTGCCGCGCCTGGACCACGATGGCAGCGAGCTAGTGAGCATCCCCGGCAATCCGCCGAACATGGCCCGCATGCCCAAAGGCTGCCCGTTCTCCGAACGTTGCGCCCACGCCAGCGATCGCTGCGTGAACGAGCTGCCGCCGCTGGCGGCCAGCGCGCTCAACCCGCATATTCTGCGCGCCTGTCACAAGCCGGCGGCGGAACTGGTGAACGAAGCCCGCGAGGTGGCCCATGTCTGAGCAAAACAAAAAGCCGATTCTCTCGGTACGCAACGTCAAAGTGCATTTTCAGGTCAAGGGCGACGGCGCCTGGCCGTGGAGCGGCAAGCGAACGCTGAAGGCCGTGGACGGTGTCAGCTTCGACCTCTATGAAGGCGAAACGCTGGGCGTGGTGGGCGAATCCGGTTGCGGCAAGTCCACCCTGTCGCGCGCCATCCTCAATCTGATTCCGGCCACTGCCGGCGAGATCGTTTGGATGGGCAAGGACCTGACCAAGGGCAGCGCCAAGGACTGGCACGCGGTGCGCAAGGATATCCAGATGATCTTCCAGGATCCGCTGGCCTCGCTGAACCCGCGCATGACCATCGCTCAGATCATTGGCGAGCCGCTGCGAGTGCACCGCCCCGAGTTGCCCGAAGAGGAAGTCATGAAGCGTGTGCGCGGCATGATGACCAAAGTGGGCTTGCGCGAACAGATGATCAACCGCTATCCGCACGAGTTCTCCGGCGGCCAGTGCCAGCGTATCGGCATCGCCCGCGCGCTGATCCTCGAGCCCAAGCTGATCATCTGCGATGAGCCGGTGTCCGCGCTGGACGTGTCCATTCAGGCGCAAATCATCAATTTGCTGAAAGAGCTGCAGCGCGAAATGGGCTTGTCGCTGATCTTCATCGCGCATGACCTGGCGGTGGTGAAGCACATTTCCGACCGCATCCTGGTGATGTATCTGGGTCGCGAGATGGAACTGGCTGAAAAGTACGCCCTGTACGACGTGCCCAGCCACCCCTACACGCGCGCCCTGCTGTCGGCGATTCCGATTCCGGACCCGAAACTGGAACGCAACAAGACCATCCAGATCCTGCAAGGCGACTTGCCCAGCCCGATCAATCCGCCCTCCGGCTGCGTGTTTCGCACACGTTGCCCGAAGGCGGAGCAGCGCTGCTCGCAAGAGCTGCCCAAGCTGCGTCCGGTCAGCGACAAGACACAAACGTCCTGCCTGCTTGCCTGACTGTTCTGAACTGTCTGTAATGAAAACGCCCCGGATGACGGGGCGTTTTCTATTTGCGACGCCATTGACCGCGCTGGCTTGGCTTTCGCAATTTAGGCGTTTAGCATATCGCTTTTCCCAACCATAACAAGCGAGTCTCCCGTGAAGAAAATCACTCTTGCTGCATCCATCATGCTGGCCCTGGCCGGCAGCGCTCACGCTTTCGACCTTGGCTCCATGATCAGCGCCGGTACCGACGCCCTGAAGGCCGCCACCTTGAGCGATGCCGATGTGAAAGCCCTGGCCGCGCAATCCAGCGCCCAGATGGACAAGGAAAACAAGGTTGCCGCGCCCTCCAGCGCCTACGGCAAGCGTCTGGCCAAGATCGTGAAAGGTCTGGATAGCGAAGACGGCACCAAACTGAACTTCAAGGTGTATCAGACCAAGGATGTCAACGCCTTCGCCATGGCTGACGGCACCGTGCGCGTTTACAGCGGCCTGCTGGACAAAATGGATGACGATCAGGTGCGTTTCGTGATCGGCCATGAAATCGGCCACGTAAAACTGGGCCACACCAAGAAAGCCATGCAAGTGGCTTACGGTACTTCCGCCGCCCGCAAGGCTGCCGCTGGTAGCGGCAACGCCGCCGCCGCCGAGCTGTCCTCCTCTGAAATCGGCGGCTTTGCCGAAGCCGTGGTGAACGCCCAGTTCTCCCAGTCGCAGGAGAGCGATGCCGACGCTTACGGTCTGGACTTCCTCAAGCGCCACAACTACAAGCTGGACGGTGGTCCGTCCGCTCTGCGCAAGCTGGCTGAACTGTATGGCAACGACAGCAGCATGCTGGCCAGCCACCCGGCCCCAGGCGACCGCGCAGTGAAACTGGAAAAGCTGATCCAGACCAAATATCAGTAAACCGGGGTTTGCCGAAGGGCAATCCGCTATCAACCCGGCCCTTAACGGCCGGGTTTTTTATTGCCGGAAAGATGTTTCAGCGCGTGTGAGGCGGCCACCAGCCCAAAGCTGGCGGTCACCACCATGCCTGCACCAAAACCGGCGCAAGACAGCCCTTGCGGACCGCGCCCTTCGTCGGCATTACAGCTCTTGTTGTCGGGGTAAACCAGCTGTTCTGTAGAAAAAACGCAGGGTACTCGCAGCTTTTTGCCGGCTTCGCGGGGGAATTGGTGATGCCGACGCAGGTTGTAGCGCAGTTTGGACAGCAGCGGATCATTGGTGACGTCGGTCAGGTCGGCCAACTGGATGCGGGTGGGGTCCATCTGGCCGCCCGCGCCGCCGGAGACGACGAAGGGCTGACGACGTTTGACGCACCAGGCGGCCATGGCGGTTTTCACGCGCAGATCGTCAATGCAATCGATGATGAAGTCGAAGCCCTGTCCCAGCATGGTGTCCAGATTGTCCTGAGTGACGAAATCCTCGATTTCGGTCACCTCGCAGGCAGGGTTGATGGCGCGTACGCGTTCCGCCAGCGCGGTCACCTTGGCCATGCCGTACAGCGGGTCCAGCGCCGGCAGCTGCCGATTGGTGTTGGATTCAGCCACATTGTCCAAGTCGATTAGCGTGAGTTTGCCGATGGCGCTGCGAGCCAGCGCTTCAACTGCCCACGAGCCCACTCCACCCACGCCCACGATGCAGACATGGGCTTGCTGGAAGCGGCGCAGGGCGTCTTCGCCGTACAACCGGGCAATGCCGCCGAAGCGGCGTTCAAGATCGGCAGACATGACAATCCAAGGCAAAGGAAAACCGTCAAGGATAAACCATGGCGCGGAGCGGCTCCAGCAAAGACCCCGATTGCAAGAAGGATGATGACGCGCGCGCCGCCTCGGCTACACTGGAAGGTGTTCGTCATTATCAGACCGGAAGCGAAGAGAAGCGATGCGCGCAAGAACGAGACTGATTCTGGGCGCGGCCTGTATGGCCGTTTTTGCCAGTCATGCCGCAGAAGTGGTGCCGGCCAGCATAGGCATTACCGTTGGCGCTTTGGACAACCCCTTTTATCAGGCGCTGGTGCGAGGCGCGATGCAGACGGCGCGCGGGCTAAATCCGGAGGTGCAGATCACCACCTTGTCAGCCAGTTTCAATCTGGCCAATCAGGAAAGACAGATACAGCAGCTGATCGAGCAGAAGGTGGATCTCATCCTGTTGGGCGCGGTGGACAGCAAGGCGGTGGAACCGCTGGTGCGCAAGGCGCAACAGGCCGGCATCAAAGTGGTGGCGGTGGATGTGGACGCTCCCGGCGCCGACGGCACGGTGAAGTCGGATAACCGTCAGGCTGGCGAGCTGGCGTGCCGCTATCTGGCGGACAAGATGCATGAGAAGGGCGGCTTTATCATTCAGAGCGGGCCGCCGGTATCCTCGGTGACTGATCGCGTGGCCGGCTGCCGCAAGGCGCTGGAGGCATACCCGGGCATCTGGGTGCTGTCTGACAACGAAGACGGTCAGGCTTCCAGTTGGGGTGGTCGCAAACTGATGGCGGAGCATCTGAAACGCTTCCCCGGCGTCAGCGCGGTGTTTGCCATCAACGACCGGCAGGCGCTGGGTGTTGAGCAGGCCTTGCGGGATGCCGCGCGGCGCAATGTGCTGGTGGCCAGTGTGGATGGTTCTCCAGACATAGAGGCGGCGCTGCATCGCAGCGGGCCGATCGTCGCATCGGCAGGGCAGTTGCCGCTGATGATTGGCAGCGAGGCAGTCAAGCTTGGTCAGAAACTGTTGCAAAACGGGTCACATCCGCAGCGCAGCGTGGTGGTGCCCGTGCAGTTGATTACCCGCGAGAACCTTGCCTCCTATCAGGGTTGGCTATCCCGGTCCCCCGCGCTGCCGGCGCGCTGAGGCTTGCCCCGGCGCATCCCCTTGCCTATGCTTTTCGAGGGCCTGTCATCAACGTGTCGACCGTTGCTCTGGTGGGCCGCCTCCGTTATCGCAAGGGAGATTCCCATGATGCATCCGAGATTCGACATTGACCTCGACAAGCACTACAACGCGACAGTAGTCATAGCCTGCGTGGATTGCGGGCATGAGTCGCGCCATCATCTCAAGACCCTGTCCCCCGACCATTCATTGCGCTGCAAATGCGGCAGCGACATCAGCCTGACCGCCACCGGCATCATGGCTGCCCAGCGCCGCGTCAGCGAACTCAAACAGTCTTACCGCGTGGTCTGATCTACGCCCCAGACGCCTCTCCGCGTCCTTTAGCCGGCCATTTGCTGGCACAATCAGCTTAGCTGATGTCAACCATGCAACGGCGACCCTTCGGTCGCCGTTGTTTCTGCAAAGGACGCTTTCATGCCGTGGATCGATTTTCGCAGTGATACCGTAACCCAGCCGACGCCCGCCATGCGCGAGGCGATGATGACCGCAGAAGTGGGGGATGACGTCTATGGCGACGACCCCACCGTAGCGCGGCTGGAAGCGCTGGCGGCGGAGCGGCTGGGCAAGGAGGCGGCGCTGTTCGTGCCCACGGGCAATTTCGGCAACCAGCTGGCCATCTTTACGCACTGCCAGCGAGGCAACGAAGTGATTCTGGGCGACGATTGCCACATCGTCTGGCATGAAACCGGCGGCGCGGCAGTGATTGGCGGCGTGCAGCTGCGCACCATCGCCAGCCGCGACGGCGTCTTGCCGCCGGAAGAGATCGAGCAGCGCATCCGGGTGGGCGAGGATGTGCACTGGCCGCGCACCGGACTGATCTGTCTGGAAAACGCCCATAGCAACGGTCGGGTGATTCCGCTGGACATCATGGCCCGCACGGCCGATATCGCCCGGCGTACTGGCGTGCCGGTGCATCTGGACGGGGCGCGGGTTTTCAATGCGGCTGCGCATCTGGGCTGCGATGTGCGAGAGATCACCCGCCATGTCGACACGGTGATGTGTTGCTTGTCCAAGGGTCTGGCCGCGCCGGTGGGGTCGATTCTGGCCGGCTCTGCCGATTTCATCCGCAAGGCGCGCTACAACCGCAAGCTGTTGGGCGGTGGTTGGCGCCAGGCCGGTGTGCTGGCCGCGCCGGGCATCATCGCCTTGACTGAAATGACTGAAAGGTTGGCTGAAGACCATGCCAATGCGCGCTATCTGGCTGAGCAACTGGCGGGCATGCCCTGCGTGGAGGTGGCGCTGGATGATGTGCACATCAATATGGTGTGGTTCCGTTTTACCGCCGATATCGATGTGGCCGAACTGATGGCCGCGTTGGGCAAGGCCGGTATCAAGGCCAATCCGCCGGAAGCCGGTCGCATGCGGTTTGTCACGCACTGGCAAACCGATCGCGCAGCCGTCGAAGCGCTGGTTGAAGTGATGCGGGATTTCCTCAGCGAGTGACAATGTCGCCCCCAGCGCCATGCGCGCCTCAAGGCGCGATCCGGAGCGGGCGAAGTACGGGAGAGCAAGATGACGCGATGGCTGCTGATCTGGTGCGCGACCTGCTGGTCGGCGTGGGCGATGGCGGAGCAGGTGGTGACGCTGTCGCCGCGTCCCGATATCAGCCTGCGTTATCTGCTGGTGACGCCGGACAAGCCGCCGCTGGCCAGCCTAGTGCTGTTTGCCGGCGGAGATGGCGTGCTGCGGCTGAGCGAGAACGGTGCTCTGGGCGTCGGCGGCAACTTCCTGGTGCGCACTCGCGCGCAGTGGGCGGCGCAGGGCTTTCAGGTGGCAGTAGTGGATGCGCCGTCCGATCGGCAATCATTGGGGCTCAACAAGGGCGAGTTCCGCCAGAGCGAAACCCATGCCGGCGATATCGCTGCGGTGATTGCCGATTTGCGCCGCCGCGCCACTGTGCCGGTATGGCTGGTGGGCACCAGTCGTGGCACCACCTCGGCGGCATCCATCGCCATTTTGCGGCATGAGTTGGTAGCCGGCGTGGTGCTGACTTCCACTATCGACCACGGTCGCGGCAATGTGGCGGACCTGCCCTTGGCGCGCATTACCCAGCCAGCTTTGCTGATACAGCATCGGCAGGACGCCTGCTCCGAAAGCCTGCTGGCCAATTTGCAGCCGGTGGTGGATGGCCTGAGCCAGTCTAGCGCGCGCGAGCTGCTGGTGATGGAGGGTGGGCAAGATCGCGGCGATCCGTGTCAGCCCTGGGCCTGGCATGGCTACAACGGTATAGAGGAAAGGGTAGTGACGCAGGCTGCCGAGTGGATCCGGCGGCATGTGTCCTCTGCCGGCGGCAATCCGGATGCGGCCAGCCAACCGTCGCCGGCTCAATAGTAGCTGACGGTCAGGACGCCTTGGTCCTGACGTTGGATATTGGGTCGGTTAAGCTGTACCGTGCGGGTGGCGGCCACGCCGGCACAGGACGGAGAGCCCGGTTGGGCCTTGGCCTGCTGATACGCGCGGGGGTGTTGTGCGTAGCCCAGCCAAGTGTCGTTGCTGATGGTGCAAGGCGCATTGATAATGCGACCGGTAAAGCCGATGACGCCACCGGCGGTGGCCTGACCGGCAAGGAGGGCAAAGAGGGCGGCAGTTAGTAAGATTCTCATGGCACAACTCCTTTTGCGTTTCTTGGCTGTGTGGTTTCCTAAACTTATTCGGAAACATCTGAGTCAAGATTAGGAATTCTCCAGCCCGAGAGCTACTGCCTTTTTGGGCAGGTTATTGCCGGCTGCTTCGGTTTGCCGATTTACCGCCTGCGCAGCGCGGCGCCGAGACAGGGTTGGTGTTTGCCCAAGGCGCTGATACCCTGTGCGCCTTATTTGCTTGGTGAAGACATCCATGAGCCTGCCTGACGACGCCTTCCAGTGGCTGGAAAGCTTGGACTCCCCCGCCGCCCTGCAATGGGTGGAGCAACAGAATGCCGCTACGGCGGCGCAACTTGATGCGGACGCGCGCTTCCTGCCGCTGCGGGACGACATCCTGGCCCACCTGCGCGACAACCGGCAGATTCCCTTTTTCTCCGAGCACGACGGCTGGCTCTACAACTTTCATCAGGACGCCGAACACCCGCGCGGCATCTATCGGCGCACTACCTTGCCGGCCTACCGCGCCGGTAGTCAGGAATGGGGTACGGTGCTGGATATCGACGCGCTGGCGGCAGCCGACGGTCGTGACTGGTATCTGGACGGCGTGGCGCACTGTACGGTGCAGCCGAACCGGGTGTTGGTGCATTTGTCGGACGGCGGCGGCGACGCCAGTATTGCCCGCGAGTTTGATCTAGAAGCCGGCGACTGGGTGGAGCAAGGCTTCGCCTTTCCGGAAGGCAAGAACCATCTGGCCTGGCGCGATCCGGACAGCCTGTGGGTCTGCCCCGGCTGGAAGGGCGCGCCACTGACGCGCGCCGGTTATCCCGCCGAAGTGTGGCTGGTGGAGCGTGGCGAGGCCGGTCAGCATCGCTGGAGCAAGGTGTTTGAAGCGGGGCGCGACGCCATGATGGTGGCGGCTTGGCGCTATCTGGACGGCCACGACGCTTGGCTGGACATCATTGAAGCCTCGGACAGTTTTTACAGCAAGACGTATTTTCTGGTGGACTCCGGGCTGGACTGCCACCCGCTGCCTTTGCCGCCGCGTGCCGATATCGAAGCGTTTCTGCATGGCGATTTCATCGTCAAGTTGGCCGAAGACTGGCAATGCGGCGATACGCTGTGGCCGGCCGGCAGCCTGCTGGCGGTGCCGCTGGCAGAACTGCGCGCGCCCACTGGCAAGGCGTTTCAGCCGCTGGTGACTCCGGAAGAGGGTTTGGCCATCGAGTCGGTGGAGTCTACGCGTAATCATTTGGTGGTGAACCTGATCGATCAGGTGAAGAGCCGCCTGCTGGCGTTCGATCGCGACGAAAACGGCTGGCAGCCCCGCCGCTTGCCGGTGCCGGAGAGCGGCGTGATCGAGTTCGCCGACCAGCCTTGGGACAGCGACACCCTCTACTACAGCTACAGCGACTTCCTGACGCCAACCGGCCTGTATCGGCTGGAGCTGTCCGACGGCGAGGCGGAATGCCTGCGTCGCCAGCCGGAAGCCTTCGACGCCGCGCCCTATGTCGCCGAACAGCGCTATGCCGTGGCGGCGGACGGGGTGCGCATTCCCTACTTTGTGGTGCGGGCGCGCGATGTGGCGCTGGATGGCGGCACGCCGACATTGTTGTATGGCTACGGCGGTTTTGAAGTGCCGATGATGCCTTACTACGTGGAAAACTTTGGTCAGCACTGGCTGGGCAAGGGCGGGGCTTTCGTGCTGGCCTGCATCCGCGGCGGCGGCGAGTTCGGCCCGGCCTGGCATCAGGCGGCTCAGGGGGTGAACCGGCCAGTGAGCTTCAACGACTTCATCGCCGTGGCAGAAGACCTGATCGCGACTGGCCTCACCTCACCGGCCAAGCTGGCGATAGAAGGCGGCAGCAATGGCGGCCTGCTGGTGGGCGCCTGCATGATCCGTCGGCCAGAGCTGTTCCGCGCCGTGGTGTGCGAAGTGCCTCTGCTGGACATGCTGATCTACCCGGAATTGCTGGCCGGCGCCAGCTGGATAGATGAATACGGCGACCCGGCAGTGCCGGAGGAGCGCGCCGCCTTGCTGGCCTATTCGCCGTATCACCATGTACGGGAAGGCGCGGCCTATCCCTTGGCCTTCTTCACCACCAGCCGTCGGGACGATCGCGTCCACCCGGCGCACGCGCGCAAGATGGTGGCAAGGTTGGCCGAAGCCGGGCATGCCGCCTTGTTCTACGAAACCGACAGCGGCGGCCATACTGGCAACGCCGGTCAGGAGCATACGGCGGAAGATCTGGCCCGGGTGCTGGTGTATCTCTATCAGCGGCTGATGGATTGAGCTGCTGCCGTCATTGTTTGTGGCCCGATCGTGGCCGCGAATGACGGCGCATCGCAAGCCATAGCTCGTTTGCATGGACGGTGGCCTGTGCCAGACTGGGGTTTTCAGTCCGGAGCCGTCCATGATCACCCTGCACACCTTTGGCCCGGCTTTCGGGCTGCCCGATCCCAGCCCCTTTGTGCTCAAGGCCGAGACTTTGCTCAAATTATCCGGCCTGCCTTACCGCACGATGCGCGGCAATATGCGCAAAGCGCCGAAGGGCAAGCTGCCCTTTATCGACGACGATGGCGAATGCGTTCCCGATTCCACTTTCATCCGCCTGCATCTGGCGCAAAAGCACTGCATCACGCTGGACGAGGGGCTGAGCGAAGCGCAAAAAGCCACCGCCTGGGCCGTCGACTGTTTGTGCGGCGATCATCTGTATTGGCTGGTGGTGCAAGAGCGCTGGCTGGATGACGCCACCTTTGAGCGCGGCCCGGCCCGCTTCTTCCAGCCGGTGCCGGCGCCCTTGCGCGGTCTGGTGAAAGCCATGGTGCGCCGCGGCGTGCGCAAAACCTTGCACGGGCAGGGGCTGGGGCGTTTCAGCGCCGAAGAGCGGCAACGCCTGCTTGAAATGGACCTGGATGCGCTGGCGGGCCTGCTGGGCAATCAGGATTACCTCTTCGGCCAACGTGCGTGCTGGGCGGACGCCAGCATGTTCGCCTTCCTCGCCGGCGGCTTGACCCGTGCTTTGGGCGAAACGCCATCCATCCGCGCCATCCGCGCCCGCCCGACGCTGATGGCCTATGTGAGCCGGATGCGCGAGGCCTGGTACCCGGAGTGGCAGCCTTCGTAGGCGTTGGCCATCGCGTCCTTGAAGCGGACTGAGGCCAGTCTGACGGCTCGTACCAGCTGGCCCGCATCTTGCAAGATGAAGGCTTGCCACCCAAGGAGAACGTCATGACATCCCCAGTCACCATCCGCTCCGCGGAGCCCTACGATGCAGCGGCCTTCGCCGCCATTTACAACCCCTACATCCTCGGCACCACCATCAGCTTTGAAGAAGAGCCGGTCACGGTGGGAGCAATGGTGGAGCGCATACAGAAAGTGCAAGGACAGGGGCTGCCTTGGCTGGTAATGGAGCAAGAAGGCGAGATTCTCGGCTACGCCTATGCCACTCGCTGGCGCGAGCGGCGCGCCTACCGCTTTGCGGTGGAAACCTCGGTGTACTTCTCGCCGGAAGCGCGCGGGCAGGGGCTGGGCAGCCAGCTGTACCGGGAATTGATCGCAAGGCTGCAGGCGCTGGGCGCGCATCTTGCCATCGGCGGCATCGCCTTGCCCAATCCGGCCAGCGCCGGCCTGCATGAAAGCCTGGGTTACCAGCATGTGGCTACCTTTCATGAAGTGGGTTGGAAACACGGCCGCTGGTTGGATGTGGGCTATTGGGAGCTGAAATTGCAAGACGGTCCGCCCCAAGAGGCAGCTTGCGTCAGCACCGTTGTTGTGCCGGCCTGACAGTTTTTGGCACCAGGGTGGTGCTTGGCGGCTGACGGCGGCGTAGGGTTGGACAGTTACCCTGGCTTGTGCCAAATTTGATCAAATAAGACGGTTGGCAACATGATTTTGCTAGCCCGGCCAAACAGATCAAGAGGAGATCCAGGCATGAGCCAACAACCCACCATCATCGTGTTCCAGCGTCACCCTGTAGAGGAGGATGCCTTTGTCGCCGCGCCGGACCGTCTGATTGAAGGCGATTGCGCGCAAACCGTGGCCAATCATTACTCCGACCCCAGCGGGCAGTTTCACGCAGGCATCTGGACTGGCGGCAGGGGGCGCTGGCGCGTGCGTTACACCGAACATGAATTCTGCACCCTGCTGGAAGGCCGAGTACGGCTGACCGATGAGCAAGGCCGCAGTGTGGAGTTGACCGCGGGCGATCATTTCGTGGTGCCGGCAGGCTTCAGCGGGGAGTGGGAGGTGATTGAGCCGGCACGCAAGACCTACGCCATTTTCGAACCCAAGCAACATTGAACAGACCCCTCGCGTGTTGGCGTTTCGGCCAAACTGATGCAAAAAGCCCCGGCGAGCCGGGGCTTTTTCATGGCGGAGGGCACTGCTCAGAACACGAGACCGGCACCCAGATACCAGCCATCGGCCAGCTTGCGGCTGCGGCTGTCTTCACTGCGACTGATATCGAAGTAACGATACCCGGCGTCCACCGCCAGCGGCCCGAATACGTTCCAGCGCACGCCAGCACCGACGTCGCTTACTTTGTCCACGCTGCCGCTGGAGAAAGATGAAGGCGCATAGTAGGCCTGGCCGTACAGGCTGATCTTGGGGGCAAGCTCAAAGCTGGCGCGCCCGCCCAGCAAGGCGGCGGTGCCGGAGCCGCTGTCCGGGTCCAGCGCCATCAGTTTGCCGCCGCCGGCCAGCGTCAGGCGGCCCAGCGGCAGGGCGAACTCCAGGCCCGCACCGCCGGCGCTGCCATGATCCTTGTGGTCGATGTAGTCCAGCGTCAGGCCGATGCCGGCGCCTTGGGGGGTGCGGCTGAACTGGTAGTAGTCCTTGCCGGCTTGCAGGGAGTAATCAGCGGCCTGGGCGGCTGCGCTGAGGCCGGCGAGCGCCAGTAGCAGGGGCAGATGCTTCATGGTGTCGATCCAGTGCAAAAGCCGGTCTGACGCCCGCTGTTGTCATAAGTTTCGGTCTTGCGGTCGCCGCCGACATCGCAGGCAGGCGCCGGCGACGGCCAGGCCGCCTATTCGGCCAAGCGCTCTTCCAGTTCCAGCAGACGGGTCTTGAGCGCGGCCACTTCGGCTTCCAGCGCGGCTACCCGGCCCGCCACGCCCACGTCGATGGCGGCGCCGCCGGAGATCTCCGTGAGGGTGGGTTCGCCGGACAGCAGATGGCACCAGCGCGCTTCGCGCTCGCCCGGCTGGCGAGGCAGTTTCTGCGTCAGCGGTGGGTATTTGTCGGCCAGCGCTTCCAGTGCGGTCTCCACTTCTTCCACATTGCCGAAGGTATAGACGCGCCCGGCGCGGGTGCGGATTTCCGCGCTGGTTTGCGGGCCGCGCAGCATCAGCATGGCCAGCGCCGCCAGGCGTGCGCCGTCGATATTCCACTCGTAATTGAGACGATGTTCGTATTTGGCCACACGACTGCCGGCCGGCAGGCGCTCGGCAACCAGTTTGCGGGCGATCAGGCTGTCCAGCGCCGCGCTGATGTCGGCATCGGAGAGCTGCATCACCGGCTCCCGGCTGGTGAGCTGGTTGCAGGCGGAGCCCAGCGCGTTGAGCGTCAGCGGGTAGCTGTCCGGGGTCAGCGCCTGTTTTTCCACCAGGGCGCCCAATACGCGCACTTCCGCCGCTTCCAGTTGATACGTATCCATGTGCTGCTCCTTGTTCCGGGATGGCTGCATCATCTCACCTTGCAGCAGACAGCAAAACCCCCGCGCGAGGCGGGGGCGGGTTTCGCTTGCCGATGTTTAGCGGTCACGTTCGTCCATGAGTGCTTGCAGCTTGTGCAGACGGCGGATTTCGCGCAGACGCGACTGGTGCTCCTCATCCGACAGCGCCCGGTACAGCGACACCGCCATGCCTATCATGATCAGCATGAAGGGCAGCGCCGCGACAATGGACATGGTTTGCAGGCCCTTGAGGCCACCGCTGGACAGCAGCACCAGTGCGATGGCGGACAGCAGCACGCCCCAGATCAGCTTGACTCGGTGGCCGGGATTGAGGCTGCCCTTAGAGGTGAGCATGCCCAGCACAAAGGTGGCGGAATCGGCCGAGGTGACGAAGAAACTCACCACCAGCACCATGGCCAGCAAAGACAAAGCCTGGCTGCCCGGCAGGTGGTCGAACATTACGTATAGAGCGGTGGACACATCGGCCTTCACTGCGCTGACCATGTCCGCGCCGGCAAACAACTGCAGGTCAATGGCGGTGCCGCCGAAGGCGGAGAACCAGATAAAGCTGGCTAGCGCCGGCACCAACATCACACCCACCACGAATTCGCGGATGGTGCGGCCGCGCGACACGCGGGCGATGAACATGCCCACAAACGGTGCCCATGTCACCCACCAGGCCCAGTAGAACAGTGTCCAGCCGGCAATCCAGGTACCCTGGTTGAATGGCGACATGCGCAGGCTGTTGCTGGTGAGGTTGCCCAAGTAGTCGCCCAGCGTGGTGGTGAAGGTGTCGAAGATAAAGCCGGTGGGGCCCAGACCGATGATCAGCAACAGCAGTCCGAGGGCCAGCAGGATGTTGAGGTTGGACAGCCATTTGATGCCGCGGGACAGGCCCGTGAGCGAGGACAGCAGAAACAGCACGGTAGCGGTCACCACGATGCCGGCGGTCAGCCAGAATCCGGGCGGAATCCCGAACAGCTTTTGCAGGCCGCTCTCGATCTGCAGGGTGCCGAAGCCCAGCGAGGTGGCCACGCCGAATACCGTCGCCAGCACCGCCAGCACATCAATGGCCTTGCCCAGCGGGCCATCCACCTTGTCGCCCAGCAAGGGGCGGAAGGTGACGCTGATCAGCCCGGGCATGCCCTTGTTGAATTTGAAATAGGCCAGCACCAGCCCCATCAGGCTGTACACCGCCCAGGGGTGCAGGCCCCAGTGGAAAAACGAGTAGCGCATGGCGGCGCGGGCGGCTTCGGCCGACTCCGGCGTGACGGCGGCGTTGGCCGGCGTGGCGAAGTGGGAAATCGGTTCGGCCACGCCCCAGAACACCAGGCCAATGCCCATGCCGGCGGAAAACAGCATGGCGAACCAGCTACCGCGCGAGAACTCCGGCTCTTCGTCTTCGCGGCCAAGGCGAATGTGGCCGAAGGGGCCGAAAGCCAGATACAGGGAAAACACCAGAAAGCCGAACACGCTTAGCAGGTAAAACCAGCCAAAGCGTGAAATGGTGTAAGACAGCAGCGCCGACGTGGTGTCGGTCAGATGCGCCGGGGCGGCAATGCCCCACAGGACAAACAGCGCGGTGAGAAACAGCGATGCGCGTAAAACCATGCGAAATGTCTCCTTGAGCGGCCGTCGCGGGCAGCGGAACACTGCCGGAAACGGGCCGGATGGGTCTGTTGGCGGACGACTCAAGGCAAGAGCCGAATGGCGTGCGCCCGGTGCGGGGCGGCGCGCCATGGTGCCCGGGATACGGGCGGTTGCAGAAGCGGGCAGGTTGCCCGAAGACTGGGTTGGAAGCCGCTGCCGCCACGCTGCGAGAGATGGAAGCGCGAGGCGACTGGCAGCGCTAAGTCAATGAATTCAAAGCATTGCCTTTTTACGGTAGCATTATTAGCAAACGCTTGTAAACACTTGCGCTGACAACTGTCATCAGCGAAGGCCGGCTTGACAGCATGGCGGGCAGCCGACAATCTGTCCCCCTTTTTGCTTGCTGACCGCATACGGAGACGAAATGAAACGGGTGGATATCCTGCTGGTGGAGCAAGGCCTGGCGGTGTCTCGCACCGCTGCCCAGCACCTGATCGACGCCGGTCGGGTGAGCTTGGACGGCGCGCTGATTGGCAAGCCCAGCCTCAAGTTGCCGCTGGATGCGCCGTTGATGGTGAAAGCTGATCCGGCCGACCGCTTCGTCTCGCGCGGCGGTCTGAAAATGGAAGGCGCGCTGGCCGCCGCCGGCCTGACGGTTGAAGGCTGGCTGGCGCTTGACGTGGGCCAGTCCACAGGGGGCTTTACCGATTGCCTGCTGCAGGCCGGCGCCGCCCGGGTGGTGGGCGTGGATGTGGGGCACGACCAATTGCACGGCCGGCTGCGCGAAGACCCGCGTGTGCGCTATTTCGAAGGCGTCAACGCCCGCGCGCTGGAGCATGACACCATTCTGGCGGCGAATGAGGGCCGCCTGTTTGATGTGATGGTGTGCGATGTGTCTTTCATTTCGCTGACGCTGGTGTTGCCGTCGGCCTTGCCCTTGTTGCGCGAAGGCGGCTATCTGCTCAGCCTGGTGAAGCCGCAATTCGAAGTGGGGCGCGAAGGACTCGCGCGCGGCGGCATCGTCAAGGACGAGCGCTACTACCCGCTGGTGCAGGACAAAATCACGCACTGCCTGCGCGAGCTGGGCTGGCAGGTGGAGAAATGGTTCGACAGCCCGATCAAGGGCGGCGACGGCAATCGCGAGTTCTTTGTGCTGGCGCGCCGCTGCGATTGAGGCGGGAAAAGAAAATCCGCAGGCTGCATGACAGCCTGCGGATGGCTTCCGTCACCTTGCCCATGACGAAAGCGGTGGGACGGCTCCTGTCGGAGCCGCTTGCAAAACCACACTTCGCCCGCCTGCCGGTGCCGGTACGGATTTCAGGCGGCCAAGTGGTATTGGCTGCGGTTTTCAATCGACCTTGATGTCGTCGTCTCCGTCTCCGCGCACCACCATCAGCGGGCAGGGCGTGCGACGCATGACCAGTTCGGCAAAGCTGCCCAACAACAAGTGAGCTATGCCGCTGCGGCCGTGGGTGCCCAGCACCAGCAAATCGGCGGCTTCGTTTTCCACAAAACGGATCAGCACTTCGGCTAGATCCTTGCCGCCTTCCCAGCTTTCGGCGATATGGAAATTCACTTTGGTCAGGCCTTCGTTCAATGCGGTTTTTTCAGCGGCTTCGAGCAATTCCCGCGCCTGGCGGAAGGCTTGTTCGTGTAATTGATGGGTATCCAGCGAGCCGACCCCTTCAATGGCGAGATCGCGCAAACTGACCACATTCACCAGTGTCAGGCGAGCCTGTAAAGATTTGGCAATACGTATGGCTTCGTGTAGCGCTTTCGCCGCCGTGCGGCTACCATCTACGGCGACGATAATGTGCTGATACATGCAAGACTCCCTCATGAAAAACATTGGCGACAGGCCTTGGTGTGGCATTTCACGCTTTTCTGCGGGCATTGTGCGGAATTTTCGCCTTGTCGTCCTCTAGTGGGCGGCGCAGCGGGTCCGTGCGGCGCTGTCCCATTCAGCATACTATTTCGACAGATTTTGGGCAGTGAACCATGCTTTATGCAGTTGATCTAAAGCAACTGTTTGAATGACATGGCCTTCATCGGCATTCACATAAGGAAACAGGTAGCGACATGCTGATTTTTACGCTGGTTACTCTGGTGCTGATCCTGCTGGTTTTCGGCTGGGTGCGCAGCGCCGGCAAAAAGAAAAAAGCCCCGGACACACAAACGCATACCTATGCGGCTCATACCCAGCTGCGCGGCATCGAACCGCTGGAGCATTCCACCGGGCATGATTTCGGCCTGCTGCTGAAGGCCGCCCGCGGCGACCGCTCCGTGGTGGAAAAATGGATCACCACCACCCAGCATCAGCAGATGCCGCCCTTGACCCGCGATGACGCGGTGGCCGAACTGGCCCGCCGCTTGCGCTCTACCCGCAGTTGAACAGGCCTTGGCGCACAGTCCGGCCTGAATGTGCTGGCAAGCGCTTGTTCAGCGCATCTCGCCCAGCAAAAAGCCCCCGTCCTGCGGGGGCTTTGTCTTTCGGCAAACGCGTGGTCAGCGACCCAGCGCAACGCCTTCACGGCGTGGGTCCGCCCCGCCGATGTAACCACCCGGCGTCTTGACGATGGCCGACAGGCCGCTGGTCATCTCCGTCATTTTCACCTGATGTCCGCGCGCGCTGAGTTCAGCTGCCAGCGGGTCCAGGCCGCGGTCTTTTTCCAGTTCGGTGGCGCCATTGCGGTTGCCGTAGTGCGGCAGGCTTACCGCGGCCTGCGGGTCGAGCCGCCAGTCCAGCATGCCGATCAGCGTCTGCGCGACATAGCCGATGATCTGACTGCCGCCGGGGGAACCGGTGGCCAGCACGAACTGCCCCTTGCCGTTGAAAACAAGGGTGGGCGACATGCTGCTGCGGGGGCGTTTTCTGGCTTCCACCCGGTTGGCCACCGGCGCGCCGTTGTCCACCGGCGAGAAGGAAAAATCGGTCAGCTGGTTGTTGAGCAGGAAACCTTTCACCATCAAGCGGCTGCCGAACTGGTCTTCAACCGAGGTGGTCATGCTCAGCACATGACCGCGGCCATCCACCACGTTGATGTGCGAGGTACAGGGTAATTCGGGCGCGTTGTCGCGGCCGCGCTCGGCAATCTTCACGCCGGCCGGCTCGCCGGGCTGGGCCTTGCCAAGGTCGCGCGCCGGATCGATCAGCATGCTGCGCTGCTTGAGGTAGCCGGCGTCGATCAGGCCTTCCGTCGGTACGGCGACAAAACCGGGATCGGCAAGGTAGCGGTTGCGATCAGCGAAAGCCAGTTTATTGGCTTCGGCAAACAGGTGGGCGGCATCAACGCTGCCTGGCGCGTAGCTGGCCATCGGGAAGCGTTCCAGCATGCCCAGCATTTGTAGCACCGCCACGCCGCCGGAACTGGGCGCTCCCATGCCGCACACTTTCCAGCTGCGGTAAGGCCCGCATACCGCCGGGCGTTCCACCGGTTGATAGGCGGCCAGGTCCGCCATCAGCATCTTGCCGGGGTTGCGGCTGTGACCGTTGACCTTCTCCACGATGGCGCGAGCGATGTCGCCCTGATAAAAGGCTTGCGTCCCATTGGCGGCGATCTCGCGCAAGGTGGCGGCATAAGCCGGGTTTTTCAGCAAGCTGCCCACCGGGAGGGGGCTGCCGTCTGCCTGATAGAAGTAGGCGCGGGCCTCCGGGTCGTCCTTGAGGAATTTCTCGCCGCTGAGCAGGGTGTTGAGGCGCGGGGAAACGCGGAAACCGCTTTCGGCCAACTTGATGGCGGGCTGGAACAGCGCGCTCCACGGCAGTTTGCCGTCGCGCTGATGCGCCAGCTTCAGCATGGCCAGCACGCCAGGTACGCCCACCGAGCGCCCACCCACTACCGCCTCATAGAAATCCATCGGTTTGCGGTCGTTTTTGAGAAACAGCTCGGGATCGGCGGTGGCCGGCGCGATTTCCCGGCCATCGAAGCTGGTCAGCGCGCGACCATCGAAATACAGCATGAACGCACCGCCGCCGATGCCGGAAGACTGTGGTTCGGTCAGGCCAAGCACCATCTGCGCGGCGATGGCGGCGTCAATGGCGCTGCCGCCGCGCTTGAGCATGGCCAAACCGGCCTCGCTGGCATAGGGGTTGGCAGTGGTAATAATGAACTGGCGGGCGCGCACGGCTTGCTTGCCGGTAAAGCCGCTGGCGGCCTCGGGCCTGGCGTTGTCGGCCATGGCGGCTGGCGCGGCCAGCAAGGCGGCCAGGGCAAGCAGGCTCACGGAACGAGGGATGGGCAACATGGGGCGGTCCTCTGTCATTGGGTTGCTGAGCCGGTCTTGTTGCCGGCTTGCCCGTCCGAATCGGGCGGAATCATGTTGCTCGTCGCGGCCGGCAGGGTCAATGAGGGGCGGCGGCAATGAAAACGGCCAACCCGAAGGTTGGCCGAAGGCGGGTACGGCGTGGGCAATCAGGCCAGCGTAGCCAGATATTGCCGTTCCCATGGGGTGATCTGGTGGTGGAAGTGGGTGAGCTCCACCTCTTTCACTGCCAGATAGGCGCGGCTGAATTCCTCACCGAACAGGCGTGTGGCGCTGTCATGCGCGGCCATCAGTTCGCAAGCGGCATCCAGCGTGGTGGGCAGGGTGGCGCAGTTTTCATCGAAGAACACATTGCCTGTGGCCGGTTCGCCGGGCACGGCCTTGTCCTCGATGCCGAGCAGGCCCGCACCCAGGCTGGCGGCCAGCGACAGGTAGGGGTTGGCGTCGCAGCCGGGCAGGCGGTTTTCCACGCGACGGGCTTCCGGGCCGGAGACCGGCACGCGCAGGCCCACCGAGCGGTTGTCCACGCCCCAGCTGACGTTGACCGGTGCGGCCAGGCCTTTGACAAAGCGGCGGAAGGAGTTGGGGCTGGGGCAGAACAGCGGCATCAGTCGCGGCAGGTGCTGCTGCAGGCCTCCGATGAACTGGAAGAAGGTTTCGCTTTCACCGCCGTCAGCCTTGCTGAACACATTGCGGCCTTCGCTATCCACCAGGCTTTGATGCAGGTGCATGGAGCTGCCGGGCTGGCCGGGCAGCGGCTTGGCCATGCACACCACGGTCAGGCCGTGCTGGCAGCCCACTTCCTTCAGCGCGGTCTTGAACAGGAAGGTTTGGTCGGCCAGATCCAGCGCGTTGCCGTGCTTGAGGTTGATCTCAAACTGGCTGGGGCCCATTTCGTGCACGAAAGTGTCGGTATCGATGCCCAGCATTTCGCAGGCGCGATACAGGTCGTCGAAGAAGGGTTCCAGATCGTTGAGGGTGGAGAAGCTGAAGGCGTCAAAGCCGCTCTCGCGACGGCCGGTGCGCAGCGCCGGCGGCAGGAAGGGCGCTGCCGGGTCGGTGTGGGCGTCGAAAATGTAGAATTCTAGCTCCGGAGCCACCACCGGCGACCAGCCTCGTTCGGCATAGCGCGCCAGCACGGTTTTCAGGATGGAGCGGGGCGCCAGCGGAGCCAGGCTGCCGTCGTGGTCGACGCAGTCGCACACGACCAGCGCGCGCGGGGTTTTGGCCCAGGGAATGCGACGCAGGGTGGCAAAGTCCGGTTCCAGCGTGACGTCCGGATCGTGTTCGCCGTAAAAACGGTAGTCGGGAAATTCGCCGACGCAGGTCTGGATGGGCACGGCGCGTGCAATGCGCAGGGCCTGGCCTTTGATCAAAGCCTTGGCAGGCAGGGTTTTGCCGCGGGCGAAACCGGTGACGTCGGCGAAAGCCAGTTCAACGTCGCGGACGTTTTCCTGAATCAACCATTCGGCCAGTTCGGCCGGGATGGCAGCGTGGGACATGCAAGTCTCCCCAGTAATCCATGTAGATGATTCAACGATTTGCCTGTCTGTCGGTGAGGCGATGTTTTTGTATTTGGCGTCTGGGCGCAGTGGGCATTATGCCAGTTGCGGGGGGGAGGGCAAGCCCCGGTTTGCGGACCGGGGCTGCGAAGGCAAGGTAAAAGATATGATCAGAGGCGGAAACGGGAGACGGATGCGTTGAGGCGTTCGGCGTACGAGTCGATGCGGAGAACCGCTTCCACCGCCACTTTGACCGAGCTTTGTGTTTCCTCCACCACGCCGGCCACTTGTTCCACGCTGGCGGCGATGCTGGTGCCTGCCTGGCTCTGCTCGGTCATGGCGCTGACCACGCCGTGCAGGTTGTCCAGCGCGGCATGTGCCTGACGATTGAGGTTGTCCAGCGTATGCGCGGCGGCGTTGGCATGCGCCACGCCTTGCTCTACCGCCGGACGGATGTCCTGCATGCGCGTGGCCACGCTGCCGGTGTCATCCACCACCACCTGGACGATGGCGCCGATCTCGCTGGTGGCGCTGGCGGTGCGCTCGGCCAGTTTGCGCACTTCATCGGCCACCACGGCGAAGCCGCGGCCCATTTCGCCCGCGCGCGCCGCCTCAATGGCGGCGTTGAGCGCCAGCAGATTGGTCTGGTTGGCGATGTCGCGAATGGTTTCAGCTATGCCGCTGATGTTGCGGGTACGTTCGGCCAAGGTGCTAACCAGGCCGGCCACGTCTTCCACTTGTCCGGCTACGGCTTCGATGCCGTTGGCGGCTTCGCGCGCCACTTGCTCGCCGGCATGCGCCATTTCGCTGGAGCGGCGTGCGCCGTCTTCGGTGCCGCGCGTGTTGTCCTTGACGTGGTCAATGCTGACCGACAATTGCTCGATGGCGGCGGCGGCAGAGGCGGTAGAGTTGCTAGCCACGCCGGACACCTCATCCACCCGGGCAATCTGCTGAGACAGTTCGCGACTGGCCACGCCGATGTCGGCAGTGGCGGCATGAATGCCGGCAATCATCTCCCGCAGTTTCTCGCGCATGTCGCGCATCGCCGCCAGCAGGCTGCCTTGCGGGCCGTTGACTGTGATCTCGCCGGCAAGATCGCCGGCCGCAATGCGGCGCACCACTTCTGCGGCATAGGCAGGTTCGCCGCCCAGCGAGCGAACGATGCTGCGGGACATGGTCAGGCCCAGCGCCGCCAACAGGGCGGTGGCGACGCCGCCCAGCACCAGCAACAAAGTGGCTTCGCGCCAGAACAGTTTGTCGATGTCGTCAATGAAGAAGCCGGTGCCCACCGTCCAGCCCCAGGGGTCGAAGCGCACTACGCCGTTGAGTTTGGGCAGCGAATCCTGACTGCCGGCGCGGGTGGTGAGAATAGTAACGATGCCGTAGTGCTCTTTGCTCAGTGCCTCTTTGTACAAGGCCACGGTGGTGCGACCGTCGGGCACCGGGCTGCCCATGTCCACCTTGCCTTCTCGTTCCGCTTTGGGGTGCAGCACCAAACGGTTTTCATTGTCGCGAGCGAAGAAGTAGATGTCGTCCACTTTCAGCGCCTTCAGCGATTTGCGGGCGGCGTCCTGAGCCTGTTGGCGGGTAAGTTTGCCGGCTGCCTCCTGCTTGGCGTAATAGCCCAGCGTGTTTTCGGCCATTTTCAGCAGCAGGGTGATCTGCTCGCGCTTTTCGTCTTGCAGGGTGGTGCGGGTAGCGAAGAGCGAGGCGGCCGCCAGAAGCACCAGCGCCAGCAGGCTGGCGCCGATCAGGATCAAAAGACGGGTATTGACGCGCATGGTGTTGTCCTGAGTTGGGTAGTGTGTTCAAGCGGGTGATTGTTTCATCACTTTGTTATGAATGCCGAGGTGATGTTAAAACATTGTTTGATAATAGCCGAACAAATCAGTCGACTTCTCCCTTTATAGACTGCGGCTCTTCAAGGCCTTGCAGAATGTGTTGTAGTCCTGCGTCACTTGATCGGCATACAGCGGCGCGTAGGCGGCGATGGCTTGATCCAGCCGGTCGGACTGCCCGATATAGCCCGCCAGTTCAGCCGCTTGCCCGC
This sequence comes from uncultured Aquitalea sp., assembly GCF_945957525.1. Taxonomy (GTDB): domain Bacteria; phylum Pseudomonadota; class Gammaproteobacteria; order Burkholderiales; family Chromobacteriaceae; genus Aquitalea. The sequence continues at coordinate 185,653 of NZ_CAMFLA010000001.1, read as the reverse complement.
CGGATTTGGCGTGCGCTCGCGCCAGCGCCCAGGCGCAGGCCTGACCGAAGGCTGCCAAGCTGTCCGCCGTTTCAAAGCTCTCCAGCGCCGGTGAGCCCTTCATGTCGCGCAATTGGCGCACGTAGAAATGACGCTGGCCGGGGCCGGTAGTCCAGCCGAGGAAAAGGTCGCTGGCGGCCTGCATCAGACGTTGGCCGAAGACCACCCGTTTGCCCTGATGGCCGTGCACGCAAAGCTGGGTGTAGGGCTCCAGCACCGAGTTGCGTGCTTCTTTCAGTTGCAGAAACAGCGGTTGGTCGTAGTCGTCCTGCAGCAGTACCACCAGGCAGCGGGTGCCCACGCTGCCCACGCCCACCACCTTGAAGGCGGCGTCCACCGGTCTGAAGCGCTGCAACAAGGTGCGGCGATCTTCTTTCAGCGTGTTGATGTAACTGGAAAGCATGGGTTTGAGCAGGTCGTTGGCATGGCCTTCGCCCAGCCAGTCGGCGTCTTGTCCCCATACCTGATCGTCCGGCGTCATGTGAAAAATCACCGGCGGGTTGTCGCGCAGGCGCAGCGAACCATCCTCCTGCGTGGTCATCTTGGGCAGCAGGCGTTCCTGCGTCTGTGTACGCGCCTTGTCCGCTACTTTCACCAGCTGCTGACGAATGGCGTCGTCGGTGGCGCGTTCCAGCAGCTGCTCATAGCCCAGCTTGCTGTACCAGGTGGCCAGCTGGCCCATCTGGGCAAACTCGTTCACGCGCTTGCGATAGGTGGCCACCATGTGCGCCACCACGGATTTGGCCGCGCTTTCATTGAAGCCGCGCTCGCGGGCGGCCAGTACCAGGCTCACCGCCAACCGTTTGACGTCCCATTCCCAGGGGCCGTGGTGGGTTTCGTCGAAGTCGTTGATGTCGAACATCAACTGACGCTCCGGCGAGGCGAAAAAGCCGTAATTCATCAGGTGGGCGTCGCCGCAGATTTGCAGCTTCAGGCCGCTGTCCGGGGCGCTGGCGAGGTCGGCCGCCTGGATCAGCGCCATGCCGCGAAAGAAGGTGAACGGCGAAACCTTCATGCGCTCATAGCGCAGCGGCACCAGCTTTGGCACGCGGCCGGCGGAGGTCTGGCGGATCATGGCGACAATGTCGCGGCGGGGATCAAGCTTGCATAGCGCCTGATCGGCGCGCGGACAGGCGCTGCGGCGCTCCTTGCCGGAGTTTTGCAAGCGTTCGAACTGGGGATGGACGGCGGTAGGCATGGTAATGGCGATCAGGATGGTGTCATCGGCCAGTGTACCCCTCAAGCGCGACGGCGGGGACTGGCCGGCGCACAGCTCAGTCCCTGGCGAGAAACGCTGCAAGATTCTGGCGGTATTCGGTCATCGCCAACGGGTTTTCCGCCCAGTGCCGTCCAAGCTGATGGCCGGCATGATCGATTGTCAGTAGCGCCCGGCTGCAGGTGGCGCCGGCGGCGGCGTACAAGCGCTCGACGATTTCGTGGGGAATCACCTCGTCCCGTTCCGCCGCCACAATCAGCAAATGCCCCTCGAAACGGGCCAGCCTGTCCCAGGCGTCGCTGTCGCGCCAGCTGTTTTCTTGCCGCAGGATGGCGCTGAATTCGGGGCCGAATGGCGTCTCGAACGCCGCCGGGTTGTAGACGCCGGGCACTTGCAGCACCAGATGGGTGACAGCGGGAAGCTGCGCGAGCAGGCGAATGGCGATATAGGCCCCCATGCTGCTGCCGAGCAAGGCCTGCGGGGGATGGGCTTCGGCCAACCTTGCCGCTTGTGCCACGCGCGAGGCCAGGCTGGACCCCAGCAGCGAGCCGCCGGTCTCGCCATGGCCGACGAAGTCCAGCGCGGAGCTGCTGATGCCTTGGCCTGCCAGATAATGGCGCAAGTCCGCATAAACGCCGCGATGCGCCCCGCCCGCGCCATGCAGCAGCATCAGCGCCCGCTGACATGGGCCGGCACCCAGTGTGTCCGCCTGCAGCTGGATGTCGTCAAACGCCAGCGACAAAGGTTTGAATGCGTAGTTATCCACAGAGTTATCCCGAATCATCCACATCATCAACAGGGCTGTAGCTGATTGCTCGGCTTGTCCACAGAGGGGAGCAGATGGGTGCGAAGCCCTTGTCACGCAATGCGGCGCTGGCAAATGAACTTATGCACAGCTTGTTCAGTTTCTATCCACATGACCAACAGATTTTCGCAATGAGTGGCATTTATCCACAGCTTAACGGGCGCAGCGTTCGATCATCCGCTCCCAGGGCTTGGCAACCGGAATGCCGTTGGGGTCAACCTGCACCGTCGCACCCTCGTCTTTGGGGCGCAGCGTGATGGCAAGGCCGGTTTTGCCCGATACCGGATTATGCAGCATGACGGAGAGGGCACCGTTGTCAGCGGTGTCGTGGCGTACGTATTCCTTGGGAATTTTCAGTTTGGCGATGCCTTGATCGAGGCAGCCGGCGATGGTTTGCGGCGTCTTGGTGGAGTTGATTTCGTACGGTTCCTTGTGGACGGCGGCATGAGCGGGCAGAACGGGGAACAGTGCGCAGCTGGCGCAGAGCAGCAAACGGGAGAGGAGAGACATGGCAGGGCAACGGTTGAATGGCACACCCGTGTTTGGTTGGCCGAAGACCGGCAGGGGTTCCTGTCGCTGTCTATGGTATTTGTTAACAAGTGTTTGAATGCAATCAGGATATTTGAAAGAGGCGAACCGCTGTGGCCGCAAACAGGCACAGCACACTGGCCAGCAATTGCCACTGACTGATCAGCGTTAGCAAGCCCGCGTCGCCCGGCGCCGGCAAGCGGCTGCGCGCCTGCCGCTCGCGCCATTGACGCAGCACTTTGCAGCAATGCCATTCCGGCAGCAGGATCAGCAGAAACAGTGCCAGTTTCAGATAAAGCCACGGGGAGGGATGAGCAGGGGGCGCCAGCGCCAGCAGAGCGCCGCCGCTGAGCAGCCACAACGCGAGGGCCAGATGCCACCAATTGTCGGCGCGGAACAGGCGGGTCAGCAGGGCGGGATCGGGGATTTGCCCCAGCAGACGGGAGCGGATGGCTATCGCCGCCAGACCGAAGCCCAGCGCCAGCAGATGGAGCGAGGCTGACAGCCATAGCAGCATGATGGCCCTCCGGGCGGCGATATGCTGCTACGTTAGAGAAGCGCCGCTGGGCTGGCAAGTCGTGGGCGGCGAGACATGAGTGAATGTTCTGTGGGGTGTGGTTTTTGTATGCGAAGGGGCGTAAATGAAAAAGCCGGGAATGATCCCGGCTTTTTTTGCGCCAATCGGTGCTCAACTGCGAATCTGGCCGTCACCCAGTACGATCCATTTCTGGCTGGTCAACCCTTCCAGCGCCACCGGGCCGCGCGCGTGGATCTTGTCGGTGGAGATGCCGATCTCTGCGCCAAGGCCGTATTCAAAGCCGTCGGCGAAGCGGGTGCTGGCGTTCACCATCACGCTGGAGGAGTCCACCTCGCGCAGGAAGCGGCGGGCACGGCCGTAATCTTCGGTGATGATGGCGTCGGTGTGGTGGCTGCCGTAGTGATTGATGTGCTCGATGGCTTCGTCCAGATCCTTCACCACTTTCACGGCGAGGATGGGGGCGGAGTATTCGGTGAACCAGTCCTCTTCCGTTGCCGCCGATACCTTGTCGCCCAGAATCACGCGGGTGCGTTCGCAGCCGCGCAGTTCCACACCCTTTTCCCAGTAGGCTTCGGCCAACCTTGGCAGGATGAAGGCGGCGAAAGCGGAGTGCACCAGCAGGGTTTCCATGGTGTTGCACGGCGCGTAGCGCTGGGTCTTGGCGTTGATGGCCACGTTGAAGGCTTTGTCCGGATTGGCGGTGTCGTCGATATAGACGTGGCAGTTGCCGTCCAGATGCTTGATGACCGGTACACGGGCTTCGGCGCTGATGCGGGCGATGAGGCTCTTGCCGCCGCGCGGCACGATCACATCCACATACTCTTGCAGGGTGATGAGCTCGCCCACGGCGGCGCGGTCGGTGGTTTCCACCACTTGCACCACTTCAGCCGGCAGGCCGGCCACGCGCAGGCCTTCGCTGACGCAAGCGGCGATGGCCTGGTTGCTGTGGAAGGCTTCGGAGCCGCCGCGCAGGATGGTGGCGTTGCCGGATTTCAGGCACAGGCCGGCGGCATCTGCGGTGACATTGGGGCGGGCTTCGTAAATGATGCCCACCACGCCCAGCGGCACGCGCATCTTGCCCAGCTGGATGCCGGACGGACGAAAGCGGAAATCGTCCATTTCACCCACCGGGTCCGGCAGGGTGGCGATCTGACGCAAGCCTTCGGCCATGGCGGCGACGGTTTGCGGGTTGAGGGTGAGGCGGTCGATGAAGGCCGGTTCCAGCCCGGCGGCGCGGGCGGCGTCCAGATCCTTGCGGTTGGCTTCCAGCAGTTTGTCGCTGTCGCGCAGGATGGCGTCGGCCATGGCGTTCAGCGCCTTGTTTTTTTGCAGGGTGTCGGCGCGGGCTACCAGGCGGCTGGCCTTGCGGGCGGCCTGGCCAACCCGCTGCATATACTCTTTTACGTTCATCTCGATGTCCTGATGCACTGTCTCTTTGGCGTTGCCTTTGAGAGTAACCCAAAGCACTGGCATCGGCCAGTTTCGCGCATCCGGATATTGTCGGACAGGGGCAGGGGCAGCCATGTTCTGGCGGCGCTTTCCCCTGTCCGGCGGCGCGGCGAGCCGACTGCGCTCAGCCCACCATGGCGCAGGGGTGGAAATCCAGCGCGGTGTAGTCGTCCGCCACCTCCTCGCCGAATTCGAGGATGGTTTCGTCATCCTCGATGTAGTGCCAGTTGAGGTGAACATAATTGCCGGCGACGGCGGCCTTGTTGAACAGGCCGAACAGTTCCAGCAGCACTTTGGTGCTGGAGCTGTTGAAGTAAGCCAGCTGGATGTCCAGTGTTACCGTTGTGGCGTGCAGCTTGGGCAGGTAGGCCTGCACGGCGTCCATGATGGGGCCGAAGAAGGCGTGGGCGTTTTCCGGATAGCTTTCGCCCCGCAGGCTCAGCTGGTGGCTGTCGAAACGGAAGTCCACTTCCGGAGTGGAGCTGGTGGCGGCGATATAGAGGTTTTGCATGGTGATGAAACTCAGATGGTTGCCTTGAGGTAAAAGGTGGTGAACGGGCCGTGGGCGCCGTCTTCTGCCACAAAGTCGAATTCGATGGGGTTGCTGGAGTCGCGCGCTACGGTAAGGAAGCCGAGGCCGGCGCCCTTGCTGGTGTCTTCGTCCTCGGCGCGCAGTTTTTCCTTGTAGAGCGCCTTGATCTCGTCGTTGCTCATGCTGCGCAGCGGCTCCAGCTTGTCGCGGATGCGCGCCACGTTGTCGCTGCCGATGGGGTTGGCGCACACCACGTAGAAGTGGCCGTTTTCCTCGCCCACCCACAGCGAACCCATGCGTACTTCGTTGTCGTTGCTGTCGCGGGCGGTGAGGGCGTCGGCGGAGTAGTGCACGATGTTCTGCGCCATTTCCACGAAGATGGAGAACAGCTTGCGTCGCAGCGGCTGGCTGGCTTCCAGACTGTTGAGGCGCAGGCGCAGCGAGTCGCCCATGGCGGCGACGATGCTCTGCGAGAAAAAGCCGGTGTAGTAAAACACTACGTTTTCCTGGCGGGCCAGGTCTTTGAAACGGTGAAAACGGCTGAGGCTCATGGTGCGGATTCCGTCGTTGTAAGGTTGGCCGAAGGACGGAAGCGGCTCAATCCAGGCAAACGCCGAACAGGCTGACATCGTCGCGGCGGCTGTTGTCGCCCTGCCAGCGCAGGAAGGCGTCGATGATGTGCTTCTGTTGTTGCTCCATGCGCTTGTGGCCGTGCTTGAGAATCTGTTCCTTGAGGTGTTTCTTGCCGAAGCAGATGCGCTTGGGGCCGCCGATCTGGTCGATGATGCCGTCGGTGCTGATATAGAGCCGGCTGCCGGCGGCCAGTTTTACCGCGTGGTTTTTCCACTCGTAATCCAGCGGCGTGCCGACATAGCCCACGCCTTTCTTGTTGCCTTCCAGTGTGTGCACTTCTTCGCCTTCCGGCGGCAGCACAAACAGCGGCGTCTTGGCGGAGGCGTAGGTAAGCGTGCGGCTGGCCTTGTCGAACCAGCAGAAAGCCCCGTCCATGCCGTCGTCGGAGTTCAGTTCCGGATGGTCGTCGATGCCGGCTTCTTCCGGAGTGAGCTGCCCCAGCGACTGCTTCACCTGGCGGTTGATGGCGCACAGCAGTTCGGCCGGGTTGCGCAGATCATGCGTGGTCAGCACTTGCTTGAGGGTGGAGGCCATGATCAGCGTCATGAAGGCGCCGGGCACGCCGTGACCGGTGCAGTCGATCACGGCCACGAAGAAGCCGTCGTCGCGTTTGACGAAGTAGTAGTAGTCGCCGCCGACGATGTCGCGCGGCGACCACACCATGAAGTAATCCTCCAGCGCCGCCGCCATGTCGCGGCGCGAGCTTTGCAGGAAGGATTGCTGGATCACACTGGCGTAGTTGATGCTCTCCATCATCTGCCGGTGCTTTTCTGCCTGCTGGTCGGCCAGCGCCTGCATCAGCGACACGCCTTGCCCCATGCCGGCGTAGCTGTTGTCCACATTGATGATGAAGCCGTCGGACAGCACTTTCTCCCCCGCGCCCAGCGCCAGGAAGGACAGCTCGGTGATGGGCGTCAGGTAGTCCACGATCAGCGGGCTGGCGTTCATGAAGGCGGTGCAGGATTTGCGACCGAAAATCTCGCGGTGGAAGGGCCGGGCGATCGTGCTCATGAAAGTGTTGCGGTTGATGATGCCCACCGCGCGGCCTTGCTCCACCACCGGAATGTTGGCCAGCAGGGTGTCCTGCGAGAACAGGTCCATCACCTGATAGTTGTTGTCGGTGGGGGCGACGGTGGGCGGGGTTTGCAGCAGGTGGCCGGCCACCGAGTTGGCCTGACCGGCGCGGGGTATGCTGTCCAGCGGCATGGCGTGTGCTCCAGTGCGAATGTGTGATGGCTGGAGTCTAGGCGGGCATGGTGATGGCGCTGTTACGCGCTGGTTAAGATTATTTGTATTATCAATCAAATGGTGTAGCTATTTGTGTTGAAAACTTTTAGATGAGTGACGCTCACAGGGGGTGTGGCGACAAGTAAATAAGGCTGGGCTGCTATAACGGGCAGTAAGGCGGTTTGGCTTGACCCTGTTTAGCTCATGGCTTACTTTGTCAGACAAGCAACCGCTTGGTTGATCATAAGTCGCCGACAACGGCGCGACAGACCACGACAAGGAGTCACAGGCATGACCGGCTATCAGGCGTTCTACCAGCAGTCGATCGACGATCCCGATACCTTCTGGACGCGCGAGGCCGAGCGGATACACTGGCACAAACCTTTCGACAAAGTGCTGGAGTACGACAAGCCGCCTTTTCGCGAATGGTTTGCCGGCGGCCTGACCAACCTCTGTTACAACGCGGTGGACCGGCACCTGGAAGAGCGCGGCGATCAGGCCGCGCTGGTGTATGTGTCCACCGAAACCGACAGCGAAATCAGCTACACCTATCGCCAGTTGCATGAAGAAGTCAGCCGTTTCGCCGCCATCATGCAGGCGCAAGGCGTGGGCAAGGGCGACCGGGTGCTGATTTACATGCCGATGATTGCTGAAGCGGTATTCGCCATGCTGGCCACCGTGCGGCTGGGTGCCATCCATTCGGTGGTGTTTGGCGGCTTTGCCAGCGCCAGTCTCGCCACCCGCATCGAAGACGCCGCGCCTAAATTGCTGATTACCGCCGACGGCGGTCTGCGCGGCGGCAAGGTGATTGCCTACAAGCCGCTGGTGGACGAAGCGCTGTCGCTGGCCGGCGCCGCCGCGCCCAAGAAGGTGATCCTGGTGAATCGCGGCGTGGCTGAAGCGCCGATGATGAAACCCGGCCGTGATCTGGATTACGGCGCGCTGCGCGAGCAGCACCTTAACGACCGGGCCGACGTGGAATGGGTGGAATCCGGCCATCCCAGCTACATCCTCTATACCTCAGGCACCACAGGCAAGCCCAAGGGCGTGCAGCGCGACACCGGCGGCTATGCCGTGGCGCTGGCTTCCAGCATGGAATACATCTACGGCGGCAGGCCGGGGGAAACCTTCTTCTCCACCTCCGACATCGGCTGGGTGGTGGGCCATTCCTACATTGTTTACGCACCCTTGCTGTGCGGCATGAGCACGCTGGTGTACGAAGGGTTGCCGGTGCGGCCCGATCCGGGCATCTGGTGGCAGTTGGTGGAAAAACACAGGGTGACGGTGATGTTCTCCGCGCCCACAGCCATTCGCGTGCTGAAAAAGCAGGACCCGTCCTGGCTGCACAAATACGATCTCTCCTCCCTGCGCGCGCTGTTCCTGGCCGGCGAACCGCTGGATGAGCCCACCGCCAGCTGGATTGGCGGCGAGTTGAACGTGCCGGTGCTGGACAACTACTGGCAGACCGAAACCGGCTGGCCGATGCTGACGCTGTGCAACGGCGTGGGACCGCAAACCGTCAAGATCGGCAGCCCGGGCCTGCCGGTGTACGGCTTCAACGTGAAGTTGCTGAACGAGAGTACCGGCGAGGAAGTGCCGGCTGGCGAGAAGGGTGTCATCGCCGTCATCCCGCCCTTGCCGCCGGGTTGCATGAGCACGGTGTGGGGACAGGACGAGCGCTTTGTGAACACCTACTTCAGCTTGCTGCCGGACCGGCTGGTGTATTCATCCTTCGACTGGGGCGTGCGCGACGAGAACGGCTACTTCACCATCCTCGGGCGCACCGACGATGTGATCAATGTGGCTGGGCATCGCTTGGGCACCCGGGAGATCGAAGAGGCCGTTTCCGGACACAGCGCTATTGCCGAGGTGGCGGTGGTGGGCGTGAACGACACGCTGAAGGGACAGGTGCCTCAGGCCTTCGCCGTGCTGAAAGACCCGTCGGTACTGCAAGACCCGGAACGGCGCGCGGCGCTGGAGAAGGAAGTGATCGCCAAAGTGGCCTCGCAGCTGGGCGCCATTGCCAACCCGGCGCGCGTGTACTTTGTGAATCAGTTGCCCAAGACGCGCTCCGGCAAGGTGCTGCGCCGCTCGATCCAGGCACTGGCCGAAGGCCGCGACCCGGGCGATCTCACCACGTTGGACGATCCTACCGGCCTTGAGCAAGTACGAGACGCCGTGTTGCAAAAGTAAGTTGCTGGCGGTGCCGGTCAGTCGCCGCCAATTAATGAGGCCGTCCCTTGGGGCGGCCGTTTTTATGTTGGCCGAAGGCGGGCAGCCTGCCCGCCGGGCGCAGGTCAGACGCGAAACACGCTGACTGCGCCGTTGAGCGCTTCGGCGTGGCTATCCATCTGGTCGGCCGCGGCCGCGCTGGCGTCCACCGTGGCCTGATTGGCCTCGGTCATGCTGGCGATCACTTCGATCTTCTGCGCCATGTCGCGCATGGCGGCTTGCTGCTCGCTCAGCGCCAGGCTGACGCCTTCGATGTGCTCGACGATCTGGTCGGTGTTGCGGCGGATGCCGACGATGGATTCGCGCGCCGCTTCGGTCTGGCTCACGCCATGGCGCGAAGCGTCCACGCTGCCCTGCATCACGCCCACCACGTCGGACATGCCCTGGCGGATGGTATCGATCTGGCTGGAGATTTCCACCGTGGCCACGCCCGTGCGTTCGGCCAACTTGCGCACCTCGTCGGCTACCACCGCAAAGCCGCGGCCCATTTCGCCGGCGCGGGCCGCTTCGATGGCCGCGTTCAGCGCCAGCAGGTTGGTCTGGTCGGCAATGTCGTGAATGGTGCGTGTGATGGAGGCGATGGCGTCGGTTTGCTGGTTCAGCTTGTCGATGGCTTGGGCGGCGTCGCCGATGCGTTCGGCGATAGAACTGATGTCCTCTGCGGTGGTGGTGATCAGCGCTTCGCAGTCGCCCACCATGCGGCCGGCGGAACGCGCCTCGTGACCGACATCATGGCTCTGGCTTCCCAGTTGCTCGATGCTCTGCAGCACCTCTTCCACCGATGCGCTCATGGCGCGGGTGGACTCCGCCTGCACCATGCTGCTTTTTTGCAGATCGTGCGCCGAGCCGGCCACGGCGCCGGCGCTGCTGTCCAGCTCTGCCGCCAGACCGCGGATGTTGCCGGTGATGCCGCGCAGCTGGCTTTGCATGGCGGCCAGTGCGGCCATCAGGCTGTCGTCGGCGCCGGCCGAAGCGGGTACGGGCTGGCCGAGGTCGCCTTCCGCAATGCGGTTGGCGACGGCCATGGCGTCTGCCGGCTCACCGCCCAGCATGCCGAACACGCGTCGATACACCAGTACGCCGCCGGCGGCGACCACTGCCACCAGCGTCAGGCTGACCGCCAGCAGCAAGGTCTGCATCAGGCTGAGCGTGTCGTTGATGTCGGTGTAGGCGCGATCATCAAGCTTGTGGATGCGTTCGTTGAGGGTTTCCACCTGCTTGGTCAGCGCGTCGGCCCTATCGTCAAAACCGCTGTCCTTTTGCTTCATCAGCGCGTTGCCGGCTTCGCGGCCCTGATCCTTGTAGGCGTTGGCCATGCGCTTGCCCACCTCGTAAAACTGTTCGAGCGACGCGCGCATGGCGTCGGATTCGTTTTTCAGTTCAGGTGACAGGCGGCTGATTTCATCCAGATTTTTCAGGACGGCCTGGTGGTGAGTCTCGGCATCCTTGAAGCCATCGGGGTCGGCGGTGGCGCTGACGTCGGTGAGGTATTGCTGGATCTGTACCACGTGGTAGCGCACATCCGTCATTTGGCCAACCAGCAGGTTGGTGCCGTCCTGCTCGCCGTGGAGGGCGATATTGACGCGACTCAGGCTGAGAAAACCGCCGACGGCCAGGGCGGCAACCAGAGTGATGACGGTGATGATGAAGCTGACAAGCAGGGGTTTGAGTCGGGTGGTCTTGGCGGCCATGTTCTGATTATTGAGTGTGATTCGCAGTAAGAGGCTGGATTGTCCTAGAAAGGACTTTGTCGGACAACGAACTTTTACCCTACTGCTGAAATAGTTTTGATCCGTTGCGTGGATGCCGCACCGGTTGAAGCGGGCTGACGGAGAGTAGCGCGACTGGCACGCACTCTCCTTGATGAAAGTCACATGACATCGGCTTGTCAGCCGTGAGCATCCCGATTGATGCCGGCTTTCAGCCGGCGCATGCCCAGCCATACCGCGCCGGCCACCAGTGGTATGGCGAGGCCGGTCAGCAGCTCCACATTGAGATGGATGCCGGCGGCTTCCACAGCGTTCAGCAAATGGTGCAGCAGGCTCACCATGTAGTAGGTCAGCACGCCCACCGACAAGCCTTCCACGGTTTCTTGCAGCCGCAATTGCAGGGCGGCGCGGCGGTCCATGCTGGCCAGCAGGGCGCGGTTCTGTTCCTCGTGCAGCACTTCCACCCGCGTGCGCAAGAGCGCGGTGGTGCGTTGCAGACGGGCGGTGATGCGATCGTGGCGGCGGATGACGGTTTCGCAGGTATTCATGGCCGGCGACAAGCGGCGCTCCATGAATTCGCGGAAGGGTTGCATGCCGGAGATGCGGCTTTCGCGCAATTCGCCGATGCGCCCTTCCACCAGCTTGTAATAAGCCTGAGCGGCGGAGAAACGGTACTGGCTTTCCGCGATGAGCTGTTCCACGCGGGTGGCCAGTTCGGTGAGCTCGGTCAGCAGTTGTGAATCGGAGCCCTTGGCCAGCCCCATGCGTTCGGTGATGGCGCGCAGCTCGATGCCCAAGTCGTCCAGCTCTTTCATCTGACGCTTGGCGATGGGCAGGGCCAGCAGGGCCAGCATGCGGTAGGTTTCCATTTCGAACAGGCGCTGCAACATGCGGCCGGACTGGCTGGGGCCCATGGCGCGGTCCACCACGACATAGCGCGAGAAGCCGTCCGCCAACCGGGCGTCGGGGTGCAGGCGCAGGTCGGTGTAGGCCACGCCGTTGCCGTCGCCGATTTCCGCGCCGATCAGCTCCCGGCCGCCAAACCAGCGCGTCGCCATGTCTTGCAGCTCGGTTTCGCGCTCCGCCGGCAGCAGCACCGCGTGCAGCGCCACCAGCACCACGCCGGGCATGTTGTTGAGCCATACCGGTGGGATGCGGTCCAGCGCGGTGCGATCGAAGGGGTCGTTGCAGTCGCCGGTGATGATGAAGGTGTAACGGGCGAATTCGGTATGCAGCGACCAGCGCACGGTCAGGTCGCCGGCCGAGCCGGAGTAGTGGCTGCAACGTTCGGGCAGCGGCGGCAGGCCGATGAGGTCGGCCAGATGGCGGATGGCGGCCTGCTGGGCCGTATCGTCGTAGTCGTAGTACAGCGTCAGCGAGGTCAGGCGCGCGGGCGACTGTATGGCCGCATAGGGACGCGCGTGCGCTTCCTCGTTGAGCTCGCGGCGCAGGGCGTGCGGGGTCAGCATGGTGGGTCAATCCTGATTAAACGGTTTCAGCATTGCCTGCCCCTTGCCCGCAATGCTCAAGCCGCTTGTGGCCGATCAGCATACCCAAGCTTCATGACAGGGACTAGGCAATTTCCACGCCAGCGGCGAGGTTGGCCGAAGGATTGTTGCGCGGACCACGTCTGGCGGAGAGCGCGCGGGCAGCGGGGAAGCAAAAAAAGGGGAGAGGATGGAAAGCGGCTTACCGCTCGCGGAGCGGGTTCAGTCCTGGGCTTGCCGGCGATGCTTGGCGATGAGGCTGGCCAGCGCTTGCTTCACATCGGCGTTGCCCACGCTGTCGATGGCGGCGCTCATGGTATCCAGCGCGGCCGTGCTGATGGCGATGCGCTTAGCCGGGCGCGGCGGCGGCGTCAGACGGATATCCACCTTTACCCGCATGCTGCTGGCCACATAGCCCTTGGCGGCCAGCGGCGGCAGCAGGCTGTTGCCCAGCATGCGCAAACGCGCCGCCACAATGCCGGAATTGGCGAACACCACCAGCTCGTCGTCGCGGATGCGCACGGCGCGGCAGCAATCGGCCAGATTGCCAGGCAGCAGCTGGCGAAACGCCCGGTCCAGCGCCATCAGCGCGCGCGCTTCGCTGGTCAGGCGGGACAGATTGCCGTCCTGGCGGGCGATATCGGAAAACTGGCGTTCGGACATGGATGAGCTGGCGGAAGAGGAGCGGTGAATAAGCGCATTGTAGCGCCAAAAGCGGCGAGGGCCGAGACTGGCGTCGTCGGCCCCCGTTGCGGGTGGAAGCGGCCGCTGGTGCGGCGTTTCCTTTGAGGACGCCTTACAGCGCGCCTTCCACGTCTTCCATGCTGAAGGTTTCGGTGTGGTCGTTGTAGGAGAAGATTTCCGCATAACGTCCCCAGTTGATCACCGTGTCCAGTGTCTCTTCGGCGGCGCTGTCGCTGAGGTAGTCTTCCAGTTCCTGCTCAAAACGCAGGCGCGGCGCGCGTTGGCCCGGGCGTTCCTGCAGCACGCGGCGGATGCGGGCGGCCAGCGGCACATTGCGCAGCAGGTGTTCGGCAAACAGCACCTTGCGTTCCTGCGTGCCGACGTCGGCGAATTGCTTGCCGGCGGCCGTGAGCAGGATGTCGCCGTCCTTCAGCTCGGCAAAGCCCAAATGTTCGAGGATTTCCGCCACCGGGAACAGATCGTCCACTTCCAGCAAGAGCTTGCCGGCGATTTCCGGCATGTCGGCGCGGCCGTTGTAGGGCGGCGCGGCCAGCGCTTCCATCAGGCCGGCCATCAGGTTGGTGGATACCTCGGTCAGCGGGCTGCCCACTTCCAGTTGCACCTTGTTCAGCGTGTCGGCGCTGCGGCGACGCGTCATCAGGGCGTAGATGTCGTCCACCATCTTGCGGAAGGCCGGGTCCAGACGGTTGCGCGGATGCGGGAAGGGCACCTTGATTTCCGCCACTACGCGGCCGGGGTTGGACGACAGCACCATGATGCGGTCGCACATGAACACGGCTTCTTCGATGTTATGGGTGACGATCAGCACCGATTTGATCGGCAGTTGTCGGGTGTTCCACAGGTCCAGCAAGTCGGTGCGCAGCGTTTCCGCGGTCAGCACGTCCAGCGCGGAGAAGGGCTCGTCCATCAGCAGCAGGGTGGGGTTCACCACCAGCCCGCGCGCAAAGCCCACACGCTGGCGCATGCCGCCGGACATCTCGCGCGGATAAGCGTTTTCGAAGCCGTCCAGGCCGATCAGGTCAATGGCGGCCAGTGCACGTTTGCGGCGCTCGTCCGGCGGCACGCCCAGCGCTTCCAGCCCGGCCTCCACGTTTTGCAGCACGGTCAGCCAGGGGAAGAGGGCGAAGGTCTGGAACACCATGGCCACGCCTTCGGCCGGGCCGGTCAGGGGTTTGCCGAAGTAATTCACTTCGCCGCTGCTGGCCTGGATCAGGCCGGCAATGATGCGCAAGAGGGTGGATTTGCCGGAGCCGGAGCGGCCCAAAAGGCCAACAATCTCGCCTTCGAGCAGGGTGAGGTTGACGTCGTCCAGCACCTGGACGTCTTCTTCGCCACCTTTGCGGAAGCCCTTGTCCACGTGCTTGAGGGAGAAGATTTCTTGTCGCAGGGTAGTGTTGTCGATAGTCATGATCGGCCTCCTTGGCCCCGCCAACCAAACCCCAGATCCTGCCTTGCGCCTGCTTGTCGTACTTGATGTACGGCCTGCGTCGGCGCGCCTTGGTTCAGGTTTCCTGCGAGGTTTGGCGAGCGGTTCTTAGTTGAGACGGAGTTTGTTTTCAGCGATGGCGTACAGCGGACGCCACAGCAAGCGGTTGAACAGCACGACAAACACCGACATGACGGTGATGCCCAGCAGAATCTTGGGGAAGTCGCCGGCGGCGGTTGTCTGGGCGATATACGAACCCAGCCCATGCGCCACCAGCTTGTCGTTGCCCCAGGACACCATCTCCGACACGATGCTGGCGTTCCAGGCGCCGCCGGAGGCGGTGATGGCGCCGGTGATGTAGTAGGGGAAGATGCCCGGCAGCATCACCTGCCGCCACCATTGCCAGCCGCGGATGCGGAAGTTGGTGGCCGCTTCGCGGAAGTCGTTGGGGAAGGCGCTGGCGCCCGCCACCACGTTGAAGAGGATGTACCACTGCGTGCCCAGCACGATCAGCGGCGACAGCCAGATGTCCGGGTCCAGCTTGAAGTGCACGATGAAGATGACGAATACCGGAAACAGCAAATTGGCCGGGAAGGCCGCGAGGAACTGCGCCAGCGGCTGTACCTTCTCCGCCAGCGCCGGGCGCAGGCCGATATAGACGCCCAGCGGCACCCAGATCACAGAGGCGATGGCGATCAGCAGCGTCACCCGGATCAGGGTGATGAAACCCAGCCCCACCACGCGCAACGCTTCGAGCAGATGCACCTCGGTCGTGATGAAACTGAACAGCCGCCAGACGATAAAGGCGCACAGACCGGCCATGAACACGCCCCACACCACATCAATGGCGCGCGACACTGTGGTGTGCGCTTCGGTGTGGATGTACTGCGGCATGCTGATGTTCAGCCGCAGACGGGCCAGCGTCTTCATGAGTTTGCCGAAGGGGCGCAGCAGCTGCTGGATGAAACGAGTGCGCTGGATCAGGTTCAGCACCCAGGATTCCGGCGCCGCCTGCGACATGGTGTCTTCCAGGCGGAATTTATCCGCCCAGGCTACCAGCGGACGGAACAGGAACTGGTCATAGATGAGGATCACCGCCACCATCACCAGAATCACCCAGCCCACCGCGCCCATGTCCTTGTGGTCGATGGCCATGGCCAGGTAGGAACCCACGCCCGGCAGCGTCACGGTCTTGTCGCCCACGGTGATGGCTTCGGACGCCACCACGAAGAACCAGCCGCCCGACATGGACATCATCATGTTCCAGATCATGCCCGGCATGGCGAAGGGCACCTCCAGCTTCCAGAACTTCTGCCAGCCGGACAGGCGCAGGTTGACCGACACTTCTTTCAGGTCGTTCGGCACCGTGCGCATGGACTGGTAGAAGCTGAACGTCATGTTCCAGGCTTGCGAGGTGAAAATGGCGAAAATGGCGGCAAACTCCGCCCCCAGCACCCGGCCGGGAAACAGCGCCAGAAAGAAGGTGACGGTAAAAGAGATGTAGCCCAGCACCGGCACGGACTGCAGGATGTCCAGGATCGGCACCAGCAGTTTCTCCGCACGGCGGCTCTTGGCCGCCAGCGTGCCGTAGACCAGCGTGAACACGATGCTGGCCGCCATGGCCGCCAACATACGCAAGGTGGTGCGCAGCGCGTACTCGGGCAGATTGGACGGATCGAGCGATATCGGCTCGGTCTGCAGGGCGCTGATGGGCGCCCAGGTGCCTTCGATGCCGGTTGTGGCGAACATCAGGAAGCCGATGATCAGCGGGAAGGCCACCAGATCCCAGCGGTTGGGCATCAAGCGTTTGGCGGTGGCGGGTATGAACGGGCGGACAACGGAAGTCATCAGGCCTCTCCGATTGGCGTTGAACCTGGCGCGAGCGGTGCAGGCCCCGTCGCGCTTCTTCATCAGATGAGCACCATCTCTTGTTCTTTTCACGGACAGCCCGTGTCAGACATCAAAATTGTGGCTCTGCAATGCGCGTGAATGATAGCAAGGCGCAGATAAAAGTTTTATGAAAACGGACAAAGAATTGTATTAATTCTGTAACTTTTTCCGACTGCCCCGCCAGCGGGCCGCGGGCCGCGCCGTAAAGCCCCTTCGGCCAACCCCGGAATCCCGGTTCGAGCTGGCGTCGCCGCCGGATTTTGCGCGGAGAGCGACATCGGGGTGCTTGATTCAACGCAAGCTCGCCCCCATAACTTGTTTTCGGGATGTGCTACACTTTCGCCTATTTTGTTTTTGCCGGCCCGCCGGGCCCCTGGATTGGAATACATGATTTCCTCGCTTCTCAAGAAAGTTTTTGGCAGCCGCAACGACCGCCTGCTCAAGCAATACCGTCAGGAAGTGGCGCGTATCAATGCGCTTGAACCGGACATGAAGGCGTTGTCCGACGAGGCGCTGGCGGCCAAGACCGCCGAGTTCAAGGAGCGAATCGCCAACGGGGAATCGCTGGACCGCATCCTGCCCGAAGCCTTTGCCGTATGCCGCGAGGCCTCCGTCCGCGTACTGGGCATGCGCCATTTCGATGTGCAGATGATCGGCGGCATGGTGCTGCACAACGGCAAGATTGCTGAAATGCGCACCGGCGAAGGCAAGACCCTGGTGGGCACACTGCCGGTATACCTCAACGCCTTGAAGGGCGAAGGCGTGCACGTCATCACCGTCAACGACTACCTGGCCAGCCGCGACGCCGGCATCATGGGTCGTTTGTACAATTTCCTCGGTCTGACCGTGGGCGTGAACCTGTCGCAAATGCCGCACGATGAAAAGCAGGCCGCCTACGCCTGCGACATCACCTACGGCACCAACAACGAATTCGGCTTCGACTATCTGCGCGACAACATGGTATTCACCGTGGGCGAGAAAGTGCAGCGCAAGCTGTCCTTCGCCGTGGTGGACGAAGTGGACTCCATCCTGATCGACGAAGCCCGCACCCCGCTGATCATTTCCGGCCCGGCCGAAGACAACATCGACATGTACCAGCGCATGAACGCGGTGCCGCCGATGCTCAAGCGCCAGGAGACCGAAGACGGCGAAGGCGACTACTGGGTGGACGAAAAGGCCCACTCGGTGCTGTTGTCCGAAGCCGGCCACGAACATTGCGAAGATATCCTGACGCAGCTGGGCCTGCTGAAGGAGGGCGACAGCCTTTACTCCGCCGCCAACATCACCCTGATGCATCACCTGATGGCCGCCCTGCGCGCCCATTCGCTCTTCCATCTGGACCAGCACTACGTGGTGCAGGACGGCGAAGTGGTGATCGTCGACGAATTCACCGGCCGCCTGATGGCCGGCCGCCGCTGGTCGGAAGGCCTGCACCAGGCGGTGGAAGCCAAGGAAGGCGTGGAGATCAACCGCGAAAACCAGACGCTGGCCTCCATTACCTTCCAGAACTACTTCCGTCTGTACGGCAAGCTGTCCGGCATGACCGGCACCGCCGATACCGAAGCCTACGAATTCCAGAGCATCTACGGCCTGGAAACCGTGGTCATCCCCACCAACCGCCCGATGCTGCGCAAGGACTCGCAGGACAAGGTGTACCGCTCGGCGCGCGAGAAATACGACGCCATCCTGGCCGACATCAAGGACTGCCACGAGCGCGGCCAGCCGGTGCTGGTGGGCACCACCAGCATTGAAAACTCCGAGCTGATCGCCGATCTGCTGAAACAGGCCAAGCTGCCGCACAACGTGCTGAACGCCAAGGAACACGCCCGCGAAGCCGACATCGTCGTGCAGGCCGGTCGACCGGGCGTCATCACCGTGGCCACCAATATGGCTGGTCGCGGCACCGACATCGTGCTGGGCGGCAACCCCGATCCGGAAATCAAGGCCGTGCAGAAGGACGACAGCCTGTCCGACGCCGAGAAGCAAGTCCGCATCGACGCCATCCGCGCCGAGTGGAAAGAACGCCACGACGCCGTGCTGGCCGCAGGCGGCCTGCATATCGTCGGCACCGAACGTCACGAATCACGCCGTATCGACAACCAGCTGCGCGGCCGCTCCGGCCGTCAGGGCGACCCGGGCTCTTCCCGCTTCTACCTGTGCCTGGAAGACCCGCTGCTGCGCATTTTCGCCTCTGACCGCGTGGCCGCCATCATGGACCGCCTGAAGATGCCGGATGGCGAAGCCATCGAGCATCCGTGGGTGTCCCGCTCCATCGAAAACGCCCAGCGCAAGGTGGAGGGCCGCAACTTCGATATCCGCAAACAGTTGCTCGAATACGACGACGTCGCCAACGACCAGCGCAAGGTGATCTACCAGCAGCGCAACGACATCCTGCAAGAAGAGGATGTCACCGATGTGGTGATCAACATGCGCGAAGGCGTGTTGTCCGATCTGGTTGACCTGCACATGCCGCCGGACTCCATGGAAGAGCAGTGGGATCTGGCCGGGCTGGAAAAAACACTGGAAGCGGAATTCCAGCTGGAGGCCCCGGTGGCAGACTGGCTGAAGGCCGAGTCCACGCTGGACATCCCCGACATCAAGCAACGCATCATCGAACTGGCCGCCGCCGCCTATCAGGCCAAGGTGGAAGTGGCCGGCGAAGGCGTGATGCGCCAGTTTGAGCGCAGTCTGGTGCTGCAGATGCTGGACACCCACTGGCGCGAACATCTGGCGTCGATGGACCACCTGCGTCAGGGCATTCATCTGCGCGGCTACGCCCAGAAGAACCCCAAGCAAGAATACAAGCGCGAAGCCTTCGAACTGTTTGCCGACATGCTGGAGCGCATCAAGCGCAGCGTGGTCAATGTGCTGATGACGGTGCAGATCCGCAGCCAGGAAGACGCCGACGCCATGGAGCCGCACGAAGTGGACGGCATGCAGCTGAATCACGCCGAACCGGGCTCTTCGCTGAGCGAAGAGGACAATCCGCTGTCGCCGGAAGCCTTGGCGGCGCAAGGCCTGCGCGTGGGCCGCAACGATCCTTGTCCTTGCGGCAGCGGTCAGAAGTACAAGCAGTGCCACGGTCGTCTGGAGTAATCCCGACGCGGGCTTTCGCCTGATTCCGATACCGACGCCCTGCTTGTGCGCAGGGCGTTTTCGCATCCGGCGGCCGGCCCGCTCAGTAGCCGCGCGGATGCCCAGCGCCCGCCCGCTCTGTTAACCTTGCAGGCGACAACCGAATACCAACCTCTTGCAGCGACCTCATCATGATTTCGAGCGACACCCGCATCTATCTGGCCTCCGGCAGTCCGCGCCGCCGGGAAATCCTTGAACAAATGGGCGTGCACATCGAACGCATCCACGCCGACATCGATGAATCCGTTTTGCCCGGCGAAAACGCCGTGACGTATACCGAGCGGCTGGCGCGCGGCAAGGCCGACGCCGGCTGGGCCGTGGTGCAATCCTGCGGCCTGCCGTCCCGCCCCTTGCTGTCGGCCGATACTACCGTGGTGGTGGATGGCGAGATCTTCGGCAAACCGGAAGACGCCGCCGATGCCGCCCGCATGCTGCGCACCTTTTCCGGTCGGGGCCATCAAGTGGTCACCAGCGTGGCGGTGCGTCAGGACGATCGCGTCGAACTGCGCACTTCGGTGACCGAGGTGGTGTTCCGTCCGCTGAGCGAAGAAGACATCCAGCGCTATATCGACAGCGGCGAGCCCTTCGACAAGGCCGGCGCTTATGGCATCCAGGGTCGCGCCGCCGTGTTCATCGCCCGCATCGAGGGCAGCTACACCGGCGTGATGGGCCTGCCGGTATTTGAAACCGCCGAACTGTTGGGCCTGTTCGGTCACCGCTTTCCGTAAGCAAGGGGAACCTCATGCTGCATCAATCCATTCCCCTGCCGCGCGACATCCAGCGCCCCAAGGAACAGATTCTCGTCAACATCACGCCGCAGGAAACCCGCGTGGCCGTGCTGGAAGACTCGGTAGTGCAAGAGCTGCATGTCGAGCGCGCCGCCAGCCGCGGCATTGTCGGCAACATTTATCTGGGCCAGGTGAAGCGCGTGCTGCCCGGCATGCAGAGCGCCTTCATTGAAATCGGCCTCGAACGCGCCGCCTTCCTGCACATCGCCGACGTACTGGAACAGCGTCAACACCCCACCGAGCCGCAACGCATCGAGAAGATGTTGTTTGAAGGCCAGACTGTGCTGGTGCAGGTGATCAAGGACCCGATCGGCACCAAGGGCGCGCGCTTGTCCACGCAGATTTCGCTGGCAGGCCGCTTTCTGGTGCATCTGCCGCAGGAGGAGCACATCGGCATCTCGCAGAAAATCGAAAGCGAGACCGAGCGCCTCAGCCTGAAGGCGCGGCTGGAAAAGCTGCTGCCGCCCAATACCCCGCGCGGCTACATCATCCGCACCAGCGCGGAAACCGCCGGCGATGAAGAGTTGCTGGCCGACATCGATTACCTCTCAAAGCTGTGGGCCGACATTCGCCACAAATCGCAGCATTTGCCGGCGCAAAGCCTGTTGTACGAAGACCTGCCGCTGGCAGTGCGCGTGTTGCGCGACATGGTGAGCGACACCACCGAGCACGTGATTGTCGACTCGACGGAAAACTACAGCCGCATGGTGGAGTTTGCCGAAAGCTATGTGCAGTCCGCCGTGCGCAAGATCGAGCGCTACAGCGGCGAGCGCCCGCTGTTCGAGCTGTTTTCCATCGAGGCGGAAATCGACAAGGCGCTGGCGCGGCGGGTGAATCTGAAGTTTGGCGGTTACCTGATCATCGATCAGACCGAGGCGATGACCACCATCGACGTCAACACCGGCGGCTTTGTCGGCAACCGCAACTTTGACGAAACCATCTTCAAGACCAATCTGGAAGCCACGCAATCCATCGCCCGCCAACTGCGGCTGCGCAACCTGGGCGGCATCATCATCGTCGACTTCATCGACATGGACAGCGAAGAACATCAGTTGGCGGTGCTGACCGAGCTGGCCAAGGCGCTGGCGCGCGACCGCACTCGCGTCACGCTCAACGGCTTTACCAGCCTGGGTCTGGTGGAAGTTACCCGCAAGCGCACCCGCGAAAGCCTGGCGCACGTGTTGTGCGAACCCTGCCCCACCTGCCAGGGGCGCGGGGAAATCAAAACCGCTCAGACCGTGTGCTATGAAATCCAGCGCGAGATCGTGCGCGAAGCGCGCCAGTTCGACGCCAAGGGCTACCGCATCCTGGCAGCGCAGCCGGTAATCGACATGTTCCTGGACGAAGAGTCGCAGAGCCTGGCGATGCTGGTGGACTTCATCGGCAAACCCATCTCGCTGTCGGTGGAAGCCACCTACACGCAGGAACAGTTTGACGTAGTATTGTTGTAAATCTTATCTGCGGCAGATATCGGCCCGGCGGATGCCGGGCCTTGTCGTTACGGAGCAGCAAGCATGACCGATTCTCACGGCGACGCCCTCTGGCGCGCCATCCTGCAGGAGGCGGAGCAATCCGCTCGCGACGAGCCTTTGCTGGCCAGCTTCCTGCACATGACCGTTTTGCGTCACGCCACGCTGGAAGACGTGCTGGCGTTTCATCTCTCCAGCAAGCTGGCCAGTCCGGTCATGGACGCTCGCGCGCTGATGGAATTGTTCCGCGAAGCGTTGGCATCCGATTGCAAGATCAGCGAAGCGGCGCGTGCCGACATCCGCGCCTGTTTCGAGCGAGACCCGGCTTGCGACAGCTATTCCACCCCCTTGCTCTACTTCAAGGGTTTTCACGCGATCCAGAGCCAGCGCATCACCCATTGGCTGTGGCGCGAAGAGCGCAAGACGCTGGCGCTGTTCCTGCAAAACCGCATTTCCGAAGTTACCGGCGCGGATATCCACCCCGCCGCCCGTATCGGCCACGGCATCATGCTGGACCACGGCACCGGCGTGGTGGTGGGTGAAACCGCCGTCATCGGCAACAATGTCTCCATGCTGCACGGCGTGACGCTGGGCGGCTCCGGCAAGGAGCGCGGCGACCGTCACCCCAAGATCGGCGACGGCGTGATGCTGGGCGCGGGCTCGGCCGTGCTGGGCAATATCCGCGTGGGCGAGTGCGCCAAGGTGGGCGCCGGCAGCGTCGTGCTGGAGGATGTGCCGCCGCACACCACCGTGGCCGGCGTGCCGGCGCGGGTGGTGGCGCAAGCCAATCAGGGCATGCCCTCGCTGGATATGGATCAACGCGTGTGAACGGGCAAAACGGCCTCCTGCATTTGCTGACCGGCCCATCGGCGGCTGAGGCGCTGCGCGCGATGTTGCCCGAGGACGAGGTGCTGGAGGTGATGGAAGACTTCTCCCACGGCCCGCTGGCGGATGCCGACGCCATCGATCCGCAGGCGCGCGTGGCCTGGTGGAACCGGCTGTGGTGGTCGATGCGCTGGCTGCCGGACATCGACGAAGCCTTCCTGCAAGCCTATTGGCAGTGCCGCAAACGGCTGTTTCTCGCCTTCGGCCAACGTCAGCCGCTGTGCCTGTGGCTGGGCGACGGCGCGCATGACCGCTTGCTGCTGGACATGGCCTGCGCCCACGCCCACGCCAGCCAGCCGCTGTCGGTGGTGGAGGTCAGCGGCAAGGTGGCGGCGAGCCATCACGGTCATGTGGCGCTGGGCATGTACGACGAGGACGCGCTGCGCCCCTTGCTGAGCGAGGCCCGCTTGTTGTCGGTGGCGGAGCGGGAGTGCCATGCCGCTGAATGGGCGTACTGGCAGGAGACCGGGCGCGGCTGGCGCGAGTTGACCGGACAGGCGATAAGCGAGTTGGCGGCCGACTGCTTTGACGACGCCTTGCTGGCCGTATTGCGCGACGGCGGCGAGCAGGCCGCCGCCCGGGTGGTGGGCGTGGTGATGGGGCGGCATCAGTCCGCTTTTGTGCCGGATACTTATCTCTTCTGGCGGCTGTCCATGTTGGCCGAAGCCGGGCGTGTGGCGTTGACGCCGCAGCCGGAAGGCCCGCCGCGCGCGGCGCTGGCCTGATTCTCGCTGCGCGGCTTTGCGTAGGGCGGCGGCGCGGGTAAAATCCGCCGCCGTGGCCCGTCCCGATCTTGCCTGACGGCCGCCTTCCGCAAGGATTCCCACCCATGAACGTCCGCGTTGTCGACTATCGCGCAGCCGATGCTGCCGAACAATTCACCCGCTCCCTGCATGAAACCGGCTTCGGCGTGTTGGTGAACCACCCTATCGACCAGCAACTGGTCGAGAAGATTTACGCCGACTGGCTGGCCTTCTTCAATACGCCGGAAAAGCATGACTACGCCTTTTCCGTGGAAAAACAGGATGGATATTTCTCTCCCGAGATTTCCGAAACCGCCAAGGGCGCCAGCCTGAAGGACATCAAGGAATACTTCCACATCTACCCCTGGGGGCGAGTGCCGCCTGCCTTGGCCGAAGACGCCCGTCGCTATTACGACGGGGCCAACGCCTTGGCGCGAGAGCTGCTGGGCTGGGTGCAGGAATACACCCCGGCCGACATCGCAGCCGGCTACACCGAACCGCTGCCGGCCATGATTGAAAACAGCCAGCAGACGCTGTTGCGCGTGCTGCGCTATCCGCCGCTCACCGGCGAGGAGCCGGCCGGCTCGCTGCGCGCCGCTGCTCACGGCGACATCAACATGCTCACCATTCTCCCGGCCGCCAACGAGCCGGGCCTGCAAGTGCAAGGCCAGGATGGCGAATGGGTGGATGTGCCCTGTGATTTCGGCATGCTGATCATCAATATCGGCGACATGCTGCAAGAGGCCTCGCGCGGCTACTACCCGTCTACCCAGCACCGGGTGGTGAACCCGGTGGGCGAGGGCGCGCGCAAGAGCCGCGTTTCGTTGCCGCTCTTCCTGCATCCGCGCCCGGAGGTGATGCTGTCCGAGCGTCATACGGCCGGCAGCTATCTTGATGAACGGCTGCGCGAATTGGGCGTAAAAATGTAAAACCAGCGGGAAGGTGTAAAACCTTCCTGTTTATTGTAATTTGCTGTAAATGCCCTTCGGGGCATTTTTATTTGCTGCTAGGGTGGCACGGTTTTGTTTTTAGAATGCCGGCCGTGAAATCTGTTTGTGCTATTTATATTATCCCGCTGACGATAGGGCTTGGCGGGTGTTCGCTGATTACTTCTCCCATTGCTACTAGCGTGCAAATGGCCAGCTCCGCAGTCAGTATGGTGTCGAATATGGCGCCTAATATAGGCACATCCGCTGTTGTGTTTCAAAAAGACAAAACCAGCGCGGTTTGCATTGAGTGGAATTCACAAGTCATCGCCAGTGATTTTTTGCCGGAACTGCAAAGGCAGCTACAGGCCATGAGTATCGCCAGTCGTGTTTACGATGCGGGAATGGCGCCCGGCGATTGCCCGGAGATCATGAAATACGATGTGAGAACCAAATGGGCCACGCCCCTGTTCAGCGATAATGCGGCGCCTTACATCAGCGACATCAATCTTTTTCTCAAGCAGGGCGGCAAGGTGGTTGCCACGGCGGCGTACAGCGTGGACAGCCTGGCCTACGACAAGTGGACCTCGACCCCGAAGAAGCTGGCGCCGCTGCTGCAGAAAATGTTTGCGGCAGAAAGCGCCGCCGCCGAACAGCCCGCCGCGAAGGCGCGCCCCGTCATCACCAGAAATTGATCAGGCCGGCAAAGAAGCGCTGCATCATGCCCGGCGTCGCCACATCCGTCGCCACGCCGTTCACCACTTGTTCGATGCGCGCATCGCCCACATCGCTGGACGACACCACGTTGCCAGCCTTGATGTCGCGGCGGTTCACTACGCCGGAGAAGCGCAGTACGGTGGTGTTGCCGCTGGCCGCTACGGCTTTCTCGCCGGCAATCGACATGTAGCCGTTGGGCAGCACTTCCACGACCGAGACAATCAGGCTGCCGGTGATCTGACTCTTGTTGCTGACCTGCCCCACCCCCTTGAGCGTGGCGCTGCCGGCTGCCTTGCCGCTGTAATCGAAGATTTCTTTCAGCAGGCCGCCCATGGACGACAGCGCGCCCGGCCCCTGCTCGGACAGGGTGCTGCTGCGTGAGGTGTTGGTGTTGGCGTCGTTGCTGGAGGTGAGGTTTTCCGCGATGTTGATCTTCAGCGTATCGCCCACATGGCTGGCAATGGGCTCATCGAACAGCAACATGGCCCGGTTGGGCTGATAGATGGTGCCGGGGCTTTCTTCCAGAGCGGTAGGGATATATTGCGGGCGGATATGCATTGGCGCGCTCACCAATGACTGAGGGGTTGAAGAGCAGCCGTTGATAAATATGCAGACTATTAAAGAAGCGGATGCGCCGATTAACGGTGATTTCAATTTATTCTCTCTCAGGGTTTTATTTGTGCTCCCATGTTATTCATATTGCTTTGTTAATTGATGTTGCAGGCTGAAAAAAAGAGTAATGATATGTAAATCCGGTAGTGAAGCAGCTTGAAATTCAATACGCTCTGAATGGCAGTGTGCTGTAAATAGGATTTAAATCTTGTAAATTTTCGAAAGAAGAGGTGAGTCATGACCACCATCAGCAGTGCTACGCAAACCGTAACAAATTATTCCGGTTATGCGCAGACCAAAAAAGACCTGCAGGCGGCAGCCGACAGTTTCTCCTCTACGCTCAGTTCGGTGGGGGATGCGATTGCGGACGGCTCCAAGGCGGTGGGCGCATCGCTCTCCACCGGCGCGCAGGAGTTGGGCTCGGCCCTGTACGGCGGATTGGATACGGTGGAATCGGCAGTGTCCAGCGGCGTAGACAGCGTTGAAGCCGGCTTGATGCGTGTGGGTCAAGCCATCAACACTTACGTGTAATGGCCAGCGTCGCCTCTGGGCGGGTCTCAGGGGCGGCTGAAATCCGCCAGATCCGCGGGAGCGGCATCCTTACCCAGGTATCGCTGGCGCAAGTGGTCGACAAACCCGCTTTTCACCAGGCCATCCAGCGCGGCTTGCAGGCGTTGCGCCTTGAGCTCGGAGGTTTGCCGATTGAGGGCGAACCAGTACTGATGACGGCCGTCCAGCAGGGCGGCGGGCTTCACGTCCGTCGGCTTCATGCCGGCCTGCGGCAATTGCCAGGCCATCGCCCAGTCCAGCATGGCCACCATGTCCACCCGGCCCGCCTTCAGCTTGGTCAGATTCACCAGATCGCTTCGGCCAACGTCCAGCTCCTTGTCCAGCACCAGCCCCATCTCCTGCAAGCGTTTTTGCGAGGCGGATTCAAACATGGCGCTCACCCGGTACTGCAGCAATTGATCCTGCGTGTGCAGGCGAATGTCCTTGCGCCGCTCCAGACGATAAAGATAGATGCGGCGCTGGCCGATCGGGCCCACCCAGCGGAACTGGTCCTCGCGCTCCGGCGTGCGCGTCGTGCTGTACAGCAGCGTGTCGGGCGTGTTTTGCACCATGGCGTAGGCGCGCGGCCAAGGCAGCACCTGCCGGCTGACCGAGAGCCCGGCCTTGTCCGCCATGGCGGCCAGCAAATCGCTGGCGAAGCCCGCCACCTGATCCTGTCGCTGGTAATTCAGCGGCGGCAGCTCCTCCGTGTAAGCGGCAATGTCGGCAGCAAAGGCGGGCAAGGCGAGGCAAAGCGACAAGGCTGTGCCGATAAGCATGGAGCGGAGCATGGCGGACAGGGATAGCGGATACCGGATAGAAAGTAGCCGATGTTTTCCCACAGGTACAGCAGGGATATTGGCGGGAAAATCATCTTATGCGTCTGGCGGTCATCTTACTGGTGTTTCAAGACATTGTAATGACGCGGAGCGAACAGCGGCCGCCGGGCAGGCCGGGATGTTGGCCGAAGGAATCAGCCGGGCTCTCGTGTAAAATGGCGCTTTGACGCAATTTCTGGACCGCCCCAATGAGTGATCTGTTAGCCGGCCTCAACCCCGAACAACTGCGCGCCGTCACCTGGCCCGCCAAGAGCGCGCTGGTGCTGGCCGGGGCGGGCAGCGGCAAAACCCGCGTGCTGACCACCCGCATCGCCTGGTTGCTGTCCACCGGGCAGGTCAATCCTTCGGGCATCCTGGCGGTCACCTTTACCAACAAGGCCGCCAAGGAAATGCACACCCGCTTGGGCGGCATGGTGCCGGTGAACGTGCGCACCATGTGGATAGGCACCTTTCATGGCTTGTGCAACCGCTTCCTGCGCGCCCACTACCGCGATGCCGGCCTGCCGCAAACCTTCCAGATCATGGACTCCGCCGATCAGCAGGCCGCCATCAAGCGCCTGTTGAAAAGCCTCGAACTGTCCGACGAAAAATACCCGCCGCGCGCGGTGCAAAGCTATATCAACGGCAACAAGGAAGCTGGCGTGCGCGCTGAGCGCATGCCGCCGCCGATGACGCCTTACGAGGCCAAGCTGCTGGAACTGTACGCCGCCTACGACGCGCAATGTCGGCGCGAAGGCGTGGTGGATTTCGCCGAGCTGTTGCTGCGCAGTTTTGAGCTGCTATCGGCCAACGAAGCCCTGCGCGCACATTATCAGGGCCGCTTCCGCCACATTCTGGTGGACGAATTTCAGGACACCAACCGCCTGCAATACGCCTGGCTCAAGCTGCTGGCGGGCGAACACAACGCCGTGTTCGCCGTGGGCGACGACGATCAGTCCATCTACGCCTTCCGCGGTGCGGACGTGGGCAATATGCGCGCCTTGCTGAATGATTTCAGCGTGGCGGAGCCGGTGCGGCTGGAGCAAAACTACCGTTCCGCCGGCCACATCCTCAATGCGGCCAACGCGCTGATCGAGCGCAACGACGGCCGCTTGGGCAAGAATCTTTGGACCGACGCCGGCGACGGCGAAAAACTGCGCTTGTATGAAGCCTGGTCGGATGGCGAAGAGGCGGAGTTCATCGTTGATGAAGTGCGCGGCCTCAAGCGAGAGGGCGTGGCGCTGTCCGACGTTGCCATCCTGTACCGCTCCAACGCCCAGTCGCGCATTCTCGAGCACGTGCTGGTCAACGCCCAGCTGCCCTACCGCATTTACGGCGGGCTGCGCTTTTTCGAGCGGCAGGAAATCAAACACGCGCTGGCCTACCTGCGACTGATGGCCAACCCGGATGACGACAACGCCCTACTGCGCGTCATCAATGTGCCGGCGCGCGGCATCGGCGCCCGCACCATCGAAGGCTTGCAGGCCGCCAGCCGCGAACAGGGCGTTACCCTGTGGCAGGCAGCGTGCTCGGCCGGCGGCGGCCGCACCGCCGCCAAGATCGGCGAGTTTGTCCTGCTGATTGAAAAACTGCGCGCCAAGTCCGAAGGGGCCAATCTGGCCGAGTGCGTCAGCCTGGCGGTGGACCATTCCGGTTTGCGCAGCATGTACGAGCAGGACAAGAAAGAAGGCGAAGAGCGCCTCGCCAACTTGGACGAACTGGTCAACGCCGCCGTGGGCTTCATGCCGGACGTGCCGGAAATGGCGCTGATTGAATTCCTCACCGCCGCCAGCCTGGAAGCAGGCGAGCATCAGGCCGAAGCCGGTGAAGAAGCGCTGCAGCTGATGACGGTGCACGCCGCCAAGGGTCTGGAGTTCGATGCGGTGTTCGTTACCGGCCTGGAAGAGGGGCTTTTCCCGCACGAAAACAGCCTCAGCGACGCCAAGGGGCTGGAGGAAGAGCGCCGGCTGATGTATGTGGCGGTCACCCGCGCCCGCCAGCGTCTGTATTTGTCCTGCGCGCAAAGCCGCATGCTGCATGGGCAGAGCCGCTACCCCATCCGTTCGCGCTTTGTTGACGAGATTCCGGGCGAATTGCTGCATGAAATCTCGTCCCGCTCCAAGCCGGCCGCGCCGGCGCGCGCACCGTGGATGAACGACGCGCCGGCAGCCGCGCCCAAAAGTCGCGATGGGGCGGGTTCGGCCTATCGCATCGGCCAGTCGGTGACGCACGCCAAGTTCGGCGCCGGGGTGGTGATCAACGCCGAAGGCGGCGGCGACGATGTGCGCTTGCAGATCAATTTCGCCGAGCATGGTCTCAAATGGCTGGACCTGCGCTACGCCAAACTCACGGTCGGTGGGTGACAGACCGGCCGGCATGGACCAAGATAACGTCATGAGCGACGCGCCGATTTCCAATAGTTACCAAAGCCTGGTTCAGGCTGACAAACCTGCCCAGCGGACTTCCTATCAGGATCCGTACGGCAGCCGGCTGTTCCTTATCATCGACAGCCTGCCGGAAATGCAGCGCGCGCTGGCGATGACGCTGGCGTCTTTCGGCGCGGACAAGGTGGAGTACGCCAGCAAGGCTGGCGACGCGCTGGCCAAAATGGCCAAGTTCGAATTCGACGTGGTGTTGTGCGACTACGATCTGGGCAACGGCTATGACGGGCTCTACCTGTTTGAAGAGGTGAAGGAGCGCAACCTCATCAAACAGTCCTGCGTGTTCATGATCGTCACCGGCGAGCGCCGTTCCCAGCGCGTGATTTCCGCCGCCGAACTGGCGCCGGACGACTATCTCCTCAAGCCCTTCACCGGCGAAGTGCTGAGCCAGCGGCTGGAAAAGGCTATGCGCCGCCGCGAGGCGTTCAAGGCGGTGGACGAGGCCATCATGCGGCACGAATACTTGGCCGCCATAGATACTTGCAGCCGCAAGATTGCCGAACGCAGCGAGTTCACGCTGGACTTCATGAAGCTGAAAGGCTCGCTGGCGCAGAAAATCGGCGACTACGACACCGCGCGCGGCCTGTACATGGATGTGCTGCGCATCAAGGCGCTGCCTTGGGCCAAGCTGGGCCTGGCCAAATCGCTGACCGGGCTGAAATCGTACGACGAGGCGCGCCTGCTGTTTGAAGAAGTGCTTACCGAAAACGATCGCATCATGGAAGCCTACGACTGGCTGGCCAAGCTGCATCGCATCAATCACGACCTGCCCGGCGCGCAATCCACCCTGCACAAGGCTACGGACCTGTCGCCGGTGGTGCTGAGGCGGCAGAAGCAGTTGGCCGAAGTGGCGCTGCTCAACAACGATCTGGAAACGGCCGAAGAGGCCAGCCAGGAAACTCTCAATATCGCCAAATACACCTGGCACCGCAGCCCCACCCACTATGCCATGCTGGCGAGGGTGCAAATGGCGCGCGGTGAAACCGGGGCCGCCGGTCGGACCTTGGGCAATCTGCGGCGCGATTACCGTTACAACGAGTTGGGCGAATGGATGTGCAATGTGGTGGACAGCCAGTTGCAGACCAAGCTTGGCAACCGCGACAAGGCGCGCAGCCTGCTGGCCGATGCGCAAACCACATTTGATCGCCTGCAGGACGATCTGCCGGCGGAGGCGCAGATGGAATTCGCCCGCGCCTGTTTTTCGCAAGGCAAACAGGATGCAGGCAATGCCGCCATGCGCAGTCTTGTGCGCAATAATCACGACAACGAAGAGCTGTTGTCCAATATTGGCAGCCTGTTTGAAGAAATGGGCCTGGGCGATGAAGGTCGCCAGCTGATCGCCGACAATGTGCAGTCGGTGCTGGAGCTCAACAACCAGGCCGTGCGCGAAGCCCAGGCCGGGCAGTTTGACTCGGCCATCGACCGCTTTGTCAAAGCGCACGATGAAATGCCGCACAACGTGCAGGTGATGCTCAACCTGGTCAACGCCACCATGGCCTATGTGCACGGCAACGGCTGGCACGAAAGCCACATGCGTCGCGCTTACGACATGCTGGTGAAGGTGCGCGCCGAGGCACCCACCAACAACAAGTTCCAGAAGATTCTCAAAGCCTGGCGCATGCTGGTGGAAAAAATGGGTAAGCCGCAATGGGTGCTCTAGACAGGCTGCGGGTGGTGGTGGTGGACGACGAACCGCCGGCGCGGGACCGCATGGTGGCGCTGGTGGCGCAGTGCGGCGCGCGCGCGGTTGCCGCACTGGACGATAGTCAGGACGCTTTGCGCTGGTTGGAGCGCCACCCGGCCGATGTCCTGCTGCTGGATATCTCCATGCCCGGCATGAACGGGCTGGAGCTGGCCCAGAAGCTGCGGACCCAACCGCTGGTGCCGCAAGTCGTGTTTACCACCGCGCACGAAAACCATGCGGTGGATGCTTTTGAGCTGGACGCGGTGGACTACCTGCTCAAGCCGGTGCGGCTGGAGCGTCTCCGTCAGGCGCTGGAACGCGCGGCGCGACGCTGCGGCGAAGCGCCCGCCCCCGAACCGCATTTCTCTGTGCGCCATCGCGACCGCATGCTGCTGGTGCCGTTTTCCGATGTGCGCTATCTCAAAGCCGAGCTGAAGTACGTCACGCTGGTCACCGCCTGCGACGAGTATCTGCTGGACGAATCGCTTACCAGTCTGGAATCCCGCTTGCCCGATATCGTGCTGCGCATCCATCGCAATTGTCTGGTGATGCGCCACGCCGTGCTGCGCATCGAGCGCGTCGGGCCGCCGCAAGATGAGCAATGGATGGTGTTCCTGCGCGACATGCCGCAACCCTTGCCCGTTAGTCGTCGGCAACTTTCTGCCCTGCGCATGGCGCTGCAGACCTCCTCCTGACCATGTTTCGGCTGATGCTGTGACACTTTCGGCTAGGTGCAACTACGTACCGCTGCCCGGATTGCGCGGCAAAACCTGAAAAAAGCGGGCCCCGTCTTATAGAATCAGGGCTTCGCTTTTGCGCCCATCCTTTTCCGGCCCCGACTTCATGAGAATGCGACTGCTGCTGCTGGGCGGCTTCCTGCTTTGGTTGCTGCTCACCGCCCTGATTGCCACGGCATTCATCAGCCGCGCGGTGCTGGGCGCGGAGCAGGAGCTGGCGGCGCTGGCGCAGCGGCTGGAAGAGCAGATCACCCAGCAGGCGCTGGCCGACGAGACGGTACTGGACAGCTTCGCCGCCTTCAGCGGCATGCGAGAGCGCGACATCGCGCGGCAGGAGCAGTTGTTTGTCAGCCAGATGCAGGCGCGCTACCCGCAACTGACGGCGCTGGAGCGTATCGAGCGGGTAGAGGATGCCGATCGCGAGCGTTGGCTAGCGCGTCAGCGCGTGCGTTGGGGCATGGGTTTTCAGCTGCATGCCTACCGGCCGGAAGACGGCGCGGTGGTCTTCCCTCTGCCAGCCCAACCGGCGTTCTACAGCCTTGTTTCCATCCAGCCCTTGCCGGACAACGTCAAACCCTTGCTCGGCACCGATATTTCCCATGATCGCCACCTGCGGCTGGCCTTGCAGGAAACCCAGCTTAGCGGGCGTACCGCCACCTCCCTGCCTTTCATGCTGCGCGAGGGCTACCGCGGTTATCTGCTGATTCGCGCCCTGCCAAGACAAGTTGGCGTCAACGATCGCTTCATCGCCATGGTGGTGCGCGCCGACGCTTTGAAGCCGGCCACGCTGCTGTTGCCCGAAGGCGTCGGACTGAAAATCTGGCATCAACGCGACAGCCGGCTGCAGCCGGAACTGTTTGTCGACCAGCCGGCTGCGCCGCGCCACTGGTTCGAGACGCTGGGCTTGCCGCATCTGCAACTGACGCAACATGTCGGCGATGATACCCAGCCGCTGGTGGTGCGTCTGGACTGGCGCCTGGGCTGGTCGGTGCTGTCGGTGTTTGAGCGGGTGAGCATCCTGCTGGTGTCGGTGGTCATGCTGCTGCTGATTGCGCTGGCGGCCCGTTTCTACTGGCGGCAGCAGCGGCATTACCGCGCTCGCGAAGATCATCTTTTCCATCTGGCCAACCATGACCGGCTGACCGGCCTCGCCAATCGCAACCTGTTCTACGACCGTCTGCAGCACGCCGTCTCGCGCCAGCAACGCAGTCAGAAAAAGCTGGCCGTGCTGTTTCTCGACATGGACCGGTTCAAGCCGGTGAACGATCGTTACGGCCACGCCATTGGCGACAAGGTGTTGCAGCTGGTGGCGGCGCGCATCCTGAGCGTGATGCGCGCCGAAGACACAGTGGCGCGGCTGGGGGGCGACGAGTTCGTGCTGCTGATGGAGGACGTGGTGTCCGGCAACGAGGCAGATCAGGTGGCGGAGCGTCTCAAGCACGCCATCCAGCAGCCTTTCGAGGTGGAGGGTCACGCCATCTCGCTGGGCGTCAGCATCGGCATTGCCTATTATCCGGAAGACGGCGTGCTGATCGACGAGCTGCTGGACGCGGCGGATCGCAAGATGTACGGCGACAAGACCCCGGCGGTAGCGCGCTGAGGCCGGTTGTGGCATTCCCGTCGCCTAGTGGGCGCGGCGCGTGACCGCGCGCCGGCAGATGCATTAGAATCGCCCGATCTATCAGGGGAAACCACCATGTATCAGTCCGACTTCACCAAATTCATGAACGACTACCTGGACAAGCACCCGGAAGTGGAGCAGCAGCGCCGCGATCTGCGCCTGACCCTGTGGGACCGCAAGGTGGATCTGGAAGACCAGCGCCGCTGGAAAGAATCCCGCGTGGCGCAGAAGCCCTACGTCTACCAGCCGGAATAAGTCGCCGGCCCGCCTGGGCTTCGGTCAACCTTGAACGCCCGCTCAGGGCGTTTTGTCATTTCTGAACGGAAACTCATGACCAGTCGTACCGTGCCGATGGATGGCGCCTTGCATGACTACCTGCTGCGCATCGGCCTTACCGAACATCCGGTGATGCGCGAATTGCGCGAATTTACCGCCGGCCACCGCATGGCCAAGATGCAGATCGCACCGGAGCAAGGCCAGTTCATGGGCTGGCTGGCCCACCTGATCGGCGCGCGCCGTTATCTGGAGATCGGCGTATTCACCGGTTACAGCGCGCTGGCGGTCACGCTGGCCATGGGGCCGGCCGGCCGCGCGCTGGCCTGCGACGTTAGCGACACCTTTACCAGCATCGCACGGGATTACTGGGCCAGAGCTGGCGTGGACGGGCAGATCGAACTGGTGTTGCAACCGGCGTTGTCCACCCTGCAGCAACAGTTGGCCGAAGGCATGGCGGGGCAGTTCGACCTCGCCTTCATCGATGCCGACAAGCCGTCCTATCGCGATTACTACGAAGCTTGCCTGCAATTGGTGCGCCCCGGAGGCGTCATCGCCATCGACAACATCTTCCTTTCCGGCCGCGTCGTATCGCCGCAGCCGGAAGACCCGCCGGGCGTGCATCTGATGCATGCCTTCAACGACGAGCTGGCGCGCGATCCGCGCATCCGTCATGCCGTACTACCGGTGGGCGACGGCCTCACGCTGTGCACCCGCCTGTAAGGGCACCTTGCCCGTCAGCGCATCCCGCTTCGGCAAACCTTGCCAGACCGCCGAACTTTCCGCGCGGCCCGGCGGTCAGACTGGCTTCCTCATTGTCATTCGGCGGACAGGAAGCCGGTGCTATGATGATTCCCTGATTTTACGAACAGACCTGTCATGCTCAATCGACGTCCCCGCCGTCAGATGAACCAGATGAACGTGGTGCCCTACATCGACGTCATGCTGGTGTTGCTGGTCATCTTCATGGTGACCGCCCCGATGTTCACGCCCGGCGTCATCGACGTGCCCAGCGTGTCGCGCGCCGCCGCGCTGGATACCCGCCCGGTGGAAGTGGTGCTGCAAGCGGAAAACCGCTTCGACATCACCGACAACGACCAGAAAACTACCGTTTCTTCGCTGGAAGAACTGCTGGCCCACTTCAAGGGTTTGCCGAAGATCGGCGACCGCCCGGTCGCCATCACCGCCGACGGCAACCTCAAATATCAGGATGTGGTGCGCGTGGCCGACAAGCTGCACGAAGCCGGCATCAAGCGCGTCGCTCTCACCGTCAAGGCAAAGAACTGAGCAATGCGTCGCGAAGCGATTTCCTCGCGCTGGTCCCTGCTTGGCTCCGTGCTGCTGCACGGCCTGTTCATCGCCGTGTTGCTGTGGGCTGGCCTCAATAAAACCCAGCCAGTCGAACAGGCTCCGCTGGCGCTTGAGCTGTGGACCAGCGCGCCGTCCGCGCCGCCGGTAGTCAGCGTGCCCGCGCCGGTAAAAGCCGCGCCCAGAGCAGAGCCGGCGCCCCCGCCGCCGGTGCAGCCGCCGGCCGAGGTGAACCTGGGCAAGAAGGAAAAGACGCCGCCGCCGGAAAAGCTGGTGCAGAAACCGCCGGAAAAGAAAGCGGAGCCGGCGCCGAAGAAGCCTGAGCCGGTGAAGAAAGAAGAGAAACCGGCCAAGCCGGCGGAAAAGGCTCCGGCCAAACCCACGCCAGCGCCGGTGGTGGAGAAAAAGCCGGCCAAGCCGGTAGCGCAGCCGCCAGCCGCCCATGCGCCCGGCAAGGGCAGCAAACCGGCCAAGGCCTACAGCGACGACACCAATGATCTGCTGGCTTCGCTCGATAGTACCGATACCACCCACAAGGCAACGGCGCGCAGCAATCAGGCCGGCAGCGCCAATGGCGTGGCTGGTGGTTCGGCCAACGGTTCCAGCACAGCTGCCGCCGGCTGGATCACCCGCATCCAGGCCAAGATCCACCCCTTGGTGCAGGTGCCACCCAACGCCAAGCCCACGCAGGAAGTGCAATTGCGCGTCACACTGCTGCCCACGTTGGAAGTGCAGAGCGTGGAAATGGTGAAATCCAGTGGCAATCCCGCCTATGACGAGGCCGTGAAGCGGGCGGTAATGGAAGCGCGCACCTTCCCGTCCTTGCCGGCGGGCGCGTCCTTTGGCGGCGACTATCGCAAGCCCTTGTTGAAATTCCGTCCGGGCTGATGTCATCCATCGCCCGGAAGCCGCGTTAACCAGTACATCATGATTTGATGATGAATTCGTGTTTTTGAGGGAACTCATGCCAAGCATGCGCACTCTGTTAAAGCTGTTGCTGACTGTTGTCCTGTTTGCCGCCAGCGCCGCGCAAGCGGAAATCGTGGTGGAAATCGTCGGCGGGGGGGCCAATCGCCACGCTATCGCCGTCACGCCGTTCAAGGATGAAACCAGCCGCGTGCGCGAACCGCTGACGCCGGTCATCCGCAACGACCTGAATCTGTCCGGCGCTTTCCGCATCGTCGATGCCGTTTCGGTGGCCAATGTGCCTTACGAGCCGGCCGATGTGCGCTATCCCTTGTGGCAGAGCGCCGGCGCGCAGTCCGTGGCCTTCGGCAAAGTGGAGCCGGCGGCTGATGGGCAGGTGAAGATCAGCTTCCGGCTGATGGACGTGGCGCAGAAGAAGCAGCTGACCGGCGGTGAGTTCACCGTGTCGCCGGATCGGGCGCGGCAAGTGGCGCACACCATCGCCGACATGATCTACGAAGCCATTACCGGGCAGAAGGGCATCTTCAACACCCGCATTGTGTATGTGCTGAAAGCAGGCCGGGATTACCTGCTGCAAGTGGCGGATATCGACGGCGAGCGCGCGCAGACGATCCTGCGCTCCAAGGAGCCGATCATTTCGCCCAGCTGGAGCCCGGACGGTCGTCGTCTGGCCTATGTTTCTTTCGAGAGCAAGAAACCCGTGGTTTGGGTGCAGGACTTGGCTACCGGCAGCCGCAGGGCAGTGGCCAACTTCAAGGGCAGCAATTCCGCCCCTGCCTGGAGCCCGGACGGCAGCCGGCTGGCGGTGGTGCTGACCACTACAGGCAATTCGCAAGTGTATGTGGTGAGCGCGGCCGGCGGTTCGCCGCGCCGGGTGAGCTATAGCGACGGCATCGATACCGAGCCTGCTTTCACCCCGGACGGCAGTCAGCTTTATTTTGTGTCCGATCGCACCGGCGGCCCACAGATTTACCGCAGCGACGTCAACGGCGGTCCGGCGCAGCGGGTCACTTGGGAAGGCGGTTACAACGTCTCCCCGCGCGTGTCGCCTGACGGCAAGACGCTGACCTGGATTCGTCGCGAGGGCGGTAGCTTCAAGGTGATGATGAAAGATCTCGCCACCGGCGACACCCGACAGCTGTCCGAAAACGGCTACAACGAGCGTCCGAGCTTTGCGCCCAATGGCCGCATGGTGCTTTACGCCAGCCAGAGCGGCGGCAAGAGCGTGCTGTACGCCGCCAATGTGGATGGTGGCAGCAGAATGAAACTGGCAGTGATCAACGGCGATGTGCAGGACCCGTCATGGGGTCCGTTCAATAACCCCTAAACCCGCTAACCGACTTGAGGAGTGAAGGCATGAACTGGAAACAACTCGTTCTGGGTACCGCAACCGTGACTTTGCTGGCCGCTTGCGCCAGCACCAAACCGGAAACCCCGGCTCCGGTAACCAGCGGCAGCAACGCCTCCGGCCAGACTACGGCCCCGGTGGACACTGGCGCCGCCAATCAGGGTCAGATGAAGGTGGATCCGCTGCATGATCCGAACAGCCCGCTGGCCAAGCGCAGCGTTTATTTCGAATTCGACTCCTCCAGCGTGAAGAGCAGCGACAAGCCCACCGTTGAGGCGCATGCCGGTTACCTCAAAGAGCACGGCGACCGCAAAGTCATCATCCAGGGCAATACCGACTCGCGCGGCAGCCGCGAGTACAACCTGGGTCTGGGTCAGCGCCGTGCCGAAAGCGTGAAGCGCTCGCTGGAAGTGCTGGGCGTGAAGGACAATCAGGTGGAAGCCGTCAGCCTGGGCAAGGAAAAGCCCAAGGCCACCGGCAATACCGAGGCGGATTTCGCTGAGAACCGCCGCGCCGATATTCTGTACAACGGCGAATAAACCGGCTTTTCGCCGAACGCTGGCCGGGCATCACGCCAATGGGATTTTGGTATGATGTTCGGCCAACCTGTTCCCGCAACCACCGGAAACCCCCGCTCATGAAACGGCTTGCCCTCAGTGCCGCGCTGTTGTTGCTGCTCAGTGCCTGCGCTTCCACCAGCGATCTGGAAGAAACCCGTCGTCAGATTGATCAGGTCAATCGTCAGGCTTCCACGCGCCTGACCGAGGTGGAGAGCAAGCTCTCCAATGAAAAGCTGCTGGAGATGGTGAATCAGGTGGACAGCCTGAAAGCCGAAGTGGCCAAACTGCGCGGCGATGTGGAAGTGCTGAACTACAACCTGCAAACCACCCAGAAGCGGCAGAACGATCTCTATGCCGATCTGGACGGCCGTCTGGGCCATCTGGAAAACGCTGGCCGTGACAATGCCGCCGCGCAAAGCCAGCCGGGCGCAGCCAGTGGCCCCGCCGCCGCCGACACGCAAGCCAGCCCGGATTACGACAAGGCGCTGAATTTGCTGCGCAGCCGCGATTTCCCGCGCGCCGTTGACGCCTTGCAGCTGTTCATCAAGCAGAACCCCGCCTCGCCGCAGGCCGTGGACGCGATGTACTGGCTGGGCGTGGCGCATACCGCGCAGCGCCAGTACGACGCCGCCATCGATATCCATCGCCGGTTTGCCGAACAGTATCCGGACAATGCCAAAGCGCCGGACGCCTTGCGCAACGTGGCCAATTGCCAGCGCGATCTGGGGCAGGCCGACATCGCCAAAGCCACGCTCAAGCGCCTGATCAAGCTGTATCCCTCCAGCTCCGCCGCGCAGAAAGCGCGCGAGCAGCTCACCAAGATGTAAGCAACGGGGCTCCGGCCCCGTTTTCCTGATGAACCTCGCCACCATTCCCCACCCGCCGCCACCGATGCTGGCGGCCTTCGTCCTGCTGGCGCTGGCCATGCTGGCGCAGTGCCTGCGTCTGGAGCGCGTGGGCTGGTTTGGCGGCGCGCTTGCCATCGGTGTGGCGGCCTTGTCCGGTTTGTTGCAGCCCTTGGGGCTATTGTCGGTGGCGGCGGCCTTGATCCTCACCGGTCTGGTGCGCTTTGCGCCGAGGCTGGAGTGGCGGCTGATTTGGCTGGCCTTGCTGCTGACCATCGCGCTGCACGCGCTGCCGGGCTACGCCAATCCGCTGCTGTGGCAGGGGCGCGCTACGCCGGACAGCGAGGTGTTCCGCCTGTACTGGAGCTTCGACAAAGGCCTGGCCGGCTGGCTGCTGCTCTGCGGCGCC
Organism: uncultured Aquitalea sp.; assembly: GCF_945957525.1. Lineage (GTDB taxonomy): Bacteria > Pseudomonadota > Gammaproteobacteria > Burkholderiales > Chromobacteriaceae > Aquitalea. Next base: position 146,442 of record NZ_CAMFLA010000001.1, on the reverse strand, counting down.
GGGCAGGCCGGTCTTGCCGGCAAGCCCTGGGGCTCGACCGTGGCCTGGGTGGGCTGCTTGCTGCTGGCGCTGACCCTGGCCTTGGCGCAGGTGATGGGCATGGTGTCTTTTGCGCCCAAGTGGCCGGTCTGGCTGGCGCCCTGGCTGTTTGCCAATGTGTTTCTGGTGGCCTTGCCGGAGGAGGCGCTGTTTCGCCACGGCGCGCAGCGCTGGCTGCAGAACCGGGTAGAACCCTTCCCGGCCCTGATTGCCGCTTCGCTGCTGTTTGGCGGGGCGCATCTGGCCGGCGGCTGGAGCTGGATGATGCTGGCTTCGCTGGCCGGTTTGGGTTACGGGCTGGTGTACGCGGCCACCGGCCAAGTGCTTCTGGCGGCGCTGGCGCACGCGGGTTTCAATCTGGCGCATCTCTTGCTGTTTACCTATCCGCGTCTGGCTGCCTATTGAGCGGGGCCCTTGGCCGGACTGTGGCAAATGTCTTGATCTGAAAATAAAAAACCGTATCTGACCACCCGCCGACTCGGGTAAAATCCCTGTTTTTTCCTCCCTGCGAGCTTCACCGCCATGATTGAAGTCGGCATCGTGATGGGTAGCAACAGCGACTGGGAAGTCATGCAAAACGCCGCGCGCGTTCTGAAAGACTTCGGCATCGCCTTTGAAACCCGCGTCGTCTCCGCCCACCGCACTCCCGATCTCCTGTTCCAGTACGCTGAAACCGCCGAAGCGCGCGGTCTGAAGGCCATCATCGCCGGCGCCGGCGGCGCGGCCCACCTGCCGGGCATGCTGGCGGCCAAGACCCATGTGCCGGTGCTGGGCGTGCCGGTGCCGTCCAAGTACCTGCGCGGCGAGGATTCCCTGCTTTCCATCGTGCAAATGCCCAAGGGCATTCCGGTCGCCACTTTCGCCATCGGCGAAGCCGGCGCCGCCAACGCCGCCCTGTTTGCCGTGGCCATGCTGGCCAACGGCAACGCCGAACTGGCCGAACAGCTCAAGGCTTTCCGCAAGCGTCAGGAAGACACCGTGCTGGCAATGACCTTGCCGGAGGTGCTGTGATGCGCGCCATTCTGCCGCCGTCCATGCTGGGCATTCTCGGCGGCGGCCAGCTGGGCCGCATGTTCGCCATGGCCGCCAAGACCATGGGCTACCGCGTCACTGTGCTGGACCCGGACCAAAACGCGCCCGCCGCGCAGTTTGCCGATGTGCATCTGTGCGCGCCGTTCAACGACGCCGGCGCGCTGAAAACGCTGGCGGATACCTGCGCCGCGGTCACAACCGAATTCGAAAACGTCAACGCCGACGCCATGCGCGAGCTGGCGCGCCGCGTGCCCGTGTCGCCGTCCGGCGATTGCGTAGCCATCGCGCAGGACCGTATCGCGGAAAAAGCCTGGGTGCGCAAGGCGGGTTTGCCCACCGCGCCCTATCTGGCGATCGAGACCGTGGCCGACATCCAGGTGGAGTTGTCTCCCTACCTGCCGGGCATCCTGAAGACCGCGCGTCTGGGTTATGACGGCAAAGGCCAGGTGCGCGTACGCACCGCCGAGGAGGCGCGCGCCGCCTATGCCGATCTGGGTGGCCAGGCTTGTGTGCTGGAAAAGATGATGGACCTCAAACTGGAGGTGTCCGCCATCGTCATCCGCACCAGCGCCAGCCAGGTGGCCGTGTTTCCGGTGGCGGAAAACCGTCACGAGGGCGGCATTCTGGATGTCTCCATCGTCCCGGCCCGCATCGGCGCCGCGCTGGCCGCACAGGTGCAGCAGATGGCTGTCAGGTTGGCCGAAGAGCTGAATTATGTTGGCGTGCTGGCCGTGGAGTTCTTCGTGCTGGGCGACGATACGCTGGTGGTCAATGAAATGGCCCCGCGTCCCCACAATTCCGGCCACTACACGCTTACCGCCTGTTTGACCGATCAGTTCCAGCAGCAAGTGCGCGCCATGTGCGGCTTGTTGCCGGGCAAAACCGATCTGCTCAGCCCGGTGGTGATGGTGAATTTGCTGGGCGACGTGTGGAAGGAAGACGGCGGCGAACCCAACTGGGACGTGCTGGCGGAAACCCCTAATGCCCAGCTGCATTTGTACGGCAAGAAACAGGCGCGCCCGGGCCGCAAGATGGGCCACTTCAACGTGATGGCGGCCAGCGCCGACGCCGCGCTGGAGCAGGCCGAGGCCCTCAAGGACACGCTGTAAGGCCGTGATGGTGGCCGGGCTGAATCACCTGACTCTGGCGGTGGCGGATCTGGAACGCGCCTGGCGCTTCTACACCGCCTTGCCGGGAGTCAGGCCAAAAGCCCGCTGGGACGGCGGCGGCTATCTGCTGTGGGGAGACGCCTGGCTGTGCCTGTCGCAGGACGACGCCGTTGCCGGCGGCATTCGGGCGGGTTACACCCATGCCGCCTTCAGCGTAAAGGCGGAGGAATTCGCCGATGCGGTGGCCGCGCTGCAGGCGCTGGGCATCGTTGCTTGCAAGGACAATCGCAGCGAGGGAGCGTCGTTCTACTTCCGGGATCCGGATGGCCACCTGCTCGAGCTGCACGCTGGCTCGCTGGAGAGGCGCCTGGCCGCCTGCAGGCAGCAGCCCTACGCAGGCATGCAATGGTTTGACTGAGGCGCGGCGCCGGACTGCCCGCACCGCGCCGGAATCAAAACGATCAATTTGATGAGAGACGTGTCATGACCGGTATCACTACCACCAATCTGAAGAGCCTGAAGAAGATCTACTCCGGCAAGGTTCGCGACCTGTACGAGATCGACGACAAGCGCATGCTGATGATCGCCACCGATCGCCTGTCCGCCTTCGACGTCATCCTGGACGATCCCATTCCGGCCAAGGGCCAGATTCTGACCGCCATCTCCAATTTCTGGTTCGACACTCTGAAAGACGTAGTGCCCAATCACCTCACCGGCGACAAGGCCGAGGAGATGGTGTCGGCCGAAGACCTGCCGCAAGTGGAAGGCCGCGCGGTGGTGGCCAAGCGCCTGAAGGCCGTGCCGATCGAGGCCGTGGTGCGTGGTTATCTGGCGGGCTCCGGCTGGAAGGAATATCGCCAGTCCGGTACGGTGTGCGGCCTGCAACTGCCAGCCGGCCTGAAAGAATCCAGCAAATTGCCGGAACCCATTTTCACGCCGTCCACCAAGGCCGCCGTGGGCGACCACGATGAAAACATCAGCTACGAGCGTTGCGAGGAAATCGTCGGCGCCGAGCTGGCCGCCAAGGTGCGCGACACCGCCATCATGCTGTACAAAACCGCGTCTGAATTCGCCGCCCGCCGCGGCATCATCATTTGCGACACCAAGTTCGAGTTCGGTCTGGACGAAGACGGCACGCTGGTGCTGATGGACGAGGCGCTGACGCCGGATTCCAGCCGTTTCTGGCCGGCCGACAGTTATGCCGAAGGCAGCAACCCGCCGTCCTTCGACAAGCAATTCGTGCGCGACTGGCTGGAAGCCTCCGGCTGGAACAAGCAAGCTCCGGCACCGAAAGTGCCGCTGGACGTGCGCGAAAAAACCGCCGCCAAGTACCGCGAGGCATTGGAACGCCTCACCGGCTAACAGCTTCGGCCAACATCCATCAACGCCCGGCTTGCCGGGCGTTTTTGCTGCTTGTCCGGCCAAGCTTTCCCGACGCTGCCCGGCGAGCCGGCGCGGAATGCGCAACCCGTATTGCTGCCCTGCCGGCGGATGACGTAGTCTTGAGGCCTTGTCACCGCTATCGTCCCGCACCGCCATGCCCGCATCCCAGCCTGTTTTGCAGACCGAACATCTCCAGTTGCTGCCCGCCAATATCGGCCTTGCCCGCGCCGTGCTGGATTATCAGGTGCGCAATCGCCAGCATCTGGCCGCCTGGGACCCGAAACCCGGCGACATGTTTTTCACCGAGCTGTACTGGACCATGCAACTGCGCCAATCGGCGCAAGGCTGGGAGGACGGGCGCACGGCGCGTTATCTGCTTACGCTGCGCGGTGCGCCGGACGCCGTCATCGGCATGGCCAGCTTCACCAATATCGTGCGCGGTGTGTTTCAGGCCTGTCATCTTGGCTACAGCATCGACCGCGAGCAGGAGGGCAAGGGTCTGATGGCCGAAGCCTTGCGCGAGCTGGTCCGTTTCGCCTTCGACGATTTGCGCCTGCATCGCATCCAGGCCAACTACCAGCCGGCCAACCTGCGCAGCGGTCGTTTGTTGCAGCGGCTGGGGTTTGTGGAAGAAGGCCAGGCGGCGCGCTATCTCTTCATCAACGGCGAATGGCGCGATCACGTGCTGACTTCGCTCATCAACGAGCAGTTCGATCCCGCCACCATGCTGGCATGAGTAGCGGTTCAACCATAAGGCGCGACAGCGCCGCCTATTGAGCGGGTGCCGGAGCAACTGTGCAATGCCTGCCGAAACGCGGCAAGGCTTGTACGGATGCCGAGCGACCGGCCACGAGGAAAAACATCATGCAGCTTTCCCGATTGAGGGCCGAAGATGGCCAGGACGTGCCGCTATGCCACTGGTTGCCGGCCACGGCTGCGCGCGGCGTGGTACTGGTGTCGCATGGCATGAGCGAGTACGCGGCCCGCTATGATCGCTTCGCACTGGCGCTGAACGCGGCCGGATACGCCGTGTATGCCCATGATCATCGCGGTCATGGCGCGCAGGCCGCGCAGGAGGGGCGTCTTGGCTGGTTTGCCGAAGAGGAGGGCTGGGACAGGGTGGTGGCGGATCTGCACACGGTACGCCGCCACGCCGAGGCAGCCCACCCCGGTTTGCCGCTGGTGGTGTTGGGTCACAGCATGGGCTCCTTCATCGCCCGCGCCTATTTTCTGCGTCATGGCGAAGGGCTGGCCGGTCTGGTTTTGTCGTCTACCGGCTATCGGCAGCGCTGGCTGGCGGCCATCCTGCGCAAGCTGGCGGCCTGGGACGGCAGGCGACGCGGCTGGCAGCAAGCCAGCCCCTTCATGGCCAAACTGGTGTTTGGCAGTTTCAACCTGGCTTTTATGCCCACCCGCACGCGCATGGACTGGCTGTCGCGCGATTCGACCGAGGTGGACGCCTACATTGCCGACCCGCTGTGCGGCGGCGACCCGGCTCCCGGGCTGTGGCATGACCTGTTTGGCGGCATCATCGCCATGGAAGCGGGCGAGGCGGCGGGGCAAGGTTTGCCGAAGGACTGTCCGGTTTACTTGCTGGCTGGCAGTCGCGATCCGGTCAGCCAGGGCAAGCTGGCGCTGGGGCAGTTGGCGCGCCGCTATCGGGCGGCGGGGCTGCGTGATGTGGAAACCCGGGTTTATCCGGGCGGTCGTCACGAAATGCTCAACGAAAGCAATCGCGATCAAGTGATGGCGGATTTGCTCGGCTGGCTCAAACGAGTGGCCTAGTCTCGGCCCGTTCGGCCAGCCAGGCCGCCAATCGTCGCGCCAGGCTTTCCGCGCCGCCTGCCGGCCACACCGCCTGCACCTCCAGCGGCGGCGGCGCCCAGCCGGGCAGGGGATTGACCAGCGCGCCGCTCTCCAGTGCTGCCTGCGCCAGAAACAGCGGCGGGGTGGCCAAACCTGCCCCGGCAGCCGCCAACTGGCAGGCGGCATCCACCTGATTCACCACCACGCGCGGCCGGATGCGAAAGTGCTTGTCGCCCAGTTCGGCATGGCGCAGCGTCTTGTGGTCGGCCCGCATGCTCAGGCCTATCCACGGCCAGTCGGCGAGCGCTTCGGGAGAGGCTGCATGGCCGCGCTCGCGCAACAGGGCGGGCGACGCCGCCAGGCAACGTTGCAGGCTGAACAGTCGCCGCGTGCGCAAATTGCTGTCCTCCAGCGGGCCCACCCGGATGGCAAGATCGATGCCGTCGCGGATCAGCGCTTGCTTGTCATCGGAAAAGTCCATGCGCAGGCCCACGCCGGGGTGCGCGGCGGCAAATTCGGCCAGCCAGCCCAGCAGCGGGTGGCGCGCCAGAAAGGCGGATAGCGTCAGTTTGAGCGTGCCGCGCAACTGGGCCTGCATCCGGGTCACATCATCCAGCCCTTCGCGGGCGGAAGCCAGCATGACGCTGGCGTGCTGATAGAGCAGTGCGCCCGCCTCGGTCAGCGACAGCGCCCGGGTGGAGCGATACAGCAAGGCCGTGCCCAACCGGCTTTCCAGTCGCGCCACATGGTGGCTTACCACCGAAGGAGACAGCCCCAGCTGTTTTGCCGCACCGCGAAAGGAGCCGTTGTCCACCGTGCTGGCAAACACGGCCAGCGCGCGCAGGTCATCGATCATTGTTCGATTTTGTAGAATGGTGAGCGTCAATATTATGGGATTATGTCGGCGCTGTCCGCCCGCTACAGTAGCGTTTTCACCACTCGGAGTTATCCCATGACACAACTGAAATGCGTGCTGGTGCTGGACGGCACCCTGCCGGGCGGCGTGATTGCCAATACTGCGGCCATCCTGGCGCTGAGCCTGGGGCGGCGGCACCCGGAACTGGTGGGCGAGGATCTGCCCGATGCTGAAGGCCGCGAACGCGCCGGCATTACCCGTCTGGCCTTACCGGTATTGAAGGCCACGCCCGAACAGCTCTCTACCCTTCGGCAAACCTTGCACGCCGAAACCGGCTTGACGGTAGTGGAGGTGACCAGCGCTACTCGCACCACCCGCAGCTATGAGGAATACGCCGCGCATCTGGCGGTCACGCCTGAGACGAGTCTCCGCTATCAGGGACTGGCGCTGTATGGCCCATCCGAGAGGGTGACCGGCCACACCGGCAGTTTGCCGCTGTTGCGCTGAACTGCTGGAGGAGGTCAGGCGGCCGGAACAGGGTGGGCCAGATGCCAGCGCCAGCCGAAATAGCCGGCCCACAGCGCCCAGTGAATCAGAACGATCAGCCAGTAGCGCCATTGATAGGCGGCTTTGCTGCATTTGTGATGCAGCCACTGTTGGCCGATCAGTGCGCCGGGCCAGCCGCCGGCCAGTTCGCACAGATGCAACCATTTTTCCGGAATGCGCCGGCCATGACGCATGGACTGCCGTTTGTCCCAGCCATACAGCAGCAGAGTGGGCAGACTGAGGGCAAGGTAAACCGCGCCGGGCCAGAACATCGAATCGGTGAGGGCGACAACCGCTGCGGCCATCAGGGGCGGCAGGGCGGCCAGACGGCCTAGGGTGCGGGCAAGGGACATGGTTCAGTCAAAGTGGGCAAGGCGGGTTAACAGGCGGTCGCGTGCGGCCGGCCATTCGTGGTCGAGCATGCTGAAGCGCAGCGAGTCGCGCAGGCGGCCGTCCGGCATGATGCGCTCATGGCGGATGATCCCTTCTTCTACCGCGCCCAGCTTCAGGATGGCGGCGCGCGAGCGCTCATTGAGCACATCCGTGGTGAACTGCACCCGCACACAGCGTAGTTGGTCGAAGGCGTACGACAGCATCAGCCATTTGGCTTCCGGATTGGCAAAGCCGCCTTGCCATTGCAGGCCCAGCCAACTGCCGCCGATTTCCAGCTTGCGGTTGGCGTGGTCTATCTTCCAGAAACGGGTGCTGCCTATCACCTGGCCGCTGGCCTGCGCCTCAATGGCGAAGGGCAGCATATGGCCTTGCGCCAGTCCGCCCAGGGCTTTGTCCAGATAGGCGGCGACAGTGTCGGCCGAGGGGATGACCGTAAAGGGCGAGCGCCATAGTTCGCCATCGCTGGCGGCCGCCACCAGCAAAGGGGCGTCGTCGGCAGTGAGCGGGCGCAGGCGCAAACGTGGGCCGGTCAGCGTGGTCATGATGCGGTGAAGTTGAGGCAAAAAAGCCATTGTCCACGGTGCCGACGGCTTTGACCAGCCGGCGCACAGGAGAGCGCGTTGACAACTTACTTACTAGTAAGTATTGTCGACGCATCATGAACGCCGCGCCCGCGCCTCTTCCAAGAGCGGGCCGCGCCGCAACACCGACCGGGCGAAACTGCCCGGCAACACGAGGACGAAACATGACCGCTTACCCGCATCTGCTCGCGCCGCTGGACCTGGGCTTCACCACGCTGAAAAACCGGGTGCTGATGGGTTCCATGCACACCGGTCTGGAAGAGGCCCCCGGCGGTTTCGATAAGATGGCCGCCTTCTATGCCGAGCGCGCGCGCGGTGGCGTGGGGCTGATCGTCACCGGCGGCGTTGGGCCCAACGCGGAAGGTTGCGTGGCGGAAGGCGCATCCATGCTGGCGGACGAAACGCATGTGCCGGACCACCGCAAAGTGACCGACGCCGTACATGCCGCCGGCGGCAAGATCGCGCTGCAGATTCTGCATTCCGGCCGCTACAGTTTTCAGGAAAAGTGCGTTTCCGCGTCGCCGCTGATCGCGCCGATCAACTTCTACAAACCGCGTGAACTCTCCGATGCCGACATTCGGCAAACCATCGCCGATTTTGCCCGCTGTGCAGCGCTGGCGCAGGCCGCCGGCTATGACGGCGTGGAAGTGATGGGTTCCGAAGGCTATCTGATCAACCAGTTCATCGCCCGCGCCACCAACAAGCGCAGCGATGATTGGGGCGGCAGTTTTGAAAACCGCATTCGCTTCGCCGTGGAAACCGTCAAGGCGGTGCGCGCCGCCGTGGGCGAGGCCTTCATCATCATTTACCGCCTGTCCATGCTGGACCTGGTACAGGACGGCAGCAGCTGGGACGAAGTGGCCCAGCTGGCGCAGGCGATCGAAGCGGCTGGCGCCACCATTATCAACACCGGCATCGGCTGGCATGAAGCCCGCGTGCCCACCATCGCCACCATGGTGCCGCGCGGCGGTTTTGCCTGGGTGACCAAAAAGCTGATGGGCAAGGTGAAGATTCCGCTGATTACCACCAACCGCATCAACACCCCGGAAGTGGCGGAGGGCATCCTGGCCGAGGGCTGCGCCGACATGGTGTCGATGGCGCGTCCCTTCCTGGCGGATCCGGACTTCGTCAACAAGGCCGCTGCCGGCCGCGCCGACAGCATCAACACCTGTATCGGCTGTAATCAGGCCTGTCTGGACCACATTTTCCAGGGCAAGCTCACCAGCTGCCTGGTGAATCCGCGCGCCTGCCGCGAGACCGAGCTCAACTACACGCCGGCCGCCCAGCGCAAGAACATCGCCGTGGTCGGCGCCGGCCCGGCCGGCCTCGCTTGCGCCACCATCGCCGCCGAACGCGGTCACGCGGTCACCCTGTTTGACGCCGCCGCTGAAATCGGCGGCCAGTTCAATGTGGCCAAGCGCGTGCCGGGCAAGGAAGAGTTCTATGAAACCCTGCGCTACTTCGGCAAACGTATCGAGGAAACTGGCGTCGCGCTGGCGCTGGGTCGCCGCGTGCAGGCTGAAGACCTGACAGCGTTTGACGAGGTGGTGCTGGCGACCGGCATCGCGCCGCGCACCCCCGCCATCCCGGGCGTGGATCATCCCAAGGTGTTGAGCTATCTGGATGTGCTCAAGCACGGCAAGCCGGTGGGGCGCCGCGTGGCCATCATCGGCGCGGGCGGTATCGGTTTCGATACGGCGGAGTTCCTCACCCAGGAAGGCCCGTCCACCTCGCTGGACGTCGCAGCTTTCATGCGCGAATGGGGCGTGGACATGGCGGTGGAGCATCCGGGCGGTCTCAGCCCGCAAGGCCCGCAGCCGCACGCCAGCCCGCGTGAAGTGTGGCTGTTGCAGCGCAAGGCCAGCAAGGTTGGCGACGGTCTGGGCAAGACGACCGGCTGGATTCATCGGGCCAGCCTGCAGATGAAGAAGGTGAAGATGGTGTCCGGCGTGTCTTATGAGCGCATCGACGACGCCGGCCTGCACGTGGTGATCAAGGGCGAACCGCAAGTGCTGCCGGTGGACAATGTGATTCTCTGCGCAGGTCAGGAGCCGCTGCGCGAACTGCAACAACCCTTGCTGGATGCTGGCAAGGCGGTGCATCTGATTGGCGGTGCCGACGTGGCGGCGGAGCTGGACGCCAAACGCGCCATCAATCAGGGCGCGACGCTGGCTGCCAGTCTGTAAGCCAGCCCGCCGTGCCCTTTGCGCGGCAAGCAAACGAAAACGCCCCGCCGGGTATGAACCGGCGGGGCGTTTTGTCTGTCTGGCGCTACGGCGCGGGCTCCGGCCTCAGGGCGAGCATATGTCCTGCGGCATGCGCAGCCTTCTCGCCAAGCGCCGCGCGGGCGCTCAGAAATAGCGTTGCAAGGTGTCGGACAACGTTTTTTCATCCAGCTTGCCCAGCAACTTGCCCACTTGCTGGCCGTTGCGATCCAGAATGATGGAGTAGGGCAGCGCGCCGGCGGGATTGCCCAGTTGACGCAGCAGGCCCAGGGTATCGCTGTCGCCTATCACCACTGGATAGCCGATGCGCAATTGCTTGGCAAAGTTGCTGGCTTCCGTGCGATTGTCCAGTGCAATGCCCACCACTTCCAGACCCTTGCCTTTGTATTGTTCGCGCAGTTTGTTGAGCATGGGCATTTCCTCGCGGCAGGGCGCGCACCAGGTGGCCCAGAAATTCACCAGCACTACTTTGCCGCGCCAGGCGGACAGCGTGGTACTGCCTTTGCCGTCCAGCGTGCCGAAGCGGGTTTGCGCCAGCGGCGTGTCGGCTTGGGCAGCGAGGGGAAGGGCGCAGGCAAGCAGCAGCGCGGCAAACAGGGAGCGGCGATTCATGGTGGTTGTGCTCATAACGGTGAAGTGGCTTGGAGGGCAGCGGTGGGACAGAGTTTCCGTTCAGGCCTCTGCGCGAACGCTGTCCTGCAGTATGGTGTCTGCCCGTACCATGCCGCACGCATGCGCGCAAGCTGTTGAACAGGCTCGGAATTGTCAGATAGTTTCATGTTAAACTACTAGATTGATTTTTTTCCGGATTCAGCATGTCTCTCCTGGTATGCGGGGCGCTGGCCTACGATACTTTGTTCTCGTTTCACGGCAGGTTCGACAGTCAGATTCTGCCCGATCAATTGCATAAGATATCCACCACTTTCCTTGCCCCCGGCATGCGTCGCGAATTTGGCGGCATGGCCGGCAACATCGCCTACAGCCTGACGCTGCTGGGCGAGAAACCCATCGTGATGGGCGTGGTGGGAGAGGACTTCGAGCCCTATCGCCAGCACCTGAAGCGCGCAGGCGTGGACGACCGCTTCATCCGCTTGATCCGCAAGCAGTATACCTCGCAGTGTTTCGGCATCGCCGACAAAGACGGCAATCAACTGATGGCCTTCCATCCGGGCGCGATGGATTTCGCTACGGAAAACCACATTGCCGACATTCCCGACCCCATCGAACTGGCCATACTCTCGCCGGGCGGTTACAAGGCCTTTTTGCAACATTCCCGCGAGTTGGCCGAAGCGGGCATCCCCTTCATTTTTGATCCGGGTCAGGAGCTGCCGCTGTTGTCGCGCGACGAGATTCACCAGATCGTCGAGCTGGCCAGTTACGTCACGATCAACGACTACGAGAGCGAGCTGATGCGCGAGCGCGCCGGCCTGACGGTGGAGGACCTGCGCCGCAAGGTGAAGGCGCTGGTGGTGACGCGCGGTTCCAAGGGGGCGGAGGTGTATGTGGGCGACTCCATCCATCTGATTCCGCGCGTGCAGATGCCGGTAAAACCGGTGGACCCGATGGGTTGCGGCGACGCCTTCCGCGCCGGCCTGATGTACGGCATCAGCCGCGGACTGGACTGGCGCTTCACTGGCCGCCTCGCCAACATCATCGGCGCCATCAAGGTGACGACGCCGGGCTGTCAGAACCACCATTTTGGCTGGGACACATTGCAGGCGCTGTATCGGGACGCATACCACGAGGACTGGCCGTTTGATGGCGCGCCGGCCTAAGCGCGGCCAGCAAATACCTGATGCTGAGCTGCAGTGGTTTGCCGTAAGCAAGTGCCGCTCGCAGCGGCGTGTGCGGTGACTGCCGTCAGACTGTCGAACAAGGGCCGCGCATGCGCGGCCCTTGTTGCGCTGAAAATGCAAAACGAATGGCACGCATCGCTTGAAGAAACGCCTGCACACCCCCACCATGCAAGGATTATTCCGATGCATTGCACCGAAGGGGAGCACATGACCGTCCCACACCTGTCCACCAGCCTGACCGGCCCGCTGCTGGAGCTGGAAAGCCGCATTCTCACGGCGCAGCCTCACATCGAACACTGGTTCCGCAGCCAGTGGCACAATCACGCGGCCCCGTTCTACGGCTCGGTGGATTTGCGCAACAGTGGCTTCAAGCTCGCGCCGGTGGACATGAACCTGTTCCCGGGCGGCCACAACAATCTCAACCGCGATTTCCTGCCCTTGTCCATCCAGGCCGCGCAGGCCGCCGTGGAAAAAGTGTGCCCGGAAGCGCGCTCCATCTTGCTGATTCCCGAGAATCACACTCGCAACACGTTCTACCTGCAGAACGTGGCCACGCTGGTGCACATCTTCGAGCAGGCCGGCCTCAAGGTACGCCTGGGTTCGCTCAACCCGGAAATCACGGAAATCACCGAGCTGACCAGCGCGGGCGGCGATATCGTCCGTCTGGAACCCATCGTGCGTCGCGGCAATCGCCTGATGCTGGCGGATGGTTTCAACCCCTGTGTGGTACTGCTCAACAATGATCTGTCAGCAGGCATCCCGGAGCTGCTGGTCGACATCGAGCAACATTTGTTGCCCCCGCTGCATGCCGGCTGGGCTGTGCGCCGCAAGAGCAATCACTTTCAGGCCTACGACAAGGTGGCGAACGATTTCGCCCAGCTCATTTCCATCGACCCGTGGACGATCAATCCCTATTTCGAGAGCTGTAGCGGGCTGGATTTCCATGCTCGCCAGGGCGAGGACGCGCTGGCCGAGGCTGTGGCGCGCATGCTGGACCGCACCCGCGCCAAGTACCGCGAATACGGTATCAGCAACGATCCCTTCGTCATCGTCAAGGCCGATGCCGGCACCTACGGGATGGGCGTGATGAGCGTCAAGTCGCCGGAAGAGGTGATCGGCCTCAACCGCAAGGCGCGCAACAAGATGTCGGTGGTGAAGGAAGGTCTGGAAGTGTCCGAAGTCATCGTGCAAGAAGGCGTTTATACCTTCGAAACGGTGGAGGATGCCGTGGCCGAGCCGGTGGTGTACATGATGGATCGCTTCGTTACCGGCGGTTTCTATCGCGTGCATACTGGTCGCGGCATCGACGAAAACCTCAATGCGCCGGGCATGCACTTTGTGCCGTTGTCTTTCGAAACAGTCTGCCTGCCGGACAAGAACGGCACGCCGGACTGTGCGCCCAACCGCTTCTACGCCTACGGTGTCATCGCCCGTCTGGCGCTGCTGGCTTCCGCGCTGGAACTTGAAGCCACCGACCCCGAGCGCGATTAAGCCCTCACTCAGGAGACACCCATGCGCATCCTGTTCATCGCCGACCCGCTTGAGCAGTTCAAGATTTACAAGGACACCACCTTCGCCATGATGGAGGAGGCGGCCAGCCGCGGCCACGCCCTGTCGTTTGCCGAAGCGAGGCATTTGTCGGTGGAGGGCGGCCGCCTGCTGGTGGACGCGCGCGGGCTCACCGTCACGGATGAGCGCAAGGGCGATCATCCCGCCTGGTACAAGCTGGACGAGATGCATCGCCAACCGCTCACCGCCTTCAATGCGGTGGTGATGCGCAAGGACCCGCCGTTCGACATGGAGTACCTCTACGCCTCTCAGCTGTTCACCATGGCCGAGAGTCAGGGCGTGAAGGTATTCACCAGCGGTCAGGCGCTGCGCGATTTCAACGAAAAGCTGGCGATCCTGAATTTCCCAGAGCTGACGGCGCCCACAATGGTCACCGGCGAGGCGGCCCGCTTGAAGGCCTTTGTGCGCCAGCATCTGGATGTGATTCTCAAACCGCTGGACAGCATGGGCGGCGACAGTATTTTCCGCGTGACGCCGGATGATCCGAACCTGTCGGTGATTCTGGAAACCATCACCTTGCGCGGCAAGCGCACCGTGATGGCGCAGCGTTACATTCCGGAAATCCGCGACGGCGACAAGCGCGTGCTGGTGATCGACGGCGTGCCGGTGGATTACTGCCTGGCGCGCATTCCCGCTGCCGGCGAAACGCGCGGCAACCTGGCTGCCGGCGGTCGCGGCGAAGCCCGTCCCCTGAGCGCGCGCGATCGCGAAATCGCCGAGATCGTCGGGCCTGAACTGAAGCGGCGCGGCATCCTGTTGGCCGGCCTGGACGTCATCGGCAATTACCTGACCGAAGTGAACGTTACCAGCCCCACCTGCTTCCGCGAAATCATGGACCAGACCGACCTCAATGTTGCAGGCTTGTACATCGATGCGCTGGAGCGCGCCTGCGGCCAGTAAGACCCGCTGACAAAACCCCTGATCCTGCGTTGCGCCTCCTTGTCGTACTCAAGTACTGCCAGCGCCGGAGCACCATGACCCAGGGTCTGCGCGAGGTGTCGTCAGCGGCGTTAAACCGTCTCATCGCGCAGCGGCTTTGCTTCTCGCGGAGCACCTCTTCGGCCAACCTCGCGGTTGGCCGAAACGTTTTCCCGGTGCGGCCATCATCTTGCCTGCGCTAAAAAGCAGCGCCTGACGTCTTGTCATCAACCGGGCGCAGCATGGAGCAGGAGCGTGCAACTGCGACGGTTCAGCGCAAGGCAAGGCTTGCGATGGCGTCCCGCCAGCCATTACCATGCCTGCGACCCGGCCGGCCGCGCGCCGCGCCATGACCATTACTGGATATCCGACATGACCCAGCATCAGGAAAGCCCGTTCAAGGGCAAGACCGGCGTCCAGCGCCTCATCAACGCATTCGGTTACTCATTGGACGGCTTGCGCGCCGCCTTTCGCCATGAAGATGCCTTCCGGCAGCTCTCATTACTGGCCATCATCCTCATTCCCGCCGCGCTGCTGATTCACGCCTCACCCCTGGCGCGCGCCTTGCTGATCGCCAGTTCCATCGCCACGTTGATCATTGAGCTGCTTAATTCGGCCATCGAAGCCGCCGTTGATCACACCTCGCTGGAGCGCCACCCGCTGGCCAAGCGCGCCAAGGACATGGGCAGCGCCGCCCAGCTGCTGGGCTTGATCAATCTGGCCACCATGTGGGGGCTGGTGTTGTTCGGCTAAGAACGGCTGCCAAAAATCAGTTTTACGGCTGACCCAGGGCGCGACGACGCCGGCACTGTTTGCGTAAAGCCAGCCGGCGCAACGTGGCATCAGTAGTTTGTTGTTTTCTCTAAGCATCACAGCGAGCGCGCCGCGCGTCGTTAAAGCGGCCGCGGAATGCACTTGACATCCCGCTCTGCTTGTCTTGCTTGCGCTTTGGCTCGCCCCGCAAAAAGCCCATCTCCAATATCGCATTGCGCAAGCCTTGCCGCTTAGCGACAAGGCTTGAACGGGGCCGGGTTGGGGTCAGCTGCGCAGTGCTACCGTTATTTCCCTTCTCCTGCGCCATTGTTCCGCGGCCTGCTGAACCGCGACGCTGGCGATGGTTGCCGCGCCAAACGCAACTGCCGGTGACAAACTGCCAAGGCTGGTGGTCAGTACCGCGCAGAAAGCTGCAAAGCCCGGTCGCCCCTGGGTCATCCCCCGCATCAGATGCCAAACCGCATTCGTGCCCTGACTGCATTGCACCTCAATCGCCAGCAGACTGCCCAGCAAGGGAAAAACCGCCACGATGCCGCCCCAGTGCGGGCCAGCGCGACCCGCTATCAGGGAAGCCGCCAGCGTTAGCAGTCCGCCTGCCAGCATGCGGGGCAGCAGGCTGCGCCTGGCGGTGGTCAAGGGCGGCGATGCGTTTGCCGCAATAGGCAGCCAGCAGAGGTTTACCACGCAAGCCAGCGCTGCAATGGCCAAAGCCGCAGGCAGATTGACAGCCAGCCAGGGCAACGGCGAGGCGATAATCAGCCAGGCGCCCAGGCCTGCGCTCAGCGCGGCAGGCCAGTTTGTGCGCCGGCAGACGTGAGCGTACGCCAGATTGAAGGCTTCCGACGCGGCAATGGCCGCCAGCGACAGTAGGGCGGCCTGAGCGGCAAAGCGCGGGCCTTGCTCCAGCGTCAGCACCAACAGAATTGGCCCTGCCACCCAAGGCAAGGAAGACAGCCAACCGGCGCGACGGTAGCCCCAGCGTTGGCCTGCTTGGGCCAGCAAGTACAGCAGCGTTGGCACCAGCGCGATTTTGAGAAGAATAAGCATGGCAAGGACAAGGGAGGGACGCGCCATTGTAGCGTGCGTCGAGCCGGCCTTGCCCGTTGCGCTGGAGCCGGAGCCTCGACTCTGGCAAGCTCCAAGCTGTCTATGAAGAACAGGAGGCGCGCATGCTGAACCCCACTGAGGCCGGCGTGGAAGAATTGGTGCTCAATCTGGTGCTGTGGCTGAAGCTGGGCGTGGAAGCTTGCGGCGCGCTGGTGATTGGCGTCGGGGTGGTGTCTGCGGGTGCTTTGTATCTGAAAAGCTGCCTGAGCCCCGGCAGCGCGATGCGATACAACGCCGTGCGCCTGCGCTTCGCTCGCTTCTTGGCGCTGGCGCTGGAGCTGCAACTGGCGGCAGACATCCTTTCCACCGCAGTGGCTCCCAGTTGGGATCAGATCGGCAAACTGGCGGCGATTGCGGTACTGAGAACCGCGCTCAACTTCTTTCTTGGTCGGGAGATCCGGGAAACAGAGGCCGAACCGACGTCGGCCGAAGAGGCTCAGCGCTGAACGCGTCGGTAGAGATAGCCGGGGTAAACGCGGATACAGCCGGACTCATCCTCCACCTTGCCCTGTTCGCCCACCAGCTCCCAGCAGCGCCCTTGCGACAGCAACTGGCGGTAGACCGGGCAGCCGGCGCGGTAAAACAGCAGCTCGCGGCCGGTGAAGTGGTCCAGCGGCAACAGCGGTGGACGCCCTGGTACCGCCAGCAGCATGGCGGCGGTGTGTGCGTCCATCTCGGACAATTGTTCGCGGTCGGCCAAAATCATGCCGGAAAACGCCACGAAGAAAGCGATGGGCAGCATCAGCCAATGGCCTGACAACAGCCCGAACAGGGTGAGGACCGTGCCTCCGATGAAAAAGAACCGACTATTCATGTCCAGCAATCTGCCTGTGCCGCGGACGGGATGGGGCGCGGCGAAATAGAAAGCGCCGCCTGTTGGTAAAGGCGGCGCCTTGCCCATCAAGGGTGGGGCGGTCCGTCGAGGGAACCGTTGCGACCGGCTGCGTTCCGGCCCGCACAACTCGGGCCCGTGTTGTGGTCCGGTCAGCGGATTATAGGCCTCTTTGCTGGAAAATAATCATTAAAATCAGTTGTTTGTTGATGACAATGCGCTGATGTCGCATCCGTGTTGGGGTGTGGGTCGGCTGCAAAAAAACAACGCCGCGGTAGCGCGGCGTTGTGATGGCGGGCAGTACGTACTTGCCGGCTTATTCTTCAGCCTTGGCTTCCGGCGGAGCAATCACTTCGCTATAGCCGCATTCCTTCTGCGGGCACACCTTTTCCGTACCGCGACGCTTGGTGGTCTTGATGGTCAGGATGGGCCAGTTGCACTTGGGGCAAGGCTCGGCTACCGGTGGATTCCAGGTGGCGTATTTGCACTTGGGATAGGTGTTGCAGCTGTAGAACAGCTTGCCATAGCGGCTCTTGCGTTCGATCAGGTGGCCAGACTTGCACTCCGGACACTCCACACCGGTGTCGCGGGGTTTTTCCAGCGGTTCGATGTGCTTGCACTTCGGGTAATTGGCGCAACCGATGAACTTGCCGTAACGGCCCTTCTTGATGTGCAGTTCGCCGCCGCAGTCCGGGCAGGAGCGGCCTTCGATGATGGTGGGCGCTTCCGCCTCTTCAGCCGCCTGTTCGGCGGTTTCACCGATGTTGCGGGTGTAGTCGCAATCAGGGTAGCCGGTGCACGCGATGAAGCGCCCCCGTTTGCCGAACTTGATCGACAAGGGTTTGCTGCATTTCGGGCAAGCTTCATCCAGGCTTTCCGTGGTGACTTCCGCACGGGAAATGCTTTCTTTTTCCGTGATCTGCTTGGAAAAACCCTTCCAGAAGCTTTCCATCACCGGCACCCAGGCGCGCTGGCCGCTGGCGATGTCGTCCAGCTGGTTTTCCAGTTTGGCGGTGAAGTTGTAGTCCACGTACTGGCTGAAGTGCTCAGTCAGGAATTTGTTGACGATGTCGCCGGTGTCGGTGGGCAAGAAGCGCTTCTTGTCCAGGATGACGTATTCGCGATCCTTCAGCGTGGAGATGATGCTGGCGTAGGTGGACGGACGGCCGATGCCGTACTCTTCCAGCGCCTTCACCAGGCTGGCTTCGGAGAAGCGCGGCGGGGGCTGGGTGAAGTGCTGCTCGCCGTAGAGCTTGTCCACCGGCAGGGCTTCGCCCTCTTCCAGCAGCGGCAGTTTGGCGTTGTCTTCGTCTTCGGCGTCGTCCACGTCTTCTTCGTAGATGGCGAGGAAGCCGGCAAAGGTTTGCACCTGGCCGCTGGCGCGGAATACGCCTTCGCCCATGGCGATGTCCACCGAGGTGGTGTCGAAGCGCGCAGGCGCCATCTGGCAGGCCAGCGTGCGCTTCCACACCATGTCGTACAGCTTGAACTGGTCGCTGGTGAGGAAGGGCTTGACCGATTCCGGCGTGCGCAGGATGGAAGTGGGGCGAATGGCCTCGTGCGCTTCCTGCGCGTTCTTGGACTTGTTCTTGTAGGCGACCGGGTTTTTCGGCAGGAATTCGTTGTCGAACTTGTCGCTGATGTAGCCGCGGATTTCTTCCACGGCCTCATTGGCCAGCGCCACCGAGTCGGTACGCATATAGGTGATCAGACCCACCGTGCCCTGGCCGATGTCGATACCCTCGTACAGTTGCTGGGCGGTACGCATGGTGCGATCGGTAGTCATGCCGAGCTTGCGCACGGCTTCCTGCTGTAGGGTGGAAGTGGTGAAGGGCGCGGCGGGGCTGCGCGACTTCTTTTTCTTCTCGATGCTGGACACGCTGGCTGGGGCATTGGCCAAGCGTGCCAGGATGTCGGTTTGTTCGGTTTCCGAGGGGATGTCGAACTGGTCCAGCTTCTTGCCGGCCAGCTGGGTAAGCTTGGCGGAAAAGCGGGTGCGGCCTTTGTGACTGTCCAGATGAACTGACCAGTATTCCTGCTGCACAAAACTGCGGATCTCGTTTTCGCGCTCGCAGATCAGGCGCAGCGCGGGGCTTTGCACGCGACCGGCGGACAGGCCGCGGCGGATTTTCTTCCACAGCAGCGGCGACAGATTGAAACCAACAAGATAGTCGAGCGCGCGTCGAGCCTGTTGGGCGTCCACCAGCTCCTGCGCTACCTCGCGCGGGTTCTGGATGGCGTCCAGTACGGCGTTTTTGGTGATCTCATGGAACACCACGCGCTGGGCGGTTTTGTCCTTCAACAGTTTTTTGCCGTTGAGAATCTGCACTAGATGCCAGGAAATGGCCTCGCCTTCGCGGTCCGGGTCAGTTGCGAGATAGACGTGGTCAACCTCGCCAACTGCCTTGACGATGGCGTCGACGTGTTTGCTGTTGCGGGCGATCAGCTGGTACTTCATGGCGAAGCCCTTTTCGGGATCCACCGCCCCGTTCTTGGGGACCAGGTCGCGCACGTGACCGTAGGACGCCAGGACTTCGAAGTCCGGGCCCAGGTATTTCTTCAGCGTTTTCGCCTTGGACGGCGACTCAACGATCAAGAGGCTGGAGGGCATGTTTTCGTTTCGTTGGTTAACCGGTGTGTGCGGTTCTGATAGCGGGTCTATCTATCAAATAAAGCAACTATGCAAATAAAACAAGAGCGCAGTCGGCGCTCTTGTGTCGAAATCCGTCATTCGGCCCGCTTGCTTGGAGGCCGGGATGGTAAGCCGGCCATAGCCCGCTGACAAGTCATTGCATGGTGGGTTCGCCATGGATGGCGTCCAGCAACTCCTCGCCCAGCAGGATGGGCAGTTCCGCTTTTTGCGCCCACAGCACCATCAATGCCACCAGCTTGGCCGAGCCGACGTTGATATCGTCTTCCGGCAGGGCGAACAGTCGGTCGATCACCATTTCGCGCTGTGACGGAGACAGGGCGCCGTGGTCTTCCAGAAACTGGATCAGGCCGCGCACTTCCGCCGGCAGGCGTTCCTGTTCGGCATCGGCATAAATGCGCATGCCGCTGGCGTCGTCAGCGCTGGCGTAGAGGCCGTCGGCCATATTGGCCACGCTGTCCAGCCAGTCCAGTGCGTCGTTGATTTCCTCGTCCTCAAAACCGGCGGCTTCGAGCTGGCGCATCAGCACGCCGCGATCGCCGCAGGAATCCGGGTCTTGGTACTGTTCAAACAGGTAGGCGAGAATGTCAAACATCAGATCATCTTCAGTGATAAAGCCATGAGGGCCGGACCGGGTCAGTCCAGCCGCTGGACGCGGCCGTCAGACAGGGTTGCCAGCCTGCCGGCAAGCTCCAGCTCGAGCAGCATCGCGTAAACCTCTCCTTGCGTCAACCCGAGTTGCTGCGATAGTTGTTCGGCATGGATGGCGTCATGCCCCATGGCGGCCAGCAACGGGTGCTCGCTGTCCGAGGGCTGGATGACTGTTTTGGGCTTGGCTTGGCGCTGGAGGCGGCCCACTTCATCCAGGACGTCTTCTGCGCTCTGCACCAGCGCTGCGCCGTCGCGAATCAGCTGGTGGCAGCCGCGGGCTTGCGCATTATGGATGGAACCTGGGACCGCCATGACCTCGCGCCCCTGCTCGGCTGCCAGTCTTGCGGTGATCAGCGAGCCGGATTTCAGTCCGGCTTCCACGACAAGGCAACCGCGCGACAGGGCAGCGATGATGCGGTTGCGGCGGGGAAAGTGGCTGGCGAGCGGGCCCAGGCCAAGGGCGAACTCGGAAACGATCAGGCCTTGATCGCTGATATCGCGGGCCAACTGGCGGTTGGCCGAAGGGTAGACGCGGTCGATGCCGGTGCCGATGACGGCGATGGTGGACGACGGATATTCCAGCGCGCCCCGATGCGCGGCAGCGTCGATGCCGCCGGCCAGTCCGCTGACGATGGTGTAGCCGTGCTCCGCCAATTGTCCGGCAAATCGCCGGGCGGTTTTCTCGCCAACCGGGGTTGCGCTGCGACTGCCCACCATGGCCAGCAGTGGTTGTTGCAGCATTGCTCTGCGACCGCGCAGAAACAGAAGCGGCGGCGGGGAGGGAGACTCCGCCAGCGCTTGCGGGTAGTCGGGGTCGGCCAGGGTCATCAGGCTGCAGCCTGCTTGTTCGGCCCAGATCAGCGCCGCATCGGCATCGGCTGCTGAGGCACCCTCGCGCAGGGCTTGCGCGGCAGCCGGGCCGATGAAGGGCGTGGTATGAGCCGCAGGAGCGGCAATTGCCGCTTCAGGTTGGCCGAAAGCCTGCAACAGGCGCAAAAAACCCGCCGGGCCTATGCCCGGCGTCAGCGCCAGTTGCAGCCAGGCTTTGTCCGTCACTCCGCTTCCGGCGCGGCGATAACGTCTCCCTTGTTCAGTTCGGTGGCGCTTTCCATGACCAAACCGTAGGAAACCTTCTCGAATACGCGGTAGATAAACACCTTGCCGCCCGGCTCGGCGGGGAGCAGCACAACCTTCTTCTGGCCGTCTGCAGCGGTGATTTCCATCGGCTTGCCTTTCTTGAACACGCCGAACACATGGCCGCTTTCCACGCCTTCGCGGCTGCCGCGATTAATGATCACGGTGGAGTATTGGGCCGCGCCGTCCACGCCGTTGTAGATGGCGATGATCTTGCCTTGTACGCCGTTGTCGGGCGCGTGCGGCACATAGCGTACGAACTGGTCTTTCGGCGCTTTCACCAGTCTGTCGCCCTTGAGAATTTCTTCGGCGATGCCGGTGACGCGCAGGGTTTGCACATCGGGCGAGATCTTGTCCACCACGAGGTCGCCGCCGTAGACAACCTCGTAACCCAGGTTTTCCTTGGTGTCCGGGTCGATCAGCGGTTTGCCGGGACGGAAGGCCTGCCAGCTGCCCGGTTCGGTCACGCCATTGGCGTAAACCTTGTCGCCGGTGCCGAAGGCAAGGCGTTGTTCCGGGCCGGCGATGAGGACCGGCGCACTCTGGAACTGGGCCTGGTCGGTGACCAGGGGGCGTTTGAGGAAAGGTTCGATCGCCTTGGCCGGGATGCTGTTGACGGCCTGGTCGATGTCATCCATGCGCATTTGCGGCGATAACTTGATGTCGCCTTGCGCGCCTTTTTCCAGCGTCAGGCGGGGTTCGCCGTTGACGTAGGTGAGCACCAGCACGTCGCCGGGATAGATCCAGTGCGGGTTGCGGATTTCGCTTTTGTTCATCCGCCACAGCTGCGGCCACTTCCATGGGCTCTTGAGATAGCGGCCGGAGATGCCCCACAGCGTGTCGCCCTTCACCACCGTGTAACGGGTGGGCGCATCGGCGCGCAGGGTCAGCGTGTCGGAAAATGCTGGGAGGGCCAGTCCCAGAGCCAAAGCAAGCGATATAATACTTTTACGCATGAAAAGTGCCCCAATAATGAGAGTATCGAGCGCCTGAGTGCGCTCCTTCCACAAACGAGCATGCGTCAGACACGTCTATTATCGGCGTGCTGATGGCATTACGACAACTTGGAGCTACAAAACCGATGGCGCTGCTGAACATTCTGCATTACCCGGATGAGCGACTGCACACCGTGGCAACGCCAGTGCAGACCTTTGACGATGCCCTGCGCATTCAGATCGACAACATGTTCGAAACCATGTACGACGCCAAGGGCATCGGCCTGGCGGCTACTCAGGTCGACTTCCACAAGCGGCTTGTCGTCATGGATATTTCCGAAGATCACAACGAGCCGCGCGTGTTCGTCAATCCGGTGATCGTGGAAAAAGAAGGCGAGACAGTTTACGAAGAAGGCTGCCTGTCCGTACCCGGTATTTATGACAAGGTGACGCGCGCCGAGAAAGTGAAAGTGCGCGCACTGGACCGCGACGGCAAAGAGTTTGAACTGGAAGCCGACGGCTTGCTGGCCATTTGCATCCAGCATGAAATCGATCATCTGGACGGCAAGGTGTTTGTTGAATACCTGTCCGAGATGAAACAGGGCCGTATCCGCACCAAGCTCAAGAAGCGGGAGCGGCAAAATATGTAAGCCTTCGGCCAACATGGGCAAGCGATGGCTCATGGCCGGATTTGTAGAGACGCGCGAAGCGTGCTCAGGCTGCTGACAAAGTCATTGGGAGAAAGGGCCCTTCGGCCAAGCTGTTGGTTTCGCGGCCTTCCCGTTTACTCCCAATCCCCCCTTGCCCCGCAAGGGAGCCTCGCTTTCTGACCGGGAAGCGATAGGGGGTGTCAATAATCTGAGACACGCAAAGCGTGTCTCTTTCTCTTTACGCAACAAGGCTTTCCATGAAACTGATTTTTGCGGGCACGCCCGAATTCGCCGCTCTGGCCCTGAAGGCGCTGATCGATGCCGGGCATGATATTCCCCTGGTGCTGACTCAGCCGGACCGCCCGGCCGGGCGCGGCATGAAGCTCAAGCCCAGCCCGGTCAAGGAAGTGGCCCTGGCCGCCGGCCTGCGGGTTGAGCAGCCGCTGAGTCTGAAAACGGAAGAAGCGCAGGCCATGTTGGCCGAAGCGGGCGCCGAAGTGATGGTGGTGGCGGCCTACGGCTTGCTGTTGCCTAAAGCGGTGCTGGAGATTCCGCAGCGCGGCTGTCTCAATATCCATGCTTCGCTGCTGCCCCGCTGGCGCGGCGCGGCGCCCATTCAGCGGGCATTGCTGGCGGGGGATGCCCAGACCGGCATCACCATCATGCAGATGGACGTGGGACTGGATACCGGCGACATGCTGTCGGTGCATGAACTGGACATTGCCGCCGATGAAACTGCCGCCAGCCTGCATGACCGGCTGGCTGTTTGCGGCGCGGAGGCGATTGTTGCCGCCCTGGCAGGGCTGGATGCGCTTGCGCCGGTCAAGCAGCCGGAAGAGGGCGTTACCTATGCGCACAAGCTGACCAAGGCAGAGGCGCTGGTGGATTGGACGCTGCCGGCCGAGCAGGTGGCGCGGGCCATTCGCGCCTACAACCCGGTGCCGGGCGCGCATACGCTGCTGGCCGGCGAGCCGCTCAAACTGTGGATGGCGCAGGCGGTGGCCGGGCAGGCCGAACCGGGCAAGGTTGTCAGGGCCGATGCCGACGGGGTGGTGGTGGGCTGCGGTGAGGGGCTGGTGGCATTGAGCCAGCTGCAGGCGGCTGGCGGTAAGCGACTGGCGGCAAGGGAGTTTGTCGCGGGCCGCGCCTCGCTGGCGGGAACCCGGCTGGGCGAGTGACGTCTGACGCGACGGAGGTAACAGGATGAACAACTGGATGAAAACGGCGGCGCTGATGGCCGCCTTCGTGGCATTTCTCGGGTTGATCGGCGGCATGGTGGGCGGCAAGAGCGGCATGTTGCTGGCACTGTTGTTTGCCGGCGGCATGAATCTGTTTGCGTACTGGAATTCCGACCAAATGGTGTTGCGTATGTACAACGCCCAGGAGGTGGACGGCCAGAGCGCCCCGGAATTTTACAGCATGGTGGCGGAGCTTTCGCAGCGTGCCGGCCTGCCCATGCCGCGCGTTTACGTTATCCACGAGGATCAGCCCAACGCCTTCGCCACTGGGCGCGACCCGGAGCATGCCGCCGTGGCGGCCACCACCGGCATCATGCGCATGCTGGATTACCGAGAGCTGCGCGGGGTGATGGCGCACGAGCTGGCGCACGTCAAACACCGCGACACGCTGATCTCCACCATCAGCGCCACCATGGCCGGCGCGGTATCGGCGCTGGCCAACTTCGCCATGTTCTTTGGCGGCCGCGATGAGAACGGCCGACCCGTCAATCCGCTGGCCGGCATTCTGGTAGCGCTGCTGGCGCCGCTGGCCGCCAGCGTGATCCAGATGGCCATTTCCCGCGCGCGGGAATTCGAAGCCGATCGCGGAGGGGCGGAAATTTCCGGCGATCCGCTGGCGCTGGCCAACGCACTGCAAAAAATCGAGTACTACGCGCAGGGCATTGCCATGCCGCCCGCGCAGGCGCATCCGGAAACCGCGCAGATGATGATCATCAACCCGCTGTCCGGCGGCGGCATGGGCGATCTGTTCCGCACCCATCCCCACACGGAAGAGCGCGTCGCCCGTTTGCAGGCTATGGCGCGCGGGGTGGTCTGAAGTATCATTCCCTCCCGATACGGGCAATATCGGCCGGCGTCCCGCGCGACCCCGGCCGTTTTTCATGCCGCCAGAGGCGGCGACAGCAAGGTATAGCGACAGGCATGCATTACATTCAGCAATTGGCCGCCGGCGTGATCGGCGATGTGGAATCCGGCAAGACGCTCACCGAGGCGCTGGCCCAAGCCCAGCGTCAGGGCGATTTGCCGCCGCCCGAGCGCGCCGCGCTGCAGGACATCAGCTACGGCTCGTTGCGCCATCTGGGCCGTCTGCGCTTCTGGCTGCGACGGTTGGTGGCCAAGCCCTTGCCGGAGGCGCGCGTCGAGCGTCTGCTGATGGTGGCCATGTACCAGCTGACGCATACCCGCGCCGCCGAATACGCGGTGGTGAACGAAGCGGTGAAAATGGCCGAGCGCTTGGAGCAAGGCCGTTTCAAAGGCTTGGTCAACGGCGTGCTGCGCAACTTCCTGCGCCAGCGGGAGGCCCTGATCGCGGCGGCGGATCGCGATCTGGAAGCCGCCACCAGCCATCCGCGCTGGTGGATCAAGGCCATGCAGAAAGCCTATCCGCAAGAATGGCAGCGCGTGCTGGAAACCAATAACAGCCATCCGCCGATGACGCTGCGCGTCAATCGCCGCCATGGCGACGCCAAGGCCTATCTGGACGCCTTGCGCCAGGCCGGCATGGAGGGCGAGGCGCTGGACGACACTGCGGTGCTGCTGGCCCGGCCGGTGAATGTGCGCGAACTGCCGGGGTTTGCCGAAGGCCGGGTATCGGTGCAGGACTGGGGCGCGCAACAGGCCGCGCGGCTGCTGGATCTCCAGCCCGGACAGCATGTGCTGGATGCCTGCGCCGCGCCGGGCGGCAAGACCTGCCACATGCTGGAAATCGCCGACGTGGACGTTACCGCGCTGGATATCGACGCACAACGCCTGCAACGGGTGCGGGACAATCTGGACCGCATCGGTCTGAACGCCACCTTGTTGGCAGCTGATGCTGGCCAGGCCGACACGTTTGCCGAAGGCCGCCGCTTTGATCGCATCCTGGCCGATGTGCCCTGCTCGGCTTCCGGAGTGGTGCGTCGGCATCCGGATATCAAGTGGCTGCGCCGTCCGGGCGATTTCGCCGCACTGGCGCGCCAGCAGGCCGCCATGGTGGACGCGCTCTGGCCGCTACTCGCTTCCGGCGGGAAAATGCTTTACGCTACGTGCTCGATTTTTCCGGAAGAAAACCAGCAGCAGCTGACGGCGTTCCTGAGCCGCCACGCTGACGCCGTCTGTCTTGAGCAGCGGCAGCTGCTCCCTTGTGAGCGCCATGACGGCTTCTATTACGCGCTGCTTGAGAAACATTAGCCTGTGCATCTGGCTGCTGGCCTGCACCGTCATGACGGCGCAGGCCGAAGGCATTGTGGCGCGTCGAGCCGAGGCAGAACTGACGCCTGACGGCCAATTGTCGGTAAGCAGCCGCTTTCAGACCCGTTTGCCGAACAGCCTCAGCGATGCCCTGCAGCAGGGCGTTACCCTCACCTTCCGGCTGGAATTCCAGCTGACCAAACCGCGCAGCACCGCCTACTACCTTGACCTCAAGGAGTGGTTCGATCCGCATGCTTCGCTGGCCTACAAACTCAGCTACCAACCGCTGACCTCGCGCTACCGCGTCACCATCGGCAGCTTTTCCAATTACTACGGCTCACTGAACGAAGCCATGGGCGTAGTGGGCGCCATTCAGGACTGGCGCGTACTGGACAACGGCGCGCTGGACCCGAAAAGCCCCGGCAAAGTGGCGGGCCGCATCCGCTTGGTACTGGACATCGGCGAGTTGCCCAAACCCTTCCAGTTAAATGCTTTGGGCTCTTCCGACTGGAGCCTGTCCTCCAACTGGACCTCCCTCAATGTCAAGGAGGGCGGCTGATGCGTTTTGCCGTGACGGCCCTGGCCGCGTTCGGCGCCATCATGCTCTATCTTCTGGCGGTGGCCACCGGCAACGCCTCCAAGCTGGCTGAATATTATTGGTGGGTGTTCGGCTTCAACAGCGCCTTGTTGCTGGCCTTGCTGGCCATCGTGGGCCGCCAGTTGCTGCGCTTGCGCCAGCGCGTGAAAAACCGCGTATTCGGCGCCAAGCTCACCCAGCGGCTGGTGGTGATGTTTGCCTTGGTGTCCCTGGTGCCGGGCTTGCTGGTTTTCACCATTTCCGCCCAATTTCTCACTCGCAGCATCGAAAGCTGGTTCGACGTGCGCGTCGAGTCGGCGCTGGAGCGCGGCCTGGACTTGGGCCGCAGCTCGCTCAACTACGTGTTGGACGACGTTGGCCGAAAGAGTCGCGTGATTCTGGACGATATCGATGGCGCGCCGGATGGGCTTTTGCCCTCGCGACTGGAGCGCTTGCGCGAACAGTTCGGCCTCAAAGAAGTGGCCCTGTTCAATCGCAACGGTGAGTTGCAGGCATTCGCCAATGGCGGCTCCGGCCTGCCGCAACCACCGGCCCGCAATGCGGTGCGCGCGCTCAAGCCGCGCATCGCCGACAAGAGTATCGAGAACGACGCTTCCGGCCTGAATCTGCGTGTTTTACTGGCTTATCGCGGCCTGGACGATCAGATGCGCGTGCTGCAGGTCTTGCAGTCCGCACCGCCGGGCATTGCCCGCGACGCGGAACAGATTGAAAATGCGCGCTCGGAGTATCACCAGCTTTTGTTGTCGCGGGATGGCTTAAAGACGTTTTACATGCTGACGCTGGCGCTGGCCTGCCTGTTGGCGCTGACCTCGGCGCTGGCTTTCGCGCTGTTCATGTCCGAACGCTTGTCCGCTCCGCTGTCGGAGCTGGCCGCAGGTACGCGGGCGGTGGCGCAGGGCGACTTCTCGCGGCGGCATCCGGTGTTTCGCCGCGATGAACTGGGCATGCTCACCACCCTGTTCAACCGCATGACGCAGCAACTGGAAGAGGCGAGGCTGACGGCGGTGCAGAACCAGCAGGCGCTGGAAAGCGGCAAACTTTACCTGGAAAGCATTCTGGCCACGCTCAGCGCCGGCGTGATGGCGCTGGACGGCGAATGGCTGGTGCGCGCCGCCAATACCAGCGCCGGGCGGATTCTGGGTGTGGATTTTTCCGAGATAGCGCCCTTGCCGGCCTGGCAGTGGTCCACGCTGGTGCCGGCCATGACGCCGCTAGTGGAAGTCATGCTGCAGCACGCGGAAGATCCCAAGCAGGAAGACTGGAACACCCAGCTGGAATACGTTACCGCACAGGGAGAGCGCACCCTGCTGGTGCGCGGCGCCCGGCTGCCGGAACAGTCCGGCGGCGGCTATGTGGTGGTGTTCGACGATATTACCGACCTGGCGCGCGCGCAGCGCGACGCGGCGTGGGGCGAGGTAGCCAAGCGGCTGGCCCATGAAATCCGTAATCCGCTCACGCCCATCCAGCTGTCGGCCGAACGGCTGGCGATGAAATTGTCCGGCAAGCTGGAAGCGCCGGACGCCGAAATGCTCAAACGGGCGACCGACACCATCGTCAAACAGGTGGCGGCGCTCAAAGGCATGGTTGACGCATTCCGCGATTACGCGCGTGCCCCGCGCATCAAGCTCACGGAGCTTGATCTCAATCAGGTGATCCGGGAGGTGATGACCCTGTACGAATCCAGTCCGGCTGTTAAGATGGAACTGGAAGACCGGCCGCTGATGATCATGGGCGACCCGGCATTGTTGAGGCAGGTTTTGCACAATCTGATTCAGAATGCGCAAGATGCCGTCCTTGACGTTGTCAACCCGATGATTCACATTAGCAGCCGACAAGAAGGAAGAAACGCGACCGTCTGCGTCCAGGATAACGGTCCGGGCTTCGCCACGGACATCCTCACTCGCGCATTCGAGCCGTACGTGACCAGTAAATCCAAGGGGACAGGCCTTGGTTTGGCCGTGGTGAAGAAGATCGTAGAGGAGCACCGCGGACAGGTCACATTGGAGAATGCCGAGCAGCAAGGCGCGCGAATTCTTCTCACCCTGCCATTGCTGGAGGCCTAATGCGTAGCAGCGATATATTGATAGTTGATGACGAGATCGGGATTCGTGAACTGCTCTCGGAGATCCTGCAGGATGAGGGATACACGGTCGCTTTGGCGGAAAATGCCGAAGTGGCGAGGCAATTGCGCAATCAGACGCGCCCGGCGCTGGTGCTGCTGGACATCTGGATGCCTGATTGCGACGGCGTCACCCTGTTGAAGGAGTGGGCCAAGTCCGGTCAGCTCAATATGCCGGTGGTGATGATGTCGGGTCACGCCAGCATCGATACCGCAGTCGAAGCCACGCGCATCGGCGCCTTCGACTTTCTGGAAAAACCCATTGCCCTGCAAAAGCTGCTCACCACGGTGCAGCGCGCGCTCAAGTATGGCGACATGCAGGCCAATACCTCGCTCAACCTGGACAAACTGGGGCGCAGCGAGCCGATCCAGGAACTCAAACGCCAGCTGGAGCGCGTGGCCAAAGTGAAGTCGCCGGTGCTGCTGACCGGCGAGCCGGGTTCCGGTTTCGAGCTGGTGGCGCGCTTCTTCCATCAGGGCAATACCCCGTGGGTGACGCCGGCCAAGCCCGAGCAGCTGGCCGACGCGCCGCTGGAGTTGCTGCAGAAGGCAAACAACGGCGTGCTCTACCTGCCGGAAATCGGCCAATACAATCGCCGCATCCAGCAGGGGCTGCTGTTCCTGCTGTCCAAGCTAGACCGCTTCAATGTGCGCCTGCTCTGTTCCTGCAGTCGCCCCTTGCAGGAGCTGCTGGTTGATCCGGAGTGCGACAACCGTCTGTTGACTGCGCTCTCCAGCGTCATTGTGCCGATTCCGCCGCTGCGCGAGCATTCCGAAGACATCATCTTCATTGCCGAGCAGATCCTGATCGAGCTGGTGGAGTCCAAACAGGTACCCAACAAGAAGCTCACCACAGCTGCGCTCAACGCGCTGCGCCAGTACGACTGGCCGGGCAACCTCGAGCAGCTGCGCAGCATCATCAAGAGCCTGGCGCTGACGTCTGAGTCGGACGACGTGGATGCGCCGGAAGTGAACAAGGTGCTGGCGCAGTTCCGCCATGAAAAACCGGTGGAAGAGTCGGGCTTCGATTTCAACATGCCGCTGCGCGAATTGCGCGAGCAGCTGGAGCGCCGCTATTTCGAGTACCACATCTCGCTGGAAAACGGCAATATGAGCCGCGTGGCGCAGAAAGTGGGCCTGGAACGCACTCACCTTTACCGAAAGCTCAAGCAGTTGGGCATCAAGTTCGCCCGCAAGGTGGTGGAAGAGTAAGCGCGCTTTCCGTTTTATCCGCAACGCCGGCCTTGTGCCGGCGTTTTGTTTTCTAGCTCTTCGAGACTATGGCGCGGCGACGGACTGCTGCGCTACCCTTGCTGCCATGACCGAATTGAATGACGAGGCGCTGTTGCGCTACAGCCGGCACATTCTGTTGCCGGAGATCGATGTGGAAGGGCAGCGCCGGCTGTTGGCTGCGCGCGTGCTGGTGGTCGGCGCGGGCGGACTGGGCTCGCCGGTGGCCTTGTATCTGGCAAGCGCCGGTGTAGGCAGCATCACATTGGCGGATGACGACCAGGTGGAGCTGACCAATCTGCAGCGTCAGATTGCCCACGACATGCAAAGTCTGGGCGTCAACAAGGCGGCATCCGCCGCGCGGCGCATGCATGCGATGAATCCCGCCGTACAGGTGCATGCGCTGGCGGCGCGCTTGCAAGGCGAGGATTTGCAGGCTGCTGTGAGCGCGCACGATCTGGTGTTGGACTGTTCCGACAACTTCGCTACCCGACATGCTGTCAACCGCGCTTCGGTGCTTGCCCGAGTACCGCTGGTATCCGGTGCGGCGGTGCGCTTTGCCGGCCAGTTGGCGGTGTTTGACCCGCGCCAGCCGGGCACCCCCTGCTATCACTGCCTGTTTGCCGAAGAGGGCGAGGTTGGCGATGGCCCGTGTGCGACTTTCGGCGTGTTGTCGCCGCTGGTGGGGGTAATTGGCAGCCTGCAGGCGGTGGAGGCAATCAAGTTGCTGGCCGGTCATGCAGCGGTTACTGGCCGCCTTACCCTGTACGATGCTTTGAGCGGTGAATTCCGCCAGCTGCGTTTTCCGCGCGATCCCGCCTGCCCGGTATGTGGTGGGCGACATGCTTGAGAATGGATGACCGGCACAAGAAAAAAGCCCCGCATTGCGGGGCTTTTCTTCGGCCAACCACAGGCTGGCGGCGTCAGCCTTTGAGCTGGCTGTCCAGAATCTGGCGTACTTCCTTGAAGTCCATTACCCCGACATAGCGCTTGATGATATTGCCCTGCTTGTCGATGAGGAAGGTGGTGGGTGCCAGCTGGATGTCGCCGAAAGCCTTGCCGATCACGCCCTGGCTGTCCAGCGCCACAAAAAAGGGCAGCTGGTATTTATCCACGAAAGCCTGCACATAATTGGGCGGGTCATAGCTGAGCGCCACCGCAATGACTTTCAGGCCGTGTGCGGCGTAGTCCTGATGCAGCTTCTTGATTTCCGGCATTTCTTCCACGCAGCCAGGGCAGCTGGTAGCCCAGAAATTCACCAGCGCAACTTTGCCCTTGAGAGATTCCGTGCTGACTTGCTCGCCCTTGAGGGAGGTGAAATTCACCTGCGGCGCGGGGTTGCGGTCCATCAAGGTGTAGCCGACCAGTCCTGCCACTACCAGCGCCACCAGTGCGATCAATGCCTTCTTCATGTGCTGCGGTCCTGAATGGGGCGAGAGCGGCGCTCCCGCGAAACGGGTTATTGGTCCTGCATGGATTGCAGGAGTTCCTTGAGGCGGCTTTCCAGCGCCACCGCCTTGTTCTGCTTTGCGTCGAAGATGACGAAGGTGACATCCGCTTCCGCCACCACTTTGTCAGTGCCGGCCAGCGTTACGCGCTGATGCAGCACCGCGCTGCGGGTACTGATGGTTTTCACCGAGGTGGCAATGGCCAGCTCGTCGCCCATGGTGGCCGGGTAGCGGTAGTCGATATTGATGTTGACCACCACCATGGCGAGGCCGGACTGCAGGAACCAGGGCAAGTCTCCGCGCTCTTCGAAGAAGGTCCAGCGGGACTCTTCCAGAAACTCCAGGTAGCGGGCGTTGTTAACGTGGCTGTACAGGTCCAGATGGTAGCCGCGCACCTTGATGCGGGTTTCATGCGTCATTGTGTTTCCCCTTTTTTGTGCTTGCAGTGAAGCCGGGCCTCAATCCTCGGCGTTGAGGTCCAGCGGAACAAAGGCCTCGCGCTCTAACGGCGCGTCGACAAGGTCGGTCAGGACCGAATGGATTTCCACCGAGAACCATTCGGAAAAACGCTCGGCCGTCAGCGGCGCCGGCCACAGCGTTTCATCTTCGCACCAGTCGGCAAGCTCGGCCTGGAACAGCGTCTGGTAATGATGCAGGACAAAGTCGGCAGCGCTGTCTGCGTCATCCACCGGCGGAATCAGCAGGGCATTGCAGTCGGCGGCCAGATCTTCCAGTCGCAAGCCGGCGTCCAGTCCGCCGGGCAGGCTTTTCAACCAGGTGAGAAAAGGCGCATTGGGGCGGATGAGGGCGATGCTGCGATTGACTTCGTACATGGTGTTCCTTGCGGCTTAGCGGCTGCTGAGCTGGTTTTCTTTGGTAAAGGCGAAGGTTTGCGTGATCTTGCGCGGCCCCTGGCCGGAGAGCGAGGCCGGAAAGGCGCTGAAGGGGGCGCTCATGCGCACGATGTTGAGGGCGGCGTCATCCAGCACGTTGTGTCCGGAGCCGCGCAGTACGCGGCTGCTCTTCAGCGCGCCAGAGGGCATTATGATCACCTCCAGTGTGACGGAGCCGTGCACGTTCTGGCGACGGGCTTCATCCGGATAGTTCATATTGCCGATGCGTTCGATTTTCTGGCGCCAGTCGGTCTGGTACCGGGCCCATTCGTAACGTCGTGCGCTGTCCCCGCTGCCGTTGGCGTTGCCGGTTTCCTGGGGGCTGTCGCGCAGTCCGTCGTCGCCTTTGCTGGCCATCAGATTATCGATCTGCCCCAGCAGGTTGGCCGAAGAGAAGGCAGGAGCGGCTTCATTGCTTGGCGTGGCGGGCGTGATGGCGCGTTTGCCCGGCTTCGGGTGGGCGATGGTGGCCGGCATGGCTTGATCCGCGGCAGGTTCGGCTGGCTGGGCTGGTATCGGGTCGGGTGCGCCGCGTTGCGCGCTGTGCGTGGCCAGCTTGCCTTGCTTGGCGGTGTTGCCCTGGCCCTGATTGTTGTTCTCTGCCAGCCTGGCGGTCTTGGGGGCGTTCAGTACGGGCTTTTCGGTGAGTTTGACGCTGATGATCTGGTCGGCGGGTAGATGAACCGGCAGCACCCAGCGCACGGCGCTGGCGCCCAACAGTATCAGATGCGCGAGCACGGAGACGGCAATCATCACCATGAAGGGAAGATTGGTCTGGCGGGATACCGGTCGTGCAAGGCGGCTGGACATGGGCAAAGTGAGAATAACGGTTTGCCGAAGTGTAGCATGGCTGCGCTTTTGGCTGCGGCGACCAGCAAAAACGCCGCGCAGGGCGCGGCGTTGCGGGTGGTGCGCCGGCAACAGCGCGCGTGCTTATTTGTCCAGCAGGGCGCGCAGCATCCAGGCGGTTTTTTCGTGCGTCTGCAGGCGTTGGGTCAGCAGGTCGGCAGTCGGTTCGTCCGCAGCGCGGTCGACAATGGGGAAAATGCTGCGAGCGGTGCGACAGAGAGTCTCGTGGCCGTCCACCAGTTGGGCGATCATGTCTTCCGCCTTGGGGACGCCGACGGCTTCCGGGATCGAAGTCAGCTTGGCGTACTCGGCGTAGCTGCCCGGCGCGTAATGTCCCAGAGCGCGGATGCGTTCCGCGATAAGATCCACTGCCAGCGACAATTCGTTGTAGTGGGTTTCGAACATCAGGTGCAATGTGTTGAACATCGGACCGGTGACGTTCCAGTGGAAATTGTGGGTTTTCAGATAGAGGGTGTACGTATCCGCCAGCAGGCGGGAAAGACCATGGGCGATTTCCTGACGGTCTTGCTCATTGATGCCGATATCCATACCAATATCTCCTTGTTGCCGGGTTTTCCATCCATCGCTCCGGCCCGACGGCATGCTTTTGGGCGCGGTGGGCGTTCTGGACTAGAATTCCCCTTTTTACGGAAAACTGCATGAAACCCTGGCTACTGTGCAACGGGCATAGTGTGCGCCTGACGCTGCACGTGCAACCCGGGGCGAAAAAAACCGAGGCGGCCGGCGAACATGGCGACTGCCTGAAAATACGTCTTGCCGCGCCGCCGGTGGACGGCAAGGCCAATGCGGCACTGATCGCCTGGCTGGCGGCACTGTTCGATGCGCCGCGCCGCGATGTGGAACTGGTCAGCGGCGACAAGAGCAGGCACAAGGTGGTGCTCATCGCCAGCGAGCTGGATGCGGCGGCGGTGCTGGCCTTGCTGAGACTTCAGTGAAGGCGGCGATCGGGCGGCGTAGTGTCGTCCACACGACGATATTCCCCTTCTATCGCATCTTCCCGCAAGGGCGAAGCACTGCCCATATTGATGCTGGGCCCCTTGAACGGCAGCAATAACAGCAGAGCAAAAGCATCACTCAAAATACCGGGGATGGCAAACAGAAGTCCGGCCAAGGCGTAACGCAGCGGCCACAGCAGCGAGTAGAGCGACACCTGCCCACCCTGGCGCATGACGCTGCCCAGCGTGATGAGCGCGCCCAGTTTCTGGTTGCGCAACATCCAGACTCCCAGCAGACTGGAAGCCAGCACCATCAGGAAAACCGTGCCGCCGCCTAGACGATCCGCCAACGCAACCAGCGTGGCGATCTCCAGAAACGGGTAAAGCAGCAAAGCAAATAATAGGGCGCGCATGAATCAGGGGTATCCGTTATGAAATCTATGCTGGTGATCTGTAATGCGCCGGACCAGGACACGGCCAGGCATATCGCGCGTACGCTGGTTGAAGAGCGGCTGGCCGCTTGCGTCAACATTCTGCCCGCCTGCCGTTCGGTCTACCGCTGGCAGGGGGAGCTGGAAGAAGACAGCGAACTGCCCTTGCTGATCAAAACCACCGAAGAAGCCTACCCGGCACTGCAACATCGTTTGGTAGTGTTGCACCCATACGAAGTGCCGGAAATCATTGCGGTGGATATTGCGCACGGTTTGCCTGCTTATCTGACATGGGTGCGGGAGTCGGTGGTTTCAAGCCAGCCGGAGGTGGATTCCTGAACGCACAGTTTGTCTGAGCGCCAGTCTGCCACAGGGTTCCTCAAGCCGGGATTGATTGTTGCAATTCGGTCGATTGCGAAAAAAAACGCGCCGAAATATTGACGAGCACCAATGGCTTGGCTATAGTTGCGAACTCTTTCGGGTCGGTAGCTCAGCCGGTAGAGCAGCGGACTTTTAATCCGTTGGTCGCGAGTTCGAATCTCGCCCGACCCACCATCGCTTTTTGCAAGTGGTGGGCGAAAGAAAATCGATGATGTGGGTCGGTAGCTCAGCCGGTAGAGCAGCGGACTTTTAATCCGTTGGTCGCGAGTTCGAATCTCGCCCGACCCACCATCGCTTTTTGCAAGTGGTGGGCGAAAGAAAATCGATGATGTGGGTCGGTAGCTCAGCCGGTAGAGCAGCGGACTTTTAATCCGTTGGTCGCGAGTTCGAATCTCGCCCGACCCACCACTGTCGATATGGGCTGTTAGCTCAGTTGGTAGAGCAGCGGACTCTTAATCCGTAGGTCGAAAGTTCGAGCCTTTCACAGCCCACCAGAATTTCTGAATCCGGTTCACAGCAAGCGGGTTTTGTAGTAAAGTGCAGTCTTTCCGATTGACGCAAGTCGATCGATGGGTTGTTAGCTCAGTTGGTAGAGCAGCGGACTCTTAATCCGTAGGTCGAAAGTTCGAGCCTTTCACAACCCACCAGTTTATGAAAAACCCGGCCCTGAGCCGGGTTTTTTGCTTTCTGCCCGCAATTTTTTCTCTTCGGGGAACCTCCCGGTGGTTCGCCGTTTCTGTCCGTCATTATCCTCATCAGGCTGGAGTTGTTCATGTTGACTCGCGGTTTGCGCGCGGTTGCGGCCACTTGGGTGGCCGGCGCGGTTTCCTTGTTGCCCTTGATGCTGACATTGGCCTTGCTGGCTTGGCTTTCCGGTCTGGTCAATCAGTTAGTGGGACCAAGTAGTGCGCTAGGACGAGGTTTTACCTTGTTTGGCAGTTTGTTCTCCCTGCACCCGGTTCTGGCCTGGGTCTTGGGGTGGGGCGCCCTTTTGCTGGCGATCTATTGCCTCGGCCTGGCGGTGCAGCGGGGGTTGAAGGGGCGGTTGAAGCGTTGGATTAATACTGCGATCGAGCGTATCCCGCTGGTGGGCGGTCTATACGCCATCGCGGAAAAGGTGGTGGGCCTGATTGACAAGCAGCCGGAGGCGGATATCGCAGCCATGAGCCCAGTCTGGTGTTTTTTTGGTGGCGACGGCGTGGCGGTGCTGGGTTTGCTGGCCAATCCGCAGCCCCTGGTGTTGCGCGGGCGTCCTCATCTGGCGGTGATGGTGCCGATGGCGCCGGTGCCGGTGGGCGGCGGTCTGTTGTATGTGCCGGCGGAGTGGGTGGAGCCGGCCGAGATAGGCATAGACCGCTGGACTGCGGTGTATGTGTCGATGGGCATGACGCCGCCCGAGCCGGATGCTCGCCCGGGTCAGGCGATTCGCCAAGACCCGTCAGTCGGGCGATAATGTCGCATGGTTTCGAGATGATGACCGGGAGTGTGATATGCGTAATGTATGGAAATGGGTCGCGCTGGGCGCGTGCTGTGTGCCGCTGACGGCCTTGGCGCAGTCGCCGGACGAACAGTTGCTGTCGGCGCAGATGGCTTTTCAGCAAGCCAATGGGCAAAAAGCCCAGTTGGATGACCGGGTAAAGCGGGCGACTGAGGCCAAGGCGCGCGCAGAGCAGCGCTTGCTGGATGCGCAGAACGCCATGCAGCAGGCTAACAATGAGTTCAATGCGGCGGCTGCGGCGCAGGCTAGTGCGCAGCAGATCCTGCAACAGGCCACAACAGCGCTTAACGATGCCTGGAAGCGCAAGGACGGCGGCCAGTAAGTGCGATCCGGATGGATAAAACTAAAGCCCCGCATTGCGGGGCTTTAGTTTTATATCTGTTCAGGCTGCTGGATTATTGCGCTTTGCCGCTCAATTGCTGGTAGCGCTGGATGTCTTCATTGAGCTTTTGCCGGGACTGATTGATTTCGGCCTGCTTGGCGTTGATGGCGGCGCGCAGATCCTTTTGCTCGGCGGCGATTACCTGCAGATTATGGGTAACGCCGGCGGCCAGCGGCCGACCGGTGCGTTTGCTGACATCGACTTCTTTTTGCAGGTCCAGCTGCTGGATGCCCAGGGTTTTCAAGCGCGCGTACTGGGCGTCCTGTGAGGCTTGCAGGGTACTGATCTGGCGCTCGCGTTCGTTTTTCAGCTCGTTGATGTTGCGGTAGCTTTCCAGCAGGGCCTTGTCGTAGCGGGCGGCATCCAGCTTGCGTTGCTGTTCTTGCTTTTGCACGGCCTCGCTGGCTTCCCGGGCCCGCTTGGCCTGCTCGCTTTCGGCGGCGTGTTTGACGGTGCCCTGCTTGGACAGCTCGGCCACCCCTTGCTTCTGGCTCTGCATGGGCGGGGCGTCGCTGTAAT
Source organism: uncultured Aquitalea sp. (assembly GCF_945957525.1). GTDB lineage: Bacteria > Pseudomonadota > Gammaproteobacteria > Burkholderiales > Chromobacteriaceae > Aquitalea. The sequence goes on along the minus strand of NZ_CAMFLA010000001.1, from coordinate 108,745 downwards.
GCACCTTGCCGGCGTCGTCCACCCACTTGTACAGCGTGCCGTCAGCTTGTGCGAGGCAGGCGAGCGATAAGCAGACGAGACCGGTCAGGATTTTCATATCAGTCGTTGACTCCATATTGAGCGCGATAGGCGCGCACGGCTTCCAGATGCTGGGCCAGCTCCGGGCTGCCTTCGAGGAAGCCCAGCAAATCCTTCAATGTGGCGATGGCAACCACGGGCATGCCATATTGTTGCGCCACTTCCTGCACGGCGGACAGTTCGCCCGCGCCGCGTTCCATGCGATCCAGCGCGATGGCTACGCCGGCCGGTTCGGCGCCGGCCGCGCGGATCAGCTCGACGGATTCGCGTACCGAGGTGCCGGCGGAAATCACATCGTCGATGATCAGTACGCGGCCTTGCAGCGGCGCACCCACCAACGTGCCGCCTTCGCCGTGATCCTTGGCTTCCTTGCGATTATAGGCAAAGGGCACATTGCGGCCTTGTTCGGCCATGGCCATGGTCGCGCCGGCGGCGAGGATGATACCCTTGTAGGCCGGTCCGAACAGCATGTCGAAGCCGATGCCGCTCTCTATTATCGACGTGGCATAGAAGCGCGACAAGTGCAGCGTCGACAAGCCGTCGTTAAACAGGCCGGCATTGAAAAAATACGGCGATTTGCGTCCCGCCTTGGTAATGAACTCGCCAAACCTCAGAACCTGCTTGTCGAGTGCAAAACGAATAAAATCCTGACGGAAATCGCTCATGTTTCAATCCTTAGATAACTGGTTAACTATCTGAACCGCTGGAAAAATTGCCGGCAAGGATAGCACAGGAGACACCATTGCTTCGAATCGTTTCGGCCAACCTCAATGGCATCCGCTCGGCGGACAAGAAGGGCTTTTTCGACTGGCTGGCGACGACTGACGCCGATTTCGTCTGCGTGCAGGAATTGAAGGCGCAGGCCGGCGATCTCAGTGAGCGCATGCGCGCACCGGACGGGCTGCAAGGCTATTTCCACTATGCCGAGAAAAAAGGCTACAGCGGTGTTGGTCTGTATACCCGTTGCCAGCCGGACGCGGTAGTGGAGGGGCTGGGCGTGGACTGGATCGACGCGGAAGGGCGCTTCCTGCAGGTGGATATCGGCCAGCTCAGCGTGATCTCGCTTTACCTGCCGTCCGGCTCCAGCAGCGAGGAGCGGCAGGATGTGAAGTTTCAGTTTCTCGATGTGTTCATGCCGCATCTGGAAAAGCTGAAAGCGGCCGGGCGCGATATCGTGATCTGCGGCGACTGGAACATCGCTCACAACGAGATCGATCTGAAAAACTGGAAGGGCAACCTGAAGAACTCCGGCTTTCTGCCGGAGGAGCGCGCCTGGATGACCGACTTGCTGGGGCGGGTTGGCTGGTGCGACGCCTGGCGCACTTTGTATCCGCAAGAGCCGGGCTACACCTGGTGGAGCAACCGCGGGCAGGCCTACGCCAAGGATGTGGGTTGGCGCATCGACTACCACATTGTCACTCCGTCCATGATGGCGCTGGCCCGTTCGTCTTCGGTGTACAAAGGCGAGAAGTTCTCTGACCATGCGCCGCTGATCGTGAATTACGACAGGAGCTTGTGATGCTGGACGACGATGACGTGATCCTGCTCACCGTGCCGGGATGGGGGGATTCCGGCGACAAGCACTGGCAGAGCTTGTGGGAGCTGACCTACCCGCTGGCGCGCCGGGTGCGGCAGGAAGACTGGTTGTACCCTGACAAAGCGGTATGGGTTGTCGCGCTGCGGCGCGCCATCGAGGAAACTGACGCCGCCATCGTCATCGCCGCACACAGTCTGGGCTGCCACACCGCCGTAGCCTGTTTGCGGCAGCTGGATCTGCCAAGCCAGCGCCGTATCAAGGGTGTGCTGTTGGTGGCGCCGCCAGCCTTGCCGATTACGCCGACAACAGCGCTCTCGGCTGGCGAGTTGCCGCCGGGCGCGCCTGCGCCGGCTTTCACGGGCTTTGAAACAACGGAGGCCGGCAAGCTGCCGGTACCCGCCGTGATGGTGGCCAGCCGCAATGATCATTTTTGCCCGTTTGCCGAAGCCGAGCGCATGGCGGCCTTGTGGGGCGTGAAGCTGGTGGACGCCGGCGAGGCCGATCACATGGGCAGCCATGCCGGACTGGGTAGTTGGCCGAAGGGACAGCAATTGTTGCAGCGCTTCATGCTGGCCTGAGCGCCTGGAGAAGGCGGGTTGTGGCGTGGACATTGCACAGCCTGAGGCAAGGAAAAACCGCCTGACCGGATACCGGCAGGCGGTTTTGTTTTGCTGATGGACCTTGCCCCGCTTGTAAAAACTGATCTTGCGTTGCGCCTCATGGCCGTGCTGTGCGTACAGACGGTGGCTCAACGTCTCTGCGAGGTTTTGTCAGCGCCGCTTAGCGGGCGACCGGACGGGTGGGGTCGCTGCACCACTCGCTCCAGGAGCCCGGATACAGGCGACTGCCTGCGAGGCCGGCATGCTCCATGGCCAGCAGGTTGTGGCAGGCGGTGACGCCGGAGCCGCACTGGTGGACGATGGCGGCGGGGTCAAACGCCGCGCCCAGCGCGTCCGTCCATTCGGTTTTCAATTGTTCTGCCGTTTTGAAACGGCCCTGTTGGTCCAGGTTGTTCATGTAGAAGCGGTTGGCGGCGCCGGGGATGTGGCCGGCAACCGGGTCCAGGGTTTCGCCTTCGCCACGGAAACGTTCCGGGCTGCGCGCGTCCACCACGGTGAAGTCGGGTGTTTCGATATTGGCGAGCACTTGCTGGGCGTCCACCGTTTCGGCCAGGGGAGTGCGTACCGGGAAACGGCGCGGCATGCGGCGTTCCTTATCGCTGTCGATGGACAGACCGGCGGCTTGCCAGGCTTGAAAACCGCCGTCCAGCACGGCTACGGCTTCGTGCCCCAGCCAGCGCAGCAACCACCAGGCGCGGGCGGCGTACATGCCGCCGGCGTCGTCGTAGCACACCACTTGCGTCTCGGCGCTGATGCCGGCGGCACCCAGATCAACCGCCAGGCGCTGGCCGTCCGGCAGCGGATGGCGGCCGTTGTCGCCGGTCTTCACGCCGGAGAGATGGTAGTCGAGGTTCATGTAGATTGCGCCGTGGATGTGGCCGGCCTGATAGGCGGCCAGACCATAGTCCGGGTTGGCGAGCTGGAAGCGGCAGTCAAGGATGACGACGTCTTCGGCTGGCAGGTCGGCGAGTTGGCTGGCGGAAATGAGGGTGGTGTACATGGCTGCTCCTGGGATTGGCCGAAGCCGGTTCGGTGGGCTTCGCGTTCAGGGAGGAGCCGCTTACGAGCCGGCCCGTCTGCCGGCCGGCTTGAAAGCGGTTCCAGCGGAGCGCAGTGCGGCGCCCCGCGGCGAACCCCTAGCCTACACAGAAGGCGGCCGGGGCGGCAAGCAGGAGGGGGTCAGGCGCCTAGCGCGGCGCGCAAGCGCGCTGCCAGGCCAGGCTGGTCGTGACTGATGCCTGTACGGCGCGGTGCGGCCCAGATGGGGCTGGGGAAGTGCGCGTCGTCGGCAAAACGCGGGATGACGTGCCAGTGCAGGTGGGGCACCACGTTGCCGAGGCTGGCAAGGTTGATCTTGTCCGGCTGCATGACATCGCGCAACGCGGTTTCCGTGCGCATGACCCAGTCCAGCAGATGGGCGCGGTCTTCGTGCGCAAGATCGGTCATTTCCTTGACGTGCACTTTCCAGATGACGCGGCAGAAACCGGGATAGCCGGCCTCTTCTACCAGCAGCACCCGCAGGCGATCGTCTTCAAACAGCGTTTCGCCGGCCGGGGTGTAGCAGAGTTCACAGTTCATGGCGGGTTCCAAGGGTAGGATGCGACCATTTTAGCGGCGGCGCGGGCAAACCGCGCGCACCGCGTTGGAGTTGGCGTATCAGCCTGTTAGGATACGCTGATTGTCATCCCGGTTTGCCATACTGAAATGACTACAACAAGCATACCGTCAGGAAAACAGCCGTGAGTCTCCTCCACAACCTTGTCAGCATTGGCGTGCTCATTCTCGTTAGCGCCTTTTTCTCCCTCTCGGAAATTTCATTGGCTGCGGCCCGCAAGATCAAATTGCGGCAAATGGCGGAAGAGGGCGATGCGCGCGCCGAGCAGGTGCTGGATCTGCAAGCCCAGCCGGGCCATTTCTTCACCGTGGTGCAGATCGGCCTCAACGCCGTGGCCATCATGGCCGGCATCATGGGCGAGGCGATGTTTACGCCCTATTTCGCCGACGCCTTGCATATGGTGTTTTCCGCCCGTTGGGTGGACACCGCCAGTTTTGCGCTGTCTTTTCTCAGCGTGACTTCGCTGTTTGTGCTGTTTGCCGACCTGATGCCAAAACGGCTGGGCATGACCGCGCCGGAGCGCATTGCCGTGCGGGTGGTCCGTCCGATGCGTTTGTGCGTGCGTTTGCTCATGCCGCTGGTGTGGCTGTTCAACGGGCTGGCCAATCTGTTTTTCCGTCTGTTCGGCGTGCCTACCGCGCGGCCGGACGATCTTACCCCGGACGACATCGTGGCCATGATGGAGGCCGGTGCGGAGGCCGGGGTGCTGCAAGAGCAGGAACACCATCTGATCGAGAACGTGTTCGAGCTAGAAAGCCGGACTGTCCCATCCTCGATGACGGCACGGGAAAGCGTAGTGTTCTTTACCCTGCAGGAGGAGGAAGGCAGTCTCAAGCGCAAGATTGCCGAATCGCCGCACGCCAAGTATCTGGTGTGCGACGGCGCCATCGACGCGGTAGTGGGCTATGTGGATTCCAAAGACATTCTCACGCGGCTGGTGAACCAGCAAAGCGTGTCGGTGAAGCGCGAACTGACCATTCGCAATGTGCTGATCATTCCCGACAGCCTGACGCTGTCCGAGTTGCTGGAGCGCTTCAAGGCCTCGCGCGAGGATTTTGCCGTCGTGATGAACGAGTACGCGCTGGTGGTGGGCATCATCACGCTCAACGATGTGATGAGCACGGTGATGGGCGACCTGGTGAGCCAGTCGCAGGAAGAGCAGATCGTGCAACGCGACGCCGATTCCTGGTTGGTGGACGGCGCTTCTCCGGTGGAAGATGTACTGCGCGCGCTGGATATCGATGCTTTTCCGGACGACGAAAACTACGAAACCATCGCCGGCTTCATGATGTACATGCTGCGCAAGATTCCCAAACGCACCGACCATGTGGAATTCGCCGGCTACAAATTCGAGGTGGTGGACATCGACAACTACCGCATCGATCAGTTGCTGGTCACGCGCAGTCAGCCCGACGCCAAGCCGGAGTGATGTGTACGGTCTGTTACAAGCGTTTACAAGAGTGCTACAGACGCGAGCGGTCGATCCGCCTAATCTGCACTCAAGGACACAGCGAACGCTGATCCAGACCAGACACCACAACGGGAGATTCATCATGAAAAAGATCGCCGCCCTCGTACTGACCGCAGTTCTCGGCCTGACTTCCGCCGCCGGTTTCGCGGCCGACGCTTCCGCTCCTGTTGCCAAGGCTGCCGCGCCGGCCAAGGCCGCTGCGCACAAAGCGCCGGCTCATAAACATCACAAGGCCGCCAAGAAAGCCAAGAAACCGGCTTCTGCCGCTGAGCAGAAAGCCCAGTCCGCGCAGAAGCACCATCACGGCAAGAAGCACCATCACAAGCATCATGTAAAAGGCAAGAATCATCAGCATGAGCGCAAGGGCGCCAAGTAAGACGCGCTGAAATCAGGGAGTTAAAAGGGAGGCCTTGGCCTCCCTTTTTTTACGTCCTCTGTTTGTCCTCAGGCCAGTTCGGCCACCTTGAGCACCCGCATCGGACGCGGGGTTTCGTCCATATTGCTCCAGACAAAGTTGAAGTGCGCGATGACCTGTTCCGCTTTCAGGGTGGGGCGGTCGCGGCAGGTGTGCGCGTCGGAGAGCACGGTGAGCTGGTAGTTGTGCGACAGGCCGGTGCGGATGGCGGTGTCCACGCAAAAGTCGGTGGCGGAGCCGCCTATCCATAGTTTGTCGACGCCCAGTCGGCGCAGGGTGTCGTTCAGCTCCGGTCGATAGAAACTGTCGCCCACGGTTTTGTGGATGACGATATCCTCCGGGCGGCGCGCCAGCGCCGGGTGAATTTCCCAGTCGCGCGAGCCGGGCGGCAGATCGCTGTCGGGTGTGCCGTCGTGCTGGATGAAGATCACTGGCATGCCGGCGGCGCGAGCAAGCCCTATGGCCTGATTGAGATTGGCGGTAACTTGCGCGGCATGGGCGGCGGGCGGGTTGGATTCGATCAATCCGTACTGGTAGTCGATGATGAGCAGGGCGGTGTCTGCAGGCATGGCGTCTCCGGGCGGGTTCAGGGTGCGGCGTATCGGGTCAGCAGGGCATCGAGCAGCAACAGGGCGGTGTCGCAGGCGTCGTCCACCAGAAAACTGCTCGGGTCGAGATGGCAGTCCAGCCAGAGGCCGTCAATGAAACTGTCGATGATGTGGGCGCAGCGGCGCGCCAGCTCTTCGCTGGCGAGCAGCGGCGCGAAGCAGGCGGCGTAGCCGGCGCGGTAGTCGCGGTCTGCCGCCAGGGTGGTGTCGCGGTATTGCTGCAGCGATTGCCGTTCGCTCCAGCTGGCGTACCACAGCGCCAGCAAGTCAGGGTGGTCGGCGGCAAAGCGGATGTCGTGCAGGATGTCCGCTTCCAGCCGTGCGCGGGGGGTGCCTGGACAGTGTCGCAGCACAACGGCCAGTGACTGCTGGTAGCAGTGCAGGGCGTGGGCCAATGCGCTTTCCAGCAGTTGGTCTTTCTGCGTGAAGTGGAAGTTGACCAGGCTGCGCGAGACGCCGGCCAGTTCGGCCACGACGGAGATGGTGGCGCCGGGCAGGCCGTGCCGGGCCACCGCGCGGATCATGGCGTCGATGAGCAGTTGGCGGCTGGCGTCGCCGCGCAGGCGGCGTCCATCGGCGGTGGGGTCGGTCATTCAGGCTACTCGTGTTGCATATTGCGTCAATTTACCCTGTATCGCTGCGCGATTACAGCGGTCGATGAGAAATGGTGCTTGACGTGGCATATGGCGGGAAAAGAAACTGACTGTACGTACAGTTAGTATAACAACAGACCTCTGGGCGGGCTGTGCGCGGGTATCGCATCATCCACACTGAGGAAACATCATGAGGTCATTCCTGCCCCGCCTGACGGCCGCGCTGTGCACGCTGCTGCTGGCCGCCCCCACGTTTGCCGAAGAAGCCCAGGTCAACGTTTACAACTGGTCCGACTATATCGCCAAGGACGCGGTTTCCAATTTCGAGAAGGAAAGCCGCATCCGGGTGAAGTACGACATTTTCGATACCGACGAAACCCTGCAGGCCAAGTTGCTGAGCGGCAAGGCCGGCTACGATGTGGTGGTGCCGTCCTCCACCTTTATGGCCAAGCAGATAGAAGCCGGCGTCTACATGAAGCTGGACAAGAGCAAGCTGCCCAATCTGTCGCATCTGGACCCGGTACTGATGAAGATCGTGGCCACCATGGACCCGCACAATCTGTACGGCGTGCCCTACGCCTGGGGCACCACGGGGCTGGGCCTGAATGTCACCAAGCTGCAGAAGCTGTTGGGCAAGGATGCGCCGCTGGAGAGTTTCGATATTGTTTTCAAGCCGGAATATCTCTCCAAGGTGAATTGCGGCGTGAGCATGCTGGACTCGCCCACAGATGTGTTTCCGCTGGTGTTGAAGTACATCGGCAAGGACCCCAACAGCAAGAGCCAGGCGGATTATCACGCCGCTTACGAGGTGCTGAAGAAACTGCGGCCCTACATCACCCAGTTCAATTCTTCCGGCTATATCAATGATCTGGCCAATGGCGACATCTGTCTGGCCGTGGGTTATTCCGGCGACGTGAATATCGCCCGCAACCGCGCGCGCGAGGCGCGCAAGCCTTACGAAGTGCGTTATCAAATGGTGAAGGGCAACACGCCGATCTGGTTTGACCTGATGGGCATTCCCAAGGACGCCAACCATCCCGAGGCGGCGCACAAGTGGATCAATTACATCTTGCGGCCGGACGTGAGCGCCAGCATCACCAACGAGGTGTTCTATCCTTCGGCCAACCTGGCGGCGAAGAAAACGATACGTCCGGAAATCGTCAATGATCCGAATGTGTATCCCAGCGAGGCGCAACTGAAGGGCATGTATGTGGAGCTGCCGGTTTCCAGCGAACTGACGCGGCTGATGAACCGGCTGTGGAGCGAGTACAAAAGCGGGCGCTAAGTTTTTGGTGCATGGTCTGGGGATGTTGGGCGGCTGAAAGGCCGCCCTTTTTTGATTTCCCTGCGGGTGTCAGCGATATTCTTTGGGCATAATCAGGCGTTGCCATGTTGGCCGAAGGGGTGATCATGCTTGAGCTTTACCAGTTCCCGTTTTCCCACTATTGCGAGAAGGCTCGCTGGTCGCTGGATTACAAGGGCCAGTCCTATCGGGTGGTGAATCTTCTGCCCGGCTTCCACGCCAGTGTGACGCGCAAGATCGCGCCCGGCTCTTGTGTGCCCATCATCCGCAACGGCAAAGAGGTGGTGCAGGATTCCGCCGCCATCATCGACTGGCTGGACGCGCGCGTGCCGGAGCGGCTGTTGACGCCGGCGGAGGCGACGTTGGCCGAAGCAGCGCGGGAATGGGAGCGCTGGGCGGGCAAGGAGCTGGGCGATACCTTGCGACTTTGGTTTTATCACTACACGCTGGCCGAGCGGGACAAGGCGTTGGGCTTTTTGCTGACCGACGCCAGCTGGTTCAAGAAGCCGCTGTTTCGCATGGCGTTTTCCAAAGTGGGCCCGCTGATGCGTCGGTTCATGCGCATTGACGATGCCAGCGCCGCCGAGGCGTTTGGCCGCTTGCAGCATGGGTTGGACCGGCTGGACGCCGCCGTGTCGGCGCGGCCGTATCTGGCGGGCGACGCCTTCAGCCGTGCGGATCTCAGCGCTGCGGCGCTGCTGTCGCCCATGCTGGCGCGCGGCAAGAGCGCGGCTGAAGTGGCGGCAATGTTCCCGGCACCGGTGCTGCGTTGGCGCGAAGAGGCGGTGCAACGCCCCAGCCTGCAGTGGGTGGCGCGGCTCTACCAGCAGCATCGTTGAGCATGACGCCGCCATGCTCTCATATGAGGTGATGAGCAAGGTTTGCCGAAGGGCGATTTTTGACAGACCGCGCCTTGCGTTCTGCCGGGAAAGCACGGCGCGCTTGCAAGGCAAGGCAAGGCAAGGCAGTCGGGCATGAATGGCAGGGCTGCGGCATCAAGCAGCAAGCTAAAAGACCTGGCGCTGCCGGCCACCCAATGACGTTGTCAGCAGAAAGAAGGCCGCTTCCTCAGAAGCGGCCTTGTGTTGTTGCGGGTTGAGACGCTTACAGCAGCACGCGTTCGATACCGCCGTTGCGCGCCTTCTCCACGTACTCCTTCATCCAGTTTTCGCCCAGCAGATGGCGGGCCATCTCCACCACGATGTAGTCGGCCTCGGTGTCGGTATCCGGGCTGTAACGCGACAGGCCCTGCAGGCAGGACGGGCAGGAGGTGAGAATTTTCACCGGCTGCGCGCTCTCGCCCAGCTTGACCAGATCCTTGCGGATTTCCTCTTCCTTGCGCGAACGCACCTGGGTGGCGATATCCGGACGGCTGGCAGCGAAGGTGCCGGATTCACCGCAGCAGCGGTCGTTCTGCACCACGCCGCCGCCCAGCAGGGTGTTGGCCACCTGCAAAGGCTGGTAGGCCTTCATCGGTGTATGGCAGGGGTCGTGGTACATGTATTTCTGCCCACTGACCCCTTCCAGCTTCACACCCTTCTCCATCAGATACTCATGGATGTCGATGATGCGGCAGCCGGGGAAAATATCCTCGAAGCGGTATTTGGCCAGTTGGTCGTAACAGGTGCCGCAGCTCACCACCACGGTCTTGATGTCCAGATAGTTGAGCGTGTTGGCCACGCGGTGGAACAGCACGCGGTTTTCCGTGGTGATAGCTTCGCCCTTGTCGGCGTAGCCGGCCGAGGTTTGCGGGTAGCCGCAACACAGATAGCCCGGCGGCAGCACGGTCTGGGTGCCCACTTCCCACAGCATGGCCTGGGTGGCGAGCCCTACCTGGCTGAACAGACGCTCCGAGCCGCAACCGGGGAAATAGAACACGGCTTCGGCGTCTTCCGCCAGTTTGGGATTGCGAATCACCGGCACGATGTTCGGATCTTCCACATCCAGCAAGGCACGGGCGGTCTTCTTCGGCAAACCACCCGGCATGGGCTTGTTGATGAAGTGGATCACCTGCTCTTTGACAGGGGCCTTGCCTACGGTGGCGGGCGGCTGGCGGGTCTGCGCGCCGGTCAAGTGCAGCTTTTTGCCCAGGCTGTAGCCCAGTCGCTGCGCTTTGTAGGCGATGCCCACCAGGCCAGTGCGCAGCGCCTTGATGGTGGACGGGTCTTTGGCGGTGAGGAAGGCCATGCCCAGCGCGGTGCCGGGGTTGAAGCGCTTGTTGCCTGTCTTGCGCAGGAAGTTGCGCATGGCGACAGATACGTCGCCAAAGTCGATTTTCACCGGGCAGGGTTTCACGCAGCGATGGCACACCGTGCAGTGATCGGCCACGTCCGACAGCTCGTCGAAGTGCTTGAGGCTGACGCCGCGGCGGGTCTGCTCTTCGTAGAGGAAGGCTTCGGTCAACAGGCCGACGCCGAGGATCTTGTTGCGCGGGCTGTACAACAGGTTGGCGCGCGGCACGTGGGTGGAGCACACCGGTTTGCACTTGCCGCAGCGCAGGCAATCCTTGACGCTGTTGGAGATGGCGCCGATGTCGGACTGTTCCAGAATCAGCGATTCCGCGCCCAGGAGCGAGAAGGACGGGGTGTAGGCCATGGCCAGATCCGCACCCGGCAACAGCTTGCCCCGGTTGAAATGGCCTTTGGGGTCAATGCGCTGTTTGTAGGCGCGGAAAGGGGCGATTTCCTCTTCTGTGAGGAATTCCAGCTTGGTGATGCCGATGCCGTGCTCGCCAGAGATGACGCCGTTGAGGCTGCGCGCCAGCTTCATGATGCGGGCTACCGCCTTGTGCGCGGTTTGCAGCATGTCGTAGTCGTCGGAGTTCACCGGGATGTTGGTGTGCACGTTGCCGTCGCCGGCGTGCATGTGCAGCGCCACGAACACACGGCCGCGCAGCACTTGCTGATGCAGCGCCTGGATGGCCTCCAGAATCGGCGCGTCGGCCTTGCCGGAGAACAGGTTTTCCAGGTCCTCCAGAAGCTCGTTCTTCCAGCTGACGCGCAGCTGGAAATCGCGCATGGCGATGAAGACGGTAGGCGGTTGGGCGGCCGGGTCGGCCATGGGCGCGTTCGGCCAGCGCTGACGGTAGTCGGCGAAAGGCGCGTCCAGATTGTCCAGCAGCCACTGCCAGCGTTCGCGCAGGGTAGCCAGCAGCTCCAGCGCGGTGCCGCGGCGCTCGCCGATGATTTCGTCCGCGTCTACCGCGCCGCCTTCGGTGTCCACCGGCAGACGGCCGTGGAAGTAATCGGTGAGGGTGTCCAGCAGGCGCAGCTTGTTGCTCATCGACAGTTCAATGTTGATGCGCTCGATGCCGTCGGAGTAATCGCCCAGGCGCGGCAGGGGAATCACCACGTCTTCATTGATCTTGAAGGCGTTGGTGTGACGGGAAATGGCGGCGGTGCGGCTGCGGTCCAGCCAGAATTTCTTGCGCGCTTCCGGGGTGACGGCGATGAAACCTTCGCCGGTGCGGGCGTTGGCGAAACGCACCACCTGACTGGCAGCTTCGGAGACGGCGGTTTCGTCGTCGCCGACGATGTCGGCAATCAGCACCATCTTCGGCCGACCCTTGCTCTTGGCCTTGGTGGCGTAACCCACGGCGCGCACATAGCGCCAGTCCAGATGCTCGAGGCCCGCCAGTTGCACGCCGGCGGCCAGACCGGCGCCGCCCGGCTTGAAGTAGTCGGTGATTTCCACAATGGCCGGGGTGGCTTGGGCCACGGTGCCGAAGAATTCCAAACAGACTGTGCGAGTGTGGGCAGGCATGCGGTGCAGCACGAAGCGCGCGCTGGTGATGATGCCGTCGGTGCCTTCCTTTTGCACGCCGGGCAGGCCGGCGAGGAATTTGTCCGTGACGTCCTTGCCCAGACCCACCTTGCGGAAGGTGGGGCCGGGGATGTCCAGCTGCTCGGTGGACAGGATGGTCTTGTCGTCTTCCTTGTAGCGGGTGATGCGGAAGCTGGCGACATCCACGTCATGAATCTTGCCGTAGTTGTGGCCGACGCGTTCGATGAACATCCAGTTGCCGTTGGGGTCCACCATTTTCCAGCTGGCGAGGTTGTCCAGCGCGGTGCCCCACAGCAGGGCTTTCTTGCCGCCGGCGTTCATGGCCACGTTGCCGCCGATACAGGAGGCTTCGGCCGACGTCGGATCAACGGCGAACACCAGTCCGGAGGCGCTGGCGGCTTCCGCCACGCGGGCGGTCACCACGCCGGCGCCGCACTGAATGGTGGCGCGCTGGCCGTCCAGGCCCGGCAGGGCGATATGTTCCACGCCGTTGTGATGCACCAGTTTTTCGGTGTTGATCACGGCGCTGCGGCGATCCAGCGGCACGGCGCCGCCGGTGTAGCCGGTGCCGCCGCCGCGCGGGATGATGGTGAGTTCGAGTTCGATCAGCGCGCGCACCAGCGGGGCGATTTCTTCTTCGGTGTCGGGAGACAGTACGACGAAGGGGTATTCCACGCGCCAGTCGGTGGCGTCGGTGACATGGGAGACGCGGGCCAGGCCGTCGAACATGATGTTGTCGCGGCGGGTGTGGCGGCTGAGCTTTTTCAGGATGTTTTGGCGCAGCTCGCGGGTTTCGGCGAATTGCAGTTCGAAGCGATCAACGGCGTCGCGGGCGGCGGCGATCAGCTTGCCCACCTTTTCATTGCCCTCGCGGCGTTTTTCCACTTCCTTGAGCCGGTGATGCATGGCGTCCACCAGTGCCGAGAGGCGCTTGGGATTGTCCAGCAAGTCGTCCACCAGATAGGGGTTGCGGTCCACTACCCAGATGTCGCCCAGCACTTCGAACAGCATGCGCGCGGAGCGGCCGGTCTTGCGCTCGCCGCGCAGCTCTTCCAGCAGGCCCCACATGGGCTCGCCCAGAAGGCGGATGAAGATTTCGCGATCGGAGTACGAGGTGTAGTTGTACGGAATTTCCCTAAGGCGCTGATGGGTGCTGGTGCTCATGGTCCGTGCTGCAGTAATTGTTTGAATAGTAAGCGGCTAGTGTAGCCCAATTGCTGCGTTGCGAAAAATGCCGCTTGCGTCATTTTTGCATCTTCACGTAAAGATGTTTGACCAGTCCGGATATTGTCGGACAGTTCGGGCAAATCCTTGTTGGTAAAAGAAAAGCCCCTGATTTTGTCAGGGGCTTGAGTAAAACTCATGCGGGGCGCATCAGGGCGCGTGCCGGTTGCGGGCCAGTTGCTCCGCCAGTCGGACGGCTTCAAACAGGCTGCCCGGATCCGCCTTGCCGCTGCCGGCCAGATCCAGCGCGGTGCCGTGATCCACCGAGGTGCGGATGATGGGCAGGCCCAGCGTGATATTGATGCCGGCGCCGAAACTGGCGTGCTTGAGCACCGGCAGGCCCTGGTCGTGATACATGGCCAGCACCGCGTCGGCAGTGGCCAGCTTGTCCGGGTTGAACAGGGTGTCAGCCGGCAAGGGGCCGGCCAGATGCATGCCTTCGCTGCGCAGGCGTGCGAGTGCGGGCTCGATGACGTCGATTTCCTCGCGGCCCATGTGGCCGGATTCGCCGGCGTGCGGATTAAGGCCGGCCACCAGAATGCGCGGTGCGGCAATGCCGAATTTGTCTTGCAAATCGGCATGCAGGATACGGATGACGCGCTCCAGCAGGGCGGGCGTGACGGCATCGGCCACTTCGCGCAAGGGCAGGTGGGTGGTGACCAGCGCCACGCGCATGCCGCCGCCGGCCAGCATCATCACTACTTGGGGGGTATGGGTCTGCTCGGCCAGATATTCGGTGTGGCCGGTAAAGGGCACGCCGCCCTCATTGATGACGCCTTTGTGCACCGGGGCAGTGACCATGGCGTCGAAACGGCCATCCAGACAACCGGCGATGGCCGCGTCCAGCGTGTCCAGCACATAGCGGGCGTTGGCGGGGTCCAGGCGGCCAGGCTTGGCGGGACGGGCCAGCGGCACATGCAGCACTTCCAGCGCGCCAGCCTGCGGGGGGGCCTGCAAGGAAAAATCCACGATGTTCAGGCCATTCATGCCCAGCAAGCGGGCGCGGTCGGCAATCAGCCCCCGGTCGGCAATCACCACGCAGCGCGCAGCCGCGCCGGCTTCGGCCAACCTCAGTACGAGGTCGGGACCGATGCCCGCAGGCTCGCCTGCGGTGATGGCCAGTACCGGAAGGCTCATGGCTTACTTGTCGTCCAGGCGGTCTTGCACGAAGGCGGCGTCGCGCAGCTGGCGTACCCAGTCAAGGTAGGCTTGTTCGATCTTGCGGGTGCGAATCTGTTGCTTCACCGACAGGCGCTCGCGATCGCTGGCCACATCCTGGGTGCGTTTGCCTTCCACCAGGATCAGATGCCAGCCGAAGGGGCTGCGCACCGGCTCGGACACTTGGCCCACAGGCAGCGCCATCATGGCTTTCTCGAATTCGGGCACCATGTCGCCCGGGCTGACCCAGCCCAGATCGCCGCCCTTCAGGTTACTGCCGTCCTCGGAGTACAGTTTGGCCATTTCGGCGAACTTGGCGCCGCGCATGATGCGGTCGCGGATCTGGATGATCTTGTTTTTGGCGTCCGAGTCGGACACGGCCTCATTGGTGCGCACCAGAATATGCGCGGCGTGGTATTGCTCGATCAGCACTGGCTGGTTGCCGCTGCGCTTTTCGATCATCTGGAAAATCATGAAGCCTTGTGGGGTGCGGATCACGCCGGTGTGCTGCCCCGGCTGCAGCTTGTCGAGGATGGTGACGAATTCCGGCGGCAGCGAGGTGGACGGACGCCAGCCGAGGTCGCCGCCCTTGATGCCGTTGGGTGCGTCGGAATAGCTGGCGGCCACCTTGGCGAAGGCCTGCTTGTCGTTCAGCTCGGCCAGCGCCTTGTTGGCCTTTTGCGACAGCAGGTCCAGCTGCTTGGCGTCGGCGCGTTCCGGTGTGCTGACCAGAATGGTGGCAAGGTGGTAGTCGGCGCGGTTGGCGTTCTGGGCGCTCTTGAGCACCTGATCCACTTCGGTGTCGGTGACGTTGACGCGGGAGCCGATTTCATTGTTTTTCAGGCGGGCCAAAATGATTTCGCGGCGGATTTCGCGGCGGAAGCGCTCAAAGGGCACGCCCTCTTTTTGCAGCTGTTTTTGTAGTCCGGCCACATCCATCTTGTTCTGACGGGCCAGGTCGCCGATGGCCAGATCGACATCGGAGTCATCCACGCGCATGCCGTTGGTGGCAGCGTATTGCAGCTGCACTTCCTCGGTGATCATCTGGTCCAGCACCTGGCGGGTGAGCACGTCGCGCGCCGGCGGCGTGATGTTCTGGCCCTTGAGTTGCTGGATGGCGGCGTCGACGCGGTTTTCCAGGTCGAGGCCGGTGATGACGTTCTTGTTGACCACGGCGACGATGCGATCCATCTCCTTCACCGGGGCGGCCGGCGCCGCTTGGGCGGTGTGGACGGCGGCTGCGATCAGCAGGGCAAGCAGGGTTTTTTTCATGGTCAATGTTGTTGAATGTCGTTAATCGGGGTGTAGCCGGGAATGGCCAGCTTCAATTCGGAGCTCGGGTTACTGCCCAGGCCGCCAAGGCCGCGCAGTTCCAGTTGCACGAAGATGCCGGTCTTGGTGTTGGTCAGGTCGGTGACATAACGTTGACCGACGAAACGCAGGCTCCAGCAGCCGTCGTTGTACTCCAGGCCGACCAGTTGCTCAAGCGGTTTGCGGTCGATCAGCGAGTAGTTCTCGCGGGCCAGGCCATACCACTGGCGAGCGATGGGCCACTGCACGGCAAGGTCCACTTGTCGCAGCGGGCCGTACTGGGTGGTGTCGCCGATCTGCTCGTAGCGACCATAACGGTAACGCAGGCTGACGGATTTGCCCGGCTCCGGGTTGTAGCGCACTTGTGCGTTGTAGCGCTCGGTCTTGCCTAGTTCCTGGTTGTACTCGTAGCTGCTGTCCAGCCGCCAATCGCGGGTCAGGTCGCCGCCCAGACTCATCAGCAGATCGGAACCCGTATCCTTGTTGTCGGTAAGCTGGCCGGCCAGGTTGATGTTGGTCTGATTGAGGTAATAGCGTTGACCCACCATCAGGCGCAAGCGTTCCAGACCGTTTTCACTATTGATGAAGCGGGTGGTGACGGCGGCGGTGACCTGGTTGGCCGGATTGATGCGATCCGAACCGGAGAAGCGGTTCTCCGAGAACATTTGCGAGAAGTTGAAATCGTTCTCGGCGGTGTCGAAATTGGGGATGGCGCTCTGGTCGCGCGCCGGGATATACACGTAGTACAGGCGGGGTTCCAGCGTTTGTACGTGTTCCTCGCCGAACAGTTGGGCGTCGCGTTCGAAATAGAGGCCGCTATCGGTGCTGAAGATAGGCAGGGTACGGGTGATGTGTTTGCCTTGCGTACCTGTGCTGCCCATGTCGTCCAGCGAATACGTCGTGTAATGCACGCCGATCTTTGGCTTGAGGAAGCCCCAGCTGCGATCGAAGTTCCAACTCACGCTGGGGTAGGCGACGAAACGGTCGCCGCTTTGCAGCGTGGGGTGCGAGAAGCGAGTCAGTTCGGATTGCAGGTTGGCCGAAAAGCCTTCCGGCAGCTTCTGATTGGCGGTGAAGGCGATCTGCGGCACCCGCGCGTAGGGTTGGTCGGCTGGAATGATCGGGTCTTCCAGCGTCTGGTAGCGCTGCATGCGCAGCAGGGTGTTGGCATTGCCGCCCTCCCAGCTCATGCCGTAGTTGAACCAGGCCTGGCGCAGCAGGTTGGTATTGGTGGCGATGGTGTAACGGTCGCCGAAATCCTTGAAGTAATTGACGTCGGAAACGTAGTTGTAGTCGTAGCCGAAGGTCAGGCCCGGCGCCAGCGTTTGCCGGTGCATGGCGTTCCAGGCGAAGCGGCTGCCGCCGGTAGTGGGGTCGTTGGGCAGTTGCTCGGTATAGATGGTGCCGTAGTAGTCCGGTTGCAGGTAGCGGAATTCCGCGCCCAGCATGGTGCCGTGTTTGGTGTTGAAATGCGGCGTGATGGTGGCGTCGTAGTTGGGCGCGATGTTCCAGTAATAGGGAATCGCGAACTCGGTGCCGCTGCTGCCGGACTTGAAGGTGGGCGACAGGAAGCCGGATTTGCGGCCGCCGTCCAACGGGAAGTCGATCCACGGTGTGTACAGGATGGGCACACCTTGAAACTCCAGATGGGCGTTGCGGGCCACGCCGATATTGGTGGCGTAGTTGAGGTCCAGCGTACCGGACTTCAAATACCAGGAATCGTCGCCCACGACGCAGGCGTTGACCCGGCTGTCTTTCAGCCGATACTGGTCCGGCCCGGTGAATTCCACTTCGCGGCCGTCGCCGCGGAAAGCCACGCCGGATTTGGACAGGCTGCGGTTCTTGCTCTTGGCGGTGTTCTGTTGCTCCGGCGTGCCCATGACGAATACGGGCTGCTGGGCGTTGCCGGTATGGCTGTCCAGCAAATAGTCGAGGGTCGTGCCGGTCACCACGTCGCGATCGCGGGTCAGGCGAAACTTGTCGCCGGCCTTGACGCGGTTTTGCTGCTGGTAATAGTCAAGCCAGTCCGATTCCAGCTTCTGGTTGTCGCGGGTTACCACCACTTTGCCGCGCGCCTTTAGGTTGTCCTGCATCTGGCCGTCCATGTGGTCGGCGGTGACATAGGTTTGGCCTTGGGATTGAGGCGGAACGGGCAGGGCGATGGGGGCGGGGTCGCTGTCGGCCAGCGCGAAGCTGGCGGAGAAAGCCGCGGCCAGCGCGAGCGAAATTCGGGTCGGTTGCAGTCGGGGCATGCACAAAGCCATATCGTGGGTGCAAGAGGGCGGTATAAAATCGCACAATTCTATCAGCACCGCAATGAACCGACATGGAACGTTTGGATCAACTCAAGCAATGGCTGTCCTCGCTGTATCCGGAAACCGAGATCGGCGTTGAGTTCGCCGCAGCCGACGCGGATTTCCGCCGCTACTTCCGCGCTGTCTTCCCGGATGGTCTTACCCGCATCGTGATGGATGCGCCGCCGGACAAAATGAATACCGACCCTTACGTCAAGGTGCGCGATGTGTTCGGCATGCTCAATGTGCCGGCCATCCTGCAGCGGGACCGCGAGCAGGGCTTCATGCTGCTGGAGGACCTGGGCAAGGTAACCCTGCTGGCGGCCCTGCAGCACGATGCGCGCCCGCTGGTGCACCGTCACTTGCTGGAAGAGGCGCTGGACGAACTGGTAACGCTGCAGCAAGCCAGCCAGCCCGGCGTATTGCCGGACTACGACGAGGCCTTGCTCAGCCGCGAACTGAGCTTGTTCCCCGAATGGTATTGCGCCAAAGAGCTGGGCAAGCCGCTCAATTACGCCCAGCGCCAACTGTGGGACGCCGGCTGCAAGGCCTTGCTGGCCGCCATCGGCAAGCAGTCCAGAGTGTATGTGCACCGTGATTTCATCGTGCGCAACCTGATGCTGACCTCGGGTCGCCCCGGCGTGCTGGACTTCCAGGACGCGGTATACGGGCCGATTGCCTACGATGCGGTATCCCTGCTGCGCGATGCTTTCATCGAGTGGGAAGAAGACTTCGTCATCGACATGGCGGTTCGCTACTGGGAAAAGGCTCGCAAGGCCGGCTTGCCGGTGCCGGCCAGCGTGGACGATTTCTACCGCGATTTCGAATGGATGGGCGTACAGCGCCATCTGAAGGTGGCCGGCATTTTCGCTCGCCTCTGGCATCGCGACGGCAAGGACAAATACCGCGCCGAAATTCCGCGCTTCATCAAATACCTCAAACGCACCACCCGCCGCTACGCCGAGCTGGCGCCGTTCTACCAGCTGCTGCTGCAACTGGTGGGGCGCGACGCCACCGATGAAGAGTTGCAGTCCAGCTATCCGGTGCTGGGCGTGAAGGGCGCGTGATGCGCAAGATGCTGACGGCGCTGCTCCTGCTGCCACTGCCTGTTTTGGCGGCCAGTCTGCAGCAGCGCGTTTGCTTCCCGTCGCAGCAACTCAAGGCATGCCTGTACCAGGACGCCCGCATTGCCGGCTCGTCTACCGCAGGTTTCGGCAGCATGGCGGAGGGCGATGACTGGCAGCCGCCCTTACTGGGCGGCGAAGTGCGGGTATTCGATGCCGCTGGTCGGCAGACGGCAAGGCTGAAAGTGGGCCGGCTGGTCGACATGAAAACCACGCCCTTGAGCGATCAGGGAAAACCTGTGTTGCTATTGCTGGAAGATCATTCCGCCGGCATGGGGTCCTACAGCGGCGCGGCGGCGCGCCCGTTTACCGTTGGCGAGCGCGGGCTAGTGTTTGCCCAGCCGGCCGGGCAGGCCCCGGATCGGCCTTTCGCCCTGGCCCGTACGTTGAAATCCGACTGGAAACAGAGCCGGGACGGCTTTCTGCAGGTGTCCTGCATGCCGGACTTCCCTGCCGCAGGACAATGGGACGGCAAGACCTTCCGCATCACCTATCAGCGGCTGCGCTTGCGCGATGGCCAATGGACGCTTGCCAGCCGCAGCGAGCGCGGTTTCTGGGAGAGCGATGGCGACTTCCCGGCCGAGAACCGTTTTCCGCGATGAAAAGACACACATGAAAGCCATGATTCTGGCGGCCGGGCGCGGCGAACGCATGCGCCCGCTGACCGACCACACACCCAAACCGCTGCTGGAAGCCGGCGGCCTGCCGCTCATCGTCTGGCATATCCGTCGGCTGGTAGCCGTCGGAGTCTGCGATCTGGTGATTAATCATGCCTGGCTGGGCGCGCGCATCGAGGAGGCGCTGGGCGATGGCAGTCGCTACGGAGCGCGCATTGCCTATTCGCCGGAAGCGGTGGCGCTGGAAACCGCGGGCGGCATCGCCACGGCACTGCCTTTGTTGGGCGATCAACCTTTTGTGGTGGTGAACGGCGATGTGCTGACCGACGCGCCCTTGTCCGGTCTGGCGACGGCGGCGTCCTCGCTCAGCGTTGATCGCCAGGCGCATCTGTGGCTGGTGGATAATCCGCCGCACAATCCGCAAGGCGACTTCGGCCTGCTGGTGGGCGGGCAGGTCAACGCACAAGCGCAGGACGGCAACGGACTCACCTTTTCCGGCATGGCGGCCTACCATCCCTCCCTGTTTCGCGACACGCCGGCCGGCGAGCCCGCCAAACTGGCGCCCCTGCTGCGGGCGGCCATGATGCGCGGCGCGGTGACGGGCGAGCGTCTGCCTGGTCTGTGGCTGGACGTGGGTACGCCGGAGAGGTTGGCCGAAGCCGACCGCATTGCTTCGGACTGGGCGCGGTGAGCCGTCGCATTCTGGGCATCGACCCCGGCAGCCGCATCACCGGCTTCGGCGTTATCGATCTGCTTGGCCAGCAACGTCACTACGTGGCCTCCGGCTGTATTCGCACGCCGCAAGGCGCGCCCCTGGCCGAGCGTATCCGCGTCATCGTGGAAGGCATTCAGGGCGTGATCGACACCTATCAGCCGCATGAAGCCGCCATCGAGCAAGTGTTCGTCAACGTCAACCCGGCCGCAACCTTGATGCTGGGCCAGGCGCGCGGGGCCTGCGTGGCGGCGCTGGTGATGCGCCAGTTGCCGGTAAGTGATTACACCGCGTTGCAAGTGAAGCAGTCCGTGGTTGGGCATGGCAAGGCGGCCAAGGAACAAGTGCAGCACATGGTGGTGCGGTTGCTGAATTTGTCCGGCACGCCGCAGGCCGACGCCGCCGATGCGCTGGCGGTAGCGCTGGCGCATGCCAACCTCAGTGGCGGCGCGATAGGCCAATTGGCCAAGGGTGGGCTGAAAGTGCGGGGCGGCCGTCTGGTTTGAGCTGGCGCAGCGATTGGCAGAGTGAAATCGCGTATGCTGTCGGTATTGTTCGAGAGGGAGCAAGGCATGACCGCAGCACGCACGCCGCTGGAACCCGACGCGCTGAGACTGGGCGGCAACCCGGCCCGCTGGTGGCTGGCCACCCGACCCGCCTTCCTCACCATCACGCTGGGCGGGGTGCTGCTGGGCATGGCGCACGCGGCGCCGGCCATGGCGCAAGCCTGGCCGCAGGCCTTGCTGGCAACTGTGCTGGCCTTGCTGGCTCACGCCGCCGTCAATGTCATCAATGATGTGGCCGACCACCATAACGGCACCGACGCCGCCAATACCGCGCGAGTGTTCCCCTTCACCGGCGGCAGCCGTTTCATCCAGAACGGGGTGCTGGACGCCAGCCAGATGGCCTTGCTGGCGCAAGCGCTGACCGCGGCGGTCATTCTTGGCGGCTGTGTACTGGTGTGGCATGGCGGCATCTGGTTGCTGGGCATCGGTTTCATTGGCGTCAGTCTTGGCTGGGCCTATTCCACGCCGCCCCTGCGGCTCAATAGCCGGGGCTTGGGCGAGTTGACCGTCCTGACCTGTTTTCTGCTGCTGCCGCAGGGCATGCAGGTAGTGCTGAGCGGCCGACCGGATGGCGGGCTGGTTTGGCTCAGCCTGCCCTTTGCCTTGCTGACGACCGCCATTCTCTATATCAATCAGTTTCCCGATCGCGAAGCCGACGCGCTGGCCGGCAAGCGCCACTGGGTGGTGCGCCTGAGCCTGGCTGCCGCTGTGGCCGGTTATGGGCTGCTGATCCTGCTGGCTTATGCTTGCCTGATGGTTGCCGTGGCGCTGGGCAAGCTGCCGTCAGCCTGCCTGGCGGCCCTGCTGACCGCCCCGTTGTCCGTGTTTGCCCTGGTGCGCTTGCATCGCGACGCCGCCAGCCCCGCGCAACTGCGGCCGGCATTGGCCGCCACCATTGCCGCGGCCAACCTGTCGCCGCTGTTGCTGGGGCTGGGCTACCTTGTGGGATAATGCCTGCCCGGCTTCGGCCAACCTTGCATCCCGGCTGCAACCGTTCTGTTTCCGTCACGTCGCACGGCTTGCGCCGGTATATCGGCAGGGCCAGAGCGCAGCGTTGCCGCCGATTACCATTCAGACAGAGAGAGCAGCATGATCGGACGCCTCAGCGGCAACCTCATTGAAAAGCAGCCGCCGCAAGTGGTGGTGGACGTCAACGGCGTAGGCTACGAAGTGGATGTGCCGATGACCACCTTCTACCAGTTGCCCGCCCTGGGACAGAAAACCACTTTGTTCACCCATCTGGTGGTGCGCGAAGACGCACATCTCTTGTTTGGCTTCGCCAGCAAAGAGGAGCGGCAAACCTTCCGCCAGCTGATCCGCGTCACTGGCATCGGCGCCAAGATCGCGCTGGCCATCCTTTCCGGCATGACGGCGGACGAGCTGGCGGTGGCGGTGGCGGCGGAGGACATCAAGCGCTTGTCCTCCGTGCCTGGCATCGGCAAGAAAACCGCCGAGCGGCTGGTGCTTGAGCTGCGCGGCAAGCTGGCTACCGGCAGTAATCTGGCGGTGCCGGGCGGCTTGCCTTTCGCTGCCACGCCGGACGAGAAGAGCGACATCGTCAACGCGCTGCTGGCGCTGGGTTACAACGAGAAAGAAGCCGCAGCCGCCACCAAAACCCTGCCTGCCGAGGTGACGGTGAGCGACGGGGTGAGACTGGCGCTCAAGGGTCTGATGAAGGGCTGAGGCGTCGGCGGGCTGGCAGAGGCCGGCCCGGCTGATATACTCGAACCGCGGCGGCCTTGATGGCGGCCGCGACGTCTTCAGGGCGGGGTGCAATTCCCCACCGGCGGTATGATGTCTGGCGCAAGCCAGTGTCGAGCCCGCGAGCGCCCCTGCCAGGCAGGGGGTCAGCAGATCCGGTTCAAGGCCGGAGCCGACGGTAACAGTCCGGATGAAAGAAGATGACAGCCGCGCAATGACAGCGTGGTCGATTGCCTTTGCTTCAGGCTTCTTGCCGGCCGCCGCCGGGGAGCGAAGCGGGTTCCCGGCCGGACGATGTCGTGCGCGGGTAGCTGTACGCGCCGCTCAGGCCTTGCCGGTTGCCGCGTTGCAACCGCTGTCCCCGCTTGCCCTGGAACGTGTTTCTCAACGTCATTCAATGAGGACCGTTTCCATGTCTGATTTACCCCATGCAGTAGCGCATGATTTCCCCCAACGTTTGACTCTCGCCTTGCAAGCCTTGCGCGCCGGGCGGCCTGTTGTGGTGCAGGACGATGACGACCGCGAGAACGAGGCGGATCTCATTCTGGCCGCGGATACGCTGACCCGGCCGGAGATGGCGCGCATGATCCGCGACGGCAGCGGCATTGTCTGCCTGTGCCTGACCGCCGCCCACGCGCGCCGGCTTGGCTTGCGCCCGATGGTGGAGAACAATCGCAGCCGGCACGGCACCGCCTTCACGGTCAGTATCGAAGCCGCAACCGGCGTCAGCACCGGCGTCAGCGCGGCGGACCGGGTGGCCACCATCCGCGCCGCCGTCGCGGCGGATGCGCAAGCCGCGCACATCGTCAGTCCCGGTCATGTCTTTCCGTTGGTGGCCCGGGAGGGCGGCGTGCTGGAACGGCGGGGCCATACCGAGGCCGCCGTGGATCTGGCGCGGCTGGCGGGACTGCAACCCGCCGCGGTGCTGGTGGAGCTGATGAACGATGCCGGCGAGATGCTGCGCGGCGACGCCGTGCGCGCCTATGCCGAGCGCGAAGGGTTGCTGAGGTTGACGGTGGACGAGCTGGCGCAATGGCGTGCTCGCGACACCGTGTTGGCCGAAGGGGTGTAAACGGCGGATAAATCCGGCGCGCGGGGTCAGTCGAGGGTGATCACCATCCGGATCGGCTGACCCTTTTCCTTAATGTCCACCGTTTGGGAGTAGGGCCGCCCTTCACGGCTGGCTTCGCGAAAAGCGCTGACAGCGATGCCTTGCCGCTCCAGCGCTTCCACTCCGCCGGGCGGAAGCACGCTATCCAGCATGGCCAGTACCAACGAGGGTACGGACTGGCGTTCCAGCAAAACATTTCCATCGTATTTTTCAATGACAAGGCGCGGCATGACGGCCTCCGGCCGATAGCAAGGTCTATAGGGGCAGGTATTCTTCCATAAAAGACCATCTTTCCGGTGATGGCAAACCCCGTCTGCGTCCGTCACTGCGGCGCTGGGCGGCAAATGCTAGAATCGCGGTTTGATTCTTCCCAGCCGGTCCTCGTCCGATGATTGAAACCGACAACCTGATCGGCGGCGCGCCGGAGCGCCGCATCGTTACCCAGCAAAGCCTGTCCAGTCAGGAAGAGGCGCTGGAGCGCGCGCTGCGCCCCAAGCAGCTGGACGAATACGTCGGTCAGAAAAAAGCGCGCGAACAGCTGCAAATCTTCATCGAGGCCGCCAAACGGCGCGGCGAGGCGCTGGACCACGTGTTGCTGTTCGGCCCGCCGGGCCTGGGCAAAACCACGCTGGCGCACATCGTGGCGCGCGAGATGGGCGTGAACCTTCGGCAAACCTCCGGTCCGGTGCTGGAACGCGCCGGAGATCTGGCGGCGCTGCTGACCAATCTGGAGCCGCACGATGTGCTGTTCATCGATGAAATCCACCGCCTGAGCCCGGTGGTGGAGGAAATCCTCTACCCGGCGCTGGAGGATTACCAGATCGACATCATGATCGGCGAAGGCCCGGCCGCCCGTTCTGTCAAGCTGGACCTGCCGCCCTTCACGTTGGTGGGCGCCACCACCCGCGCCGGCATGCTGACCAACCCCTTGCGCGACCGCTTCGGTATTGTGGCGCGGTTGGAGTTTTATACGGCGGAAGAGCTGACGCGCATTGTCAGCCGCTCGGCCGGCCTGCTGAACGTTACCCTCGCGGAAAACGGCGCATTTGAAGTGGCGCGTCGCAGTCGCGGCACGCCGCGCATTGCCAACCGCTTGCTGCGCCGTGTGCGCGACTATGCCGAGGTACGCTCCGATGGCGTCGTGACCGCCGCCGTGGCGGACGCAGCGCTGCAGATGCTGGATGTGGACCCGGCGGGTCTGGACATCATGGACCGCAAGCTGCTGCAGGCGATTCTGGATAAGTTCGACGGCGGGCCGGTGGGGCTGGACAACGTGGCCGCCGCCATTGGCGAATCCACCGATACCATCGAAGACGTCATCGAACCCTTCCTCATCCAGCAAGGCTATCTGCAGCGCACGCCGCGCGGCCGCATGGCCACCTCGCTGGCCTATACCCACTTCGGTCTGCCACTCAAAGGCTGAGCCGGCGCGACAGGCTCCCCGCATGCGTATTGGCCGTCAGTGTTGCGGCCAGTCAGCCTCCGGCGCGGATTTGCCTTGTCGCAAGCGAATCCGCTGTTCCACGCGCGCGCCATCGGCGTAGAATGCAGCCATGCCCGCCTTGACGCGGGCTTGTCCATTTCCACGCTTTGCGGGAGAGTCATCATGTTTTTTGCACTGTTCGGTGCAATTGTGGTCGTGTCGCTGGCCACATCCATCGCGGTAGTCCGTTTTTTTGATCCGGCCGTTTACAAGATTTTGCAGCGCACGCTGGGGCAGGACCTGGCCGACGCTTGGCGACGCTACGTCAGTTTCGCCATCCTGGTGGCTGGTATCTCCGGCGGCGTGCGCACCTGGAACCTCGAGCAATATCTGCCGCCGGCGCCGGGCAAGGGCGCGGGCCAGCTGGATCTGACCGGTCCGCGCTGGCTGCTGGAAATGTGGTCCACGCTGACGGAAACCCTGCGTTCTATCGCGCTGGTGATGTTGCTGTTTTTCTTGTGTTCGATGATGGCTTACGTCATTGCCCGCGCGCTGGAAGTGCGTCGTCGCAAGGAGATGGCCCTGGAAACGTCGGAAGACAGCGCGTCTGGTCAGGAGCAGGCGTAAGCCCGGTCAACGGGCAGTGCAGACAAAGAAAAAAGGCGACTACGGTCGCCTTTTTTGTGTGCCGGATCGGCCGGTAGTGAGCCAGTCTGGCCGAGGTTGGCCGAAGGGCTGCGCGAGGGCATGGCGGCAACAAGCAAAAGCCCGCGAGAGCGGGCTTTGTGAAGGGTGCTGAAACCGGCGGGCGCGTTTACAGCGCCACCATATTGTCGCGATGAATCAGCTCCGGCTCCACCATATAGCCCAGCGCGGTTTCGATCTCGCGGGTGGTTTTCTTCATGATCAGGCGCGCTTCGTCCGAGCTGTAGTTGACCAGGCCGCGGGCCACTTCTTCGCCCTGTGGGTCGACGCAGGCCACCGCCTCGCCACGCAGGAACTCCCCCTCCACCGCCGTGACGCCTACCGGCAACAGACTGGTGCCCCGTTCGCGCACGGCTTGCGCCGCGCCGGCGTCCAGCACGATGCGGCCGCTCAGTTTGAGGTGATCCGCCAGCCATTGCTTGCGCGCGGCCATGCGATTGGTGGGGGCCAGCAGCTGTGTGCCGATGCCTTCGCCGTCGGCCAGGCGCGACAGCACGTCGTGCTCGCGGCCACAGGCGATAACCGTGGCCGCCCCGCTGCGGGCGGACCGCTTGGCGGCGAGAATCTTGGTGATCATGCCGCCGGTGCCCACGCTGGAACCCGCGCCGCCGGCCATCTCTTCCAGCGCCGGCTCGCCGGCCTGAGCTTCATGCACGAACTCAGCATCGGGGTGCTTGCGCGGGTCGGCGGTATACAGGCCCAGCTGGTCGGTGAGAATCACCAGCGCGTCGGCTTCGATGAGGTTGGTCACCAGCGCGCCCAGCGTGTCGTTGTCGCCGAAGCGGATCTCATCGGTCACCACCGTGTCGTTTTCATTGATGATGGGCACCACGTTGAGATTCAGCAGCGTGGTGAGGGTGGAACGGGCGTTGAGATAGCGGGTGCGATCGGCCAGATCCTCATGCGTGAGGAGAATCTGCGCGGTTTTGAGGCCGTGCTCGCGAAAGGCGGTTTCATACGCTTGGCACAGGCCCATCTGGCCCACGGCGGCGGCGGCTTGCAGTTCGTGCACGCCCTTGGGGCGAACCGACCAGCCCAGCCGTTGACAGCCTTCGGCGATGGCGCCGCTGGAAACCAGCACCACTTGCTTGCCGCGACGCTTGAGATCGGCGATTTCGGCGGCCCAGCGCGCCAGCGCGGTCTGGTCCAGCCCCTTGCCGTCGTTGGTTACCAGGCTGGAACCCACCTTGACCACGATACGGCTCGCGGCATGAATCACCGAACGCATAACAACCATCCTCTGAAGGGTATTCAACGAATCGGTCAGTGTAGCGCAAAACCGCCCCGGCGGGCGGGGCGCTGTCTGACCTTGCGCAAAGCCGGTCGCGCCCCGGAGTCTGGGCGGCAACGTGCTAGGCAAGCAGCATGGTTGCCGATGCCGTTTCGAGTCGGCAAGTGCGGACGGCGAGAGTGGCGCCTTAGAAGTGGTCGCTGTCCTTGAATTCCATCACCTGAAAATGCGGCGACTGGCGATCCAGGCGGGAAACGCGGATCAATTCTTCTCGGCCATCCGCCCACAGGCGGAATTCGCGCAGACGACTGAAAGGCCGGCCTTGCATCAATAGCAGAGCAGGACGGCGCAGCACGGGCATGGCCGGCAAGCGCAAGGCGTATTGCGGCGTATCGGAGGGGTGGGTGATGCTGGGCATGGTCATGACAGCATCCGGTAGTTTGCCGATGATTTCCACGCCGCACTCCACGTCCAGCCCGTCGGGCAGCAGGGATACCCAGCAGACCATGCACAGCTGGCTGGTGTCTGGCTTGCCCGGCGGCGTCAGCAGCACTACTTCGCCGGCACGCAAGGTCTGACCGCGCGGCTGGCCGCGCAGGAGGTAGCCGTTGGCGCTCTGGTTCAGCACCACAAACAGGCTGGGTGGCGGTGGATTGCGGGTGGCGGGAGAGGGCGCGGCAGCTTCATTGCCGGCTTGCACCCAGCTCATGCCGTTGGCGCGGAACCAGATGCCGGGCACGGAGGAAACCAGCTCGATCACCTCTTGCAGCGGCATGCGCTGATGGCGGCGTCGACGCGGTTGCTGCCACTCGGTGGCCAGCGCGGTGAGCAAGGCCATTTCATCGTACAGTTGGCCGGGCGTATTGCCCGGCTGTGCCTTGCCCAACTGTTCGATGCTGTGTTCCAGCACCGCAAGCGCCGGTGCCAGATCCAGCATGTAGCAGCCTGCTTCCAGTGTCTCGCACTGTATGCGCAGAAAACGCGGCGGTTCATCGCGTTGGGAGTCCACCAGATAGCCGTGGACGGTGCCTTGAATGGCTTCTACCGGCACCAACTGGTTCTGACGGGACAGGTCCATGATCAATTGTTTGGCAAACACCATTTCCGGCAGCGACAGCCGGTTGGTGGAGGTCAGACCCAGCAGCAATATCTGCCGGTAGATCACATCAATGGGGTCGTCGTTTTCAAGATGTTTGTCTTGCCAGCCGCGCGCCAGCGCAAAGCTGTACAACTGGTGGCAATCAATCCAGAAGCCCTTGGGCACCGGAGAATAACTCTGGCAGCAAATGTTCAGCAGTTGCCGTGCCGCCATCATGGTGTTGACCAGCAGCAGAATGCGCGGCTGGTCGCGCTCCAGCAGGCCCCGCTTGCTCAGCCGTTCTGCCAAGGTTTGTTTGAAGGCGATGAAAATGTGCTCGAACAGCGCCACGCCCACCACCGCCAGCTGGCGGATGCGCGGCTGGGTGGTGAGGTCGTGCTGCAGGATTTCGGTTTCCAGCACCGGGTAGTAACGATCCAGTGCGCCAAGATAAAGATTGAGCAGTTTGTGACGCTGCGCGCCATCCAGCGGCGTGCGCGAAAGGGTCTGCAGCGCGTCAAGCAACTGACGCCCGCATTCGTGCAGGTCGGTGTAAGGCAGCCGGTCAATCCACTCGGCAACGCTGTCAGTATTTGTGTCTACCAATCTCGGATCCATATCCAGGTCGGGCAAGGCCAGCTGCATCATGCTCCCTAATCGCGTCACTAGGCGCGCCCAACCGGCTTGCTTTGCAAGCACGCCGAGCACGCCGCGGAAAGTGTCCCTTCGTCCAGTGTCCGACTCATGCTAGGTGAATGCAATAGCGCGCGACAAGGGTGGAATCAGGGCAGGGCGGTTGAGTCTTTGCTCAAATCGCCTTCCGTTTGACGCAGATCATCCAGCACCGCCAGCGTGTCTTCGCACAGCTTTCTCATCTCGCCAGTCTCAATGCAATAAGGCGGCATGAAATACACCGTCTTGCCGATGGGGCGGACCAGGCAACCACGTTGCAACATGGCGGCGAAGAAGGCCTGCGCAAAATCGGCGCGCGGGCTGTCTACGTCAAAAGCCCAGATCATACCCACATGGCGGAAGTGGCGGACATCCGGACGGTTGCGTAGCGGTGTCAGAATATCGTTGAACAGCACAGCTTTCTGGCGGTTGTTGTCCAGCACGTTTTCTTCGGCAAACATCGCCAGCACTTCCAGCGCGGCGCGGCAGGCCAGGGCGTTGCCGGTGTAGCTGTGAGAGTGCAGAAAGCCGCGGCTCACCTCGTCATGATAGAAGGCCTGATACACCTTGTCGGTGGTCAGCACGCACGACAGCGGCAAAAAACCGCCGGTAATGCCTTTCGACAGGCAAAGAAAGTCAGGCGTGATGCCGGCTTGCTGACAGGCAAACAAGGAGCCGGTGCGGCCAAAACCAACGGCGATTTCGTCAGCAATCAAATGCACCTGATAGCGGTCGCAAAGTTCGCGCAGTCGGGAGAGGTACACCGGGTCATACATCGCCATGCCCGCCGCACCCTGCACCAGCGGCTCCACAATCACGGCAGCAATGGCGTGCCCTTGCTTGGCCAGCACGTTTTCCAGTGCGCCGGCTGCGCGTAGCGCGACGTCGGCCGAAGACTCGCCGTCCCGCGCCTGCCGCGTATCCGGCGTCGGCACCCGGATGCCGGGCTTTACCAGCTCGGCGTAAGTGGCGGAAAACAGCGGCACATCCGTCACCGCCAGCGCGCCTACCGTCTCGCCGTGATAGCTGTTTTCCAGGCTGACAAAGCGGCACTTCTCCGCCATGCCGTGATTCTTCCAGTAATGGAAGCTCATTTTCAGTGCGATTTCCGTCGCGCTGGCGCCATCCGAGCCGTAAAAAGCCCGATCCAGACCGCTCAGTTCGCACAGTTTCTCGGAAAGCTCGACTACCGGTTGATGGGTGAAACCCGCCAGGATGACGTGTTCCAACTCATCCAGCTGCTGCTTGATGGCGTTCTTGATGCGGGGATGACCGTGGCCGAACAGATTCACCCACCAGGAGCTCACCGCATCCAGATAGCGCTTGCCGTTGAAGTCCTCCAGCCAGATGCCGTCGCCACGACGAATTGGCACCAGAGGAAATGCCTCGTGGCGCTTCATCTGCGTGCAGGGGTGCCAGACATGTTGGTGCGTGCGGCTCAGCCAGTCGGCATTGTTCATGAAGCGGTTCCAGTAATTTCTGTAAAGATCGGTGATGCTATCATGCTAGTTGACAGGAAAAGACTGACAAAAAACGTCACTTTTTGCCAGCTAGCGACCGATAGCCCTGCCAGCAAAGGCGGCATTTGCCAGTGAAACTGGGCTGGCACGCTTCCTGCTGATAGTGCGGCATGCATACCACGGAGAGGGTCATGCGGGGCAATAAGGGCTTTACTCTGATAGAACTGATGATCGTTGTTGCCATCATCGGCATCTTGGCGGCGATTGCGATACCGTTTTATCAGCAGTACACGATACGTTCAAAAGTAGCCGAGGGTTTGGTTGCAGCTGATGCGGCAAAGTCTGCGATGATGGAGTCTTATGCTGCAACTGGAGCGTGGCCGGCAAACAATACTTCAGCAGGGCTGAATTTAGCTAGTTCGTATGCTACCAAGTATGTGACCGGTTTACAGATTGTGTCCTCGGGTACGGCAAGCGTCATCGTGGTGAATTTTGACAGTACAAGCGTGGCGCCCAATCTGAGCGTTACGCTCCAACCAACGCTAGGCAGCGGCGGCGTACAATGGAATTGCATTGCCAGTGCGCCACAGACGGGTTATTTGCCCACCAGCTGCAGAGGATGATTTAATCTTTTGGCGCAAGCCATAACCAGTAGAAGGGATGTAACGATGAAGAAGCAACTCCAACAAGGTTTCACGCTGATCGAACTGATGATCGTGGTGGCCATTATCGGTATTCTGGCTGCCATCGCGATTCCGGCGTATCAGGATTACACCAAGCGCGCACATGTGACCGAAGGTCTGAGTCTGGCTGCAGCCTCCAAAACTGCCGTAACCGAGTACTACGCATCCAACGGCACTTTCCAGAATTCGCAATCAGCTAACCAAGACAATACCAACGCGGGTAATGGTTTTGGTCTGCCTGCAGCAACAAGTATCGTTGGTAATGCAGTCACTAAGGTGTTCGCTGCCAGTACCGCGTCCAATACAGCGACCATTACTATCACCTACAATTCCAAAGTACTTAGCGGGGCTACTGTTGTACTGGCGGGTACTGCTGGTACCGGTGGCGTGACATGGACGTGTGCAGCTGGTTCGGGCACCAGCATGTCCACCAACTGGTTGCCGGCCAATTGCCGCAGTTAATTAATGTACTTTAAATCGAGGGAGCCTGTGGGCTCCCTTTTTGCTATGCAAAATAAAATACGCGGGTTGAATGGCTGGTGGTTAGGTTTGATGGTTGGCCTACCGTTTTTAAGCTGCTTTCGCTATGCCCCTCTCGGCGACTGGGTAACGGATACGACTTTCGTTTTACTGGCCGGATGCTTCTTGTTGGTGCATTGGCGCAAGCAGCTGGAATTTACCCCTTTTAATATCGCCATCTTGGCTTTCCTGTTGCTGCAGGCTTTGTCTCTTGCGCTGATCAATAACTTTCAGCAAGCGGCCACTTTGCTACTGATGTTTTTCCTGAGCTTGGTCGTGTCGGGGAATCGGTTGAGCATCAGACAGCATCTCCCCGAACTGGCTGCTGCAGTACTATTTTTTGCCTGCCTGCAAGCCTGCATTGGCCTGATTCAATTCCTGCATATGGAGCCTTTGTTCCATGGTTGGGTTGTCTATGTCTCGACCGATTACCATGTAGTGTTCGGCAATTTTGGTCAGCGTAATCTGTTCAGCGACTTCATGATGTGGGGGTGCTTGTCCGCTTGTTACCTAGTGGCGGTCGGTCGCCTGCGTTTTTTCCTGTTTTTCCCATTGGTGGTTTTTTTTGCTCTGATCATGTCATGGTCGGGCTCGCGCACAGTCTTGCTCTATTGTCTGCTAACCGCAGGGGTGATTTTTTACTGGCGTTGGCGGCTGCCAGAGGATGCTTCCTTGCGCCGCTTACGTACTGTATTGCTGATTGCTGTTGTGATTATTTTGTCTGCTCAATTTTTCAATACAGAAATTGTTCACCTTTTGAACAAGTTCGGATTGCCTGTCACTGCCGAAAGCGGTGTAAATCGTTTTTTTGCAGCCGGCTTCGGATTGCGCCGCAGAATAGAATGGGCAAAAGCTTTCGATGCCTTTCTTGCACACCCTTTTCTGGGTTTGGGTTTGTCCGGCTATGCCAGCTACTCAACTGTGGCGGAGGCTTTTGCAGGTTTCGAGAAAGTTCCAGAGGGGGCTCTATTTACGCAGTGCCATAATCTGTTTCTACAATTGTTGGCAGAAACAGGACTCTTGGGCTTGCTGATTGTGGTTGTTGGAATTTTGGCAGCAATGATGCCTCTGTTTCAGAAAAAACATGCCAGCCTAGAGAACGTTTTTCTCTCACTGCTGGCATTGGTGATTCTTTGCCATAGTATGTTGGAGTATCCCCTTTGGTACCTGCCTTTCCTGGGTATGCTGGTGATTGTTTGCTCCCTGGTGCAGCCAATCGGTGCGTCAAAAACCGGAGGGAAAAAATTGTTGTCTTGGCTGTGTCTTTTTATGGCGCTTGGATCGATTTTTTACGCAATTGATGGATTGGAGAAGTTTCGTTTCATCACGCATGATGCGAGGCCGTCAACGTCGGTAGAAAAAAATGAACAGGTGATCAAGAGGCTTGTAAAAATTGCGTCAAATCCACTCTGGACTAATGATGCCAATCTTGTGCTGGTGCCCTTTATTCAGCCGACAAGAGATAATCTTGAGTTGAAGCTTGCATTGTTCGATAGTTTGGTTAGCTATCGTCCTTATTCTGAAGTGCTTGCTAAGTCCGCGATGTTGCATGCGTTGAATGGAGACAAGGAAAAAGCATTACGGTATTTAAAAATCGGGATTGCCAATAATCCCGACGATATCAGGAGCATGGTAATTGTGATGTCTACGGCAAATGAGCCTGCTTATGCGCCGTTGCTTGAGGTCGCGCAAAAAGCCTTGTTTGCATATGCGGCTAAAGGCTTCGATACCGATCCGGGACGGGTCGCCGCCATCATGACAGTTGCCGCACCCGTCACCCGCAAGCCTTTGTTTACGTTCTGACGAAACCCGGCAGCCTTAGGCTGCCGGTGTCCTTTCGGTCACGCATCCGGTATCCTTCCGTTTTCGAATTCGGCTCAACACCATGATGTCCCTGTCTTCATTATCAAGGCGGCTGGCCTTGCTGGCCTGCTGTCTGATCGCATTCGTGCCCTTTGCTTCCCGTGTGCATTACGTGCCCTTGCCGCAATGGTTCGGCGAGATGAATGTGGTGTGGCTGATGCTGGTTGCGGCACTGTGCCTGCTGCTGAACGGACGCCTGTTTGCCGAAGTGCCGCGGGCGGCGTGGTGGTGCCTGGGGCTGGCTGCGCTGTGGGCAGTGCAGCCCTGGTTGGTCAAGGCGCTGTTTCCCGGCATGACTTACGCGGTGGCACTGGCTTGGCTGGCCTTGGGTTTGCTGGCGTGCGTGGCGTGGAGTCTGCAGCGTGATATCGGTCAGGAAGAATTTGCCGTCTGGCTGGCGCGCGCGGTGATTGTCGGTGGTTTGATTCAGTCCTTGATCGGCCTGGCTCAGCTAACCGGACTGGCGTCAACTTTGGGCCTGTTTTACGACGGCTCCCATCCCACTACGAATATCTTTGGTCATATCGGCCAGCGCAATCAGTATGCCCACTATCTGATGTGGTCCATTGTCAGCGGGGTCTATCTGTTTGGCCGCGATCGGCTTGGGCGCGGCGCGCTGATGGCGCTGGTGCTGTGGCTGGGCCTGATGCTGGCCTATGCTGCCTCGCGCACAACATTGTTATATCTGGTGGCCTTGTCTGTATTGGCCGGCTTGTGGCACTGGCGGCTGCGCAGTTTCGAATCACGTCGCATGTTGCTAAGCATGGTGCTGGCGTGCGTGACGATTTTCGTCATCCAGTTTTGCGTGCCTTTGGTGAATCATCTGATCGAGCTGTTTACCCATAGTGCTGTTACCAACACCTCGGGTGTGGCGCGACTGGCGGCGAATGGCGATGACATGGGCTCCCGCCGCATTGCGGAGATGGGCAAGGCCTGGATGGCATTCACGGCGCATCCTTTATGGGGTGTGGGCTGGTCGCAGTACGCGGCGCAGAGCGTGGCGCTGCAGCCGCTGCCGCAGTTTGCTTCCGCCGGTTTCAACAGCGGCTTGTTCACCAATTGCCACAATCTGGTGCTGCAGCTGCTGGTGGAAATGGGTTTGCCGGTAACGCTGCTGGTTTTTGGTGGTTTTGCCTGGGTGATTGTGCCCTTCTTTACGCGCAAGGCGGAGCCGGAAGGTTTGCTGGCGCTGGGTTGCATTTCGGTCACGCTGATCCACAGCATGCTGGAGTACCCGCTGTGGTATCTGTATTTCCTTGCCATGCTGGTAGTGTTCTCTACATTGTCGCCAGTGTATGTCCGCAGTGCAGGCCGCGCAGCGCGGTTGGTGTGGCTGTTGGTGCTGGCGGGCATCGCCTATATGTCGGTGAGTACGTGGTCCACCTACAACGAACTGGTCGGTCTTTACACGCAAACCGGCAATCAAGCCCGCGACGTCAAGCGCGAAGCAAGATTGGCCGAAATCGTTGAACAAAAGCCGTTGTTCGCGTATCACGCCATGTCGACGCTGGATGATTATCTGGTGGCCAGCAAGGATAATTTGCAGGCCAAGCTGGCTTGGGAAGAGCGTCTGACGGCGTTCCGTCCCTACCCGGACGTGATGATGAAGAAAGCGCAGATGCAGGCGCTGGCTGGCCGCGAAGAGGAAGCCAAGCAAACCGTTCGCACCGCCTTGGCTTCGTTCCCGACTTACGCCAAGAACTATCTGGATGATATCGATGAAACGGTGCCGGTCTGGGCGCCGTTGCACGAAGAAGCACAGAAAGTCTATGACAAGCTGCCGGCCAAATACCGGGGCGGCGAAGACGAGTAAGTCGACGATGGCGCAAAAGGAAAGCCCCGCAATGCGGGGCTTTTTTCTTGGGTCTATCGCGGGTCAGGCGTCGATGACAACGCCTTGGCTCAGCGCGGTTTTCATCTTGGTCAGAGCCTTGGCCTCGATCTGGCGAATGCGCTCGGCGGATACACCGAATTCGGCGGCCAGTTCATGCAGCGTCGCACCGCCGTCGTCGGCCAGCCAGCGTGCTTCAACAATGCGGCGACTGCGTGCGTCCAGAGAGGACAGGGCGTATTCCAGACCCTCGGTTTGCAAGTGATCGAAAGCCTTGCGTTCCAGCGCGCGGGTGGGCTCGTTGTGGGCATCGGCCAGCCAGTCGATCGGGGCGTAGCCTTCGTCATCGCCTTCATCGGCCATCAGCGCAATGTCCTGACCGCTCATGCGGGTTTCCATCTCGCGGACTTCTTCCGGCTTGACGCCCAAATCTTCGGCGATCTGACGGGCTTCATTTTCGCTCAGCGCGGAAAAGCTGCTCTTCATGCTGCGCAGATTGAAGAAAAGTTTGCGTTGCGGCTTGGTGGTGGCAATGCGCACCAGACGCCAGTTGCGCAGGATGAATTCGTGGATTTCGGCCTTGATCCAGTGTACGGCGAAAGAAAACAGGCGCACGCCGCGGCCCGGTTCGAAGCGCTTTACCGCCTTCATCAGGCCGATATTGCCTTCCTGGATCAGGTCGGCCTGAGGCAGGCCGTAGCCGGCGTAACCACGGGAGATGGACACCACCACTCGCAGATGCGACAGCACCAGCTGGCGCGCGGCTTCCAGATCGTTGTCGCTCTGGAAACGCGTTGCAAGCTCGGACTCCTGTTCTTGCGTCAGCATGGGTACGCTGTTAACGGCCTGGATGTATTGCTCCAGACTGCCGCTGGAAGACGGGACGGGCAGGGCAAATGTAGTGGTCATCGGTCTAACTACCTCCTTGGGTAGTGCAATCTTAGCACTCGTCTATGGAGAGTGCTAGCAAGAAAAGGTTCCACCGTCAATGAATATTCCTATCACGCTGATAGGGAAATTCTTTAGGCCTTTGCAGACAATGCTGATCATTAAGACAGGAAAAAATGAATGCCGCCTTAAGCTGGGGCGGCATCCTGTTAACAAGTCTTAAGCTGTAGGCGGGGCGCGCCGCCCGGCATGGTGGTTTTCAGCGCGGATGGATCTGGCGCAGATGATGGTCTGCGGCCAGTCGCGCGCCGGTCATGGCCAGCACGGCGGCAATGGCCAGCACCGCCAGCAGCTCCAGCGGCGTCAGCATGCGCAGTTCAACGCGCTCGTTGTAGAGGCGGGCGAATTCCGCAATGGCGGGGTTGGCCGAATAAACCAGCCAGCAAGTCAGCCCCCAGGCGGCCAGGCCGGCCAGTATACCTTGCCACATGGCGTGGTACATGAAAGGACGACGGATGAAACTGTCCGGTGCGCCAATCAGTTTGGAGACTTCGATTTCGTCTCGCCGCGCCAGAATCTGCATGCGGACGGCGTTGTGGGTGACCAGAATCAGCGCGATGCCCAGCGCCGCGCCGACAAACAGCGTCAGTTTCTTGCCCATCTCCACCATGCCATACAGCCGCTTGGCCCAGTTGGCGTCAAACTGCGCGGTTTCCACCATTGGCAAACCCGACAGTTCCTTTTGCAGCATTTCCAGTTCGTGCGGTTCCAGCGACTTGGGCGTCACGATGAAGGCATCCGGCAGAGGGTTGTCGGTAAGTCCCTCCGACAGGCCTTGCAGGCCGTTGCGTTTTTCCAGATCGTTCAGCGCTTGCTGGCGGCCGACAAAACGGAAACTTTGCACCTTTGGGTGTTTGGTCAGGGTGCCGGAAACGGCGGCGAGGTCGGCCTCTTCGGCCGATTGTTCCATGAACAGGGTGATCTGCGGAGTGGCGGTCAGGTGCCCTACCCAGTCTTGCAGGCTGCTGATGGACAAGTAGAGCGAGAGCGGCAGGGCCAGCGCCATGGACAGCATCAGCAGGGTGAGCAGGCTGCCGAAAGGCTGACGCAGGATTTTTCCCAGCGCGGAGCGGGCGCTTTGCCAGTGCAAATAGAAGAAGTGTTTCATGCGGCGAACTGTCCTTCCTTCAACCGGATGATGCGGCGTCCGTAGTCTTCCATCAGGGTTTCGTCGTGGGCGGAAATCACCACGGTGACGCCTACTTGATGGAAGGATTTGAACAACTCCATGATGTCCAGCGCGTAGGCGCGGTCGAGGTTGGCCGAAGGCTCGTCCGCCAGCAGCAGGCTGGGGCGATGCACCACGGCGCGGGCTATGCACAGACGTTGCTGCTCGCCGCCGGACAGATTGATCGGCATGGTTTTTTCGCGGGAAAGCAGCCCCACTTTATCCAGCGCGGCGCGTACCCGGCGCGCGGCGTCGCGGCGATCGAAGCCAATGATGTCCAGCGGCAGCATGACGTTGTCGAACACGCTGCGGTCAAACAGCAGCTTGTGATCCTGAAACACCATACCGATATGCTGGCGAACGTAAGGAATCTGGCTGGCGCGCAGCTTGGTCAGGTTCTGACCGTTGACGATCACGCCGCCATTGGTGGCGCGTTCGATGCCGGCCACCAGTTTGAGCAGGGTGGACTTACCGGCGCCGGAGTGACCGGCGAGGAACACCATCTCGCCGGTATCGATGGTGAAGGAGAGGTTCTTCAGGGCTTCTTTGCCACCGGGGTAACGCTTGGTGACCTGGTCAAACTGAATCATGCGGTGTAATCCCCCTTGGATCCACGATGACCGGCCGCGAGGGGCCGGTCGCGATGACGGGCAGCCGGCGGCTTAGTCGAACAGGGCGTCCACGTAGTCCTTGCAGTTGAAAGGACGCAGATCGTCAATGCTTTCGCCCACGCCGATAAAGCGCAGCGGCACCGGGCGCTGTTTGGCGATGCCGGCAATCACGCCGCCCTTGGCAGTGCCGTCCAGCTTGGTGAGGATGAGGCCGGTGAGGCCCAGCGCGTCATCGAACACTTTTACCTGATTGATGGCGTTCTGACCGATGTTGGCGTCCAGCACCAGAATGATTTCATGCGGCGCGTCCGGCAGGGCTTTCTGGATGACGCGCTTCACCTTCTTGATTTCTTCCATCAGATGCAGCTGGGTCGGCAGTCGGCCGGCGGTATCCGCCAGCACGATGTCGATGCCGCGCGCCATGGCCGCCTGGATGGCGTCATAGCACACTGCGGCTGCATCGCCGCCTTGCTGGGCGATGACGGTCACGTTGTTGCGTTCGCCCCAGGCCAGCAGTTGCTCGCGGGCGGCCGCGCGGAAAGTGTCGCCGGCGGCCAGCAGCACGCTCTTGCCTTGCTGCTGATAATACTTGGCTAGTTTGCCGATGGAGGTGGTTTTGCCCGCGCCGTTGACGCCGGCCATCATGATGACAAAGGGCTTCTTGCCGCTGACATCCAGCGGTTTTTCCAAGGGCTGGATCAACTGGTTGAGTGAGTCCTTCAGTGCGCCTTTCAGCTCGGAAGCGTCTTTCAGGCCACTCAGCGATACGCGCTCGCGCACATCCTTCAGCAGATGCACCGTGGCGTCCACGCCCATGTCGGCCGTAAGCAGTACGGTTTCCAGTTCCTCGTAGAGGTCTTCGTCAATTTTGCCGCCGCCAAACAGGCCTGCCAGCGATTTGCCGAGCTTGTCGCGTGTTTTGGAGAGGCCGGCCTTGAGGCGCTCCGTCCAGCTCAGCTTGCGCGCTGGCTCTTCGGCGGCGGTTGCGGCTGTCGCGGGCTCCTCCGCAAGTGCCGGCAGCGGCGGGACGACAGCTTCCGGCAGGGCGACGGGCGCCTCTGTCTGGGCGTCAATAATAGGTGTCGCGGGCGCGATGTCGGCGGTGCTGTCCTGGGCGGGCGCTTGCGCCTCTTCCTGCTTGGGCTTTTTCTTGAAGAAACTAAACATGCGTGAATGTAGTCAAGGAGGTGCGATAAATGGCTAAATTGTATCCTTAAATGAGCTATTGGGCAGAACCGAGCGTGAACAAAAAAATATTACTGATCGCCGCCGCGTGCGGTGCCGTGTTTTCTCTGGGCGCAACCGCTGCGCCTCAGGAACAAACGTTGGCCAACGGATTCAAGATTGTTGTCGAACGGGATACCCGTTCGCCGGTGGTGGTGTCTCAACTGTGGTACCGCATAGGTAGCGTGGATGAGGTGAACGGGCATACCGGTTTGTCCCATCTGCTGGAACACATGATGTTCAAGGGCACGCCCACCGTTCCGGATGGCGAGTACTCTCGTCGCATCGCGCAGGCTGGCGGCAAGGAAAACGCCTTTACTAGCCGCGACTACACGGTTTATTTCCAGCAACTGGCGGCAAAGCACCTGCCGCTGGCGATGAAGCTCGAAGCAGACCGCATGCGCAACCTTTCTTTCAGCGACGACGCCTTCAGGCGAGAGCTGGAGGTGGTAAAAGAGGAGCGACGCTGGCGCACCGACGACAAGCCCACCGGCGTCCTGTTTGAAGCCCTGTACGCCAATGCCTTCATGGCCAATCCGGTGCGTTATCCGGTGATAGGCTGGATGGACGATCTTGATCACACCAAGCCGGACGATGCGCGCCAGTGGTATCGGCAGTGGTACGCCCCCAACAACGCCACCTTGGTGGTGGTGGGCGATGTGGAGCCGCAGGCCGTGTTTGCCGAAGCGCAGAAGCAATTCGGCGGCTTGCCTGCCGTAGCCTTGCCGGAGCGGAGGCCCCAGCAGGAGCCGGAGCAGAAAGGAATACGCCGCGTCAGCGTTAAAGCGCCGTCGCGGCTGGGCTTTGTCGCCATGGCCTGGCAGGCGCCGAGGCTCAGCCGGATCGACTTGGCCGACCCCTATGGCTACTTCATGCTGGCGGAGGTGCTGAGCGGCGATAGCGCAGGCCGCTTGCCGCGTACGCTGGTGCGAGAGCAGAGCATTGCCCAGTCGGCTTCGGCCAACTATGACGCGCTGGGGCGCGGAGGGGCGCTGTTTACCATCATCGCCAGCCGAGCCGCAGACAAGACCGATACCGCGCTGGAAGCCGCCATCCGCGCACAAGTGGCCCGCATCGCCAAGGACGGCATCGGCGAACAGGAACTGGAGCGCGTGCGACTGCAAATGGACGCGGAAAGGATCTACCAGCGTGATTCGATGTTCGCGCAGGCCATGGAAATCGGCACCCTGGAATCCGTCGGTTTTTCCTGGCGTGATCAAGACACCATGCGGCAGCGCTTGCGCGCGGTAACCCCGGCAGAAGTGCAAAAAGCGGCCGCCGCGCTGATTGACGACCGACTCACCGTAGTCACGCTGACGCCGCAGCCGGTCTCCAGGGATACTCAGAACGATATAAAGGGAGAAAGCTTTGTCCGTTAAAGCATGGTTGGGCGGCGTGCTGTTGGGGTGCGTTGCAGCGCAAGGAGCTTGGGCGCTAGATGTCCAGCGTTGGGTCAGCCCGCAAGGCGCTACCGTGCTGCTGGTGGAGGCGCATGCCAACCCGATTCTGGATGTGCGCGTGGATTTTGACGCTGGCAGCCGACGCGATCCGCAAGGCAAAGAGGGCTTGGCCGGCATGACGGCCGGCTTGCTGGATGCCGGCTCGCCGGGTTGGGATGAGGAAAGGCTGCGCAAGGAGCAAGCCGACATTGCCGCCGAGATCGGCACTTTTGCCGATCAGGAATCCGCCGGCATCCGGGTGCGGACGCTTACGCGGCCGGCGTTGCAGCAACGCGCGCTGGCGTTGGCCAACCGGCTGCTGACAGCGCCGCTCTTCCCGCAAAAGGTGCTGGACCGCGAGAGAGCCAGCGCAATCGAGGGGCTTGAGCAAGCCCTGAACAACGGTGGCTCAGTGGCTGCGCGGGCGCTGGGGCGGCAGATGTACGGTCATCACCCGTATGGCAACGACGATTGGCAGGACGCAAGCTCGCTGAGGCGCATCAGCCGTGAAGATCTGCTGGCATTCTGGCGCGCGCGCTATCAGGCGCAAGGCGCTGTGGTGGCGATTGTCGGCGATATAGACAAAGCCGGCGCGCAGCGCGTGGTGGACAGTCTGCTGCAGGGTTTGCCTAAGGGCGGCGCAGCAGCCTGGCGAGACGTCCCTGTCGTGCCCGAGTCTGCCGGGCGGATCGAGCATATCGCCCACCCCGGGGCGCAGACGCACATCGCCTTGGGTGCGTCGATACTGCGGCGCGAGGATCCAGACTATTACGCGCTGGTGGTTGGCAACTATGTGTTGGGCGGTGGCGGCTTCGACTCGCGACTGATGGAAGAGGTGCGCGCCAAGCGCGGCCTGACCTACGGCGTGTCCAGTCACTTCATACCGCTGGAACAGGCTGGGCCTTTCGCGCTGTCGCTCAGTACGCGCAACGATCAGGCCGCCAGCGCCTTGAAGGTAGTTAGGCAAACCTTGGCGAATTTTGTTGAGCAAGGTCCGACCGAGGCGGAGTTGAAACAGGCCAAAGACAATATTCTCGGCGGCTTTCCCCTGCGCTACGACAGCAACGCCAAGCTTCTGTCCTACCTTTCCGTGATGGGGATATACAGCCTGCCGGACACCTATCTGGACGATTATCAAAAAGCAGTAGCTGAGCTGACTGTGGTCCAGGTGCGTGACGCGTGGCGCCGGCGCATTCACCCGGACAAGCTCGCGCTTGTGACGGCAGGTGCAACACCCGCGGCACCCTGATGACAGTGGGGAGGCGCGGTGCGGCGGAAAAGAGTAGAATCGCGCGCTTGACATATTTGGTTGCAGCATGAGTCAGCAAAGAAACAAAGTACGCATCATCGGCGGCGACTTTCGCCGCCGTCTGCTTCCTTTCCCCGATTCGGAAGGTCTTCGGCCAACGCCAGACCGGGTGAGAGAAACCCTGTTCAACTGGCTCGGCCAGCGCCTGCACGGCAAGCAGTGCCTCGATCTCTTCGCCGGCAGCGGCGCATTGGGGTTCGAGGCGGCCTCGCGCGAGGCCCGCCGGGTGGTGATGGTGGAGAAGTCGCGCAAGGTGGCTGAGTCGCTGAAAGCGAATCAGCGCGATCTGGCCGCCGGCGCCATCGAAGTGCTGGGCATGGACGCCCTGCAGTTCGTGCGCTCCAGTCGCGAACGTTTCGATGTCATCTTCCTGGACCCGCCCTACGACTCGGACTTGCTGCAGCAGGTAATGCCGCTGCTTGAACCCTTGTTGGCCGAAGACGGCCTGGTGTATGTCGAGGCGCGACACTGGCCTGAGGCGTTTCCCGGTTGGAAAACGTTGCGCGCGGGCAAGGCCGGCACTGTTCATTTCGGACTGCTGCAGCCGGATCAGGGCAAAGAGAATCACTGACACACCCTCGCGTCGCCACATATATAGATATAACGGGGCGAACTTGCGACGGCGCGGGGCGGGTGACAGAATCCATACTGTGAAATACTTGAGGAAATTACTATGTCTCTCATGATTACCGACGAATGCATCAACTGCGACGTCTGTGAGCCGGAATGCCCGAACAACGCCATTTCCCAGGGCGAAGAAATCTATCAGATCGACCCGAATCTCTGTACGCAATGCGTGGGTCACTACGACGAACCGCAGTGTCAGCAAGTCTGTCCGGTGGACTGCATCCCGCTGGATCCGTCCCATCCGGAAACCAAAGAACAGCTGCACGAGAAGTATCTGAAGATTTCCGGCAAGGCCTGAAACAGGCTAAGTCCTTGATGGGAAAAGCAACGCCCCGGTTCTGTCGGGGCGTTGTCGTTAGCGGAGCGCGGAAAGCGCAAAAAAAGTAGAAAAAATTGCAGTAGAGGTGTTGACGACCCTGCAGGGTATCTATACTATTCGGGTCTCTTTCAGGAGGGATTCCCGAGCGGTCAAAGGGATCAGACTGTAAATCTGACGGCTCAGCCTTCGAAGGTTCGAATCCTTCTCCCTCCACCAGAATTTTAAACGTCTTGGCGGCGTGTAAGCAGTATCGAGATTATGTCGCAGGCGGGTGTAGCTCAATGGTAGAGCAGAAGCCTTCCAAGCTTACGACGAGGGTTCGATTCCCTTCACCCGCTCCAGCGTTTACGCCTGTTTTAAGGGCCCATGTAGCTCAGGGGTAGAGCACTCCCTTGGTAAGGGAGAGGTCGGCAGTTCAATTCTGCCCATGGGCACCAATCATTATTTAAGTAGTTATTTCAATCAGGAAATTTGCCATGGCTAAGGAAAAGTTCGAGCGGACCAAACCGCACGTAAACGTCGGCACCATCGGTCACGTTGACCATGGTAAGACCACCCTGACCGCTGCTATCACCACCATTCTGTCCAAGAAGTTCGGTGGCGAAGCCAAGGACTACTCCCAGATCGACAGCGCGCCGGAAGAAAAGGCACGTGGTATTACCATTAATACCGCTCACGTAGAATACGAAACCGAAACCCGCCACTACGCTCACGTAGATTGCCCGGGTCACGCCGACTACGTTAAGAACATGATTACCGGTGCTGCCCAGATGGACGGCGCTATTCTGGTGTGCTCCGCAGCTGACGGCCCGATGCCGCAAACTCGCGAACACATCCTGCTGTCCCGTCAGGTTGGCGTGCCGTACATCATCGTTTACCTGAACAAGGCTGACTTGGTTGACGACGCTGAGCTGCTGGAACTGGTTGAAATGGAAGTGCGCGATCTGCTGTCTTCCTACGACTTCCCGGGCGACGACACCCCGATCGTGACTGGCTCCGCTCGTCTGGCGCTGGAAGGCGACCAGTCCGAAATGGGCGAGCCGTCCATCTTCCGTCTGGCTGATGCTCTGGATTCCTACATCCCGACGCCGGAACGCGCCATCGACAAGCCGTTCCTGCTGCCGATCGAAGACGTATTCTCCATCTCCGGTCGCGGCACCGTGGTTACCGGTCGTGTAGAGCGCGGCATCGTGAAGGTTGGTGAAGAACTGGAAATCGTGGGCCTGAAGGCGACTGCGAAGACCACCTGCACCGGCGTTGAAATGTTCCGCAAGCTGCTGGATCAAGGTCAGGCTGGCGACAACGTTGGCGTGCTGCTGCGTGGTACCAAGCGT
The DNA here is from genome assembly GCF_945957525.1 of uncultured Aquitalea sp. Classification (GTDB taxonomy): domain Bacteria; phylum Pseudomonadota; class Gammaproteobacteria; order Burkholderiales; family Chromobacteriaceae; genus Aquitalea. Next base: position 64,460 of record NZ_CAMFLA010000001.1, on the reverse strand, counting down.
GAAGACGTTGAGCGTGGTCAGGTTCTGTCCAAGCCGGGTTCCATCACCCCGCACACCAAGTTCAATGCTTCCGTGTACGTGCTGAGCAAGGAAGAAGGCGGTCGTCACACTCCGTTCTTCGCTAACTACCGTCCGCAGTTCTACTTCCGTACGACTGACGTGACTGGTGCTATTTCCCTGGCTGAAGGCGTGGAAATGGTAATGCCTGGCGATAACGTGGAAATCACTGTTGAACTGATCGCTCCGATCGCCATGGAAGAAGGTCTGCGTTTCGCCATCCGTGAAGGTGGTCGTACCGTAGGCGCCGGCGTTGTAGCCAAGATCATCGCTTAATTAATAGGTTTAAAGGCCAGTAGCTCAATTGGTAGAGTATCGGTCTCCAAAACCGAGGGTTGGGGGTTCGAGACCCTCCTGGCCTGCCAATTAAGACCAGCCGGCGCTTTTGCGCCGGTTGGTCTTTTGTCGCATACGCGCAGAGAATATTCCGACCATGGAAATGCAAGATAAAATCAAGCTGGCTTTGGCTGGCCTTCTCGTGGTCGCCGGCATTGTCGGCTTCTATATGATTCCCGAGGGCCAGGGCTTGCTTCGCGCTCTGGCTTTTATCGCCGGCATTGCGCTGGCTGCCGGTGTGGTGTGGGTGTCCCAGCCGGGCAAGAGTTTTGTGGCTTATGCCAATGAGTCTCTGGTTGAGGCGCGTAAGGTTGTATGGCCTACGCGCAAGGAAGCCATGCAGATGACGGGCATGGTGGCTGTATTTGTGCTGGTGCTGGCTCTGTTCATGTGGATGGTGGATTCGGGTCTGGCCTGGCTGTTTTACGATGTAATTCTCGGTCGAGGTAGATAATGGCTAAGCGCTGGTATGTTGTTCACGCCTATTCCGGTTTCGAAAAAAGCGTGCAGAAAGCCCTGCGCGAGCGTATCGAGCGTTCCGAGGTGGCTGACTTGTTTGGCCAGATTCTGGTGCCTGTTGAAGAAGTTGTCGATGTGAAGAATGGCCGCCGCTCCATTACCGAGCGCAAATTCTTCCCTGGCTACGTGCTTGTCGAGATGGAAATGACCGACGATACCTGGCACCTAGTAAAGAGCACGCCCAAGGTAACTGGTTTTGTTGGTGGTACGGCGAATCGTCCTGCTCCGATTTCCAAGAAGGAAGTCGAGGCCATCATGCAGCAAATGCAAGAGGGCGTTGAGAAGCCGAAGCCGAAAGTGCTGTTTGAGGTGGGTGAGCGCGTTCGCGTTATTGATGGTCCGTTCAATGATTTCAACGGTTCCGTCGATGAAGTTAATTACGAGCGCAACAAGCTGCGCGTATCAGTGCAGATTTTTGGTCGCGACACCCCTGTTGAGCTTGAATTCAGTCAGGTGGAAAAGCTGTAATAGCACTTGGCAGTGAAATGTAAAGCGTATATACTGTTGCGCTTTCGTCCGGGGAGCAAGCTTCGTGCTTGCGTCATAACCCATTTCAGGAGTTTTAATCGTGGCAAAGAAAATTGTCGGCTATATCAAGCTGCAAGTGCCCGCTGGTAAGGCCAACCCGTCTCCTCCGATCGGTCCGGCTCTGGGTCAGCGTGGTCTGAACATCATGGAATTCTGCAAGGCGTTCAACGCCCAGACCCAAGGCGTTGAGCCGGGTCTGCCGATTCCGGTTGTGATCACCGCCTATGCGGACAAGTCCTTCACGTTCATCATGAAGACTCCGCCGGCAACCATCCTGCTGAAGAAAGCCGCCGGCATCAAGTCCGGTTCCGCCAAGCCGCATACCGACAAGGTAGGCAAGGTGACCCGCGCGCAGCTGGAAGAAATCGCCAAGACCAAGCAACCCGACCTGACCGCTGCCGACCTGGATGCTGCCGTGCGCACCATCGCTGGTTCTGCTCGCTCCATGGGTCTCGAAGTGGAGGGCGTGTAAATGGCTAAGGTTTCCAAGCGTCTGCAATCCCTGAAGGCTACTGTTGACCGCAACAAGCTTTATGCTGTTGAGGAAGCGCTGAATCTGGTTAAGGCTGCCGCCACCGCCAAGTTTGACGAGTCCATCGACATTGCCGTGAATCTGGGCGTTGATCCGCGTAAATCCGACCAAGTGGTCCGTGGTTCCGTGGTTCTGCCGCGTGGTACCGGCAAGTCCGTGCGCGTTGCTGTGTTCGCTCAAGGCGCCAATGCCGAAGCCGCCAAGGCTGCCGGTGCTGAAGTCGTCGGCTTCGACGATCTGGCCGAGCAAGTGAAGGCCGGCAATCTGGACTTCGACGTTGTTATCGCCTCTCCGGATGCGATGCGCGTTGTGGGTCAGCTGGGTCAAATCCTTGGTCCGCGTGGCCTGATGCCGAACCCGAAGGTTGGCACTGTTACCCCGAACGTTGCCGAGGCTGTGAAAAACGCCAAGGCGGGTCAGGTTCAGTACCGTACCGATAAGGCTGGTATTGTTCACGCTACCTTGGGTCGTGCTTCTTTCGAAGTAGAAGCCCTGCGCGAAAACTTCTCCGCTCTGGTTGATGCCCTGGTGAAAGCCAAGCCGGCAGCTTCCAAGGGTGTGTATCTGAAAAAGATCGCCGTTTCCAGCACCATGGGCATCGGCGCTCGTGTAGATACCAGCTCCATCAGCGCCTAAGGGCTGCTGGAGTTTAGACGGGCGGCGGAAGCCGCCTCGTCAAGGCTTTGGGCTGGCAGGCAACTGCCAGATTGTCAAAGACCGTAGGCGCCGCAAGGCTTAATCGCTGGAGACAGCACCCTACGCAGATGGTGTACCCGAAAGTAGGCTTCTGAAAGAGTTCAGGGCTCATGTAGCTCAGGGGTAGAGCACTCCCTTGGTAAGGGAGAGGTCGGCGGTTCAATTCCGCCCATGAGCACCAGATTCCGTTCTTTACGATGTCTCCTGATACAGGTCGCCGCTGCAAAGCGAAGCAGAAATCATTCTGCTTCATTTCAGTCTAGGAGGTAGACCTTGAGTCTCAATATCGAAGATAAAAAGGCGGTCGTCGCTGAGGTATCTGCCGTATTGGCAGGCGCCCAGACCCTCGTTATCGCTGAATATCGGGGCATCGAGGTTAGCAGCATGACCAAACTCCGCGCTCAGGCGCGTGAGAATGGCGTATTCCTGCGCGTTCTGAAGAACACGCTGGTGCGCCGTGCTGTGGAAGGCACTCAGTTCGCCGGTTTGGCTGACCAAATGGTCGGCCCGCTGGTTTACGCTGTTTCCGCCGACCCGGTAGCTGCTGCCAAGGTGCTGCATCAATTTGCCAAGGCTGACGACAAGATCGTCGTCAAAGCTGGTTCCTACGATGGCAAGGTTCTGAATGCTGCTCAGGTTGCTGAGCTGGCATCCATCCCGAGCCGCGAAGAACTGCTGTCCAAGCTTCTCTATGTTATGCAGGCTCCGGTCGCTGGCTTTGCCCGCGCACTGGCCGCACTGGCAGAGAAGCAAGCCGAAGCCGCTTAACTTATTTGATTCTTATAGAATTCAGGAGATTTTCACATGGCAATCACCAAAGAAGACATCCTCGAGGCCGTTGCTGGTCTGACCGTGATGGAACTGAACGACCTGGTTAAGGCGTTCGAAGAGAAGTTCGGCGTTTCCGCTGCTGCGGTTGCCGTTGCCGGCCCGGCTGCTGGTGGCGCTGCTGCTGCTGAAGAGAAGACCGAGTTTGACGTTGTCCTGACCGCCGCTGGCGACAACAAGGTTAACGTGATCAAGGTTGTACGTGCTATCACCGGCCTGGGCCTGAAGGAAGCCAAGGACATGGTTGACGGCGCTCCGAAGACCGTTAAGGAAGGCGTAGCCAAGGCTGAAGCCGAAGACGTTCTGAAGCAGCTGACTGAAGCCGGTGCCAAGGCTGAAATCAAATAATCTTCTTTGAAAAAAGAGGGTGAGGCTGGCGGAGAAATCCGCCAGCCTTATTGCGCTTGTAGTTGGCCGAAACAAAGATAGTAAAAGCCAGCAATTACCCGGCGTGGCTGCTGACTTTTGATTTCTTGCGCCACTACCACCTCGATGGAGACTCTATGAGTTATTCGTTTACTGAGAAAAAGCGTATTCGTAAGAGTTTTGCGAAACGTGCCAGTGTTCTCGATGTCCCATTCCTGTTGGCGACCCAGATTGATTCCTATGCCGAATTCCTGCAACTGGGTGTACCGCTAGATCAGCGCAAGGATGTTGGTCTGCAAGCCGCATTCAAGTCGATTTTCCCCATCGTCAGCCACAACGGCTATGCGCGACTTGACTTTGCACACTACATTCTTGGCGAGCCGCCGTTCGACGTGCAGGAATGCCAATTGCGCGGCATCACCTACGCTGCTCCGTTGCGTGCCCGTATCCGTCTGACGATCCTCGATAAAGAGTCGTCCAAGCCGGTGGTAAAGGAAGTGCGTGAGAACGAAGTGTACATGGGCGAAATTCCGCTCATGACCACCAATGGTTCTTTCATCATCAACGGTACCGAGCGCGTCATCGTTTCCCAGCTGCACCGCTCGCCGGGCGTTTTCTTCGAGCATGACCGCGGCAAGACCCACTCCTCGGGCAAGCTGCTGTTCTCCGCTCGCGTGATTCCTTATCGCGGTTCCTGGCTCGATTTCGAATTCGATCCGAAGGATCTGCTGTACTTCCGTATTGACCGTCGTCGCAAGATGCCGGTGACTATCCTGCTCAAGGCGCTGGGTTACAGCAATGAGCAGATCCTGTCTGAATTCTACAGCTTCGACACCTTCTATCTGACCAAGACCGGCGTGTTCCTGCGCGTGGTGCCTGAGCGTCTGAAGGGCGAAGTCGCCAAGTTCGATATCGTGTCCGCCGACGGCAAGCTGATTGTCGCCAAGGACAAGCGCATTACCGCCAAGCATATTCGCGATATTCAGACCGCACAGCTGGATCGCATCGAAGTGCCGGCCGACGCGTTGCTTGGCAAGATGCTGTCGCACAATGTGGTCAATGCCGATACCGGTGAAGTGCTGGCTCGCGCCAACGAAGAAATCACCGAAGAGCTGCTGGCCAAGATGGCGCTGGCCGAGATCGATCAAGTGGACGTGCTGTTCACCAATGATCTGGATCAGGGCGCTTATATCTCCCAAACGCTGCGTACCGACGACACCGCTGACCAGACCCAGGCTCGCGTTGCCATCTATCGCATGATGCGCCCCGGCGAACCGCCGACCGAAGACGCGGTGGAAGCGCTGTTCCAGCGTCTGTTCTTCAGCGAAGAAACCTACGATCTGTCGCGCGTAGGCCGCATGAAGTTCAGCTCCCGTACTTATCAGTACAAGTTCGATGATAAGACCCCGGAGTGGTTCCGCTCCCTGATCGGCGACAAATTCGCCGGCCGTCGCGAAGTGACCGACGGCACGCTGTCCACCGAGGACATCGTATCCGTGATCGCCATTCTCACTGAGCTGCGCAACGGTCGCGGCGAAGTGGACGACATCGACCATCTGGGCAACCGTCGCGTGCGCTCCGTGGGCGAACTGGCCGAGAACCAGTTCCGTGCGGGTCTGGTGCGTGTCGAGCGTGCCGTGAAGGAACGCCTGAATCAGGCTGAATCCGACAACTTGATGCCGCATGACCTGATCAACGCCAAGCCTGTTTCGGCGGCGATCAAGGAATTCTTCGGCTCCAGCCAGTTGTCCCAGTTCATGGACCAGACCAACCCGCTGTCGGAGATCACGCATAAGCGTCGCGTATCCGCACTCGGCCCGGGCGGTCTGACTCGCGAACGCGCCGGCTTTGAAGTCCGCGACGTACACCCGACCCATTACGGCCGCGTGTGCCCGATCGAAACGCCTGAAGGTCCGAACATTGGTCTGATCAACTCGCTGTCCGTGTATGCCCGCACCAATGAGTTCGGCTTCCTGGAAACACCGTATCGCAAGGTGGTGGACAGCAAGGTGACCAACGAGATCGATTATCTGTCGGCCATCGAAGAAGGCCGCTACGTGATCGCTCAGGCCAACGCCGAGTTGGCCGAAGACGGTTCGCTGATCGACGAGCTGGTTACCTGCCGTGAAAAGGGTGAAACCATTCTGGCAACGCCGGATCGCGTTCAGTACATGGACGTGGCCACCGGCCAGGTGGTGTCGGTAGCGGCTTCGCTGATTCCGTTCCTTGAGCATGACGACGCCAACCGTGCCTTGATGGGCGCCAACATGCAGCGTCAGGCCGTGCCGTGCCTGCGTCCGGAAAAGCCGCTGGTCGGTACCGGTATCGAGCGCTCCGTAGCTGTCGACTCCGGCACTACCGTAGTGGCTCGTCGCGGCGGCGTGGTGGATTACGTCGACGCCGGCCGTGTCGTGGTGCGCGTGAACGACGAGGAAGCGGTTGCAGGCGAAGTGGGTGTTGATATTTACAACCTCACCAAGTTCACCCGTTCCAACCAGAACACCAACATCAACCAGCGTCCTGTGGTGAAGGTAGGCGACAAGATCGCTCGCGGCGACGTGGTGGCCGATGGCGCCTCCACCGATCTGGGCGAACTGGCGCTGGGTCAGAACATGACCATCGCCTTCATGCCGTGGAATGGCTACAACTACGAAGACTCGATTCTCATCTCCGAGAAACTGGTTGCCGAAGACCGTTACACCTCGATCCATATCGAAGAACTGTCTGTAGTGTCCCGCGACACCAAGCTGGGACCGGAAGAAATCACTCGTGATATTCCGAACCTGTCCGAGCGCATGGCCGGTCGTCTGGACGAATCCGGCATCGTGTACATCGGCGCCGAAGTCGAAGCGGGCGATGTGCTGGTGGGCAAGGTAACGCCGAAGGGCGAAACCCAGCTGACGCCGGAAGAAAAGCTGCTGCGCGCCATCTTTGGCGAGAAGGCGTCCGACGTGAAGGACACCTCGCTGCGCGTGCCTACCGGCACCGTTGGTACCGTGATCGACGTGCAAGTGTTCACCCGCGAAGGCATCGAGCGCGACAAGCGTGCCCAGTCCATCATTGATGCGGAACTGAAGCGCTACCGTCTCGACCTGAACGACCAGCTGCGCATTTTCGAAAACGATGCCTTCAGCCGTATCGAGCGTCTGGTCGTGGGCAAGGCCGCCAATGGTGGTCCGAAGCGTTTGGCCAAGGGCACCGTGATCGACAGCGAGTACCTGGAAAGTCTACCGGTCAAGCACGATTGGTTCGACATCCGCATGGCGGACGAAGACATCGCCAAGCAACTGGAACTGATCAAGGAAAGCCTGGTACAGAAGCGCGAAGAATTCGATCTCAAGTTCGAAGACAAGAAGCGCAAGCTGACTCAGGGCGACGAACTGCCCCCGGGCGTGCAGAAGATGGTCAAGGTCTACCTGGCTGTTAAGCGCCGTCTGCAGGCGGGTGACAAGATGGCTGGTCGTCACGGTAACAAGGGTGTGGTATCCCGCATTCTGCCAATCGAAGACATGCCCTACATGGGCGATGGCCGTCCGGTCGACATCGTGCTGAACCCGCTGGGCGTACCGTCGCGTATGAACATCGGTCAGATTCTGGAAGTGCACCTGGGTTGGGCTGCCAAGGGTATCGGCGAACGTGTCGATCGCATGCTCAAGGAGCAGCGCGCCGCGGCCGATCTGCGCGAATACCTGGAAAAGATCTACAACCAGACCGGCAAGGCGGAAGACATCGCCGGCCTGTCCGATGATGAGATCCGTTCGCTGGCCGGCAACCTCAGCAAAGGCATGCCGTTTGCTACGCCGGTATTCGATGGCGCCAAGGAACCGGAAATCAAGCTGATGCTGGATCTGGCTTACCCGGATGCCGACCCGCTGACCGACACGATGGGCTTCAACGAGTCCAAGACCCAGATGACCCTGTACGATGGCCGCTCCGGCGAAGCTTTCGACCGCAAGGTGACTGTGGGTGTAATGCACTACCTGAAGCTGCATCACCTGGTCGACGACAAGATGCACGCTCGTTCCACCGGCCCGTACTCCCTGGTTACCCAGCAGCCGCTGGGTGGTAAGGCGCAGTTCGGCGGCCAGCGTTTCGGTGAGATGGAAGTGTGGGCGCTGGAAGCTTACGGCGCCGCCTACACCCTGCAAGAAATGCTGACTGTGAAGTCTGACGACGTGACCGGCCGTACCAAGGTTTACGAAAACATCGTCAAGGGCGAGCACAAGATCGACGCCGGCATGCCGGAATCCTTCAACGTGCTGGTGAAGGAAATCCGCTCGCTCGGCCTGGACATCGACCTGGAACGTTATTGATAGAGCGGCGCGGCGCGGTCATTTCACCGCGCCGGTCCTCTGACTGGAGACGCAATGAAAGCTCTGCTCGACCTCTTTAAGCAAGTAACGCAAGAAGAAGAGTTTGATGCGATTAAAATCGGCATCGCTTCCCCCGACAAGATCCGTTCCTGGTCTTATGGTGAAGTCAAGAAGCCGGAAACCATCAACTACCGTACCTTCAAACCGGAACGCGACGGCTTGTTCTGCGCTCGTATTTTCGGGCCGGTTAAGGATTACGAGTGCCTGTGCGGCAAGTACAAACGCCTCAAGCATCGTGGAGTCATCTGCGAGAAATGCGGCGTGGAAGTTACCCTGTCCAAAGTGCGTCGCGAGCGCATGGGTCACATCGAACTGGCTAGCCCGACCGCGCACATCTGGTTCCTGAAGAGCCTGCCGTCCCGCCTGGGCATGGTGCTCGACATGACCCTGCGCGATATCGAACGCGTGCTGTATTTCGAAGCGTTCGTCGTGACCGATCCGGGCATGACGCCGCTGCAGTACCGCCAGCTGCTGACCGAAGAGGACTTCCTGGACAAGGAAGACCAGTACGGTGAAGAGTTCGTCGCCATGATGGGCGCCGAAGCGGTGAAGGAGCTGCTGCGCAAGCTGGATCTGGACAGCGAGATCGAAACGCTGCGTCGCGAGCTGGAATCCACCAGTTCCGACACCAAGATCAAGAAGATTGCCAAGCGCCTCAAAGTACTGGAAGCCTTCCAACGTTCGGGCATGAAGCCGGAGTGGATGATTCTGGAAGTGCTGCCGGTGCTGCCGCCGGAACTGCGTCCGCTGGTGCCGCTGGATGGCGGTCGCTTCGCGACTTCCGACCTAAACGATCTGTACCGTCGCGTCATCAACCGCAACAACCGCCTGAAGCGTCTGTTGGAATTGCGCGCGCCGGACATCATCGTCCGCAACGAAAAGCGCATGCTGCAGGAATCGGTTGATTCGCTGCTGGATAACGGTCGTCGCGGCAAGGCCATGACCGGCGCCAACAAACGTCCGTTGAAGTCGCTGGCTGACATGATCAAGGGTAAGGGCGGTCGCTTCCGTCAAAACCTGCTGGGTAAGCGTGTGGACTACTCCGGTCGTTCCGTGATTACCGTGGGCCCGACCCTGCGTCTGCATCAGTGCGGTTTGCCGAAGAAGATGGCGCTGGAACTGTTCAAGCCTTTCATCTTCCACAAGCTGGAAGTGATGGGCCTGGCCTCCACCATCAAGGCCGCCAAGAAGCTGGTTGAACAAGAAGTGCCGGAAGTGTGGGACATCCTCGAAGACGTCATCCGCGAACATCCGGTACTGCTGAACCGTGCGCCGACCCTGCACCGTCTGGGTATCCAGGCGTTCGAACCGGTGCTGATCGAAGGCAAGGCAATCCAGCTGCACCCGCTGGTTTGCGCGGCGTTCAACGCCGACTTCGACGGTGACCAGATGGCCGTACACGTGCCGCTGAGCCTGGAAGCGCAAATGGAAGCCCGCACGCTGATGCTGGCCACCAACAATGTGCTGTCTCCGGCCAACGGCGAACCGATCATCGTACCGTCCCAGGATATCGTGCTGGGTCTGTACTACATGACTCGCGACAAGGTGAACGGCAAGGGCGAAGGCATGGTGTTTGCCGACACCAAGGAAGTGCATCGCGCTTACGAAACCCGTCAAGTCGAGTTGGCCACCCGTATTACTGTGCGTCTGCGCGAGTGGGAAAAGGACGAGCAAGGCGAATTCCAGCCGGTGATCAAGCGTTACGACACCACGGTTGGCCGCGCCATCCTGTCCGATATCCTGCCGAAGGGCCTGCCGTTCGAGCACATCAACAAGGCGCTGAAGAAGAAGGAAATCTCCAAGCTGATCAACGCCTCGTTCCGTCGTTGCGGCATTCGCGATACCGTCATCTTCGCTGACCAGCTGATGTACACCGGTTTCGGCTACTCCACCCGCGGTGGTATTTCCATCTGCGTGGACGACATGCAGATTCCGGCCAAGAAGGTCGAGCTCCTCTCCGAAGCCAACAAGGAGGTCAAGGAGATTGAAGAGCAGTACCGTCAAGGTCTGGTCACCCAGGGCGAACGCTACAACAAGGTAGTGGACATCTGGGGCCGTACCGGCGACAAGATCGCCAAGGCGATGATGGACGAGCTGTCCAAGCAAAAGGTGCTGGACCGCGACGGCAAGGAAGTCGATCAGGAGTCCTTCAACTCCATTTACATGATGGCCGACTCCGGCGCACGGGGTTCCGCAGCGCAGATCAAGCAGCTGGCCGGCATGCGGGGTCTGATGGCCAAGCCTGACGGTTCCATTATCGAAACGCCGATTACCGCGAACTTCCGTGAAGGTCTGACCGTACTCCAGTACTTCATTTCGACCCACGGTGCGCGTAAGGGTCTGGCGGATACCGCCTTGAAGACTGCCAACTCCGGTTACCTGACTCGCCGTCTGGTGGACGTGACCCAGGACCTGGTAGTGATCGAGGACGATTGCGGCACCACCAACGGCTTCACCATGAAGGCTGTGCTGCAAGGCGGCGACGTTATCGAAGCCCTGCGCGATCGTATTCTCGGCCGCGTAGCAGCCATCGATGTGGTTGATCCGTCCAGCGGCGAAACCGTGATCGAAGCCGGCTCCCTGCTTGACGAGCATATGGTTGACGTCATCGACAGCCTCGGCATCGACGAAGTCAAGGTTCGCACCGCCATCACTTGCGACACGCGCTATGGCCTGTGCGCTAAGTGCTACGGTCGCGACCTGGCGCGCGGCAAACGCGTGAACGCCGGCGAAGCCGTTGGCGTGATCGCCGCTCAGTCCATTGGTGAGCCGGGTACCCAGCTGACCATGCGTACCTTCCACATCGGTGGTGCAGCTTCGCGTAACGCTGCCGCCAGCCAGGTGGAAGGCAAGTCCAACGGTACCGTGCGCTTCTCCAGCCAGATGCGTTATGTAGCCAACACCAAGGGCGAGCTGATCGTGATCACCCGCTCCGGTGAAGTGGTCATCCATGACGATATGGGTCGCGAGCGCGAGCGTCACAAAGTACCGTACGGCGCCACCCTGATGGTGACCGATGGCCTGCAGATCAAGGCTGGCACCGTTTTGGCCACCTGGGATCCGCACACCCGTCCGATCATCACCGAGTACGCCGGCCGCGTGAAATTTGAAAACGTGGAAGAGGGCACTACGGTTGCCAAGCAGACCGACGAAGTGACGGGTCTGTCCACGCTGGTGGTTATCGATCCGAAGCGCCGCGCCGGTTCGCAGTCCAAGATGCTGCGTCCGTTGGTGAAGCTGCTGGACGAAAACGGCAACGAAGTGAAGCTGGCTGGTTCGGAGGCTTCCGTTTCCATCACCTTCCAAGTGGGTGCCATCATTACCGTGCGCGATGGTCAGGAAGTGGGCAAGGGTGAAGTGCTGGCCCGTATCCCGCAAGAATCCTCCAAGACTCGCGACATTACCGGTGGTCTGCCGCGCGTGGCCGAGCTGTTTGAAGCCCGCTCGCCGAAGGATGCCGGCATGTTGGCCGAAGTGACTGGTACTGTATCGTTCGGTAAGGACACCAAGGGCAAGCAGCGCCTGATCATTACCGATCTGGAAGGCAGCGCCTACGAGAACCTGATTCCGAAGGACAAGCACGTACTGGTGCACGATGGTCAGGTTGTGAACCGAGGCGAATTGATCGTCGACGGACCGGTGGACCCGCACGACATCCTGCGCCTGCAAGGTATCGAAGCGTTGGCTCGCTACATCGTTCAGGAAGTGCAGGAAGTGTACCGTCTGCAAGGCGTGAAGATTAACGACAAGCATATCGAGGTGATCATTCGCCAGATGCTGCGTCGCGTCATCATCGTCGACAGCGGCGACACCGAATTCATCCAGGGCGAGCAGGTTGAACGCGCCGATGTGCTGGAAATGAACGACAAGATGGTTGCCGAAGAGAAGGAATGCGCTCAGTACGAAAACGTACTGCTGGGTATCACCAAGGCTTCGCTGTCCACCGACTCCTTCATCTCCGCGGCTTCCTTCCAGGAAACTACTCGCGTACTGACCGAAGCCGCCATCATGGGCAAGAAGGATGATCTGCGCGGTCTGAAGGAAAACGTGATCGTTGGTCGTCTGATCCCGGCGGGTACCGGTCTGGCGTACCACCGCAGCCGTCGCCGTCAAAGTCTTGGCCTGGATGCCGGCAGCGGTCTCGTTGACGAGAGTGTTGCCGACGAGGTTGAAAGCCACAGCTGATCGATCCTGAAGCCGGGCTAAAGCCCGGTTGTGGAAAAAACGCTGCCTCATCAATGGTTAACATTGGTGCGGCAGCGTTTTTCGTTTGACGAAAAAGCATTGACTAAAATATAATCCTCCGTCTTTCTGGAGGCGTGTTGTCTCTGGGAATGATTCAACTAGGAACTGATAGTAATGCCAACCATCAACCAACTCGTTCGCAAGGGCCGCGTCGCCATTACGGCGAACAGCAAGGTGCCTGCGCTGGAAGCCTGCCCGCAGAAGCGTGGCGTGTGCACCCGTGTTTACACCACCACCCCGAAGAAGCCGAACTCGGCTCTGCGTAAGGTGTGCAAGGTTCGTTTGACCAACGGTTTCGAAGTGATTTCGTACATCGGCGGTGAAGGCCACAACCTGCAAGAGCACTCCGTGGTGCTGATTCGCGGCGGTCGTGTAAAAGACCTCCCGGGTGTGCGTTACCACACCGTGCGCGGTTCCCTTGACACTGCAGGTGTTAAAGACCGTAAGCAAGCCCGTTCCAAGTACGGTGCCAAGCGTCCTAAGTAATTGGGATGTTCTCGAGGCGGCTTGAGGTCGTCGAGTAAGTGACCGCTTTGTTGGGTGGTCATGAGCCTAAGCTCAACTGAATATGTAAGGAAGTAACATGCCAAGACGCAGAGAAGTCCCCAAGCGCGAAATTCTGCCGGATCCGAAGTTCGGTTCCCAGGATCTGTCCAAGTTCATGAACGTCGTGATGATCGACGGCAAAAAAGCCGTTGCAGAACGCATCATCTACGGCGCATTGGCCCAGATCGAAAAGAAGACTGGCAAGAGCGCACTGGAAGTGTTCAACGCAGCACTGTCCAATGCCAAGCCGGTTGTAGAAGTGAAAAGCCGCCGTGTCGGTGGCGCCAACTATCAAGTTCCTGTTGAAGTTCGCCCGTCCCGTCGTATGGCTCTGGCCATGCGCTGGCTGCGCGATGCTGCGCGCAAGCGTGGCGAAAAGTCCATGGATCTCCGTCTTGCCGGCGAGCTGATCGACGCGTCCGAAGGTCGCGGCGGCGCCATGAAGAAGCGTGACGAAGTGCATCGCATGGCAGAAGCCAACAAGGCCTTCTCGCACTTCCGCTTCTAAGCGCAGCATCCACTCATTAAGGTGTAGACCGTGGCTAGAAAAACCCCTATCGAGCGCTACCGTAATATCGGTATCTCCGCTCACATTGACGCCGGTAAGACCACAACTACCGAGCGTATCCTGTTTTACACCGGTGTTAATCACAAGATCGGTGAAGTGCATGATGGCGCCGCCACCATGGACTGGATGGAGCAGGAGCAGGAGCGTGGCATCACCATTACCTCTGCTGCTACCACCACCTTCTGGAAGGGTATGGGGATGCAGTTCCCCGAGCACCGCTTCAACATCATCGACACCCCGGGTCACGTGGACTTTACCATTGAGGTAGAGCGTTCCATGCGTGTTCTGGACGGCGCTGTGATGGTGTACTGCGCGGTGGGCGGTGTTCAGCCCCAGTCCGAAACCGTTTGGCGTCAGGCCAACAAGTACCATGTTCCGCGTATCGCGTTCGTGAACAAGATGGACCGTCAAGGTGCCAACTTCTTCCGCGCCGTGGAACAGGTTAAGACCCGCCTGCGCGGCAATCCGGTTCCCATCGTTGTGCCGATCGGCGCTGAAGACGGTTTCACCGGTGTTGTCGACCTGCTCAAAATGAAGGCCATTATTTGGGATGAAGCTTCCCAAGGCATGAAGTTCGAGTACGGCGATATCCCGGCTGATCTGGTTTCCGTCGCTGAAGAGTGGCGTGAAAAGATGGTTGAAGCCGCTGCCGAAGTCAGCGACGAGATGATGGATAAGTACTTGGGCGGCGACATGCTGACCGAAGAAGAAATCATCGCTGGTCTGCGCGAACGTACCCTGAAGTGCGAAATCCAGCCGATGCTGTGCGGCTCCGCCTTCAAGAACAAGGGTGTGCAGCGCATGCTGGATGCCGTGATCGAGCTGCTGCCGTCGCCGACCGAAGTGCCGGCGATCAAGGGCGAGGTTGATGGTGTTGAAGCTGAGCGTCACGCTTCCGACGAAGAGCCGTTCTCTGCTCTGGCGTTCAAGCTGATGAATGACCCGTATGTGGGTCAGCTGACCTTCTTCCGCGTCTACTCCGGCGTGGTTCAGTCCGGCGATACCGTGCTGAACTCTGTCAAGGGCAAGAAAGAACGTATCGGTCGTATCGTGCAAATGCACGCCAACGAACGCAAAGAGATCGAAGAAGTGCGTGCTGGCGACATCGCTGCCGCCATCGGTCTGAAGGAAGTCACCACTGGTGAAACCCTGTGTTCCGTTGACTCCCCGATCATTCTGGAACGCATGGAGTTCCCGGATCCGGTAATCCACGTTGCTGTAGAGCCGAAGACCAAGGCTGACCAGGAGAAGATGGGCGTCGCCCTGAATCGTCTGGCCAAGGAAGACCCGTCTTTCCGCGTTCGCACCGACGAAGAGTCCGGCCAGACCATCATCTCCGGTATGGGCGAGCTGCACCTGGAAATTCTGGTTGACCGCATGCGTCGCGAATTCGGCGTTGAAGCCAACGTTGGCGCTCCGCAAGTGGCTTACCGCGAAACCATCACCAAGACTGTTACCGACGTGCAAGGTAAGCATGCCAAGCAGTCCGGTGGTAAGGGTCAGTACGGCGATTGTACGATTACTCTGGAACCGTCTGGCGAAGGCCAGGGTTACAAGTTCATCGACGAGATCAAGGGTGGTGTGATTCCTCGCGAATTCATCCCTTCCGTCGACAAGGGTATCCGCAACTCGCTGAATAACGGTATTTTGGCTGGTTTCCCGGTGGTTGACGTTACTGTGCGCCTGACCTTCGGTTCCTACCATGACGTTGACTCGTCCCAGATCGCGTTTGAACTGGCTGGTTCCATCGCCTTCAAGGAAGCCATGCGCCGCGCTGGTCCGTGCATCCTCGAGCCGATGATGGCCGTGGAAGTGGAAACGCCGGAAGAGTACATGGGCGATGTGATGGGTGACCTGAACCGTCGCCGCGGCATCGTTCAGGGTATGGACGATGACGGTATTGGTGGCAAGAAGATCAAGGCCGAGGTACCGCTGGCCGAGATGTTCGGTTACTCCACCGATTTGCGCTCCGCCACTCAGGGTCGTGCTACGTACTCCATGGAGTTCAAGCACTACTCTGAAGCGCCGAAGCATGTTGCCGACGCTGTAATGGCTGCCCGTAAGTAATTGCGCGCTGAGGTTGGCCGAAGACGGTCTTCGGCCAACTTTCTGATCATTTGTTCTTTAATTAAGGATTTTTGCAAAATGGCAAAAGAAAAGTTTGAGCGGACCAAACCGCACGTAAACGTCGGCACCATCGGTCACGTTGACCATGGTAAGACCACCCTGACCGCTGCTATCACCACCATTCTGTCCAAGAAGTTCGGTGGCGAAGCCAAGGACTACTCCCAGATCGACAGCGCGCCGGAAGAAAAGGCACGTGGTATTACCATTAATACCGCTCACGTAGAATACGAAACCGAAACCCGCCACTACGCTCACGTAGATTGCCCGGGTCACGCCGACTACGTTAAGAACATGATTACCGGTGCTGCCCAGATGGACGGCGCTATTCTGGTGTGCTCCGCAGCTGACGGCCCGATGCCGCAAACTCGCGAACACATCCTGCTGTCCCGTCAGGTTGGCGTGCCGTACATCATCGTTTACCTGAACAAGGCTGACTTGGTTGACGACGCTGAGCTGCTGGAACTGGTTGAAATGGAAGTGCGCGATCTGCTGTCTTCCTACGACTTCCCGGGCGACGACACCCCGATCGTGACTGGCTCCGCTCGTCTGGCGCTGGAAGGCGACCAGTCCGAAATGGGCGAGCCGTCCATCTTCCGTCTGGCTGATGCTCTGGATTCCTACATCCCGACGCCGGAACGCGCCATCGACAAGCCGTTCCTGCTGCCGATCGAAGACGTATTCTCCATCTCCGGTCGCGGCACCGTGGTTACCGGTCGTGTAGAGCGCGGCATCGTGAAGGTTGGTGAAGAACTGGAAATCGTGGGCCTGAAGGCGACTGCGAAGACCACCTGCACCGGCGTTGAAATGTTCCGCAAGCTGCTGGATCAAGGTCAGGCTGGCGACAACGTTGGCGTGCTGCTGCGTGGTACCAAGCGTGAAGACGTTGAGCGTGGTCAGGTTCTGTCCAAGCCGGGTTCCATCACCCCGCACACCAAGTTCAATGCTTCCGTGTACGTGCTGAGCAAGGAAGAAGGCGGTCGTCACACTCCGTTCTTCGCTAACTACCGTCCGCAGTTCTACTTCCGTACGACTGACGTGACTGGTGCTATTTCCCTGGCTGAAGGCGTGGAAATGGTAATGCCTGGCGATAACGTGGAAATCACTGTTGAACTGATCGCTCCGATCGCCATGGAAGAAGGTCTGCGTTTCGCCATCCGTGAAGGTGGTCGTACCGTAGGCGCCGGCGTTGTAGCCAAGATCATCGCCTAAGCGGAGCCGTTATCATGCAAAGCCAGAAAATCCGCATCCGTCTGAAGGCATTTGACTACAACCTGATCGACCGTTCCGCTCAGGAAATCGTGGAAACCGCCAAGCGCACTGGCGCTGTGGTCAAGGGCCCGGTTCCGCTGCCCACCAAGATCGAACGTTTCAACGTTCTGCGTTCGCCGCACGTGAACAAGACTTCCCGCGATCAGCTGGAAATCCGTACTCACCTGCGTCTGATGGACATCGTTGATCCGACCGATAAGACCGTTGATGCGCTGATGAAGCTGGATCTCCCGGCTGGCGTGGATGTGGAAATCAAGCTGCAGTAACGACATGAGATTGGCATGATGCAAGCTAAGTGCTTGCGATTGCTGAATTTCTTGTGATACATTAGCGGACTCGCAATTTTGCGAGTCCGCTTTTGTTATTTAGGCCGGTCAATCGTAATCGGCACCTGCAAAAGGATATAAACATGAGTTTAGGTCTTGTCGGTCGCAAAGTCGGCATGACCCGCATTTTTGCCGAAGATGGTGTTTCCATCCCGGTAACTGTGCTGGACATGTCCGCCAACCGCGTCACGCAAATCAAAACCGCTGAAACCGACGGCTATACCGCCGTTCAGGTTGCCTTCGGTTCCCGCAAAGCTTCCCATGTGAACAAGGCTGCTGCCGGTCACTTTGCCAAGGCAGGCGTTGAAGCCGGCGTTGGTCTGGCCGAGTTCGCTCTGTCCGCTGAAGCTCTGTCGAGCCTGAAGGCTGGTGACGCCATCTCCGTAGAAATCTTCCAAGTGGGTCAACTGGTCGACGTGACCGGTACCTCCAAGGGTAAGGGTTTCTCTGGTGTGATCAAGCGCCACAACTTCTCTTCCAACCGTGCTTCCCACGGTAACTCCCGTTCGCACAATACGCCGGGTTCCATTGGTCAGGCACAAGATCCGGGTCGTATTTTCCCGGGTAAGCGCATGGCTGGTCAGTACGGCAACACCCGCAGCACCATTCAGTGCCTGGAAGTTGTCCGTGTTGATGCCGAGCGTCAACTGCTTCTGGTCAAGGGTGCCGTTCCGGGCGCCAAGAATGGCGACGTCGTCGTGCGTCCCAGCGTGAAGGCAGGTGCGTAATGGAATTGAAAGTCATCAATAGCCAAGGTCAGGCAATCGAAAGCCTGAAGGCGTCCGAAGCCCTGTTCGGCCGTGAATACAACGAAGCTCTGGTTCATCAGGTTGTGACCGCGTTCCTCGCGAATGCTCGCAGCGGCAATCGCGCTCAGTTGACTCGTGCTGAGGTTAATCACTCCACCAAGAAGCCGTTCCGTCAAAAGGGTACAGGTAACGCCCGTGCCGGTATGACTTCTACCCCGAACCGTCGTGGTGGTGGTCGTGCATTCCCGAACAGCCCGGACGAGAATTTCTCTCAGAAGGTTAACCGTAAGATGTTCCGCGCCGGCATGGCGGCCATCTTCTCGCAATTGGTTCGCGATGAGCGTCTGATTGTGGTTGACTCTCTGTCCGTTGCGACTCCGAAAACCAAGGAGTTCGCTGGCGTGGTTAAGTCCATGGGTCTGGAGCAGGCTCTGTTCATCACCCGTGAACTGGACGAGAACCTCTATCTGTCTTCGCGCAACCTGCCGAACGTGCTGGTGATCGAAGCTCGTCAGGCTGATCCGTATAGCCTGCTGCGCTTCAAGAAGATCGTCATCACTCGTGACGCCGTGCAGCAACTGGAGGAGCAGTGGGCATGAATCAAGAACGTCTGTTGCAAGTAATTCTGGCTCCGGTTGTTTCCGAAAAGAGCACCATGGTTGCTGAAAAGGCTCAGCAAGTGGTGTTCCGCGTCGCTACCGATGCCACCAAGCCGGAAATCAAGGCTGCAGTTGAAATGCTGTTCAATGTAAAAGTTGAAGGCGTGTCGACTGTGAACGTCAAAGGCAAGGTCAAGCGCTTCGGTCGTACCACTGGCCGTCGCAAAGACTGGAAAAAGGCTTATGTGAGCCTGGTTCAGGGTCAGGAAATCGATCTGACCGCCACCCCGGCCGCTGCGGAGTAAGGAGATAGAGCATGCCTATCGTTAAAGTAAAACCGACTTCCGCGGGTCGTCGTGCAGTCGTCAAGGTTGTAAACCCGGATCTGCACAAGGGTGCCCCGCACGCCGCTCTGGTGGAAAAGAAAACCGCCACTGCCGGTCGCAACAACAATGGTCGCATCACTACCCGTCACATGGGTGGCGGCCATAAAAAGCACTATCGCATCATCGACTTCCGTCGCAACAAGGATGGTATCCCGGCCAAGGTTGAGCGTATCGAATACGATCCGAACCGTACCGCGCATATCGCACTGTTGTGCTACGCCGACGGCGAGCGTCGCTACATCATCGCTCCGCGCGGTGTGAAGGCTGGCGCTGTGCTGCTGTCCGGTGCTGAAGCTCCGATCAAGGCTGGTAATGCTCTGCCTATCCGCAACATCCCGGTAGGTACAACTATCCACTGCGTAGAACTGCAGCCCGGTAAGGGCGCCCAGATGGTTCGTTCCGCTGGTGCTTCCGCCATGCTGCTGGCTCGTGAAGGCGCTTACGCTCAGCTTCGTCTGCGTTCCGGCGAAATTCGCCTGGTGCATGTTGATTGCCGTGCGACTGTTGGTGAAGTGGGTAACGAAGAACACTCCCTGCGCAAGCTGG
Source organism: uncultured Aquitalea sp. (assembly GCF_945957525.1). GTDB lineage: Bacteria > Pseudomonadota > Gammaproteobacteria > Burkholderiales > Chromobacteriaceae > Aquitalea. The sequence continues at coordinate 44,864 of NZ_CAMFLA010000001.1, read as the reverse complement.
GCAAGGCTGGTGCAACTCGCTGGCGCGGTGTTCGTCCGACCGTTCGCGGTGTCGCCATGAACCCGATCGACCACCCGCACGGTGGTGGTGAAGGCCGTACTGGCGAAGGCCGTGTGCCGGTTAGCCCGTGGGGTACTCCGACTAAGGGTTACCGTACCCGCCGCAACAAGCGTACTGACAATATGATCGTACGCCGTCGCTATTCTACTAAAGGGTAATTGACAATGGCACGTTCGCAGAAAAAAGGCCCGTTCGTTGATCTGCACCTTCTGAAGAAGGTCGACGCGGCCCGTGCATCCAATGACAAGCGTCCGATCAAGACCTGGTCGCGTCGTTCGACGGTCCTGCCGGACTTCATTGGTATGACTATCGCGGTTCACAACGGTCGCACCCATGTGCCTGTTTATGTATCCGAAAATATGGTCGGCCATAAACTGGGCGAATTTTCCCTGACTCGTACCTTCAAAGGCCATGCTGCCGATAAGAAGGCCAAGAAGCGATAAGGTGAAGCGATGAGAGTATCTGCAAATCTGAAAAGCGTCCGCTTGTCGGCTCAAAAATGCCGCCTCGTGGCCGATCTGATCCGCGGTCAATCCGTTGGTCAGGCTCTGAATATCCTGGCCTTCTCCCCGAAGAAGGGCGCGGTAATCGTGAAGAAAGTGCTGGAATCTGCCATTGCTAACGCTGAGCACAATGAAGGCGCTGACATCGACACCCTGCGTGTTACCAGCATCTTCGTTGACAAAGGCGCTAGTCTGAAGCGTTTCACTGCCCGTGCAAAGGGTCGTGGCAATCGCATCGAAAAGCAGACCTGCCACATCTCGTTGACCGTTGGCAATTAAGGGGTAAGAAATGGGTCAGAAGATTCATCCGACGGGTTTCCGTCTTGCCGTTAACAAGAACTGGTCTTCCAAGTGGTTCGCCAACAGCAAGAACTTCTCTGAAATGCTGATGCAGGACATTGAGGTTCGTGAATACCTGAAGAAGCGTTTGGGTCATGCTGCTGTGGGTCGCGTCATCATTGAGCGCCCGGCCAAGTCCGCACGCATCACCATTCACAGCGCCCGCCCGGGTGTTGTGATTGGTAAAAAAGGCGAAGACATCGAACTGCTGAAGCGCGAGCTGCAAAGCCGCCTCGGTGTGCCGGTTCATGTGAACATCGAAGAAGTTCGCAAGCCTGAGCTTGACGCTCAAATCATCGCCGATGGCATCGCTTCCCAGCTGGAGAAGCGTGTGATGTTCCGTCGCGCCATGAAGCGCGCCATGCAAAACGCTATGCGCATGGGCGCTCAGGGCATCAAGATCATGTCCTCCGGCCGTCTGAATGGTATCGATATCGCTCGTAGCGAGTGGTACCGCGAAGGCCGCGTGCCGCTGCACACCCTGCGTGCCGACGTTGATTACGCCACTTCCGAAGCCAAGACCACTTACGGCATCATTGGCATCAAAGTGTGGGTGTACAAGGGTGAGCTGAAGCCGGGTCAAGTGCAGCCGGCTCCGGTGGCGACCGAGAAGAAATCCAGAAAGGGTGCTCGCAATGCTGCAGCCAACTAGACTCAAGTACCGTAAACAGCACAAAGGCCGCAACACTGGTATTGCCACCCGTGGCAACAAGGTGAGCTTTGGTGATTTCGGTCTGAAGGCAATTGGTCGTGGCCGTCTGACTGCTCGTCAGATCGAAGCTGCACGTCGCGCTATGACTCGCCACATCAAACGTGGCGGCCGCATCTGGATCCGTATCTTCCCGGACAAGCCGATCACTTCCAAGCCCGCCGAAGTGCGTATGGGTGGGGGTAAGGGCTCTCCGGAATACTATGTGGCTGAAATCCAGCCTGGCAAAATGCTGTACGAAATGGACGGCGTATCCGAAGAGCTCGCTCGCGAAGCTTTCCGTCTGGCCGCAGCCAAGTTGCCGATCGCCACTGTGTTTGTAACTAGACAGGTAGGTCAGTAATGAAAGCGTCCGAACTGAAAGCCAAAACTGTTGACGAGCTGAAGGCGGAACTGCTTAGCCTCTTGAAGGCTCAGTTTGCGCTGCGCATGCAGCACGCTACTCAGCAACTCGCCAAGACCTCTGAACTGAAGAAAGTACGTCGCGACATCGCTCGTGTTCGTACCGTTCTGAAAGAAAAGGCAGTTTAAGATGAGCGAAACCAAAGTGGTACGTACGCTGACCGGTACTGTAGTCAGCGACAAGATGGATAAGACTGTGACCGTGTTGGTCGAGCGCAAGGTAAAGCACCCGATCTACGGCAAGATTATCCGTCGTTCGAAGAAGTTCCACGCACACGACGAGAACAACGAGTTCAAGGCTGGCGACGTAGTTGTAATCAGCGAGTCCCGCCCGCTCTCGAAGACCAAGTCGTGGGTGGTAACTGCCCTGGTTGAGAAATCTCGCCAGGTATAAGACTTGCAGAGGGCGAAAGTCCTCTGTATAATGGCCAACTTCCCGTCCATCTTGGGCGGGAATTCTGCCCTTACGGGGTCCAAAACTGGCCGTTTGATACGCCACAGTTATGTGGCGTTTCGTCTGTATGGTCCTGCTCTTTTGCGGGAAACCGGCAGGTGAAAGTGACGGCATAAGTTGGATTAGAAAGGTAATCATCAAATGATCCAAATGCAGACCATGCTTGAGGTCGCTGACAACACCGGTGCGCGTCACGTTATGTGCATCAAGGTGCTGGGCGGTTCCAAGCGTCGCTATGCAAGCGTTGGCGACATTATCAAGGTGAGCATCAAGGATGCAGCTCCGCGCGGTCGCGTCAAGAAGGGCGACGTGTACAACGCAGTGGTTGTACGCACCGCGAAGGGCGTTCGTCGTCCGGACGGCTCTTTGATCAAGTTCGATAGCAATGCCGCCGTTCTGCTCAACAATAAGCTTGAGCCGATTGGCACTCGTATCTTCGGGCCCGTTACGCGTGAACTGCGTAGCGAACGCTTCATGAAGATCGTGTCGCTTGCTCCTGAAGTGCTGTAAGGAGAACGCATGCGCAAGATTCGCAAGGGTGATGAAGTCGTAGTAATCACCGGCAAAGACAAGGGTAAGCGCGGCACCGTTCTGCGTGTCCTGGAAAGCAAGCTGGTTGTTGAAGGCGTTAACGTCGCCAAGAAACACCAGAAGCCGAACCCGGTACGTGGCGTGGCTGGTGGCATCGTCGAAAAGACCATGCCGATCGATGCATCCAACGTCGCTATTTTCAACCCGGCTAGCCAAAAGGCTGATCGCGTAGGCTTCAAGACTCTTGAAGACGGCCGCAAGGTGCGCGTATTCAAGTCCAGTGGCGAAGTCATCGGTGCGTAAGGAATAACGACATGGCACGTTTCTACGATCTCTACAAAGACAGCGTAGTGCCGGAACTGATGAAACAGTTCGGCTACAAGTCGATCATGGAAGTCCCGCGCATCGAGAAGATCACCGTGAACATGGGTGTTGGTGAGGCTGTTGCCGATAAAAAGGTAATGGAATTCGCCGTGGGCGACATGGAGAAAATCGCTGGCCAAAAGCCTGTGGTGACCACCGCTCGCAAATCCATCGCCGGCTTCAAAATCCGTGATTTCTATCCGATCGGTTGCAAGGTTACCCTGCGCCGTGAACGCATGTACGAATTCCTGGACCGCCTGGTAACCATCGCGTTGCCGCGTGTTCGCGACTTCCGTGGTGTTTCCGCCAAGTCCTTCGACGGTCGCGGCAACTACAACATGGGCGTCAAGGAACAGATCATCTTCCCGGAAATCGAGTACGACAAGATCGATGCTCTGCGTGGTATGAACATTACCATCACCACCACGGCGAAGACTGACGAAGAGGCCCGCGCTCTGCTGGCTGCGTTCAAGTTCCCGTTCAAGGGTTAAGCAAATGGCAAAACTTGCACTGATCAAGCGTGAAGAAAAGCGCGCCAAAACGGCTCAGAAGTTTGCAGCCAAGCGCGAAGCCCTGATCGCTACCATCAACAATCAAAGCCTGTCGGAAGAAGAGCGCTTCGCTGCACGTCTGCAATTGCAGCAGCTGCCGCGTAACGCTTCCCCGGTACGCCAGCGTCGTCGCTGCGCCATTACCGGTCGTCCGCGTGGCGTGTTCCGTAAATTTGGTCTGGGCCGCAGCAAGCTCCGTGAAATCGCCATGAAGGGCGAGATTCCGGGTGTTGTTAAGGCCAGCTGGTAATAGGAGACACATAAATGAGCATGCACGATCCTATTTCCGACATGTTGACCCGCATCCGCAACGGCCAACGCGCTTCCAAGGTGGCAGTTTCCATGCCGTCTTCCAAGCTGAAGGTTGCGCTGGCGCAGGTGCTCAAGGACGAAGGCTACATCGAAGATTTCGCCGTTGCCGGCGAAGAGAAGAAGCCCGTTCTCGATATCCAACTCAAGTACTATGCCGGTCGTCCGGTGATCGAGCGCATTGACCGCGTTTCGCGTCCTGGCCTGCGCGTGTACAAGGGTTCCACCGAAATCCCGAAGGTTATGAATGGTCTGGGTGTGGCGATTCTCTCCACTTCCAAGGGCATCATGACTGATCGCAAAGCACGCGCTGCCGGTATCGGTGGTGAACTGCTCTGCGTCGTGGCATAAGGGGGTCAAATGTCTCGCGTAGCTAAGAATCCCGTAGTCATCCCGGCTGGCGTAGAAGTCAAGTTCGGTGCTGCAGAAGTGACTGTCAAGGGCGCCAATGGCTCCCTGAGCACCGCTTTGTGCGATGACGTAGAAATCAAGCTGGACAATGGTCAGCTGACTTTCGCGGCTAAGAATGACAGCAAGTTTGCTCGTGCCATGTCCGGCACCCTGCGCGCCTTGCTGAACAACATGGTGACTGGTGTTTCCAAGGGCTTCGAAAAGAAGCTGCAGCTGGTTGGCGTGGGTTACCGCGCTCAGGCTCAAGGCGACATCCTGAACCTCTCTCTCGGTTTCTCGCACCCGGTTGCTCACCCGATGCCGGCCGGCATCAAGGTTGAAACCCCGACCCAGACCGAAATTCTGGTAAAGGGCGCCAACAAGCAACTCGTTGGTCAGGTCGCTGCTGAAATCCGCGCTTACCGTTCCCCGGAGCCCTACAAGGGCAAGGGCGTTCGTTACGCTGATGAAGTGGTGGTTCTGAAAGAAACCAAGAAGAAGTAACTGAGGCTCTGACATGGACAAGAAACAAGCTCGACTCCGCCGTGCACGCAAAACCCGTGCTCGGATTGCGGAGCTCAAGATGGTGCGCCTCTCTGTGCATCGCACCAATGGCCACATTTACGCCCAGATCATTGATGAAACTGGCAGCAAGGTACTGGCAAGCGCTTCCACTCTGGAAGCCGAAGTACGCAGCGAAGTTTCCAATGGCGGCAACGTGGCTGCAGCAGCTGTTGTCGGTAAGCGTATCGCTGAAAAAGCCAAGGCAGCCGGTGTGGAAACTGTGGCATTTGACCGTTCCGGTTTCAAATACCATGGCCGCATGAAGGCCTTGGCAGACGCAGCCCGTGAACACGGTCTGGTATTCTAATTCGGAGTGAAGAATGGCTAAACACGAAATGGAAGATCGTGGCGACGGTCTGGTCGAGAAAATGATCAGCGTCAACCGCGTGACCAAGGTGGTTAAAGGTGGCCGTATCATGGCCTTCTCCGCCTTGACCGTGGTAGGTGATGGCGATGGCGGCATCGGTATGGGCAAGGGTCGTTCCAAGGAAGTCCCGGTTGCCGTGCAGAAGGCAATGGAACAGGCCCGTCGCAACCTGGTCAAGATCCCGCTGAAAAACGGTACTTTGCATCACACCGTTACCGGCAAGCACGGTGCTACCACCGTGTTCATCCAGCCGGCCAAGGACGGTACTGGTGTGAAGGCGGGCGGCCCGATGCGCGCGATCTTCGACGCGATGGGCGTACACAATGTGTCGGCCAAGATCCATGGCTCCACGAACCCGTACAACGTGGTTCGCGCGACCCTGGACGGCCTGAACAAGATCTGCACCGCTTCCCAGGTTGCCGCCAAGCGCGGTCTGACCGTGGAAGAGATTCTGGGGGTTGATCATGAGTAACGCCAAGACTGTCAAGGTCACTCTGGTAAAGAGCCTGATCGGTCGTCTGGAATCTCACAAAGCCTGCGCCCGCGGCCTGGGTCTGAAGAAGATTCGTCAGACTGTTGAAGTGCTCGATACCCCTGAAAACCGTGGCATGATCAACAAGATCAGCTACCTGATCAAATTCGAGGGCTAAGAGATGCTGCTGAACACCATCCAACCGGGTGACGGCGCCAAGCATGCCAAACGTCGCGTAGGTCGCGGCATTGGCAGCGGTCTGGGCAAGACCGCCGGCCGTGGTCACAAGGGTCAGAAAAGCCGTGCAGGCGGTTTCCACAAGGTAGGCTTCGAAGGCGGTCAAATGCCGCTGCAACGTCGTCTGCCGAAGCGCGGCTTCAAGTCTTTGACTGCCCGTTTCAACGCGGAGATTCGTCTGTCTGAACTGAACGCTCTGCCGGTCGAAGAGATCGATCTGCTGGCGCTCAAGCAAGCTGGTCTGGTACACGCCCAGGCGCTGGTCGCCAAGGTTGTCCTGTCCGGCAAGATCGAGCGTGCAGTGAAGCTGCGTGGTATTGCAGCTACCGCTGGTGCTCGTGCCGCCATCGAAGCTGCCGGCGGCAGTATTGAATAAGGCGCACTTACGTGTCGAATACTTCTCTAGTCGCAAATGCCAACAAGTTTGGTGATTTGAAGCGCCGTATCCTGTTTTTGATTGGCGCCTTGATTGTGTACCGTATCGGAGCTCATATTCCGGTGCCCGGTATCAACCCTGCCGAGCTAGCGAAGTTGTTCCACACATCGCAGACGGGCCTGCTCGACATGTTTAACATGTTTTCGGGCGGTGCCCTCTCGAGATTTACGGTTTTTGCCTTGGGCATCATGCCGTATATCTCTGCTTCCATCATTCTTCAGCTTGCTTCCGAAGTTCTGCCGAACCTCAAGCAGCTGAAGAAGGAAGGCGATGCTGGACGTCGTAAGATAACCCAGTACACACGCTACGCCACCGTACTACTGGCAACTTTCCAAAGTTTCAGTATTGCGGTGATGCTGTTTAAGCAGCCTAACCTGGTAGTGACTGCCCAGTGGGAGTTTTACCTGACAACCGTGGTGAGTCTCGTCACCGGCACCATGTTCCTCATGTGGCTCGGCGAGCAAATCACCGAGCGTGGTATCGGCAACGGTATCTCGCTGATCATCTGCGCGGGTATCGCGTCTGGTGTTCCGGCCGCCATCGGCAAAACTCTGACGCTGACCAGTCAAGGCTCGCTGCCTATCCTGTTTACTATCGTGTTGTTTGTCGGCGTTGCCCTGATGACCTACATGGTTGTGTTCGCTGAACGCGGCCAGCGTAAAGTTCTCGTCAACTACGCCAAGCGGCAGGTTGGTAACCGCGTCATGCAGGGCCAGAGCACGCATATGCCGCTCAAGCTCAACATGGCGGGGGTGATTCCGCCGATCTTCGCATCCAGCATCATCTTGTTCCCGGCCACCATTCTTGGTTGGTTGGGCAATAATGAGAGCCTGGGTTGGTTGAAGGGAGTAGCTGACAAGCTGCACCCGGGTCAGCCGATCTATGTCCTGCTGTATGCGACTGCCATCATCTTCTTCTGCTATTTCTACACGGCTCTTGTTTTCAATCCGAAAGAGACGGCAGACAACCTGAAGAAGAGCGGCGCCTTCATCCCGGGAATTCGTCCAGGTGAACAGACTTCGCGTTATATCGAGAAGATCATTCTGCGGCTGACGCTTATCGGTGCGATCTACATCACACTGGTCTGCCTGCTTCCTGAATTCCTTATCCTGAAGTGGAATGTTCCATTCTATTTCGGTGGTACTTCGCTACTGATTATCGTAGTCGTTACCATGGATTTCATGGCTCAGGTTCAGTCCTACGTGCTGTCGCATCAATATGAGAGCTTGCTCAAGAAGGCTAACTTCAAAGGCAATGCCCTCACCCGCTGACGCACGAGTTCTCGCTGGGTTATTTGGCTAAGGAAGATACCATCCAGATGCAGGGCGAGATCCTTGAAGCGCGGCCCCACGCTGTGTTTCAGGTCAAGCTTGAGAATGGACACGTCGTTCTCGGTCACATTTCAGGAATGATGCGGATGCATTACATCCGCATCCTACCTGGCAGGGTTGCTGCGAGTGCGACTCGTTGCAACCTGACCCGAGCTCGGATCGTGTTCCGTGCGCAATAACGCACTCGCTCTTTTGTAACGAAAGGAACTGACATGCGAGTACAGCCTTCGGTAAAGAAAATTTGCCGTAACTGCAAAATCATCCGCCGCAACCGCGTTGTACGCGTGATCTGCACGGATCCCCGTCACAAGCAGAAACAGGGCTAACATTTGTTAGACCTCGCTTTGCGTGTTACAATCGCAAACTTTTCAAGGTCTTAAGGCTTAAGGAAAGAGTATGGCCCGTATTGCAGGGGTAAATATCCCCAATCACGCGCATGCCGTCATCGGCCTGCAGGCAATTTTTGGCATTGGTCAGACCCGCGCTCAGCAAATCTGCGCTGCAGCCAGCGTCAATCCGTCCACCAAGGTGAAGGATCTGACCGACGCTGAAATGGAGACTCTGCGTGAAGAAGTGGCGAAGTTCACCGTTGAAGGTGACCTGCGTCGCGAAATCACCATGAGCATCAAGCGTCTGATGGACATGGGCTGCTATCGCGGTCTTCGCCATCGTCGCGGCTTGCCGTGCCGCGGTCAGCGCACTCGCACCAATGCTCGTACCCGCAAGGGTCCGCGCAAGGCGATCGCCGGCAAGAAGTAAATTTAAGGAACACAGATAATGGCTAAAGCAAACACAGCTGTCCGTGTACGCAAAAAAGTGCGCAAGTCTGTTAGCGAAGGCATCGTGCACGTGCACGCTTCGTTCAACAACACCATCATTACGATCACCGACCGTCAAGGCAATGCATTGTCTTGGGCTACCTCTGGCGGCGCTGGTTTCAAGGGCTCGCGCAAGAGTACACCCTTTGCCGCTCAGGTAGCTGCAGAGCACGCTGGTAAAGTTGCCCAAGAATACGGTGTGAAGAACCTCGAAGTTCGCATCAAGGGCCCGGGTCCGGGTCGTGAATCCGCTGTTCGCGCTCTCAACGCGCTGGGTTTCAAAATCACCAGCATCTCCGACGTGACGCCGGTACCGCACAACGGTTGCCGTCCGCCCAAAAAACGTCGTATTTAATTCGGAGAGTGTGAGAACATGGCACGTTATATCGGCCCGAAATGTAAGCTCGCTCGTCGTGAAGGCACCGACCTTTTCTTGAAGAGCGCGCGTCGCGCACTTGATTCCAAGTGCAAACTGGACAGCGCCCCCGGCCAGCATGGCGCCCGTAAGGGTCGTCTGTCCGACTATGGCGTTCAACTGCGTGAAAAGCAGAAGATCCGCCGCATCTATGGTGTTCTCGAGCGCCAGTTCCGTGGTTATTTCGCTGAGGCGGCCCGTCGCAAGGGTTCCACAGGCGAAAACCTGCTGAAGCTGCTCGAGTCCCGCCTGGACAACGTTGTATATCGCATGGGCTTTGGCTCCACTCGTGCTGAAGCACGTCAGTTGGTTAGCCACAAGGCTATCGTTGTGAACGGCCAGGTTGTCAACATTCCGTCGTTCCAGGTTAAATCCGGCGACGTGGTGTCTGTCCGCGAAAAAGCCAAGAAACAGGCCCGTATCGTTGAAGGTCTGGCTCTGGCCGAGCAAGGCGGCTTCCCGTCTTGGGTGTCTGTTGACTCCAAGAAAATGGAAGGCGTTTTCAAGTCTGCTCCGGAACGTTCCGAACTGTCTGGCGATATCAACGAACAGCTCGTTGTGGAATTCTACTCCAAGTAATCGCTAGCTCTTAGGGAATGACTATGCAAAACAGCGCTTCGGAATTTCTGAAACCTCGTCTGATCGACGTGCAGCCGGTCTCCGCGACCCATGCACGCGTATCGATGGAGCCGTTTGAGCGCGGGTATGCCCACACGCTGGGCAATGCTCTGCGTCGCATCCTGCTCTCCTCGATGCCGGGCTTTGCTCCTACCGAAGTGACTATCGCTGGCGTTCTGCATGAGTACTCCGCCCTTGATGGCGTGCGCGAGGATGTCGTTGACATTCTGCTCAACCTCAAGGGTGTAGTGCTTAAGCTGCATGGTCGTGACAGCGTTGTGCTGACCTTGAAAAAGGATGGCGAAGGCGCTGTTCTGGCTAGCGATATCGAATTGCCTCACGACGTTGAGATCATCAATCCGGAACACGTGATTGCTCATCTCTCCGCCGGCGGTAAGATCGACATGGAGATCAAGGTTGAGAAGGGCCGCGGCTACCAGCCGGTGTCCGTTCGCACCAATCATGATGAAAACCGTTCCATCGGTACCATTCAACTGGATGCTTCCTTCTCGCCGGTTCGCCGCGTGAGCTTCGCTGTGGAAAGCGCTCGTGTTGAGCAACGTACCGACCTCGATCGTCTGGTTCTCGATATCGAAACCAATGGCGTTATCGAGCCGGAACAGGCCGTGCGCAATGCCGCACGCATCCTGATGGACCAGCTCTCGATCTTTGCTGATCTCCAGGGCACTGCGGTTGAAGAAGTCGTTGAAAAGGCGCCGCCGATCGATCCGATCCTGCTGCGTCCGGTAGACGACCTTGAACTGACGGTTCGTTCGGCCAACTGCCTTAAAGCAGAGAACATTTACTACATCGGCGATCTGATCCAGCGCACCGAAACCGAGCTTCTGAAGACTCCGAACCTCGGTCGCAAGTCGCTTAACGAGATCAAAGAAGTTCTCGCTTCCAAGGGCCTGACTCTCGGCATGAAGCTTGAGAACTGGCCTCCGGCTGGTCTGGAAAAGCCGTAAGTTTGAGACTAAAGGACATTAACAAATGCGTCATCGTTACAGTAATCGTAAACTGAACCGCACGACCAGCCATCGTCTGGCGATGCTGCGCAACATGGCCAACTCGCTGCTGAAGCACGAAGTAATCGTGACTACGCTGCCGAAGGCCAAGGAACTGCGTCGTGTGGCAGAGCCGCTGATCACTCTCGGCAAAAAGCCGTCCCTCGCCAACCGTCGTCTGGCGTTCGACCGCACTCGCGACCGCGATATCGTGGTTAAACTCTTTGACGTACTGGGTCAACGCTACGCTGCCCGCAATGGCGGTTACGTTCGCATCCTGAAGTACGGTTTCCGTAAGGGCGACAACGCTCCTCTGGCTCTGGTTGAGCTGGTGGACCGCCCGGAAGATGCCGTCGCCGTTGAAGACATCGCTGACTAATCCCAGTCGATGAATGGAAAAAGCCAGCGCAAGCTGGCTTTTTCTTTTGGGGCCGCCTGCGCATTGCTGCGTGGCGGCCTTGTTGCGCCAGACTCTGGCCAGATTTGCGCCGCCGATTTGGGCAGAGCGCAGGCAACACCCTGCCTTAGTCAGGTGCTACTCAAAACCATAGCGCGATTCAAGCACTTCGAATTCGTCGCCCACCTGCACCAGCCCTTCATTTCTGGCAACCAGATTGACGCCGAAGCAGATGCCTTCTGGCAATTGTCGCGTCCTGATCAGGGTGCGCATGGGTTCGTTATCGTTGGCGAATTGACCGTTCTCCGGGTTGACTGTTGTCAGCTGGCACCGTGTGCAGGGTTTGGCAACGTCGAAAATCAGTTCTCCGATGCGCACGACCAGCCAGTCGTCCTCCTCATACGGAGCTTCAGCATCCACGACAAAGTTGGGTCTGAAGTGCCGCGTCGTGACCGGACTGGCCAGCTCTGCATTCAAGGCATTGAGGGAGGCGTGATTGACCAGTAGGAAGGGGTAACCATCGGCAAAGGATAGCGCTTGGCCGCTGCCTTTGAAGGCGCGGGTTGATTTCATGCCCAGCCAAAGCAGTTGGCAAGGTGTGCCGATGGTTTCACTGAGCCAGGCGTCTACTGCCGTATCGCCATGATAAGCGGTGAATTCGTCCTTCCATACCGCAGTGGCGACAGCATGCTTGTACACCTGTGTCATGGCCATGATAGGGTTGCGCCCCTGTGCCTTGAGCAACATGCCCCCGGGGATGAGGTCCATTTCGATGCGCACCATTCCCGGGTAGTCGCGTGCCGTAAGAAAACGTCCATCCGGTGTGGTAACCAGCCACTCTCTGTCATGCAGCAGTCCTTGCATGGCGGCATAGGCGCTGGCGTACTCGATGCCGCGGCCTGATTTCATCGGATGAACAAACATCTGAGTGAGGCGCATGGGGTCTCCCTGGGAATTAGGTGGCGGGAAAAGGGTATGATCAGCCAGGCGACGCTTCGCGGGCAAGGAATTCCCACAATCGGTCATTGTTGGCAAAGGCGACATTGAAGCGCATCCATTGACTGTCGTCGCCATAGGGACGGAACAAACGTCCCGGTGCAAGCAGGATGTCGTGTTTCAAGGCGGTTTCTGCCAGTTTTCGCGTATCCAGCTCTTGTGGCGCTCTGGCAGACAGGAAAAGTCCGTTGTCGGGCCGTGTAAACAATTGCCAGCCGAGCCCTTGTAATGCCTGGGCTACGCTATATTGCGCTTCGGCCAACCTTGAGCGCAGGCGTTCGACCTGTTTGCGGTAGCGGCCCTCGCCCAGCAGTTCCAGCACCATTCTCTCGTTCAATTCCGGCGTGGTCAGCCCGGACATCATTTTGTAGCGCAGCAGCCTTTCCACCATGTCGTCAGGGCAGGCGATGAAGCCTACTCGCAGGCCGGGAGACAGGGTCTTGGAAAAACTGTCGATGTAGATGACCCGTTGCAAGCCGTCCAGCGCGGCCAGGGTGGGTTGGCGGCCTTGAGTGAAGTCGCCGGAGACATTGTCCTCCACCAGCAGCAGTTCATGCGTTTCGGCCAACTTGAGCACCTGATGCGCGGTGGAAACCGAATAGCTGGCACCGGTCGGGTTTTGCAGCCAGGGGTTGGTAAAGAACGCGCGCGGGCTGTGTTGGCGCAGCAGGGCTGACAATTGGGCGATATCCGGGCCCTGCTCGGTCCACGGCACACCAATGATATTGAAGCCGCGAAAGGCGAGGCAGGACAGCAGATTGCAGTAGCCCGGATCGTCCACCAGTACGGTATCGCCGGGCTTGAGCAGCGCGCAGGCCACCATGTCCAGCGCCTTGCTGGCGCCCTGGGTGAGCAGAATGCGGCCATCGTCCACTGGCAAGCCTTTTTCCGCCAGATGATGGGAGAGCTGACGCCGCAGGGCGGGGTAGCCTTTGGGGTCGCCGTAGCGCAGGTTCATATCGCCGTGACGCGCCACGGTACGCAAGGCTTTCTGATGCGATTCGATGTCGTACCACGCTGGCGGCAGCCAGCCGCAACCGGCCTGGATGCCACGGTCGGAGTGTTCGTAGACATTGCGCAGCAGCCAGTGATCATCCACCGGCAGGTCTTCCAGCTGGGCTGAGGCTCTGGCGTCCTGTTTGCGGCTGCGGCTCTGAACATAAAAGCCGCTGCCGGGACGGGAAAACAGATAGCCCTGCGACAGCAGCCGGTCATAAGCCTCCACAACGGTAAATGGACTGACGCTGTTTTCGCTGGCGAATCGGCGAATGGAAGGAATGCGCACGCCGGGACGCCATTGTCCGCTTTCTATTGCGCGACTGACCGCCGCAACAATGCTTTCCACAAGTGTTTGGCCAGGTTGTGGCGTGATGCCGAGATTTGCCATGCCGAGGATTCGTACCGAGTTGAAAAAGTGTGGATGCTTGCGCAGTGTCGCTGTTTACAAAGCAGGCCTCACGTGGCTGTACAGGCTATTACCTAGCCATATGGTCAGTGCTGTCATGCTCTACCACAAGAGCCGCCACGTCGGGGTGGGGCCAACGCTTACCCTCACAATCCACAGCGCGCGTCGACAAAAATATCATGAACACGGGGTAATGGAGGAGTTGATCATGCGGTCACTGCAAGTGGGGCTGATTGTCTTTATCGCCCTATTGTCGGTGATGACGGGTTTTGTCATCACGGCGTTGGTTTACTGCCAGATGCGCGGCGAGACAGTGCGCGGCGTTGATCGAAAGTTCACTAGCACCTCGCAAGGGTAGGCCGGCATTGTGCGAGGCCAGTACAAGAGCAAGCTCGCCATCGTTTTGGCCGCCTGCCCGGCAGTGGCGACGCCGGACGCCGCGTCGACGTTGGCGGACTTGTCTGGCGCCGCCCCCAATATGCGGCAGACCTTCTCTCGTCTCCATCTGTAAACGCGAGCAATGTGGATACCCAACCCGGTCATAGCCGGCTTTTCTTTTGCCGTAACAGAATGCCGGCTAACTGTATTGGTGAAACGGCCAGTACGGATCGTGCAAATAAGCTGAAACTGTACCTGTAATTGTATTGGTGCGATGTCTAAATTGTTAAACAACCGGCACGCCCCAGTGCCAACAGGAGGAAACAATGACTCAGCTGAACATGGATGCATTCTGGATGCCGTTTACGGCCAACCGCAACTTCAAGCAATCGCCGCGCATGCTGGTGAGCGCCGACGGCATGTACTACACCGACGACGCCGGCCGCCAGATTCTGGATGGCACTGCCGGCCTGTGGTGCGTCAACGCCGGCCACAACCGCAAGCCCATTGTTGAGGCGGTGCAGAAGCAAATTGCGACGCTGGACTACGCGCCGCCTTTCCAGCTGGGTCATCCCAAGGCATTCGAGGCTGCCGAACGCCTGGCCGCCATGGCGCCCAAGGGCCTGAACAAGGTGTTCTTCGTCAACTCTGGTTCCGAGGCGGCGGATACTGCGCTGAAGATGGCCGTAGCCTATCACCGCGTGCGCGGCGATGCGGCGCGCGTCAAGCTGGTGGGACGCGAGCGCGGTTACCACGGTGTGAACTTCGGCGGCATCTCGGTGGGCGGCATTGCCGGCAACCGCAAGCTGTTCCCGGTATCGCTGCCGGCAGTGGATCACCTCCGCAGCACTCACGATCTGAAGCGCAATGCGTTCACGCGCGGCGAGCCGGAATTTGGCGCGGAATTCGCCGATGAGCTGGAATCGCGCATCATTACCCTGCACGATCCTTCCACCATCGCCGCCGTGATTGTCGAACCGATGGCGGGTTCCACCGGCGTGCTGATTCCGCCGAAGGGCTATCTCAAGCGCCTGCGCGAGATTTGCGACAAATACGGCATTCTGCTGATTTTCGACGAAGTGATCACCGGCTTCGGCCGCTTGGGTGCCGACTGGGCAGCCAACAAGTTTGACGTGCAGCCGGACATCATCACCTGCGCCAAGGGCCTGTCCAACGGCGTGGTGCCGATGGGCGCGCTGCTGGTGAAGCCGGAGATTCACGATGTCTTCATGGCCGCCGCCGGTGATCGCATGATCGAATTTCCGCATGGCTACACCTACTCGGCCCACCCGCTGGCTTGCGCTGCCTCCATCGCCACGCTGGACGTGTATGAGCAGGATGGCTTGTTTGAACGCGCCGGGGCATTGTCCGGGCTGTTTGAAGAGAAGGCGCATCAGCTCAAGGGCGCCAAACACGTCAAGGACATCCGCAACCTGGGCCTGGTGGCGGGCATCGAGCTGGAAAGCCGTCCGGGCGCGCCGGCGCAACGCGGGTTTGATGTCTTCCTCAAGTGTTGGGAACAGGGCGTGCTGGTGCGCGTCACCGGCGACATCCTCGCCGTGTCCCCGCCGCTGATCATCACCGAGGCGGAAATCGACCGCCTGTTCTCCACCATCGGCGACGCTCTGCAAGCCACCGAATAAGCGCTGCTGACAAAACCCCTGATCCTGCGTTGCGCCTGCGACGGCGCGCCATGGATCAGGGTCACCGAGAAGCTCTAAACCGACTGCCCGACCCACTTGGGTCAGGCAAGCAACAGACATCAAGAGAAACGACAGGACTACCCGACATGACGACGATTGCCCACTTTATCGGCGGCGAGCGCTACGAAGGCCAGAGCGGCCGCTTTGGCGATGTGTACAACCCGGCGCTGGGCGCCGTGGTGGCCAAGGTGCCGCTGGCCAGCGTGGATGAAGTCAACGCTGCCGTAGCCAACGCCCGCCGCGCCTTCCCGGCCTGGTCCGAAACCTCGCCGCTCAAGCGCGCCCGCGTGATGTTCAAGTTCAAGGACCTGCTGGAACAAAACCAGCGCAAGCTGGCGGAGATCATCTCCGAAGAACACGGCAAGGTGGTGTCAGACGCCATGGGCGAAGTCACCCGTGGTCTGGAGGTGGTGGAATTCGCCTGCGGCATCCCGCAACTGTTGAAGGGCGAATTCACCGAGCAAGTGGGCACCGGCATCGACGCCCACACCATCCGCCAGCCGCTGGGCGTGGTGGCCGGCATCACCCCGTTCAACTTCCCGGCCATGGTGCCGATGTGGATGTTCCCGGTGGCCATCGCCTGCGGCAATTGTTTCGTGCTCAAGCCTTCCGAGCGCGACCCGTCGGCCGCCATGTTCATTGCTGATCTGCTCAAGCAGGCTGGCCTGCCGGATGGCGTGTTCAACGTGCTGCACGGCGACAAGCTGGCGGTGGACACCCTGCTGACCCACCCGGACATCGCCGCGGTGAGCTTTGTCGGCTCCACCCCCATCGCCCAGTACATCTACGAAACCGGCGCCCGTCACGGCAAGCGCGTGCAAGCCTTGGGCGGCGCCAAGAACCACATGGTGGTGATGCCGGACGCCGACCTGGACGGCACGGTGGAAGCACTGATCGGCGCAGGCTACGGTTCTGCCGGCGAGCGCTGCATGGCCATCTCCGTGGCGGTGGCGGTGGGCGACGTGGCCGACAAGCTGGTGGCCAAGTTGGCCGAACGCGCCCGCTCGCTGAAGATAGGCGTGGGGGGCGACGCCGAGGCGGAAATGGGCCCGCTGGTGACGCGCCAGCATCTGGAAAAGGTGAGCGGCTACGTGGACAAGGGTGTGGCGGAAGGCGCGCAGCTGGTGCTGGATGGCCGCGGCTATCGCCACCCCGGCCATGAGAACGGCTTCTTCCTCGGCCCCTGCCTGTTTGACCACGTCACGCCGGACATGACCATCTATAAGGAAGAGATCTTCGGCCCGGTACTGGCCATCGTGCGTGTGCCGGACTTCGACAGCGCGGTGAACCTGATCAACGCGCATCAATTTGCTAACGGCACGGCTATTTTCACCCGCTCCGGCGGCGCGGCGCGCGAGTTCTCGCACCGTATTCAGGTGGGCATGGTGGGCATCAATGTGCCGATTCCGGTGCCGATGGCCTTCCACAGCTTTGGCGGCTGGAAAGCCTCGTTGTTTGGCGACCATCACATGCACGGCCCTGAAGGCGTGCGCTTTTACACTCGCATGAAGGCCATCACCACGCGCTGGCCGGAAAAGCTGACCGCAGAATTCGTCATGCCGACGATGAAATGATGTGACCCAGAGGCATGGGGCATGCATCAGCCCCATCATCTCCTTTGACCCGGCCTTGTGCCGGGTTTTTTTATGGTTTGGACAGTCGGGCTGTTTGACCTTGCTCATGGGCTAGCCACGGTGATGCCGTTATCGTATTGGCCGCGAAATGCTTGGCAATCGTTGGGGAAAACCATGGTTTCTTCTAGCAAGTAGCACCGCTAGAATGGGGGAAAACGTAATAAAAACTCAAAACAACTAGCCGATGGGACAGGAGAAGACTGATGAGAGAGCAATCCGGCATGACGCTGCGACAGCGTTTGATTGGCTGGCTGGTGCTGGTGGCGGTGTTGTTGGTTGGCCTGAGCGGCTTGGCCTTGTACAACCAGCGCAGCAGCATGCTGCAAGACAGACAGGACAAAACCCGCAATCTGGTAGAGAGCGCGGTGGGCATTGTCGCCATGTACGAGGAGATGGCGGCCAGCGGCAAATTGCCGGAGGCGCAGGCCAAGCAACTGGCGGCGGCCACGCTCGGCGCCCAGCATTACGACGGCAAAGAGTATTTCTTCACGCTGGACAGCAACTGGGTGTATGTCGCTCATGGGGCCAAGGCGGCCATGATAGGCAAGGACCTGAACGGTATGAAAACCCCGGACGGCGTGATGTTGGCGGACCTGTTCAAACAGGTGGTGCAGACTGGCGGCGGCAAGGGGTTTGCCCAGTACGTGTGGGACAAGCCAGGTTTCGATCAGCCGCAGCCGAAAATCTCCTATCTCATGACCACGCCGCGTTGGCATTGGGTGGTGGGTACCGGCATCTATCTTGACGATGTCGGGGTGGCGGTGCGTCAGCAGTTGCTGATTACGGTGGCCGAGGTAGCGGCGGTGCTGGCTGTACTGCTGGGCGCCGGTATTGTGCTGCTGCGCAGTGTGATGGGGCAGTTGGGCGCAGACCCGGGCGATACGGTGAAGGTAGTGAGCCGCATCGCGGATGGGCATCTGACTGAAAACGTAGCATTGGCCGAAGGCGACAGCAGTAGCCTGATGGCCGCCGTGGCTACCATGCAGCAGCACTTGAAGGAATTGGTGCGCGAGATTGCCTCTGAAGCGCAGCGCCTGTCGGAAATGAGTTCCGCCGTAGCAAGACGCAGCGATACGGTGGAAGCGGCTTCGGACGAGCAAAGCCAGGCGGCTTCTTCGATGGCGGCTTCCATTGAGGAGCTTACGGTCAGCATCAACCACATCTCCAGCCATGCCAAGGATGCGCGCGACTTGTCGCAGGAGTCGGGCAAGCTGTCGCGCGAAGGCGGCGAAGTCATTGCCCGCGCGGTGGAGGAGATGCACCGCATCAACGAGTCGGTGGATCAGGCGGCGGTGACCATCGCCGAGCTGGCCGGCAAGACGCAGACCATCTCATCCATCATGCAGGTGATTAAGGACATTGCCGATCAGACCAATTTGCTGGCGCTGAACGCGGCCATTGAAGCGGCGCGCGCCGGCGAGATGGGGCGCGGTTTTGCCGTCGTGGCGGACGAAGTGCGCAAGTTGTCCGAGCGCACGGGGCAGGCCACGCAGGAAATCGCCGGCATGATCGACGATATCCAGCGCAGCTCCGCTGCTTCGCACGACAATATGAGCGAAGCGGTCGGCCGGGTGAAAACGGGACTGGAGCTGGCGGTGCAGGGCGGCGAGGCCATCGCCCGCATCCGCGATAGCGCCAGCGGCGTGGTGACGGTAGTGAACGAAATTTCACAAGCACTGAATGAGCAGGGCTCCGCCAGTACCGCCATTGCGCAGAACGTGGAACAGATTGCCCGCAGCGCTACCCAGAATGCGGAGGAGTCTTCCAACACCTCGCGCGATGTGCAGGCCATGCATAAGTTGGCCGATGACTTGCGCAGGCTGGTGTCCCGCTTCCATGTCTGACGCATTTTGAGGTGTGCGAGAAAGGAAAAGCCGCTACGGGTAGCGGCTTCTGGCGGCTGACAAAGTCATTGGATGAAGTGGCACAGGGCCCGGCAATGCCGGGCCTTTCGATTTGACTCGCGCGGCCGACAAATGTCTGATGGGTGTTGGGCAACCCGCCGTGTTTGCGCCGGCGTGTCTTGCCTTTGCCGTCACCCTGATTTGTATTAGCCGCTTTTATTGATTCCGCAGCCTTCCCCCCGATTTCCCCCGTCTTTGCCCTGCATGGGAGTCTCGCTATCTGCCCGGAATGCGAGAAGGAGGAGGCAAGCAGGATTCAGCCTACGGTTGCCGCCCGGCGGCGTTGCCACTGACCCAGGCCCATGGCCAGCAGCGTCAACAGCAGGCAGCCGATGATCACTGGCTGATTACCCACGCGCATATAGGGCGTCATGCCGGTGCGGCCCTGCACCAGGCCTTGCAGCACTTGCTGGGTATCCGGCGCGGCAATGGCAGCGATTTCCCCATCGTGACGGATGATGGCGGTCATGCCGGTGTTGGTGGCGCGCAGCATGGTGCGGCCGGTTTCCAGCGCGCGCGCCTGCGACAGCTGCAGGTGCTGGCTCATGGCCACGCTCTTGCCGAACCAGGCCAGGTTGCTGACATTGGCCAGCAAGGTGGCGTGGGCGGCCGGGCCGATCAGCTCTTCGCCAAAGCTGTCTTCATAGCAGATGTTGAAGGCAATCTGCTGGCCGGCCAGTGTCAGCGGGCGCTGGTTGGCGCCGCCGCGACTGAAGCCGGACATCGGCATGTTCATGTACTGGTAGATCCAGCCGATCAGGCCCGGCAGCGGGACGAATTCGCCAAAAGGCACCAGATGGTCTTTGGCATAAAAGGGCTGCTTCGGATCGGTAATGGCTACCACGGCATTGAGGTAGCCGCGGCCGTCGCTGGTGCGGCGCGCAATGCCCGTGGCAACCGCCATATTGTTGCGCGCGGCGTCGCCGGTCAGCATGGTGAGATAGCCCGATGGCAGGTCGTCCAGAAACACCGGCAGGGCTGTTTCGGGCAGGATCATCAAATCGGCGTGGGTGGTGGCCACCTGCTGATAATAGGTGCGCAGGGTCTGCTCGAAGGTGGCCGGGTCCCATTTGATGGCTTGCGGAATATCGCCCTGACCCAGCGCCACCGAAACCGGCTTGCCCACCGGGGTGGTCCATTCCAGGCTTTGCAGCCAGTAACCGTTGCCCCACAAGGCCGCCAGTCCGGCCAGCAGCGCAATGCGCGAACGCATGCCGCTGCGGGCCAGCAGCGCCAGCGCGCCGGCGCTGAGCGCCACCAGCCAGCTGACCAGATGCACGCCGCCCACCGGGATGTAGCCGGAGAGCGGGCTCTCCGTGACCTGAGAATAACCGGCGGCTCCCCAAGGGAAGCCGGTCATTACCCAGCCGCGCAGCCATTCGCCCAGCTCCCACAGCGCGGGGAAGGCGATCAGCCAGCGCACCCAGGGGCGCACGTCCATGCGGACGCTCAGCCAGCAGGCCAGCCCCGGGTAAACGGCGAGGTAGGCCGGCAGCAACAGCACCATGGGCGCGGCTAGCCAGGCCGGCATGCCGGCCACATCGTGCAGGCTGATGTAGATCCAGTTGAAGTTGCTGGCGTAGGCGGACACGCCGAACACATAGCCTACCAGAAACGCGCGTTTGGGCAGGCGCTCGGTCAGTTCGGCCAGCATGGCCAGCGCCAGCGGCATGATCCAGAACAGCCGCCACGGGGCAAAGGCGTATAAGGTGAGTGCGCCGGCCGCGGCGGCGCCCAGCAGAATCAGGAAGGTGCGCATGCTCAGTCTTGCGGGGCGGGTTCCGCGGCTTCGGCCAACCTTTCCACCAGCAATGTTTGCAGGCGGCGGCTGTCGGCGCGCAATACGGTGAAGCGCAAGGTGCCGGAGGTGACGGTTTCGCCGCGCTTGGGCAGGTGGCCGGTGAGGGAGATCACCAGCCCGCCGACGGTGTCTACGTCGTCAAGGTCGAAGTCGGTGTTGAAGTATTCGTTGAAATCGGCCACTTCGGTCAGGGCGTTGACGCGATAGCGCTGGCCGCGTACCGGCACGATGTTGTTTTCGTCTTCGTCGAAGTCGTATTCGTCTTCGATTTCGCCGACGATCTGCTCGATCACGTCCTCGATGGTGACGAGGCCGGACACGCCGCCGTATTCGTCCACCACAATGGCCATGTGGTTGCGATTGGAGCGGAACTCGCGGAGCAGCACGTCAAGCGGCTTGGATTCCGGCACGAACACGCTCTGGCGCAGCGTGGCGCGCAGATCGAAGGTTTTGGGGGCATGGAAGTAGTGCAGCAAATCCTTGGCCAGCAGAATGCCCAGCACGTCGTCCTTGTTGTCGCCGATGACGGGGAAGCGCGAGTGGCCAGTGCGCACCACATCGGGCAGCAGCTTTTCGATGGGGTCGTCGATGCGGAGCACGTCCATCTGGCTGCGGGGAATCATCACGTCGCGGGCGGTGAGGTCGCTGACCTCGAGCACGCCTTCAATCATGGCCAGCGCGTCGGCGTCCAGAAGATTGCGTTCAAAGGCGGAGTGCAACAGGGCAAGCAGTTCCTCACGGTCTTCCGGCTCGCGCAGGAGCATGGCCGAGAGGCGTTCCAACAGGCTGGGCTTGTGTTTACTGGGGTCTTCCATGGGGTTTAGTGTTTTTCCTCGAGGTACGGGTCCGGGTATCCTAACTGCGCAAGAATGACAGTTTCAAGCGCTTCCATGATTTCGGCTTCTTCGTCGACTTCATGATCATAGCCTTGCAGGTGCAGCATGCCGTGCACCAGCAGGTGGGCGTAATGCGCGTCCAGCGGCTTGTTCTGCTCGGCGGCTTCTTTTTCCACCACCGGCGCGCACAGTACCAGGTCGCCGATCAGCGGCAGCCCGGGCACAAAATCGCCTTCATTCAGCGCGAAGGACAGCACGTTGGTCGCGTAGTCCTTGCCGCGATAGTCGTGGTTGAGTTGGCGACCCTCTTCGGCATCCACCATCACCAGGCTGATCTGGGCGTGACGCACTCCCGGGCGCAAGGCGGCCTGACAGCAGCGGCGCAGCAGCGCCGGCGCGGGCAGCAGTGCGGATTCGCTGCGTTCGTCCAGCGTCAGTTCGAGTCTTTCGGCCAACCTTTGCAGGACCGGATTACGCTTTGCTTTTTTCATCTTGGCTCAATTGGTACTGATCGTAGGCATCGACGATTTTCTGCACCAGCGGGTGGCGCACCACGTCGTCGCTCTGGAAATGATGGAAATGGATGCCACGCACGGTATTGAGGATGCGTTCCACTTCAACGAGACCGCTTTTCTGGTGGCGGGCCAGGTCGATCTGGGTGACGTCGCCGGTAATCACCGCGCGCGAGCCGAAGCCGATGCGGGTGAGGAACATCTTCATTTGTTCCGGCGTGGTGTTTTGCGCCTCGTCCAGAATGATGAAGGCGCTGTTGAGCGTGCGGCCGCGCATGTAGGCCAGCGGGGCGATCTCGATCAGGTTCTTCTCAAACAGGCGGGTAACGCGGTCAAAACCCATCAGGTCGTACAGCGCGTCGTAGAGCGGGCGCAGGTAGGGGTCCACTTTCTGCGCCAGATCACCGGGTAGAAAACCCAACTTTTCGCCGGCCTCCACTGCGGGGCGCACCAGTACGATGCGCTTGATGGCGTCGCGTTCCATGGCGTCCACCGCGCAGGCCACCGCCAGATAAGTCTTGCCGGTGCCGGCGGGGCCGATGCCGAAGGTGATGTCGTGTTGCTGGATGGCCTTGATGTACTGGCTCTGGCGCGGGGTGCGGCCGCGCAGGTCGCCGCGACGCGTCATCAGCACCGTGGCGTCGTCGGCGGGCTCGTTGTCTGGGCCGCGACGGCGGGCTTCCACCAGTTCCAGTTGCACGTCGTCGATGGAAATATCCTGCTTTTCCGCCAGCAGATACAGGCGGGTCAGGCTGTGAACCGCGTTTTGCGCCTGCTCGCCCTTCACTTTGAAGTGTTCGCCGCGACGCTGGATCACCACCTCCAGCGCGGTTTCAATCTGTTTGAGGTTTTCGTCCAGCGGGCCGCACAGGCGGGCCAGGCGGTCGTTGTCGACCGGGTTGAAGCTGAGTTGGTCGTTTTGCAAGAGTCAGGAACTCCGGGCGGGACCAGCTGCCGGCTCGCGCCACGGGGCGAGTGCCTCGACAGTCATGGTCGGGATGAATTCGGTGATGTCGTAGCGGGCCACGCCGGCCTGGCTGAAGGGGTCTTCGGCCAACCTTGCCTGCAGATCGGCGCGCGGGCCCACGGCGATGATCACGCCGCCGGTGCGCGGCTCTTTGCGGCCGGAAGCCAGAAACGCGCCGTCGGCATACGCCTTGCGCAGCCAGACCACGTGGCGGTCCAGCAGGGCGTCAACGACGTCCAGCGGGGCGGTGTAGTGCAAAGAGACGATGAACATGGCGCGGTTCCGTACGATGGAAAACCAAACCCTACGCCCGGCGGAGCCGGGCGTACAGAGGATCAGGCGTTTTCCGTGGTCGGCACCTCGCCGGCCAGCGAGTGGGGGAAGGCCTTGGTGATGCGGATATCAATCATCTGGTTCAGCAGCCGCGGGTGGCCGACGAAGTTGACCACGCGGTTGTTGGCGGTGCGGGCGGCCAGCATGTTGGGATCTTTTTTCGACACGCTCTCCACCAGCACGCGTTGCACACTGCCCACCATGCTCTGGTTGATGGCAAAGCCTTTGGCTTCGATCACTTCGTTCAGGGCTTCCAGGCGGCGCACCTTTTCCGCATGCGGGGTATCGTCCGGCAGGTTGGCGGCCGGGGTGCCGGGGCGCGGGCTGTAAATGAAGACGAAACTGAAGTCGAGCTCCAGATCCTTCACCAGTTTCAGCGTTTGCTGGAAATCCGCCTCGGTTTCGCCGGGGAAGCCGACGATGAAGTCGGAAGACAGGCAAAGATCGGGTCGCAGCGCGCGCAGCTTGCGGATGATGGATTTGTACTCCAGCCCGGTGTAGCCGCGTTTCATGGCGGTCAGCACGCGGTCGCAGCCGCTTTGCACCGGCAGGTGCAGGTGCGAAACCAGCTTGGGCAGTTTGCCGTAGCAGTCGATGATGCGCTGGGTGAACTCGCGCGGATGACTGGTGGTGAAGCGCAGGCGCTCCACGCCGGGAATCTCGTGCACGTATTCCAGCAGCAGGGCGAAGTCGGCGATCTCGCCGTCGGCCATCAGGCCGCGATAGGCGTTGACGTTCTGGCCCAGCAGAGTGATTTCCTTCACGCCCTGCTGCGCCAGACCGGCGATTTCGGTCAGTACGTCTTCAAACGGGCGCGATACTTCTTCGCCTCGGGTGTAGGGCACCACGCAGAAGGAGCAGTACTTGGAACAGCCTTCCATGATGGAGACGAAGGCCGAGCCGCCCTCCACTTTGGCGGGCGGAATGTGGTCGAATTTTTCGATCTCGGGAAAGGAAATGTCCACTTGCGCGGTGCCGCTGGCTTGACGGCCGCGGATCAACTCCGGCAGGCGGTGCAGGGTTTGCGGGCCGAACACCACGTCCACATAAGGCGCGCGCTTGACGATGGTGTCGCCTTCTTGGCTCGCCACGCAGCCGCCCACACCGATGATGAGGTTGGGGTTGGCTTCTTTCAGTGGACGGATGCGGCCCAGATCCGAAAACACCTTTTCCTGCGCCTTTTCGCGCACGCTGCAGGTGTTGAACAGGATAACGTCGGCTTCTTCCGGATTGTCCGTCTTGATCATGCCTTCGGCGTCGCCCAGAACGTCGACCATCTTGTCAGAGTCGTATTCGTTCATCTGGCAGCCGAAGGTCTTGATGTATACCTTCTTCATTGCTACGTGATGTTCCGCTTATTGGGTTGAGTCCTGTTCCTGCAAGGCTTGCAGGCGGGCGATTTCTTCGTCGGTGAGCACCCACACGCGATTGACGTTGCCTTGCATGTCCAGCGTGATGCCCACGTTCTGCCCCACCAGCGTGGGCAATTGCCCGGCCAGCAGGAAACGGTGGTTGGTGTCGAAGATGCGCAGTCCCGGGGCCACGGTGTAGGTCTGCCCGTTGTCGATGAGCAAGGCCACGACAGACCGCAGCAGCGAGCTATTGCTCTTGCTGAAGGTGACGACGTTGCCGTCCACGCTGCGGATGGTGCCGGCCATGATATTGGCGGGCAGCAAGCGATTCACGGCCGCGGCGGGCAGTGACAGCAGGGCGACGAAGAGGGCGAGGACGAGTGTTTTCATAATCAAATGAATGTGTTGCCGCATTCTAGCACAGCCCGGCAGGGCGTGCAGGCCGCAAGCGGGGCCGCGACGGTTGCGCGGAATGTGCACGTTGCCGCTACAACTGTGACCCGTTTTGCAGCGCAATAAAGGAAATTCCGGTAGGGCAAGTGTGGCAAAGCAGCCAAAAAGCCGGTGCTTGTAGTTGAAATCTTACAGCGAATTGATTTTCCGCTTCCCCCCTGTTTGAGGCTCTGCTATAAGATGCCGGCTAAACCGCTGATTACGTTTTAGCTTGGCGTAATCGATTGATTTTCACTGGTGCGACGCAGCATGACCCGCGCGGCCGAGATGGTCGGCGGCAGCGTCGCGCCACCTGCAAGGCAGACGGACGGCATGACCCGTGTACTGGTGGTAGGCAGCATCAATATGGACTTGGTGGTGGAGGCGGACAGCTTCCCGCGCCAGGGTGAGACCCTGTTCGGCAAACGTTTCGCCACCTACCCGGGCGGCAAGGGCGCCAATCAGGCAGTGGCCGCCGCGCGGCTGGGCGCGCAAGTGCGCCTGATCGGCTGCGTGGGGCGCGACGGTTTCGGCGACGAGCTGGTGGCCGGGTTGACAAAAGAAGGCGTGGATACGCGTTGGGTAGGTCGCGGCGAGGCCGCCACGGGCATGGCCAGCATCACCTTGAGCGGCGGCGACAACGCCATCATGGTCGTGCCGGGGGCCAACCACGAGCTGCTGCCGGCGCATCTGGACGCCGCCGAGCAGGCCTTTGCCGAGGCCGATGTGGTGCTGGCGCAGCTGGAAGTGCCGCTGGCTGCCGTGATGCGCGCCGCCGAACTTGCCGCACGCTTCGGCAAACCCTTTATTCTGAATCCCGCGCCGGCGCAGGCCTTGCCGGCCGAGCTGCTGGCGCTCGCCACCCTGCTCACACCCAATCAGCACGAACTGGCGGTCAGCCTTGATAGCCAGGAAGATTGGCGCGTCTTGCTGCCGCGCCGCCCAGCCGGGGTGGTGATGACGCATGGCAAGGACGGTGCCTGGTTCGCCGACGCCGAGGGCGGGCTGCAACATCAGCCAGGCTTTGTCGTGGATGCGGTGGACAGCACGGGCGCCGGCGACACCTTCAACGGCGCGCTGGCCACCTTCCTGCATCTGGGCCTGGCGGAGGCGGTGCGCCGCGCCAACGCCGCCGGCGCGCTGTCGGTGACCCGAGCCGGCGCGCAGGGCGGCATGCCCACCTTGCAGCAACTGAACACTTTGCTTGGAGACGCGGCATGAAGAAGCTGGGACACCTCAACCGCGACATCGCCCGCATCCTGGCCGGCATGGGCCATACCGACAGCATTGTCATTGCTGACTGCGGCCTGCCGATTCCGCCCGGCGTGGAGTGCATTGATCTCTCCATCGCGCTGGGCACACCGTCTTTTGCCGACACGCTGGCCAGCGTGCTGGCTGATTTCCAGTGCGAGCGCGCGGTGTTTGCCGAAGAGTGCCGCCAGCATAATCCGGCCGTCCAGCAACTGGCTGAACGGTTGGCCGGCGCTGGCGCGACGCTCGACTGGGTGAGCCACGAGAGCTTCAAGCAACGTTGCGCTGCGGCGCGGGCGGTGATTCGCACCGGCGAATGCACGCCCTACGCCAATGTGATTCTGCACTCCGGCGTGATTTTCTGAGGGGGCCGCGATGACTGTTTCCATGCGCGGCATCTGCAAGGCTTTCGGGCCGGTCAAAGTGCTGGAGTCGGTGGATTTTGCCGTTGCAGCCGGTGAGATCCATGCGCTGATGGGTGAGAACGGCGCCGGCAAATCCACGCTGATGAAGATTCTCAGCGGCGTGTACAAGGCCGATGCCGGCGAGATCGTCATTGACGGCAGGCCGGCGCAGATCCGCTCCACCCGCGATGCCGAGTCGCACGGCATCGCCATCATCCATCAGGAGCTGAATCTGATTCCGCAGCTGACGGTGATGGAAAACCTGTTTCTTGGGCGAGAGCCCTCGCGCTTTGGTCTGATTGATCATGCGCGCATGCGGCGCGAGGCCGAAACCCAACTCAAGGCGCTGGGCGCGGGCGGCATAGATCCGGCTGCGGAGGCGGGCAGCCTGTCCATCGGCCAGCAGCAAATGGTGGAAATCGCCAAGGCGCTGGCCATGCGGGCGCGGGTGCTGATCATGGACGAGCCCACTGCGGCGCTGACCGATCGTGAGATCGAGGTGCTGTTCGGCCTGATGCGCCAGTTGCAAGCGCAGGGCGTAGCCATTGTGTATGTGTCGCACCGCATGGAAGAGATTTTCCGTATCTGCGACAAGATCAGCGTGCTGCGCGATGGTTGTTTCGTGGGAGAGCGCCGCATCGCCGATACCGGCTTCGACGAGGTGGTGCACCTGATGGTGGGCCGTGAGATCGGCGATCGCTTCCCGCGCCGCGAGAGCCGGCCTGGCGAGGTGAAACTGTCTGTGCGCGGCCTGGCCGACCACGGCCATGTGCGCGATATCAGCTTCGATGTGCGCGCCGGCGAGGTGCTGGGCGTGGCCGGGCTGATGGGGGCAGGCCGCTCGGAAATCCTCAAGACGCTGTTTGGCGTCAATCCGCGCGCGGCCGGCGAGGTCATGCTGGACGGCCAGCCGCTGACAGTGCGCCATCCGGGCGACGCCATCGCCGCCGGCATCGCTTTTGTTACGGAAGATCGCAAGGGCCAGGGGCTGGTGTTGGGCATGTCGGTGCGGGAAAACACCACCCTGGTGCATCTGGGCAAACACGCCCGCGCCGGCATGGTGAACGCCGCCAGCGAACGCGCTGCGGTGGACGGGCTGATCAAGCAGTTGCGCATTCGCACCCGCGATGCCGAGCTGGACGTGAAATCGCTGTCCGGCGGCAATCAGCAAAAGGTGGTGTTTGCCAAATGGTTGGCCGAACCGCCGCGCGTACTGCTGCTGGACGAACCGACCCGCGGCGTGGACGTGGGCGGCAAGGCCGAGATTTATCACATCATCAATCAGCTGGCGGCGGCCGGCGTCGCCATTGTCATGGTGTCGTCCGAGTTGCCGGAGGTGATGGCGATGAGCGATCGCATCCTCGTCATTCACGAAGGACGGCAGACCGGCCTGTTCGACGCAGCCGGCGCCACGCAGGAAACCATCATGGCGGCCGCCACCGGCGGCGACGCGCAAGCCGCCTGACCCCACACACAACGGAACAAGCTTTCATGACGCCACAACAAAAAGCCACCCTGCAAAAACTGGGGCCCTTCATCGCGCTGGTCATCGTGTCGGTGGGGCTGGCGGTGCTCAGCCCCGATTTCCTCACCATGGGCAACCTGCTGAACGTGATGCGCCAGGTGTCCATCAATGCCCTGATTGCTTTCGGCATGACGCTGGTCATCCTGCTGGGCGGCATCGATCTGTCGGTGGGCTCCATACTGGCGCTTTCCTCCGTCACCATCGCCACGCTGATCCAGTCCGGGCTCGATCCGCTGCTGGCCACCTTGCTGGGCGTGCTGGCCGGCGCGGCCATGGGCTTTGCCAACGGTCTGGTGATCAGTAAGGGCAAGGTGGCGCCTTTCATCGCCACGCTCGCGTCCATGACTATTCTGCGCGGCTTGTCGCTGGTGGTGTCCGGCGGCAGCCCCATCACCGGTTTCAACAGCGATCTGTTCTCCTTGCTGGGTGGCGGTTATGTGGCCGGGCTGATCCCGGTGCCGGTGGTGTGGATGCTGGTGATGTTCGGCCTGTTTGCCTTCCTGCTGAAAAAGACCGTCTTCGGCCGACATGTGTACGCCACCGGCGGCAATGAAGAGGCCGCGCGCCTCTCCGGCGTGAAGGTGGATCGCATCAAGGTGTGGGTGTATACGCTGTCCGGCGCCATGTCCGCCATGGCCGGCGTCATCCTCACCTCCCGCCTCAATTCGGCGCAGCCGACGGCGGGCACCGGTTACGAACTGGACGCCATTGCCGCCGTGGTGCTGGGCGGCACCAGTCTGACCGGCGGTCGCGGCTGGATCTTCGGCACGCTGATGGGCGCCTTGCTGATCGGCGTGCTCAACAACGGGCTCAATCTGCTGGGCGTGTCGTCCTTCTACCAGCAGGTGATCAAGGGCGTAGTGATTCTGCTGGCGGTGCTGATCGACCGCAGCGGCAAGAAGTAAAACCACAGGCCGAAGCATCGGCCGACTTTCGCAACGTTTGCTATCCGCTTTAGACAGAACTCAGGAGTGATGCACATGAATCGTCTCGTACACCCGCTGATGGCCGGCCTCTTGGTGCTGGGCATCGCCGCTTGTTCCAAGCAAGGCCCGGACAGCGCCGCCCCGGCTGCCGCCAGCGCACCCGCCGCCGCAAGCACTCAGGTGACTGTTGGCCTGGCCGTGTCCACGCTGAACAACCCCTTCTTTGTTTCCCTGCGCGACGGCGCCCAAGCCGAGGCCAAGAAGGAAGGCATTACGCTGATTACCGTTGATGCGCAGGACGATCCGGCCAAGCAGCAGGCCAGCGTGGAAGACCTGATCCAGAAGAAGGTGAACGTCATCCTGATCAACCCCACTGATTCAAGCGCCGTGGCCAATGTGGTGAAAGAAGCCACCGGCAAGGGCATCAAGGTGGTGTCGCTGGATCGTAGCGTCAACGGCGCGGAAGTCAGCGCCCACATCGCTTCGGACAACGTGGCGGGCGGCAAGATGGCCGGTGAGTTCCTGATGGAAAAACTGGGCGGCAAGGGCCGCATCGTCGAGCTGGAAGGCATCGCCGGCTCTTCCGCAGCGCGTGAACGCGGCGAGGGCTTCCACAAGGTGGTGGACGGCAAGGCCGATGTGAAGCTGCTGGCCAAGCAGCCGGCTGATTTCGATCGCGCCAAGGGCCTGTCGGTGATGGAAAACATCATTCAGGGCAACAAGGACATCCAGGGCGTGTTTGCGCACAACGACGAAATGGCGCTGGGTGCCTTGAAAGCCATTCAGGCCGCCGGCTTGAAGAACGTTGTTGTGGTGGGCTTTGACGCCACTGCCGATGCCGTGGCCTCGGTGAAGGCGGGCAATCTGGCCGCTACCGTGCAGCAGCAACCGGAACTGATCGGCCAGTACGGCGTGCAAACCGCCAAGAAACTGGTGGATGGCCAGCCGGTGGACAAGTTCATCCCGGTGCCGCTGAATCTGGTCAAGCAGTAACACCCATGCTCGCCCCCGATTTGGCGGGAGGAATCAAAAGCCCGTCTTGCCCTGCAAGACGGGCTTTTTCGCATTCTGGGGTGTCAACAGGCCATTGGGAGGAGACCGCCGTGTTTTGAGCCTTGAGGGCCAAGCGTAAGGTGATCCGCCTGCGTCAGATCAGCAAAGCGGCAGACCCGACGCCATTCGCTTGTAATACAATGTCGGCAGGCCTGACCCACCCCCGCCCGGGCCGACCCGGCGGGGGTTGTCGCGTCCGGGGCCGCCATTTCCGCCAACGTTTGCCGAAAGACTGCCGTGACTGCTTTCAAGCGCCTCACCATCGATGACATCGCCGCACTGGCCGGTGTTTCCCGCACCACCGCCAGCATGGTGCTGAACGGCCATGCGGGGCGCTATCGCATCTCGGCCGCCACGGTGGCGAGGGTGGAGCAGGTGGCGAAGGAGCATCACTTCAATCCCTCGCAGTCGGCGCGCTCCTTGCGCAGTCGTCGCAGCAACACTATCGGCCTGGTGATTCCCGATCTGACCAACTCCGCGCACGCTGCGTTGGCGCAGGCCATGGAAAACCAGTGTCGGGAACAGGATTTCCAGCTGGTGATGGTGACCAGCGATGAAGACCCGGAGCGGGAAACCGCCGGCATCGCGCATCTGGTGGCGCGGCAGGTGGACGGCATGGTGGTGGTGCCTTGCAGCAGCGACGCCGTTCGTTACCAGGCCTGGACCGGTCGTTTGCCGCTGGTGTTTGTCGATCGTCGCATCGACGGCAGCGGCATCCCTTCCGTGGTGACCGACGCCACTGGCATCGTGGCGGAGCTGATTGGCGCGCGGCTGGATGCCGGGTGCCGCGAAGTGGTGTTCTTCGGCGGCCAGGCCGATCTCTCGCCCAGCCGCGACCGGCTGCAAGGCTACCGCGAGGCCCTGCGCTTGCGCGGCGTGGCCGAGCCGCAGGACGGCGTCAGCCAGCGTGATTTCCAGCGCGAGTCCGGTTACGCAATGATGGCGGAATGGCATGAGCGGCACGGTCGAGTGCCGGAGGCGCTGTTTACCGCCTCGATAACCCTGCTGGAAGGGGTGCTGGCCTGGTTGAGCCGCCACAGCCGCCTGGGCGACGCGCCGGCGCAGCTGATGACGTTTGATGATCACTCCTTGCTGGACTGCCTGCCGCTGGCCATCGACGCCATCGTGCAGGACAGCGAGGCGCTGGCCCGCGCCAGTCTGGATCAGGTGTTTACCTTGCTGGCAGGACAGACGCTGGCGGAGCCGCAGCGCCGCGTGCGCGCCAGCATTCACGCTCGCCGGTTGCCGGGCTGATCCCGGGCGGTGAGGCCTGTTCAGAGCCCGGCCGCGGATCGTTGTTGCACGCATGGTAAAACCTGCATCGGGAAATACCCTTGGTGGCATTGTGAAAAGACGAATCTGTTTTCAGACTTTGCTATGATTGAACCTTGTCCATCGCTTTACTCAATCAGGACTTAAGCCGTTGTCATCCCGCCCGATCGCCATTTTGCAGTTGGCGGCCCTATATGCCGCCATCGGCGCGCTTTCCCTTTATGTGGCGATTCCGCCGGGCTATACCGTTCCCTTGTTCATTCCCGCTGGCCTGGCGCTGACTGCGCTGTTGCTGTGGGGGCGCAGCCTGTGGCCGGGCGTGCTGCTGGGCTCGCTGGGCATGCAGGTGATGGCCAATCTGCACGCGGTGGGTAGCCAACCGGATCCGTTCGTGCTGATGCTGGTGCCGCTGTCCGCCACGCTGCAGGCGCTGGCGGGCACATGGCTGGCCAGGCGGTGGGCTGGCTGGCCCAACCAGATGGATGCGCCGAGGCCAGTGCTGATCATGATGGCGCTGGTGATTCCACTCAGCTGCCTGATAGGGTCCGGCATCAGTGTCTCGCTGCTGGCGTTGCGCGGCATCATTCCGGTTGGCGAAGGTCTGTTCAATGGCTGGACCTGGTGGCTGGGCGACAGCATGGGTTGCATCCTGATGCTGCCCCTGATGCTGGCTCTCTTCGGCAAACCCCGTGCTGAGTGGCGCCGGCGGCGCAAAGCACTGGTGTTGCCGATGTTGCTGATGCTGCTGACCATGAGCGGGCTGTGCGTGCTGATCCATCGTTGGGAAAACGATAGGGTGCAGGCGCAATTCAATCGCGACGCGGGCCAGATCGAACACTTGCTGCGCAAGCGGCTGGAAATGCAGCTGGATGCCGTGCAGGCGCTGCAGCAACTGCAAGGCGTATCGCCGGCTGGCGGCGTTGAGCAATGGCGGCGGTATGCCGCGCCATGGCTGGCGCGCTTTCCCGGCACCCAGAGCCTGGGCTGGGCGCAGGTGGTGGAGCAGCATGAGCGCCAGCGCTTTGAGGCCGGGCTGCCGGATGGCCGCCGGCTGATGGACAGCGATGCCAAGGGCAGGATGCAACTCTCGCCCTTGCGGCGCACGTATCTGGCCATCCGTTTCATCGAACCCCTGGAAAACAATGCGCGTGCGCTGGGGCTGGATCTGGGCTCGGTGCCCAGCCTGGCCGCCACCGTGCGGGCGAGCATCGCCGCAGGCGCGCCAATGGCCAGCCCGGCCATTCATCTGGTGCAGGAAACCGCACAGCAAAAAGGCGTGGCGGTATATTTGCCGGTGTTCGCCGCCGCTTCGGAAGGCCGTGAGCGCGCCCTGCGCGGCGTGATCGCCAGTGTGTTCCGCATGGACGACCTGATGCAATCCGCCTTGCAGAATCAGGCGCGGGCCGATATCGAGGTGTGTCTGGTGGATCGCGACGGCGCGCCGGGGTTGCGTCGCCTGTCCGGCCCCGTGCATTGCGGGCAGCCTGGTTGGCTGAGCGGCCGGCCCGGGCTGGAGGCACCGTTGGAGTTTGCCGGCAGGCACTGGCAGCTGCGCTTGCGCGCCAGCAGCGTTTATATCCACGGTTTGCGCAGTTGGCTGGAGTGGATCACCTTCATCGTCGGGGTGGTCATGTGCGGGGTGTTCGGTGGTTTCATGCTCATCATGACCGGGCATACGCGGCGGGTGGAAAACATCGTCGGCGAGCGCACTGGCGAGTTGGCCGAGGCTAATCGCCAGTTGAAAGAGCAACTGGACGCTACCCGCAAGGCGGAGGCCAGCGTCAATTATCTGGCCATGCACGACAGCCTGACGGGGCTGCCCAATCGCGCCTGCTGGTTGACTCTGGCCGCGCAAGCCATGGAGGAGGCCGCGCGGCGCGAGCAGAAGCTGGCCGTGCTGTTTCTGGATCTGGACGAATTCAAGAACGTCAACGACAGCCTGGGCCACTCGGTGGGCGACCAGTTGCTGATCAGCGTGGCCGGCCGCTTGCGGCGGCCGGTGCCGCCGGGCGCCACTCTGGCGCGGCTGGGCGGCGACGAATTTGTCGTCTTGCTGCCGTACTCGGCCCGGGAGCAGATTGAGTCGCTGGGGCACCGTTTGCTGGCCCTGTTCCACCGGCCGGTGATGGTGGATCAGCACGAGTTGCGCACTACCGCCAGTATCGGGGTGGCGCTGTATCCGGACGACGGGCGCGACGCGGAGCAGTTGTTGCGCCACGCTGATCTGGCCATGTACGCCGCCAAGGCTGCCGGACGCGATACCCTGCGCTATTTCGCGGCCAGGATGAACGAGCAGGCCGTGGAGCGCTTGACGCTGGAGCGCGATCTGCGACGCGCGCTACAGGATGATATCAGCCAGTTCTTCCTGCATTTCCAACCCCAGGTGGATGCGCAAAACGGTCGCATCGTCGGTTGCGAGGCGCTGGTGCGCTGGCGTCACCCGCAGCGCGGTCTGATGATGCCGGGCGATTTCATCGAGCTGGCGGAGCGTACCGGGCTGATTGTGCCTTTGGGTAAGCAAGTGTTGAATCTGGCCTGCTTGCAATATGAAGCCTGGGCGAGGCGCGGCCAGCCCTTGCCGGTGTCGGTCAACCTGTCGCTGTTGCAAATGGAACGCAGCGACCTGGCCGGTCATGTGCGGCATCTGCTGACGCTTTACCAAGTGCCGCCGGGTGGTCTGGAGCTGGAGTTGACCGAGAGTGCGGTGATGAACGACAGCGAAGAGAGCCTGCAGCGCTTCCAGTCCTTGAAAGAGATGGGGTGCCGCTTTGCCGTGGATGATTTTGGCACGGGTCACTCCTCGCTGGCGCGTTTGCAGCGTTATCCCATCGATCGCCTGAAGATAGACCGCGCCTTTGTGCAAAAGCTGCCGGGGCACGACGGCGATGAAGCGGTAGTGCGCGCCACCTTGTCATTGGCGCGCGATCTGGGCATGGAAGTGGTGGCCGAAGGCGTGGAAACGCAGGAACAACTGGAAGCGCTGTTGAAAATGGGCTGCCAGTTGATGCAGGGCTATTGGTTCGCCAAACCAATGTCGGCGGAGGAGTTGGACGTGCTGCGGGCGAGCAATACTTTCGTCCTGGCCCGATAGCAGCAGCGTTGCGGCCGATGGCAAGCCCGCTTGGGCAGGTTTGCCGAAAGGCCGCGCGCATGGCCGCCACCCTCGGGTCAAGGCCAGAACAGTCGGCCGTCAGGTCAGCGTTTTTTCCAGCAGACAGAGACTGAGCGCCGTGCCAAGCGGCGAGCCGA
This sequence comes from uncultured Aquitalea sp., assembly GCF_945957525.1. Classification (GTDB taxonomy): domain Bacteria; phylum Pseudomonadota; class Gammaproteobacteria; order Burkholderiales; family Chromobacteriaceae; genus Aquitalea. Next base: position 9,658 of record NZ_CAMFLA010000001.1, on the reverse strand, counting down.
CCGACGCCTCCCAGGGAAAAGCCGCGGTTTCGCCGGTGGGCAGATAGCCGCGTCGCGCGTAATAGGCGATCAGCTCCGGGCGCTGCGCCACGACGCTCATGCACGTTTTGCGACAGGACCAACGCGCTTGCGCTTCCCGTTCAGCCCACGCCAGCATCTCTCGCCCCAGGCCTTGACCCTGCGCCGCGGTGTCCACCGCAAACATGCCGATGCTGGCACTCTCCTTGTCGCCTTGCAGATGCAGGCAAGCGAGCAGATGGCCGTCGGCTGTCACCTTCAACGCCATGATGCTGCCTGTTTGTTGCAACGCGCTCTTCACCTGCTCCGCGCTGGCGCGTTGCCCGGCGACAAGGTGCGACTCATGGGTCCAGCCTTCCCGGCCCGGTGGCGGCCGGTAGGCAAGATTCAGCAAATCGGCAATGGCCTGGGCATCTTCCAGGGCGGCGTGTCTGATCGTGGCTGTCATGGGTGGGCCGGCAAGCGTAAAATGCCATGCTAATGGTCGGGCCTGCCGTATGCCAAGTCCGGCATTCTTTCATCCAGCAGCCCAGTCCGGGTTGCGCGGGAGAGTAATGGTGAAAATCGCAGTCCGTTCCGTCGTCGAACTCTTGCACCAGGCAGGCAGCGCCACGCTGGCCACGCATTCCACACAAACTCCCGGTTACCCTTATGCCACGGTATTGCCGTACGCGCTGGATGAGCGACACCGCCCCTTGTTGCTGGTCAGCCTGTTGGCCGAACACACGCGCAACTTGCTGGCGGATGCCCGCTGCAGCCTGTCGGTGGCGGAGCCCGGCGTGGAGGATGTGCAGGCCCATGCGCGTTTGACCCTGCTGGCGGATGCGGAGCAGGTGGCGCTGACTCAGGCCGAAACGGCGCGGCTCAGCCGTTATTTGCCGGCTGCACCGGACCTGTTGCAGCTGGATTTCATCGTGATGCGGCTCAATCCGCTGCGCGCGCGTTACATTGGCGGGGTGGGGCGCATGGGCTGGGTCGAAGGCGCTGAGCTGGCTGCGCTGCCGCCCATGGAGGCTGAGCGGGAAAACGCCTTGTTGGCCGAAATGGCCGGCAAGATTCCGCAGGAGGTTACGGTACTGGGTTTGGATGCCTGGGGCGCCGACTATGTGACTGCCGGTGCGCCGGGACGGAGCCGCTTCTGGTGGCCGGAAGGGCGAAGCGAGCAAGACATGGCGGCTGCCTTGATCGCGGGACTGGCCGTGTAAGCCTCGATTTGCGCCGGCATGCGGCTGGATAAAACAAAACCGCCCTCAAGGGCGGTTTTGTTTTACGCATGGTGGTTTGCCGGCGGTGATTTAAAAACGCTCCACCGGCAGCAAGTAACGCCAGTTGTCAGGCTTCAGATCGCCAGTAGCCAGGCGGCCGATGCGGCTGCAACGCACCGACAGAGGCAGCAGGCCGGCTTGGCGACAAAGCTCGGCTGCGCTGAGACCGCGCAACTGGGCTGGCAATACCAGACGAACCTGCCGGTCGCTCTGGCGGGAGATCTTCGCGCCGCGCGGGAGTTTTGCCGCGGCAAAATCCGCCTGCAACTGCGCCAGGGGCGGGGCGGACGCTACCTGCACCAGATACTCGGCTTCGCAATCGGCCAGGCGTTTTGTTTGCGTGCGATCCTGCGTCAGCGCAATCAGGCCGCACTCGCCGTCGCCCAGCGCGCCGGCCGCCTGCAATTTGTGCCACGGACGTGGGCGCCAGTGCATTTCCGACGCATCGCCGGCGCTTTGATTGTCGGCGCGGCAGAGGGCGGCAAAATCGGCAGCCGCGCCATCTGCCCGGTACAGCAGCAAGCTGACCGAGCTTTCGGCCAACCTTTCCAGCGCGCCGGCCAGTTCCACCTGCTGATCCGGCATGACGCGACTGCCCAAGGCTTGTACGACCACTCCGTCCACCTTCACCAGCCCTTGTTCGATAAGGCGATCCGCCTCGCTGCGCGAGCACATGCCCAGCTCCGCCATGCGTTTGGACAGGCGAATGGATTGATCGGTCATGGCGGCTCCTGAGCGCGGGAATGGGAGCAGGATTATCATCTCAAGGACGCGGGAGCGCAAACTGGGGGAGTGTGGTCGCAGCGTATTATTTGTGATTGAGCAACACGCTGGCGCTGGAGGACATCACTCCCAGCGTGTTTTTTTGATTTTCCTCTTTGTCGAATATGGCATCTTTATATTTCTCCGGTGTTTGGTAAACCTCTCTTTGCGCCGATCTTGTTTTTGCGATTGCTTTATTATGATGGCGCTGGTTTTTACTTGAAATTTATCAATAGAGTTGCCCGGGCTGTAATCGAACCTGGTTGCACAATGTTCTCCATTTGCCGCACCCTGGCGTAAAGCTGGAGCGTGGTTGTTTTTTTACTGGCGGAGATATCCGACTTTACCCAGTTAGTGGTCAGGTCATTTGCACGCAATAAAGGCTGACGAGTAACGCCGTCCGCTTTTAATAACTCAACCGCTACGCCAGCAGCGCTATCTTGCGATGTTTGCCCCGCCAGCAGATCTGTTTGTCCGGGATAGGTGATGTCCGGCTGAAATCCAAAGTAAACGCCTCCGGTGCTACCCATGCCGGGACATGTCAGCGAGACTTGGAACGGAACGGGGATGGACGAGTATCGGGTACCGTTGCTCGGGAAATTTTTCAGCGGCAGGTTTCCCAGATCTACTTGGGAAGGCAGTACCGGGGGGTAGCAAGGGGATGTGGTGACTTGCAAGGGGTTGAGCTGGAAGTAGCCTAAGCGGGTAGACCACGGGCCTGACCAAGGACCCGTTAACGTGGCGCCATCATACTCCAGGAACCAGGAGACGCGGTTAAAGCCCCCAATACTCACGCTGGATCCTGCATCAGCATTCTTCTGTAATTCCGCAGTAATGGTCATCGGTGTGATGGCTCGCAGTTTGTTGAGCGTTACCGTATATGTATTACGCGCGCCGTCGCGTAAGGGGAGGCTGGCACTGCCATCCAGTGGTTCTCCCTTCTCGTTTGTGCTCGGAATGGCGTTTGGCAGGGTTATCGCGAAACTGCCCTTGCTTTGCGGAATGGACATGATGGTTTCATGTGCCGTGCCCTTACCATAAGTGAACTTGACGTTTACCGCCGCTGATGAGGTGTTGAGAAAATAGGGATAGAGTGCCGCATTGCGTTCGTTGGGGTCGGTGGCGTCTGCTTTGAAGCGGAACACGATATCGCCAGGAGTTGAACAGATCAGGATCGGTTTATTGCCGTCGTTCAGACCGCTGGCTGCAGGTGCTTGCCAGACTGCAGTCTGGAATATGGCGCCGTTGCTGGCGCCGTAAGGAACCGCAATACTGGCAGGAAAAGACACGATATTGGTGGTGTCTTTCCATATATGGTCGCAATTTGCTTGTGCGGCAGAGACCGTATTGGCGCTGAGCACGGCTGACAGGCCCAATACGACGCTTGCGATGCAACGAGAGTGATATATGAGTGGGATACGCATGGTGTTGACTGTTGTGTTGCGCGGAGTCGGCGCAAACCGGCTCCGCTGGTGTGGATTCAACCGCGGGGACGCACCTTGCTGAGCGACATGGCTTGCCCCAGCCCGCTTCCCGGTTTGCAAACCAGCTGCAACAAGGGCACATCGTCTGCGGAAGCGGAGGGTGGCAGGCTGTAATCGAAGCTGCAGTTCTGTTTCGGGCCATTGCCCCAGCGCGCAGTCAGGCTGCCCTTGTCTGCCGCCACTCTTACCCATGACCGTCCACCCTGTCCGACAACGCCCACGCTGTCGCCCTGATCGTTGAGGATGTCCGTGCCGGCCGGCAATGCCTGGCCGTCTGGCTGGGTAAGGTCGATGAGCGCGCTTCGGCCAACCTGCGTGTTGAAGCGCAGTTTGACCGATGCCCCGTCATAGGGCGTGACGATCTGGCTGGTTTGTCTGAGCTCGACGCTGGAGGGCAGGCCTTCGGGGGAAAGCGAGACCTCGTTGCGCCGGTAGGAGGACAGATAGGGGGCAATGGCATAGCCGCGGCTGTCAACGCGGGTGTTGCCGGCATTGAGCACCTTGGCGCCGGAGGCGTTGGGCGCTTCGATGATGGCGAAGGATTCGCCCACGCTTTGTCCCAGCGTAATGCCGCCGGCGTGACCGACAATGCTGCCGCTGATGCCGAAGGACAGCTGGTTGTTGTCGCCGCTGCGCGAGGCTGAGGCCTGCACCGTGCCGAAACCGGTCTGCGCCGAGCCGCTGACGCCGAGACTGTTTTGCCGGTTCTGGCCGTCATGGCCGGCGTAAATACCGTAGGAGGCCGAGTTTTCTTCGCCCAGCGCGCCGCTGAGGCTGGTTTGCAGCGATGTGGCACCGCTGCCGCTTGTCAGACTGCTGGTGCTGGTAAGCGGCCGTTTGCCGGCCTTGCCCAATTGCACCGTGACGCCCAGGTAGATCATGGTTTGGCGTCCGCTTTGCGCATTAAGGGTACGGGTGGCGCTGCCGGAGAGGCTCCAGCCGGAGAAACTATGGCTATAGCCTGCTTGCAGCTGGTTGACGCGGCCGGTTTGACCCCATTGCTCCTGCGTGGAGCCGGTGAGTGTCAGCTGGCTGTTGTTGAAAACCTGTTGACCGAGGGTGAGGTCAAAGCGGCTTTTCTGACGTGACAGGGCGCCGATATCGCCATTGCCGTCATGGGCCATTGTTTGCAGTTGGGCCGCATCGCGCAAGGAGAGGTAGCCCTGTGAGGAATAGCGATAGGCGGCCAGAGAGATACTGGTCTGCGTCGGCTGATAACGATAGCTGTGGCTGAGTCGCAAGCTCCAGCCGTGATAGCGCTGCTGGTTGTCTAGGCGGGTCCGGGACAGCGACAAGTCGGCCGCGAAAGCGCCGACTGTGGTGTTCATGCTACCGCCGCCCATAACGGCCTGATGCAGGCCGGCCAGCTGTGCGCCGCCATAAGCGGTAACGAAGTTGGACACCCCGCGGCTGTAGGAGAGTTCGGCAAACAAAGGCTTGTCTTGCAGCGCGTTATCGCGCAGGCGGCCCATTGTGGCGCTGTAACGGCTTATGCCTTGCCGCAGCATGTTGGGCGCTGCCGCATAGGGCACCAGGAAGGAGCGCGAGGTGCCGTTGGACTCGGTGACGGTGACCTTGATGTCGCCGCCGTAGCCGGTGGGGTAGAGATCGTTGAATTCGAAGGGGCCGGGCGGGACCGCGCTTTCCAGCAGCAGCGTGTCGCCCTGGGTAATTCGTACATTGGCCTGCGACAGTGCGATGCCCTGGATGACTGGCGCGTAATCGCGCTCGGTGTCGGGCGACATGCGGTCTTCCGAAGCGAGGGAGAGTCCGGTGTAGCTGAGGCTGTCGAAATAGCGGCCAGAGGTGAAGGATTCGCCGGCCACCAGCTTGCTTTGAATATCGGTAAGACTGGTTTGCAAATAGGTTCTGACCGTGCGCCATTGTGCGGGCAGCCCGCTGTTGTGGGTGTAATTGCTTTCCGCGCGCAGTTGGAAGCGGCCCAGATTGGCACCGGTGTTCAGGTTCAGGAAATGACTGAACTGACCGTTTTGTTCATAGCTGTTGAGATTGTAATTGGCGTAGACAGCGGCAACGCCTCGATCCCACAGGCTGGGATTGGTGGCACCGCGCCGGTTTCTTTGCAACAGGGCTTGCGGGATTTGCAGGTCAAGTCGTTGCACGGACGTGTCGAAGCTGCTGGAGGCTTCCGGCCATAGGTTTTCCAGTGTTTGGCACAAGGCGCCGTCCTGCTCGAAACGGGCGCGCTGTTTGAGGTTCAGCTTGGCCAGATTGAGGCCCAGCTTGTCCAGCATTGCCAGGGTGAAGCAGGCATGTGCCTGGCGTTCGTCCTTCTGAGCGATAAAGCGGATGTCGTCCGACAGTACCGGGAATTTATTGATGTAGATGTCGACGGCATAGGTGCCCGGTTCCACCGGGTTGTCGAGCGCAAAACGCGACAGGTCGACCTTGTCGGGCGACTGGATGAAAGCGTCGTTGAATTCGACTGGCGCGTCCGCCGCCACCGCATGTGTGGCCTGCAGGAGAACGGCCACGGCCAGGGCAATGGCCGTGGGGCGTATGGACAGGCAGGGCACCGTCTGCTTGCCATGATGATTACGGCAGGGCATGAGGCACCTTGGAGTCGCTCAGGGTGGCGCCGATATCGTTGATCAGGCTGAAATCGACCTGATCGATGCGGGCGGGGAGCGTGGCACCAGGGACCGCATCGAAAGTGGCGCTGGCGAAGGGCGGCACCATATCGGAGACTAGTTCAATGCGCTTGCCGGCGGATACTGCGTGCGCATTAAGAAACGAAGCATGGTATGGCGTGGGATTGTCTACGCGAACCACATAACGGTTGCCAGCTTTTTCCACGCTCATGCTGAGTTGTTTGCCCAGCTCTTGGGGCGCTTCCGCCAGCGCAGCGGGGCGGAAGAAAAATTTGACCCTGGTGCGCAGCGCCAACTGCAGCATGTTTTTGCTGTCGGTTTCGGGTTTGGGGGGAATTTCCAGCACATTCAGGTAGTACACCGACTCGCGGTCTTGCGGCATGGCTTCGCCGGTATAGCGCACGCGCAGCACTTGGCCTTGCCCTTCGTTGATGCGGAAGATGGGCGGCGTGATGGCAAACGGCACTTTCTGTTGCGTCAGCGGCTTTTCCGTACCGTCGTCCAGCCAGGCTTGCACCAGTAGCGGCCCCTTGCCTTCATGGCTCAAGCGGATGCGCTGCTCTTTCTCGCTTGCGTTGTAAACGAAACGGGTGCCGTACAGCATGACGGCCGCGGACGCATGACTGGCAAGCAAGCTTGCGCAGAGCAGAACGGTGGCGAAGAGCGTGGTGAGCGGTTTCATGAGGGCTTCGGGGATGGTGATTGACCGGAATGTCTGACGCACATGGCAGGGCCGCCGGAGCTGCCGGCGGCCCTGAGCCTGCTTACTGGTAAGACAGGGTGTAGGTGGTTTGCGCGTTGGCGCTACCGGTGGTAGCGGTGCCGGTAGCGATGTACCAGGCGCTGTAGTTCAGCGTTGCGTTGCCGCTGCTCAGCGTCTGGAAGGAGCTGGCCGGAACCGGCTGGCCGAACTTGTTTTCAACGTTGCTGCTGTCGAAGATGGCAACCTGAACGTTCTGGGCGACATCGGCGGCGGCGGTCAGGTTGAGATGGCCAGTGGTGAGATCTGCCTGACCGGACTCAAACTTGGCGGCTACCTTGGTGGCGGAGCCGGTACAACCCGTCAGCGAGATCGCAAACTGGGTCTGACCAGCCATCTGGCCTGCGGTGGCCAGGGCGTTGGCCGGCACGTTGCCCATGTTGACGGTCAGGTTTTGGCTACCGGCGTTAATCACGCAGGTATTGGCGACAACGTTGCCGACGAAGTCAATGGTGCCGTCGGCAGCCATGGCTTGAGCGGAGAAGGCGAAAGTAGCGAGGGCGATTGCGGTCAGAGCTTTCATGATTTTCCTTGGGGTTAAGTTTTCACCTTCCCTGCTGATACAAGTACTTTTGGGCAGTTGCCTGGGATGGATGAATACGGTTTTTTTCGGCCTGTGAATGATCCAAGCTGAGGGCGGGGTAAGTCATTAAGATCATTGCCATTTCAGTTGTCGGAAAATACTTATTCCAATGCGTTTGAAGTGTTTGCCAGCGTCCGTGGAGGGTAATGCTTATGTCATTAATTAATTGTAATTAATGCTGTTTGAGTTGACTGTGATGTGCTGGGGGCTGCCAAGGCCTGGAAGGTGCGCGGCCGAGGCGTGGTGCGCGTAATAAAGGTCAGGAAACGAAGAAAACCGACGTGGGTGGTAGCGCTTGGCGATGGATTGGTTTTGAAGAGGAGGGGGCTTTGCTGGGGGGCTGCCCAGGGCGGGGTATGGGGAATGTGGGCTGCTGGCTGCAGCAGGCCTTACTCGCGAGGGGCGTGTTACGCACCTCTGCGCGATAGGGAACCAGACGCGGTGCGGGCTAAGCTGCTGCGAAGGGTAATGTCCGCGAGGCCGGCGGTGCGTGCGAAGCGCCGGCCAAGGCGGGGCGAGGCCGGGTGTGTGGGGGAACGATGGCGGGAGACTACCAGTTGGTTTCGCGGTCCGGCGTCGCGGTGATCTGATGGATGGATAGGTCCGCGCCGTTGAATTCCTCTTCATCGCTCAGGCGAATGCCTACCAGCTTGCGCAAGACACCATAGACGACATAGCCGCCGACAAACCCTACCAGTACGCCGCCCAGCGTGCCGATCAGTTGCGAAGCAAGGCTGATGGTGCCGACGCCGCCCAGCCATTGTTGGCCGAACAGGCCGGCGGCGATACCGCCCCAGGCACCGCATAGGCCGTGCAGGGGCCACACGCCCAGCACATCGTCGATTTTCCAGCGGTTTTGCGTCTGGGTGAACATCCAGACAAACAGCGCGCCGGCGATCAAGCCCACCATCAGCGCGCCCAGCGGGTGCATGATGTCGGAGCCGGCGCACACCGCCACCAGGCCGGCCAGCGGGCCGTTATGGATGAAGCCGGGGTCGTTCTTGCCGGCCACCATGGCGCTGAGGGTGCCGCCCACCATGGCCATCAGCGAGTTCATCGCTACCAGGCCGGAAATGGCGCCCAAGCGCTGGGCGCTCATTACGTTGAAGCCGAACCAGCCGACGATCAGGATCCAGGCGCCCAGCGCGAGGAAGGGGATGGATGACGGCGGATGCGCCGAGACGCGACCTTCCCGTGTATAGCGTCCACGGCGGGGGCCGAGGTGGAGCACGGCTGCCAGGCCGATCCAGCCGCCGACGGCATGGACTACCACTGAGCCGGCAAAGTCATGGAATGGTTGGCCGAAGGCATGGGTCAGCGCGTCCTGGATGCCGAAGTGGTTGTTCCAGGCCACGCCCTCAAAGAAGGGGTAGACCAGCCCTACCAGCAGGAAGGTGGCGGCTGATTGCGGGTGGAAACGGGCGCGTTCGGCGATGCCGCCGGAAACGATGGCCGGAATGGCGGCGGCAAAGGTAAGCAGGAAGAAAAACTTCACCAGCTCGTAGCCGTTGAGGCTGGCGAGGTGTCCGGCGTCGTGAAAGAAGGTGACGCCGTAGGCGACGGTATAGCCGACGAAGAAATAGGCGATGGCGGAGACGGCGAAGTCGGTGAGGATTTTCACTAGCGCGTTGACCTGGTTTTTCTTGCGCACCGTGCCCAGCTCCAGAAAGGCGAAGCCGGCATGCATGGCCAGGATCATGATGGCTCCGAGCAGGAGAAAGAGTACGTCTGATGGCGTGGCGATCTGCATGTTCCGTCCCTGTTGCATTGTGTGTTTTGCACTGCAATAAGCAATAGGAGTGCCAGAACAGGGCATTGCGCACCAAGAACAGGAAGATATGCACTAAAAGCGGGATTGAATGCGGCGGCGACTGCCGTTGGATGGCTTGGCTGGCGGTTGTGAACCATACTGGTGCGGCATGTGCACCAAGATGGCGTTTTGCGGTTTTTTTTGGTGCGGGCAAGTGGGAAAGCAAAAAGGCCAGCTCGTTGAGCTGGCCTTGATGTTTGGTGGCGAATCAGGGACTCGAACCCCGGACCTGCGGATTATGATTCCGTCGCTCTAACCGACTGAGCTAATTCGCCGCGAAGCCTGACAGGTCAAACTTCTTGAAGAGAGTGGTGGCGAATCAGGGACTCGAACCCCGGACCTGCGGATTATGATTCCGTCGCTC